>NZ_QLMH01000003.1 GCF_003259935.1 Paranoxybacillus vitaminiphilus | reverse complement strand
GTGTGATCCAGCTACACTCACGGAAGAAGAGCGTGGGTTGGTTTCGCAATGGCTAAAAGAAGACAAGCATGTATGTCATATATATCAATCCTTACAACACATTCGTTACGTATTCAAAGCGAAAACGTTTATTCAAGCGAAAAGACGATTTTCGGATTGGATAAAACGGTTTCAATTTCATACTTGCGGTGCGGTTTCAAGTATTGTGAAAGCCTTTGTTTCTCGTGAGAAAGCCATACTCAATACCATTTTATCCACTTTATCAAACGGAAAGATGGAGGGCACAAATAATAAAATAAAACTCATTAAAAGGAGAGGGTATGGATACCGAAACAACGCACATCTTTTCTTGCGCATCCGCCTAGAAACGGGAGGGAAATTTGTCACCCCCGACTTTTGGTGATGAACCTTCTAATAACATAGATGGCTTATATTATCATATATATAAATGATTTCCTTCATCGTCAATCCGTTTTTTCGAATTACAAGATTTTACCTCTCTACCATTGTTTATTTGTTTATTTTATCAAGCTATCAACGTTATTCTCTTTTTGTAACGACTCTTGCAAATTCATCTTTATTTATAATCGTTCAACATTTATCAACAGAAAATCGTCAGTCAAACTTGGAAAGCTCTTGAATAAAAATCCCCCAGCCTTGATCAATCTCAACGGCTGGGGGATTTTCTTCAAATGATGTAATACGGATAACTTCCTAACACTTGCACAGAGCATCCGAGCGCTTCGAGTTCGGCAATGGCTCCGGGGATAAGCACGTCGTCCATTTTTTGATCAATGTCAATAATAAAGAAGTAATTGCCTAATCCGGTTTTCGCCGGACGAGATTCGATTTTCGTTAAGTTTAATTTGCGCCACGCAAAAGCGGACAATACTTGATGAAGCGCACCGGCCTGGTCTTTTGGGAGCGTAATCATCAATGTCGTTTTATCACCGGCATAGAGCGGCGAATCGATGGAAAGCTCCCTGTTTTCTTTCTGAACAATGATAAACCGTGTATGGTTGTAGTCATAATCGTGAATATTTTCCTGAACAATCGTCAAACCGTACGTTTGAGCGGCTAATCGGTTGGCAATCGCCGCGATTTTTAACTCTGGATTCTCGCTTACAAATTTCGCCGCAGCGCTAGTCGATGTCGTATACTCATACATCGCCTGCTTGAAATGTTTATGTAAAAATTTATGGCACTGGGCAATGGCATGAGAGTGAGAATATACGCAACGTATCGCGTCCCAATCGTCCGAATGATTAGGGTGCACCATTAAATGCTGCTGGATCGGGGCGACAATCTCCCCAACAATCGGCAATGTTTGCTCATGCACTAAATAATCAATCGTTAAATTCACAGAGCCTTCGATCGCATTTTCAAGCGGCACAACACCCAGCTCCACTTCCCCGCTGCTTACAGCATCAATACATTCCGGTATGGTATTGTACGGCACTTTTTCGTGATTCGGAAAAACGGTTGTCACCGCTAAGTCTGTAAATGTTGCTTTCGGTCCTAAGTAGCCAATTTTCATCATTTGTCTCTCCCTTACTTACGCTCCTGAACCAACGACTTCTACTTTTTCAACAAATTCTAAATGGCGTAATTTTGTTAGTAAATCTTCAATATCTTCGTTCATGTCGTTCGTGCTGATGGTCAGTGTTACATTGGCACGGCCTTGAAGCGGAATCGTTTGGTGAATCGTCAGCACGTTGCACCCAGCTGCAGCCACAACACTAAGAAGCTTAGACAACGTCCCGGAACGATCTTCAAGATGAAAAAATAATGTAATAATATTTTCTTTCACAATGGCATGAAAAGGGAAGACCGCATCACGGTATTTGTAAAAAACGCTGCGGCTTACACCGACCATTTGCACCGCATCAGCGATGGAATTTGCTTTTTTTCTTTCGAGCAGTTCCTTCGCTTCAAGCACCTTTTTCATCGCTTCGGGCAATACGTCTTCCCGCACTAAATAAAATTTTTTATCCAAGTGCCCGCACCTTCCTCGCCCGTTTAATCAATAAATTCAAATTCATAATCTAACAGCTTGACAATATCGCCGTCTTTCGCACCGCGCTTGCGCAATGCATCGTCAACTCCCATTGAGCGCAGCTGACGGGCAAACCGTCTCACTGACTCCTCTCTTGAAAAATCGGTCATTTTAAATAGCTTTTCAATTTTTTCTCCTGATAAAATAAACGCTCCCGAACTATCCCGGCTTATTTCAAAAGCAGGCGCTTCTTTTTCAAGACGATACACAACACGCTGCACAGCAGGCTCTTCTGTCTCATGAAGCGGAAACTCCGGTGTGGTTTCTAACAAGTCAGCAATCGCAAACAACAAATCACGCAACCCTTGTCTTGTTATTGCAGAAATCGGAAAAATCGGCACATCGTCTTGCAGCTTTTCTTTGAACAGCTTTAAATTTTCTGCGGCGTTTGGCATGTCCATTTTATTGGCGACGATAATTTGCGGACGTTCGGTTAAGCGCAAATTATATTGCTTTAGCTCTTCATTAATCACTAAATAATCTTCATACGGATCGCGGCCTTCCATAGCAGCCATGTCGATGACATGCACAATGACGCGTGTTCTTTCGATATGGCGCAAAAATTGATGACCGAGCCCTACTCCTTGATGCGCTCCTTCGATCAAGCCCGGCAAATCAGCCATAACGAAGCTGCGGCCATCATCCGTCTCGACAACGCCTAAATTCGGAACAAGTGTTGTAAAATGATAATCAGCTATTTTCGGCTTCGCTGCCGAAACGACAGAAAGCAAAGTAGATTTTCCGACGCTCGGAAAGCCGACTAAACCAACATCAGCCAACAACTTCAATTCAAGTGTAACGTAGCGCTCCTCGCCCGGCTCACCATTTTCGGCAATTTCCGGCGCCGGGTTGGTCGCGGTGGCAAATCTCATATTTCCGCGTCCGCCACGTCCTCCCTTGGCAACGACAAACCGCTGTCCGTGTTCGGTCAAATCGGCAATGACTTGTTTCGTGTCATCATCAATAACAACGGTTCCCGGCGGTACCTTTACAATTAAATCTTCGGCATTTTTTCCATGTTGTCCTTTTGACATGCCGTGCTCGCCTCTTGGCGCCTTAAAATGACGCTGATAACGGAAATCCATCAATGTGCGCAATCCTTCATCAACCACAAAAACAACATCACCGCCTTTTCCGCCATCTCCGCCGGCAGGTCCGCCTTTTGGCACATATTTTTCACGGCGGAATGCAACCATGCCATTACCGCCGTCTCCACCTTTGACATAAATTTTCACTTGATCGACAAACATATTTTTCTTTCCTCCGTTCTTCTC
The DNA here is from genome assembly GCF_003259935.1 of Paranoxybacillus vitaminiphilus. Taxonomy (GTDB): domain Bacteria; phylum Bacillota; class Bacilli; order Bacillales; family Anoxybacillaceae; genus Paranoxybacillus; species Paranoxybacillus vitaminiphilus. Next base: position 332,565 of record NZ_QLMH01000003.1, on the reverse strand, counting down.
ATGATGCTCACATGCCAATTTTTAAAACAACGGTCATCTCTTTACTATGTACTTGAAACGTCTCTACAAAAACAGCCGTTCCAGCCATATGACTGCTGAGCCATTCCTTTAATGAATTCGCATCTGTTATTGTTCCACTATAATCAAAAAAGAACCGCACGTTTTCCCCTATCTCGATGGAAATGCTTAAATGATTTTCTCCGTTCCCGTCAGCGTGTTCTTCGAGAATATAAAAAAACTGTCTGCACCAGTTGGAAAGTTCCTTATCATAGATGGATAAATCACATACATCCCCAAGCACTTCATATTCAAGACGGAAATGCTGTGCCTGCCAATTATATGTCATTAAAAGCTCAGCCAGCTCAAGCGCATTCAAATTCGTTAATTTTGCTTCATGCTGCGTTTCAATGACGATTTCCTCAATGATTTCTTTGACACGTTCTAATTTATTTAATGCTAAATTCCCTTTAATGAGTTGAATTTTGTTCAGCCAATCGTGCCGGGACTGGCGCAACACTTCAACAATATGCCACTGTTTCTTCATCCAAAATCCCCTATTAAAAATTTTTATTTAGCTAAATTATACCAAAAGGGACAAATATGCAAAACATCGTTTTCTATTAAAATGAGCAAAAAGAAAACCCTAACCAAAACGGTTAGAGTTTTCAAACAGCTTACGCTTCTTGAGCTACTGGATAAACGCTCACTTTTTTGCGGTCACGGCCGAAACGCTCAAAACGTACGATGCCGTCTACTTTTGCGTAAAGAGTATCATCGCCGCCGCGGCCTACGTTTAAGCCTGGGTAGATTTTCGTACCGCGTTGACGGTAAAGAATGGAACCGCCGGTTACGAATTGGCCGTCAGCACGTTTTGCACCAAGACGTTTCGCGATAGAATCACGGCCGTTTTTTGTAGAACCTACACCTTTTTTAGATGCGAAAAATTGAAGATCTAATCTTAACATGAGTTTCACCTCCTGTTACTTTTCCGTAATTTGAATATACTTGCCGTATTCTTTTTCAATTGTTTGTAAGGAGACGATCATTCCTTCAAGGAGCAGCTGGACTTTTTCCTCGACTGTTTGATCTTCAATCATCGGAATCTCACAGTGAAGGTAGCCCCCGTTTTCTCCTTGCTTGATTCGCGGCGTTACTTTCGTTAAAGCGATAATGGAGTTAATCGCACCGAACGAAACCGCTGATACTCCAGCACAAACAATATCTTGGCCACGCTTGGCAAAATTGGCGTGTCCGCTTAACGTAAAGGCTTTAACCTTTCCTTGTTCTGTACGTTGAATGTCTACTTTTATCATCGTCTACGCCTTACGCGTTAATTTTTTCGATTACTACTTTTGTGTAAGGTTGACGGTGGCCTTGTTTACGACGTTGGTTTTTCTTCGCTTTATATTTGAAAACGATAATTTTCTTTTGGCGACCATGCTTTGCTACTTTTGCAGTTACAGTTGCACCGGCTACCGTAGGATTGCCAACTTTTACAGTTTCGCCGCCTACGAATAACACTTTGTCAAATGTAACTGTTTCGCCTTCAGCAACGTCGATTTTTTCAATGTAAATCTCTTGACCTTCTTGAACTTTAATTTGTTTACCGCCAGTTTCGATAATCGCGTACATATTTGCACCTCCTAAATTAGACTCAGACTCGCCAGCTTCGAGGCGTTTCGCTGTTTGCGAAAACTTGCAACCCGAGCTGAGCGGTTGTAGCACGGGTGCTACAAATATGGCGTTCCCCTTAAGGATTCCTGCTTCATCGTGAATCAAGTGCTTTCACTCCACAAGGCTTGACCTCCCGTCCGCCCAACGGTACAAAACATTACAACATGAAAAATGATACCATGAAAAAAATAGAGATGTCAACCTATTTTACATTTTACAGCTCTATGAATGATGCGCTCTCGATCAATAATAATGAAGAAGATTGCCGACGCGTTCATCTACTCTTTTTTCTGAAAAAAACACATGTAACAGCTCGTTTTCATCCAACACCGCCTGCTGTTTTTCGTCTTTCATCACGACAATGGAATGTTTTGGGCCACGATAAAACTGTAACAATATATCAAAAATAAAATCGGTATGTTCGACAACAATTGGTTTTAATTTGCGGTAGACGACTTTTTTTCCGTAATACCGCTCAAGTAAAAAACGCATGATCATATACTGCCTATGTCTCCATTCATGAAATAACGAGTAAAAAAGGAACAATACAATCATCCAAAGACTGATTTGAACCGGGTTGAGCCATACAATCATCGCTGTTAAAATGAACACACCGCAAAATGAAAAAAGGAGCAGCTTTTCATGTGCCTGACTGAAAGGCCAATAATGAGTAAACAGTAAAAATAATAATTTTCCCCCATCAAGCGGCCAAATGGGCAATAAATTGATAAGAAAAATAGCCAGATTATATTCAAAAAATATGCCGAATAGCTCACTTGTCATCATCTCTAATTTCATTAATAAAAATGCAGCGGCGACAAGCCAAATATGTTGCATCGGTCCGGCAAGCGTGACAATGAATTCTTCTTTGAACGGCCGATTTCCGTGCTCTTCCACTTCGGCAACGCCGCCAAACGGCAGCAGCAAAATTCGCTTAATGCGCCATGAAAAAAAAAGAGCCGCAAGCGCATGTCCAACTTCATGAATGAACACGATAAAAAATAGAATAAGTAGGTGTTTAAACTGAGCGGTTACAATTGCGATGCCGCATACGAGCCATAAAAGCGGATGGATATGAATTTTGTTGAGAAGCGAAATATACTTATTCAAAAGAAATCACCTGAATCGGGTCAATAAATTGCTCCCCTTGTTTAATCGCAAAATAAAAAACTCCTTTTGTATTGTCTTCATTATTCATTGCTTTCCCCACTTCTTTTTTCATTTCCACAAAATCGTACAACTTCACGGAAATCTTTCCTAAGCTGCCATACCATGACTCCGTTCCATCCGCATGTTGAATAATCACCGTTTTGCCGAGCTTGTCCTTTATACCGGCAAAAACAACAATCCCTTCATTCATTGCTTCCACAGATGCTTCCATCCCGGTTTCCACCATCACTCCTTGTCCATTTACATCAAAGCTTTCTAACACGCGGCCGAAAGCAGGGACCGCGTACTGTACTCCTTTATTCCTCTCTTGTTGCCCCTCTTTTGGCAGCAATGCAAGCGGCTTTCCAAATTGCTGTTCATACCAATCGGCAACAGCAGCAAATTGAAATTCCTGCTCCATCGTACTTTTGACAAAGCTTCTGATTGGTTCTAAATGAGAAGATGAATTTTTAAATAAAATGGCTGTGATTAATACGAGACAGACGGAGAGAAAAGTTTTTAAGAGGAAGAGCTCTTTGTGGAAAAGCGGATGACTGTCTTTGTTGGAATAATCGTCATACGTAATGAGTGAATGTCCCCCGTATTTCTCCTCGTCAGCCAGCTCGAAAAATGCGTGTCTTTGCTGCTGATAATGAATTTGTTGCCGCTGCCGTTTTCGCTTGGCGATGCGTTTGCGAATCTCATCAGCCCGATTGCCCATTTCCTACCATCCTCCACTCATAGTTTGTACCATTTTATGAAATCTTCTTTTAGGATATGACAAAGACAAAAAAAGCTGACCAATAAGTGTCTGACCTCATGCACAACAAAACATATACAGTGTGTTGCTCGAATGCTATAACACTATATACGGCTGTTGCGGGGTCTGACACTTTGATTTCGGTCAGCTTTTTCATCGCACGCCAAAAAACTTTTTAATTTTTGCAAAGACACCTTTTTGTTCTTCTTCAAGTGACTGTAACGGTACGGATTCGCCGAGGATTCTTCTTGCAATATTGCGATAGGCAATCGAAGCTTTGCTGTTTGGGTCAAGAACAATTGGTTCACCGTTATTGGAAGCTTTAATCACATTCTCATCATCAGCAATAATTCCCAGCAAATCAATGGACAAATGCATCACAATTTCATCGATATCCAACATATCACCGCTTTTGACCATATGGCTGCGGATGCGGTTAATAATGAGACGCGGCGGACGAATGTTTTCCTCTTTTTCCAGCAAACCAATAATGCGATCGGCATCACGCACGGCAGCAACTTCCGGTGTAGTAACAACAATCGCCTCATCAGCCCCGGCAACTGCGTTCCGATACCCTTGCTCAATGCCGGCTGGACAATCTATTAAAATATAATCATAGTCTTGTTTTAATTCCTGAATCAGCTTCTTCATCTGTTCCGGAGTAACAGCGGTTTTATCGCTTGTTTGTGCCGCCGGCAATAAATATAATTTGTCATCAAAGCGCTTATCTTTGACAAGCGCTTTTTGCACAGTACAGCGGCCTTGTGCCACATCGACTAAATCATAAATAATACGGTTTTCAAGTCCCATGACGACATCGAGATTGCGCAAACCGATATCTGTATCGACAAGGCATACGCGCTTTCCTGCCAAGGCTAAGGCTGTGCCTAAGTTTGCTGTCGTCGTTGTTTTACCAACGCCGCCTTTTCCTGATGTAATGACAATAGCTTCCCCCACTGTTACAGTCTCCTTTCTAACCTTGTTAAATGAGGTCTTAGATGTGTTAACAGCTGCAAACGGTCAACAACAATTTGATTATTGTCATCAACATAAGCGCATTCCATTTCATTCCGCTCTTCCGCTTTATAATCTGGAGCGCGGTTCATAATATCGCTGATTCTCAGCTGCATCGGTTTCATCACTGAAGCGACAATAACCGCTTCTTTATTCCCATAATACCCAGCATGAGCAATCCCCCTCAACGCTCCAAGGATAAAAATATTTCCACCAGCAATGACGGTTCCTCCCGGATTGACATCACCAATTAATAAAAGATCGCCTTGCACATGCAAAATTTGACCTGAGCGAACAATTTTTGAAACAGAAACAATTTCCGTCTCCCGCTTCCAAATCAGCGCTTCTTCTTTTGTAATTACGTTGCTTTCAATCGATTCAACGACTAAATTTTTTTTCGTGCGAATCAATGTGCGAATCTCTTCTTCCTGTTCAGGAGTTAAGTAGCGGTTCCCTACTTTAAGATGAACGGCAACGAGTGGACCATCCGGCTCATTTGTTTGGTTAACAGATAATTTTTCCTCTAATTCCATTACCAGATCACGATAGGAACAAGTATCATCGAGATGTAACGTCAGCCCGTCTTTCGTTCCTTTAATTGTCACGTATTGCTGTTTTTGCCTATTCACAACGTTCACCTCAACGAATAATTCTACAACATCATTTCATTTTCCTTTTTTCAAAGGAGATAATCTTCATCTTCGCGCTCACGAATTGGCAATTTTATGAGCTGCTGTTTAAGCGGGTAAGAAACGAAAATGACAAAAATCGTATTTAGGAAGATCGTTGGAAACAAGCGATCGTAAAGAAATATTTCAAACGGCATATCGGTTTTTCCAATCAGCAAATAAATTCCATATACATAAAATTCGACAACACTAACGGCTACGATACTTAGAAATGATGTCACTAAAACGTTATTATGAAACACCCGCATCGCTTTTGAGGTTAAATAAGCAATTAATACAAATATAAACATATAAACACCTAAAATTTCCGTATAAAAAACATCATATAGCAGCCCAAAAACAAAACCATACACAATGCCGTAAAATCGTGTCACATAAACCGTAACAAAAACAATGGCAATGAGAAGAAAACGCGGGACGAAAATATATTTTTCATAAAACCCATTTTTCGGCCAAAGGTCAACAACGATGCTTTCACTGACAAAAAAAAGAATAACGAGAAAAGGAAGTACGAGCTTTTTCACTCTTCTCACTCCCCTTCCTCTTTTGGATCATCAATTTTCCGTTTGGCAATAATGACATCATCAATATCATAAAAGTTTGCATAAGGCTTTACATAAGCCATTTGCGTTAATCCATATTCATCCGGTTCCACTTCAAGCACTTCGCCAATCACCAATCCCTTTGGAAATACGCCTCCAAGGCCAGATGTTAACACTTTTTGCTTCTCTTTAATTTTCGCATCAAATGGGATTCGTCTTAAAAGCAGTGCTTTTCGCTTTTCGTCATAACCTTCAATCAAGCCAAATGCATTTTCTTCTCCTTGAACAAATGCAGAAATACGATTTTTTTGATCGGAAGCGCTTAACAGCTGAATCGTTGCTGTGAACGGTGAAACATGCTGAACTTTCCCAACGAGAGCTCTTGAAGGGGTAATGACCGCCATATCTTTTGTCACACCGTGCCGTTTGCCCTTATTGACAATAACCAGTTCCTGCCATCGGTCGGGATTGCGTCCTACCACCGTTGCCTGAATTGGCTCAAAATCCCTAAGACTTTCCTTTTTATCAAGAAATTCACGCAGCCTCGCGTTTTCTTTTTCCAATTCCTGTACTTGTGCTTCTAACACAGCATACTCTTCCAGCCGCGCTTTTAAAATTTTATTTTCCTTGTATGTATGTTTTATGTCGTTGACATTTTCAAAGAAGCCCGCAACGAATTGTGCGGGCTTATGAAAAATAAACTGCACAAAACCAGCTGTATCTTTAATAAATTGCTCCGGCCAAGTTAAATTTTGTCGTTCTTTTAAGGAAAAACCAATCAATGCCACGAGAAAAATAATGCTGACTAACAAAACAATTAAACGTTTATTCAAAAAAAACTGTGGCATGATTTTTACACCCTCTTACGTTTAGCGATGATCTTTTGTTTTATTTTTAAATAAATGAATATGGTCTAACGCTTTGCCCGTACCGATGGCGACACAATCAAGCGGATTTTCCGCCACAATCACAGGCATTTTTGTTTCCTCGCTGATAACTTTATCAAGATTGCGCAGCAATGCGCCGCCTCCAGTTAACACAATGCCGCGGTCCATAATGTCAGCCGCTAATTCCGGCGGCGTTTTTTCCAACGTATTTTTTACGGAATCAACAATTGCATATACCGTATCCCGCAATGCTTCAGCAATTTCCTCCGCGCTAATTTCAATCGTTTTCGGCAGACCTGTCAGCAAGTCGCGGCCGCGGATTTCCATATTGCCGATTCCCTCAGGATTGCCGGCTGAACCAATTTCCATTTTAATCGCTTCCGCCGTGCGTTCACCAATCATTAAATTATACGTTTTGCGAATGTAATGAATAATCGCCTCGTCCATCTCATCGCCAGCAACGCGAATCGACTGGCTTGTGACGATGCCTCCCAAGGAAATAACCGCCACTTCGGTCGTACCGCCGCCGATATCAACGACCATGCTTCCTGTCGGCTCCCATACCGGGAGATTAGCGCCGATTGCCGCAGCAAACGGTTCTTCGATCGTGTACGCATCACGCGCTCCCGCCTGCCGTGTCGCATCGATGACCGCGCGCTCCTCAACCGCTGTAATTCCGTATGGAACGCAAACCATTACATACGGTTTTCCGGCGAACAATCCTTTATTTTTCGTTGCCTGCTTAATGTAATATTTCATCATCGTTGCCGTTGTTTCATAATCAGCGATGACACCGTCTTTCATCGGGCGCAATGCCACAACATTTCCCGGCGTACGTCCAATCATGTTTTTCGCCTCGTTTCCAACGGCGACAATTTGCTTCGTATCTTTTTGCAATGCAACAACGGAAGGTTCTCTTAACACAATTCCTTTTCCTTTTACATACACAAGCGTATTCGCAGTGCCTAGGTCTATGCCAAGATCTCTCGTACCAAATCCAAACATTACGTATCTTCCTTTCTGAAACGAAATGCTAATTTTTTATATGAAACGCAAACCTCATATACATACATATTTCGGCAAAGTTCGAGTTTTTTTTGCCGAATTTCTCACAAAACAAACAAATCCCTTTGTTTGACTCCGTTCAAGCTTGCTTCGTCCTTCTTGCAAACAATTAGGAAAAACTCATAACTTTTATTATAACTGATTCGACAAAAAAAGAGAACCATTACACGTAGCCTTTTTCTTTCAGGCTGACAAATTTTCGATCGCCAATAATAAGATGATCTAACAGCTCGATGCCAATCATTCTCCCACATTCAACGAGCCGCTTTGTTACTTCGATATCTTCACGGCTTGGAGTCGGGTCTCCGGAAGGATGGTTATGCGCACAAATAATGGAGGCAGCAGAGCGCTTAATCGCTTCTTTAAATACTTCACGGGGATGAACAATAGAGGCGTTTAAGCTTCCGATAAATACCGTTTTCCGGTGAATGACTTGATTTTTCGTATTTAAATAAAGAGCGACAAAATGTTCCTGGGACAAAAAACGCATGTCGTCCATCACGTATTTTGCCCCATCTTCCGGAGAACGAATCACATAACGTTCATTATATTGCAATCGGCTGATCCGTCTCCCAAGCTCAATAGCAGCAAGAATTTGCACAGCTTTGGCCGTCCCGATTCCTTTAATGCTTGTCATTTCTTCAATTGTCGCATCTTTTAGCAGACGCAGCCCTTCAAAATGATTTAATAAGCGGTTTGCCAGCTGTAATACTGATTCATCCTTTGTCCCCGTCCGCAGCAAAATGGCCAGCAGTTCATGATTCGCCAGGCTTTCCGGGCCGTCAGAAATTAAACGTTCACGCGGCCGCTCATCCTCTGGAAAATCCCGAATCATTAAGGACATCGTTTTCAAAAAAATACCTCCTTATGTTCCAGCTAAAATCCAAGCTTTTTCAACTCGCGGACCGTACGGGCAATCGGCAGGCCGACAACGGAAAAATAGTCTCCGTCTATTCTCTTCACAAAGAGAGAACCGCGCTGTTGAATGCCGTAAGAACCGGCTTTATCCATCGGCTCTCCGCTGGCAATATAGTCGAAAATTTCTTCGTCTGTCAAATCCCAAAATGTTACTTTTGTTCGTTCATAAAAGACGGTTTCTTCTGCCCGCGACAAAATCGCAACACCTGTTAATACTTCGTGAGTTTTACCTGATAACAGCTTCAGCGTTTGAAACGCTTCCTGTTCCGTTTTCGGCTTTCCTAAGATCGTTCCGTTATAAACAACAACCGTATCCGCTCCGAGAACATAGGCATCTTTCTCTAATTCAGCAACCGCCTTGGCTTTTTGATAGGCAAGCGACTGCACAACCTCTTCCGGCGTACTGTTTTCGGGAACCTCTTCTTCAATATGGCTGGCGAGGATTTCAAATGGAAGGTTGGCCATTTCTAGAAGCTCTTTTCTTCGAGGAGAGCTGGAGGCTAAAATCAATCGTTTCATCTGCATTCCCCCTGTATGAGCATTTGTTTCAAATTGGAAGATACAATAGTATCGTATCAAATCTTGCATTTAGACACAATTTTTAAAAATGACATTTTCATGCAAATTTCCGCAAAAAAAAGACTGTCTCAGCGAATATGTATGAGACAGCTTTTTCGGTTATTTGCTTGTAAACGCCATATAAAGCGTTAATGCTTCTAAAAGCTGTTGTTGAATTTTTGGCAGCAATTGTGCATCTTTTGTTTGCTCAAAGGAAGTGAATAATGCATAAGCGTTTTCCAAACGTTTTTTATATTCAACTGCGTTTTTGGCGCCCGGCGCTTTGACGGTTTGGAACTGCTTATATTCGTTTTGTAAATCTTTTTTTATTTCATCGCTTAATGACTGTCCTCCCGACAGTTGTACGGATGCAGAAATTAATTTTTCGTAAAACGATTGACTGGCTGCCAGAATTTTATTTGCTTCTGCATCGGCTTCCGGTGCTAACGTCATCGGCTTCATGTACGTTTCCTGCCCTTTTTGTTGATAAAGTTCACTTACAGGACGCAATGCTTCCTTTTCTAAACCAATGCCAATAAATAAATACGTTGGTTTTTCTCCGAAGGCAACCGCAGGAATGCCGGCATTATTTAATTTGCTCCTATATTCTCCGGCCGCTTCTGCTGTCGAAAAAACCCCTGCTTGAATCACATAAACAGAAAAAGCTGACTGTTGGGCGCTGCCGGCCGCTTGCTCTTTTGTTTCCGTATGCGGCGGCGGCAAAGCGGAATTAGACGAAGAAACGAATTCTTCTGGTGTTCCATTTACTTTTTCCTCGGAAAGAAAGTTTAACACAACAAAACCGAGACTTGTTCCAATCACTACCGCAGTGAAAATCGAAACAAGCGCTGACTTATGTTTTCTGACAGTGCTGTTCAACGATTTTTTCTTTATCGGGCTCGCTTTCGCTTTACGTAATTCCGTCCAATCCATAACACTGTGCTCATTTTCCTGTTTATGATCATTTTCAAACAGCCGTTCCTTTTTTTCCCTTATTTCGTTTGTTAGATGCTTTGAAATAGCCGCTTCTTCTGTCGTAAAAGGCCGTTCGCTTCCATTTATTTTAATCGATATTTTATTCTCTTGCTTGTCCATCTTTTCACCATCCTCGTCTCATTATTTCTTGGCGATCTTATCATAAAAAAAGAAAAAAAGAACAAGACATTTGTCGTCTTGTTCTCGAAGGTTTTCGGCAAATTTTGCTGATGACACGCAATCAGTAATGTACTCAACGGACAACCTCTATGGCGCTCTCTTATCTTCCTTATCTGAATGAGGCAGCATTTCTGTCAGCGGGTTCCGCTTTTCGCTTGGCGGCGGAACATCAAGAGGCGGAACTTTATCCTGTAAATCAGCAAGGCTTGGATAATAAAACGCAGCCACTGTCAATGAATAAGTTAACGGTTTGATTTCTGCCGCAGCAGAAGTTACTTCTTGATTTCCGGCAAATGATAATGATTGGACCGAAACGATCCGCTTTAATCCTTCAAGCGTTTCTAAAAAGCGCTCTAAATGATAATAAGTCGGCGATTGTACCGTAAGCGTCGCAGAAATGCTTTTTAACCCGTTCGGAAGCGGAATCGCAGGCTGATTGGGCTGCTGTTCATTTCCCTGCTTTTGTACAGATTGGATTCCTGTATTCAACTGTTCCGCCACAGATGAACTTTGCGGCTGTTCCGCTGCAGCGTCCGTATCGCTTTCAGAAGCAGAAGGCTGCGTTGTCACCTCTGAATCTTCAGTAAAGGAAATGCTTGATATAAAACTATCTGAAACAACTTCCGCCCGTTCTAAATCAAGCAATAGCTGTTCGACCATCGGCTTTACAGGCACTCTTTTTTGCAATTCAACGACACTTTCCGTTATTTCTGTTTCTTGTTGGGCAGTCTGCTCCCTTGTTGCATCAAGCAATTGTTGTTCAGTCGAAAGCGTTTGCTGCAGCTGCTCAATCCGCTCATGCATCGGTTTCAAAATATATGAATAAAGCACAAAAAAAGCAAGGCCCATGGTGATGAATATGCCGAGAAGCAGCAACAGTTGCCGTTTAGACAATAGAAGACTCATTGCCGCTCCTCCTTTTCCAGTTTTTTCAATACCTCTTTGTTCACCTTTATTTGATATTGGCCAATATAGCGCGGAAGAACATTTTTCATTTCGTTTGTTTTATTTTCGTTAGTTGAGCTGATATAATCTTTTTTCTCTTCCACAGTAAGACTTGCAAGATATGCCTCCGCGACAAACTCGGCATCAGATAAAGCTTTCAAATAATACGCCGCCTCCCGGCTCGTATCAAATTGAACCGTTAACTGAATCGATCCGGCTTCTTCATAAGAAAAGTTCATCATAAAGCCGCGTTCCGGCAGCAATTTCGATAATTCTTTAAGAAGGAGAACCGTTTTAATCGGATAGTCTTTCGCCCAATTCACGGCATTTTCTAAATCTTGAACAGCTGTAAGCGACTCGGTATTAGCCAATTTTTGTTCCTCTGTTATTCTTAATGTTTTAATTTGCTCAATCTGCTTTGTCAACGATTCGATTTTCTGTTCGGCCCTTTGCATATAGAAATAAAAAACAGCGCTGCCGATTGCGGCAAAAAACAGGGTAATGAATAAAATAAACAATAAAGCGGCATTTTTTCGTTCTTTTTTCGGTAGCAGGTTAATTTCGACCAACATTACGAAGTTCCCTCTTTTAACGCTAATCCTAATGCAAGATGATAGGATGGCGAAATTGTTTTACGGTTGGCAGAAGCAATGACATTCTCAGATAAAATGTCAACAGAAATGTCAAAGCGCTCACGCATCGCTGCATAAATTTGCGATAAATACGGATGGTCACCTGTTAGTAAAATCCGGGAAATTTGTGCATTTCCCTGCTGAATGGAAAAGCGGTAAAAGCTCATCACCCGCTCAATTTCTTTATATACATCTTCCAGTTGGCGAAGCGGCTCCTCTTCCTCCCCTTGCCATTCTAAAGCAATGCTGCCGAATGCATCCGTTTTCTTTTCCCATTGGTCAAATTCCGGTTCAAATAACAGCTGGCGCATAAAAATGGGACGATGTTGATGAAAAGCGCTCACATTAACCGCCGATAAATCAACTTGCACAAGCAATAAATGATCTTCTTTTTTCGCTTGATCGGCAGCGTGAAATAAACGGTATATACATAAAGGTGAAATATCAGCAGCAATCGGGCGGAGCTTCACTTCTTCGAGCAGCTCCGAATAGCTTTTGACTATATGCTCCGGTGCAGCAAATAATAAAATAACGAGCTTTTCTTTCGTCCGTTCAACAATCGTATAGTCAAATACCGGTTCTTCAAACGGCAGATGAATCGTTGTTCCCAATTCCATAAATAAATAGCTGCGAATTTCATCATCTTCCAATTCTTTTGGAAGAGAAATAGAGCGAATTACAACGACCGGATCTGGAACGATAAAGCGGACGCGGCGGTTTTTTATTTTCCAATCGGAAACGCATTCTTCTAATATCGTTGCCAATATTTCCTCGTCGACAATTTTTCCTTCCTGAATAATGCCGCTTGGAAGATAGCGCTCTTCACAGCGGGATAATATAAGCGGATTCGTTTGCTTTAATTCTAAATAACGAATAACATGGTCTTTCATAACAATGTTTGCGATTCTTTGATGCCGTTGAAACCATTTGAACATTTTCATATGTTCGCCTCACATTAAAACAAAATGAACTGTCTGTACCAATCGATGATCATTTGTCCAAAATAGTAAACAGTAAGCGTTCCGATTGAGATATAAGGACCGAACGGCATCGGCTCGCCGCGGCGCACTTTGCCAAATGCCATCCCAATCAGTCCAAAGATGGTGCCGTAAAGCGTAGAAAAGAAAAAGGCGAGCAGCACCATTTTCCCCCCTAACACAAAACCGAGCAGGGCAAATAGTTTAATATCGCCTCCTCCCATGCCGCCCTTGCTGAAAAAAGCGATCAACAGAAGAAGCGAAAATCCAATCATCGCTCCGACAAGCGAATCCCACCATGGGTCCAATGGAATAAAAATACGCTCCATAATAAAAATGACTGCAAAAAACAGCAGCACTTTATCAGGAATAACCATATAGTGAATATCAGAAACAACAATAATCATCAACAAAGAAATGAGCGTCCAGCTAATCACTAATTCCTTTGACCATCCCACCAAAAGCGGTGAAATCGTAAAAAGAATCGCCGTAGCCAGCTCTATGAACGGGTAAACCCGCGAAATGCGGCTGCCGCAACCGCGGCACTTTCCGCCTTGAACAACATATGATAAAACAGGAATAAGCTCCCAAGCCGTAAGCGTGCGCTTACAGCCCGGGCAATGCGAACGCGGCTTGACAATCGACTCCCCCCTCGGAACGCGCAAACCAACGACGTTAAAGAAGGAACCGAGGAGGAGAGAGATGATAGAGATATAATAAAAATACTCTTGCATCTTTATCTACCTAAATTACAAAAGTTATCTTACATTTTCACGACTTAAATCAGTCTCTGCAACAGCTTTCCCTGCAGCATTACCTTGTCCACCGGTTTGAACTCCGCGTGATGAATTCACTAATTTTACTTTATAACTTAATTTATTATTATTATCGGCAGAAATAACTACGTAAGAGTCATTTGAAGGTTCCGTAAAACTAGATGTGTCCACAGCACTAGGAGTATTGGCAGTTGCTTTTGTGTAAGTACCACCATCTGGATCTTTCACAGTTTCTAAATATCTTTCTTCTAGGTATGCTAGATTCAAATAAATACTTTTACCTTTACCTGGCACTATCCCTTTATCACTTGTCACCGCAATTTTCGCCGCATTAATCATTTGCTGCGCGTTCGCCACATGCGCATCTTTTTTCGAGTTGTCAATTAACCCTCCGATACTCGGAATGGCAATCGCCGAAATAATCCCTAAAATCACAACAACAGCCAACAGTTCAATCAGCGTCAAACCTTTTTGGTTCTTTAAAAAACGCTTAAACATATTCCCCTCTCCTCTCTTTATTATAAGACTTTTTTACTATTACCATTTTACAATATTTATTCATGCGTTGAAAATATTTATTATGCAGATTATTGTTGAATTTGATTAAAAATGTCAAACATCGGCACTAAAATCGATGTAACAATTGTTCCGACAATACCGGCTAAAAAGACGATCATGATCGGTTCAATAAGCGATTTCAACCGGTCTGTTGCCGTTTCCACTTCCGCTTCATAAAAGTCAGCCACTTTAGCGAGCATTGCATCCAACGCCCCTGTTTCCTCGCCAATCGCAATCATTTGCGTTACAAGCGGCGGAAAGACCCAATGCTTTTTCATCGGTTCCGTCAACGATTGACCGCGTTCAAGTGAATCTCGTGATTGTTCAATCACCTTCGCTATCACTTCGTTGTCAACAACATCGGCGACAATCGTGAGCGCCTGCAAAATCGGCACCGAACTGGAAAAGAGCGAGCTTAATGTCCGCGCCATTCTTGCTAGCACCGCTTTTTGTAGCATTTTTCCAAAAATCGGCATCCTCAGCATCATATAGTCAATATAATATTTCGTTTCCTTCCGTTTTTTTAACAGCACGAACAGCACATAAACCGAAATCATTGCCAAAATCACAAACCACCAATATGATTGCATAAATTCACTAGACTTTAAGACAAATTTTGTAATTGCCGGAAGCTCGGCGCCAAAATCTACAAACATTTGTACAAACGTTGGTACAACGGCAACTAACAAAAAGATGACTACGGTGATGGCAATTATGCAAACAATAAATGGATATGCGAGAACGGAAATGACTTTTTGTCTTGTCCGATGCACTTTTTCGAAATGATCGGCCAACCGATCAAGCGTCTCGTCCATGTTTCCGCCCGCCTCGCCTGCTTTAATCATATTAACGAACATCGTCGGAAAAATTCGTTTATGCTTCGCGGCTGCCGCTGATAGCGGATTGCCAGCGCGGAGCTCCTCTTCAACATCGGCAAGCGCTTTTTTCAGCGCTTTGCTTTCTGTTTGGCTTGCCAATATCCTTGTCGAATCAACAACAGAAACACCTGCTTTGAGCAGGGTGGAAAATTGCCTCAAATAAATGACAAAATCTTTTAATTTGACAGGTTTGCCGAACGTAATTTCTTTATTTAATATCGTTTCCGGAACTTCATTGATTTCAATCACTTTAATTCCTTTTTCGCGCAGTTTCAGTATCGCTTCCCGTTTCGATATACCCGTAATGACTCCTCTTTGTTTTCTTCCGTGCACGTCGCGGCCTTCATATTTAAACTGTGCCATTTTATTCGCCACGCTCCTGCATTAAATAAGGCTCGGCTGCCTCTTTGGAAATCAGGCCTGCCTGCAGCAGTTCCTTAATGCTCATTTCTAGCGTATGCATCCCTAAAGCACGGCTTGTTTGCATGACATTCATAATTTGATGAATTTTTTCGTTACGGATTAAGTTGGCCACTGCCGAGTTATTAATTAAAATTTCTGTTGCCGCGACCCGTCCCGTTTTTTGCACGTTAGGAAATAGACGTTGCGAAATAATCGCCACTAGTACGGAAGCGAGCTGAATGCGAATTTGTGACTGCTGTGCCGGCGGAAAGACGTCAATAATCCGGTCGATTGTTGCCGGTGCGCTTGAGGTATGCAACGTTCCAAGGACAAGGTGACCCGTTTCTGCCGCTGTAATCGCCGTGTGAATCGTCTCTAAGTCGCGCATCTCCCCAACTAAAATGATATCCGGGTCCTGCCGCAGCGCTGCACGCAAACCGTTGGCAAAATTGTTCGTGTCAAAGCCGACTTCACGCTGGTCAATGATGCAGTTTCCATGCTTATGCAAATATTCAATCGGATCTTCAAGTGTGATAATATGCTTCCGCATTGTGCGATTCATATAATCAATCATCGCTGCCAGCGTTGTCGATTTTCCGCTCCCGGTCGGTCCTGTCACGAGCACAAGCCCTTGAGGTTTATGCGCAATCCGCTTCAGCACCTCCGGCAATTGCAGCTCATCAATTGTCGGAATTTTCGTCGGGATCACACGCACAGCAAGCGACACGCACGAACGCTGTTTATACGTGTTGACACGAAAACGGGAAATTCCCGGAATCCCATAAGAAAAGTCAAGCTCTCCTTTTTCTTGAAACTGCTGCCATAATCCTTCCGGAATAATCGCTTTTGCCATCGCTTCTGTATCTTCCGGCCGCAACACGTCTTGGCCGTATTTTTTTAGCTCACCGTTAATCCGCATAATCGGCGGAACACCGACCGTCAAATGCAAGTCTGATGCTTTAAGTTCAAAAGCCGCACGCAACAAATGCTCTAGTCTTTGTTTCATCATTCTCACCTTTAGCTTAAAATGGCCACTTTCAATACTTCTTCGAGCGTCGTCAAACCTTGTTTTACCTTCAGTAAACCATCATCAATCAAAAAAATCGTTTTATTTTTTATGGCGAGCTCGTGCAGTTTCAAAAACGGTTCCTTATTTAAAATAACACGGCGCATTTCATCTGTCATGACGAGCAGCTCATGAAGCGCGATACGGCCTTTATACCCGGTCATATTGCACATCGGGCAGCCGCGGCCGCGAATCAACTTTTCAATTTTCAGACCACGTTTGGCAAAAATTTCAATTTCTCGTTTTGTCGGTTCCTGCTCCTGCTGGCAATCGCGGCATATGCGGCGGACGAGCCGTTGTGAAACAACCCCGTTAAGAGAAGTAGCAACAAGAAACGGTTCAATCCCCATATCAATGAGCCGCGTGACAGTGCTTAATGCATCATTTGTATGAAGCGTGCTTAACACTAAATGTCCAGTGAGGGCAGCGCGAACCGCGACTTCCGCCGTTTCCCTGTCACGAATTTCCCCGACCATAATAATATTTGGGTCCTGCCGCAAAATGGAGCGCAATCCTTGGGCAAACGTCAGCCCAACGTTCGGATTTACTTGAATTTGGTTAATTCCTTCCAACTGATATTCAACGGGATCTTCAATTGTAATAATGTTGACTTCTTCACTGTTTAAATGATTTAATGCCGCATAAAGAGTAGACGATTTCCCAGAACCGGTCGGCCCGGTAATTAAGACAATTCCGTTTGGTTTTTCAATCAGTTCGGTAAACCGCTGCAAATTTAATTTATTAAATCCCAGTTTATGAATATCATTAAGCGCCGCCCCTAAATCAAGGACGCGCATCACAATTTTTTCTCCATAAATCGTCGGTAACGTAGAAACGCGCAAATCAATCGGATGGAAGTCTAAGTTGATTTTAATCCGGCCGTCTTGCGGGATGCGGTGCTCGGTTATATCCATGTTTGCCAAAATTTTGATTCTAGCCGTTAATACGCTTTGCATATGTTTTGGCAGCGCGCGATCGGTACGCAACACTCCGTCAACGCGATAGCGAATCAATATTTTTGTTTCTTGCGGGTCGATATGAATATCGCTTGCCCGTTGCTCGACTGCTAATTGTAAAATTTGATTGACAAGGCGGACAATCGGCGAGTCTTCTTCGATCACCCGTTCTTCCTCAACCGTTTCAGGCACCGGAGTCATTCGTAAAAAATCTTCCACCGACTCGTCGATGTCGTAATATTTGTTAATCGCGCGCAAAATATCGTCCTTTGAAGCAATCGCGGTCTCAATATGAAACCCAGTCGAAAGGCGTAAATCATCGATGACGAAAAAATCCATCGGATCGGCCATTGCCACAAGCAATCGGTCTCCTTCCGCTTTTAACGGCATGACCATATGGCGCTTCGCAAATTCCTTTGGGACAAGATTTGTCAGCTTCGGGTCAATCGGATAACGATATAAACTGACATGAGGAATGCCCAATTGAAATTCGAGCACTTCAATTAACTGTTGTTCCGTAATATATCCGCGCTGCAAGAGCGCATCTCCGAGCTTTTGACCCGGCGCTTTCTCTTTTAGCGCCTCCTGCAATTGCTCCGGCGTAATCAATCCAGCTTCAACTAACAAATCACCTAACCGTTTTCGCTCTTGTCGCTGCTTCACGATCATCCCTACTTTTCATAAATTTCACCTTGATTATCTGTCGAACTGTCCTGTGTACTGTCTTGATGGATACTTTCATTTCCATCGTCAGTTGGAGCCGTTTTTTGTTGTTCATTTTGCCCGTTGTTATTATTTAGCATCGAATCATTTTCTGAATTCGTCACTCCGCTTTCCGTGCTGATGCCAATATCTAATCCATGAATTTCAATTTTATGCACCGGAGGATAAAAATCTTCGGCAATAAGCTCTGTTTTCAGCAAGTGATTCTGTTCGTCATAAACTTGTTTCTTTACTTTCACTAACATTCCTTGTTTTCCTTCTTGCTTCAATCTTGTTTCATTCGGCTGTAATGCCGGGCTGTATTGAATAATCGTTTTCGGCTCGAAATATTCAACTTCGTCCAGCTTAATCACATATTTATTGACAAACGGCAATCCTTTTAAAGCAACTTTAAAACCTTTATTCAGCGCTTGCAGCTCTAGAGTATATGAGCTTGAGTTTGGATTATAGAAAATAAAATCTCTGTTTTGTTGATCGACTTTCGCTTCATAGCCAATCGGAATGCTGTTTGGTAATTCTCTGCTTGTATGCCGTTCCATAATTGTAAAATTTGTCGGCAAAACGGTTTGATAAATAGCGGAAGCGATTAGGCTCATCCCTTCAGAAGAAAGCGAATCGCTTTGCTCCTTAAAATAGTTTGCTAGGGAAAACTGGCTTTTCTCTTTAATTTCAATCGTCGGATGTTTAGAAATCCACGCTAAAACTTCCGAATGATTGCCTTGTAAATTCGTAATTACCGCTTCACTTATGATTTTTTGTCCGATGCCTTGCTCTTTGATGACATAATCAGCCATTTCAAGCGGTCCAAGATTGGCTTTCAATGCAGCCGCCGTTTCAATTATGTCATGTTTTAGCCGTTCGATATCAAACAATGAAATGAAGTTTTCCCCGACCACTCTCGAAATAAGAAAATGTAATTGCTTTTCATCCAGTCCAACAAAAAGCTGTGACTTCTGTCCATCTACAGCCTGCTCAATGCTTTGTTCAATTTGAAATGCAAAAAGGTCCGCGGGAATGGCTTCCTTTCTTTCTTGGTAGGCAATCGTCATGCGTTGGACAGCTTTCCACTCATTCACATGTTGAACAATCTTATTGATTGCCTCTTTTTTTGATAAACCGGAAACATCCACTGAACCGATCATTGTGCCTTCAGCAAACCGATTATGTTTAAGAAAAATAGACTCATAAGCAAAGGCGCCGATTTGTGAGAAACTGATTAAATACGTTGTACTTAAAACGATGACAAGAAATAACTTCACGACAGCTTTATTTCTCACAGAAAAACGCCTCCTTTACTTATGAAGCCGCTTATCAACAACCGCACTTGAGATTCCACCATGCTCTTTCACAGTTAAAACATCTCCTTTATCCAAGTGCTCTTCATCTTGCTGCTCAACGTCCATATGTGTTCGATCATCTTCAAAATTCAATTCCGGAATGAAATCATTATCGGCTAAAATAGCAGATTCTCCGATAAATGTCTCGGATTCAGACACGTTCATGTCATTTGAGTTTGCACTTTCAATGGCCCCATTCGTAACGGCTTCCTCATGAACTGATTCTCTTTTCTCTTCCTCCAAAAGCCATGTTTCTATTTCACTCAGATGACTAGCGATATCATCTCCTTCTTTATCATAATTCGCAAGCGGTTCGGATGATGGTTCCAGCCATTGCAAACGATTCTCGAGAAACTGAATTTCTTCATCAACTTCTATATGATCATCTCGGTCATCATCTTCAAAAACAGGCCATTTTTCTTCTGCCGAATCATTTTGTTGTTCACTTTCTAACTGTGATTCTGTCATATCAATGGCAGGTAAAGCCGGTACCGGTTCTGCGGTTGCATCTTTAATAGGCTGCCCGTCATCATTCATCTGTTCTTCTACAATTGTTTTTTCTTCAGCTTCTCCGCTTTCTACAGATGATAATGATGGAGCGAAAATTTGTGCTAAATCATCTTCTGCCTCTTGTTCTTGTGCAGCATATAAGAGATGGCCGAGCCGCTTATCAAGCAAATACGCAACGGGCAGCGCCAACAGCAGTAATAGCAAGGCGACTTGCCAAAGCGGCAATATCGATTTTGCCAATAAACCAAAAGAGGCTAAACAGAACGAAACAACAACAATGATCAGCTTTCCGCGCCGATTGAAACCGAGCGGTAAGACAAATAAAATAGGGATGAGAACAATAAGCGCAGCAAACGCAAATAAAAACGGCTTCAATCTATCACCCCTCTTCGGGAAACCTCACCGGTTATATGTAAAATTCCACAAAAATTCAACATAAATCAAACCATTTTCGACTCTAACATATTGTATAATAAAGTTACATATTTTGAAAGAAGGGTATGCAAATGCCTATGACAAAATTTCTAAAAAATGATAAAGGTTTAACGTTAATTGAAACGATGTTATCCATTACGATTTTGGGAATTGTGATGCTTGGCGTCATGACTTTGTTTAAACAAGCGTATTTATACACGGTTTTGAACGAAGATAAAACGATTGGAATTAATGTCGCGCGGAATGCATTAATGTATATGGAAAAACAAAATTTCATCGAAATCAAAGAAAAATTTGCAAGTTTAGGCAATAACGGTCAGCTTCAACTTTTAGTCTGTGAACATAACGGAAGCGCTCGGTACACTTTAATCGATTCGAATACTTCCCCACTTTCTGGCTGCAGCGACATACAAATTAATGACAGAAAATACAATGTTACAATTGAAACAGAGCCCCCTAAAAACAATAACAGTGATTACGCCAATTATTTTATTCCTCTCGTTGTCAAAGTAACGTGGAAGCATGGCAACATCGAACAATCCACACAGTTAAAGGGGGTTTTGACAAGTGAAGACATTCGCTAAATTTCTGTTATTTGACGAAAAAGGTTTAACTTTAATAGAAGTTTTGGCGGCACTCGTTATTTCCGCAATCACTCTTTCAACGATTTACGGAGTATTCATTACAGGGCTTAAATTGTACGAGCAAATCGCTGTTGAAGGGCAGCTGCGCGATGACGCCGACTACGTTGTCACGATGATTATGAATGAACTGTATTCGATCCCTTTTGATTATATTGAATATTGCCCTAATGCACCACAAGGAACTTGTATCAGAGTCGAAGACAGCAAATATGTCGGAATTGAGAAATACAACGATATGATAGATGTAAATAAAGAAGCAACGAAAAACAGCAGCGAAATGAAAGAAATTAAAATTGTCGAAACAGAAGATGGAGCCTACAAAATTCAAATTGATGAAACCATTATCGACACAAAGGCAGATTTTAAAAATTCTTCTATTACTTTCGATTGCTCACAAACAGAAGACAACGGAAAATGTAAACAGGCACTGATTAATATTCATTTACGTGCATCACATGAAAGAACAAAGAAAGTGTTAAATCTGGAAAGTCATTTTGGGTTTTAAAGGTGATAAAAATGATAAAGACTGAAAAAGGCTCAAGTTTAATTACCGTATTGCTTGTGGCGCTCATTTTTATGACGCTTGGACTGGCTATTCTTTCAGCGACCATTGGAGGTTCACTGCGGACAGAAATAAGAAAAACCGACGTAGATGTCATCTATCAAGCCCGGAAGCTGATGGAAGAAATGATTGCTGATTTAAAGATAGCGTTAAAAGATCCCGATCCGATGTATAAAATTGATCTAACAAAAGTAAACGGAAGAGTGAATGCGTCTTTTGATGTGAATCTTCACAACGTGATCGATAAGCTTGAACAAGCTTACAAAACGAATCCTATTGTAAAATCGTTACGCATTGAAGTTATTAGCAGCGACATTCATTATCCTGAATACAACATTGATAAGGAAACGCAATTTACAAGAGTATTAGAAATTCGCTTAACTGTTCAAGACCCGGACAAAAAGATTGAGCGGACATTTAAAAGAAACGTTATTCTCTCGCCTACACCGAGCTTTTTACAGTATGCCATCGGTTCGGCAGGGGAAGGAAGCAATGCAGGATTGGAGATTAACGGATCGCCGAACATTCTCGGGAATGTATTCGCTAACGATTTAAAAATCTCGCAAAATGCAAAGTTTTGCCCAACTAATAAGTTTTGTACACCTAATGATGAATGGCTAGAAATTCCAACACCGTATCCTTCAATTTTCGGCGATGTTTATTCGCAAGGAAGAGATTTGCAGCCTGTATTAACCGCTGATCACTTTTACAACCAAAAAGTTCCTACATTAAAAAATCATAGCGATTTTATTGATGTAAACTTCCCAAAAACATTTCATACACAAGCTGATGAATTGCTGCAAAAAATAGATGGAACGCTCCAATACAGTGACGAGAACTTTACAACGTATTTTAACAGCTATATAACCGATTTCTTTTCGACATCACAGCCGACGCTTTTGCCGCTTTCTGATGATGATGATGATGCAGATACGGTTGACTTAAAAGACCTTCCAGTTACGCCAATGACGGTTTTAAAGTGGAAAAATCCCGGTCAGTCGATGAAACTGTCTAACACTTCCAATCTCGAATTATCAAAGCCTTTAAAAATAGATGGAGATGCGATTTTAAGCAATACCCGTTCGTTAACAATCCCTAGTTTAATTGTAAACGGAGATATTACCATTACGAATTACGGCGATTTGGAGATTGGCAATTTATATGCAACAGGCGATGTGACGATTGCCAATTTTAGAGGAAATCATTCCTCTTCTGTAAAAAAGGGATTCGTAAAAAACAGCATGATCATTGGCGGAAATCTTGAAATTATTAATTATACAGATTTTCAAATCGGTGAAGAAAACTCTTCAAACGATAGCTTTACAGCGAGCCAAAGCACCGGAAATGTCTTTGTGTACGGAAACACGAAATTCGTTACAAATAATCGGCCTTTCACTGTGCGCGGAAATATCATCACAAACGGAGATTTGTTCATACTCGGAAATGATGATTTAAATAAAAATGAAGACGATGATTTTATTTTTGATTCCGTCATTTATGTAAATGGACAATCGTTTATTTCCAATGTGAATATTTTCGGCGCCGACAACAATGATAAGCAGCTCGTGCTGTTATCGGGGGAGGATTTGACGATTACGCGCATTAACGAATTTAAAAATTTTCCGAATATGAATGAGCCGGATGACTTTAAAGGAGAAGTAACTGACAATACAAATACAATTAAACCGCTGAAAGCATTTTTCTATACGCATGAAAACGCGAAACTGTACGGTGTAGGCTCCTTGTTTTATATTGAAGGAGGATTGTTTGCCCGCAACCATTTAGAGATTAACGCCATTCGCGGCGGACAAGCGGGAAATGAAGAAGATTTAAAACGGATGGCCGGCGACGGAAATCAGCCGAACCTCCAAACGGGAAAATATTCCCGATTCAACGTAAAGTATGATAAAAAAGTGCTGCTAAAACGCATTGATGCCTTGCCTGTTGTGGATTATTTGCAAGTCATTCCTGATGAAATTGTAATGGAATAAAAAGGCTGTCTCAAAAGCTCCAGGGTCAGACCCCGCAGCACAATATATAGGACATCATGTTGGATCAATGAACTATATATTGTGAAACACGCGTGAGGTCAGACCCTTATGAGACAGTCCCAATCACGTAGGGGGCAGACACTTATTGGATCAAGCCTCTTTATTTTTGTCACCATCTTCCCCTTGGCATATCTCCGTTATTTCCTCCATTGTTGCCTCCGTCGGAACTGTTTCCGGATTTCGTAACAATAATGACAATCGAATCTTTTATTTCTTGACCAGATGGCTGTTTCTCCTCAGCAACAGCCGTTACTGTTGCATATCCGTAATCTTTCGCATAAATGTACCATTCGCCATTTTCTTTCTTTATTTCGACATATTGCGAATCAGAAGACAATACGGACGCCAGCTGTTTGTTCGTTGCGTCGAACGGATTAAACTGTAGCAATGAAGCAACACGTATCCGTTCACCAATATTTAAATTTAACGACGGTTGTTTAAATTGGATGCTCTCTAACGGCACCGTCGGGTCAACGACAGTGATATTCGCTGTTGCCGTCACACCGCTGCCATCTAACGCTTCAACATAAATTGTCACATTTCCTGGTGACAGCGCAGTTACAACGCCATTTTCCACTGATGCAACAGATGGATTGCTTGATGACCATCGGACATTTTTATTCGTTGCATCAGAAGGTAAGACCGTTGCTTGAAGCGTCTGCACTTCGTTTACATTCATTTCATTTTTATACGGTCCTAATACGATTTGGTTGACGAGTTTATGATAGGTTATTTCAACAGTTGCAATACCGTCTCCTTTTGTAAAACCGCCTTTTGATTTGACGAAAATAACAGAATCCCCATCGAAGGTAATTGGTATTTCATAAGGTGCACTTAACGGCTTCCAGCTCGCATCTTGTTTAGCATTTTCCACTCGATACTCATACGATACACCTTCACCCGCCACTAAGCCGACTACACGCACTTTTGTCGCTTCCGTGACAACAGAGCCGCTCGCTATTTCCCGTCCATCGTTTGTAAAAATTTTCAGCCGAGGAGTTAAATTCAATTCAACGATTTGATCATTTTTATACGTAACGATAATCACCAAATCCTTACTATTTGGTTTGAATTCCAACGATTTGATTGGCAGCATCAGCAGACCGTAGTCGTTCGGATGCTTTGTTGTCGCAAGTAAATTCGTACTTGCTGACGAGGCTTGCCATTTTGAAACAAGTCCGCGGATGTCTCCTTCGTAATAAATGTCAGGAAATTCTAATAGACGTACTTTCATGCCGATGAATTGCGGGGCTACCGGCAATGTAGAAGTGCGAGTGCCATACTTACTATCCGTAAATGAAACTTTTGCCTGTGGCAATTGCATGTTTTCCATTGCCCAATCCGCTTGCAACGTTAAGCTAGCTGTAAGATTGGCGCTATTTAGTTTCGTATAATCGATATTCGTGTTCAGAAAAGCGATTTCGGCATACGTTATACCATTATTGCTATAAACGGTCACATTGGATGAAGGAATCACGGTAATTCCTTCAGGAAGGGGTTGAATGATTTTAATATTGCTTAAGTTACCAGTAACACCACTTCCCACATATCCAACAGCCGTTAATGAATATTGAGCAGTAAAACGATTGGAATCTCCATTGCCGCTTCCGTATTTGATTAAGTCGCTTACATCCCTTGTGATTCCTTGTAAACGAACATTGCCTGTAAACGAAGGAGGAACTTCATCTTTTACAACAACGGTAACCGATTTTGTCTTTGTCGGCTGCAACGCTCCGTACACATCACGATATGTCATTTCTATATTGAACGTATACGTTCCTTTTTCTTTAAATAAGACAGGAATGGGAATGTTCACAGGTGGCGGTGCCGGCTGCCCGACTTTATAACTGATGTTAAAGGTGACATACGCATTTTCTTTTGCGTCATCAAGCCAAACGTTTTCGTTTTCAACAATCTGTACTTTTCCGTTAAACGCTTTTAACGGAATTTTCACTGTTCCGCTTAACACTGGGTCGGTTGCCAGTTTCGAAAACTGCTGGAAAATCTCCGTTAAATTTTGAGGTGTTCCTTGTTTCGCCTGACCGCCTGTCATCGACGATAATTTCTCTAAATAATTCATATCGACTTCTTCATTGTTACCAAAGCCGATCGAATAAAGCGCAATATTGTTTATTCCAATATCTTTGGCAACATTAATTCCATGAGTACGGATTTTTTCTTGAAAATTTTTATAAGTTGTAGAACTACGATATGTGGTTGTTTGCTTTCCATCTGGATAATAAACGGTTCGATCTGCTGTTCTTCCGTCAGCGTACAGTACATATTCAACATCTAAATCCTCTGTTACTTCATGACATTGCTTCCACCACCATATTCCTTCACAAACTTCATACGTAACTCGTTCCTTCGCTTTAGAAACCGTCGGCATTCCATCCGTTAAAAAAATAATATATTTTTTACGGGTTGGATCGTTAAAAAACGATTGAGCATTTTGCAGTGCTTGCGTATAGTTCGTTCCACCATTAGCACGAAGAGCCTTCGCTGTGGCCGCAATACGATCTAAATGCTGTTTGACGTCGTATGTTCCACTAGGAAATGGTACGACATTATTGTATTGAACATTACTAGAAAAAGGAACGAGGGCAAATCGATCGTTAGGATTTGCATTTGCTTTGAAATAGTCTACTGCCGAGTTGAGCGCTTGTTTAGCACTTTGAAACTTCATCGGATTGCTTCCTAATTCATCCATTGAGCCTGATATGTCAAACACAAAGACAACATCAATCGGCGGGCGGACAATGCTGTCGATTCTTCCTTGGGGGGTTAATGTAACGTCGAGCCTTCCTTGGGCATCTTCATTTAACGGTTTCGCATATTCGCTTTGTGAAGCAGATACTGTAAAATCCAGTGAAGGGTTATTCACATTTGATGTTCCTTTTTGATATTCATACGCTGGAGTAGGAAAGGTGAAATATTTTTCTTCTTTTCTATTCCCTACAATTCTATACGCATCTACTTCAATTTCATAAGTGACATTAGGGTTGCTGCTTTTAGGCCATTTGCCTGTCATATCGAGGGAAAACGTATACTTTTTCTCTCCTTTGTCGGAAGGAGCTTCAGTTGCCTCCACGCGATAACTTTCTTCAGAGGCACTGTTACCTTTAATTTTCACTTTAACGATAAAAAATTCAATTGTGTTTCCGCCTCCATTCCCTTCTCCTGGAGACGTTGCCCATCCTCTAATCACATGTTCATTAACTTCCTCAATGCCCCCGGTTTTGTTCTCTTGCGCCTGTACGATTGTATCTCCATTAAACAGCAACGAACTAAGCACAATGACAAAAATCAAAAACAGACTAAAAAGTTTGCTTAATCTTATTTGCATCCCCCTCTCCCCCCTTTTCTATTGAAATCTATATTTAATCATTCATCTAAGATTTCAGGAATACTACTTTATTACTATTATATCAAAAATTTCCCCTACAATTGTTTTATAATTTGTACAGTTTATTAAAAATTTATATATTCTTAACTGCTCGTTATAACATAAAAGATCTTACTTCTGAGATAAAATAAAGTGATCCGGTAATGAGTAAAACATCTTCGTTCGCTATTTCTTTCTTTTTCCCGCTGACAACTTGTTTCCAGTCTTCGTTAAATGCTTTATTCTCATGTTTACACTTCTCATACATCTCCTCCGCCTTTGCCGCTCTTGGAAAATCAAACGACGTAAACGTAATCGTTTCAGCGATATCGGCAAGCGGCTGAATCATGTTTTCGAGCGGTTTGTCGCTTAAGGCGCTGAACATTACATGAATTTTTTTGTCTGGGTAGTGCGTTTTTACCGTCTCAACGAGGCTGTTAATTCCTTCCACATTATGCGCCCCGTCAATAATCACCGTTGGCTTGTCGCAAATTTTTTCAAACCGGCCGATCCATGTTGCTTTTTCCAGTCCGCTTCTTAACGCCTCTTCTTCGATGATAAATGAATAATACGTTTTTAAATAATCCGCGGTCATCACAGCGAGTGCGGCATTTTTCACTTGATGGAAACCAAGCATGGAAATCGTTAAATCTCTATATTTGGAAAATAACGTATCTACGGAAAACCGTTCACCGTTTTCCATTGCTTCATAATCTTTAATCTCAAAATCTTTGCCTAAAACATAGGCTTTCGCTTTAACCGATTTTGCTTTTTCAAAAATGACTTGCAGCGCTTCTTCCTGCTCGGCTCCAGTAATGACAGGCACTCCCGCTTTTATGATTCCCGCTTTTTCAAAAGCAATCTTTTCTAAAGTATCTCCCAGTATATTTGTATGATCAAAACCGACATTGGTAATCACGGAGATAATCGGATAAATCACGTTTGTTGAATCAAAACGGCCGCCAAGCCCCGCTTCGAAAATAACCACATCTTGAATGTTCATTTTTCCGAAATAGTACATCGCCATCGCCGTAATCACTTCAAATTCGGTCGGCGCCCCTAGCTCTGTTTGTTCCACTTCTTCAACGAGCGGCTTAATGACGTTGACCAGTTCAACAATTTCTTCATCACGAATCGGTGTCCCGTTTACGCTGATTCGCTCATTAAACTGCTCGACATACGGTGAGGTAAATGTACCAACGGAATAGCCTGCTTCCTGCAAAATATGGCGCAAATAACAAACGGTTGAGCCTTTTCCATTTGTTCCGGCAACGTGAATCGCTTTGATGCGGCGCTGTGGATACCCGAGACGCTCCATCATCCATTCCATTCGTTTCAATCCCGGCTTAATGCCGAAAGATAAACGGCCGTGAATCCATTCGACTGCTTCAGCGTATGTACGAATCATAAAAATCTCCTCCTCTTTATTATCTATATAAAAATTGCTTCCTTGCTTATAAAAGAAATGAAGACGAACCCAAAACAAATGGATTCGTCTTCATCATAAATGACTTATGAAGCGGTTGTCTATCCTTTTAATTCGGCAATGCGGGCACGTACCGTTTCGCGTTTTTCGATGTAATCTTTTTCTTTTTTGCGTTCTTCTTCAACGACATGCGCAGGGGCTTTCGCGAGGAAGCCTTCATTGCTTAATTTCTTCTGAACGCGCTCGACTTCTTTATTAAGTTTTTCCAGTTCTTTTTCAAGGCGCTTAATTTCCTCTTCAATATTGATCAGCCCTTCAAGCGGCAGGCTGAGCTCTGCTCCGGTAACAACAGCCGTCATCGCTTTTTCTGTTGCTGCAATATCTGTGCCGATGATAAGCTCGCTTGGGTTGCAGAAGCGCTCAATATAAGCGCGGTTCTTTTCAAGCGTCGCCTGAATGACGGTATCTTTTGCTTTAATGTGCAGCTTAATCGGCTTGCTTAACGGCGTATTTACTTCCGCGCGAATATTGCGTACCGCACGAATGATATCAACGAGCAGACGCATTTCTTCTGCTGCTTCATTATCTGTCAATTCAGGACGGACTTCCGGCCATTTCGCTACTGTAATAGACTTACCTTCATGCGGCAAGTGCTGCCAAATTTCCTCGGTAATAAACGGCATGAATGGATGTAACAAACGCATTGTATTGTCAAGCACATACGCAAGAACGGAGCGGGTCGTTTTCTTCGCCGCTTCGTCATCACCGTATAGCGGCAATTTCGCCATTTCAATATACCAGTCGCATAAATCGTCCCAAATGAAGTTATAAAGCACGCGGCCGACTTCACCAAACTCATACTTTTCAGCCAGCTTTGTTACCGTTTCAATCGTTTCGTTGAGACGCGTTAAAATCCATTTATCGGCAACCGATTTTTCGCCTGTTAAATCAATTTCTTCATATGTTAGGCCGCCCATGTTCATTAATGCAAAGCGGGAAGCGTTCCAAATTTTGTTCGCAAAGTTCCATGTCGCTTCGACTTTTTCTGTGCTGAAGCGCAAATCTTGACCAGGTGAGCTTCCTGTTGCCAGAAAGTAGCGGAGTGAGTCGGCTCCGTATTGATCGATGACATCCATCGGATCGACGCCGTTGCCAAGCGATTTACTCATTTTCCGCCCCTGCGCATCGCGGACTAGTCCGTGGATTAATACGTCTTTAAATGGTCGTGTTCCTGTAAATTCAAGACCTTGGAAAATCATGCGCGATACCCAGAAGAAGATGATATCATATCCTGTTACTAATACATCTGTCGGATAGTAACGTTTGTAGTCGTCAGACTCTTTGTCAGGCCAGCCCATTGTCGAGAACGGCCATAATGCCGAACTGAACCATGTATCTAATACATCCGGGTCTTGCTCCCAGTTTTCGATATCCGCAGGCGGCTCATGGTCCACATATACTTCGCCTGTTTCTTTATGATACCAAGCTGGAATGCGGTGACCCCACCATAATTGACGTGAGATGCACCAGTCGCGGATATTTTCAAGCCAATGTAAATACGTTTTCTCAAACCGTTCCGGCACAAAGTTTACTTTTCCGTCTGTTTTTTGCA
The DNA here is from genome assembly GCF_003259935.1 of Paranoxybacillus vitaminiphilus. Lineage (GTDB taxonomy): Bacteria > Bacillota > Bacilli > Bacillales > Anoxybacillaceae > Paranoxybacillus > Paranoxybacillus vitaminiphilus. Next base: position 302,279 of record NZ_QLMH01000003.1, on the reverse strand, counting down.
GCTGGATTGCCGCTTCCGCTAACGGTTTCATTTTTACGAACCATTGCGTTGAAAGATATGGTTCAACAATCGCCCCGCTGCGCTCACTATGCCCAACAGAGTGTACATGTTCTTCAATTTTGAAAAGAACGCCTTGTTCCTGCAAGTCTTTGACGATTTGCTTGCGGCACTCAAAACGGTCTAATCCTTGATATTGCATCGCCTGCTCGTTCATCGTGCCGTCTTCGTTCATGACAAGAATGCGCGGCAAGTTATGACGGTTGCCGATTTCAAAGTCGTTCGGGTCATGAGCCGGCGTAATTTTCACCGCCCCCGAACCGAATTCCATATCAACGTACTCGTCAGCGATAATTGGAATCTCGCGTCCTGTAATCGGTAAAATCACCGTTTTGCCGATTAAATGTTTATAGCGCTCATCTTCCGGGTGAACCGCTACCGCTGTATCGCCCAGCATCGTTTCCGGACGAGTCGTCGCTACTTCAATGTAGCCGGAACCATCAGCGAGCGGATAGCGCATATGATAAAGCGCCCCTTGAACATCTTTATAAACAACCTCAATATCAGACAGCGCTGTTTTCGTTACCGGGTCCCAGTTAATAATGTATTCGCCGCGGTAAATAAGCCCTTTTTTGTAAAGCGATACGAATACTTCGCGAACCGCTTTTGACAAGCCTTCATCCAACGTGAAACGTTCACGCGTATAATCCAACCCGAGACCCAGCTTTGCCCATTGCTCGCGAATGTGGCCGGCATATTCTTCTTTCCATTTCCATGTTTCTTCAATGAATTTTTCCCGGCCTAAATCATAACGGGAAAGCCCTTGATTGCGCAGCTTTTCTTCTACTTTTGCCTGCGTCGCAATGCCGGCATGGTCCATGCCCGGGAGCCATAATACATCATAGCCCTGCATGCGCTTCATGCGCGTAATAATATCCTGCAGCGTTGTATCCCACGCGTGGCCTAAGTGCAGCTTTCCTGTTACGTTTGGCGGTGGAATGACGATTGTAAACGGCTGTTTGCTGTTGTCTCCTGTCGCTTCGAAAAATTTTCCTTCAAGCCACCATTGATAGCGGTTCGTTTCGACTGCTTTATGGTCATATTTTGTCGACATTGTTATTTCTTTTGTTTCCACTTTTTTCCCTCCTATCGTAAAAATAAAAACTCCCTTCATCCAAAAGGACGAAAGGAGTGAACTTTCGCGGTACCACCTTTTTTCCTAAGCAAAAGGGTATACTCCTCCCTATTGCTTAAGCACTTCATCCAATAACGGCTGCAGCCGGCTTCTTCTACTAAGTCGATTACTGTTCAAAGAAGCAGCTCAAGGGCGACCTTCCAGCGATAACGATCCTGAGAAATCTCGCAGCTAATGATTTCTCTCTCTGAAGGCGTTATTCGCCGTACTCTTCCCTGTCTTCGCTTTTTCCGTGTATCTGTCAATATACTACCGAAAAAATATTTACATCGTCAATAATCTTTGCCAAGTTTTTATTTATTTATTCTAATCACATCATTTTTGTTACAAACACATCACATTATCTTTATTTTTTTCATAAAGTAATAGCAGCACCCTACTACGTTTAGGAGGGAAAAAATGAAAAGAAGATACAATCCATATTCATGGCCGCCTTGGCTTCGGCAGGTCCGCGCCGTTTGTGCCCAAATCATTATTCCGCTTACGATTTTTCAAGCAATACGCACGATTTTTTTTCCGACGACGTTTGATGTCTTTTTGCTGGCCGTTTTCGTTTTACTTGCCTTTGCCCTCCATTTGGAATGGATATAAAAAAATCCCATGCGGCTATGACGATGCATGGGATTCTTCTTGTGCTTTCTTTTTCTCTTCGATTTCAGTCAGGCGCATAATGAAATATTCGCTGTTTTTCATGAACCAATATGCCTTTTGCAGCTGCGAAACTTGCCGGCGTTCATCCATTTTTTTTGATTGGTTTACATACTGATGAACCATTCGGTAAATCATTTCCGGCTCGGCTAAATAGCTTAAAAACAGAGCGGTTTCCTCTTCTTGAACAGGAAAAGCTTGCTCATATTCAATAAACCAATTGACGCATTCATCACACATGATCGGATACGTCCGTAAATATTTCTGAAAAAAATGAAGAAGATCCGACAGCGGCGGCGCAATGTGAGAGCGCTCCAAACTCAAAAAATAACCATTTCCTTTTTCGGCATATACATAATGAGATAAAGAAACGTTTCCATGAACAACAGCAACGCGCCATTTCTTTGTTTCCTTCATTTTTTCATACCAGTTCTCAAGCTGGGTTTGCGCAAACCAATATGCTTGCATCGTTTCATGGAAATAGGTGCAAAACTGCAGCTGAAACGGCGACATGTACCATTCATTTTCACACGTTTCAATATATGATTGTAAAAACTCCCTTTGCTTTTCCTGCCGCTCTTTAATGGAGTTATAATAATTCGTTAATGCTTCTTCGTTTATTTCTACCTCTTTTAATGATGTTTGATGAATTTGCGCAAGGTCGCGAAACAATGGCAAATGCCGCTCATGTCTTTCTTCTTTCGCTTCATCGGAAATCCAAGGCATTAAATAATAATACCGCCCTCTGTAAGCAACAAATGGATGGCCGTTATGCGCTAGGAAAAGCGGAATTGCCTTTTTTGCAAAAAAACGATAAGCATTGTGAATCGTCTGCAGCTGTTGAGGCATCGACAGTTCTTTTAATGCAAAAACACCTGCCCGTGTATAAATTTTTTTCGTTTTTCCATAGTCTTCAATATAATCGGCTTGTAAACGATATTGCTGCAAAATAGGGCGATATTGCTCAAGGAGCTGATGATTCAATCAGGACACTCCCCTCATCATAAAAAAGAAGGGGCTGACCCAATTATATGACCTCACATACATTTCACAATATGCCGTTCATTGATATTGTATTGCGGGATCTGACACTTTGCTTTTGGGACAGCCTCAATCATTGTTTCCCTCATGTCTTGCTTACCACTGACACCGGTATATATAAAAGCTGCCCTTCATATATGTCTGACTCATGTTCGAGTTTATTGACTCTCAGCAACTGTTGTACAGACACATCATATCGGTCGGCAATCTTATCGAGCGAATCACCTTGTTGAACGATGCAAATTTTTAATCTTGAAAAATCTTGGTGCTCTTCTTTGGCAAAAATTTTTGTTAAATAAAGGGCATTTTCATTTCGCTTTGATACTTTCTTTTCTGCTTGGGATATCTCTATTTGTTGTTCATGATTTACTGCCTCATTCGTTTCCGTTTCCAAAACTTCTTCCTTCCTGCTTTTTAATTCAACATGCATTGGTACAGCCTCTCGATCTTCGTCAAGTTCTTCATCCATCTCTTCGATATTTTCCTGATAGGCTTCCTTGCGTGCTATTACTTCAAAAGGATCAAACAGGTCTTCTGTCTCTTCCTGTTTTTCTTCGTCTTCTTTTATTGTTTCTTCGTACTCTTCACTTCGTTGTACTACTTCAAGCTCATCGCTGCTTTCTTCCATATTAGCCTCGCTTGGCTGAGAAGAGGAGTAAATACCGCTGATGGAAATATCTGCAGTCAGCAACAGCCGTCCGTGCTCTTCGAGATCGTAATCAAACGATTCAATCGTTACATATACGTCCTCTAAACTTTCGATTCGATTTTTCGGAATGGTAATATCAACCGGAAAGTGGTGGATTAATTCACTAACACCATCTTCGCGAATAATGACTTCTTGGATGAGACGATGCGCGCTTAAACCATCCGAATATTCCCGCTCTTCCTCATCCTCAGCCATTTGATACTCTCCGCTTAACTCTAAAACTCCACGAATCGTAATATACTGTTCATATTCTTCGACAGAAATAATCGGATCTAAAGAAATCGAGATAAATTCAGAGACTTCCTGTCCCCTTTTAAACCAAACCGATTCCTCAATCGAAAAACGCAAGTATGATTGCTCCAACAGCTTTTCCTCCTTCCGTTCCATCACCTAAACTTTTCTATGACATTACAAACTTATGAACGATCAAAGAAGAATATGAACAAAACTGCAAAAAAGAAGGCCGACTCAAGGTGGTGTTCCCGAAGGAATTCAACCACTTATGAGTCAGCCGCAGCATTCTTTTCACTATCCTCTCATTTTCGCAAACGCTTTTTCCGCTGCTTCAATCGTTTTTTCGATATCTTCATCTGTGTGCTCTGTCGATAAGAACATGCCTTCAAATTGGGACGGAGGCAAGAAGATGCCTTGTTCAGCCATTTCGCGATAGTAAGCAGCAAACATGTCTAAATCAGATGTTTTCGCTTTTTCATAGTTAACCACTTCTTCGTTTGTAAAGAAGAAACCAATCATGGAGCCGGCACGAGTCACTGTATGCGGAATGTCATATTTTGTTGCCGCCGCTTTTAAACCGTCCTCAAGGCGGTCCGCTTTTTTCTTAAATTGCTCATATGTTTCCGGTGTCAGTTGAATCAATGTTTCATATCCAGCTGTCATTGCCAACGGATTTCCTGAAAGAGTACCCGCTTGATAAATCGGGCCGCTTGGTGCGATTCGTTCCATAATTTCCGCCTTTCCGCCGTAAGCACCGACTGGAAGACCGCCGCCAATGACTTTGCCAAGACATGTTAAATCCGGTTCAATGCCAAAATATCCTTGTGCGCAGTGATAGTCAACACGGAAGCCCGTCATGACCTCATCGAAAATAAGGAGCGCACCATATTGCTTCGTAATTTCCCGCAATCCTTCTAAGAATCCTGGTTGCGGCGGCACCACTCCCATATTGCCCGCTACTGGTTCGACAATGACTCCGGCAATATCTTCTCCGAACTGTTCAAAAGCATATTTTACACTTTCAAGGTCGTTATAAGGAACGGTAATGGTGTTCTGTGCTACTGATTCAGGCACTCCGGGACTATCAGGCAAACCGAGCGTTGCCACACCGGAACCGGCTTTAATTAACAGCGAGTCTCCGTGTCCGTGGTAACACCCTTCAAATTTTAAAATTTTATTGCGCCCTGTATAGCCGCGCGCCAAACGTAGTGCGCTCATTGTCGCTTCTGTTCCCGAGTTCACCATCCGGATAATTTCAATGGAAGGAACGCGCTCAATCACAAGCTTTGCCAATTTGTTTTCAATAAGCGTTGGAGCGCCAAAGCTTGTCCCGTTTTCTGCCACTTTTTTTAACGCTTCAATAACGCGGTCATTGGCGTGACCAAGAATGAGCGGTCCCCATGAGAGCACATAATCAATATATTCATTGCCATCGATATCGTAAATTTTTGAACCTTTGCCGCGCGCCATAAAAATCGGCGCCATTTTCACCGATTTAAATGCGCGGACAGGGCTATTAACGCCGCCTGGTAATAGCTTTACCGCTTCGGCATACGCCTGCTTCGATTTTTCATAGCTACGCATCTTTTCTACCCCTTTTTGCACGTTTCTTATTGTCCAGCTCAGACACCGTAACGTCCTTCGCTCTCTTTATTTTTCCTTCAACCAACGAGCCACGTCTTTAGCAAAGTACGTTAAAATAAGATCGGCGCCCGCCCGCTTCATTCCTGTTAACATTTCCAACACAATGGCTTTTTCGTCAATCCAGCCGTTTTGCGCCGCCGCCTTAATCATTGAATATTCTCCGCTCACATTGTAAGCGACAAGCGGAAGGTGGAAATGGTTTTTCATGTCGCGGATAATGTCCAAATAAGCAAGCGCCGGTTTAACCATTAAGAAATCGGCGCCTTCGCGCACATCAGATTCCGCTTCGCGAAAAGCTTCAAGACGGTTCGCCGGGTCCATTTGATATGTTTTGCGATCGCCAAACTGCGGAGCACTGTTCGCTGCATCGCGGAACGGTCCGTAAAAAGCGGAAGCATATTTGATTGCATAAGACATGATTGGGACATGCGCGAATCCGGCTTCGTCCAATCCTTGGCGAATGGCCGCGACAAAGCCGTCCATCATATTAGAAGGGGCAATAATGTCGGCGCCCGCTTTCGCTTGGCTGACAGCTGTTTTTACAAGCAATTCAAGCGACGGATCGTTTAACACTTGCTCATTTTCAACGACACCGCAATGACCATGGCTTGTATATTCACATAAACATGTATCGGCAATAACGACAAGCTCTGGATAGTTTGCTTTCATTTGGCGAATCGCTTGCTGCACGATGCCATGCTCGCAATAGGCTTGCGAGCCGACTTCATCTTTTTCTTTCGGCACGCCGAAGACGATAACAGATTTAATGCCTAATTCTACTGCCTCTGCGATTTCATCGTTTAAATAGTCAAGGGAAAGCTGATAAACTCCCGGCATGGAAGCGACTTCTTGTTTTACCTGTTCGCCTTCAACAACGAAAATCGGATAAATAAGATCTTCTACATGAAGATGTGTCTCGCGCACCATGGCGCGTAAATTGGCTGTTTGCCGCAAACGGCGGTGACGGCGAAATTGCAGCTCTTTCATTTTTATTCCTCCTTATCAGAAAAATAAACAACCATCGATTTTATCATATCATCAATCGTATAGTTTTCCGGACAAATATGTACTTCTATCCCTGCTTCTTCAGCCGCTTGCTTCGTAATGGGACCGATGCAGGCAACGGCACAATGCTGAAGCAGCGGACGCCAGTCGATTCCTTCCAGCATTTGCATAAAGCTGTTCACCGTCGAAGGGCTTGTAAATGTAATGACATCGATTTTTTGCTTTATTAATAGTTCAATCAATTGTGCTTTTCCGCTTTCATTCAGCTTCGTTTCATAAACAATAAGCTCTGTTATATCGGCTCCCATCTCTTCCAATGCCCGTTTTAAAGTCAGGCGGGCTAAGTTTCCTTTTACTAATAATACGCGCTCCTTTGGCTTAATAAGCGGCTTTAGCGCCTCAATCAGCCCTTCGGCAACAAATTCTTTCGGCACAACAGCAACTTGCAGCCCTTTCTTTTTCACCGCCTGCGCTGTTTTTTTGCCGACCACAGCAATTTTCGGAAGCCTTTCTTTTAAAAACGCTTCATCCATTAACTGAAAGAAAAAATCGACGCCATTTTTGCTTGTAAAAATGAGCCAATCATAATGATTGACTTCTTTGAGCATTTGCTTAATCGGTTCAATGTTTGGAGGCAAGGAAAAAGAAATAAGCGGAATTTCAAGCGGGGAAGCCCCCATTTGCATAAGCCGCTCAGAAAACTCTTTCGCTTGTTCTTTCCCCCTTGTTACAAGCACCGTTTTGCCAGAAAGCGGACGCTCAACCATTACTGCTCTAACTCCTCTTTGACCCGGTCAATTAATGCTTTTGCTCCCTGCTTTGCCAGCAGCTCAGCCGCCCTTGCCCCGAGTTCTTTCGGATTCGTTCCTGTCACGATCTCCTTATATATTTCTTTGCCGTCAGGAGACGCGACTAAAGCGGTTAATACAATCGCATCGTTTTCATTGATATACGCATAGCCGGCAATCGGCACTTGACAGCCGCCTTCCATTTGATGAAGAAAAGCTCGTTCTGCAGTAACGGCCCGTTCCGTCTGTTCATCGTTCAGTTTCCTTAGCCACTCTAATAATTCAACATCTTCTTCCCGGCATTCGACCGCAAGCGCTCCTTGTCCAACCGCCGGCACACAAAACTCCGGCGATAAATACTCCGTAACGACTTCATTCGTCCATCCCATCCGCGCCAAACCAGCCGCGGCAAGAATAATCGCATCATAATCTTCGTTTTGCAATTTCGCCAGCCTTGTATCGATATTGCCGCGAATCCATTTTATTTCAAGATCGGAACGTTTCGCTAACAATTGCGCGGAGCGTCTTAAACTGCTTGTCCCGACAACCGCCCCGCTTGGCAGTTCAGAAAAAGGGAGATGATTTTTCGAAATAATGACGTCACGGTGATCTTCGCGCACCGGAACACAGCCAATGATGAGACCTTCCGGCAATACGGCAGGCATATCCTTCATACTATGTACAGCCATATCAATTTCCCGTTCGATCATCGCCTGCTCAATCTCTTTGACAAACAATCCTTTTCCGCCTACTTTTGACAATGTAACGTTTAAAATTTGGTCTCCTTTTGTAACGATTTCTTTCACTTCAAATTCGAACGGAGCTCCTAATTCTTTCAGCTTAGAGATCACCCAATTTGTTTGTGTCAATGCAAGCTTGCTCCGCCGCGAACCGACAATTATTCTCCGCATTATTTTTTTCCTCCATCATGAATACCAAAAATGAAATCTCGACAAACTTCCGAATAAAAAGAAGTTGATTAATAAAAATAAAAATGAGCCGATATTCAAAAGAGCAATTTCTTTTCCTTGAACTTCCTTAACAATTCGTTTGTAAAAATAAAAGCTGTAAATGCCAAGAACGGCGAAAGAGCCCAACACTTTTGCATCGTACCAATGAAACTGCTCGATTTTTATATAAGCCCAAATTACTCCAAGAATAAGCCCTAATAATAACATAGGCATTCCGATAATATTTAAAACATAGGACATATGATCGAGCTTTGCTAAATCTTCTATTCTGAGAAGCCTTTTTCCCCATTTTTTCTGTTTGAGCAAATTATATTGCAGGATATATAACAGCGAAAAAACAAACGAAAGGGAAAAGGCGCCATATGCTAAAATGGTCATTGTAATATGAATCATTAAAAGCTCTGAAACGAGCTGCTCCGCAACAGCTGGAGATTGATGCTGCACAGGTGCGAACGTATGGATAGCTAACACCAAAAAGCCTAATACGTTCGTAAAAAAAATGAGAAAATCGATGCGCATTAAGCGGTTAATGATAAGCGATAACGTAATTAACACCCATGCATAAAAATACAGCCCTTCAAAAATCGAAAGAACTGGAAATCTTCCTGTTTCAATAATTCGAAAAACGAAAAAAAAGGTTTGAAAAACCCAAACAATAGAAAGCAACCAGAAGGCGACACGATTGGCCTTCCGGTTATTGTCAAGAAAATCTATAAAATATAGCAACACAGACAAAGCATATAAAATAATCGACAACTCATATAATCTAGTGATATTCATCTCTAACATTCGTTAAATTCCTCTCTTAAGACTGCAGAGATGGTTCGATCGATAGTTTGCTTGTTGTATCACCGTTCATGCGATAAGCATTTTCTTTTTGCGCCTGTACTGCCTCTTCAATGTTAAAAATTTTCATAAACAGCTGAAGCGCCTCTTCTGCGTTTGGCTCTGCCGCCAGCTCTTTCGCGCGCAAAATCGGGTCGCGCAACAGTTGATTGATGATGCTTTTCGTATGCTTATTTAATACTTTCCGATCGCGTTCTGACAAATGCGGCAGCTTCCGTTCAATACTTTGCATCGTCTCCGCTTGAATCGCCAGCGCTTTTTCACGCAAAGCAGCAATGACCGGCACAACCCCAAGCGTGTTGAGCCAGTGACGAAACTCAACAATCTCTGCTTCAATCATTATTTCAATTTGTTCTGCTGCTTTTTTCCGTTCCTCTAAATTCGCTTCAACGATTCCTTGCAGGTCGTCAATATCATATAAAAAGACGCTTTCCAATTCCGCCAACGCCGGATCTAAATCGCGCGGAACGGCGATATCGACCATAAAAAGCGGACGGCCTTTGCGCATTTTTTCAACGCAGCTCATCATCTCTTTTGTAATAACATAACTTTTCGCACCGGTAGAGCTGATTAAAATGTCCGCCTCAACAAGCGCACATTGCAGCTCAGAAAACGGCCTTGCCTGTCCGGAAAAGCGTTCTGCCAAACCTTTTGCTTTCGCAAATGTCCGGTTGATGACAGTCACTTTTTGTACGCCGCTTCCATAAAGGTTTTGTACCGCTAATTCTCCCATTTTTCCGGCGCCTAAAATCAACACATGCTTTGATTTTAAATCACCAAAAATCTTTTTGGCTAACTCAACGGCCGCATAGCTGACAGAAACAGCATTCGAGCCGATTTCCGTTTCCGAATGAGCCCGTTTGGCAAGTGTAACCGCCTGCTTGAACAACTGTTTAAAGATCGTACCGATTGTATTTTCTTCTTGAGCAAGAAGAAAACTTGAACGAACTTGCCCCAAAATTTGCGTTTCTCCTAAAATCATCGAGTCAAGTCCGCAGGCGACGCGAAATAAATGCTCGACAGCCGCTTCATCTTCATATATTTTCAAATATGGAGTAAACACTTCTTTATCAAGATGAAACCAATCCGCTAAAAACGACTTTATATAGTAGCGCCCAATATGCAACTGGTCGACAACGGCGTAAATTTCCGTACGGTTGCACGTAGAAACAATGACATTTTCGAGAATGCTCTTTTGCTCTTTTAACATATTCATCGCTTCAGCTAGTTCCGCTTCGCTAAACGTCAATTTTTCGCGAATTTCTACAGGGGCCGTTTTATAGTTTACGCCGACAACAACAATATGCACTTTCCCATACCCCCCTAAAACTAAGAGTACATTGTCGTCTTCTCTCTATTATAACATGTCTATTTCTTTATTTAGCGAAAAAAATGTGAACACAATTTGAAACTATATGGTAAACTTTTAGAAGACAGTGTGGGTGATGTCTAGCTCGGCTCGCAACGTGTCAACTGCTTGAATCAACATCTTCGCTGACATGCGCCGAGTAATCGCAGGCGCAGCTAGTGGAAAATAACCTTCCTCCGTCGAAATGCAAGCATTTCTCGTCGGAAGAACATTTTCCTTACGGCGTTAGGCGCTCGCCTACGCTTTTCTGATTGTCTAGCTCGGCTCCGATTTTTTAATCCCCATATATGTACCTTAACAAAAAAGCGCGCATTCATCAAGGCAAGTGCATTTTGAACGAGGAGGATTTCCATGAAAAAACAAGGAATTTTCTCTGGCATTATTTTCATTGGATTTGGCCTTTATTTTCTCAGCGAACAGCTTCATTTTCCCTTTCTGCGCAGCCTGCAAAGCTGGCCGACATTATTGATGATTGTCGGTCTTGCTTTGCTTGGACAAGCGTATTACGCCAAAGAATATCAACAAATTTTCGCTGGAACGATTTTGTTTGGTTTTGGTCTCCACTTTCATTTTCTGCAATATGTTAAGGTGTGGCCAAACAATATTGGAATGCTTTTATTGATTATTGCAATTGGTATGTTACTCCATGCCCAAAAAACAAAATCCGGATTTGTTTACGGCTTATTTTTTTTACTTCTTTCATGCGTCCTGCTTTTTTATAACCGCATCAATCAATGGTTTAACTTCGTTGAAAGCGGAATTTCTATTTTATGGAAATTCTGGCCTGTTGGATTAATCATCGTTGGTACATATTTATTATTTATAAAAAAAAGGTAAAATATACTGTCACGTTCACCTGATAAAATAGAAACACCAGCCTCATCTAAAATACAAGACTGGTGTTTTTTATTATTTACATCCGTTGCTGCAGAGCTGCCCATGCTTCGTCTTTTCCTTGTCCTGTTTCCGATGAAAAGATGATGACGGGGTCGCCTTCAACAACGTTTAACGTTTCACGGACGACTTTTACATGCTTTTGCCATTTTCCTCTTGGAATTTTATCCGCTTTTGTCGCGATAATCACCGTTGGAATCTCATAATGCTTCAAAAACTCATACATCATCACATCATCTTTTGTTGGTGCGTGACGCAAATCAACGATAAGAACGACGGCGCGCAACTGCTCGCGTGTCGTTAAATAGGTTTCTATCATTTTTCCCCATGCTTCACGTTCTTTTTTGGATACTTTCGCAAAACCATATCCAGGCACATCGACAAAATAAAAGGATTCATTGATAAGAAAGAAATTTAACGTTTGCGTTTTTCCCGGCTTTGAAGAGGTTCTCGCCAAGTTTTTCCGATTAATCATTTTATTAATAAATGAAGACTTCCCAACATTTGAACGGCCCGCTAAGGCAAACTCAGGAAGATGATTATTAGGATATTGTTCCGGTTTCACTGCGCTGATGACAATTTCTGCACTTGTTACTTTCATCGTTTTTCCCCTACCAATGCATGTTCTAATACTTCATCCAAATATGAAACAAGGACAAATTGCAAATCTTTTTTCACAATATCAGGAATATCATCCAAATCTTTTTCGTTTTCTTTTGGTAAAATGACTTTCTTTAAGCCGGCGCGATGGGCGCTCAATGTTTTTTCTTTTAGCCCCCCGATCGGAAGAACGCGTCCGCGCAGCGTAATTTCGCCGGTCATGCCAACATAGCGGCTGACAGGACGGCCCGTTAAGGCGGAAATTAATGCCGTTGCGATCGTAATTCCCGCAGAAGGTCCGTCTTTTGGCACTGCTCCTTCAGGAACATGAATGTGAATATCGTATTTTTCATGAAAATCCTCATCAATGTTTAAGTCTGCCGCCTTTGAACGAATATAGCTAAATGCCGCTTGCGCTGATTCTTTCATCACATCACCCAGCTTTCCTGTTAAGACAAGCTTGCCTTTTCCAGGAGCTAAAGATACTTCAATCGAGAGCGTATCCCCGCCAAACGGCGTATAGGCAAGCCCGGTTGCTACGCCGACTTGGTCTTCCAGCTCCGCCTGTCCGTAACGATACATGCGTTTTCCTAAAAATTCCTTAAGATTTTTCTCTGTAATGACAACGCGTTTGCGCTCCTCAGAAACAAGAAGTCTCGCAGCTTTGCGGCAAATCGTAGCAAGCTGCCGCTCCAATCCACGAACACCGGCTTCCCGCGTATAATAGCGAATAATATGTAATATCGCTTCATCGCGGATTTGCAGCAAACTTTTTTTCAGGCCATGCTCTTTCAATTGTTTCGGAAGCAAATGCTGCTTAGCAATATGCAGCTTTTCTACTTCCGTATACCCGGCGATCGTGATGATTTCCATTCTATCTAATAACGGCCCTGGAATCGTTGCTAAGTTATTCGCTGTCGCAATAAACATGACTTTTGATAAATCGTACGGTTCTTCGATGTAATGGTCACTAAATGCATGATTTTGTTCCGGATCTAATACTTCCAACATTGCCGCTGCTGGATCACCGCGAAAATCGCTTGACATTTTATCAATCTCATCAAGCAAAAACACCGGATTAATCGTACCAGCCTTTTTCATTCCTTGAATGATTCTTCCCGGCATCGCTCCAACATATGTGCGGCGGTGACCGCGGATTTCCGATTCATCGCGAACACCGCCTAACGAGATTCTTACAAAATGGCGGTTAAGCGATTTCGCAATAGAACGTGCTAACGATGTTTTCCCCACGCCCGGCGGTCCTGCTAAACAAAGAATCGGCCCTTTTAGCGATTTCGTTAACTGTTGTACTGCTAAATATTCGAGCACCCGCTCCTTTACCTTTTCCAATCCGTAATGTTCTTCATTTAAAATCGTTTCTGCCCGTTTAATATCGAGAATATCTTCCGTTTGCTTTGTCCATGGAAGGGCGATAAGCCAGTCAAGATAATTTCGAATCACAGCGCTTTCCGCTGAAGTGGCAGGGATTTTTTCATATCGTTCCAGCTCTTTTAACGCTGTTGCTTTTACATGATTTGGCATGCCTGCTGCTTCAATCTTTACTTTGAGTTGTTCAACTTCTCCTGTTTTTCCATCTTTTTCACCGAGCTCTTTTTGAATCGCCTTCATTTGTTCACGCAAATAATACTCCTTTTGCGTCCGTTCCATCGATTGTTTAACGCGCATACTAATTTTTTTCTCAAGTTCCAATACTTCTTTTTCATTATGAAGAATTTGAATAATTTTATTAACGCGCTCTTTCACATCGACCGTTTCCAATATGGTTTGCTTTTCTTCCAGTTTGAGCGGCAAATGAGAAGCGATAATATCCGCCATGCGCCCAGGTTCTTCAATATCGACAACAGACGCATAAAAATCATTGGAAATTTTTTTAGAAAGATGTATGTATTGTTCGAAATATTCGAGCATTGTTCTCTTTAATGCTTCAGTTTCAAGATCTTTTGCCACTTTGTCTACAAATTTTTGCACTTTAACGATAAAACAAGGTTCTTCAGCGGTTATTTCAACGATTTTCGCCCGTGCTATTCCTTCAACTAACACGCGAAACGTTCCATTTGGAAGCTTTAATAGCTGTTTTACGCGAGCTAACGTTCCCATTTGATACATTTCATCTATTTCCGGCTCATCAACTGACACATCTTTTTGCGATGTTAACAAAATAATATTATCTTCCACCATTGCCTTTTCAAGGGCTTGAACGGATTTCTCGCGCCCTACATCAAGGTGCAACACCATTGTCGGAAAAACGAGCAAACCTCTTAACGGCAGGAGGGGAACGATGATCTCTTTCTTTCTAGCCATTATGAACACCTCCATATCTCACTTCTATTCGTCTATTGTATAGCACGTTGTAACGTTTGTAAAATCGTATTACTTGTTCAATGATGGTCTCGGCATAAAAGAGAGAACGAGCTTTTAAGAATGGTTCTTATACAAACAAAGTTCGACTTCGATCAAACGGAATGGCCCAGATCGAAGCCGAACATCATCTTTAAATCGATTCTTTTTCAGAAATAGGAGCTGACGCCGGGATAGCGTGCTCATCCTTTTTAGCCAAGGCAACAGCAAATACTTCATGTAAATGACGAACAGGGATAATTTCAATTCCTTCCATTTCTTTTAAAATAGATTGCATATTGTCTGCAGGAATAATCACCTTTTTCGCACCTGCTTGTTTGGATGCTTTAATTTTTGGAAGGACACCGCCAATCGGTTTTACATTACCATGAATGCTAATTTCTCCTGTCATCGTAACCGTACGGTCTACGGGAATATTATAGATGGCTGAATAAATCCCAGTTGCCATCGCAATTCCCGCTGACGGGCCGTCGATTGGAATCCCGCCCGGAAAATTTACATGAATATCATAAAGATCAGCCGGTACTCCCATTGAACGCAAGACAGTAATAACATTTTCAAGCGAACCGCGAACCATGCTTTTTCTTCTTATCGATTTTTCACGGCTGCCAATACTTTCTTCCTCAACGATCCCGGTAATATTAATCGTTCCTTTTTCTTTCGCTGGCAGCACCATTACCTCAATTTCTAGCAGCGCCCCCATGTTGGGACCATATACCGCTAAACCGTTCACTAATCCGACTGTTGATTTCTCGGCAATTTTCTTTTCGTATCTTGGCGATAACTGACTGGAGTCAATCACCCACTCAATATCTCTTTCTAATATTGTTTCACGTTTTTCAGAAATGGCAAGACTAGCGGCAATTTGCATCACATTTACTGCTTCGCGGCCGTTGCGGGCATATGCGGCAAGGGTACGAATACCGTTCTCCGAAACCTTTAAGCATACCTTTTCTGCAGCTTTGCGGGCAATAAGCGTGATTTCTTCTTGGTCAAGTTCACGGAAAAACACTTCTAAACAACGTGAGCGAATCGCAGGCGGTATTTCGTTTGGCGTCCTTGTCGTTGCACCAACAAGGCGAAAATCAGCAGGCAGACCATTTTGAAAAATATCGTGAATATGGTTTGGAATCTGTGGATTTTCTTCACTGTAATAAGCGCTATCGAAAAATACTTTTCGGTCTTCAAGCACTTTTAATAATTTATTCATTTGAATCGGATGAAGCTCTCCAATCTCGTCAATAAATAATACTCCGCCATGCGCATCGGTTACAGCTCCCTGCTTTGGCTGCGGAATTCCCGCTTGTCCCATCGCTCCTGCTCCTTGATAAATCGGATCGTGAACGGAGCCAATAAGCGGATCGGCAATGCCGCGTTCATCAAACCGCGCTGTTGTTGCATCTAATTCGATAAACACAGCGTTCTTTTTAAAAGGAGAAAGCGGATTTTTTTTCGCTTCCTCCAGCACAAGACGAGCAGCAGCTGTCTTCCCGACTCCCGGCGGTCCGTAAATGATGACATGTTGTGGGTTAGGGCCGCATAATGCCGCTTTTAATGCTTTAATTCCATCTTCTTGCCCGACAATGTCTTCAAAGCTTTTCGGTCTTACTTTTTCTGCCAATGGCTCTGTCAATGAAACGGAGCGCAATTTCCGCAGCTGTTCCATTTCTTTTCGCGATTCTTTATCAATGGAAATTTTTTGTGTTCTTTGATTTCTTAGCAAATTTAAAAAGTACAGCCCGATAATCACTCCAAAAAATAATTGTACGAATAAGGCGAGGTTCGTCCAATTCATCGTCAAATATCCTCCTGCATTTCGATATTTTTAGTATGTATAGTATCTCCTTGCAGGAGGTGGAATAAACGAAAAAAAAAGACGAAATAATCAAGCAGGGAAAAGTAAAGGGACTGCCTTTTCCGTTTGATGGTTATGAATCGGAAAGGAGCAGCCCCATATGGAATCAGTCTAATCTAAGTTATGCGGACGTTTTCTTGCCTTCCTCTATAACGGTTCCGTCGTGGCGAATCAATTTTGGCGGCATGTTTCCGCGGACGGTCTCTGCAGTAATGATACATTTTTTTACGTCTTCCCGCGAAGGAAGCTCAAACATTACATCGAGCATAATTCCTTCAATAATGGAGCGAAGACCACGCGCACCTGTTTTACGCTCAATCGCTTTTTTCGCGATTTCTTTTAACGCTTCCTCTTCAAACTCAAGTTCCACATCATCTAACTCCAGCATCTTTTGATATTGCTTCACAAGCGCATTTTTTGGCTTTGTCAAAATATCAATAAGCGCTTCCTCATCTAATTGTTCAAGGGTTGTAATGACCGGCAGTCGTCCGATAAATTCCGGGATTAAGCCGAATTTCAGCAAATCTTCTGGAAGCACTTTAGATAATAACGTTTTGTCGTCAAGCTCCTCTTGATTCACCTCGGCACCAAAACCGATGACTTTCTTGCCAAGGCGGCGCTTAATGATCGGTTCAATGCCGTCAAACGCACCACCGCAAATAAAAAGGATGTTTGTCGTATCGATTTGAATAAACTCTTGATGCGGATGCTTGCGGCCGCCTTGTGGAGGTACGCTTGCAATCGTTCCTTCTAAAATTTTTAGAAGCGCCTGCTGCACACCTTCTCCTGATACATCGCGCGTAATCGACGGATTTTCTGATTTGCGGGCAATCTTATCAATTTCATCAATATAAATAATCCCTTTTTCTGCCTTTTCTACATCATAATCAGCGGCTTGAATTAATTTCAAAAGAATATTTTCGACGTCTTCACCAACATAACCAGCTTCTGTTAAAGATGTCGCATCGGCAATCGCAAACGGTACATTTAAAATACGGGCAAGCGTCTGAGCAAGAAGCGTTTTTCCGCTTCCTGTCGGTCCAATCATTAAAATGTTGCTTTTTGATAATTCTACATCATCAATTTTGCTGTTGGAGTTAATTCGTTTATAATGGTTATAAACCGCTACCGCAAGCGATTTTTTCGCGGCGTCTTGTCCGATGACATACTCATCTAAAATTTCACGAATTTCCTTTGGTTTCGGAACGTCTTTAAACTCCACTTCTTCCTCGTTGCCTAATTCTTCTTCTACAATCTCCGTGCATAGCTCAATGCACTCATCGCATATGTATACGCCTGGACCAGCGACTAATTTGCGAACTTGGTCCTGTGTTTTTCCACAGAAAGAACATTTTAGCTGCCCTTTCTCATCATTGAACTTAAACATCGTTTCACCCCTTGTTATATAAAAATGAAAAGATAACGGTTATTAATATGTACTTTTTCCACTCTCCACAAAACAGTAACGAAAAACGTTATGTAATGGTCATTGTATCATAAATGACTATCAAAACGCTAATAAAAAATACAAACGCATTCGAAAAGTTAGAAAATTTAAACTTATCCTCCTTATTATATTATTATAACAGCTCATTCCTTTATTAAAGAACAAGGCACGATCATCTCGCGCCTTGTTTTTTACTTAATTATTATGCAACAATTTTGCTGTTTTCAACAAGAAAATCAATCGCTTTTCTTAATTTTAAATCTTCTTTAATGCCTTCAAGGCTTCCTAACATGTTCTTTAAGCTTTCGACTTCGATGCCGTACATTTTAGACATTTCTTCTAATTCTTTATTGACATCATCTTCTGTCACTTCAATATTTTCTGCTTTTGCAATTGCTTCTAGCGTCAAGGAAACACGCACGCGCTTTTCAGCATCTTCTTTCATTTGTTCGCGCAATGCTGCTTCATCCTGACCGGAGAATTGATAATATAACTCAAGATTTAAGCCTTGCATTTGCAGACGTTGTTCAAATTCTCTTAACATGCGGTCTGTTTCATTTTTCACCATCACTTCAGGAATATCAATTTCTGCGTTTTCTGCTGCTTTTTCTACTACCGTGTTGCGAAGCGTTGTTTCAGCTTCGTTCTTTTTCGTTTCTTCTAATCTTTGTTTAATTTTTGCTTTTAATTCATCAAGCGTTTCTACTTCTTCATCTACGTCTTTTGCGAACTCATCATCGAGCGCTGGAAGCTGTTTCGTTTTAATTTCGTGAACTTTAATTTTGAATGTAGCCGGTTTTCCTGCCAATTCTTTTGCATGATACTCTTCCGGGAATGTTACTTCGATTTCTTTTTCAGCACCAGCTTCCAAGCCTACTAGTTGCTCCTCGAATCCCGGAATAAACGTGCCTGAGCCGATTTCTAAAGAATAGTTTTCGCCTTTTCCGCCTTCGAATGCTTCACCGTTCACAAAACCTTCGAAGTCGATCACAGCTGTGTCGCCGTTTTCAATTTTGCCGCCTTCTTTTACAACCAATTCAGCATGACGTTCTTGAAGACGTTTAAGTTCATTTTCTACATCTTCATCTGTGACCGTTGTATCGATTTTTTCAACTTCAAGACCTTTGTATTCACCTAATTTTACTTCAGGTTTTACTGTTACTTTTGCTGTGAAAATTAAGCTTTTTCCTTTTTCCATTTGCTCGATGTCAATCTCAGGGCGGTCAACTGGCTCGATTCCTGTCTCTTCGATTGCTTTTGCATATGCTTCAGGCAATAAAATATCCAAAGCGTCCTGGTAAAGTACTTCCACACCAAAACGCTTCTCAAAGAGAGCGCGTGGAATTTTTCCTTTACGGAATCCTGGAACATTAACTTGTTTCACTACTTTTTTAAATGCCGCATCTAAGCCTTCATTCACTTTTTCTGCATCTACTTCAACTGTAAGAACGCCTTGGTTCCCTTCGAGCTTTTCCCATTTTGCAGACATACTTTTCCCTCCAACACCTATTAATTATAGCTAAGATAATGAAAAGCTTGTCCAACATACATTTCATTACCCGATTCAACGATTGCAATGTATGTAGGCTTGCTGAAATATAAAAGATATGCGCAATACAACCATTATATTATAACATACAATGAGTTGCTTTCAACAGAAATCACGTATTCAAAATAAAGAAATTTCTTCTATTTCCCAAATCGATTGATAAAGAGGCTGGATTTGTTCATACGATACACCATAAAGCTTTGCGATATTTTTCTTATTGATTTTCAAGCCTTGATACTCGCACGCTGTTATATGCAAGACGGCAGCCCATTGTCTGCTTTCCTGACTTTCTGGAATAAACGGATAAAGTATATATAAATAACGGAGCCAAATACTTTCTGCCAACTGGTATAAACTTGGACTTTCCATACTAAGTTGTTTTTCTAATATGTATAACACTTCACTTGCCAAATCAGATTGTCTATTTTCGTTCAGTTCGCTTGGAATAACAGTTAATGCGTCACCAAATTTTTTGACGACAATGCGCTCAGCGATTCGTTTTGAAGTCAGCAGCTGTAATATCATTGTTTTTGTGAGTGGATTGTTCTTTTCATCAGCTAAATATTGCTTAAGAATCGGAAGAACGGAATGAATGTCTTCTTTTTCGAGCTGCTTAATAATCTTTATATGCTCCGTTGGATGATCGGATTGCAGCAATAGCTGTGCTAATTGCGTTAATTGTGTTGTTTCTTCTCTTTTTAGATCAATAGACGGCTGTTCACTCATTTTTGTACTGAAATGAAGTAAATTGATTAAATTTTGCCGAAACGCCGGAGCGATGTTATCGCTCTCTTCAAGAACGGCTCGAATCGTCATCATAACCTCATCATACTGCTGTAAATGGATAAGAATCGACAAATAAATTTGCAAAATTTGAAAATAGTCGCCTTTCCCTTCTTGCAGTATTTTGTAACAACGTTCCTTCGCCTGTACCATCTCTCCAAGTTCCAATAAACAAAGAACAATGCCAAGCTCCACGTCTGCATCAGTGGAATCTAATTCATAAGCTTCTTGCAGAAACGAAAGCGCTTCTTTATATTTTTTGGCCTGCAATCGTTCTAATCCCTTTTCTACGAGGCGTTCTTTTAGTTTAGGAAAATAAATAATTTTTCCTTTTTGTTTGTCCATTTCAATCCGCCTTTAACCAAATTTGTTTAACAGTTTACCAATGTTTTTCCGGAAACACAAGCAGGCATGTCATTTGCATGGATAGAAAAAGGGCCAGACTTTGGGCTGCCTATAAGCGTCTGACCTCACGTACATTTTACAATATATAGTTCATTTATCCAATGTTACGTCCTATATATTGTGTTGCAGGTCTGACACTTTGCATTTTGGCCAGCCTCAAAATCAGCCCTTAGTTATTGATTTAACAACGAATAGGATTATTTTTTTCCTCATATGCAGCAATATGCTTCTCATAAACAAATGTTAAATCGATTTCGTCCCAGCCTTTGAGCATTAATTGTTTACGATAAGGATCAATATAAAATGAGGCACGAAATCCTTTTTCGTCGTAGACAACTTGCTCCTCTAGCGAAATGGTTAATTCATAATCCGCGCTTAGCGATTCTTTTAATAAATAGTTGACGTCTTCTTTGCTTAGTTTTATCGGCAATAATCCATTTTTCAAGCAGTTATTGTAAAAAATATCGGCAAAAGAAGGAGCGATAATCGCCTTAAACCCGTAATCTTGCAAAGCCCATGGCGCATGTTCGCGCGATGAGCCGCAACCGAAGTTTTCATTGGCAACAAGAATGGTCGCCCCCTGATTTTCCGGACGATTCAGTTCGAAATCGGGATTGGGTTTTCCGCCGTCAAGATAACGCCAATCGTAAAATAAAAACTTGCCAAACCCTGTCCGTTCAATCCGCTTTAAAAATTGTTTTGGGATAATTTGGTCTGTATCGATATTGGCCCGGTCAAGTCCGGCGACTTTTCCTTTATGGATCGTAAATGGCTGCATGTCTTCTTCCTCCTATCGAACCGCTTCTTTTTCGAGTTTTCTCACATCAACAAACCGGCCGTAAATCGCGGCTGCGGCTGCCATTTTCGGACTTACTAAATGTGTTCGAGCCCCTTTTCCTTGTCTTCCTTCAAAATTGCGGTTGGATGTAGAAGCGCAATGTTCTCCTTCCGGCACCGTGTCCGGATTCATTCCGAGACACATGCTGCAGCCGGAATCACGCCATTCAAATCCAGCATCGATAAAAATTTGCGCCAACCCTTCTTCTTCCGCTTTCCGCTTCACTTGTTGGGAGCCAGGGACAACAAGTGCCCGCACGCCCGGTGCGACTTTCTTGCCTTTCACTACTTCCGCAGCCGCACGCAAATCACTTAATCGGGAATTCGTACAAGAACCGATAAATACGTGCTGAATCTTCACATCACTTATTGGCGTTCCCGGGGTTAGCCCCATATATTGCAAGGCCAGTTTGGCTGCTTTTCTTTCTGTTTCGGTAGCAAAATCCTCTGGATAAGGAATCGTTTCCTCAATCGATACGCTCATTCCCGGTGTTGTGCCCCACGTAACCATCGGCGCAATTTCCGATGCGTCAATTTCCACCGTTTTATCATATGTTGCCCCTTCATCTGTGGCGAGCTTGCGCCAACGCTCAACGGCTTTTTCAAATTCCTCGCCTTTTGGAGCATATTTTCTTCCTCTTAAATACTCAAAAGTCACTTCATCTGGGCTTACTAATCCGGCACGTGCTCCAGCTTCAATCGACATATTGCAAATCGTCATTCGTTCTTCCATTGACATGTTGCGAATCGCTTCACCAGTAAATTCGATAATATGCCCCGTTCCAAAATCAACGCCATATTTGCGAATAATCGCTAAAATCACGTCTTTTGCCGTTACACCTGGAGATAGTTTTCCGGAAACATGAACCTGCAATGTCTTTGGACGATGCTGCCATAGCGTCTGTGTAGCCAATACATGTTCTACTTCACTTGTGCCAATTCCAAATGCCAGCGCCCCGAAAGCACCGTGTGTAGATGTGTGGCTGTCACCGCAAACAATCGTTTTTCCCGGCTGCGTTAAACCAAGCTCCGGGCCAATGACATGAACAATTCCTTGTTCAGAGCTATATAAATCCGCAAGCGGAATCGAAAACTCACGACAGTTTCGTTCAAGAGCAGTAATTTGGTTTTTTGCCACCTCATCATGAATTTCAAAGCGATTGATGGTCGGAACGTTATGATCCATCGTCGCAAATGTTAAATCAGGGCGGCGCACTTTCCGTCCTTTTTGCCGCAGTCCCTCAAAAGCTTGCGGAGAAGTGACTTCGTGGATTAAATGTAAGTCAATATATAATAAATCCGGCTTTCCTTCTTCACGGTAAACAACATGATTTTCCCAAATTTTTTCAATGATCGTTCTCGGCTTCAACATTATCACCTCATTACGCATAAACAGCCATAATGCTTAAGATTGCTGAATCATCAAGAATGCGCGCTTTAATTTCTTCCACCATTTGTGTTGTTGAAACAACATGCTTTCCATTTTTAGCAACATCCGCTGTGCGATATCCAGCCGCCAACACTTGCTGGACTGCTTTCTCAATCGCATCGGCTTCCTGATGAAGCCCAAACGACAAACGAAGCATCATCGCACTTGATAAAATCATCGCAAGCGGATTTGCTTTATTTTGACCGGCAATATCTGGGGCTGAACCATGAATCGGCTCATACAAACTTGGACCTGATATTGATAAACTCGCTGATGGGAGCATTCCGAGCGAACCGGTTAATACGGAAGCTTCATCACTTAAAATATCACCAAACATATTTTCAGTGACGAGAACATCGAACTGCTTCGGATTGCGAATCAGCTGCATTGCCGCATTATCAACTAACATATGTTCAAGTTCAACATCCGGAAATTCCTTTGCTACTTCTTCAGCAATCTCCCGCCACATTCGGCTTGATTCTAATACATTCGCTTTATCGACAGACGTTACTTTCCTATTTCGCTTTTGGGCTAGTTCAAAAGCCGTCTTAATGATTCTTTTCATTTCTTCACGCTTATAATAGAGCGTATCAACAACTACTTCTTCACCGCTTTCGATGCGGCGTTCGCTCGGTTTTCCAAAATATAGACCGCCTGTTAACTCCCGAACAATCAACAAATCAGCATCTTTCACTACTTCTGCCTTCAGCGGAGAAGAGTCTGCTAAGCTATCATAAAATTTAACAGGTCGTAAGTTCGCAAATAAATTCATCTCTTTGCGAATCTTTAACAATCCTCTTTCGGGACGCAAATGCGGAGGATTGTGGTCCCATTTCGGACCGCCAACCGCTCCGAGCAACACAGCATCGCTTTCATTACACATCTGCAGCGTCTCATCTGGAAGCGGTGTTCCTTCGCGATCAATTGCCTCCCCGCCAATTAATCCATAAACAAACTCAAAATGATGGTCAAAACGCGTACCGATCGCCTTTAAAACTTCAACCGCGCCTTTTGCCACTTCCTTTCCGATTCCATCTCCCGGCAATACAGCGATGCGATATTTTCCCATGTTCATCCTCCTTCATTAGTTGATAGCTACTTTTTGATTTTCATCACGCATTTTTTCAATCACAAAGACGCGATTTACTGCATTAATATAGGCTTTTGCTGACGCTTCCAGCACATCTTGCGCCGTTCCTCTTCCGCTTGTTTCTATATCATTCACCCGCACTTTGACAAATACTTGCGCAAGTGCATCTCTTCCGCCGCTGACTGATTCAATCCGATAGTCTAATAGTTTTACTGTTGTTTGGAAGCACCGCTCCAACGTGTTATACAATGCTTCAACACTTCCTGCCCCTGTTGCTGCTTCTTGAATTTCGTTTCCTTTTCCATCTGTTAATACAACGACAGCTGTTGGAATTTGATTTGTGCCGTATTGAACTTGAATCGAAGAAAGCTGATAAAAGTCTTTAAACTGGTCAAATTTCTCTTCAAAAATCAATGCCACTAAATCATCATCGGTAATATCTTTTTTCTTATCCGCTAATTCTTTAAAGCGAACAAATAGTTTATTAATTTCTTCTTCTGTCAACGTGTAACCAAGCTCCGTAACGCGGTTTCGCAAGGCATGACGCCCTGAGTGCTTTCCTAGCACCATTGAATTGGATTGGACGCCGACAAGCTCTGGTGATATGATTTCGTATGTCGTTTTTTCTTTCAGCACCCCATCTTGATGAATGCCTGATTCGTGGGCAAAAGCATTTTTGCCGACAACCGCTTTATTTGGCGGTACAACCATGCCGGTCAACTTGCTCACTAAATTGCTTGTTCTCTTAATTTCCTGAAGATTTAAGCGCGTTGTTGCTTGATAGTAATCTTTGCGAATATAAAGGGCAACAGCGACTTCCTCTAAAGCAGCATTTCCGGCACGCTCGCCGATGCCGTTAATCGTTCCTTCAATTTGTGTTGCTCCATGCTCAACAGCGGCTAACGAGTTTGCTACCGCCATTCCTAAATCATCATGGCAATGAGCGGAAAGTGATACTTTTTCAATATTCTGAACATTTTTCATTAAATAAGTGAAAATTTCCCCGTATTCTTTTGGAGTAATATATCCGACTGTATCTGGTATATTAATGACATTTGCTCCTGCTTTAATCACTTCGGTAATAATCGTGGCCAAAAATGGTAAATCACTGCGACAAGCATCTTCCGCTGACCATTGGATAATCGGAAAATATTTTTTGGCGTACTTCACAGCGGAAACAGCTGTTTCTATCACTTCTTCCGGCTTCATTCGCAGCTTATACTGCATATGAATGGGAGAGGTAGCGATAAAAAGGTGAAGACGAGGTTCTGCTCCACCTTTTAACGCCTCCCATGCCGCGTCGATATCGCTCTGCACCGAGCGTGAAAGCCCGGTGACAGAACAGTTTCTGATTGTCTCCGCAATTTGTTTGACGGCTTGGAAATCTCCTTTAGAAGCGGCAGGAAAGCCAGCTTCAATAATATCGACGCCTAAACGTTCTAGCTGTCGAGCAATTTCTAGTTTTTCATTTAAATTCAAGTTCACACCAGCTGATTGTTCTCCATCGCGCAACGTTGTATCGAAAATGTTAATTTTTCGCACTGGTAACCACCGCTTCTTTCTGTTTTTGTTTAACAAATGGCATCATTTCCCGCAATTTGCGGCCAACCTCTTCAATGAGATGTTCATTTTCCCGTTTGTTAATGGCATTAAATACAGGGCGATTAGCTTGGTTTTCTAAAATCCACCCTTTAGCAAATGTACCAGATTGAATATCTTCAAGTACTTTTTTCATTTCTTCTTTTACAGCAGCGTTAATGACGCGCGGACCAGAAATGAAATCGCCCCACTGCGCTGTATCGGAGATCGAATAGCGCATTCCTGCAAGACCTCCTTCATACATGAGGTCAACGATCAGCTTGAGTTCATGTAAGCACTCAAAATAAGCTACTTCAGGCTGATATCCTGCCTCCACTAATGTTTCAAATCCTGCTTTTACAAGCGAAGTTAATCCGCCGCACAATACCGCTTGCTCACCGAATAAATCGGTTTCTGTTTCTTCTTTAAACGTCGTTTCTAATACTCCTGCTCTTGTAGCACCGATCGCTTTTGCATAAGCAAGCGCTGTTTCTTTTGCTTCTCCTGTCACATCTTGATAAACGGCGATCAGCGCAGGAACTCCTGCTCCTTCTGTATATGTGCGCCGCACTAAATGTCCCGGCCCTTTTGGCGCAACAAGAAATACATCGACATCTTTTGGCGGAACGATTTGATTAAAATGAATGTTAAATCCATGAGCAAATACTAATGCGTTTCCAGCCTTCAGCTCAGGCTCAATTTCTTCTTTGTATACTTTTGGCTGATGTTCATCCGGAAGCAGCACCATAACTACATCAGCTTCTCTTGCTGCTTCACGAACGGTACGAACGGCAAAGCCATCTTTTTCCGCCTGATCCCATGACTTTCCTGGTCGAAGACCAACGATAACGTTCACACCGCTTTCCCGCAAGTTTAACGCATGTGCGTGTCCTTGAGAACCGTATCCGATGATTGCCACCGTTTTATTTTGTAAATAAGCTTCCTTTGCATCTCCGTTATAGTAAACTTTTGCCATATTGTTTTCTCTCCCTTTTCGATATTTTTTAAATAATAAATGCTGTTTTATTGGCAGCGGCACTTTTTTGCGAGCCGCGTGTAAACGCTGTTGTTCCAGTTCTGGCGATTTCTTTAATTCCATAAGGTCTAAGCAAGTCGATGAGCGCTTCGACTTTGTCTGATTCTCCTGTAACTTGAACAACAAGGCTTTCTCGGCTTACATCAACAATCGAAGCGCGGAATGGTTCAATCAATGTGTATACTTCATTACGCATAGCAGGACTGACAGCTACTTTAATAAGTGCTAATTCACGGGCAACAATGGCTTGATCGGTAATATCCGTTACTTTGAGCACGTCAATTTGTTTGTTTAACTGCTTTGTAATCTGTTCTGCAATGCGTTCATCTTCAACATTGACGACGAATGTCATTCGCGACACGCCTTCTGTCTCTGTATGTCCAACGGTAATGCTCTCAATATTGTAATGACGTTTTGTAAACAACCCGGTAATTCGATTCAAAACACCTGGACGATTGTTGACCGTCATTGTAATAATTCGTTTCACAGTTTCACCCCCACCATTTCATGCAACCCTTTGCCAGGTGCGACCATTGGATATACATTTTCATCAGCAGTCACATGAAAATCAAGCAACACCGGCTCATTTGTCGAGAACGCTTCTTTTAAAACTCTTACAGCTTCTTCCTCATTTTTCGCCCGAAAGCCTTTAATTTTATAAGCTTCAGCTAATTTTACAAAGTCTGGTTGATTAGGAATTAAAGAATGTGAATAACGTTTTTCGTAAAAAATTTCTTGCCATTGCCGAACCATTCCGAGAGACTGGTTATTCACAATGACTATCTTAATTGGAAGATTGAGCTCGTGAATCACAGATAGCTCTTGCAGCGTCATTTGAAATCCAGCATCGCCGACAATCGAAACAACAGTCGCTTTTGGCTCAGCCAGCTGCGCACCAATGGCAGCCGGAAGTCCGAACCCCATTGTCCCAAGTCCTCCCGAAGTGACCCAGCGATGCGGTTTCGTAAATTTGTAATATTGTGCAGTCCACATTTGATGCTGTCCAACGTCCGTTGTAACGATAGCTTCTCCGCCTGTCAGCTCATAAATAAGCTCAATTAACTTTTGCGGTTTTATTGTGTTGGCATCGTTTTTATACATAAGCGGGTACTCTTGTTTCCATTTTCTCAGCTGTTCGTGCCATGCCGCAGTATCTCCCGGCTTCCCTTCCTGATGAATCAGCTCTTTCAACGCTTCTTTTGCATCGCCGACAACCGGAATTTGTGTCGGAACGTTTTTCCCAATCTCCGCTGGGTCAATATCGATATGTGCAACGGTTGCTTTTGGCGCAAAATATTTTAAATTTCCTGTCACCCGATCATCAAAACGCGCTCCAATATTGATCAATAAATCACATTCGTATAACGCCATGTTCGCTGTGTACGTGCCATGCATACCAGCCATTCCTAAAAACAGAGGATGATCTGCCGGGAATCCACCTAAGCCTAATAGTGTATGGACAACTGGAATATTCTGCTGCTCTGCATATTGTTTAAGCTCATCTGCAGCGTTGGCATGAAGCACGCCAGCACCAGCTAAAATCACCGGTTTTTTCGCTTGGCTTACCGCTTCAACTAGCTTGCGAATTTGTAAATGATTCGGGCGGATAGTTGGCTGATACCCCGGCAGCTTCACCTCTTGCTCATAATCAAATTCCGCTTCAAGCGTCGTAATATCTTTAGGAATATCAATTAATACAGGACCGGGACGGCCCGTTGTAGCAATATGGAATGCTTCCTTAATAATTCTTGGCAGTTCATTAATGTCGCGAACTTGATAATTATGTTTTGTAATTGGCATTGTAATTCCAACAACATCAGCTTCCTGAAATGCGTCAGATCCAATGACATGTGTAGCAACCTGTCCTGTAAATACAACAAGCGGAATCGAGTCAATCAGCGCATCTGTCAAACCTGTTACGATATTAGTAGCTCCAGGGCCTGATGTAGCAATGACAACTCCCGGCTTTCCGGAAATTCGTGCATATCCTTCTGCTGCATGAATGGCTCCTTGTTCATGCCGCGTCAATACATGAAATACACCTGAATCATACAACTTGTCATAAATCGGCAACACCGCGCCGCCTGGATAACCAAAAATCACTTCAACCTTTTCTGCTTTTAATGCTTCAACCAACATCGATGCCCCGCTGATTTTTGTCTTTTGCAGCCTTTTTTCTTCCACTTTCATCTTTGTCGTCATCCATCCTTCCCCCTAAAAAATTATTGAACTAAAAAAACCTCTTCACCCCATACAGACCTTCTCCTCGAAAGTCAAAGGGGCGAAAAGGTTCACTTTCCGCGGTACCACCCTTCTTCGTGGTCATCACGACCACCTCACGAGTGCATTCCCGCAAGTGTCCATCCTCCCATAATCGCTTATTTCCAATGGTATGGGGATCTGACATTTGCTTTTGGAACACACTCATTTTAATAACGAGTGGAAATTTTCCACCCGGCCAACCCTACTAGTCGGTCACGTTCAGGCTGGCGCTCAGAGGGGAGTTCATCAAGCGGCGGCATCGCCGGTTTCCAGCTTCCCCGGCTCTCTGTAGATGCCTTCCCCGCTGACTACTTATCCTCTTCAACGCTTTTACTTTATTAAAAAATTATCCTACATTCGCATTAGAGCCTTGATATACTTTTACACCTTCAGTAACAACCCGCTGTCTGAAAGCATCAAGCAGTCGTTTTGTATGTTCTCCCGGCACTCCATCGCCAATAACGCGGCCATCAACTTTAACAACAGCAATCACTTCGGCTGCTGTTCCGGTTAAAAATACTTCGTCAGCCGTGTAGACATCATGGCGAGTAAACGGTTCTTCTTTGACGACATAGCCAAGTTCTTGGGCAATTTCAATAATTGCATCACGCGTAATTCCTTCAAGGGCGCCGACATATCCAGGCGGTGTATAAAGCACGCCGTTTTTCACGATAAATACGTTATCGGCCGATCCTTCAGCGACATATCCTTGATCATTTAACATGATCGCTTCGCTGACATTGGCTAAGTGGGCTTCAATTCTTACTAAAACGTTATTCAAATAGTTAAGAGATTTCACTTTTGGGCTGAGAACATCCGGACGATTCCGTCGCGTTGGAACTGTAATAACCTCAATTCCTGTTTCATACAAATGTTTCGGAAAAATCGCTAACGGTTCGACAATAACGACAACTTGCGGTTTTTTACACTTGTAAGGATCAAGCCCCAAATCGCCAACGCCGCGGGAAACAACGACGCGAATGTAAGCATCCTGATACCCATTTTTTTGTATTGTCTGAATAATAATGTCTGTTAGTTCTTCTTTTGTGTAAGGGATATTAAGCAAAATAGACTTTGCCGATCTATAAAGCCGATCAATATGTTCTTTCAAGCGAAACACGTTTCCGCTGTAGACGCGAATTCCTTCAAACACTCCATCTCCGTATAAAAAACCGTGATCATAAACAGAAATTTTCGCGTTTTCTTTCGTAACAAATTCATCGTTTAAAAAAATCCATTGTTCATTCACTGTTATTCCCCTCTTCCCTTGCAAGTAGCACTTTCCTTAGCTGCACTTCCATTTATTTATCGAACTTGTTTGACTTGTTTGAAAATTATCATACGACCAATCCTAAGAAGAGTCAATACCATTTTTGTAATATTTAGATTTATTAGAATATTTGTATGCGCTTTCATTGCGGTGAAATCAAGGATTTTAAGATTTAAAAAATTTTTACTTCGTTCATTATCCTGGTTTAAGAAATACATTTTTAAGACAAACAAAAACCTCTCTTTCCAAATCCGGAAAGAGAGGTTTTCACACGTCCCAGGAGAGATTCGAACTCCCGACCGACGGCTTAGAAGGCCGCTGCTCTATCCTGCTGAGCTACTGGGACACAGTATTAAAATTATATTTGATTTTATTGCTACTTTCTCAGTTTTTACCGCCGCCCCACTCTCAGTAAGCTTATTCAAGAAGCGGCTCGAGTGGTGCGCTGATGTTACTTCAATGATGCAAATTCGATCGTGCTCTATCCTGTCCCTTCCTCTCCTCGTTTATTCGAGGATGATGGATGCGTCGGGACAACTCGCAGCCAACTCATCGATGTATCGCTCGTTGCTGAGCTACTGGGACACAGTATTAAAATTATATTTGATTTTATTGCTACTTTCTCAGTTTTTACCGCCGCCCCACTCTCAGTAAGCTTATTCAAGAAGCGGCTCGAGTGGTGCGCTGATGTTACTTCAATGATGCAAATTCGATCGTGCTCTATCCTGCCCCTTCCTCTCCTCGTTTATTCGAGGATGATGGATGCGTCGGGACAACTCGCAGCCAACTCATCGATGTATCGCTCGTTGCTGAGCTACTGGGACACAATGATATTCAATTTCAAAGACAGTTATTATTATAAACAACTAATGTCATAAAGTCAATACAATTATAAACGGAGAGGCTGACTCGCCTCACAGCCATCATATATAGTGCATAATTAGATGGGAACACTATATATGATGGTTTAGCGTGAGGCCAGACATTTTCAGGTCAGCCTAATCGTGAAAATGTTTGTGATAAAGATGGGATTTTATCGCCATGAATATCATAAAAATATACCGTTGCTTTTTCTTCATCGATCTCAAGTATGACATATGTTTTTTCTTTTCTCATGCGCGGCAAATATATACTTCCTGGGTTAATAAACAAAATGCCGTTGATGTTTTCCGCTCCGGCAATGTGGGAATGACCAAAACATACGACGTTTGCCCCTGTTTCTTGGGCGCGATAATAAAGATTCATTAATGTCATCTTTACATTATAGCGATGACCATGAGTGATAAAAAAGCGAACACCTTGAATGTCTTCCGTTCGTTCTTCCGGAAATTCCTTTGCAAAATCACAGTTGCCACGAACATACAAAAAATCTTGCAGTTCAGAGCTGCCATACGATAATTCGGAATCACCACAATGAATAAAAGCATCTACTTTCCCAAAATGGCGATTTTTTATTTCCTCAAGCTCTTTTGTTAATCCGTGACTGTCACTAACAATTAATACTTTCATTTCACTTGCTCCTCAGTATCAAAAATCTCGTCCCATATTTTTTCTAATTTTTTTAATGCATTCGCCCGGTGGCTAATTTTATTTTTTTCTTCTTTTGACAGTTCTGCCATCGTTTTTTGTTTCTCTGGT
Organism: Paranoxybacillus vitaminiphilus; assembly: GCF_003259935.1. Classification (GTDB taxonomy): domain Bacteria; phylum Bacillota; class Bacilli; order Bacillales; family Anoxybacillaceae; genus Paranoxybacillus; species Paranoxybacillus vitaminiphilus. Next base: position 270,780 of record NZ_QLMH01000003.1, on the reverse strand, counting down.
ACATAAAAAATCGGATCGTAGCCAAAACCGTTCGTTCCCGTTTGTGTTTCTGCAATATATCCTTCACATGTTCCTTCGACTACAACGGTGCGCTGACGAGGAACGGCAACTGCCAAAGCGCAATGAAAGCGGGCTGTTCGTTTTTCAAAAGGAACCCCTTTTAATTCCTCAAGTACTTTAGCGATATTTTCCTTGTCATTTTTATGCTCACCGGCATAACGGGCAGAGTAGACACCTGGTCTGCCGTCTAATGCATCAACCGCCAACCCGGAATCATCGGCAATCACCACTTTATTCAAATAGTTGGCGATTGTTTCCGCTTTTAAAATCGCATTTTCGGCAAACGTTTCCCCCGTTTCTTCAACATCAGGAGCGTTTTCAAAGTCTAAAAGCGATTTTACTTCAACTCCTTTTTCAGCAAATAGCGTTTGAAATTCTTTTACTTTCCCAGCATTTTTCGTAGCGATAATAACTTCTTTCACTGTTCTCCCACTCTTTCCGAACATGGTATTTTCTCGACCAGATCTCCTAGTACTTGTTTTTGAATCTCGATCAGTTCACGAATTCCTATTTCTGCTGTTTCTAATAATTCGTTTAATTGCTCGCGGGAAAAAGTGGACTCCTCTCCTGTCCCCTGAATTTCAACAAAATTCCCTTCTCCTGTCATCACGACATTCATATCGACTTCCGCTTTAGAGTCTTCCGCATAATTTAAATCTAAAATGACCCCGTGTTCCGAATCAATGCCAACTGAAGTCGCAGCAAGAAAATCGGTAATCGGTAATTCCGCAAGTTTTTCTTCTTCTACGAGCTTAGCTAATGCTAACACCATTGCTACAAACGCTCCTGTAATCGATGCCGTGCGTGTTCCGCCATCCGCCTGAATGACGTCACAGTCAATCCAAATCGTCTTTTCGCCAAGTTTTTGCAAATCAACAACGGAGCGTAAAGCACGGCCGATGAGACGCTGAATTTCCATCGTACGTCCGGAAACTTTTCCCTTGCTTGATTCACGAGGATTGCGCTGCTCTGTTGCCCGCGGCAGCATCGCATATTCAGCAGTAATCCATCCTTTTCCTTCACCGCGCATGAACGGCGGAACTTTATCATCAATGCTGGCTGTACAAATCACTTTCGTATCTCCTATAGAAATAAGAACCGAACCTTCTGCATGTTTTATGTAATTTGTTTCAATATGTACTGGTCGCATCTGACGTTTTTCTCTTCCATCTACTCTCATTAAAAAGCAAACCTCCTTAGCGCTCTGAATAAACAGAAAGAGGCGGCTTCATTGCCTACCTCTTATTACCCTTTATATAGTATAGCAAAAAAAGTTTTTTAAAAACTACCTATGTTCACATTTTCTGGCCTTGTTACCGGCTCAGCTAGTGATTTTCCATCTTCTTTCACAAGATTCGCTTTTCCATTTACGGTCACCGCTACACTTTCAATTCCTTCTTGTTCTGTTAATGAAAGAACAAGCGAATTTAGGACATGCTCAGAAATGACATTTTTCTCTTTACTTCCGTAAATGCCATCATTAAAGTTCAACGTCACTTTGCCATTTTCATATTTTGGTTGATCCAACAGCTTCACGTCTGCTTGAAAATCGCTTAACAGTCCGCTTGTATAGCTAGGGCCTTTAATTAATTCATTGACGATAGCAACAACACGATCTTCCTCTTTATTAGAAACCCGGCGTGTAACCGGAACATAGTAAGGCTGCCCATCTTCTTGAGCTAAAAAATACACGGTTACAGGCTGTGTATTTGTAATATCGACCACACCGCTTGTATCGATATTAATGCCATCTTCACGGCTTACTCCGTCTTGAATCGGCGTTCCATTGACCGGCATTACTGTTTGGTCATGACCATTAATGCGAATTTTTACTTTTTTGACTTTATCAAATTGTGTCAATGTCCACGTAATCGCTTGTAAAATCCTCTTTTCATCTTCCTTCCGATAATTTGAAAACTCCCGAGAAAAGTCAGCAATGATCGTTCCATCGTTTTCAAGTTTCACTCCGAGCACGCGCGTATCTGCAGGCAATACAGCACGGAAGCCGTTTGGCAATATTTCTGATACCGGCCCACCTTCTACTAAATATTCTAAAGCTTGTTTTGCTACAGCGTCCGTTTTTGGCAATTCAAGTGTTTGCGGAACAACAAAACCGTTTTTATCAATTAAATACAACTCTCTCTTTACGGTTTCTGTTGCTTTTTGCTCTTCTTTTTCACTCGTTTGCTTTTCTCCTTCTTTACTAGATTGTATGGCTTCTCCGTCTTCTAAGTACGTAACGTCCTGCGGTGGGTCGATTTCTTTGACTGCTTCGTCTTTTCCGAACAGACCGCAACCGCTAAGTAACATTGTTAAGACAATGACTGAAGCAGCAAACTTGCGTGCACGGCAATTCAACATAGCTTTCCCTCCTATTGACAATTTGTACTACTATGTATACGAGCCTTTAAAAAAATTAGAACATAAAAAACTCCTTCGACTTTAAGCCGAAGGAGTTTTTAGTTCAATTGTTTGAATGTTTTCGATAGGATGTTCAAACCATTTTGATGCAATTTTTTGAAATAGTTCCTTTGGTCCCGTTGTTAAAAAGAGATGTTCTTTTACTAGCTCTCCTGTGTTAAGCAGTCCGCTATGATGTAAAATGGTGCTTACTTCTCTCGCCGTCTCATCTCCTGAGCAGATGAGTTTTACCTTTTTCCCCATATACTCATGAATCAACGGACTCAAGAGCGGATAGTGGGTGCAGCCTAAAATTAACGTATCAATATCGCTGTACTTCAATGGTTCAAGCGACTGTGCGACAATTTTTTTTGCTTCCTCCCCTTCAAAATTTCCGCTTTCAACGAGCGGAACGAATTTAGGGCACGCTAAACTTTGGACCTGAACCTTGTTATTAATTGATTTTAACGCTTTTTCATATGCACCGCTTTTTACCGTGCCAATCGTTCCGATGACGCCGATATGATAATTTTTCGTAATTTTTAACGCTGTCCTCGCACCGGGATGAACAACGCCTAACACAGGAATGTTAAGTTTTTCACGAATTTCCTCTAAAACAACAGCTGTAGCAGTATTACAAGCAATAACAAGCATCTTTATATCATAACGCAACAAATAATTCGTCATCTCCCAAGTAAACTGACGAATCTCTTCTTTTGGACGCGGACCATAAGGACATCTTGCTGTATCTCCTAAATAAACAATCTGCTCTTTCGGCAACTGTCGCATAATTTCTTTCGCAACAGTTAGCCCACCTACTCCTGAATCGATAACACCAATTGGTCTATCCAAGTGATCGCCTCATTCTTTCTTCATTTCTTGATGTAGTTTTTTTAAGCTTTTTTCTAAAAAGATAATTTCTTCTTCTGAAAAGTTTCTAAGAACCTCCAACAAATATTGTTGACGTTTCTTGATTACTTCTTCAATAATTCGTTCGCCTTCAGGCAATAAATGAATACGAACAACTCTTCGATCATTTTGGTCCTTCACTCTTGCCACTAAACGATTTTTCTCCATACGATCGACTAGATCCGTCGTCGTACTGAATGCTAAATACATTTTATTAGAGAGCTCTCCAATTGTCATATCCCCTTCTTCCAAGAGCCATTGCAACGCAACGAACTGGGGAGGTGTAATCGGATATTGAGTTAAAATTTCCCTTCCCTTTTGTTTTAAAATAGCGGCTACATAACGCAACGACTTTTCCAACTCGACAACGACATCATTTTGTTCAAAATGAGATGTCATAAAATCTCTCCCGTAAAAACGCGTTTTTACTCTACTATTTTTTACACTTTTTTATGCAAATTGCAAGCGAGAAGCATAGAAGCAAAAGTGCCACAACTTTCATTTTACTACACTTTCCTGCATAATCAATGAAAATAATAAAGAGGCTGACCCATAAGTGTCGGACCTCACGCACACTTCACAATATATAGTTCATTTATCCAATGCTGTGATCTATATATTGAGTTATGCGGGGTGACACTTTGATTTTAGGTCAGCCTCTATTTATTATAGTTCAAGTTCGCCCATTCGCAACAATTCAACTACAGCTTGAGAGCGCCCCTTAACTCCAAGCTTTTGCATGGCGTTTGAAATATGATTGCGAACTGTTTTTTCACTTATAAACAACTCGCTTGCAATTTCTTTCGTTGTTTTATCTTGAACTAATAATTCAAACACTTCTCTTTCTCTTTTTGTAAGCAATGGCTTTGGTTGAAATGGTTTCTCTTTCAAGTATTGTAACCCTCCTTGCTTTAGCCAGACCTGAACGACCGGATGGGTATATATTTATTCACCATATAGTATGTGAATTGGAGGATTACGGTGACGGAAATTAATTACAGATGATGAAAAATAGGTGTTCAAGTTGTCGACGATTGCAATCGAATGAGCGTCTGCCTCATTTCGTCATTCCAAGGAACGCTCTTTCCGGTTTTTTTGGAGATTTGCACCATTCTTCCTCTTCCAACAAAAGCGACTGTACCGTTATCTTTTTTCGCCATATAATGCAAGTCAACTGATGAGTTTCCTACATGATGTACTTTTACATACAGGCTTAATTGTTCTCCAAAAAACACTTGGTGGAGAAAGTCACACTGCAAATCGGCAACAACTGGAATTTCTTCAGATAACCTATCTGTCCACTTTTGCATAAAACCGATGTTTTTAAAAAATTCTATTCTCGCTTCTTCAAAATAAACAAATGGAACCGTGTTATTTAAATGCCCGAACATGTCTGTTTCTGAAAAACGAACTTTTATTTGATGCGAAAAAATAAATGTTCTTTCCCACTCCTCAAAGTCATGAATATAACTAATTTGTTTCATATTTGTTCTCCCCCTTATTAACAAAAAAAGGCTGCCTCAAACATCAAATGTCAGCCCCCGCGGCCACAATCGTACATTCAGCTTAGTATGTACAACTTGTGTGGGAGTCAGACAATGATCGGACAGCCTCATTAATCGTATATTTATATTTCGTCACTTCCGAAGAAGTTACGGAATGCTTGAATCGTTACCTCGCGGTTCAACGCAGCAATCGATGTTGTCAACGGAATTCCTTTCGGACAAGACTGTACGCAGTTTTGTGAATTACCACAGTTTGCAAGTCCGCCGTCTCCCATAATCGCTTCCAAACGTTCCGCCTTATGCATGGCCCCGGTTGGGTGGGCGTTAAATAAACGAACTTGTGAAAGCGGAGCAGGACCGATAAAATTCGATTTGCTGTTTACATTTGGACAAGCTTCTAAGCAAACGCCGCATGTCATGCATTTTGAAAGTTCATATGCCCACTGACGCTTACGTTCAGGCATGCGAGGACCAGGTCCTAAATCGTATGTTCCATCAATCGGAATCCATGCTTTTACTTTCTTTAACGAATCAAACATGCGACTGCGGTCAACTTGCAAGTCGCGAACAACCGGGAACGTACTCATTGGCTCTAAACGGATTGGTTGTTCTAAATGGTCGATAAGTGCCGTACAGGATTGGCGCGGCTTTCCATTAATGACCATCGAACAAGCTCCGCATACTTCTTCAAGACAGTTCATTTCCCAAACAACAGGAGTCGTTTTTTCTCCTTTAGCGTTAACAGGATTTCTGCGGATTTCCATTAATGCAGAAATGATGTTCATATTCGGACGATAAGGAATTTCAAATTCCTCTTCATAAGGCGGGGAATCTGGACGATCTTGTCGCGTTATAATGAAGCGAACTGTTTTTTTCTCACTCATCATTTCACTTCCCCTTTCTTTTTCGTATAGTCACGTTTACGAGGTTTAATTAATGAAGTATCAACATCTTCATAGTGGAACGCTGGTCCATCTGGCGTAAATCTCGCCATTGTTGTTTTGAGCCACTCTTCATCGTTACGCTCAGGGAATTCAGGCTTATAGTGAGCACCGCGGCTTTCATTACGGTTGTAAGCACCTAGTGTAATAACACGCGCCAATTGAAGCATATTATATAATTGACGAGTGAATGATGCACCTTGGTTGCTCCACTTCGCTGTATCGTTAATATTAATATTTTCATAACGTTCAAGAAGCTCTTGAATCTTTTCATCTGTTTTTAATAGCTTGTCATTATAGCGGACAACCGTTACATTGTCTGTCATCCATTCACCAAGCTCTTTATGAATGACATAAGCGTTTTCCGTACCGTCCATTGACATGATCTTATCCCATTTTTGCTCTTCTTGTTTGAGATAGCGGTCATATAATGAAGACGGCATTGCATCGGCTGACTTCTCTAAACCTTTAATATACTCAACCGCTTTTGGTCCAGCGACCATACCGCCATAAATGGCTGATAATAACGAGTTAGCACCTAGACGGTTTGCTCCGTGCATCGAATAGTCGCACTCACCAGCAGCGAACAATCCTTTGATATTTGTCATTTGATCGTAATCAACCCATAAGCCGCCCATTGAGTAGTGAACAGCAGGGAAAATTTTCATTGGAACTTTACGCGGGTCTTCACCCATGAATTTTTCATAAATTTCGATAATACCGCCAAGCTTAATATCCAACTCTTTCGGATCCTTATGAGAAAGGTCTAAATAAACCATGTTTTCGCCGTTAATGCCAAGCTTTAAGTCCACGCAAACGTGGAAAATTTCGCGCGTTGCAATATCACGTGGCACAAGGTTTCCGTAAGCAGGATATTTTTCTTCCAAGAAATACCATGGTTTACCATCTTTATATGTCCATACTCGTCCACCTTCACCGCGGGCAGATTCACTCATTAAGCGCAGTTTGTCATCGCCTGGAATCGCTGTTGGGTGAATTTGGATAAACTCACCGTTAGCATAATATGCACCTTGCTGATAAACAATAGAAGCGGCTGAGCCCGTATTAATGATGGAGTTCGTTGACTTACCGAAAATAATTCCCGGTCCGCCTGTCGCCATAATGACAGCGTCAGCTGGGAACGCTTTAATTTCCATTGTTGTTAAGTTTTGTGCTACAATACCGCGGCAGATTTGTTCATCATCTAAAACAGCCGCTAAAAACTCCCATCCTTCATACTTTGTCACAAGACCTGCTACTTCGTGACGACGCACTTGCTCATCTAACGCATAAAGCAACTGTTGTCCCGTCGTTGCCCCCGCATATGCCGTACGGTGATGCTGTGTACCACCAAAGCGTCGGAAGTCTAACAATCCTTCAGGCGTGCGGTTAAACATGACACCCATGCGATCTAGTAAGTGAATAATTCCTGGCGCTGCTTCACACATTGCCTTAACTGGTGGCTGGTTCGCCAAGAAGTCACCACCATATACTGTATCATCAAAGTGCTCCCATGGAGAGTCACCTTCACCTTTTGTATTGACTGCACCGTTAATCCCACCTTGAGCACAAACAGAGTGAGATCGTTTTACAGGTACGAGAGAAAACAGCTCTACAGGTACACCTGCTTCCGCAATTTTTATGGTTGCCATTAAGCCGGCTAAGCCGCCGCCAACTACTATGATTTTTCCTTTACTCATCGTTACTCACTCCTTAAAAGATTGCTAGTTGTGGATTAAGCGAATGCTAAGATGGCACGGATACCAACAATGGAAAGCGCTACGAAAATCGCCATTGTCACGTATGTTGAAATTTGTTGCGAACGAGGAGTAACAGTAATTCCCCAACTTACAAAGAAAGACCATAACCCGTTAGAAAAGTGGAATACCGTCGAAATAACACCCAAAATATAGAATCCTAGCATAATTGGATTATCAACAATGTTCGCCATCATTTCATAGTTTACTTCCGCACCGAATGCAGCTTGTACACGCGTTTCCCATACATGCCATGTTACAAAAATAAGAGTGATAATGCCCGATAAACGTTGCAACATAAACATCCAGTTACGGAAGTAGTTATACCGGCTCACATTGTTCTTCGCCGTAAAAGCGATATACAATCCGTAAATGGCATGGAACAATAACGGAAGAAAAATGACAAATATTTCTAAAAAATAACGAAACGGTAAATTTTCCATAAAGTGTGCCGCACGGTTAAAAGCTTCAGGTCCTCTCGTGGCAAAGTGGTTCACCACTAAATGCTGGACTAAAAAGAGGCCTACCGGAATAACTCCTAACAATGAATGAAGTCGGCGATAAAAAAATTCGCGATTTCCTGCCATATGTAACCCCCCTTAAATTGTGACAATCAACATAAAAGATGTTCGCAAAAAATTTCTTATACACTCCCCATCCACATTTACTAGATTTTTATTAACGGAAATGTAATTGCTTCCATTTCCATTAATAAATTTGTCACATACATTGTACTCCCAAGATGTATGAGCGTCAAGAAAACGTGTTCACAAATTGCTCAATCATTTGAAAATTTAAATAATATTTTTCTTGACATACCTCTCATAAAGAAATGCTAAACTCTTATCGGAAAGAGCATCAATCATTTCACATTTTAGAAAAATTAATGTTTTCTCTTTCAATTTCAGCTATAATCTATAATGATTCTAGAAAGAGGGGAATTGCGTGAAAGATATGACATTTCAGGAACAATATGCACTGCTAGAAAATATACAAATTTCCGGCTTCGGATATGAGTTAATTCGTGAAACTCTTCTGCCTGAATTGCTTGGAAAAGAAAATGCGAGCATTTTATATTGGGCCGGAAAGAGCCTTGCCCGTAAATATCCTTTGGAAACGTTAGAAGAAATGATTTCGTTTTTTGAAAAGGCTGGTTGGGGAACGCTAACAATCGTTTCCGAAGGCAAGGATGAACTTGAATTTGAATTAACAAGCCCGCTTATTGCCGCCCGGCTCTCCCATAAAGAAGACTGCACTTTTCAGCTTGAAGCCGGTTTCCTCGCCCAGCAAATCGAACAGCAGAAAAAACGAGTCACCGAAGCCTATGAACAACAGAAAAAACGAGCGAAAAAAGTCGTTTTTACTGTGAAATGGGATAAAAAAGATATGATTGCTGAATAATGAAGCGGAGCTGACCCATCAGTGTCTGACCTGCCACACATTCACAATATATAATTCTATTAATGTGCTATGTATTGTGTTGTGAGGGCTAACACTTTGCCTGGGTCAGCCTCTTTCTCTATCGTCTACTATGAAACAACAGGTGCATCAGCTGCTTCTTCAGCTAGCTGAAACGCTTCATGCAACGCTTCAACGGCAGCGACCATTTTGCTTTGTTGAACTACGGTTGATACTTTAATTTCCGATGTGCTCACCATTTTCACTTCAATCCCATGCTCAGCAAGCACTTTAAACATTTCCGCAGCAACACCGGGATTGGAAATCATTCCTGAACCGACAATTGATACTTTTGCCAATCCGCTTTCATGTTCAACCGTTGCATATTGCAAAATTTCTTTATGAGACTGTAAAACGTTTAACGTTTCTTCCAAATCTTCCGTGCGAATCGAAAAAGAGAGCGATGTCGTATCTTCATTTGTTGTGCTTTGAATAATAATATCTACATTAATCCCGTGATCCGCCAATGTAGTAAAAATCGTCGATAACGTATGCAGCCCGTTTGGCAGCCCTTGAACCGTCACTCTCGTTACTTGGTCTTCAAAAGCAATTCCTCTGACAATTAAGTTTTGTTCCATTGAAGCTTCCTCCTCAACAACTGTGCCGCGTTCGCGTTCCATACTTGAGCGCACTTCCAACTGTACTTGATAGTTCTTCGCAAATTCCACAGCCCGCGGATGTAAAACGCCAGCCCCTAAATTGGCTAACTCCAACATTTCATCATATGAGATCGATTGCAGCTTTCGAGCTTTTTTTACATAGCGCGGGTCTGTTGTAAACACTCCGGTAACATCCGTATAAATGTCGCATTTTTTAGCATTTAATGCTGCCGCCAATGCAACAGCCGTCGTATCAGAACCGCCGCGGCCGAGCGTCGTAATCTCTTGATCTTTCGTTATTCCTTGGAATCCGGCAACAACGACGATTTTTCCTTCATTCAAATGTTCGTGTATTCTTGCCGTGTCGATGTTCATAATTCTTGCGTTCCCGTGTACGGCTTCTGTTTCAATTCCCGCCTGCCAGCCGGTTAAAGAGACAGCGTCATAACCTTTCTCTTTCAGCGCCATTGTCAATAGAGCAATACTTACTTGCTCGCCGGTTGTTAAAAGCATATCCATCTCGCGTTTGCTCGGATTTTTCGAAATTTGCTTGGCGAGATTGACAAGTTCATCCGTCGTTTTTCCCATTGCAGAAACAACAACGACTACCTTGTTTCCATTATTTGCTTCTTCAATAACCCGGTTAGCTACATTTTGAATACGTTCAATTGAACCAACAGATGTTCCACCAAATTTTTGCACAATAATTTCCACGATCACTCATCCTTTAATAATAGTTTTGCTTTATCCCATTCTAATCGTCCGTAAGACTTCCACCTCTACAGATAGGAAATAACGGACGCTAGAAGTGCGATAAGTTCAACTAACATCTGTGGGGGATGAACCCCCCACTAATGAAGTTTCACTTTATCTATATCGATATAGATAGAAAAGTGATGTTGCGCGCAAATAAAAAACAGCAATGAGAGAAATCTCATTGCTGTGAATAACGAAAAAAATAAATTCGCTCCACGCAGTGAGATAGCTCTCCAAGATGATTTGTTCATCTTGACAGTCCTACATTTCTTAAACGCAGGACCAGCAGAAAAAGCAATGAGACTTTTTCCACTTCGGCGACGCTCCCCTTTCAACATTCATCATCGGAACTCATTTTCCTCAGAATGCCTACTCTTGAAGTTCGCACCTCTATCTTCACTTCAGTGTGTAGAAGTGTATAAATATTCATTTTGAAGCAATTGTACCAAATTTCTGTATAAATAACAATAATTATTCGCGTAATTTCTCATAAATTTTTTCCGCAACAGAATGCGGAATGCCTGCTTGTTTCAATTCTTCAACAGTAGCTTCACGCATATTTTTGACAGAACCAAAATGTTTCAGCAGCGCTTTTTTTCTTTTTTCTCCTACTCCCGGAATTTCATCTAATATAGACTGAAACATTGTCTTGCCGCGCACTTGGCGATGGAATTCAACAGCAAAGCGGTGCACCTCATCTTGAATGCGCTGCAGTAAATAAAATTCCTGACTGTTTCTCTCTAAATCGACTGTCTTCGGCGGATCACCAATGATTAATTCCGACGTACGGTGTTTATTGTCTTTCACAAGTCCTGCGACCGGAATTTCAAGCCCTAACTCATTTTCGAGCACATCGCGAACGGCTGCCAATTGCCCTTTGCCGCCATCAACGATAATCAAATCCGGAAGAGGCAAGTTTTCCTTCAACACGCGTATATATCTTCTCCGGACAACTTCTCTCATTGACTCATAATCGTCAGGACCTTCCACCGTTTTGATTTTATATTTTCGATACTCTTTCTTCTCCGGTTTACCGTCAATAAATACAATCATCGCTGAAACCGGATCCGTTCCATGAATATTGGAGTTGTCGAATGCTTCGATGCGATGCGGTGTCGGAATCCCAAGCTTTTCCCCTAAATTCTCCACCGCTTTTATTGTTCGTTCTTCATCGCGCTCGATTAAATAAAACTTCTCTTTAAGAGCAATGGCTGCATTTTTATTTGCCAAATCAACAAGTTCCTTTTTCTTTCCTTTTTTCGGCTGGACAACCGTTACTTGAAGGAGCTGCCCAGCCAATTCTCCATTCACATCTTCAGGCAAAATGATTTCTTTTGGTTTAAAATGATTCTCTTTTGTATAAAACTGCCCTAAAAATGTTAAAAATTCCTCATCCGGGTCTTGGTACATCGGAAACATCGAAACATCCCGTTCAATTAATTTTCCTTGCCTGATAAAGAAAACTTGCACGCACATCCAGCCTTTATCATAGGCATAACCAAAAACATCGCGGTCAATAAAATCGTTCATCGTCATTTTTTGTTTTTCCATCGTTGCTTCAATATAGGCAATTTGATCGCGGTATTCTTTCGCTCTTTCAAACTCAAGATTTTCTGCCGCTTTTAACATTTTTTCTGTCAGCTCTTCTTTAATCTCACGGTAGCCCCCGTTTAAAAACCGGACGATCTGCTCGACGATCTCTTTGTTTTGCTTTGGTGAAACATCATGGACGCACGGAGCAAGGCATTGCCCCATATGATAATAAAGACATACTCGATCTGGCAGAGTCGAACATTTTCGCAGCGGATAAATACGGTCGAGCAGTTTTTTTGTTTCATTCGCCGCCTGCACGTTCGGATAAGGTCCGAAATACTTTCCATTATCTTTTTTATTTACTTTTCTTGTAATGATGAGACGCGGATGCTCTTCAGCGGTAATTTTAATAAATGGATAGCTTTTGTCGTCTTTCAACATGACGTTATATTTCGGATCGTACTTTTTAATTAAATTCATTTCCAAAATGAGCGCCTCAAGGTTCGAAGAGGTGACAATATATTCAAAATCAGCAATTTCATTAACAAGGCGAAGTGTTTTTCCGTCATGTGTCCCTGTAAAATACGATCGCACACGGTTTTTTAACACTTTTGCTTTGCCAACGTAAATGACGGTTCCGTTTTTATCTTTCATTAAATAACAGCCAGGCTGCTCAGGCAAAACGGCTAGCTTTTCTTTTAAGTGATCATGCATGACAATCACTCCAATACCATTAATCTATCCATTCATACAAGGTAATTTCACCGTAAACAGGGTCTGCCAACGTACTTGATTGATAAGTTTTCACCTTACGCAAATGCCCCTCAAGTGAAATCCCTTGTGTTGCAAATCCCTTGACTACATGATCTGTCAAATAAATTGTAGCATGTTTATAGTTTGCTTTATCCTGTAAAAAAACGTCAAAATGAAGCACCCGTTTATGAATAAAATCGGCGTCTAAATATTCCATCACTCTCGTCTCTTCCCATGTATAAACAACAAAAGGAGCATCTACTTTTTGTAAATCATATGTTAATTGATAAGTTGCCGGCAAGTGAGTTGCTTGACCATATACATGTATGCTGCCGACAATGACTTGAATGATGAATACAGTTAATGCGAACCATTTTTTATACATCGACTTTCCAACAGAAAAATAGCGTCCCCAAATATAAAAGAGAATAATCGTAACTAATGGTGCAATATGGCGCGGCTTTTCAATATTTTGTGCAAGCCACGCCCAAAGAAAGTAGAAAACCCCAGTTATTAGCAGCCAGTTTGGAATTCCAGCAGCTTCTTTATTTTTTCGGACGATAAAGAGCATCAAGATGATATAGATGATCAAAAGCCATATACTTTGGCTTGCAATCCCTGTCCAAAAAACGTTGTAAAAAATAAGCGTGAAAAACCTTTGAACAATTGAATCATCCCCTGCTGTTACGGCACCGCCCCATTCTTGAAAGTGACCGCTTGTAAATGCTAAAGCAAGCTTGATAAATCCCGTTATGCTTCCTTCTGTTAAAGCAACTGCCCCCACCCAAATCAATTGAAAAAACAACGCGGCAACAAACCATATCATTAGCCTGCCAATCTTTTTATATGTTTTCCAATCATCATACCATAGAAAAAGGAGTGCTGCGGCAAAAGGCAAATAAGAAAGCCGGATTCCTAATAGCACACCTAGAAAAAATAATGGCAGAAGATGCATGGGCAATGTAAGACGTTCTTTCGCCGTTTGTACCGCCCATAAATACCACCATAAAGCAGCGATGGCAGCGCCTTCTGACATCGGCTGCGTAACGATAAGCATCAAAAAACTCGAAGACTGGATAAGACATGTAATCATCCAAGCTACATCACTTTTGTAATATTTTTTTACTAACAAAAAAATCGGTATCGTTGCCGATAACATCATTACCACATTAAAAACAGACAACGCTTTTGCTGGATTTTCCATAAATGAGCTGACAATCATCCCGCCGAGAATGAAATAAGGGTATCCCGGAAAATGAGGCTGCATGACCAATAAATCATAACGATGCAATGCTAGCGCAAAATCAACTTGATCCCATGTTGCTGCATATGGGCTGGCATACTTCACTTCTATATAAACCAATACACTAAACACAATAACACTGACAAATCCGAGCAAATATGACGTAAAACGATGATTTCCTAGAAAATGTTTCATCATTTTTTCACCTTTACAAGTAGTCATAAAAAAGTCAACTAAAAAAGGGCCGACCTAAAAACAAAGTGTCAGCCCTCTCAACCAGACACAATACACGATGGATTGCGCGTAAGGTTAAACACTTATCGGTCAGTCCCTTTAAATCACATTTTTTGTTTTTGGTTCAAGCACTTGTACGTTTGCAGCTTTTTTCTCTGCTTTTTCTACTTCTTTCGAATGACGGGCATTAATGAGCAGATAAATAACAACGAAATAACCAACGTATGCAATCACTTCTTCAAGTGACGGCATCGATGAGTAACCAAATAGAGCCTTTAAGAAAATACCGATATCTCCTGATAATACAGGAGCAACACCGTGATCACGCAAATAATGCTCGTAATCAATTGGATGCTCCGGTAAAAACCAAGTGATATCATACACATGCGGCATGACGCTGCCAATAATGTTCAAATCCTGGAGCATCGAAATTCCTTGCACTAAAAGACCAGCAGCAATTAAAATAATGAACGCTCCTGTAACTTTAAAAAACGTTTTAAGCGGTACACGCATGGTGCCTTTGAAAAATAAATAGCTGACAACAGCGGCAAGCACAATACCGGTGATGGCTCCCCATCCTTGCATCGCCGCGCCGATGTTTCCACCTGTAATGGCCGCAAAGAAAAATACCGTTTCGACCCCTTCGCGAAGGACAACTAAAAACGAGTGAATTACCATTCCGATCATATTTCCCGTAGAAATATAATGCTCTATTTTCCCTTCCATGTTCTTCTTCATATCCCGGCTATGCTCTGCCATCCAAAACACCATGTGCGTAAGCAAAGCAGCAGAAATAAACATGATGGAAATTTTTAAATACATTTCGCTTCCCATCGCAGCAAACCCTGTTAAAACAACTTGGAACAGAAGCGCAACCCCAACGCTTGCCAAAACCGCCAATCCCGCTCCGAGCCAAACATATTTCGTGTATTGTGGATGATTGACTCGTTTTAAATAAGATGTAATAATCCCAACAATAAGCAGAGCTTCCAACGCTTCACGAAACGTAATTAACAGTGCTTGAACTTCCATGCGGTCCTCTCCTTCCCCAACTTCAAAGCATTATTTTTTCTTTTTAGCAAGTGCGTAAACGACAACACCAGCAATCACAAGAACAAGAACAATAATCGGAATCCAGTTTTTCATTTTCGACAAATCTGTCCATTCTTTCTTTGCTGCCGCCTCAAACTTTGCTTCACTTTCTGTTGCACTTTCCGTAAAATGCCCCACCTCTAAGCTTTTTAATTCAAATTGTTTTTGCAACGTTGTTAAGATTGCTTCTTTACTCTTTTTAAACTCGTCAATGTTCGACTCTTTCTTACCGACTCCAAACAGACCAGGGTTTCCTAAAGATTGCAAAGCGCGGTCAAATTCCTCTTTCATTTGCTTGTCAACAGCTGTGTCTTTTGCCTGCACAACCGGCGACAGCGCTTCATATGTAGCAAATGCCTTCGCTAAAAGGCGTTTACTTGTATCGTATTCGTTAAAATTTTTCTCGATATTTTCAAAGCGGCGTGCAATATTTAACACAAGAATTTTTTCCATATCTTCGATGACGGTTTCTTTCTCTTTTTCCTCAAGCGCTTTCAACACAGCTTCCGAAGGCTCCGAACCCATATGCATATCAATTTCTTCTTTCACTGTTTCAAAAATCGTTTTCGCCTCATCAAAATTCGGTGGATTTTCGTTTAGCTTTTCTTTCATTTGTTTATACACTTCTGCTACTTTTTCTTCGTTTGGATCACCGTATGAATATGCATATGCATTAAGCGGAGTTGTATTGAGAATGAATATCAATACCAAAGAAAAAAATAACAATACCCGTTTCATATCCGATCGCCTCCTACAATGACAATGATAATGATTATCATCTTCCTTGTCAATATTGGATAACCTCTTTTTACAAAAAAGACTGACCCGAAAGAAAAGGCTCAACCCCCACAATTACATCCAAATATATTTAAAGATCCATGAGGTCAGTCGCTTACGGGTCAGCATTTTCCCTAAGAACATTTTTGTTTATTTTCATCCATTAACACATGAGCCTGTTCATCAATTTTCAACTTGTTCACAGGACGCTTCATTTCTTTCCAAATAGCCGGAAGAACCGATGTCATGTATGCTTTAAATTTAATAAATGACTCTCCTGTTGTCCGAACGTTATAGCGAATCGGTACCTCTTTTACCCGAAATCCTTTCCGCACTAAATTGAGCGTAAGCACTTGGGCATAGTTGTAGTCATGAATAATTTCGGCGTTTTCCATCGCCTGCCGCGAAAAGGCCCGCATTCCCGATTGTCCGTCATAAATCCATTTTCTCAGCAGAAGAGATTGTAAAAAAGTAAAGAAATAATTTCCTAAACGGCGATGCAGCTTCATACCGTTAATGGTTCCAAGGAAGCGCGAGCCCATCGTATAATCAGCTTCTCCTCTAAAAATCGGGGCGAGCAAATCGGGGATTTGTTCTGCCGGATATTCATTGTCGGCATCAATCATTACCCCGATATCCGCTCCAAGGCGGACACACTCCTGCAATCCTTGGCGAACAGCGGCACCGAGTCCTTGATTTTTCCCCATTTGATAAACGTAATCTGCTCCTGCCGCTTTGGCAACGACAACGGTTTGATCGGTCGAGCCATCATCAATGACCAGCACTTTTACCTCAACCATCGGATGGAAATGACGGGGAATTTTTTTTATCACCTCACCAATCGCTTTTTCTTCATTATAAGCTGGCAAAAATACAATAACTTTTTGTTTATTCATCACTGACTTCCTTTCGAACGGCTTCGATTAACACCGGTCCGCGGCTATGGCTCGGATACGGTGCACCTAATAAATAGGCAATGGTCGGCGCCAAAGAAACAATACTATGTTTTTCGTCAATGCGCTTGTCTTTCTCAATCGCTGGACCGTACATAAAAAACGGTACGTACCGTTCTCCTTCATCAAGATGTCCATGGCCGCCAATCCCGTCTGCTTGTCCATGATCAGCGCAAATAATTAATGTGGCGTTCTTAAGTTTCCCTTGCTCTTCAAGCCATTCGACATATTCTTTAATAAGCGCATCCGCTTCTTCGATTTTCTGAATATATTCATCGTACAATACACCGCGGCTATGGCCGGTTTGGTCCGTCGCAATCAGCTGTACGACAAGCAAATCGGGATCTTGCTCTTTCATAATCCGTTTAGCCCGTTCTATAATGTTTCTGTCTGCCACATCATTATGCATCACCGCTGTGACTGTTTCTACATCATCGCCCATTGAATCAACAAGATGGGCAATCCCTAATAGTCTTCCCGTTTTTCCGACCTTTCTGAGCGAGTCAAAAATGCTTTCGACCTTAATTCCCAGCTTCCAGACCATGTTTGATTTAATGCCGTGTTCAAACGGATACGTTCCGGTAAACATCGAAGTAAAACAAACAACCGTACGCGCTGGATAAACCGTTTCCATTTGCGTAAAATCGGTTCCGTTTTTGCGCAATTGTTTTAAAAACGGGGCATGTGCTTGTTCAAAGCGGTCTTTACGCATGCCGTCAATGACGATGACAATCACTTTATCATTGATTGCCTTAGCTGGAGCAGGCACATTATTCGTATAAGACTCGATCACCTTTGGTTTCCAGTCAAATAAATTTTTGTGTAAAATCAATGAAAATAGAAAAATAAAACAATAAAACACGATAAGTCTGTCGTAATGAATATGCTGGAAATCAGACTCGTATAAATATTGCCACAACGATAAAATAAGCAAAAATTTTGGCAGCTGCTCCTGGGCATTGCCGCTTGTTGAGTCGCTGTTTTTTAATACAAGTTTCCAGAACCGGGTAAAATTCCACCATGTAATGCCGATTCGCAAATGATAATAAAGCGTTCCCCAAAAAAATACCGTAAAGAAAAAATATAAACCGAGAGCTAGAAAAATTAATGAAAGATCAGCAAACTTCCAAACGATTAAAAACACTACATAAGGTATCCACAAATAATTGCGCAGAAATAAAGGATAATCATACACGTAATAAATGGCTAAAAGCGGCAATACAAGCACAAAACTGATAAAAAGCCGCTCTAACTGAGCAATATTAAGCAAGTCGGAGAAATGATACAACAGCATCGTACTAATGACAAAAATCGGTGTGAACGGTTTCCCCTCATTTAATAAATTCCAGCATCTTGCAGCCACCTTTTCAAACTTTGACGCCTTTTTCATCTTTCTCTCACTTCTTTCTTTTTCAATAATGAACGCACAAGTAAAACTTCGCGGGGATGTTTTAGCAATACGAATATACCGACGGCATAAGAAAACATAAACTTAAATGCATGGCTAAGAACGGCAATCGTATATGCTTTGTCCCAGGACGGATGAATCGTTGTCAGCGCAAAAGCCATGACCGCCTCATACGTTGCCAAACCGCCGGGGGCAATTTGAAACAGTTGACCCGCAACGGTAAGGCTGTTCACCCATACCGCTTCAAATGCGGACAAAGACAAGCCAGCCATTTTTGCCACTTCAAATACAACAATGGCTTCACATAGCCAACTAAGAAAAACAGCACCGATCATTTTATAAGCAGCCCCGCCTGTCCACACTTGTCTTGCCATGTTGAGATGTTTTTGCGCGAATGATGGTTTCCATTTTACAAGCAGTACAATAGAACATATACCTATTGCACACGCTCCGAGCAATATGAATAAAAAGTTTTTGAAAGAAAATGTTTCAAAATAAAAATAGACTCCAATGAACGAGAACAACAATAAAACAAACATATCAAGCATTCGCAGCACGGCAACGGAATGAATCGCTTCATCCACAGATACTTCCCGCTGTTTAGCTAACACTCCGACACGGACAAGATCACCAATTTTTATCGGAGCGAGATGATTCACAAACAAACTGAGAAAAAGGCCATTCATATACACTTCCAAAGGAATGTTTCTCCGTACATACCATTTCCAAGCAAGCGCCCTCAACCAAAAAGACGCTCCGTAAACAGCCGCCATCATCAACAATTTGTCAGGCTGTTTCATCATAGAGCTGAAGTGGTGAAGCAACCTATTTCCGTCAAAATATCGATAGGTTAACAAAATAAATAAAACAACAAGTATACCGCCAATGGCACGTGTAATAAAAGTAACATATTTATTTTTCATATGCTTTTGCCCACGCAATCGTCTTTGCTAATCCTTCTTTAAAAGGAATTTTCGGCTCATATCCCAACATTTCTTTTGCTTTTGTAATATCGGCCCATGTTGCTTTCACATCTCCTGCTCTTTCCGGAGCATGTTGTACTTTCATTTTCGGAAAATGTTCCTTTAAATATCCTAGCAACTCCTCCATTGTAACAGGATGCCCGGCTCCTAAATTAAAGATTTCGTTCCCTTCCGTGCGATGCAGCGCTGCAACCATTCCGGAAACAATATCATCAATAAACGTATAATCTCTTGCTGTTTCCGTTCCATATACAACAATCTCTTCATTATTGAGCAATTGACGAACGAACTTGCTGATCGCCATGTCTGGTCTTCCCCATGGTCCGTACACGGTAAAATAGCGAAAAATGGTCAGTTTGTATCCAAACAAGTTGGCATATGCCTGACAAAATGACTCTGCACCGTATTTTGCCGCAGCATATGGCGAAATCACGTTGCCGGTTGCCATTTCTTCTTTAAGCGGCACATTGCCTTGATTTCCATATACGGAAGACGAAGAAGCAAACAATACATGTTGCGCTCCACACTCTCCGGCTGCCTTTAACACATTAATCGTTGCCTTTATGTCATAATCAACATACTCAAGCGGTTGAAGCAGCGAATTAGGAACCCCCGGCAAAGCCGCCAAATGAAATACGCAGTCAGGCTGGTGTTTTTTAAAAACTTCCTCTGTCCGTTCCCAATCAAGCAAATTAATACGATAAAATGAAAAGTTACTGTTCCCCGCAAGTGCTTTTAACTGCTTCATTTTACGCTCTGCCGGATAATACGGATGAAGATTATCAATAATAACCGTTTCATAGTTAAGCGAAAGCAGCTTAGCAGTAAGATGACTGCCGATAAATCCTGCTCCGCCGGTGATTAAAATTTTCAACATCTACACCTCGTTGTTTTCCATTCTCATTAGCATCTTATCATAATGAACCGGTAATTGTTGATACAAACATTCGTTCATAAATCCAATAAAATAGTGCGACATTCATCTTGGAAAATAACAAATGCAAAAAACCTTGTTTGCCAACAAGGTTTTTTGCTTTTTCTATTATTATATTATTTTGCTTTTTCAATGACCGTGCTTAAAGTTGCTTCAAGCTGTGCGAGAAGTTTTTCTCCTTCTTCTTTATTTTTCGCTTTCGCAGCTTCTAAATATTTTTGTGCTTGATCGTTAAGAGTCGTATAGGCTTGGTCGCCTAATAATGCTTTAATGTCATTGCCGATCATGTCGATAAATAACGCTCCTTCAAGAGCAGTAATGACTGATTTATCTTGTCCCCAATTTTCTTCACTTTCTTCATACTCGTGTAAAGCCACTTTTGCTAAACCGCGGATGAAAGCTTTGTTAACGGCAGCCGGATCTAATGTTTTTACATCTGTTTGTAAATCAAATTGTTTTAAAATGTAATCGGCTTCTTCCGCTGCATGTTTTTTCATATATGGATAAATTGATTGATAAAATGCCCAGCCTTCTGCTTGTCCTACTTTAGCCTCTTTTTCGTCTTCTTTCGCCGCATTCGCCGCTTTTGTCGCATAACCGTTAGGAAGTGCGCCTGTTGCAAAGTAGAATGTCTTCATTAATGTTTTATCAACGACTTGTTTGCCAAGAGCAAATGCTAATTGGTCGTCTTTTTCGACTGCACTTTCAATTTCTGCAAAACCCCCGGCAATTGTATCCACTAACGTTGTTCCATAAGCTGCATCACGCTTTTCTACAGTCGATTGTAAAATCGCATAAAATTCTTTTGCTTCTGCAATCTCTTCTTTTACTTCCTCTTTATTTCCCCAATTTTCTTCAATTTCTGTGAATTCATGTTTAATTGTTGTATAGAATACTTTTTGCATTAATTTATCGAATATTTGCTTTACAACGACTGCATCCATGGAACCATCTTTTCCAGCTGTCAATGCTGTCGTAATATGCTGATCAATCGTGTCTTCGAACTCTGCGTCACGTTTTTGCACAAGCGGTTGTAATTTTGTTTCGTAAATATTGATGACTTTGTCAAAATCAACTTCTTGACCTGCTTTCGCTTTTTCTAACTCTGTTACCGCTTCTTTAAATGCTTCACCATAGTTAACTTCTTCTGCTTCTTTCGCTTCCTCGCCCTTTTCTTCATTTTTGTTTGTTGCTTGTTCTTTTTCTTCTGTTTTATTTGCCGCTGTTTCCTCGCTCTTAGAGCAACCGCCCATGACGACTGCAAACGCAGCTAAAGCGGCTAAAAGTTTAAATTTCACAGACATATGTATTCCCCCTGAATCCCTCTATTAGTTGATAATGATTTTCATTAACACATGTAGATTATAATAGAGAACGATTATCAATGTCAATATTTTTTTATCAAAAAACGGCTTGGCAGACCGCCGCTTATCGACTTTGTCTACAAGCTGCGAGCCTGCCGCATCAAACGGCAGGCTCTGCTTTTGTTCACACCTTAATAAATGAAGGAAAAAATTCATTGCCGATGATTTCTCCCTGAACGAATCCTTCTTTCTTCTTGCCATGATCTAGCGGCAGAAGTGGGAATAATAGTTCGGCAACCCGGTATGCCTCCTCTAGATGTGGATAACCGGATAAGATGAAGTGCTCAATCCCCAATTGCTGATATTCCAGCAAACGTTTTGCCACGGTTTCCGGATCTCCCACTAGAGCCGTCCCAGCTCCTCCTCTCACAAGGCCGACACCCGCCCATAAATTTGGGCTGATTTCCAAAGACTCCCTGTCTCCATTGTGCAGCTGTCTCATTCTCTGCTGCCCCACAGAATCGTAGCGTGAAAATACTCGCTGCGCTTCTTGAATCGTTTTCTCATCCACATATCGTATTAATTGTTCGGCAGACTCCCACGCTTCCTTTTCGGTTTCCCGAACAATGACATGCAGCCGTATGCCAAATTCAACCGTTCTTCCTTGCTTCTCGGCAAGCTTTCTCACTTCTGAAAGTTTCTTTTCCACCTGTTCTGGCGGTTCCCCCCAGGTTAAATATACATCGGAATGTTTCGCCGCCACAAGCTGTCCTGCCGGAGATGATCCACCAAAATAAATTGGAGGATATGGCTTTTGTACAGAAGGGAATAGAAGCTTTCCTTCTTTCACTTTTAAATGACTGCCTTCAAATGTGACCTCTTCACCTTTCAGCAATTTTTTCCAAATGGTAAGAAATTCATCTGTCGCTTCATAACGTTCATCATGGTTCAAAAACAGCCCGTCACCCGCAAGCTCGACAGGATCACCTCCAGCCACCACATTGATAAGCAGGCGCCCGCCAGAAATCCGGTCGAGCGTTGAAGCCATTCTTGCTGCAAGTGTAGGAGACATTAAACCCGGCCGCACAGCAACAAGGAAATGTAACTGCTCCGTTTCCGCAGCCAATGATGCTGCTAGCAGCCACGGATCTTCGCATGATTTTCCCGTGGGAATTAAGACCCCTTTATACCCAAGACGATCGGCAGCTTGCGCAATTTGACGGAAATAGCTATATTCAGCTGAGCGTCCTCCTTTTGTTGTTCCAAGGTATCGTCCGTCACCGTGTGAAGGAATAAACCACAAGATTTTCATTTTTTCATACTCCTCTCTAATTAAATAGTTGGAAATGCTTTTCTTTCTGTTGCTTTCAACAAATCCTCTAAGCTCCGCTGGATTCTTTCCTCCGCCTCTTTAGCTAAAAAAACTTCACCTTTTGCATTCCATTGAACGTTCGCATCTAAAATAAATACCCCATGTAGAATCTCTTTTGCTCCTAGCAATGAAAAAATCGGCTTAAAGGCGTATTCGATAGATAGAAGATGAGCGATCGTTCCTCCTGTCACAACCGGAGCCACAATCTTATCAACAAAGATCTTTTCCGGCAGCAAATCAAGAAAAGTCTTTAAAATCCCTGTGTAGCTTCCTTTGTAAACAGGGCTTAAAACAATGACCGCGTCCGCAGCCTTAATCAATGTATGAGCGTTGGCAATGGATGGGCTTTGAAAATTGGCATAGAGCAAATCCTCCGCTGGCAGCTCACGCACCTCTATCCAATCGGCGCGATGATTTCTTTCAATTAGCTTCTTTTGCAGCCTTTTGGCAATCGAAGCCGTTTTGGAATTCGGAGATGGACTTCCGGAAATCAGCACAATATTCGACATTTTCACCCTACTCCTTTTTATTTATTAAAAAACCGATTTAAAGAACAACTAGAACTCGGGTTATCTACCACTATAGGTATCCTGCCATTTGAGCAAGCGTGTTTCCAATAAGCGAACAAATGAATCTGTCAGTTTTCCGACCACTGCGAAAATGATAATCCCGACAAAGACAATATCGGTGTTGCTGAACTGTCTGGCATCCATCATCATATAGCCTACTCCCTCTGTCGCCCCCATCAGTTCAGCAACGACCAGCGCCAGCCACGCAGCTCCGAGAGATAAACGGATGCCCAATAAGATATTCGGAAGAGCGGAAGGCAGGATGAGCAGCTTTATTTGTTTCCATTTGCTAAAATCGAGAATGCGCGCTACATCAAACAGCTTTGCATCCACTTCGCGTATACCAAGAAACGTATTCACATAAATCGGAAAAAACGCACCTTTGGCGATTAATAACGTTTTGGACACTTCCCCAAAGCCAAACCATAAGATAAAGAGCGGCGCAACCGCCAGATGAGGAATGGTCCGCAGCATCTGCAGGCTCGGGTTCAGCACACCTTCCGTTTTAGTCGAAAAACCAACGGCTATGCCTGCTGCAAGCCCTAGGCCCGCTCCCAATAAAAATCCTGCTATTGCACGGAGGACGCTGATTTTTAAATGGGTAAACAGCTCTCCTGAAACAATCAAATTCTTAAAGGCCAGCACAATATCCACCGGCGTCGGCAACACTGTTTTGGAAACGAATCCGAGCGACCCGACGATCTGCCAGACAGCAAATAGGAGGAAAGGTAAGATAAGCCCTGATACTCCTCTTTTCAAACCTTCCTTAAATCCGGCATCCTTAAAAACGTCAGTCCTTCTTACCGATTCCTTTTGGAGGTTTGGCTGCTCTGCTGTCATCGTTGTTTTAGCCATTTTTGTCTTCACCCTCTTTCTTTAGTTCCTGTAATGCTTTTTTAATATACTGGTTATCGACCACTTTACTTGTATCAATTTTCGTTTTGATCACTTTTTGCGAATATTGAAAATCGGCGGTTTTTTGCTGCGCCTTGATAATGTCGTCTGTAATCGGTTCATTTAACGGTGGGTTGTTGCGCAGCGAACGTGCGACCACTTTCTCATCCAGCTTTTTCGCTCTCGCATAAATAGAAACTGCTTCGTCAAAATTCTCATTCTGCCAGCGGCGCGCCTTTTCATACACCTTTAAAAATTGAACGGTTAAATCCGGATGCTCCTCCGTAAATTTAGAACGTGCAACGATAAAACCAGGCGAATAAACATTCAGCGTTTCACCGTCTGCCAGCACCTTTGCTTTGTTTATAATCGTTTCATAGGAAATATACGGCTCCCAAATTGCCCAGGCATCCACTTTGCGGGTGTCAAAAGCCGCTTGGGCTTCATCCGGCTGCAACTGGATCATTTCCACATCGGACGCTTTCAATCCAGCACGCTCAAGTGCTTCATATAAAAAATTGAAACCGCTGCTGCCTTTAGCCACCGCAATTTTCTTCCCTTTTAAATCCTTTAAATCCTTGATTTTACTTCCTTTTGGAACGAGGATGGCATCTCCTTTTACCCCGTCGGAGCTTTTGCTGATTTCTTTAAAAGCAATGCCTGCGGCCTGAGCGGAAATAACAGGAGAATTCCCCACTACCCCGAAATCGAGATTATTGGAGGCCATCGCTTCAAAATGAGGCGGTCCGCTTTGAAACTCGGTCCATTTGACTTTTACACCTTCTTTTTCGAATTCTTTTTCAAACCATCCCTTTTCTTTCGCTAATAGAAGCGGCCCGAGGCTCTGTTGAATTCCTATATGGATGGTGACATTTTCCTTTTTGGTCCCGCCGCCGGCATCCTGGCTGCTGCAGCCGGAAAAAAGTAAAATAAGCCAGATAATAAAGACCAATCTTTTACGCATCCAAAATTCCCCCCTTATGCTAGATTCCAAGACCCTCGATAAGTGGCAGTTCATCCGCTGTTTCAAACTCTTTCAAAACTTTTCGCCGCATTTCCTGGAACAACGGATGGGCTCTCTGCCGCGGAAAAGGTAATTCGATCGGAATGATTCTGCCGATCGATCCTGGTTTTGCCTTCATAATCACGACCTGATTGCCAAGATAAATAGATTCATCCAAATCATGGGTCACCAAAACCATCGTGATGTGTTTTTTTCTCCATATTTCCAAAAGAACATCCTGCAGATGCTTTCTTGTAAATGCGTCTAGTGCACCAAAAGGTTCATCCAATAATAATATTTTTGGTTCTCTTAACAGCGCCCTGGCAATCGCCACTCTCTGCGACATCCCCCCCGACAGCTCCTTTGGATAAGCTTTTTCAAACCCTTTCAATCGAACAATGTGAATCAGTTCATCGACCCTTTTGCGGGTTTCCGGATCTTTCAGCGACAGATTTGCAGCAATATTTTCCTCAACCGTCAACCACGGAAACAGCCGGTGCTCTTGGAAAACAAAGCCCTGATCCGTTCCCGGGCCTGTGACAGGAAGGCCGTTGATTTCAACAGTCCCTTCGTAATCCATGTCGAGTCCAGCAATGATTTTCAACAAGGTGCTTTTTCCGCAGCCGCTTGGACCAATGATGGTGATGAATTCCCCATCTTCCAGTTCCAAGCGGATATCGCGGAGAACCTGGACCGCAGTCTGACCTTTTTTGAAAGACTTATCCATTACATGAATATGTACAGTCAAAAGCTATTCCCCCTTTATCATCTTTAATCCGAGTTTGAATCATCTAAAAAACTTGCATTCCGAATGCTTTCAGCAGTTCCGAGCAGTATATTTAGATTATTTCGATATGAAAACTTGGTTTAATAGGACTAAAAAAGGTCCTTGATCCATGGTGATTCCATGTGATCAAAGACCTTCGGTATGTCCGATCAGCCGGCTAAGCTTTATTCCTATTTTTCTTATCGGTTTTGTTAGATATTACTATAAATGATTTTTTTTAACCAGTCAACTATTTTTTACATTTATTTTTTATCTTAATCCCTTTATACACTTTGATGAAACAAAATGGGGTTCAGACGATGAGTCTGAACCCCGTTTCCCGGCAGCCATTATACATGTTTTTGCAGCAATTGAACGAGCGCTTCTTTTGGCTGGTAGCCGACTACTTTATCTACAACTTCGCCGTTTTTGAAAACGTATAAAGTCGGAATGCTCATTACGCCGTATTTTGCCGCCGTTTCTTGGTTTTCGTCAACGTTAACCTTTACTACTTTTACTTTATCTCCCATTTCTTGATCCACTTCCTCTAGAACAGGGGCGATCATTCGGCACGGTCCGCACCAAGGAGCCCAGAAGTCGACTAATACAACACCCTCTTTCGTTTCAGCAGCAAATGTTTGATCAGTTGCACTTACAATTGCCATTATAATTCCTCCTATTCATGACTAATTGGTGTAAGCAAAGTATATCATTTAATTGTTGAAGACGCTAATTTTTTGTTTCGCTACTAATATTTCCTGCAAAATCATAATTATGCTACAGGAAATTCGTGGATTGCCAGCTGTTCAGACTAACTTTCGCTTTCTCCTTTTGTAAAAGCCTTACTTTTCTAATCAGCCGAAAAAAAACGAGCCGAGTGATGAAAAACTCTGCTCGCTTCTTAGACAGAAAACGTTATGAATGAACTTTTAATTTTTTGAATTCCTCTGTTAACAGCGGAACAACTTCAAATAAATCGCCGACAATACCGTAATCCGCCACTTTGAAAATATTTGCTTCCGGATCTTTGTTAATGGCGACAATCACTTTAGAGTTAGACATGCCCGCTAAATGCTGAATTGCACCGGAAATGCCGCACGCAATATAAAGGTCCGGAGTGACAACTTTCCCCGTTTGTCCAATCTGCAATGAATAGTCGCAATAGCCGGCATCGCACGCGCCGCGAGAAGCTCCGACTGCACCGCCCAATACATTGGCAAGCTCTTTCAGCGGCTCAAAACCTTCTGCACTCTTTACGCCGCGGCCGCCGGCAACGATCACTTTCGCCTCTGATAAATCGACGCCTTCAGCTGTTTTGCGGACGATTTCTTTTACGATTGTACGCAAGTCTTTAATATCAACAGATAAGCTTGATACATTTCCTGTACGTGATTCATCACGCTCTAGCGCAGGAATGTTATTTGGACGCACCGTCACGAAAATGAGTCCATCGGTTGCAATTTTCTTTTCAAACGCCTTCCCGGAATAAATCGGTCTTGTAAATACGAAGTTTCCGCCTGTTTGTTCAACACTAATTACATCGGAAATAAGCCCTGAATTTAATTTTGTTGCGATTTTCGGTGACAAGTCTTTTCCTAATGCTGTGTGACCGAACACAATTCCTTCCGGTTTTTCCGCGTCAACGACTGCCATTAACGCTTGACCAAAACCGTCAGGTGTGTAATTCTTTAGCTTTTCGTTTTCAACAACTACTACTCGATCAGCGCCGCGGTAAATTAGTTCATCAGCATAAGATTGAACGCTTTCACCAACTAATGCCGCCACGACTTCTCCGCCGTCAGCAATCGTTTTTGCTGCAGCAATCGCCTCAAAAGACACGTTTCTTAATGAACCATCACGAATTTCGGCTAGTGTAAGGACTTTGCGTGCCATTGTTTTATCCCCCCGTATGAAATGAGTTGACGCCTCAACAAATTGCACCTATGGTTTATATTACTTTTGCTTCTGTGTGTAAGAGAGAGACAAGTTCTTTGACTTGGTCTGCCAATTCTCCTTGCAAAATTTTTCCTGATTCTTTTTTCGGCGGCAAGAAAATTTCAATGGTTTTTGTTTTTGCTTCGACATCGTCTTCTTCAAGGTCTAAATCATCCAGCTCAAGCTCTTCAAGCGGCTTTTTCTTTGCCTTCATAATGCCTGGCAATGACGGATAGCGCGGCTCATTTAACCCTTGCTGAGCAGTAACCAACAAAGGAAGCGACGTTTCAATAATCTCTTCGTCCCCTTCAACATCACGAACAACCATTACTTTACCGCCATCAATATCCAGCTTCGTAATCGTTGTCACATAAGGGATGCCGAGCAATTCGGCAACACGTGGTCCGACTTGTCCTGAACCGCCGTCAATCGCCACGTTGCCAGCTAAAATTAAATCCGGATTTTTGTCTTTTAAATATTCAGCAAGAATTTTTGCTGTGGTGTATTGATCGCTTTCTTCCACATCATCTTCTACATTGATTAATACCGCTTTATCGCAGCCCATTGCCAACGCTGTGCGCAATTCTTTTTCTGCATCCTCATTGCCGACAGTAACGACTGTAATTTCGCCGCCATGCTTATCGCGCACTTGAATAGCCTCTTCAATTGCATATTCGTCGTATGGGTTAATAATAAATTCAGCGCCGTCTTCGCTAACTTGGCCATTGTTAATGACGATTTTTTCTTCCGTATCAAATGTGCGTTTCATGAGTACGAAAATGTTCATGGAATCCCCTCCAGTTTTTGTTGAACATTTATTCAGTTTTTAATTTTCTGTTAATTTATAATAAAATAATTTATATGGTTACTTTCCTTTGAATTGAGCCGGCCGTTTTTCAATGAAAGCTTGAATTCCTTCTTTTGCATCTTCGGATGTAAACACTTTGCCGAAAAGATCCGCTTCCCGTTGAACCGCTTCATGGAACGGTTTCGTTTTTGAAGCATTCAGCAATTCAATGACAGCGCTTACTGAAATCGGACTTTTTTGCGCGATTTTTTTCGCCAATGTTTTGGCTTCCTCCAACAGCTGCTCTTCTGGAACAACATGGTTGGCCAGTCCCCACTGTACCGCTTCTTTGCCGGTAATCGGTTCGGCTGTCCACATCATTTCTGCCGCTTTCGCTAAACCGACATAGCGGGTTAAGCGCTGCGTTCCTGCAAAACCTGGAATGATCCCAAGCTGCAATTCAGGCAATCCTAATTTGGCATTTTCAGTAACGAGACGAATATGGCAGCCCATTGCTAACTCCAAGCCGCCGCCTAGCGCTGCACCGTGAATCGCTGCAATGACCGGCTTAGGAAACTGTTCAATCCGCTCCATTACTTTCTGTCCGGCAAGGGCAAGTTCTGCCGCTTTCTCTTCAGATTCGATTGTCGTAAATTCTTTAATATCCGCACCCGCGGAAAAGAATCTGCCTTCCCCATGCAGAATAATCACACGAACACTCTCATCACTTTCTAACTGATCAAGAACGGTTGTAAGCTCTTTCAAAAGTCCCGATGATAAAGCATTAGCTGGAGGACGTGAAATGGAAATGGTAGCAACAAACTCCTCCGTATTGACCTTTAAAAATTCCATCTTTCGCTTCTCCCTCCCCTATGTTGTCAACCGTTCCTGCGCATCGACAAACGCAGGAAAAATTCGTTAGGCAGCACAACCCTTTGTGAGCAACTGATGAACCGGCTTGGCTAGTGCAACCAAGTCATACTTTTGCTCATTCATTACCCATGTTGTTACCGTTTCGTCAATCGTCCCAAAAATCATCTGTCTCGCCAACCGGACATCCAAGTCTTTGCGAAACTCCCCTTTTTCAATTCCTTCAATTAAAATGTCATCAACGACTTTCAAATACCTTTTTAACACTTCGTTAATTCTTAAACGGAGCTCTTTATTCGATTGACGCAATTCCAGCTGGGTAACAATGGCTAAGTGACGGTCAGCTGCCAACAATTGAAAATGTTTTTCTATCAACACATATAACTTCTCCGTCGGGCTTGAGATTCCTCCTATCTCTTTTTGAATTTTCTCAATAAAACTTCCCATTTTTTCTTGGAATAAAGAAATAAGAATATCTTCTTTGTTTTTAAAATAAAGATAGATCGTCCCGTCGGCTACCCCCGCCTGTTTAGCAATCTTTGAAACTTGTGCTTGATGATAGCCGTTTTCTGCAATGACAATGACTGCTGCTTCGATAATTTGCTTATATTTTGGTTTATTCCTTTTCAACACACATTCTCCCTTTCGAAATATGAATGAACAATCATTCATATTTCTATTTTAAAAATTTCCTTTCTATCTTGTCAAGATAGAAAATATGTTATAAAGAAAGAACCTATGAAGAAAAGACAGCAGGTTCTTCATGATCGTTTTTTCACTTCTTCTATTAATACCCGCCGCAATATTTTTCCTACTGCTGTTTTCGGCAATTCTTTCCTAAATTCATAAATTCGCGGCACTTTATATGCTGCTAACCGGCTTCTTGCGAATTGATCCAATTCTTCCGTTGTGCAGTCTTCCCCTTGTTTTAATACGATGAACGCTTTAACCGTTTCCCCGCGATACGCATCAGGGACACCGACGACGGCCGCTTCTTGAACTTTCGGATGTTCGTACAGCACTTCTTCCACTTCACGCGGATAAATATTATAGCCGCCTGCAATAATCATATCCTTTTTCCGATCGACAATAAAGAAATATCCTCTCTCATCCATATATCCTAAATCTCCCGTGTACAGCCAACCATCCCGCAAAACGGCTTCCGTCTCAACCGGCTGATTCCAATACCCCTTCATCACTTGTGGACCGCGCACGACAAGTTCACCGATTTCATTTACCTTTGCTTCCTCGCCTGTTTCCAATGATATAATTTTTGCTTCCGTATCCGGCCATGGAACACCGATGCTTCCCCGAACCCTTTCACCGTCCCATAAAAAGTTGGCATGTGTGACTGGCGAAGCTTCTGTTAAACCATATCCCTCAATCAACTTTCCGCCAGTTATAGCCTCAAATTTTTCTTGCACTTCCACTGGTAAAGGGGCAGAGCCGCTAATACATACTTTTATTGATGATAGATCATAGTTTTTTAAATCCGGATGATTGAGTAAAGCAATATAAATCGTTGGTGCGCCAGGAAATAATGTCGGTTTTAACTTTTGAATGGTTTTCAACGTTGTTTCCGGATCAAATTTTGGCAGCAAGATCATTTTATAGCCTTCCATAATTGACAAATTCATGACTGCAGTCATACCATATACATGGAAAAAAGGTAAAACACCTAAAATCGACTCGTTTCCTTTTTCACATTTGTACATCCAATGAGCACACATAAGCGTATTGGCAATTAAGTTACGATGAGTAAGCATTGCTGCCTTTGGAAAACCTGTCGTTCCTCCAGTATATTGCAATAGAGCGATGTCTTCTATAGGATCCATATCCACTTCTATTTCTTTTTCTTCCGTAAAAGCAATGATATTCGAAAACAAATGCTGGTCCTCTTGTTCTTTTACTTTTACGATGGTTTGCTGCTGTTTCTTTTGAACGAGCGGATAAAAAAGCTTTTTTATAAAAGGCAAGTAATCTTTAATACTAGTAATAATCAAATGCTTCAGGTTTGTTACCGCTTTCATTTTGACTGCTTTCGGATAAAGCAAATCTAAAGTAATCAATATTTCTGCCCCGCTGTCGTTTAGCTGATGCTCCAGCTCTCTTTCTGTATATAATGGATTCGTTTGAACAACAACTCCCCCTGCCAACAACACTCCGTAATAACTTATGACGGCCTGCGGACAATTCGGCAACATAACCGAAACACGATCGCCTTTTTTTAATCCAAGCTTCACAAGGTAGTTAGCCAGTTTTAATGCTTGCTTATATACTTCCTGAAATGTTAACTCCTTTCCTAAAAAATGAATCGCTATTTTGTTTGGAAATTGTGAAGCTGCCTCCCGCAAAAATTGCTGCAATGTCTTGTTTGGATAATCAATCGTATGCGGAATTTGCGGCGGATAATGAGCTAGCCACGGTTTGTTCATGATATTCCCTCCTTTTAATTTTGATAATTCTGATTATTTATTATTTTATTATATTCTTTTCATTTTTAAAATAAAAAAGGATGTCTTTTTTTGACACCCTTATGCAAAAAACATTAAGTAGATAACGCCAATGACAAAAAATATCCCGCATAATACAAACAGCACTTTTGCTAATGTTTCCATCTTTTCACCCTCTATTGGATTCCTTCGCCAATTACAAATGATAAACCGACAGAAATGACCATAGAAATAAATCCAACCGCCCGGTTATCTTTTTCAATTTCATGATCAATATTAAATTTTGGAGTGAGAAACTCGTAAATAAAATATGCTGCCAATAAAAGGACAAAACCGTAAACTCCCCAGCCAATCATCGCAAGCAGCGAATCGTGCTGGCCAATGGAGTAACGGAAAATATTAGCAATACCAAAAATTTTCCCGCCTGTCGCCATCGCTACAGCCACATTGCCATTTTGAATTTCTTCCCAGTTTTTGTACTTCGTCACTAATTCAAAAACGGCTAAAAACACGATGATACATAAAACGGCTACGCTAAAATTGGCTGCTACTTTCACGATTTCATTTTCCCAAAAGGAGTTCATCCCATTCTCTCCTTCATCATTTTAATTCAACAATCGTAACACCTGTACCGCCTTCTGTCGCTTCGCCATAGCGAATATTTTTTACAGAACGGTGTTTTTTCAAAAATTCTTGAACTCCTTTACGCAGAGCTCCTGTTCCCTTTCCGTGTATAATCGATACGCGTGGATATCCAGCCAAAAGCGCATCATCAATGTATTTTTCCACACGGACAATGGCATCTTCATAACGTTCTCCGCGCAAATCAAGCTCAGGACTAACGTGATAGTCTTTTCCTTTGACCGTCGCCAACGGTCTTGTTTCTACCGGTTTTGGCGTTCCGATATACTCGAGATTTTCCTCTTTTACTTTCATTTTTAAAATACCGATTTGCACTTGCCACTCATCATCAGAAACCTTTTCAATTAAATGACCTTTTTGATTCAAGTTCACCACTTTTACTTCATCACCGGGCTGGAATCGATGTTGAGAGGCTTTTGCTTTCTTCGCTTTTTTCTTCTCCTCCAGCTTCGGAACAGCTTCTTCCAACCGTTTTTTCGCCTCGATTAATTCGTGCTCTTTAATTTCAGCAAGCTTTTCTTTTTGCATTTGGCGAAGTTCGCGAATGATTTGTTCCGCCTCGTGCTGCGAAGCTTTGACAATCTCCGCTGCTTTTCGTTTCGCCTCTTCAATCAGTTCGTCACGTTTCTCATTGAATTCAATGATTTGCCGCTGCAGTTCTTTATGAAGCTTCTCGGCTTCTTTTCGAAAATCTTCCGCTTCCTTCAACTCTTCTTCAGCGCGCTTTTTACTGTATTCAAGTGAAGCAATCATATTTTCGACTTTATTGCTTTCCGAGCTTATATGGTTTTTCGCCCGTTCAATGATTCGTTCATCCAAACCGAGCCGTTTGGAAATCTCAAAGGCGTTGCTTCGTCCCGGAACACCGATTAGTAATTTGTATGTCGGACTTAATGTTTCGATGTCAAACTCAACACTTGCGTTAATAACCCCTTTTCGGTTATATCCGTATGCCTTCAGCTCCGGATAATGTGTCGTTGCAACGACACGCGCCCCCCGCTGATACACTTCGTCAAGAATGGCTATCGCTAAAGCTGCCCCTTCTTGCGGATCCGTCCCTGCTCCAAGCTCGTCAAAGAGAACTAAGCTGTTATTATCGACGTTTCGTAAAATATCCACAATATTGACCATATGAGAAGAGAACGTACTTAAACTTTGTTCAATCGACTGCTCATCGCCAATATCAGCGTAAACCGCATGAAAAACAGCCAATTGTGAACCGTCCAGCGCTGGAATTTGCAGCCCCGCCTGCGCCATTAACGTAAATAATCCAATCGTCTTTAACGTAACCGTTTTACCGCCTGTGTTCGGACCGGTAATGACAATCGTTGTATAATCTTTGCCAAGCTCAATATCATTCGGCACAACAACATCCGGGTCAATGAGCGGATGGCGCGCTTTAAGCAGACGAATATAGCCGCGGTCGTTCATTATCGGTTTGCTTGCTTTGATTTTCTTGGCATATTTCGCTTTTGCAAAGATAAAATCAAGCTCCGCTAGAACTTCAACATTGATCAGAAGAGCATCAGCATGTTCTGCCACTTTTCCGGTCAGCTCAATTAAAATCCGTTCAATTTCTTGCTTTTCTTTCACACGCGCTTCCTGCAGCTGGTTGTTTAACTCAACAACCGCCTGCGGCTCGATAAATAACGTGGCACCTGATGAAGATTGGTCATGCACAATACCACCATAAGCGCTGCGATATTCTTGCTTTACCGGAATCACATAGCGTTCATTGCGAATCGTAATAATCGCATCCGATAACATCTTTTGTGCGGATGAAGAGCGGATCATGCTCTCCAGTTTTTCGCGGATTCTTCCTTCTGTGCTCCGCAGCTGCTGGCGAATCGAACGCAGACGGTCACTGGCATGATCGAATACTTCTCCATAATCGTCAATGCAATTTTTTATCGCCTGCTCCACTTCCGGCAAAGCAACCATTTGTTCAACGTACTCTGATAAATGCGGCAGTTCCACGTTTTCATCGCTTAATGATTCAATAAACTTTTTCATTTGCCTGCTTGCATAAATCGTGCTTGCAATATCAAGCAATTCATGCGGACTTAACGTTCCGCCGATTTTCGCTCTTTTGACGCTTGCGCGAATGTCAAAAATTCCGCCAAGCGGAACATGCCCGCGCAGACGAAGGGCAGCTGCCGCTTCGTCTGTTTCTTCTTGCCAATTCACAACCTCAGCAAAATTCGAAGAAGGAAACAGTTTTTCCACCTTTTCTTTTCCTAATGAAGAAGATACATGTTCTAATAACTGCTCTTTTACTTTATCAAATTCTAATACTTGAAGCACTTTTGTATGCACGGATGAAAAACCTCCATTTGAAAATTGTCAGCAAATTCGATTCCTAACAAGTTTACCGATTGCGCTGCAAAAAGCTGCGCAGCTCCTCAAGAGACCATGCGTTGATCACCGTTTCCTTACGAATCCATCCTTTTCGCGCTGTTATTACTCCTAGTTTCATATGGTCAAGCATGTCCAAATGGTGGGCGTCGGTATTAATCGCGATTTTTACTCCAGCATCTTGCGCTTTCTTTAAATAAGAATACGATAAATCAAGCCGATTTGGATTCGCATTTAATTCAAGCGCTGTATTCGTTTCCCGCGCTAGCTCAATAAGCATGTCTATATCTACGTCATATCCGTCTCGCTTTCCGATTAACCGCCCTGTCGGATGGGCAATCAGATCAACATGGCGATTGCGAAGCGCAGCAGCAAGCCGCTTCATAATTACATCACGCGGCTGGGAAAAACTTGAATGGATCGCAGCAATGACAAAGTCAAGTTCTTCAAGAATGTCATCATCATAATCAAGCGTCCCATCTGGCAAAATATCCATTTCTACGCCAGCCAAAATCGTAAAATCATCATATTTCGCATTTAGCCGTTCAATTTCTTCGCGCTGCCGCTTTAACCGTTCGACCGTCAGCCCGTTGGCGACCTTTAAATATTGAGAATGGTCAGTAATCGCCATATAACGATAGCCCTTTCTCCGGCATGCTTCCGCCATTTCCTCAATCGAACATGCTCCATCGCTCCAAGTGGAATGCATATGCAAATCTCCTTGAATGTGGGAAAGGCAAAGAAGCGGATACTCGTCGCGATAGCGGTCGATTTCGGTTCCGTCTTCCCTTAATTCTGGCGGAATGTACGGCAAGTGAAAATGGGCAAAAAACGCTTGTTCATCAGGAAATGTTTTCACCTCTCCCGTTTTTGCGTTTTCCACCCCATATTCACTAATTTTTTCACCGCGTTCTTTCGCCAGCTGCCGCATGCGAACATTATGTTCTTTCGATCCTGTAAAATGATGGAGCGTCGTAGCAAACTGTTCCGGCGTCACTAACCGAAAATCAACGGCGATTTCATACTCATAGCGAAGCTGCAGTGACACTTTTGTATCACCGTTTGCAATGACATCTGAAACATTTCTTAATTTCAATAACTGTTCCCGCACAAGCTGCGGATCGTTCGTTGCGATAATGAAATCTAAATCTTTCACTGTTTCTTTCATGCGCCGCAAGCTGCCGGCACGAGAAAAACGAACGACTCCCTTCATACTTTCAAGCTGTTGTTCTATTTCCTCGGCAATCGGCAGCACAAAGGCCAACGGAAGCCGTTCCGGGCGGGAGCCGATTTCTTCAATTGCAGCTAATAGCTTTTCTTCCGTTTTCTTCCCGAACCCAGGAAGCTGCCGGACTTTCTGTTCGAGGCAAGCTTCTTTCAATGAAGCAATATCAACAACGCCCAGCTCTTGATACAGCTTTGCGATCTTCTTGCCGCCAAGCCCAGGAAGCCGCAGCAACGTAAGCAAGCTTTCCGGAATTTCCTGTTTCAATTGTTCGAGAACGCTCGATGCGCCCGTTTCTAAAAATTCATGAATGACGCTTGACGTCCCCTTTCCGATGCCGGGAATCGCGGTGAAATCTTCTATTTCCGTGATGCTCCGCTCATCTGCTTCCAACGCGCTTGCCGCTTTGCGAAACGCCGCAATTTTAAATGGATTTTCCCCTTTTATTTCCATATATAGCGCAATCGTCTCCAACAGGCGAATAACATCTTTTTTATTTCCTTTCATTTATATCCACCACCCATACGTACAACCCACTACGAAACATAATACAAGTTTTTGTGAAAAAGTACAAAAAAACTTCCCTATGAATATAGAGAAGTTACTACGCCATATAATGAACCCACATTTGTTTCAGCATATCCGATAAAAACGGAGTATGTTTCACAATGACTGTCGCCATAAAAGAATGTTGGAGTTTCGTTTGTATGCTTTCGATCGGAATAAGCGAACCAACGTATAAAACTAAAAATACGATTAAGTATACTTCGACAAATCCTAACGCTCCGCCAGCCCAGCGGTTAATGCTGCGAAGAAGCGGCAATTGCGCCACAAAATCCAGCATCGACCCAATAATCTGCATCACAATTTTCGTAGCGAAAAATAAAATCGCAAACGCGATCGCTCGATAATATGCGTCGTCTAAATGTGTGCTTTCAAATAACAGTTTCACCGTTTCCGGGTCGCCAAACGTTGGATATGGAATCCATAATCGGAGCGTCGGCACTAATTTTTCATAATGATAGTACGCAACGACAAACGCAATGATAAAACCTGTCATATGAATAAATTGCAAAATAAATCCTCGCTTTAGGCCAATCATAAATCCCATTAAAAGGATAAAAAGTAAAAGAAGATCGACCATTCTATTACTCATCCTTTTCTTTATGTAGTTTTTGCAAAAGCCGATCATATTCCTCTTTTAATTTTATATAATCATGAACAACGTTAACCGCTGTCAGTACCGCTAGTTTGCTAATATCCAATGTCGGGTTTTTCTCGCTAATCTCCCGCATTTTATCGTCGACAATCGATGCCACTAAACGAATATGGCTTGAGCTTTCTGTGCCAACAATCGTATATTGCTGCCCGTATATATCGACTGTCACCCGCGTTTTTTGTTGCTCCGCCAAATGATTTCCCCCATTCTTCAAAATCCTATTGTTTATCATACCATGAATGCTGATATAATGAAAAGATACGACTACTATGATATGCAAAAGAAAAAACGATGGTGATTAGGAGTGAATGGCCATGGCAAATCACGTCATCACGGCAACAGCAACAATGCTTGAAAAGATGCGGAATCATTACGCCTCCGATATAACAGGACATCTTCCCGCAGGCGCTTTGTTCGTTGCCAAACGGTCAGGATGCACGATTACCGCTTACCGTTCGGGAAAAGTGCTGTTTCAAGGAAAAGAGGCAGAACAGGAAGCGGCAAAATGGATGAAAGAATCGGAGCAAAAGGAAGCGCCAGCCTCCCAACCTCGTTTGGCCGCTGCATCGGCAATCGGCTCCGATGAAGTCGGAACCGGAGATTATTTCGGACCGGTCGTCGTTGCCGCCGCGTATATTGCCAAAGACCAAATGGATGCGATCTCGGCAATGGGAGTAAAAGATTCGAAACTATTAACAGATGAAGCCATCCGCCGGCTCGCCCCAGCTCTTATGAGCATGATCCCGTACCAAACGGTCATACTATCCAATCCAATGTATAATGACTGGCAACGGAGTGGAATGCCGCAAACAAAAATAAAGGCGTTATTGCATAATGAAGCGATTGAAAAGCTGATGAAACAGCTTTCCCCTATAGAGCCGGAAGAGATCATTATCGACCAATTTATTGAACGGGACTTATATTTCCGCTACCTCGAAAACGAAACAAATGTCGTTCGCGATCGTGTGTATTGCTACCCGAAGGCGGAAACGGTTCATATTGCGGTGGCCGCTGCGTCAATGATCGCCCGCTGCGTATTTTTGCAGGAAATGGAGCGGTTAAGCAAAGAAGTCGGCATGACATTACCAAAAGGAGCGGGAGCGCAAGTCGACCAGGCCGCCGCAAAGCTTATCCAAATGCATGGGCCTGCGATTCTCGAAACGTGCGCGAAGCTTCATTTCGCCAATACGAAAAAAGCGGCACAGCTAGCGAAACAATAAAAAACTACCGCACAAACGAAATTTCCTTTGTGCGGTAGCACCACATACCTTATTTTTCTTCCAGCGCTTCCACCACTTTTTCCGCCGTGCTTCGGCTTGATTGCGGGTTTTGTCCCGTAATCAAATTGCCGTCACGCACGGAAAAGTCCGTCCATTTTTCACCGCGGACAAAATTGGCGCCTCTTAAGCGCAACGTCGACTCAAGCAAAAACGGCATATATTCATCTAATTGCACTTCTCTTTCTTCTTCATCCGTAAACGCCGTTACCGTTTTTCCTTTGACAAGCGGCGTTCCGTCCTTATATGTCACATTGACAAGCCCAGATGGACCATGGCAAACGGCGCCAATGATTCTTCCATCTTCGGCGAATTGCTGCAGGACGTATTGCAATGTTTCATTATCCGGAAAATCGAACATCGTCCCGTGGCCGCCAGGAAGGAAAATCGCATCAAAACCAGTTGCGTCGTCTTTGCTCAAGCGAGCCGTATTTTTCAACTCTTTTTCAGCTTCTGCCCAAGCTGGGTCTTTTTCTTCAATGCTGCGCGGATCAAGCGGCACTTCCCCGCCTTGGATGCTTGCCACTTTCACGTCATATCCTTTTTCTTTAAAGACAAGATATGGAACGGCGAATTCCTCAAGCCAAAGCCCCGTTTTATGATCGTCGGTAATCGTTGTATGGTTGGTAACCACCATCAGCACACGCTTGCTCATTGGTTATTCCTCCTTTTATCGAATTCGTACTTTTATCATAGATTACCTTTCACAAAAGCACCAATAAATATGCTCAAAAAAATCGGGATCCTTGCCAGATCCCGACTTTACTTCATAAACGGCCACCAGTTTGCCTTGCCAAATGTTTTAACCATCACCGGCACAAACAGCGGCAGTACAACAAGCGCGTATAAAATTAATCCAGTCAGCACAATCGTCGCGATTTGCAAGAGCGACAAGACGCCGGACGGATACATCGCCGCAAACGTCCCGCCTAAAATAACAGCGGCCGAAATAATAACCGTTCCCATATTGCGCATCGCCAACAGCATCGCTTCCTGCACCGGTTTGTCACGATATTCGTTGAAGCGGTCCATCAAGAAAATGCTGTAGTCGATGCCAAGCGCGATTAAGATGACAAACGCGAAAAACGATACCGCCCAGTTCAAACCGGCGTAGCCAAGCCCATTGACAAAAATAAGCTCGGTTACTGCCATCGATGTGTAGTACGTCAAAATAAGCGATAAAATTAAATACATCGGCATAATCAACGAACGAAGCAAAACGATTAAAATAAGCGCAATGCCGGCAAGCATCAACACAACGGTGCGGGAGTAGTCATTCGACGAAATCGTGTGCAAATCGGAATAAATGCTCGTCACTCCGCCAACGGCAACTTTTGCATTTTCGAGTTTCGTATCTTTCACCGCACGCTCAACTGCTTGTTTAATATCATCGATTTTGTTCAACACCGATGTGGAATACGGGTTTTCATCGAAAATCACATCAAACGTCACGACTTTTTTGTCTTTGGACATATACGCATCTTGCGCTTTGGCAAATTCTTTGCTTTCAAGCACTTGTTTCGGCAAATACCAGCCTGTCATTTCTTTGTTTGGCGAAGACGCAAGCTCGGATAAATAGCTTTCTGCGGAACCTAGGCCTTTCGATACTTTCCGAAGACCGTCGGCACTTTGATCAAGCCCTGTAATTAATTGACTCATTTGCCCGTCTAATTGGGAAAATCCTCGCAGCAGCTGTTCTTGCCCAGCGTTCACTTCGCTTAATCCATTCGACAGCTGCGGAAGACGCCCGATTACTTGACGCTGTCCATTTGCTGCTTTATCCATCCCTTTTTGCAGTTCATCAAGCCCGGCGATCAGTTTGGTCATCCCATCAACCAACGCTTTTTGGCCGCTGATAAGCTGCGCAAACGAGCCGTTCGCTTGACGGACTCCAGCGCTTGCCTGTTTGAGTGCGGTATTTAATTGCGTAAAACCTGCAGTCATTTGCTGGGATCGTTGTGCTAATCCCGCCGCAATCATTTTTGTTCGCTGATATTCTGGATCCTGTTGCAGCTCTGGATGTGTTTGCTCTATATGATTCAACGATGCGCTCACCGAGGATAATTGCTCCGATAGGGTGTTCATGCCGTCTTGCAGTTGTTCATACTGGCTGATAAGCGAAGAGAGCCCGGCACCCGCCTTTTCATATCCTTGCAGCAACTGCTCAGCGCCTCGCTTTAACTTTTTCGCATTATCCTTGATTGTTGCCAATCCTTTTTTGATTTCGCCAGCTCCCATCGAACCGCTGCGAATGCCTTGTTCAATTTGCGCAAGTCCTTTTTGAAGGTCGCTAACACCCATTTTGAGCCGCTTCGTTCCTGATGCAAGCTCTTCCATACCGTTTGTCGCTTGTTTTAATTTTGGCGCGGATGCGGAAAGCTGTTTGCTCGCTTGACTTAGTCCAGAGTTGATTTTCTCAATCCCTTCTTTTCCTTGTCCAAGACCATCTTTTAAGCTTTTCGCTTGCTCGGTGACAAACAATTGTTCAATTGGCTCCCCAGTCGGGCGTGTAACAGAACGCACTTTGTCGATACCATCGATTTTTTCGACTTCACGGCTGATTTTTTCAATAAGGGCAAAATATTCTTGCGAGTTCATCGCTTCATCGTTTTTCATGACGATTTGTGTTGGCATCGCTTCGCCAGGATTAAAATTTTTAGCGATAATGTTGAACGCTTTGACGGACGCATAGTCATCACCAATTTCCTCAAGGGAATCAAATGACAAATCCCCATCATACGTCGCCAACACCGGAACGGTAATGACCGCAACGATGCCTAACGCAATGAGCGGTCTAGCA
Organism: Paranoxybacillus vitaminiphilus; assembly: GCF_003259935.1. Classification (GTDB taxonomy): domain Bacteria; phylum Bacillota; class Bacilli; order Bacillales; family Anoxybacillaceae; genus Paranoxybacillus; species Paranoxybacillus vitaminiphilus. The sequence continues at coordinate 229,014 of NZ_QLMH01000003.1, read as the reverse complement.
AACGCAAACCGTCCCGCGGCATCCCATAAGCGGCTTTGTTTATGCTCTAAATTTCCTTTCGCCGGCCAAAACAGATTTGGACCAAGCACCGCCATAAAAAACGGCACCAACGTCATCAGCGCAACAAGGAGCACCGCTACCCCAACCGCCACCGCAGCAGCTGATTGATATAACTTAAACGTGGATAATCCAATTGCGGCAAACCCGATCATCACTGCAATTCCGCTGAACAATACCGTTTTTCCAGCGGTGCGGTACGTGGCGACAATCGCATCCGTGCGGTTTTCGTGCTGCGAAAGTTCTTCCTTAAACCGGCTTAACAGCAAAATACAATAGTCCGTTCCGATTCCAAACAGCACGGCAACTAAAAAGATTTGCGTAAACGTAGAGAGCGGAAAATTTACATGATCCACGAGAAAAGCGACAATCGACTGCGACACTAAATACGTCATCCCGACGGTGACAAGCGGAATGAGGGGCGCGACAAACGAACGGAACACGACAAGCAACACCACTAAAATAAACACAACCGTAATGCCTTCCGTCTTTTTCAACCCTTTCTGCGAGCTGACGACAACGTCTTCGTCAATCATCCAGCCACCCGTGTAATAATGTTCGACAGAAAGGTCATCAATCGCTTTGTAAAGCGCCTTGCTTATTTCTTTCGCGCTTCTTCCGTTCCGCTCCAGCTTCACGGACGTTAAAATCGTCGTGCCATCTTTAGAAACAAGTTGATCTTTCAATTCCTTTTCTTTAAACGGGGAGATAATCTCGGTAATTCCGAGTTTCTCTTTTTGCGCTTCCAACTGTTTAACGGCGCGCTCCGCTTCCTTCCAATCGCTGGCCGTCAGCCCTCCTTTGCGGTAAAACACAAGTGCTGTTGACAGTTCGCTTCCTTTGTTCTCCTTCTTTTGCACTTCGTTTAAAATATCCATCGCAAGCGAAGACGAGTAGCCTTTTGGCACGTTAAGCTGCCCTTTCTCGCGGACAAGATCGGCCATGTTCGGCGCCGTCACCATCAGCACGACAAGAGCGGCAATCCACGCCAACAGTACGAACCACTTTCCTTTGACGATTCCTCTCACGATGTTCCCTCCATCTCTTGCAAAATGCATGCAAGCTTTTCATACGTTTGAATAAACATTTCAATTTCCCTCTCCGAAAATTTTGTTATGAACGACTCGACTAATTTATGAATTTTTTCTTCCGTTTCCGTAATCCATTCGTTCCCTCGTTCCGTCAGCGTCAAATAAACAACCCTGCGGTCGTTTTGATCGCGCGTGCGCTGAAGCAGGCCTTTTTTGACAAGGCGGTTCGTCATCGCCGTAATCGCGCTTTTGTTTACGCCAAACATGGACGCAAGTTCTGTCGATGTGCATTTCGCTTTCTTTTTTATGTAGCGAAGCAGGTAATATTGGTCGTTTGTCATATCCTCATCGAGCTCGCATTTCACAAGCGCCGCCGCTTTTCTCATCACGATAAAAGAAACAGACAAATACCGTTCAATGAGATCATCAATGTTTCTCCTCTGCAAGCTATCGCCCCTCTTTTGAAAAATAGTTTAATTATTTAACTATTAAACAATGTAACAATCTCCTAGAAAAAAGTCAACTGAGAAGATTTTCTGTTTTCCAAAGAACAATGGTATAATGAAGAAAAGTACGGGAGGAATCGAAAATGAAACGAGAACCGTCCGAACCGTATTCGTATCAAGACTACCTTCAGTGGGAAGGGCGTTGGGAACTCATTGACGGCGTAGCGTATAATATGAGCCCATCTCCGACGTGGGAGCATCAATTCGCCATAGTAGAGCTGTCATTTATATTGCGTTCGTATTTTCAAAATAAAAATTGCTATGTAGCGATTGCTCCGTTTGATGTTCGATTTTCAAACGATGACGATTACGAGCGGGCACCCCATGTCGTTCAGTCCGACATCTCTGTTATTTGCCATAAACATCAATTAACGAACAATGGCTGTTTAGGCGCTCCAACGCTAGTTATCGAAGTGCTTTCCCCATCAACGGCATTAAAAGATAGAAACGAAAAATTCAAGCTATATGAAAAATTTGGCGTCCAAGAATACTGGATTGTTGATCCCGTTTATCAAACGATCGAAGTATTTGGGTTTGAAGACGGGTTTTTTAAAAAAAGAGAGGTATTTGGCAAAGGGCAACAGTTAACGTCGTTCGTTTTTCCCGGCTTAACCGTTGAAGTTAGTTCTATATTTTTCCCGACGGAATAAAGATGGAAAACTTCGATGCTTTTTTATGTAAGAAAACGCTAAACAAACCGCAGCCAAATGTCGAAAATACAAATAAGCTTCTATGGAGCCATTGATGGCAGAACGTTCTGACCCAATCATGGTAGTGTTCCCAGCTCTTCCAGACCTCTTCTGCCCAAGCTTTAAGCATCTCGTCTCTTTTCTTGCCTGGTTCCGCACGCAACACATCGAATACCGTCAGCGAATATGTTTGATGAGGTGGTTCGAAGCGAGGCCAATCGTGCCGCCGCTTGGCTAATTCCATGTGTGCTTTCTGGACTTGTTTTCCTGTGTATCCGCATTCAACAGATAAATATAAGCCGATAAGCGCAAATGCTGTTGTAATGCTACGCGTCACTCCTCCTAAATGTTGCGCGCCATAGGCGTCGACGGCTAGTTGATGGATGAAGTCAGGATCATTTTTTGACATGTTATATACGGTTAATTCTCCGTAAAGCTCCCAGCACTCGCAGATGCGTGATAACGGTCGCAAGGCTCTACATTTTTACTGGGAAGTTTCCATTTGCATCCTGGGCATTCTACAAGAAGATTTCCCATTCGAAAGTACCTCCGCACGCTCCTTTTCATTTTACAAAATAAAATTATCGCCTCATCGCCGTTACTTGCGCCATTTTTTTAAACGAGGTTTTGGAACGAAGCGTACGAAGTTTTTGCTTTGCTTCTTCAATCGAATTCATAGTACCATACCCGCTTGCTCAAATATTTTACTTTTCCTTCTGCTTCTGCCTTTTTCCATCGTTTTCTACATAGGTCGTCTAATATCTTGGCTTCGTTTTCATCACGAGCCCGTGTACGGATATTGCGCTCTTTTCCTTTTGTCTGCAATATGTCCCGCTCCACATCGCTTTTTTTCTCCAAAATCCACTCAGTCAATTCAGAAAAATCCATTTCTTTCATCATGTCATCACTCCGAATCACTTATATATCCCATGTTCTGCCCACGACAATCACTATCCAAAAAATATAATGAGGGATGTCATTCCTTTGGCAAGAGTGACATCCTTTTTTGATTTCATAATTTATTCCGTAATTATATTTTTTTACGAATAAGAAGCATTACGCCGCAATATCCCGTTTTCGAAAAATAAACCATGTAAGTGCGTTAAATATAACAAAATAAACAAGCAGCATCATCATGGAAAATGGCATCGTCATTCCTTCGACAAGCGGCGTTCCATCAATATATTGCGCTAAGTTTGTATTGGCAAATAATAAATATTTTGCCCAGTCAAATTTCATGGCAAGAAGCGCCGTAATCTGCGGCCCTACAAAGAGTGCAAAAGTCGCCAGCCCAATCGCAAGCGAGTGATTGCGAAACACCGCGGATATCATAAACGCAAAGGTCGTCATCATGACAAGATCAACGCAATTAAGTGCGTATACTTGCATCACATAAAGAAGCATGTTTTTCTCAACAACCGTTCCATTTTGGTACGCTAAATATGGTTCGCGGATGTTTTCGATTCCAAAAACGACCGCGGCGATGACCGCTGAGAAAACAAATAATAATAGCAGCATACAGAGCGCAAACAACAGGGCGGCAATGTATTTCGAAAGCAAAATTTTCGTGCGGCTGGCGGGACGAATGAGAAGAAGCTTGATCGTTCCCCACGAAAATTCACTGGCTACGCTTCCTGCCGCCACAATAATCGTAAACAGTGTGATCAGCGCAATAATATCGGCTGAATCCACTAAATACCCCCAAAACGTATTGGACGCCACAGGTTTTATATTATGCTCTAGACGATACTCATTGATTTTCAACTGCTGTTCGAGATGATTTTTATACATTTTTGGCACCTTTTCCTCAGAAAGCTGGGCTTCCATTTCCTTTATCTCCGAGGCAACCTCCGCCTTCCAATTTTTTGGTTCTTTATATGTCGCTTTTATAATCAACGCTCCCGCCAATGTCGACAAGGCAAGAAGCCCGATCATGAACCATGTGCCAATACGGCGGTAAATTTTCATATTTTCGTTTTGAATTAATGAAAGAATGCTAGGCAATTTCATTCCCTCCCGTCATTTCTAAAAATCTTTCTTCCAACGATTTCGTAAGAACTTGAATGCCATATACTTTGATATTTTCTGACACTAAGGCGGCATTCAAGCTTGGTATTTCCTTATAATCGATGGAAACTTCAATTCCTTGCTTTGCCGGTGTGATGTTCATATGAGGATAGATGTTTTTGATCACAGTTAGTGCCTGTTCCACCGGCTCTACGGTAAGCAGCACTTTTTGAGCTTGTTTGGACAGTTCTTGAACCGATTCAATTCCTACTAATCTTCCATGTTGAATAATCGCAAAGCGGTCGCACATCATTTCCATTTCCGACAGAAGATGGCTTGAAACGATGATCCCCAGCCCTTCTTCTTTCGCCAGCTTGCGCAAGTAGTCGCGGATTTCGCGGATGCCGGCGGGATCGAGCCCGTTTGTCGGTTCATCCAAAATAAGCAAAGATGGCCGGTGAAGCAATGCCTGCGCCAGTCCTAGCCGCTGCCTCATGCCGAGCGAATATGTTTTCACTTTGTCATGAATTCGTTTTTCCAAGCCGACTAGCTTGACAACTTCATTGATGCGCTCTTTGGTGACCCCTTTTGTCATGCGCGCATAATGTAGCAGATTTTGGTATCCGGTTAAAAATTTATACATCTCCGGATTTTCGACAATAGCGCCGACATGCTGAATCGCTTTTTCAAAGTCTTTTTGAATACTGATTCCATTAATCAGCACTTCGCCGCTAGTAATTCCCATCAGTCCGACAATCATGCGAATCGTTGTTGTTTTTCCGGCTCCGTTCGGCCCAAGAAATCCAAACACTTCCCCTGGAAATACCTCGAGCGACAAATCATGGATAATCGTTTTCTTGCCAATATCTTTTCTGACATTTTTCAATTGCAAAAGCGGATTCATCGTCGTTCCTCTCCCTTATAAATTTTTTTCAGCCGGTTTACTACACTGTCGCGGCTTGTTTCTCTTAATTCATCGACGCGGACGCGCTCCGCCACTTTTCCATCGCGGAGGAAAATCGCCTCATCCAGCAATGGTTCGACTTCATCGATTTCATGCGTCGTCATCACAATCGTCTGCCGTTCTAGATCGACAAATGAAATCAGTCCTTTGACAATGGATTCGCGCACCATCGGATCAAGGCCGGACAGCGGTTCATCCATCAATAAAATCGGCGCTTCCCGCGCTAACGTAAAAGCGATTTTCGCGCGGCCGCGTCCACCTTTGGACAGCTGTCTTAGCTTTTTGTCAGGCTGGATTTCCATAAACTCTAAAATGTCATACGCTTTTTCTGTGCGGAAATCACTAAATTGCGAAGCGTAAAACTCCAGCATATCCTGAACCATAAAGCTGTCATAATAGACGTCCAATTCCGATAAATACGCGACTTTGCTGCTGATGTTTCTCGTTACTTCCATTCCATCCACCAGCACTTTTCCTTTCGTAGGAAAAACGAGCCCGGCAATCAATTTCAAAAAAGTCGATTTGCCGCTGCCGTTTGCGCCAAGGACACCAATGATTTTTCCTTTTTCTAAACTTATCGATACATCATCTAATGCGATGACATTACCGTATTTTTTTGTGACATGCTCGAATTCAATCATTGTTTCTCTCCATCCTCTCCCCTGCTGAAATCTTTTAGCGAAGCTATAATGTCATTCATCGTAAATCCAAGCTCTGTCATGTTCCGTATAAAATCAGCCACAATATCCCGCTTTAGCTGTTCACGCAACCGTTCGATGACTTCCACATTTTCCGTCACAAATGTTCCTTGACCGCGCCGCGTTTCCACAATCCCCATCCTTTCGAGCTCACTATATGTGCGCTGGATCGTATTCGGGTTTACTCCTGTTTGTACAGCCATCTCCCGCACAGACGGCAATTTATCTCCCGCTTTCCATTCGTTTCGTACAATTTTTTTATTTATTTTTTCCATTATTTGTATATAAATAGGTTTCGTTGTATCAAACTCTTCTACCACGATGCTTACACCTCAACTTTTCTGTCAATTAACCAAATAGAAGAGCAAAATACGAGAATAGCCATAATACCGTAAAAAACGCCTGCTCCTATTGATATAGTTTCAATCTTTTGGATCATTATCCAGCCCTCAGTCGCATTGTACTCGAACGTAATCCCCGGCACTGCTACTTTTCCCCATCCCGTCAACCATTCGAATATGTTTGTTTTCATAAACTGCGAAAATAGCCAGCCTAACAGAAAATAAATAAGCGCAACGATCAGCCCCGAGAGTTTTGGAATCATTTGTTTACAGATGCGGTAAATCACCCAATAAAACAAACACAAGACCGCCATATGGACAGATAGCAGCACAATAGACAGAACCGCCAGCATACCGCTTTGGATAAAAAGCTCATGATTCCACATTTCCTCATTAAAATACCTCTCTTTTATTTCAAGCGACGCAATATAGGTAAATAGCGCTGAAACAAACAGGGAAACAAGCAGGCTGCCAAACGCGATGAGCAGTTTGGCGCTTACCAATCGAAATACCGGCTGCGAGGTGTGAAGCCATAAATGAAGACGCTTCGCTTCTGTTTGCAAACTGAGAGCCATAAACATCAACATATAAAAAGCGTGCAGGCTTGTGACAATCAATGATGGAACGAACATCGCTATCGGCTCATCGTATTTTAGAGCGAATAAATATGCCACTATATTAACGGCGATCACGATTCCAACCGTAGTCCATATCCACAGTTTCGAGATGCGCCATTCTTTTTTTAATAAGCCAATCCACGGATTCATTCTTATCCCTCCAGTAACAGTGAATTAGTGTTCTAGTTAGATAGTACACTAGTTCAAAATAAAACGTCAACCAATTTTTTACGGCAACAAGACACATTTTCGCCTCTTCATTCGTAATACCATACCCGTTTGTTCAAGTATAAAACAGAAACGCTACCTTCGCTGCTATATGAAACTCCTCTCTTTACAAAAAACCCCCATCTTATGCGTTCGCATAAAATGGGGGGTTACTTTTACCCGCGCAATGTCGCGCCAAATTGTTGTTCCACTGCTTGAATCACTTTTTCGTGAACGGCGGTTACTTCTTCGTCTGTTAATGTGCGCTCTGGATCGAAGTAGCGAAGCGAGAACGCGATTGATTTTTTGCCTTCTGGCAAGCGGTCTCCTTCGTATACGTCAAAGATAGACACTTCTTTTAATAACTCTCCGCCCGCTTCAATAATTGTCTTTTGAATATCGCCGGCAATGACGTCTTTATCAACGACTAACGCAATATCGCGCGTCATTGACGGGAAACGCGGAATCGTCGAATAGCGAATTTCCTCCACTTCCGCATTGAGCAGATCTGTTAAGGCTAATTCGAAGACATATGTTTCTTTCAAATCATTTTCTTTTTGGAAGCTCGGATGCAGCTGACCAACAAATCCGATGACGCGGCCATCAAGTAAAACTTCAGCTGTACGTCCCGGATGCATATGCTCGCGTTTCGCTTGCTTATATTCAATGCGGTTTTCTAAGCCAAGCATATGGAATAATCCATCAAGAATTCCTTTGACGACATAGAAATCAACCGCTTTTTTCTCACCTTGCCATAAGTGTGCATGCCATACACCCGTGATGGCGCCTGCTAAACGTTCTTTTTCCTCTGGCAGTTCATCATTGCCTTTCGCTAAGTATACCGCTCCTGTTTCATACACGGCAACATTTTCGATTTGCCGCGCGCGGTTATAGCTTACAACTTCTAATAAGTGCGGAATTAAGCTTTGACGAAGGACACTGCGCTCTTCGCTCATCGGCATCGCCAAGCGAATCGGTTCAGCTGTTTCCAAAGCGAACTGTGTTGCCTTTTCCTCGCTTGTTAAGGAATACGTAATCGCTTGAAACAGCCCGGCATCTTCTAAATAACGGCGCACTTTCCGGCGCTTTGCTTGATAAGGTGTTAATTTGCCAGGCTGTGATTCGGCTACCGGCAATGTCGTCGGCAAGTTGTCATAACCGTATAATCTTGCCACTTCTTCGATAATGTCTTCTGGAATCGAGATATCACGACGGCGTGATGGTACTGTAATTGTGAACGTGCCGTTATCTTCTGTGAATGCAAATTGCAAGTTCGTTAAAATGTTCGCTACTTCTTCTTTTGTGATTGCTGTTCCTAACACACTGTTGATACGGTCAATCGTAATCGTAACGACAATTTCTTCTTGTTTTAGCGTATTTACTTCGGCAACACCGCTGACAATTTCGCCTCCGGCATACTCGGCCATTAATGCGGCGGCACGATCTAATGCTTCTTTTGTGCGCGCCGGATCGATGCCTTTTTCAAAGCGCGTGCTTGCTTCACTGCGCAAGCCGTGGTCTTTGGACGCTTTGCGAATCGTTGCGCTTGTAAAATAAGCTGATTCAATTAATACCGTTGTTGTATCGTTTTGTACTTCCGAATTAGCGCCGCCCATCACACCGGCAAGGGCAACCGGTTCTGTTCCGTTTGTAATGACAAGATGGTTTTCTGTTAACGTTCTTTCCACATCATCAAGTGTAACGATTTTTTCGCCTGCTTTCGCGCGGCGCACTAAAATTTCTTTTGAACCGAGCCGGTCATAATCAAAAGCATGAAGCGGCTGACCGTACTCTAATAAAATGTAGTTCGTAATATCGACAACATTGTTATGCGGACGAATCCCGGCTGCCATAAGTCTTGTTTGCATCCATAGCGGCGATGGACCGATTTTCACGTTTTTCACAATGCGTGCTGCGTAAAGCGGATTGTCTTCCGTTGCTTCTACTTTGACAGAAATATAATCATGAACGCTTTCGTTTGTTTCTTCAAGTTCCACGGATGGCAATTTCACTTCCCGACCTAAAATTGCCGCTACTTCATAAGCAACCCCAATCATGCTTAAGCAATCGGCACGGTTTGGTGTTAAACCAAGTTCTAACACTTCATCGTCTAAGTTTAATAGCGCTAACGCATCAGCACCAACAGGCACATCGCTTGGGAAGACGAAAATGCCGTCTGCATATTCTTTCGCAACAAATTTGGATTCAATGCCAAGCTCTTGCAGTGAACAAATCATACCATTTGATTCTTCGCCGCGAAGTTTCGCTTTCTTAATTTTGAAGTTCCCGGGCAATACCGCGCCAACTTTCGCAACGGCTACCTTTTGTCCTTTCGCTACATTCGGAGCGCCGCAAATGATTTGCACCGGCTCTCCTTCACCAATATCAACTAAACATTTGCTTAATTTATCGGCATTTGGATGCTGCTCACGTTCAAGCACATGACCGATAACAACACCTTTTACACCTTTATTTAGTATTTCGACATTTTCGACTTCGATGCCGCTTTTTGTAATTTTCTCGGCTAATTCTTTTGCTGTTATTCCCGTTAAATCAACGTATTCTTGCAGCCATTTATATGATACTAGCATGTAAATCCCTCCCTTTACGCGCGATTGAATTGTTGTAAGAAACGAAGGTCGTTTTGATAGAAATGACGGATATCATCAATGCCGTATTTCAACATCGCAATTCGCTCAGGCCCCATACCAAAGGCAAAGCCTGTATATTTTTTTGAATCAAAGCCCGCCATTTCAAGAACATTCGGATGAACCATACCGGCACCTAAAATTTCAATCCAGCCTGTTCCTTTACATACGTTACAGCCATGACCGCCGCAGTTAAAGCAGGAGACGTCCACTTCAACAGATGGCTCCGTGAACGGGAAGAAGCTTGGACGGAAACGGATTTCCCGGTCTTCACCGAATATTTTTTTCGCAAACGCTTGAAGCGTGCCTTTCAGATCGCTCATACGAATGTTTTCGTCAACGACAAGCCCTTCAATTTGCGTAAATTGATGAGAGTGTGTTGCATCGTCATTATCACGGCGATACACTTTACCCGGACAGATGATTTTCACCGGGCCGCGGCCTTTATGCTTTTCCATCGTGCGCGCCTGCACCGGTGATGTATGCGTACGAAGCAAAATTTCTTCCGTAATATAAAAAGAATCTTGCATATCACGTGCAGGATGGCCTTTCGGCAAGTTTAACGCCTCGAAGTTGTAGTAGTCTTTCTCTACTTCCGGTCCTTCGGCAATCGTATAGCCCATGCCGATAAACAAGTCTTCGATTTCTTCAATGACTCTTGTTAAAGGATGGTGATTTCCAAGCCGCACCGGACGTCCCGGAAGCGTTACATCAATCGCCTCGGAAGCTAATTTTTTCTCGATTTCTTCTTGTTCTAATTTCGCTTGTTTTTCTTCTAATGCGGATTGAATCGCTTCGCGTACTTCATTCGCTAATGCTCCTATCATCGGACGCTCTTCTGGCGATAATTTCCCCATGCCGCGAAGCACTTCCGTAATCGGACCTTTTTTGCCAAGATAAGCGACACGAACATCATTAAGCGTTTTTAAATCGCTTGCTTGAGCGATTTTCTCAAGCGCTTCTTGCTGAAGTTGTTGTAATTGTTCTTTCATACACCACATTCCTCCTTTTTTTTCAAATAAAAAACTCGCCCCTTAGGCAAGGGACGAGTGAAATCGCGGTACCACCCTTGTTAACAGCGCCACATAAGTTTTGTGCATTCACAGGTAGACGAAAACAAAACTTATGAAAAAGCGCTGTTCACTTCATTGCGATAACGGCGTAAACCGGAACACCTTTAGAGACTGGTCAATAAGTGCCTAACCTCACACGCAATCCATAATATATAGTGTTACATACCTATATATTGTGGTTGCGGGGTCTGACGCTTGATTCAGGTCAGCCTCGTCCAAGTGTCAACTCCAGAGGTGAATTCACTTGCTTCTACCATAAAAACGCTCCCAGTCTACGGCGTTTTCTCCCTGGATGGCGAGCGGCAAGCTACTCTTCTCTATCATCGTTGTTTTCCTTATTTTTTACATCCATTACGTTCAGATAATCGCTCCATTATATTATAGGCAAACAAAAGGAGCGTTGCAACCTTTACCTGCCTAAAGCTGCGATGCTATCTCATTCGCCGCAATTCCACAATCTCGGCTTCCTGTTCGATCGAACGGACAGAAAGCCGTTCAAGTATTTTATCTTGACGAGCTTGTCCTTCTTTGAGACTGGAAATGTCTCGTTTTAACACAGCGACATCTTCTTTTAACACAGCAACGTCTTCTTTTAACACGGCGACATCTTCTTTTAATTCAGCCACATCCTTTTTTAATACGGCGACGTCTTCTTTTAACACAGCAACGTCTTCTTTTAACACGGCGACATCTTCTTTTAATTCAGCCACATCCTTTTTTAATACGGCGACGTCTTCTTTTAACACAGCAACGTCTTCTTTTAACACGGCGACATCTTCTTTTAATTCAGCCACATCCTTTTTTAATACGGCGACGTCTTCTTTTAACACAGCAACGTCTCGTTTTAATACAGCGACGTCTTCTTTTACTTGCTTCATGTCTCCTTGCAATTGGGCAATGTCGATCTTCATTTGTTCGATATGGGCGTTTTGTACATCGAGACGCTCAATCACCGCATTGAACAATGCTTTAATTTCCTCCATTTTGATCGTCTCCTTTTATACGTTTATTTATATTTTACGGCTATCCGCGCAAATAATAAAGCAAAATTCCTGTGGCAACAGCGACGTTTAATGATTCGGATTTGCCGTAAATCGGAATGTACAAATTTCTCGTGGTGAGCTGAAGCAAGTCTTTGTTGACGCCGCTGCCTTCGTTTCCGACAAGAAGGGCAAACGGCTCTTTCGGCTCCACTTGTTTGTAATCTTCTCCGTTTTCTAAAGCTGTGCCGTAAATATGGACTTGCTGTTCTTTTAATGTTTGTATCCATTCACGAAGGTTTCCGCGAATAATCGGAAGGTGGAACAGCGAGCCTTGCGTGGCGCGAATGACTTTCGGATTGTACAAGTCAACACAGCCTTCTCCGAGTATGACGGCATCTATTCCTGCTGCATCGGCAGTACGAATCATTGTCCCGACATTTCCGGGATCTTGCACGGCATCAATAAGCAGCACATTGGCTTTTCCCCAGTCGATTTGTTCATATGTGAACTGTTTGCATACAGCAGCGATTCCTTGCGGTGTTTCCGTATCGCTGATTGCTTTCATAATTTCTTCCGTCACTAAAGTTATTGGAATGTTATCGACATTCCAGTTTGATAGAATTTCTTTTTTCTCATCAAGAACGATTTCTACAATGTGAACACCGCTTTTTAACGCTTCCTCAACTAAATGAAACCCTTCAATGATAAACAAACCGGTTTTTTCCCGTTCTTTTTTCGTTAATAATTTTTTCCACTGTTTGACTTGTGGATTTTTTGTTGATTCAATTCGTTTCAAATTGAATTCTCCTTTGCTTTGAACATTTCCTTATACATAATAAACGAAATTATAACAAAAAATAAACGTGTAATACATAACAACGAGGTGAAAAAGATGGATTTAAATTTACGTCATGCGATTATGGAAAATGTGGCAAATAATACAAAGGAACAGTTAGAGGATACGATTGTCGATGCAATTCAGCGCGATGAGGAAAAAATGCTTCCGGGCTTGGGCGTGCTTTTTGAAGCGATTTGGAACCATTCGAATGAACAGCAAAAAGAGATGATGCTTTCAATACTCGAACAAGCGGTGAAACAATAGGGCTAAAATTTTCTATAATGATGAGGGCTGACTCATAAGTGTCTGACCTCACGCATAACTCACAATATATTTAGCAGTTATGGAGGATGGCATTCGCTTTCGGGTCAGCCTCCTTTTTGTATTTGTTACACGACTCCCAAAGAAATCCATACAGCTATGAATGAACCTCTCCCCCCTATACTCCGCTTAGAGGCGGGAGACTTCTCGGGGAACATGTTAAACTTAATGTTCAACGTATTGCTTATAAACAGAGCTCACTTATTTCTTTGTTTGCTTTTAGAAGAACTGTGTAAACATTCACGTTGAAAACGAAAAATATGTAAGATTATAATAAGTTATCTCTTTTTATCATCTCTCTGCTAACTTCCCTCATTGAACTAATCCCGCTTGCTCAAGCGGCCATATACGAAATACAGCCTTCCCGACAATATCTTTCATCGGCAGCAGTCCAAAGTGCCGGCTATCTTTACTTTTTGGGCGGTTGTCGCCTAACACAAAGACATAACCTTCCGGAATTACTTTCTTACCTGCAACCTCGTTCAAAGTAAAATCCCATGTAAGAAGGCTGCCAGCCATTTTTTTATCTTTCAGCTCTTTAAGGTACGGTTCGTCGTAAGCCTTGCCGTTAATGTATAATGTATCGTTTTTCATCTCAACTGTATCTCCCGGCAAGCCAATGATTCTTTTAATATATTTTTCTGAAGAGTCGGGAGCCTCGAATACAACGATGTCAAATCGATGATAGCCAGCGAATTTATTGAGCTTGCTGACGATTAGCCGATTGTCATTTTGCAGATTAGGAAGCATCGATTCCCCTTTCACCACATAAGGAGCAAAAAATAAATTTCTTATAACTAATGCTATAAAGATTGCAATAACGATCGCTTTTCCCCATGATAAAATCTCTTCCTGCAGCTTAGACATTGTATCGTTCATCCCTTCTATCAAATAAGTGTTCTTTCTCACTTTTTTATTGTAAATAATTACTTTACATAAATAAACTTTTTTTATATAAATTAGAAAAAGCCAGCGAAGGCACGCCGGCTTTTTCTTTATTAATCAAACGTAATCTCTTTCACTTTTTCTGCATCCAAGCGTTTAATGACTTCAACAAGAAGTCTCACTGTGTTTTCGTAGTCGTCACGGTGAAGCATGGCCGCATGAGAATGGATGTAGCGGGTTGGAATCGCGATCGTTAACGCAGGCACACCGCTTGCGGTCATATGAATCGCACCGGCATCTGTCCCCCCGCCCGGCATCGCATCGAAATGGTAAGGGATGTTTAATTCTTCCGCTACGTTAATGACAAACTCGCGCAACCCTTTATGAGATACAAGCGTTGCATCGTATAAAACGATATGCGGACCAGCACCAAGTTTGCCCATGGCTTCTTTTTCGGAAACACCAGGCATATCTCCGGCAACACCGACATCCACTGCAAACGCAATATCCGGCTCGATGAAGTTTGCCGATGTTTTCGCGCCGCGCAAACCGACTTCTTCTTGTACCGTACCGACACCGTATACAACGTTTGGGTGTTCGACATCTTTTAATTGCTTTAACACGTCAATCGCAATCGCACAGCCGATGCGGTTATCCCATGCTTTCGCAAGCAGCATTTTTTCATTGTTCATGACGGTGAATTCAAAGTATGGAACGATCGAATCTCCCGGGCGAACGCCCCACTCCATTGCTTCGTCACGGCTTGAAGCGCCAATATCAATAAACATATCTTTAATGTCAACCGGCTTTTTGCGCGCTTCCGGTGGTAAAATATGCGGCGGCTTCGAGCCGATGACACCTGTAATATCGCCTTTCTTTGTCATGATGGTTACGCGCTGTGCGAGCATCACTTGTCCCCACCAGCCGCCAAGCGGTTGGAAGCGGATAAATCCTTTTTCATCAATTTGCGTCACCATAAAACCGACTTCATCTAAATGACCGGCGACCATAATTTTTGGTCCATCTGCTTTGCCAGCCTTTTTCGCAATTAAACTGCCAAGACCATCTGTCGTCACTTCATCGGCATATGGAGCTATGTATTTTTTCATTACTTCACGTGCTTCACGCTCATTGCCCGGTACGCCTTTTGCATCGGTTAACTCTTTCAGCATCATTAACGTTTCATCTAATTTTTTCATCGTTGAACCCCTTTCTTATGTACTCCCCACTCATTATACAGAAAACGTTCTCACATGTACAAAATTTGTTAATAATTCTGATTTTGCCGTTCATGGTTCACTTCATTTTTTTTCATATACGCTTGTTCAATTTGTTCATTTGTGAATCCTAAATGTTCCCCAAGCTGCAAATAATTGGTGAATAAACGCTCATACGCTTCAAGCGACTTTGTTTGTTGAAACTCGGTTACCGCCTGAAAGACACGTAAAAACTGTCCGACAAGTGAATCGTCTTCCGTTTTTTTCTTTATTTTACCCACAGTATAAACAAAATTGAATTCAAGACCTAAAGATAAAATAAAATGCAAGCCATCTACATACTCTTCCAATACTTTTTCGAGCGATGCCGGCGGTTTTAAACTCCAAAACTTAAAACAGCGCGTTTCGTTCGCGAGTTCCCCGATTTCAACAAGAAGCGCTAGCATCTTTTTCTCGACTAAGTTTTCATCTTGCAAACCGTGTTGTGTTTCAATGCGTTCATCAAGCATTCGCTGCATGGAATAAAGTTTTTGTAAATCCATCTGTGCCTCCCCCATTACTTATACAATATTATGTAAATGACAATGTCAAACAATGCAAGAAATGGCAATCCATAGCGAAATAAGCGATGTTTTGTTTTGTGGTGGAAAATGTGCATTCCCATCATCGTACCGACAGCACCGCCGAGCAGCGAAACGAGCCAAATCGTACTTTCGGCAATGCGCCATTTTCCTTTTTTCGCTTTCTGTTTATCGATTGCCATCACAAAAAATCCTAACATATTGACGATGAAAACGTATAGTTCAAACATCATTGCCTCCATATAATAAATGACCATTCCCCGAAAAGAGAATGGCCATCATTTTAACAATTACTTGCTTAATTGTTCTTTTGCAATGTTTGCGAGTTGCGCGAATGCTGCTGCATCGTTTACCGCTAAGTCAGCAAGCATTTTACGGTTTACTTCAACGCCTGCTAATTTTAAGCCGTGCATTAAGCGGCTGTAAGAAAGTCCGTTCATGCGTGCTGCCGCGTTGATACGAGTAATCCAAAGCTTACGGAAGTCGCGTTTTTTCTGGCGGCGGTCACGGTAAGCATACATTAAAGATTTCATTACTTGTTGGTTGGCAACTTTATATAAACGATGCTTAGAACCAAAATAACCTTTTGCTAATTTAAGAATTTTTTTACGACGTCTGCGTGTCACTGTTCCACCTTTTACACGTGGCATGTGAGTTCCCTCCTAAAATCTAGTTTTCCGAATTATTTCAAGTTGTCCAATAATTGACGAATGCGTTTGAAGTCACCAGAAGATACAAGTGTCGCTTTACGAAGTTTGCGTTTTTGTTTTTGTGTTTTGTTTGCGAATAAGTGGCTAGTAAAAGCGTGTGAACGTTTTAATTTACCAGTACCAGTCTTTTTGAAACGCTTTGCAGAGCCTTTGTGAGTTTTCATTTTTGGCATAGGGTGTTCCTCCTTGTTACGTTATTTCTCATTTTTCGGTGCTAGAATTAAGAACATGCTGCGTCCATCCATTTTTGGCGCAGATTCAACCGTACTTATATCCGCACATGCTTCAGAGAAGCGATCTAATACACGCTGGCCGATTTCTTTATGGGTAATCGCGCGTCCTTTAAAGCGGATTGTCGCTTTCACTTTATCGCCTTTTTCCAAGAACTTGCGTGCATTGCGGAGCTTCGTATTAAAATCATGCTCCTCAATCGTCGGACTTAAGCGCACTTCTTTAACGTTAATCACTTTTTGTTTTTTACGGGCTTCTTTTTCTTTCTTTTGCTGCTCGAAACGGAATTTACCGTAATCCATAATGCGGCATACAGGCGGTTTTGCATTCGGAGCAACCATTACTAAATCAAGATTCATTCTCGCCGCAATTTCTAACGCTTCTTGCTTCGTCTTAATGCCAAGCTGTTCTCCATTTGGGTCAATCAAACGAACTTCGCGGGCACGAATATTTTCATTAATAATAAAATCTTTGCTAATAACTAGCCACCTCCAAGGTTTATTCACGAATCGCTTGTTTGTCGGATTGCACCCTTGCATTACAGGTTTTGGAATAAAAAAAGCGTGAGTGCATACGACACCCACACTTATTACGATTCATGGTGATACACGATTCAATCGTAAAAACCTGTCAACTGCAAGCAATGCGTCAATCAGGTGAGAAGCGGGGTGCTTCTGCTTATACAACAAACAAGTATTCCATTTACCTTAGATAATATATCATTGTCAAAATAACATGTCAAGGCTAATTTTGGATATTCAAAACACAACGTTTATTATTATAATAAATATTTTTAACTATAGCAACAAAAATTTTTCATTTAGAGGCTGATCCGAAAACAAAGCGTCGACCCCACGACAACAAGCAAGAGCACATCATGTTTTTGGTTAGTTCATAACGTGAGGTCAGACACTTGTTTTTTCATCACTTAACGGCGCACTTCTGCTTTCAGTGCAGCGATAAAGTCGGTCAGTGCGACAGTTTCGCTCTTCTGCTCGCCGTATTTCCGCACATTGACAGAGTTGTCCCTCACTTCGTTATCGCCGACAACAAGCATGTAAGGGATTTTTTGCATTTGCGCTTCACGGATTTTGTAACCGATTTTCTCGTCGCGCTCGTCCACTTCCACACGGAATCCTTCGGCTTGCAGCTGCTGTTTTACCGCGTAAGCGTAGTCGGCATGAACCGCCGGTGAAACTGGAATGACTTGCACTTGAACAGGAGCAAGCCAAGTTGGGAACGCGCCTTTATACTCTTCAATCAGGAAAGCAACGAAGCGTTCCATTGTTGAAACGACGCCGCGGTGAATCACAACCGGGCGATGCGGTTTTCCGTCCTCGCCGATATATGTTAAATCAAAGCGTTCCGGCAATAAGAAGTCGAGCTGAACAGTTGATAATGTTTCATCTTTTCCAAGCGCCGTGCGCACTTGCACGTCTAATTTCGGACCGTAGAATGCCGCTTCGCCTTCTGCTTCATAATATTCAAGCCCTAATTCGTCCATCGCTTCTTTCAGCATGCTTTGCGCTTTTTCCCACATCGCATCATCATCGTAATATTTTTCTTTATCGTGCGGATCGCGATAAGAAAGGCGGAATGAGTAATCGTTTAACCCAAAGTCTTTGTAAACTTCCATGATTAAGTTCACGACGCGTTTAAACTCGTCTTTAATTTGATCCGGACGAACGAAAATATGGGCATCATTGAGTGTCATGCCGCGCACGCGCTGAAGCCCAGTGAGCGCTCCTGACATTTCATAGCGGTGCATGGTTCCGAGTTCAGCAATGCGAATTGGCAATTCACGGTAGCTATGAATTTTATGTTTATAAATCATCATATGATGCGGACAGTTCATCGGACGGAGCACAAGCTGCTCATTATCCATCTCCATCGGCGGGAACATTCCTTCTTTATAATGATCCCAGTGGCCGGAAGTTTTATACAGCTCCACGCTTCCGAGCACTGGAGTATACACATGTTGATATCCTAGAGCAAGCTCTTTATCAACAATGTATCTTTCAATAATACGGCGGATTGTCGCCCCTTTTGGCAGCCAAAGCGGCAACCCTTGTCCTACTTTTTGAGAAGTTGTGAATAACTCCAACTCTTTTCCTAATTTGCGATGATCGCGCTCTTTTGCTTCCTGCAACAGGCGGAGATGCTCTTCAAGGTCTTCTTTTTTGAAAAACGCTGTACCGTAAATGCGCTGCAACATTTTGTTTTTGCTGTCGCCGCGCCAATAAGCCCCCGCGATGCTTAACAATTTAAATTCTTTAATTTTTCCTGTTGACGGTACATGCACGCCGCGACAAAGATCGAAAAATTCGCCTTGTTCATAAATAGAGACTACTTCTCCCTCTGGAATATCGTTAATTAACTCTAATTTTAAGTTATCACCGATTTCCTCATAGCGGCGAATCGCTTCCTCGCGGCTTACTTCTTTTCGGACAATTTCTAAGTTTTCTTTGACGATTTTCTGCATTTCTTTTTCAATCTTCGGAAGGTCTTCCGGTGTTAACGATTCTTCCATGTCAATATCATAATAGAAGCCGTTTTCAATGACAGGACCAACGCCAAGTTTTACATTTTTGTAAAGACGTTTAATCGCTTGTGCCATCAAATGCGCTGTACTGTGCCGCAAAATTTCCAATGCTTCCGGCATGTCTTGCGTAATGATCGTAACGGCTCCGTCCTCATAAATCGGTGTGCGCAAATCAATCAATTTATCGTTTAATTTTCCGGCAATGGCCTTTTTCTTTAAACCCGGGCTGATCGACGCAGCAATGTCTTCTGTTGTTGTTCCCTTAGGAAACTCCTTTACTGCACCATCAGGGAATGTAATTTTTACTGCCTCTGACACACTTGTTCACTCCTTTTTGATTTAAAATTAAAATAAAAAACCCGTCCCTAAACAAGGGACGAGTTGGTTTCGTGGTTCCACCCTTTTTCCCATCGCTTACAGGAAAAGACACTTCTCCCCTTGAAACGATGGCTCAACTGATATAACGGTGCTTACCGTCAGCAATTACTTAATGGAAACGTCCCATTGTTCACTGCTGAAGTTTAGAGGTGGTAAGCGTATTTTTCGTGTTAGGAAGGTTCCAGCCTATGCCTTCCCTCTCTGGAAACCGTAAAAATACACCCATGTCCTCATCATAACTTTTTTCATTATTTCATTTTTCGGAAACTTATGTACGTAATTATAGAGTGATTAACGCCGAAAATCAAGTCCTGCTATCGAATCTTTTTGCAATAAGCTTGTTTGCTTTGGAGAAAAAAATCGAGATCATAAAGCTTTAATCGCTCTTGAAAAAGATTTTGAATCGTTTGCACCATTCCATCGTCTGAATTCCCGGTATATAAATAAATCGTTTTTGGGGCAATCGACACAAGCGGAGCCAGCACGGATGAGTCGATATACATCGGCTGATTAACAATGAGCGTGCGATCAATCAATTTTCTTAACTCTTTTGCAGAAATTTCACAGAAATATTCGTCATAAAAAGTAAATGTTGACTCTTGATGCAATAAATGAATGATGCTCAATTTCGCCGGTCTGGATACTAAACAGTCCCGCAATGTTTGAATAAAATTTTGGTATTCCTGCTCTAGCTTATATTCATCAATAGCTAGCTCAACGTAATGGAGCAGCCGTTCTTTATAGTTCTTTAAGCGAAAATATAAAAATGATTCAAACGAAAAAGAAATATCATCGCTTAAAAATTCTGTCAGCGCCTGTTTAATGAAAGTTTCTCTCGATTCGGCCTGCTGTTTTCCATTCCGATAATCATACCGCTCTCCATCGATAAATGAATGGGCCAGCTGTAAAATTTGCTGCTGTTCCTCAACATTCTTATAGTAGAAATCATTAGAAATGATTGACAAAAGCAAACGATCTTCAATAAAGCGAAACATAAACTGCGTCATTGCCGGAATGACAGTGGTTTGAATCATTTCCATTGCTTTTTTATCTATATGAATCGTAATTCGTTTGTCCCCATCATATGTAAAGCAAAGGGATGGCTCGTTTTTATATGCTGTGAAAACAGCAAATAGTTTTTCTGCATCGGTTGTTTGTTCGAAATAAATTTCAATCAAGGTTGTCCCCCCCCTTTATTTGTAAATACTTGCTCTTATATATATGGGAGGACACGGTATTTTAGAATAAAAAAGCCAAGCATGAAGCGGCTTTAGGTTTCCGACCGGCGATTTTTTCCTTTAATTTCAACAGGCTGCGCTAAATACTGAATTCGTTCCATGATTCTTGCTGCTTTCACTTTTTCCTCCTCTCCACGCTGGGAGTAAGTAAAATGATGCGCAAGCCGCTGAAAGTCGAAATTAGAAGTAAAAAAAGTCGGTAAGTTTTCCAGCATCCGGTATTGAAGAATCGGTCCGAGAATATCGTCACGCAGCCAGCTCGACATCGATTCAGCACCGATATCATCCAACATTAAAACCGGCACTTTTTTTACATAATCAAGCTTTTCGTTAATCGTTTGATCTTGGAGAGAGCTTTTTAGCTCCCTGAAGAACTCGGGGACATACACAAGAAGCGATGGCACATTTTTCTTCGCAAGCGCATTCGCAATCGCTCCAAGAATATACGTCTTCCCTACGCCGAATGAGCCATACAAATACAGCCCCTTCATTTTTTTCTTTGGCTCATATTCCGAAACAAATTTTTCCGCCAATTCAACCGCTTTCACTCTTGATTCATTTGTTTTTCCATCGTCGACCAGCTCAATATCAGAAAGTGACGCATTTAAAATTTCCCGCGGCACAAAAATACTTTGAATCAAAGACTCTTGTCTTTTTCGCTCATCATGCTTTACTTTCGCCGGACAGCGATCGTATTGAATACCGATCATATTTCCTTGAACAACAAGATGAGGATGATACCCTTTTAAAATGTTTTTGCATTGGTCAAGGCTCGGACATTGCTTGCAGTTTTTGCTTTGCCCGATAAACTCGTACAGCCTCATTAAACTGCGGTCTACCATTTCTTCGGTAATAGAGTGTTGATGTTGCTGTAAAAATGAGCGAACTTCCGGATCAGACAGCACTTCTTTTTTTAGTTGTTCGTATCGTTTTTTAAAGTCTTCGCGATTGATTAGCTTGCTCAATGTTTCATTGATTCGTTGCATCGTTCTCACATCCTAACTGACGTTGGCTTACTCGTTATGATCATCACGGTATTTTTTTAGCTTTTCTTCCAATTCCCGTCGTTTTGCCTCTAAGTCATGCACTTCTTCTTCCTTGCTTTCGCTTTCTTTTTGACTGTAGTCCATATTTAGCCAGTCTGGCAGCAGTTCTTTTCGAATGATTTTTTTGCTCCCTTTTTGTGCTTTTTCTTTTTCGCTTGCCCATTTTTGATATTCTCTTGCTTCCCGTTTTGCTAATTCCATCGCTTCTTTTACGGTGCGAATCTTTTTTCGCGCCCAGTGACTTGCAATTTTCTCCACATAGGCCTTAGAAAGCTTCATATCGGTACGCAGCATGACATAGTAAATCAGCACGTTCACAACTCCAGGCAGCAGCTTTTGACGAAACATCACATCTTCAATAATTTGCAAATCACTTAACGATGGCTCTGCACCGCCTGAAATATCCATAAGCAGCTGGCGCGGCGAAATCGTTTCCAGCTGTTTGATTAACTGTTCTTCTTTTGTTTTCGGTTCAACATCCGTCATTGTTCGATATGGCAGCGGCTGAACGCGCGTGCTTAAGTGAGGCAATGATTCTCCATGTTCAAACTGATACCATTCACGCGCTGCCTTTCTTAAAGCATCTATATCAATATGTTCATAAGGGTCAATGACGCTGATGACAATCTTTTGCATCTCAAGCGGCCCAATTCCGTATAAAAAAGCGAGCTTTTTAATCGCATCTTTGACTTTTGCATTAATCGCCCGCTTCGGAACCATATTGGCCGAAAGACCAGCGAAAAACAAGTCAAAATCGAATACATCATCGGTAATGTCATATTCATTTTTTTCTTTGCGTCCGACATATTCATAACCGTCCGCTAAAGTTAAGTCCTCTTTTGTTTCATCATTGACAGCGGCGACCATTTGCTCAGGATGAACCGAATAAAAAATTTCATTAAAGGAGCGGGTAATCGGAGAAAACTTAGACATATCAACGGTTGAGGTTGAGAAAAATTGCTTGAGCTTGTTAAATTTGCTTTTTCCGACCCGATTATAAAGAAAGATATTTAATACTCCGTCGGTAAAAAACTGCTCTGGAGTTAACGGAGCCTGTAATTCATAAATAAACATCCGCTCGTCTTGTTCATGATTGACATATGTTTTTAACAAGCCGATTCCTTCGAGCTTTAGGCGTTCCTGATAAATTTCTTTCAAGCTGCATTGCATGATGGCCATTAAACTATGATGCGTTGTTTCCTCTCCCCAAAGCCGATGTTGTTCTAATTCACTCCATAACGTCATATATAAACTATACGCCCGGCAGCCGATTAAAGGCTGATACAATAATGTCAGAACTTTTCGATCAAAATCATGCAATATACTGTTACTCCGCACAACATAGCGATCAACAGGAATCAGTTCTTTCCAATGGTGTTCCATAATATCGACCTTTCAGTATATACTTATAAAAGAGGCTGTCTCATAAGGGTCTGACCTCACATTCGTTTAACAATATATAGCTCATTTATCCAGCATAATAGTCCTATATATTGTGTTGCGGGGTCTGAACCCTTGGCTTTTGAGACAGCCTCAATGTTGCCCTTTTTTGATTAGTTCTTTTAATTCTTCAATAAAGACGTTTAAGTCTTTAAACTGACGGTACACCGAAGCAAAGCGGACATATGCCACTTCATCAACTTTTGACAAGCGTTCCATCACCATCTCACCGATTGTTTCACTTTTTACTTCTGCTATACCTTGATTCCGCAATTCTTTTTCTATTTCTTGCGTAATTTGTTCAAGCTGTTCTAAAGCGACCGGGCGCTTTTCACATGCTTTAATAAGACCGCGCAAAATTTTATCGCGTCGAAACTCTTCTCGCGTTCCCTCTTTCTTGACAACGATAAGCGGCATCTCTTCTACTTTTTCGAACGTCGTAAAGCGAAAATGACACCGCTCGCACTCCCGTCTGCGGCGAATGGAACGTCCCTCTTCAACAGGCCGCGAATCCAACACCCTTGTGCCGTTATATTGACATGACGGACATTTCATATAACCATCTCCGTTTTGTTTTTTACTAATTCATCTTATACCTAACTTTATCATAATCGAAACAATCGGCAGTATACAAGTGATTGACAGATGGATCAAGCAGCTGTTCACATGTCAGCATTGATTCCAGAACCGATATAAGTAAGATGTTGATCAAGTTTTTGATACATATCTAAAACCACATTTCGGCTAAATCCAAAATCAAACGGTAAAAGCTTCGTTTCTGTTGTTACCGAAAAATCAATTGCTGTTTCAAACGGACGAACAGAAATCACAGTAATGACCATAAATGCCTTTTTTCCTTTAGAAACGGCTACACTAAGTTCACCGCGCTCCTCAGAAATAGAAAGAAGTTCAAAATGAGGCGATTTCTCGATAATCTCTTTGACTGTCTTTAAGGCATTGGCTGCTGTTGTTTTATAATAGCGGCTTCTCAGCTGCTCATCTTGATGATCTTCTTGCGTTTCACAATGATTGGCAAGCAAATTTTTCATCTTTTCGAACATACTCACCTTACCATGCCAGCTCCTTAATAAATCGTTCCATACTATAACATAATGATACACAAAAATGATAAAAAAGAGGTGCAGAATCTACACCTCTTTTCAGTCAAAGTTATTATAACGCTTTTACTTGTTTTTGATTTAATTCAATTGGTTTCATGCCTCGCGTAATGAAAGTTGTTTCGCGAGTTTGTGCTCCTAACGCTTCAGCAATATAATCAGCAGCAATATTTGGATCTAAATCACCGCAAGTATAAACATCGATGCTGGCATAACCATGCTCAGGGAAGCTGTGAATCGTTAAGTGAGATTCAGAAATAATCACGACTCCACTAACCCCCTGAGGAGCGAATTTGTGGAAAGCAACTTCGCGAATTTCCGCTCCAGATTTTAATGCTGCATCAACAAACGTTTTTTCAATAAAATCAATATCATTCAGCTTATCAAATTCGCATCCCCATAATTCAGAGATAACGTGACGACCCATTGTATCCATTCCAATAATCCCCCTTTAACATTTTTTAAAAATAATCATGAATTTCTTGTGCAGAATGGCATGTATAACTACCACGGGGGAAAGTTAGTCCAAAGAGGTCCTAACCCTTTAAGTAGTCACATTACCGTGCGTTTAAGAAGTTCACGAGACATAGTATACTTTGTTTGTATTTTTTTTGCAACACACTTTTTTAATTTTTTTGCTAATGAGCACATTTTTTCCGCTGAAGCGATTCAGATGAGAAGCTGCCTCAAAAACAAAGGGTCAGACCTCACAACCATACTAAATCCTGATCATGTACAGGATCTATTGTAATGGTACGTGAGGTCAGACCCTTATAAGCAGCTTCTTAAGCGCTCACCTGTAATTTTTCCATCATTTTGCTTGCTATTAAGTTCGTTAAGTCAACGACGCGGCATGAATAGCCCCATTCGTTATCATACCATGCCAAGACTTTTACTTTGCGGTTTTCCATGACCATTGTAGATAGTCCGTCAATAATAGCAGAATGTGGATTTGTGTTAAAGTCAATCGATACAAGCGGTTCTGTTGTAAAATCAAGAATTCCTTTTAATTCCCCGTTTGCTGCCTCAATAAATGCTTGGTTTACTTCCTCAACTGTTACATCTTGCTTTAAGTCAACAACTAAATCAACTAATGATACGTTCGGTGTTGGAACGCGGAGCGCCATGCCATGCAATTTTCCTTTTAGATGCGGCAATACAAGCGATAACGCTTTTGCTGCACCTGTTGTTGTCGGAATGATCGATTGGGCGCATGAACGGGCACGGCGCAAATCTTTATGCGGATTATCGATATTTTTTTGGTCGTTTGTATACGCATGAACCGTTGTCATTAAGCCGTTTTCAATGCCAAATTTTTCATCAAGCACTTTCACAACCGGAGCAAGGCAGTTTGTTGTACATGAAGCGTTCGAAATAATAAAGTGATTCTCCACATCCAGCATTTCTTCGTTCACACCCATAACGATTGTAATATCTTCATTTTTCCCCGGTGCTGTTAAAACGACGCGTTTTGCTCCCGCTTCTAAGTGAAGGCTTGCTTTTTCTTTTGAGTTAAATTTTCCTGTTGCCTCGATGACAATATCGATATCAAGCTCTTTCCAAGGAAGTTCTTTTGGGTCGCGTGAACTTAACAATTTCACTTTTTTGCCGTTTACTAAAAGACCATCTTCTAAAGGAACTACCTCACCAGAAAATTTACCATGGTTAGAGTCATATTTTATTAAATGAGCTAACGTTTCAGGCGGATAGCTCGCATTAATCGCAACGATTTCAAAGTTGTCCGCATCAACCGCGCTGCGGAACACCATTCTTCCAATTCGTCCAAAACCATTAATCGCTACTTTCGCTTTCATTTTATGTCTCCTCTCAAAATATATGTTATACTAATCGTTCGTTATTTTCATAAATAGTATAACATATTTAATCTGTTTGTGGAGAAAAAATTGTATTAAAAAATAAAAAAAGATGTCCTATTTTTTACAGGACATCCCATTGTTTTAAAATAGTTAATAATTGCTCCTTCGTTTGTTCAATTGTTCCATTATTATTGATAACCGCATCCGCCTTTGCCGCTTTTTCCTTTAACGGCATTTGCGCCTTTATCCGCGCTTCCGCCTCTTCCTTCGAAAAGCCGTTGCGTGCCATTAATCGTTCAAGCTGAATATCGTCATCGACATAAACGACAACAACTTTATCAACCAAATGGGTTAAGTTGCTCTCGAATAATAAGGGAATATCAAGAACAATCGTTTTTTCTCCTTTTTTTACGTATTGTTCCTTTTGCTCAAGCATTTTTTTACGAACAGCCGGATGAACGATGCTGTTGAGCAATTTTCTTTTTTCCTCATCGTTAAAAACAACAGCACCTAGTTTCGCCCGATCAATCGTTTTGTTTTCCTGAAGAATTTCTTCACCGAACTTTTCAACAATTTGCAAATATGCCTCCTCGCCCACCTCAACAACCTCGCGGGCAATTTGATCTGCGTCTATAACAGGAAGGCCCAGCTCAAACAACATCCTTGCCACCGTGCTTTTTCCGCTGGCAATTCCACCTGTTAAACCGATAATCAGGGCCACCTTGCTCCCCCCCTTTATTCCAAGAAACACATTTGATTTTATTTTTGACAATGGCGGCAATAATGCGTACCCCGTCCACCGACAACCATTTTTTGAAGCGGCTGACCGCATTTTTTACATGGCTCCCCTTTGCGCCCGTACACGAATAGTTCAAGCTGAAACATCCCGATTTGTCCTTGCGAGTTTACATATGACCTTACTGTGCTGCCTCCTTTTTCCACTGCTTCTGTCAACGTGGCGACAATTTCTTTATGCAGAAGGCGAATTTCTTCAATTTGCAAAGAATTGGCCGGCCTTTCAGGATGAATGCCGGAGCGGAACAAAGCTTCATCGACATAAATATTTCCGAGCCCAACAACAAGCGTTTGGTCAAGAAGCACCGTTTTTATTTTACGGTTCGTTTTTTGTAATCTTTCCGCTAGTAACTCTGCTGTAAATTGTTCAGAGAACGGCTCGGGTCCAAGCTGAGAAAGCGGCAACTCCTTCTCTTCTTCGCCTTTTTTAAATAAATGCATCGTGCCAAATTTGCGAACGTCGCGATAACGAAGTTCCGTTCCATCGGTAAAACGAAAAATAACGTGCGTATGTTTATCGATTGGTTCCCCGCTTTTCGCAACAGAATAGCGCCCTTCCATGCGCAAATGGGAAACGAGAACGTAATCATCTAAGAAAAACTTTAAAAACTTCCCGCGCCGGCCGATGTCATGAATCGTTTGTCCTTTAAGGGCATCCATAAACTGCTCTACTTCATCAGGTTTCTTTATTATTTTCGGACAATGTACAGTGACATCTTGAATTGTCTTTCCTGCTGTTAATTGAATGAGTGTTCGCTTGACGGTTTCTACTTCCGGTAATTCAGGCATCGTCATCCCTTCCTTTTACTTTGCATCATACCATGTCGGACCGTAGTGATAATCTACTTTTAATGGCACTTTAAGTTCGATTGCGTTTTCCATTACTTCTGGCACAATCTTTTGCAATTTTTCCACTTCTTCTTCCGGCGCTTCTAAAATCAATTCATCGTGCACCTGCAATAAGATTCTTGCTTGAAGCTTCTCTTCTTTTAGGCGTTGTGCCAAATCAATCATCGCTTTTTTGATAATGTCAGCCGCGCTTCCTTGAATTGGTGTGTTCATGGCTGTTCTCTCAGCAAAGCTGCGCAAGTTAAAATTGCGGCTTGTAATGTCCGGCAAATAGCGGCGGCGATGTAACAGCGTCGTGACATATCCTTTCTGCTTTGCCTGCTGTACAATATCTTCCATATATTGCTTTACACCAGGGAAGCTTGCAAAATAACGCTCAATAAATTGCGCTGCTTCTTTTCGTGTAATGTTTAAATTTTGCGATAGTCCGTAATCGCTGATGCCATATACAATTCCAAAGTTGACCGCTTTCGCTTGACGGCGCATGTTCGCGGTTACTTCTTCCTCTTTCACATGGAATACATCCATCGCTGTCTTCGTATGAATATCTAAATCTTTGACGAATGCTTCAATTAAATTTTCATCATTGGCGATGTGGGCAAGCACGCGCAATTCAATTTGCGAATAGTCAGCGGCAAAAATGACCCAGCCAGGCTGTGACGGCACAAACGCCTGCCGGATTTTTCTTCCCTCTTCCAAACGGATTGGAATATTTTGTAGGTTAGGTTCTGTTGAACTTAAACGCCCCGTTTGTGTAAGCGCCTGATTGAAGATCGTATGCACTTTATTTGTATCTTTATGAACGACTTTCAACAGACCTTCAATATAGGTCGATTGTATTTTTCCTAATTGGCGGTAGTGTAAAATCTTTTCGACAATTTCATGATACGGCGCAAGCTTTTCAAGAACATCCGCGGACGTGGAGTACCCTGTCTTCGTTTTCTTAATAACAGGTAAATTCAGTTTTTCAAATAAAATGACGCCCAATTGCTTCGGCGAGTTAATATTAAACTCTTGTCCGGCAAGCTCGTATATTTCTTGTTCGATTTCTTTTAGCTGTTCCGCGAGCTCCTCGCCCATTTTCTTTAAGCGGTCGACGTCAATTTTTACCCCTGTAAACTCCATGTCGGTGAGAATAAACGTTAATGGCAGCTCCAGTTCCATAAATAACTCATATTGTTCGTTTTCTTTTAACTCCTCGACAAACTGATGCTCTAGTTCGTAAATCGCTAACGCTTTTCGGACAAGATGCTCGGCAAGAACTTTCTCATTTGGAACGCTCTGTTTCGCCCCTTTTCCGTACACAGCTTCATCTGTTTGCACATTCGTATAACCTCTCGTTTTAGCAATTGAAGCGATGTCTTCCGTTGATTCGGAAGGATTGAGAATATAAGAAGCAATAAGCAAATCAAATTCAATCCCTTTTAGAGTAATACCGTGCCACTTTAATGCAACAATCGCCCTTTTCGCATCAAATACACTTTTTTTCTGATGTTCATCTTCAAGCCAATGTTTAAACGTCTCTGAAGCAAAGGCCGTCTCCGTTGCAATGAAAAACTTTCCCTTCTCGTTGACAACGGCAAACCCAAGAATCGGTGCTTTATGGTAGTTGCTTTCCAACACTTCCACAATGAGAGCGGAGTGATTAGATAATAGCTTATCGGTTATTTCAGTAACAATCTCATACTTAATTTCATGTAAATCTGCTTGTTCTTGAACTTCCTCTCTTTGTCCCATTTTGCTTAACAAAGAATTGAAACCGAGCTCTTTAAATAACGCAACGACTTTTTCCATGTCATATCCTTTATACTCTGTATCTTCGAGTGAAATGTCTAAAGGGGCTTCGCGTAAAATCGTTGCTAATTCTTTGCTCATCAGCGCCTGCTCACGATGCTCTGTCAATTTTTCCTTCAGCTTTTTCCCGCTCACTTTATCGAGGGAATTGAGCAAGTTTTCAATGGTGCCAAACTCTTTTAATAATTTCAATGCTGTTTTTTCCCCAATCCCCGGAACACCCGGAATATTATCAGACGCATCTCCCATTAACCCTTTTAAATCAATGATTTGCTCTGGATTAATCCCATATTTTTCCATCACAAATTCCGGTGTATACGAATCAACATCGGTGATTCCTTTTCTCGTAATATCAACGGTTACGCGATCTGATACTAACTGTGTTAAATCGCGGTCTCCAGAAATGATTTTTACGTCAAATCCTTCTTTAACAGCTTGTAAAGATAAAGTTCCAATAATATCGTCCGCTTCATAGTTTTCTAACTCATAAGTACAAATTTGATAGGCAGCGAGCAGCTCGCGCAAAAACGGAAATTGTTCGGATAGTTCCGGCGGTGTTTTTTGCCGTCCCCCTTTATATTCACTGTATGTTTTATGGCGAAATGTTGTTTTCCCTGCATCAAACGCCACAAGCATATGGGTCGGCTTTTCTTCTTCTAAAATTTTCATTAACATCATTGTAAAACCGTAGACGGCATTGGTATGTATCCCTTTGTCATTATGTAAAAGAGGTAAAGCAAAAAATGCACGATAGGCAATACTGTTACCATCAATTAACACTAACTTCTTTTTCAAATGAAATAACCTCCTGAAACTCTCTTTTTCATCATTTTAACACGATTATAAGAAGAAATAAAAAAAGACGAGAACACAAAGGTTCCCGCCCTTTTTTAAGATTGGCTCCTTGGATGAAGGGGTTTTCAGAAGCTATGTTAACAAAATTTTGTTAATATTTTATGAATAAACCGTAAAGCAACTGTAAATGTATTGTGAATTTACCATTCCTTCTGAAAATGCACCGTAAACGTTGTACCTTTCCCTACTTTGCTCTTTACGGTGATATATCCATGATGTGCCTCTACTAAATGCTTAACAATCGCCAAGCCAAGTCCCGTTCCGCCTGAATTGCGGCTTCTTGCTTTATCAACCCGATAAAACCGTTCAAAAATGCGTGGAATCTCTGCTTCTTCAATGCCAATTCCTGTATCTTTTATGTGGACAAGAGCTTTATCTTTTTTATTTTCAATAACGGCTTGAACAAGTCCTCCTTTTGGCGTATAAGCAATCGCGTTATTAATTAAATTAATAAACACTTGCTTTAAGCGGTTGACATCACCTTGTATATAAATATCCTGATCAGCCAGCAATTCGAGCTTGATTTCTTTATCCTCCGCTTTTCCTTGAAGCATGATAATAATTTCTTCGAGTATTTGTGTTAAATTAACGGTTTCAATATTCAATTTAAAGCCTTGCTGTTCAATTTTCGATAAATCGAGCAAATCTTGTATTAACGTTTGCAGACGCTCACTTTCTTTTAAAATAATCGACAAAAAATATTCAAGCGTTGCCTCGTCTTTCATTGCGCCATCCAAGAGCGTTTCCGTAAATCCTTTAATCGATGTAATCGGAGTTTTCAATTCATGGGACACGTTAGCGACAAAATCTTTGCGCATTTGTTCCAGTTTTTTCAATTCGGTAATATCATGGAAAACGAGAACAATCCCTTTCCATTCATGATTCGTTCCAATAATAGGAGCACCATATACTTCAAAATGCTTTCGGTCAATATCGATTGGCAAAAGCATTTGTTTGCGCACTTTCACTTCTGTCATAAAAATTTCTTCGACAAGCTGAATAATCTCCTTATGCTCGAAAGCCTCATAATATAACCGATATAAATAATCAACGGGATCAATATGGAAAATTTCTTTATAAGCCCGATTTACAAGGTTAATATAGCCTCGGCTGTCAATAAGGATAAGCCCGCTTCCCATATTTTCAATGAGCGTGCGTAAACGATCCTTTTGCATTTCTTGCGTTCGCGTCATATCCTGCAAATTGCGCGCCAAAATATTAATGGACTGGCTTAACATTCCTGTCTCATCATGACGATCTTCATATACTCTCGCCTTATAATTGCCTCTTGCCAGCTCCATCGCTACTTTTGTCGCTGCTTCAATCGGTTTTGTATACTCATTTGTAATTTTGATTCCTAACAGAAGAATGACAATAAGAGCTGTGCCTAAGCTGCTAATGAGCAATCCCCAAATTTGTTGATTAATTTTCTTCAGAGAGTGAACAGGTGAACTTAAAATAACATGTCCTGCTACATTTTCCCCCCGATAAAATGGAACAATGTAGTAGTAAACATCCTTCTGTTCCTCGATCGTCGAAAAACCTTTCTCCTTGTCTGCTTTACTGCGCAAAATGTCTTTAATCATCTTTTCATGATAATCATCGCTAATACGCGCGATTCCTTCTGTGTCAAATAAAATTTTCTCTTTCTCGTCTAACACAGTA
Source organism: Paranoxybacillus vitaminiphilus (assembly GCF_003259935.1). Lineage (GTDB taxonomy): Bacteria > Bacillota > Bacilli > Bacillales > Anoxybacillaceae > Paranoxybacillus > Paranoxybacillus vitaminiphilus. The sequence goes on along the minus strand of NZ_QLMH01000003.1, from coordinate 196,873 downwards.
ATGCGCGAAGATAACGTCTCACTAATGGTATTTAGCTGCTGTTTTACGGAAGAGCTATGAATTCCTTGACTTTCAATAAACAAAGAAACGAGACGTGCTTCCTTTTCAATCCGTTTATTAAAAGTGTCAAGATAAAAGTCTTTAAATAGCTGTCCTAATAATAACCCAAGTCCAACTAAAACAGCTACAATTAAAGAAATAAGTCCAAAAAGCAAACGCGAGCGGAACTTATTCATCTATTTTTGGCTCCTCAAGTTTATACCCTAAGCCGCGAATCGTTTTAATATAAAGCGGTTTTTTCGTATTCTTTTCAATTTTTTCGCGCAAATGGCTGATATGAACATCGACAATTCTCGTATCACCGACAAAATCATAGTTCCATACTGCGCTGAGAAGCTGGTCGCGCGTTAACACTCTTCCTTTATGCTTTGCCAAATATAAAAGCAGTTCAAATTCTTTCGGAGTTAATTCTAAGCGTTCACGATTAAAATACGCTTCATAATGTTCAGGAAGTATTTCTAAATCACCGATAATCATTTTTTCAACATCTTCTTCCTTCTTTTCCCGTTCATTCTGAAACTGAGTGCGCCGCAATATCGCTTTCACACGAGCAACTACTTCGCGCGGGCTGAACGGCTTTGTCATATAGTCGTCCGCACCTAACTCTAAACCAAGCACTTTATCAAACTCATCATCTTTGGCTGTCAGCATTAAAATCGGTGTCATCACTTTTTGCTGTCTTAACTGCTTGCACACTTCAATTCCATCCAATTTTGGCAGCATCAAATCAAGAATCATTAAATCCGGCTGCTCGATTACTGCTTTATTCATACCTTCTTCACCATCGTTGGCTGTAATCACTTCAAATCCAGCTTGCTGCAGGTTATATTGTAACAATGTAACAATGGACTGCTCGTCGTCAACAACTAATACTTTCTTACTCATTGTTTTCCCCCACACTTATCAGTATCACTCTATAACTACATGATAACATAAAATAAAAAAAGGGACGAATCATCCCTTTTTAACTTGCCGTATTTTAAAAGTTTTCCAACACGTTGACATTCAGTTTAGATGGGGCATATGGAGGACATACAGAAAGCATGCCTTCTAAAACTTGTTCTGCTTCATTTCGCAATGCCTCAACCTTAATGTCAATTAAGTGATTCTCATTATCGACATTTGTTACTTCAAATGTAAATTGCAAATTTTCATAATGATATACCGGCTCTAAAAAGCGAATTTCTTGTTTTGTAATATGGCTTCCTGGACCAGGTAAATATTTCGAAATGGCAGATATAACGATGCCTGTTAACATGATGGCAGGAACAATCGGTCGTTTCAACGGCGTTTGCGAGGCATAATCGTGCTGAATATATAGCGGATTTGCATCATCAGTAAGCCCGAGATAAAGCAGCAAATCTTTATCTTCCATTTTTTGATGAAGAATTAATTTCTCCCCTACAGTAATTTCCGAAATATTTCTACCTAATTTACGTTTTTTTAACATAATAAACACCCCTTTGTCGAAAGCGCTTTCAACACAATTGAACAAAGGGGCTGACCCGTAAGTGTCTGACCTTTCCACCCACAATATATATCCTAATATATTATGAGTATGGGTCCTGTCACTTTGCTTTGGGTCAGCCTCTTTTTGTTGTCTGATGACTTATTCTAATACCTTCATCACATTTTTGACAGATTCTACAGATTTCGCAAGAGCTTCTTTTTCTTCCTCTGTTAATTCAAGCTCAATGACTTTTTCAATACCGTTACCGCCTAAAATGGTTGGCACGCCTAAATAAATACCTTCGTAACCGTACTCTCCTTCAAGGTAAGCAATCGCCGGAAGAACACGTCGCTGGTCTTTAATAATCGCCTCGACCATCTCAACAAGAGAAGCCGCAGGTGCATAATAAGCGCTGCCGTTACCTAAAAGATTAACGATTTCGCCGCCGCCTTTGCGCGTGCGCTCTACAATCGCATCAAGACGCTCTTTCGGAATTAATGTTTCAAGCGGAATACCTCCTGCATAGGAATAACGAACAAGCGGCACCATATCGTCTCCGTGTCCACCTAATACAAAACCGGTAATATCTTTCACAGACAGATTTAATTCTTGAGCAACGAATGTGCGGAAGCGCGCTGTATCAAGAACCCCTGATTGACCAATAACGCGGTTTTTCGGGAATCCAGACTCTTTGTAAACCGTATATGTCATCGCATCAACTGGATTTGTTAACACGATAATATAGCAGTTTGGAGAATACTTAACAATTTCTTTCGTTACAGCTTTCATAATTTTTTGGTTTGTTGTCACTAAGTCATCACGGCTCATACCAGGCTTGCGGGCAATTCCAGCAGTAATGACAACGATATCGGAATCAGCTGTGTCTCTATAATCAGAAGTGCCGATAATGTTTGCATCAAAACCTAAAACCGGACTGGACTCAAGCATGTCCAGCGCTTTTCCTTTTGTTGGATTTTCCAGCTGCGGAATATCAACAAGCACAATATCCCCTAATTCTTTTTGCGCTAAAATAAACGCTGTTGTTGCCCCTGTGAAACCAGCACCGATTACTGAGATTTTTTTACGTTTCATCGCCATTTTTCCATCCCCTTTTTGAATATCTATTGTGACTAATGAGAGATGATTTCGAATGCTAATTTAAAGATTATTCTCCCATGTTTTTAATGACCGCATCAGCGAATTCAGAGCATTTTACTTCTGTAGCATCTTCCATGAGACGAGCAAAATCGTAAGTAACGACTTTAGAAGCAATCGTTTTTTCCATTGCATCAATGATTAATTTTGCTGCTTCATTCCAGCCAAGATGCTCAAACATCATAACTCCAGACAAAATAACAGATGATGGGTTCACTTTATCTAATCCAGCATACTTTGGAGCCGTACCGTGAGTCGCTTCAAAAATAGCATGTCCAGTTTCATAGTTAATATTAGCTCCTGGAGCGATACCGATACCGCCGACTTGAGCAGCAAGCGCATCAGAAATGTAGTCGCCGTTTAAGTTCATTGTCGCTACTACATCAAACTCGCGCGGACGAGTTAAAATTTGTTGCAAGAAAATATCGGCAATGGCATCTTTAATGATAATTTTTCCTGCCGCTTCTGCCTCTGCTTGTGCTTTGTTTGCTGCTTCCTTTCCTTCTTTTTCAACAATGCGGTCATACTCTGCCCATGTAAACACCTTGTCGCCAAATTCTTGTTCCGCTAATTCATAACCCCAGTTTTTGAACGCTCCTTCTGTAAATTTCATAATATTTCCTTTATGTACGAGCGTTACTGACTTGCGGCCATGCTCGATTGCATATTTAATCGCAGCGCGGACTAAACGTTTTGTTCCTTCTTCTGAAATTGGCTTGATGCCGATGCCAGATGTTTCTGGGAAACGGATTTTGCGAACACCCATTTCATTTTGTAGGAAATTAATCAGTTTTTTCACTTCTTCAGTGCCTTTGGCATACTCGATTCCAGCATAAATATCTTCTGTATTTTCACGGAAAATAACCATGTCCGTATCTTCAGGGCGTTTAACCGGTGAAGGTACTCCTTTGAAGTAGCGGACTGGACGCAAGCAAACAAACAAATCCAACTCTTGGCGAAGAGCTACGTTGAGGGAACGAATACCGCCACCAACAGGAGTTGTTAACGGCCCTTTAATTGCAATTATGTATTCGCGAATCGTATCCAATGTTTCTTGCGGCAGCCATTCTCCTGTTTGTTTAAATGCTTTTTCACCAGCAAGAACTTCTTTCCAAACAATTTTCTTTTCGCCTTTATATGCTTTTTCAACGGCTGCTTCTAATACGCGGGACGCTGCCGCCCAAATATCGGGACCTGTTCCGTCACCTTCAATAAAAGGAATAATCGGATTGTTAGGTACGTTTAAAACACCATTCGTAACTGTAATTTTTTCACCTTGCATCGCGGTCACAACCTCCATATTATTTAATTCTAAAGGTGAGAATTGAAAAGCTCATTCTCACCTTTCAGTGACGATGAGTAAAAGCATGGTCGACAAAGAAGTTAATTATACTCTTTGCTCGATTGGCACATATTTTTGTTTCTGTGGGCCTGTATATTCAGCGCGAGGACGAATGAGACGGTTATTTTCATATTGCTCTAAAATGTGTGCTAGCCAGCCGGACATGCGGCTCACTGCGAAAATCGGTGTAAATAAATCATGGTCGATTCTTAAACAATGATAGACAGACGCTGAATAAAAGTCAACGTTTGGCGGCAACGGCTTAGTAGAGTTCATAATCTCTTCAATTTTCACCGACATTTCATACCAATGAGGTTCGCCGACAAGCTTTGTTAATTTCTCGGACATTCTCTTTAAATGTTTCGCGCGCGGATCACCTTTACGATATACGCGATGGCCAAAGCCCATGATCTTCTCTTTGTTTTCTAATTTTTTTCGAATATATGGTTCAACATTTTCAACTGTGCCGATTTCCGTAAGCATTTTCATAACTGCTTCGTTGGCGCCGCCATGAAGCGGTCCTTTCAGCGCTCCAATTGCGGCAGTAATACCGGAGTATACATCTGATAACGTTGCCACACAAACACGTGCCGTAAATGTAGAAGCATTCAATTCGTGGTCAGCGTGAAGCACAAGCGCTTTATCAAACGCTTCTACCGCAATTTCATTCGGTTCTTCCCCCGTGAGCATATACAAAAAGTTAGCAGCAAAGCTTAAATCTGTGCGCGGTTCAACCGGCTCCAATCCTTTGCGAATGCGGGAAAAAGCAGTGACAATCGTCGGCACCTTTGCCTGGAGGCGAATCGCTTTACGATAATTCGCTTCCGCATCCATGACGTCTGCTTCCTCATCATATACTCCTAACAGAGAAATCGCCGTTCTTAGCGCTGCCATTGGGTGCACTTTGTCAATTGGATACATTTTAAAATGATCAATCATTTCTTTTGGAATCGATGCATTTTCTGCTAATTGCTTCTTCAGCTCTTCCAGTTCCTGTTTATTTGGAAGCTTGCGATGCCAAAGAAGATAGATAACTTCTTCAAATGTCGCATTTTCTGCTAAATCATCAATGTCGTAGCCTACATACGTTAACGTATCATCAATAATAGAGCTAATCGTTGAAGTTGTTGCGACAACCCCTTCCAGACCGCGTGTTACTGTCATATCCATCTCTCCTTTTCGATAAAATTCCCCTTTTCCCACCGTGATTTTCATGATGAAAGCGAGCGCTCGCTCAAAATAGATAAATAAAAATTATGAAAGAAAATGCTTACATTTTATCGTATATTCATACTGTCACATGCAACATGTAAATATAGTGACAATATGAATATAATGGAATTATTATCCTCATTTTCGAAAGTGAGGTAACTTCCGTCTATATTATAAACAATTATCTGACTTTTGTGAATCAAAAGAACTCATTATGTATAAAATATTATCACAAAAAAATTATTTTTAAAAAAATTCTACTATTTTTATAGCGATATATGCAATTCCTGCCCCTACTAATGGTCCAACAGCTATTCCATTAAATAGCGAAACAGCCAAAATCGTTCCAAGGACAAGCGCTGTCGTAATATGCGGATCATTGGCCAACAAAGTTACCCCGCTCTTTGCCAACAGAGCAACAACGACACCAGATATAAGAGCAATCCAGGCAGATAATGACCGTAAAGATTCCGTTAATTGCTTAAAACCGATGTCTCCTGTAGCAATCGGTGCTAATACGGCAATTGTAATCACCGTCACTCCCCAATGAATCCCCTTATCTTGAATAGCAGGGAGCAACTTTCCTTCCATCCCAATCAGTTTAATAAACAATAAAACAATTACAGCAATCATTAATGACTGATTTTTCGCAATCAATCCAATGACAAGCAAAACCAATAAAAATAATACCGGTTGATTCAAAACAGATCCTTCCCTTCCATGATGGAATTATTCCTCTCCTTTTATACTACATATAACTACATATAATATAACATTGAAAAACACGAAACCTTTAGCTTTGCAACTACGTATGTACATTGTAATATTATAATATGGGAAAATTTTGGAGGTGAAAATTTGTCAAAACATCATTTATATAGCATTTTGCGATTTTTGTTCGTTATCGCTGTTATTGTCATCGGCGCAATGAGCCTTTACTACATATCAACCATTACATATCCTTTTATCATCGCTTTTTTTATTGCGTTCATGATTAATCCTTTCGTTAACTATTTAGAACAAAAAGGAAAAATGCCGAGAGCGCTGGCTGTCATTCTCGCCTTGCTTTTTTTATTTGCGATTGTCGCTGGTTTATTAACGCTGCTTATCGCCGAAATCGTCTCAGGAACACAATATTTAGCAAACGTCGTTCCACATCATTTTCAAAAATTAGTTGTTTATATCGAAGACTTTTTTGCCAGTCAAATTATTCCGCTTTCTAACCAGCTTGCGATTATTTTTAAAGATTTAGATGCAAGCCAGCAAGATACGATTATGAACAACATCCAGTCAGTAGGAACAAAGATCGCTACAACAGTTGGAAAATTTATTCAAGATCTGCTTGAAAACATTCCAAATTTGCTTAGCTGGTTTCCAAATGCAGCAACCGTTATTGTCTTTTCATTGTTAGCCACATTCTTCATCAGTAAAGATTGGTACCGTCTGAGCGGAGCGGTGCAAAAAATTTTACCAAATAAAGCAAAAACGAGCGGGAAAACAGTATTTATCGATTTAAAAAAGGCTTTAGTAGGCTTTGTTAAAGCGCAAGCGACTCTCATTTCGATTACAACCGTCATCGTGTTGATCGGTTTACTTCTTCTCGGTGTAGACTATGCGATTACAATTGCGCTTATTATTGGGATTGTTGACATTCTTCCGTATTTAGGAACAGGAGCTGTGTTTGTACCGTGGATTATTTACTCTGCTCTAAGCGGCAATATACCGTTTGCCATCGGTTTAGGTGTTTTATATATTATCGTTTTAGTACAAAGACAAATCATGGAGCCGAAAATATTATCATCGACGATTGGCTTAGATCCTCTTGCAACACTTATCGCTTTGTTTGTCGGCTTCAAGCTTATCGGATTTCTCGGGTTGATTGTCGGTCCTGTCGTGCTTGTGATTATTCGCGCCTTACACGGAGCAAACGTGTTCCGCGATCTCTGGCAATTCATCATCGGGAAACCAACGTCATGAATCTCTCCCGCTAACACTCTGCAGAGGAGGGAGACTTCTCGGAAAAAAATATAGTAAAGAGGCTGACCTAAAGCAAAGTGCCAGACCTCACAGCCACAATTGTCTAGGGCATCATCAGGGGAATTGTGCGTGAGGCAAGGCACTTTATAAAGAGTCAGCCTCTTTATCGTTTCATGTAAAAAAATGTTCTTGTTTCAAAAAGCGATTTTAACCAACGTCCTAAAAAAGGCTTGATCCATCTCCGCGTGAACGGAATTAACAAAATAAACCCTAATAAATCGGTAATAAATCCTGGTGTAAGTAAAACAACGCCGCCAAAGAGAATACAAATCCCGTCAAGAACCGCTTCACTTGGAATTCTGCCATACATCAATTCGCGTTTTGCCTGGCGAATCGTTTCTGTGCCTTCACGTTTCGCCAGCCAAGCCCCAATGACTCCAGTAGCGATGATCAGCCCTACTGTAGGCCATACCCCAATCACACTGCCTGAAAGCACTAATAAAGTAATTTCAAGAACTGGAATAGCAATAAGGAGAAACATGAACCGTTTCATCTATATCAAACTCCACATATTTAATAAAAGCAGAGAATAGTTATACTTCCCTGCTTTATTATACATTATAGAACGCTGGCATGTCCTTGATAAATAGCGCCAAATCCGGCATCCACCGTAATTTCCTGACCCTCTTTCAAAATGGATGTCGCATTTTCTACACCGACAATGACTGGAATGCCGAGACTTAGCCCTACAACTGCAGCATGGCTTGTTAAACCGCCTTCCTCCGTAATAATCGCTGCTGCCTTTTGCAGTGCTTTCATCATATCGGCATCTGTGCAGCGCGTCACGAGAATACCGCCTTCTGTCATTTTCTTGATCGCTTCTTCAGCGTTTTTTGCAATCACCGCTTTACCAAAAGCAGATTTGCGCCCGATTCCTTGACCTTTCGCAATAATATCGCCAACGACATGAACCTTCATTAAATTCGTAGACCCTGTTTCTCCAACAGGCACACCAGCTGTGATGACGACTAAATCACCGTGTTTGACAATGCCTGTCTCAACTGCCGACTCGACAGCTACATCAAGCATTTCATCTGTAGAGTTTGCTTGAGGGGCTACCTTTGAATAAACGCCCCATACAAGCGCTAATTTACGGGAAACAGCTTCATCTGATGTAACAGCGACAATCGGCGCTTTCGGACGGTATTTTGAAATCATGCGTGCCGTATATCCTGTTACTGTCGGTGTTACAATGGCCGCCACATCAAGATTTAACGCTGTGTGGGCAACAGACTGGCCAATTGCATCTGTAATCGTTGTTCCGCTTTGTTTCGTACGCTGCGTCAACAAATCGCGATATTGCAGCGCTTGCTCAGTGCGCAAAGCAATTCGATGCATTGTTTTTACTGCTTCCACAGGATAACATCCAGCAGCGGTTTCACCTGATAACATAATTGCATCTGTACCGTCAAAAATGGCGTTGGCAACATCGCTTGCTTCCGCGCGAGTTGGACGCGGGTTACGCTGCATCGAATCTAACATTTGCGTAGCTGTAATGACCGGCTTGCCGAGCGCATTACATTTTTTGATTAACTCTTTTTGCACAAGCGGAACTTCTTCAGCCGGAATTTCCACTCCTAAATCGCCGCGCGCTACCATTAAACCATCTGCCACTTCAAGAATTTCATCAATATTGTCGACGCCTTCTTGATTTTCGATTTTCGGAATAATTTGGATATGAAGCGCATTATGCATTTCGAGCAGTTCGCGAATTTCAAGCACATCGGAAGCACGGCGGACAAAAGACGCGGCAATAAAGTCAATTCCTTGCTCAATGCCGAAAATGATGTCCTGGGCATCTTTTTCTGTAATACCAGGCAAATTCACGCAAACCCCCGGAACATTGACACCTTTTTTATTTTTTAACACGCCGCTGTTCAAAACTTTTGTCTTAATTTCTCCTTTTTCTTTGTCGATAGAAAGCACTTCTAAACCGATTAAACCATCGTCGAGGAGAATTTTGGAGCCTGCGGTGACGTCATCAATCAAGCCTGCATACGTAACGGAAAACTTTTCAGGGGTGCCAAGCACCTCTTCCATCGAAATGACGACTTCAGATCCTTCTTTTAATTCAATCGCACCGTTTTCCATATTATGCGTGCGAATTTCCGGTCCTTTCGTATCAAGAAGAATCGCGACTGTCTTGCCGGTAAGTTTTGCCGCTTCGCGAATATTTTTAATGCGCATGCCATGCTCTTCATAATTGCCATGTGAAAAATTGAGACGCGCCACGTTCATTCCTGCTTCGATTAACTGTACTAATTTTTCAACGCTCTCGCTTGCTGGACCAATCGTACAAACAATTTTCGTTTTACGCATACCGTTCGTTTCCTCCTAGTAACACTATATGGTAACGATACCATACTTTTTAAATTGAAAGTTCTTTTGACAGTTCATACATTTTTTGTTCGACTGTATGTTTTTGTGCTAATGCTTCAATAATGTCATGGTCAACAATTTGATTATTTTGAATTCCAACGCAGCGTCCACCTTTTCCTTCAAGAAGCAATTCAACTGCACGAGCGCCTAACCGGCTTGCTAATACGCGGTCGAATGCCGTTGGTGAGCCGCCTCGCTGCACATGGCCTAAAACCGTCACACGCGTTTCAAATCCTGTTGCTTCTTGAATTTTCTGGCCAAATTCTACTCCGCTGCCGACACCTTCAGCGACGATAATAATACTATGCTTCTTTCCGCGCTCATGACCGCGCTTTAAGCGAGCAACAATGTCATTCATATCATAATCTGCTTCCGGAATTAAAATTGTTTCCGCACCGCCGGCTAATCCGGCCCATAAGGCAATATCTCCCGCATGACGTCCCATTACTTCAATGACATATGTACGCTCATGGGACGTAGCTGTATCACGAATTTTGTCAATCGCATCAATGACTGTATTTAATGCTGTATCAAAGCCAATTGTAAAGTCTGTTCCTGGAATGTCATTATCAATTGTTCCCGGCACACCGACACAAGGATAGCCATGTTCTGTCAACTTTTTTGCTCCTTGATAAGAGCCGTCTCCACCGATTACAACTAATCCTTCAATACCATGTTTTTTCAGTTGTTCAATCCCTTTTAATTGTCCTTCCAATGTCTTAAATTCTGGACAGCGTGCTGTATACAGCATCGTGCCGCCGCGGTGGATAATATCGCCGACATCACCGACCTCTAGTTTTTTAATATTCCCGGAGATAAGACCTGCATATCCATGATAAATTCCAAAAACTTCAACACCGTGATAAATTGCCTTTCGCACAACAGCACGAATCGCAGCATTCATACCAGGAGAATCGCCGCCGCTTGTTAATACACCTATTCTTTTCATTTTTGCTCACCTCATCTGTTTTATTCTATTCGTCTAAAAGAAGTCTGACCTCATACATCAAAAAAGCTGTTGATACTTTATAAAATAACATGAAGAACAAGTTGAAAACAATAGAGAAACAGGTGTTTTACAAAATGTTTAAAATGATAAAAAACTGGCTCATGACAGTAGACGTCTTCAAACGGCTGCATCATAAAAATAAATCATTATGCCATTTAGAAAGACAAGCCTTTACTGTTGAGCCAGCTTCTTCCGCTTATTTCACATGAACATATTCATTTAAAAAAGTATATTGACCGATTTGTTTAAATTTCCGGTAGCGATGCTGCACCAATGCCTCACCATCGAGCTGCAGCAGCTCTTTTAACGATTTTTTCAAAACAACATCTATTTCTTTCGCTTGTTGATCGACATTGCGGTGCGCCCCGCCCCTTACTTCTGGAATAATTTCATCGATGACGCCGAGCTGTTTTAAATCAGGCGCGGTAATTTTCATCGTTTCTGCTGCCCGGCGCGCCTGTGAGGCATCTTTCCAGAGAATCGCAGCTGCTCCTTCAGGCGAAATAACAGAATAGGTAGAGTTTTCGAGCATATGAATATGGTTCCCAACCCCAAGTGCCAGCGCGCCCCCGCTTCCTCCTTCACCAATCACAATGCAAACAACTGGAACTTTTAAGCCAGCCATTTCAAATAAGTTTTTCGCAATCGCTTCACTTTGTCCCCGCTCTTCCGCCGCTTTTCCAGGATAAGCTCCTTTTGTATCAATAAAACAAATAATGGGACGGTTAAATTTCTCCGCTTGTTTCATTAAACGCAGCGCTTTGCGGTATCCTTCAGGATGAGGCATGCCAAAGTTGCGGCGAATGTTTTCTTTTGTATCTTTTCCGCGCTGATGTCCAATAACCGTTACAGGCAGCCCATGGTATTTCGCTACTCCTCCGACAATGGCTGCGTCATCGCCAAAGCAGCGGTCACCGTGGCATTCAAGAAAGTTGGTAAATAATCGTTCAATGTAGTCAAGCGTTGTCGGTCTGTTCGGATGGCGGGCGATCTGCACTCGGTCCCAAGGACTTAAATTGGCGTACGTCTCATTTTCCAATTTTTCCAGTCTTGTTTCCAGCTTTTCAATTTCCGCTGAAAGATCAACATCTGTCGTTTTCGCAAACTCCTTCAGTTCGCTAATTTTTTTCCGCAATTCAATAAGCGGCTTTTCAAATTCTAATTCTCCCACCATTCCCCTTCACCTCCCGCTTTGTGAATATCTAATAAATTCGTTAGCGTTTCTTTCAAGCTGTGACGATGAATAACAGCATCAAGCTGTCCGTGTTTCAGTAAAAACTCCGCCGTTTGGAAGTCTTCCGGCAGTTCTTCGCGCACCGTCTGCTCGATGACTCTTCGTCCGGCAAATCCGATTAACGCTCCCGGCTCAGCAAAATTATAATCGCCAAGTGAAGCGAAACTTGCTGATACCCCGCCTGTCGTTGGATGGGTCATCACAGAAATAATGAGCCCGCCCTGTTCGCTAAACAGCTTTAAAGCCGAGCTCGTTTTCGCCATTTGCATTAAACTTAGCACACCTTCTTGCATACGTGCTCCCCCGGAAGCAGTAAAAATAAGAAACGGAACCCGGAGCTCCATCGCTTTCTCAATCGCCCTCGCAATTTTCTCACCGACAACAGACCCCATGCTCCCCATGCGAAAACGAGAATCCATGACAGCAATGACAAGAGGGTAGCCGTTGATTGTCCCTTCACCTGTGACAACCGCTTCATTGAGCTTTGATTTTCGGCGATCGGCTTCAAGTTTCTCCAAGTAATCCGGAAAGTTTAATGGATTTTCCGAAATCATGTTCGCATCGTATTCTTTAAAGCTGCCTTCATCAAGCAAACTTGCAATTCTTTCATGCGCCGGCATCGGATGATGATAATTACAGTTCATGCAAACACGCAAGTTTTTCGTCAACTCTTTCGTATACATAATTTTTTTGCATTTCGGGCACTTCGTCATAATTCCTTCAGGAACGTCTTGCTTTGCTTGCTCAGAAGGAATGGTGGCATATTTCTTTTTCTTCGTAAATAATTCTTTGAGCAAGTCAGTTCTCTCCTTCTCTGTCAATTTTACAAGATAGCTTATTTTACTACTTTATACGAAATGGACGAGATTTTTTGTAAAAGCTTGTCGCTACCGTTTCGACAATTGTTTTACAACATGTTCCTCAAACAGCATGAACAATGCCGTTTCGTTTCGTGATTCTAAAGCTGCGAACATATTTTCATAAAACAAATGCGGCATATCGACAGCTGTTTTTTCAAGCTTAAAAAAGTCATTCAACGCTAACCAAATTCGCATCAACAAATAATTTTGTCCGGCGTTAGTGACCCATTTAAAAAATGTTTCATAATCAATCTTTTTTTGTTCAATCATCTGCTTTAAAGCTGCCAATTCGCTTTCATTGCAGCGCTGACAAGCCAGTTGCAAACATATTTTTTCAATAAGCAATTTCGTTTCGATTAAATCCGCTTTTGCCTTCTCTCCTTGTAAAATAAACGTTCCAAGCAAACTGACAAGCTGGTGCTCACCGAACTCCTTTATATATGTACCTTCCCCTCGGCGCGTTTCAATAATGCCAAGAAGTTCAAGCGCCCGCAACGCTTCCCTGACAGAAGACCGTCCGACATTTAAACGTTCCGACAGCTCCCGTTCAGAAGGAATTTTATCACCGGCAACAAGCCCATCCTCTTCAATCAAGCGGCGAAGTTGTTCCAAAATTTCAATGTAGACTTTAGAAGCCATGTTGTATCATCACTCGCTTTATTCTGTTCTAATCCTAATCGTTCGTAAGACTGCTGCCTATAAGGCGGCAGTCTGCGGATAATAAGCACCGATTATTCCACTAAATATCATCTGGAGAATTTGTCTAGATTCAGCGCACGGATTTATTCTGTTCAATAGCCTTTCCTCTCAAGAATAGCAGGCACCTTTGACCCTCTTTTTTTCATCCCCATTATATAATCGCTGCTAATTGACGGGTTTTCTTTGCCACATCTTCGGGGTTGAGGTGAATCCTTGCAACTCCTGTTTCCATCGCCGCTTTGGCTACCGCAGCTGCTACGGCAGGTGCGACCCGGGGATCGAACGGAGCAGGAATAACATAATTAGGACTCAACTCTTCTTCCTTAATTAACGAAGCAATCGCCTCGACAGCAGCAATCTTCATTTCCTCATTAATCTGTGTTGCACGAACATCTAAAGCCCCCCGGAAAATTCCCGGGAATGCCAGCACGTTGTTTACTTGATTTTGATAGTCGGAACGTCCGGTTCCTACTACTTTTGCCCCGGCATCGATTGCATCTTCCGGCATAATTTCCGGCGTCGGATTCGCCATCGCAAAAATGATTGGATTTTTATTCATGGTGCGGATCATTTCTTTTGTTAGCGCTCCTGCAACAGATACTCCGATAAAAACATCTGCACCTTTCATCATTTCCTCTAAAGGTCCTTCCATTTTTTCCGGGTTGGTTATATTTGCTACTTCCTCTTTCATTTCATTCATTCCATACGGTCTTCCGGCAAAAATGGCTCCCTTTGAATCACACATAATCAAGTTGCGAACTCCGTAATGATAAAGCAGCTTTACAATCGCAGTGCCGGCAGCACCAGCTCCGTTAACAACGATCTTAATTTCCGTTATCGATTTTCCAACAATCTTTAAAGCATTCAACAAGCCGGCTACAGTTACAATAGCTGTCCCGTGTTGGTCATCATGAAAAACTGGAATTTCCAGCTCCCTTTTCAATCGTTCCTCAATAATAAAACAATCGGGTGCTCCGATGTCCTCTAAGTTAATACCGCCAAAAGTCGGCTCCAAAAGTTTTACCGTTTGCACGATTTGCTCAGCATCCGTTGTATTTAAGCAAACAGGAAAAGCGTCAACACCGGCAAAACTCTTAAATAAAACAGCTTTTCCTTCCATAACCGGCAATGCTGCATCAGCTCCAATATTCCCCAAACCTAACACGGCTGTGCCGTTAGATACTACAGCGACAGTATTTCCTTTCATCGTGTAGTCATATACTTTCTCTCGATCGCCGTAAATCTCCCTGCACGGCTCAGCAACACCGGGAGAATAGGCTAAGCTCAGCTCCCTTGCATCGGTGATTGGAAATTTCGCTTTCACTTCTAATTTTCCTTGATGGTTTTTATGAATCTTTAACGCTTCTTCACGCAATGACAAAACGGTTCACTCCTTAATCTTTTTACACTCCCGACTGGTCTGACCACTTAACATTTATAACAATATAACAAAATCCATAAATATAGTAAAGCATTATTATTTTACGGCAACATATTCCGCTCCGAGCAGTTCTCTTAATCGTTCTAAACATTCATTCGTGAGGTTAACAGCATAGTCTTCTGAAAGTTTTACCGTTCTTTTTTCGTGCTCATAGTAAAGAAATACAGAATATGGACCAGGATATTGTTGTAAAAGCGTTTTTAACGTTGCTAGTTTTCCAGCCGCCATATGGTGCGGACTAATTTTTAAGTAAAGAGAACGTTCAGCTTCGTTCAATTCCTCCATCGTCCATATTTGTTTAACAACAAATTGCAAATGCCCTTGACGAATTTCTGCTTTCCCTTGAAACAGTAAAACGGCTCCTTTACGCAATTGCTGCCGGTAGCGATTGTATACATCAGGAAAAGCGACCGCCTCCGTTTCCCCGCTTTCATCGCCAATTGTAAAAAATGCCATTTCTTCTCCCAATTTTGTTCTCGTTTTTCTTTCTTTGGCGATATAAGCACCAACACTTATTTTTGGCTTTCCTAAAGCCTTTGCCATATGCGAAATCGGCAGCGCGCCGAACGCCTGAAAACGCTTGATATATGGAGAAACAGGATGACTTGATAAATAAACGCCAAGCAGTTCTTTTTCGTGTTTTAATTTTTCATCTTCCGTTAAAGGTTCGGCATTTACATATTTCGGTTTTAGCGCAAACTCTTCAGCAAATAAATCCCCTTGTCCATCTTCAGGCCGCACAAGCTCCGCATGCTCGAGGGCAACATCTAAGCTGGCCAGCAATGAAGCACGTTCGACTCCGAACTCATCGAAGCAACCGGAAAGCACAAAAGATTCCAGCATCTTTCGATTGATTGTTTTTGGCGATAAACGAATGCAAACGTCAAACAAATCAGCAAACGGACGTCTTTTTCTTTCTTGAATAATCGCTTTCACAGCAGCGGCGCCAACGTTTTTTATCGCCGTGAGGCTGTAACGGATTTTTCCGTCTTCAATGGAAAACGGATAAAAGCTTTTATTGATAGAAGGTGGTAAAATCGCGATATTTTTTTGTTTTGCTTCAAGAATATATTGGGCCACTTTTTCCTCATGACCAATAACGCTCGTTAGTAATGCGGCATAAAAGTATAAAGGGTAATTTGCTTTTAAATAAGCGAGCTGGTAAGCGATCATGCTGTAAGCGACGGCATGGCTCCGGTTAAATCCGTAATTGGCAAAGCGGACAATTAAGTCATATATTTCCTCGGCTGTCTCCTTGCTATAGCCTTTTTCCATGCATCCTTTTACGAAATGCTCTCTTTCCTGATCAAGAATGTCTTTTTTCTTCTTTCCGACCGCACGGCGCAGCAAATCTGCCTGTCCTAAAGAGAAACCGGCCATTTTCGCAGCGATTTGCATAATTTGCTCTTGGTAAATGAGCACCCCGTAAGTGGATTTTAAAATCGGCTCTAAATCAGGATGCGGATAAGTAACGGTTTCTTGACGATGTTTTCGTTTAATGTATACAGGAATGTAATCCATCGGACCTGGACGATATAAAGCATTCGCTGCCACGATATCTTCAAATTTGGACGGCTGCAGTTCTTGTAATACTTTTCTCATTCCTTCCGATTCTAATTGGAAAACGCCTGTCGTATCCCCGCGGCTTAACAGAGCGTATGTTTTTGCATCATCGAACGGAATCGCCTGTAAATCAAGCGTCTTTCCTGTTTTGTGCTTAATAAGCGTACGAACGTTTTCAATTAAAGTTAGCGTGCGCAACCCAAGGAAATCCATTTTTAACAGTCCTAACTCTTCTAAAATATCCATCGGGTATTGCGTTAAATAAATTTGCTCGTAGCCTTCTTGCAGCGGAACGATATCACTTAGCGGCTGCTCGCTGATCACAATGCCGGCTGCATGCGTTGATGTATGGCGCGGAAGCCCTTCAATTTTCAGCGCCGTTTCAAAAATTTTTCTGGCAAGAGGTGACTCTTTCACCGCCCGTTGCAATGAAGAAGATTGTTCATACGCTTCCCGAAGTGTAATTCCAAGCTTGTTCGGAACCTGCTTTGTCAAAAAATCAATTTCATTCTTAGAAGCCCCCATCACCCTCCCAATGTCACGCAGCGCTGCTTTTGCTGCCAGAGTACCGAACGTAATAATTTGTGCGACATGCTGCTTTCCGTATTTTTTCACTACATATTGAATCACTTCGTCGCGGCGCTCATCAGGAAAGTCAATATCAATGTCAGGCATGGAAATACGTTCCGGGTTTAAAAATCTTTCAAAAAGCAATCCATATTTAATCGGATCTACATTAGTAATATGAAGCACGTAAGCAACGAGAGAACCGGCAGCCGAACCGCGCCCCGGTCCTGTTAAAATCCCTTGTTCATGAGCAAATTTCATAAAATCCCAAACAATTAAAAAGTAGTCGCTAAAGTTCATTTTCTTAATGACATCTAATTCGTACTCAAGACGTTTTAAATAAACATCCTCAGGCTGCCAAAAACGTTCATGCAGTCCTTTCAGGCAAAGCTCGCGCAAATAATCATGAGCTGATTGATTCGCCGGCACTGGATATTTCGGCAGCTTTATTTTCCCCATCTCAATTTCTACGTTGCATTGTTCAGCAATCCGCACTGTATTTGCGACCGCTGACGGACAATGGCGGAACAAATCGATCATTTCCTTGGCCGGTTTTAAATAATATTCATTGCTTTGAAGGCGCGGCCGGTTTTCGTCATCAAGTTTCACACCGTGTTTAATCGCCAGCAAACAATCATGGACGAACGCATCTTCTTTATTTACATAGTGAACATCGTTTGTAGCAACAAGCGGGGTCTTCGTTTCCTCGCTCAAGCGAATTAACTCCATTTGTAAATCTGTTTCATCATTTAGTCCGTGGTTTTGTAGTCCTATGTAAAATTGTTCGCTTCCAAATAACTGTTTATAAGTTGTTAATACATCCATTGCCTCTGTAAATTGCTTTTGCAAAAGCAATGATTCAATGCATCCATTCATTCCGGGAGTAATGGCTATGAGTCCCTCAGTGTAGTATCGCAGCCATTTTTCGGGAATCCCGTCCGGAGTTTTCGTCTGAATCACACTGCTGATTTTCAATAAGTTACGATACCCTGTTTCACTTTTTGCTAATAAAACTAACGGGAATGATGGTTGCTTGCGTTCAAGCACAATGTCCGCAATCATGCCAATAATCGGTTTAAGTCCGTATTTTTTACATTCTTTATAAAAAGGAATGACACCATATAGTACGTTTTCATCTGTTAACGCAAGAGCATTAAATCCAAGTTCGCTCGCCCTTTTGACGATCTCTTCAATTTTTGCCGCGCTGTTTAACAAACTGTAAGCACTGCGTACATGAAGGTGAACAAATGACAATGTTCTCCCCACCTTTTTACACTCTTTTCCTTCATTATAGTGAATGACCGTTTTTAAAAGCAAAACATACTTCATCGCGGTTGTCCATATACATATTATTAGTGAAAGGAATGAGTGACAAATGGAGATTAAAGTGGCGTTTTTACCAGCTTTTATTCAAAGCTATTTTATCGCTTTAGGAGTGCTGTTAGGCGGGTCATTAATCGGAGGGTTTGGCGCCTTTTTGACAGGTGAGCCGCCGCTAGCAACGATCTATCGGTTTGCCAACAGCTTAAAAATTTGGGCGCTTATTTCAGCCATCGGTGGAACATTTGATACGTTTTACAGCGTAGAACGCGGACTTTTCCAAGGTGAAACGCGCAATATCATTAAACAAATGCTTCTTATTCTCTCAGCCATCGGCGGGGCACAAACCGGTGTCATTATCATTACATGGCTCACACAGGAGCATGGTTCTTCATGAGAATTCCTCCTTATCACCGCGATAAAACATGGCAGCGCTTTTTCGCCGGAATGGCTGTGGGCGCCGTTATAAGCTGGCTTGTATTTTTGCAGTTGTTTGGGATTTTGCAAGAAAAACAAGTGCGGCAAATAGCGAAGTTGAAAGACGAGATTATCGATTTGCAAAACGATATTCAAATTTGGCAGCAAGATTATATTCAATTAAACAAAGAGAATAAAAAGAAGTTAACCATTCAAGATATTAAAATCAACATTATTAATGCCGAACAATATAAACTCGATTCTTATACAAAATTCCGCATTGAAGAAAGCATAAAAAATGATATTTCCCATCTCATTGCCAAAGACATTGAAACTGCATATAAAAGCAAAGAACTGCTAAAAAAAACGATTGAAAATAAAACATTTCAAATCGATGACCGACACTACAAAGTAGAAATATCCGAATTATTTTTATTTACTACATTATCGATTGACTTAAAAATAAAACAAGGGGTCTGACCCCCACCGCGTTAACGCAGCGGGGGTCAGACCCTGCAAACAGCTTCTAAATCGGCAAGTACGTTATCGACTTCATCCCATGAATAAATGGAAGCGCCTGCCGCCAGCGGATGGCCTCCGCCTTTATATTTCTTTGCCACTTCGTTAATAACAGGACCTTTTGAACGAAGACGAACGCGAATTTGATTGTCTTCTTCGACAAAAAATACCCACGCCACAATTCCTTCAATATTGCCGAGAATACCGACCAGTTGAGACGCTTCTGAAGGAGATACGTTATACTCTTTTAAAAGGTCTTTGGAAATAATCATAGAAGCGACGCCTGCTTCGGATATTTTAAAGTTTTGCAGCACATACCCGCTTAAATGAGCAACATTTAGTTTTGTACGATATAACCCATCATATATCTCTGTAAACGAAATCCCATATTCAATAAGCTCGCTTGCATATTTAAACGTTTTTGGATTCGTGCTCGGGAAAAGAAAGCGTCCTGTATCACCAACAATCCCTGCATAAATTAAACGTGCCGCTTCCTTTGTCATGACTAATCCATGCTCTTTTCCCATTAAATAAAACTCATAAATCATTTCACTACAAGAGCTTGCTGTTGTATCGACCCATAAAATGTCACCGTATGCATCTTCATTTGGATGATGATCAATTTTAATCAATTTTTTCCCAAGATTATAGCGCTGATCACATATCCGTTCTTGGTTAGCCGTATCACAGACGATGACTAAAGCATTCTCATACGCTTCATCTGGAATGTGATTCATTCTTCTTAAAAAGTTCAGCGATTCTTCTTCTTTTCCTACTGTATAAATATTTTTTTCAGGAAAAGACGCTTTTAAAATTTCTGCTAACCCCCCTTGTGAGCCATAAGCATCAGGGTCAGGTCGAACATGACGGTGAATAATAATGGTGTCAAATTGCTTAATTTCCTCTAAAATTTGCCATACTTTTTCTTTCATGTTTTTCTCCTCTTTACAGAATGAATTTTTTATTAAAATCATATCACATAGTTAATAGGAAAATCATTTTTCTGCTGTCTAAAACCGTACATGGCTAGAATTCTGCATCATTTCTTTGTACAATGAGTAAAGAGACTGAACATGGAGGTTGCACATATGCCTGTATTTGTTATTTTGATTATTTTTTCGCTCGCTTTTTACATTTATTACAAATTAAAATACTTTCGCAGCAACCGCCCGATGGAACGCCGCTGGATTTCCGCCAAGTCGAGCATTGCCCTTGGAGCGTTCGTCTTTTTCTTTGCCATTAATCAATTTTTTATTCACCAAACAACGATTTCGCTCATTGTTGGTATCGTTTTCTTGCTCGTTGGCGGCGGCAGTGCATGGGCTGGAATTCGTGCCTATAAATATTATTTGCCACTTGTCATCGAAGAAGCGCAACAATTAGGAAAAAACGGGGGGTGAGCTTCCCCGTTTTTTCTTCATGTTCATGTGGCTCCGCTTTTTCAGCGGTCAATTAATTGGCACATCATCATCGCTTTGCCAACGACCATTCCCTCGTTATAAACTTCGACATCTACCTTTCCAAATTTCCGCCCGATTTCCAACAATTTCGGTTTAATTTCAACTGTGCTATCGATTTGTACCGGCTTAATAAAATAAATCGTAATATTCTCTACCACTAAATCTCCTTTTTTGTAAAGACGGAGCGCACGAGTTGCCGCCTCTGTAACTATCGTTGTAAACACACCATATGAAAGAGTACCTAAATGGTTTGTCATTTGCGGCGTAATCCTGCAACGGAATATGTCTTCCTTTTGGTCGCTTTCTATTTCAAGAAACTGACTCGTAATAATATCATCAATGGTCTCACCGACTTGCGGCTGACGCTGAATCATTTGCAGCGCTTTTAAAACATCCTGACGGCTTATAATGCCTTGCAAACGATTGTTATCATCAACAACCGGCAATATTTCGATTCCTTCCCATACCATCATATGAGAAGCAGAGGCAACTGACGTTTTTCCGCTCACAGTAATCGGATTTTTCGTCATTACCTTTTCAATCGGCAGCTGCCGATCTTGCCCCATTATATCTTTCGCCGTTACAACTCCCTGCACTTTCAGCTGTTGGTCCACTACCGGGAAACGCCCATGCTTCGTTGTCTGGTTTAGCTCATACCATTTATCCACTTTATCAGAAACTTGTAAATATACCGTTTTTTCTAGCGGCGTTAAAATATCTTCGACAAGAACGATTTCTTTTTTAATCAGCTGATCGTAAATGGCACGGTTAATCATCGTTGCCACTGTAAACGTGTCATAACTTGTTGAAATAATGGGCAGCTGCAATTCGTCAGCTAATTTTTTGACATGTTCTTCCGTATCAAAGCCGCCCGTAATTAAAACAGCCGCTCCTGCTTCCAAAGCCAGTTGATGCGCTTTTGTCCGGTTCCCAACAATTAACAAATCACCCGCTCCTGTATAGCGCATCATTGCTTCTAATTGCATTGCCCCGATCACAAAGCGGTTTAACGTCTTATGAAGCCCTTCACGCCCTCCAAGAACTTGGCCGTCAACGATGTTAACAACCTCGGCATAAGTCAGCTTTTCAATATTTTCCTTCTTTTTCCGTTCAATGCGAATCGTTCCGACACGCTCAATCGTGCTTACATATCCTTTATTTTCAGCATCTTTAATCGCCCGATATGCCGTTCCCTCACTCACACCCATTTCCTTGGCAATTTGCCGGACAGAAATTTTTTCTCCAACCGGAAGGCTATCAATATATTGTAAAATTTGCTCATGTTTTGTCGCCAAAGTTTCTTCACCCTTTAAACATGATGTCTATTTTTCATTATAAAGATGAATGTGAGCGGATTCAATGAAACCAGGTTATCATTCTTAATAAAAATCTTAAACCATGTTAAAAATGTTTATTCGCTAATGTTAGGCAACGTTGACGCGAATCGGGTGTGTCTACCCTATTCGTAAACGCGTTTGGAGATACTTTTTGATCATCTGATACACGGCGTTCACACCTGCATGAATGAGTTTTGTATGAAAATGAACATTGATTTTAACTATAAATAAGTACTTTTCATTTTTGGCAAAAAAGAAGAGGCCGACCAAACAATGTGTCAGACCCCGCAGCAAAATGATAGGACCATAACATCGAATAAAGGAATTTACAGTAGAATGCACTTGAGGTCAAACATTTGTGGATCAGCCTCTTCCTATCGTTATAGTTCAATACTTTCTCCAGCTTTTAATATTTTTCCAATCCCTTCATTTAACATAGCGACAAATTTTTCTGGATCTTGTTCAATGACTGGAAACGTATTGTAATGAATCGGCACAACCATTTTCGCCTGAAGCCATTCCGCCGCAAGAGCCGCGTCTTCCGGTCCCATCGTAAAGTTATCGCCAATCGGCAAAAATGCGACATCAATTTGATTGCGTTCACCAATTAACTTCATATCTGAGAACAATGCTGTATCTCCCGCATGATAAATCGTTTTGCCTTCAGCAGAAAACAAAATTCCACATGGCATACCTGTATAAATAATTTGTTTATTTTCATCAACATAGCTGGAGCCATGGAATGCCTGCGTTAATTTTACCTTTCCAAACTCAAACTGATGCGCTCCGCCAATATGCATCGGATGAGCATGAACTCCTTGCCAGCTCAAATACGTAGCTAATTCATAAGGAGCAACGACAAGCGCATTATTGCGAAGAGCAAGGTCGACCGTATCGCCGACATGGTCGTTATGCCCATGCGTCAATAAAATAACATCCACTTTTACATCTTCAGCTTTTAAATCCGTTGCCCCGTTTCCTGTAATAAACGGATCAATAAAAATCGTTTTGCCTCCTGTTTCGATTTTGACAACAGAATGACCATGGTACGTAAGTTTCAATGCAAACCTCCCCTTTCTTTGCTAAAATTCCCGCTTATACGTTTCGACATGGATTAACTATTTCCTTCTTTTCAATTATGTCCGTCAATTAGTTTACATGCAAGCCGATTATTGATACTCTGAAAGTAAATGCTCAATAAAAGGATGTGAAAAAATGAATCAACGATTGCAAAATCTTTCTATTTGGTTAAAGGAACACGACATTTCCTTTGCCTTTATCACATCAACACCAAACGTTTTTTATTTAAGCAATTTCCATAGCGATCCGCATGAACGTTTGCTTGCTTTAGTCGCTTTTCCGGATAAAGAACCGCTTTTAATTTGTCCGCAAATGGAAGTATTGCAAGCAAAGCAAACCGGCTGGATCTACGACGTGATCGGCTATAGCGATATAGACAATCCGTGGGAGCTTATCTCGAAGTATATAAACCATCAGAACATTCACGTTAGCAAAATTGCCGTTGAAAAAAGCCATTTAACAATGGAACGCTATGAACAAATACATACTTATTTCCCGGGTGCTTCATTTTTGAATGTCGAGGAAAAGTTAAGAGAGCTGCGAATGATTAAAGATGAAACAGAAATTGCAATTTTACGCCAGGCAGCAGAACTTGCCGATTTCGGCGTAGAAACAGGAGTGAAAGCGCTCGCCGAAGGAAAAACGGAATTGGAGGTTATTGCAGCCATCGAGTTTGAATTAAAGAAAAAAGGCGTAAGAGAAATGTCATTCGCAACGATGGTACTGACAGGTGAAAAAACAGCTGCTCCACATGGGGTACCGGGATTAGCCCGCATTAAAAAAGGAGATTTCGTGTTATTTGATTTAGGAGTTGTACTTGACGGCTATTGTTCCGATATTACAAGAACGGTCGCTTTCGGTGAAGTAACCGGACAACAAAAGGAAATGTATGAAACAGTATTAAAGGCACAGATTGCAGCGATTCGCACCTGCAAGCCGGGCGTAGAAATTGGCCAAATTGACAAAGCTGCAAGAACAGTGATTGAACAAGCGGGATACGGCGAATATTTTACACACCGCGTCGGCCATGGATTAGGTATTGACGTTCATGAATACCCATCAATGAACAGCACAAACACAACGCCATTACAGCAAGGAATGGTCTTCACTATCGAACCGGGCATTTATGTTCCTGCTATCGGTGGTGTGCGAATTGAAGATGATGTGTTTATTACAAAAGACGGGGTAGAAATTTTAACGAAATATCCAAAAGAACTTCAAATTATATAAATGTGAAAAGAGGCTGTCTCAAGCAAAGGTTTAGACCTCGTAACCGCCATATATCGTATACGACGATTGTGATGGTGCGTGAGGCTAAACCTTTCAAAGCAGCCTTCTTCTATATTTACATCTGTTCTAGCAATGTTTTTGCATCCTCATATGTCAAACCATGAGCCTCTGCCACCGCCGCATAGGTGACATATCCATTTAGCGTATTCATTCCTTTTAACAATGCCGGATTATCTAAACATGCTTTTTGATATCCTTTATTGGCAATTTGCAGCGCATACGGAACCGTTACATTTGTCAATGCAAACGTCGATGTGCGGGGAACAGCGCCAGGCATATTCGCAACGGCATAATGAACAACACCATGTTTTACATACGTTGGATTGTCATGAGTTGTCACTCGATCGGTTGTTTCAAAAATGCCTCCTTGGTCAATCGCAATGTCAACGACAACTGAGCCCGGAGTCATCGATTTAATCATTTCTTCTGTTACAAGCTTAGGTGCTTTTGCTCCAGGAATAAGCACAGCGCCAATCACTAAATCAGAATCCTTCACCGATTCGGCAATATTATAAGAATTGGACATGAGCGTTGTCACGTCATTTCCGAAAAGATCATCCAACTGACGAAGCCGCTCCGCATTTAAATCGATAATCGTCACTTCCGCCCCGAGACCAACTGCCATTTTGGCCGCGTTTGTTCCTGCTACGCCGCCGCCGATAATCGTCACTTTACCGCGTCTTACTCCCGGCACGCTTCCAAGCAAAATTCCTTTTCCGCCTTTTGTTTTTTCCAAAAATTGCGCGCCAATCTGTACCGACATCCGCCCCGCTACCTCGCTCATCGGCGTTAACAACGGAAGCGAACCATTCGAAAGCTGCACGGTTTCATAAGCAATGCCGACTACTTTATGATCAATTAAAGCTGTCGTTAACTCCGGTTCTGGCGCTAAGTGCAAATACGTGAATAAAATCAAACCATCACGAAAATAACGATATTCCTCAGGAAGCGGTTC
Organism: Paranoxybacillus vitaminiphilus; assembly: GCF_003259935.1. Lineage (GTDB taxonomy): Bacteria > Bacillota > Bacilli > Bacillales > Anoxybacillaceae > Paranoxybacillus > Paranoxybacillus vitaminiphilus. Next base: position 171,487 of record NZ_QLMH01000003.1, on the reverse strand, counting down.
TTTTACTTTCATGACCATCTCCATTGACCATGCTTCTTCTGCTGTCTCAACCATTTTTGCTCCTGCCGCTGCGTACTCTTCTTCAGAAAATCCTGAACTCTTTCCGGCATCTTTTTCGATATATACTTCATGTCCTGCTTGAACTAAAGTCATCACTCCAGCCGGCGTAATCGCGACACGGTTTTCATTATTTTTTATTTCCTTTGGAACACCAATTTTCATCGTGTTTCCTCCTAAATTAACGCTTTTTTATAGCATATCCATAACCGTTTGATATGGAAACTAATCAACGTGAAATTTATCTTAAACCGTTAATTCTAAACGAAGGGAGAAGGTGATTGGTTCAATGATTATCTTTCTCCCATCTCCATGTAAATAAACGTCCATGATCATCCAGCCAACGCACATCTAAAAACTGAATATTTTTATATCCTTTATTTTGCAAACGAGCAACCATTTCTTCTGCCTTTATTCCATGGTGAAGATGAAGCTGTTGATAAAATAACATCAGTTGTTTTCTTGCTTGCCTGTCTTCAAGTTCATTTCCATTTATTTTACACATATAATTTGCCGGCAATGCATATTCACATTCCACTTTCTGATAATCAGCAACAAGTTTGATTTTAAACAAACTGCCTTTGTGAAAATCAGCTGCCCCAGCAAACGGGACTAACCAAAGTGAACATATAATCAACAATAAGACATAATTTTTCATAAAAAATCACCTCATTCATTAGAATGAGGTGGTTTTTGGAAAAATATTCATATTATCGATATCGATGAATGACATCTAATCCGCCTGTTATTTCAATGACCGTACCTGTGATCATATCAGAATCTTCCTCGCATAAAAACGCGACAACACGTGCAATATCTTCCCCTGTGCCGGAACGGCCGATCGGTGTCGTTGTGTCTTTAAACAGCCGCGAGTAAGCAATTGTCGCCTCTTTCATTTCTCCTAAAATATTTCCAGGGCAAATCATATTTGCCGTAATGCCATATTCTGCTTCTTCTACAGCAATCGTTTTTGTCAATGAAACAAGACCGACCTTTGCCGCGCTAAACGCCGAGCGATGAAGCCATCCAGGCGCGCTTTCCGCTCCTTGAAAACCATATGTAATAATGCGCCCAAACCGTTGCTTTCTCATAATCGGAATTGTCTTTTTAAACAGATGAAATACTGCGCTCAAATTTCCTTCAATCATCTCATACCATTCATCATCTTCATAGTCAGCCAATTTTTTCCGTTCAAAAATGTAAGGACCGGCATTGTTAATTAAAAAATCAATTCTGCCAAAACGATTGAAAGCCTCATCTACTAAACGATGCAAATCTTCTTTTTTTGTTACATCTCCTTGAACAAACTGCAACCGTTCCGAAATATGGCCGTATTTTTCTTTTAATGACTGGACTGCGTTCTCATCACTTCTATAATTGACAGTCACAGAGTATCCTTTTTCAAGCAACTTCTCCGTTACTTTTCTTCCCAATCCTTTTGTTCCAGCAGTGATGAGGGCATGCCGCACAACAACTCCTCCTCATAATTCTCTTTATATCCTTACTTTACTATAAAAATGCGATAAGAACATGTTTTGTGCTCAAAAAAATCGGGGCTGTCTCAAAAATTCATGGTCAGCCCCGCAAGCAACACAAAATGTGTGTGGTGCATTATATACTGCAGTGAGAGCAAAACAGTCTCCATTTTAACATTTTTTCCGAGAAGTCTCCCTCCTCTAAGTGAAGTATAGGTGGGAGAGGTTCATTTTAATCAAGCTCAAGGGTTTGTCGTTCCTTTTTGCGATAATGCGGATTTTCAATATACTCACGATCGACCATGCCGCTGTGGTAAGCACTAGCAATTTGCTGGCTAATCTCCAATGCTGCTTCTTCGTCATAATAGAAAATTTCACGTTCTCTTTTCAATCACCTTCACTCCTTTTTTTCGCAAAAATATTGTTACGTACTTAGTTTTTTTTTATTTCCAAAAATGTTATACTATAATTATGAGTAACATTTATATCCAATATAGGGGGAGATGGGGATATGAATATGGCTTATAAGAAAATTTTAGTAGCGGTAGATGGTTCAAAAGAGGCTGAATGGGCATTTAAAAAAGCGATTGAAATTGCGAAACGAAATGATGCAAGCATGATTCTTTCTCATATTATTGATGTTCGCAATTTAGCGACAATTGAAGCATACGATCGCTCAATCATGGAACGCTCGGAAAAATATGCTAAAGAGCTTTTAGAAAACTATAAGAAGCAAGCTCTTGAAGCCGGGGTAAAAGAAGTGATAACTGACATCGAATACGGTTCACCAAAAGTGAAAATCGCAAAAGAAGTAGCCCCAAAATATGAGGCTGATTTAATCGTTTGCGGTGCAACTGGCCTTAACGCAGTAGAACGTTTCCTAATCGGAAGCGTATCCGAGCACATTACCCGTTATGCAAAATGCGATGTGCTTGTTGTAAGAACAGAAAAAGAATTAGAGGAATAAAACAAGAGGACAATCCAAAAGGCGAACATTCGCTCAACGGATTGTCCTCTTTTTATTATCTTTCCTCATCCCCCATTGTTATCTGTGCGCTTGTTAACGCAAAAGCTTTTTTGCTTTTTCAATTGCCTTACGAACTTCAGCAAATCCTGTTCCGCCTGCACTATTGCGGCGATTAACTGCTGTATATGGATTTAATGCTTCGTAAATGTCCGCTTCAAATAATTCCGATGCTTTCTTATATTCAGCAAGCGGTAAGTCAGCTAAGAAAATGCCTTTTTCAATGCATGTTAAGACTAATTTACCGACAATTTCGTGCGCCTCGCGGAAAGGCACCCCTTTTGCCGCCAAGTAATCAGCAAGCTCGGTTGCATTGGAGAAATCTTGTTTTGTTGCTTTCTCCATGACAGCAGCATTGACTTTCATTGTCGCAATCATACCAGTAAAAATTTTCAAAGAACCTGTCACCGTTTTGACCGTATCAAACATTCCCTCTTTATCCTCTTGCATATCTTTGTTGTAAGCAAGAGGCGTTCCTTTCATGACCGTCAACAAGGCAAATAAGCTTCCGTATACCCGTCCTGTCTTGCCGCGAATCAATTCAGCCATATCGGGATTTTTCTTTTGCGGCATAATGCTGCTTCCTGTTGCAAACGTATCATCCATTTCAATAAATTGAAACTCTTGGCTTGACCAAAGAATTAGCTCCTCACAAAAGCGCGACAAATGCATCATAAGGAGTGAGCTATTGCTTAAAAACTCGATAATAAAATCACGGTCGCTTACCGCATCAATGCTGTTTTCATAAATTCCGTCAAACCCGAGAAGTTCAGCCGTTAAGCGGCGGTCAATCGGAAATGTCGTCCCAGCTAAAGCACCTGCGCCAAGCGGTGATTGATTAATGCGCTTTAATGATTCTGTAAAACGCTCGCGATCACGTTCAAGCATCCAAAAATATGCCATTAAATGATGCGCAAATGAAACGGGCTGCGCCCGCTGTAAATGCGTATAGCCGGGAATGATTGTTTCAACATGCTCCTCCGCTTTCTCCACAAGCACGGTTTGCAGCTCTTTAATCAGTTCAATAATTTCATTCACCCGCTTGCGCAAATATAAATGCATATCTGTGGCGACTTGATCGTTGCGGCTTCGTCCCGTATGCAGTTTTCCGCCGACAGGGCCGATTTCGTCAATCAACATTTTTTCGATATTTAAGTGAATATCTTCATACGCTATCGAAAACTCAAGCTCGTGCTTTTTCGCTTTTTCCAACAAAGTAAGCAGTCCCGATTTAATTTTCTCCACGTCTTCTTTTGGCAAAATGCCGCATTCTCCAAGCATCGTCACATGGGCGATGCTTCCTTCAATATCTTCCTCCACTAATTCTTTATCAAAAGGGATCGACGCGCCAAACTCGTCGACCCACTCTTCTGCTGTTTTCGTAAAACGTCCGCCCCAAAGTTTTTTCACACGTTCACCTTCTTCTTATTGTTGACCATGCTGTACACTTTTGTCGGCAAGCCGAATAGAGAAATAAAGCCGACAGCCGCTTGATGGTCAAACTCATCCTCTGCTGTATATGTCGCCAGTTTTTCATCATATAATGAGAATTCAGATTTACGTCCTTCAATAATCGCATGACCTTTAAACAATTTCACACGCACAACCCCTGTCACGTTCTTTTGCGTTTCCTTCAAGAAGGCTAACAGCGCGTCTTTGAGCGGCGAGAACCATAAACCATTGTAAATCACTTCCGCCAGTTTTTGTTCGATAAGCGGCTTAAAGTGAGCCACTTCTTTTACAAGCGTCAAGTCCTCCAACTCTTTATGCGCTTTAATTAATGTGATTGCTCCAGGACATTCATATACTTCACGGGATTTAATACCGACAAGGCGGTTTTCCACATGATCAATGCGGCCAACGCCATGCTTTCCGGCAATCGCATTCAACTCAAGAATGAGCTTTGCTAATGAATATTCTTTGCCGTTTAACGTTTTTGGCACACCTTGTTCAAAACCGATTTCAATCATTTCCGGCACATCCGGCGTATTTTCAAGAGACGCTGTTAATTCGTATGCCTCTTCCGGCGGAGCCGCCCATGGGTCTTCTAAAATACCGCACTCGTTGCTTCTTCCCCATAAGTTTTGGTCAATTGAAAACGGACTGTCCAAATCGATCGGAATCGGAATATTATGCTTTTTCGCATATTCAATTTCTTCTTCACGCGACCAGCTCCATTCACGTACCGGCGCAACAACATCTAAATTCGGGTTTAATGCTTTAATTGATACTTCAAAGCGCACTTGATCGTTTCCTTTTCCTGTGCAGCCGTGTGCGACCGCTACCGCCCCCTCAAGCTCGGCGATCTCCACTAATTTTTTGGCGATTAACGGGCGGGATAACGCGGAAACAAGCGGATATTTTCCTTCATAAAGCGCATGCGCCTGCAATGCTACTAATGCATATTCATTGGCAAATTCTTCTTTGGCGTCAATCACATAAGACTTAACCGCTCCGACTTTCAGCGCTTTTTCCTTAATAAAATCAAGGTCTTTTCCTTCACCGACATCAAGGCAGCAGGCAATCACGTCATACCCCCGCTCCTGAAGCCACTTAATTGCAACAGATGTATCTAAACCGCCAGAATAAGCTAACACAATCTTCGGATTTGCCATCGTATTCTTCCCCTTCCATACAATTCACATAAATATACTTTTGTTTTAATATTTATTCATATAATATAGCTTTACTTTATCAACTTTTTAATAAAATTTCAATACTTATTCATTAAAAAGTATAAAAATACTAGCATACAAAAATGGTTCTTTTTCTTACTTTTTTGTAAAATAGAAATAGGTGATGGAGATGGGGGTTTAACAATGAAAAATTTGTTTATTTACGATGAACGTTTAGGCATTCCGCTTCCTAAACTAAAAAAGGAGTGGGAAGAATATAGCGAATCTGAACAGCACGCAATATTACTTCATTGGGAGAAAATCCGCGGCAAAATTCCCGATCGAATTGTTGAACTTGAAAGGCTGATTAATCAAAAACAGGCAGAGCTGGGAGAAGAAAATGATTTTGTGCGTTCATGCGCATTAAATTCGGAAATAGCCGAATTGGCTTCGATTATTAATGATTTGTGGATTTGGTACCGCATGAACCAAACGGTGTCTTCGCGAATGCATCAATAAGACTATGAGAACGGCAAAAGGCGGCTCCAGAAAGAAAGACCGCCTTTTGCCTTTATAAATCTACAAATCTTTTCTGATTTCGCGGATGACATGACCAATTTCCGGCAAAATCAATTTCGTCATCGCCAGTTTCACAGCCCCTGTCGATCCCGGAGTAGAAAAAATCGCCGTATCATTGGCAACGCCAGCAATTGCCCGCGACAATATCGCCGCTGAACCGATATCTTCTGTGTAGCTCAACATCCGGAACAACTCGCCAAAACCGACGATTTCCTTTTCGATGATTTCTTTTACCGTTTCAATGGTTACATCTCTTCTCGCGATTCCCGTTCCGCCGTTTGTTAACACCGCATCGATGTTTCGATTTGCGCAGCCGGCCAAAATCGCTTCACGGATCGCCGTTTTTTCGTCTTTCACAATTTCATAGTCAATCACTTCATGCCCTGCTTCTTTCAAGAGCTGCATCATTAGCTTTCCGCTCTTGTCTGTATCCGCCGTTCTCGTATCGCTAATCGTAATCACTTTGCATTTTACACGGCGCGGGGCTTCTTTTTTATGTTCTGTAACACTCATATGCATCCACCCTTTAATAAAACAAGTATATTAATTTTAGTATACAAAAAAGGCCAGACGTTTAAAATCGTCTAACCTTTGATCTTTGATTTCTTTATTATAAATTTGCCAATCTCACCACATCGCGGGCAATCATTACTTCTTCGTTTGTTGGAATGACTAATACTTTAACAGGTGAATGCGGATAGCTGATAAATGCTTCTTGTCCACGTACTTTGTTCAGCGCCGGGTCCCAGTAAACGCCCATAAACTCAAGGCCGCGCAATACTTTTGCACGGACGACGTCACTGTTTTCACCAATGCCTGCCGTGAAAATAATCGCATCGACACCGCACATGCGCGCTGCATAAGAGCCGATATATTTATGGATGCGGCTTGCAAACACTTCTAACGCCAACTCAGCGCGCTCATTTCCTTCTTCCGCTGCTTTTTCAATGTCGCGCAAATCGCTTGAGAAACCAGAAATACCGAGCATGCCGCTCTTTTTATTTAAAATCTCGACGACTTCTTCTGCCGTTTTACCCGTTTTTTCCATGATATATGGAATTAACGCAGGGTCAATGTTACCAGAGCGGGTTCCCATCGCTACACCTGCAAGCGGCGTGAATCCCATGGACGTATCAATGGATTTTCCGCCTTCAACAGCAGCGATACTTGCTCCGTTTCCTAAGTGGCATGAAATTAAGCGCAATTGCTCAATTGGACGGCCCAGCAATTCAGCAGCGCGCTGTGTGACATATTTATGCGATGTTCCATGGAACCCGTATTTACGAATACCAAATTTTGTATAATATTCATACGGCAAGCTATATAAGAATGATTGTTCAGGCATTGTTTGATGGAACGCCGTATCAAATACCGCAACAGCCGGAACATTTGGCAAGATTTCCTGGAATGCCTTAATGCCGACAATGTTTGCCGGGTTATGCAACGGAGCTAATTCCGATAGCTCTTCAATCTCTTTTAATGTTTCATCCGTAATAAGAACAGAATCGCTAAATTTCTCACCGCCATGTACAACGCGGTGTCCAATTCCATCAATTTCATCAAATGATTGAATGATTCCTAAACTTATTAATTTATCAAGCAACAATTTAACGGCAACAGCATGATCTGGAATAGACGTTACTTCTTTGATTTTTTCACCGTTTACCGTAATATTAAAGATCGCATCTTCAAAGCCGATTCGCTCGACTACCCCTTTTGTCAACACCTTTTCGCTAGGCATTTCAAACAACTGAAACTTAAGGGAAGAACTGCCGGCGTTAATAGCCATAATTTTTGACATGTTCCTAAGCATCTCCTTTAATGTGACACTACTCTTATTTTGTACAATTCAATGAATTTCAATATACCTTTTTCATTTTATGCATGTTTTCTGCACATTTTCAAGCACGTTCTTATTATGTAATCGTTTGCAATACAGATGTTTTTATATTTTGAAATATAAAAAAACGAGACTGGACTAAAAGCAAGGTGTCAGCCTCGTTTCTTTCGGTCGGTTATTGGCTTTTTTCGCTTGCAAACCACTCATCGATTTTTCGCATCATCGCCTGCATGATTTGTTTATTCGAAAACCGCGGCAGCTCCGCAAGCAGCGCTTTTTTTGGTGCCTTTACGTTTGAGCCTTTCTTTTGCAAAATAAAAATGCTTTTCGCCGCCTGTTCATTTTTAAACATCGACAGCGGTAACTGTAATAATCCTTGAATGACAGCCTGTTCTTTCAAAAAGGTGTGCAGTGCGGCAGCTTGATCGCTTGAAAATAATGAATTCGGGATCAGGAAAAATAAATAGCCGCCTTCTTTCGTATAATATAAACTTTGTTCAATAAACAAATGGTGCGCGTATGAATGCCCCTTCTCTGCTTTTAAAATAAAGCGGGAGACATTTTCATCATGCGGATAATAGCCAACCGGCAAATCGCAAACGACCACATCCGCATGTTCTACAAACATCGGCTGCAGGCTGTCTTGATTGAAAAATTGGATAGGATGCTTTTGTAAATTAGCATTTACATACGCTAATTTAATTAACAAATCATCGACATCAACCCCGTAACTTTTTACTTGTTTGCCCGGCAAATGATTAAGGACAGTCGTTAATAAATTAGCTGTACCAACAGCCGGATCGAGAATCGTTAGAGCAAGATGTTTCGCAGTGAATTTTCCAACTAAATAGCTGATAAATAAACTAACAGCATCCGGGGTCATTTGATGATGCGGCTGCGTATTTTCTTTCATCCCTTTTAACACCGCAAGCTGAAACGATTTGCGAATTTCTTCATTCGTAAATCTCTCAAGCTGGATTTCTTTATATTCTTTTTTAAGCCTTTTTTGCGATAATTCGCTTACTTCTTCTTGCAAAACATCTCCATGGAATAAATTTTCTCCTGTTTCGGCCACAGCTTCTAAGTAGGAACATTTTAATTCTTCTTGTAAGATCGCTGCCGTACGGTCAAATAGCGTAAATAATCGTTCAACTGGTGTGCTCATTATTTTTCCACCTTTCAATTTGGTGTCCAATTTTTTATTGTATGGAGTATGCGCTCATAAACGCAAGTGTTTTATATTAAGCAATGAAAAAGACCTCGAATAGCTCGAGGCCTTTTCACAATTATTTCGCTGCTTTTGCTGCTTCAATCGCCGCTTCATAATTCGGATGATTGGTTACTTCCGGAACGTACTCAACGTATGTTACTTTGTCGTTGCTGTCAATAACAAATACAGCACGCGCTAATAAACGCAACTCTTTAATTAGCACCCCGTACGCTTGACCAAAGGACACATCGCGATGGTCAGACAATGTTTGCACATTTTCAATGCCGTTAGCACCGCACCAACGCTTTTGCGCAAATGGTAAATCGACGCTGATCGTTAATACTTTGACGTTTTCTAATTTTGCTGCTTCTTCATTAAAACGGCGAGTTTGCGCATCGCAAACACCCGTGTCGAGAGAAGGAACGACACTGATTAAACGAACATGTCCCTTCGTATCAGCAAGCGTAACCTCTGATAAATCGTTTGCTAACACCTTAAAGTCCGGAGCTGTATCGCCAACCTTCACTTCATTTCCGACTAAAGTAACTGGATTCCCTTTAAAAGTGACGTTTGCCATCGGATTACCCTCCTAAAAAAATATGTACAGGCTAATCATAACGGCAATATAAAAAAATTTCAATTATTTAGACTTTAAATTCCTAAATCATCTTTTTTCAAAGATACAGATTCGTCGTGTTGATACGATTCGCCATGATTCTGTTTATTTTTCTTTAACATTTGTTGAATTTTCTCCACCGCCTGCGGGGCTAAATCCAATATTTTTTCGTATAAATGCGTACTTTCATCAAGATGAAGCAGCTTTACACCCGAAGAATTAACAATTAAAAATGCAATCGGGGTAATCGACACTCCTCCGCCGCTGCCTCCGCCGAATGGATGAGCATTTTCCGGAGATGGTTGGCCGCTATGATGATTGTTTCCATCAAGAATAAACTCACTTCCGCCTGCGGCAAAGCCAAATCCTACTTTGGAAACCGTTAAAATGACACTTCCATCCGGAGTTTCTACCGGATCGCCGATAATTGTATTCACATCAATCATTTGTTTTAAATTTTCCATTGCCGTTGACATTAACGCTTGGATTGGATGATTGCTCATTGCTAAACCTCCTAATAACTTTCGTTTGCTTTACCGGCAACAAATGATTTTAATTGTGACAAAGAGTTGCCGCGCCAATATTTCACGATTCGTATCCCTGCTAACATAGCATGCCCGATACGAAAATGAATCATACATATGAAATGTGTTTGCGACATTGCCTGTTGAAAAGATGGAGTAATCGTAATAACAGGAACGGTTTTTAGCTTCATATATTTACTAACCATTGCAACCATTCCATATTTCACCGACCATCCGATGCCAACAGCCATTCCTGTATAAGCCGCATCACCTGCACCGAATGTTGTATGCCATTCAAATTTTGTAATAGAAATGCGGGACATAAATTTTTTAATAATCGAATGCAAATGAACAACATGATGAATAAACTGTTTTGTTTGCCGAAAGCTATGTGCGATTTCAGAAGGTGTATACTTACTCTTTTTTGGATGAACGTCAACATTGTTTTGGTTACCTCCGACTTCATCTTGACGAAACACAATAATTCCAAGCGATTCCTTATCCACTTTTACTAACGGAATATTAATCGTGTAGCGAATGAGGCCAAACAACGTTTTTAGCGTAATTTTTGCGCGGTCATCACCTTGCGCATGTTTAATATCAATGAAAATGGACATTCTCATCATAGAAATGAACATGATTAAACTAATCAACCCCACCGCTATGAACAAGACAGCATTCAATTTACGCACTCTCCTTCAACATGCCATTTTCGCCATTTCTATAAAAAAATAAACCTGCTAGTATAACTAGCAGGTACGCTCATGCACAACCGTTGTATCGGCAATCATATCGTGAATTCCTTGTTTTTTCGGTGAAAATGCTGCTACTAAAAATCCGATGAACAAAATGGTCTTAGAAATAAACTTTCCAACCAATTCCCGAAACAACACGGTCGACCATGTTAACGGCCTGTCGTTCAGATCGATTACTTTTAGACCAAATACCATTTTTCCTATCGTTTGTTTAAAAATTTTTGTCATGAAAATAAAATATAAATAGAAAGTAGCCGCGGTTGCAATCGATAGCGGTGTAAACATATGATTTTCTTCCAAAGGTAAGTCCATAAAGCGAAAAACCGGATAGACAATGATTCCGTTAATGCTTGCAATGACGACCAAATCGAGCAAATAAGCCCAAAACCGCATCCAAAATCCCGCATAATGAATAACGGAATAATGAGGCGAGTCAACTGTTTCACTTTGTATTGTTTCTTGTTGTTCTTCATTCATCATTCTTTTTCACTCTCCTTTACTCCGCATATAAATACATTAAACGCGGTGAGTTTGGACGCGAAAATAATTGAACAAGCTCAATTGCCTCGTTGTTCTCTTGTTTGAATGGTTTTATATTCATGCTAAATAACGAACCAAAACCAAGTTCATCCGTATATTTCACAACTTGAGCATCTTTTAAGCGATAGTCTTTTTTCACGGCAGCAATCGTATCTTCCAAATATCCGAATTCATCAATCAGTTTTAACTGTTTTGCTTGTCTTCCATCATAAATACGGCCATCCGCTAATTTACGAACTTCACTTTCCGGGATTTTTCTTCCTTCCGAAATGACTTTCACAAACCCTTCATAAGAATTGTTAATAAGAGTTTGTAAAATCTTTCTTTCTTCATCCGTCATTTTTCTTGCCGGATTCATAATATCTTTGTAAGGTCCGCTTTTAATCGTAACAAGTTCCACACCGTATTTTTTCGCTAATCCTTCGTAGTTAATGCTTTGCATAATCACACCTAAAGAACCGGTAATCGTTTCGGGGCTCGCGAAAATTTTATCTGCCATTGTCGATATATAATATCCGCCGGAAGCAGCCATTGTTCCCATTGACACATAAATCGGTTTTTTTGTTTCTTTTTTCAAATCGGATAGTTTTTCATGAATTTCTGCACTTTCAACAACGCCGCCGCCCGGAGAGTTGACGCGCAATACAATCGCTTTCACCGCATCATCGTTTTTCGCCTGTTCAATCATTTTTAAAAAAGCTTGATGATTATATCCGGCTGTTCCAAATAATGAGCCTACTTCTTCCGTGTCTTGAATAACACCGTTTACTTCCAGAACAACAATTTTTTTCAACTCATTTCCTTCTTCGATGATCTCCTCAGAAAACTCCTCATTGATTTGGGCAAAAAAATCTTCCGACCATTTTTCAAAATCTGAAGTAAATACGGATGTGACAAAGCTCATTAGCGCGGAAAAGATAAATAAAGCCGCAGCGATTGCCAAAGCAATCCAACGTTTTCGATTCATATCTTTCCTCCTCATATCAATGAAATTTACTTTTAAAAAGCAATAATGATAAACTATATATTACATTAGTTAATCTTACCATAATTGTTAATATACTAAAACCGTGTAACGGAGGGGACGGCTGAATGGCAGAACGCCGCAATCATATTTACTTTTTTTACAAAAGAGATGAAAAAACGAGCGAGCAAGTAAAATCGCTCATCCACCTTGCTAAAGAATACGATTTCAATGTCGTGAGTGAGCATCGAAAGGCAAATATTATTGTCAGCATCGGGGGTGACGGCTCATTCCTCCAAGCAGTACGACAAACCGGCTTCCGTAATGACTGCCTTTATGCGGGCATTTCAACTTTTAACACACCGAGCTTTTATTGCGACTTCCATATTGACGATACAGATAAGATGATTGAAGCAATGACAAACGAGCAAATTGAAGTGCGAAAATATCCGACGATTCAAGTAACCATTGATAACTCTGCTTCATTTTATTGCTTAAATGAATGCTCTATTCGTTCTGGAATCATTAAAACGTTTGTTATGGATGTATTTATTGATGAGCTTCATTTTGAAACCTTCCGCGGCGATGGAATCATTGTGGCAACTCCAACAGGAAGTACTGCCTATAACAAGTCAGTCAACGGTGCTGTTGTCGACCCGCTGCTTCCGTGCATTCAAGTAAGCGAGCTTGCCTCCATGAATAACAATCGTTATCGTACATTAGGGTCTTCGTTTATTTTAAGCGGAAAACGAAAGCTAACATTAAAAATTTCCCCGGAAGGCAATCATTATCCAATTATCGGTATGGACAACGAAGCACTCAGCATTCGTCATATCGAAAAACTGGATATTTCTTTAAGTGAGAAAGTCATTAAAACGGTAAAACTAAAAGACAATTCATTCTGGGAAAAAGTAAAACGAACGTTTTTATAAACGGTAAAAGAGGTGTTTCCAAAAAAGGAATCACCTCTTTATCTATATAGCTATTTTTGTTGCGCTAGTCTCATTTCCCGCTGACGAAGTTCAACGCGGCGAATTTTACCTGATGCTGTTTTTGGCAAGTCATCAACAAACTCAATTTTGCGCGGATATTTGTATGGAGCTGTTAGCTGCTTAACATGCTCTTGTAAAGCTGGAATTAATGTCGGATCGTTTTTATCGACCCCTTCGCGAAGAACAACAAATGCCTTGACGACATGACCACGAATTTCATCCGGACTTGCAACAACGGCGCATTCCTTTACAGCCGGATGCTTAACAAGTGCATCTTCTACTTCAAACGGCCCGATTGTATAGCCAGAGCTAATAATAATGTCATCACCGCGCCCTTCAAACCAGAAATATCCATCTTCGTCCATTTTTGCTTTATCACCTGTAATATAGTACTCACCGCGGAATTGCATCGCAGTGCGTTCAGGATCTTTATAGTAACATTTGAACAATGCCGGCGTGCTGACATGGACAGCAATGTCTCCGACCTCGCCTACTTTGCACGGCTCTCCATTCTCATTAATGATCTCAACACGGTTCCCAGGCGTCGGCTTACCCATTGAACCCGGCTTGATTTTCATCCCTTTCATGACACCGACTAGCAGCGTATTTTCTGTTTGCCCGTAACCGTCACGAACTTGAACACCAAAACATTTCTCAAACGTATCAATGACTTCACGGTTTAACGGTTCACCGGCAGAAACAGCACTGTGTAAATGAGGAAGTTTGTACTCCCCGATATTTGGTACCTTCGCCATCAAACGATATTCGGTAGGTGTGCAGCAAAGAACATTAATTTCATATTTGCTTAACAGCTGCAAATACTTTTCCGGCTCAAATCTCCCATGATAAACAAATCCGGTTGCTCCAGAGCCTAACGTCGATAAAAACGGGCTCCAAATCCATTTTTGCCAGCCCGGACCCGCCGTTGCCCAAACAACATCTCCTTCTTCAATGCACAGCCAGTTTTTCGCTGCTGTACGCAAATGGGCATAAGCCCATCCATGTGTATGGACAACACCTTTCGGATTTCCGGTTGTGCCGGACGTATAAGATAGAAAGGCCATGTCATCACGTGATGTATCAGCAGCAGTAAATTCGTCGCTTTGTTTGTCCATTTCTTTTTGTAAATTGAGCCATCCTTCCACATCATTTCCAACTGCAAACTTAATTAAGCCGCTCGTATTTTCAATTTGTGCAAATTCAGCAATATAAGGGTGATAAACGATAACCGCTTTGACTTCACCGTGAAAAAGACGATACTGTAAATCTTTTGCACGCAGCATTTCAGAGCTTGGAATAACAACTAATCCAGCTTTTAACGCTCCCAGATATACTTGATATGCCTCGATAAGCCGCGGCACCATAATCAATACTTTATCCCCTTTTGTTAACCCACGAGAAATTAAAGCGCTTCCAATTTTATTGGCGCATTTTATTAACTCAGCATATGTCATTTCTCTTGTTTCTCCGGCTTCATTCTCCCATTTTAAAGCGATTTTGTTTGGTGTTTTATGCGCGTGTCTCTCAACCTCAGAAGTTAAATTATACTTCTCCGGCGCAATTAAATCTTCTCTACGCATAATTCCCCTCCCTTTTTTGTCTATTTAAATTAATTATACAAAATAATCTTAATATTTTGTATAATTTTCTGAAATAAAAAGGCGGGTTTTAACCCCCGCCTTCGTAGCCATTTATTCAATTTAGAATGTACCGCCGCCTAATTGTTGTTGTGCCATAGCAACAAGACGTTTTGTAATCTCTCCACCAACAGAACCGTTAGCGCGAGCTGTAGAGTCTGGGCCAAGTTGAACGCCGAATTCTTGAGCGATTTCATATTTCATTTGATCAAGAGCTTGTTGTACGCCAGGTACTAACAATTGATTTGAGCTGTTGTTACGTGCCATGTGTTTTCACCTCCTTGTGACTATAGAGTGTGTTAAAACACATGGCATCATTCATTGATATGGTTGGTAATTTTTGAGATTTCAAAACAACTCTTCGAATTCTTCAATGTTTTTATAATTTTGATCGATGATTAATGTTTCTGTCTTGTTAACCGCTTCATGAATGAAACTCTCAAAATCAACAAAGCTTTCATAATGGGCCGCTTTTTCTTTTTTCGGTCTTGTTTTTGGAGCGCTTGGGGTAAAAATCGTGCAACAGTCCTCATACGGGCGAACAGAAATATCAAATGTATCAATTTTTTTAGCGATTTCAATGATTTCTGTTTTATCCATCGCCACAAGCGGCCGAAGGATTGGGGTTGTTGTTACATCATTAATCGTAGCCATGCTTTCAAGCGTCTGGCTTGCTACTTGTCCAAGACTTTCTCCTGTTACAATGGCAAGCGCATTATGCTTTTGGCGAAGAGCGTCGGTAATTCTCAACATCATTCTTCGCGTTGAAATAAGCGAATATCCATCGGGAACCTGCTTTTGAATCGTTTGCTGAATCTCAGTAAACGGTACAATATGCAGCTTTATTTTCCCGCTATATTCTGTTAGTTTTTTTACTAAATCAATCACTTTTTGCTTGGCGCGTTCGCTCGTAAACGGCGGACTAAAAAAGTGAACTGCTTCAATTTCCAATCCGCGTTTCATCGCCAAATAGCCGGCAACCGGGCTGTCAATTCCTCCGGACAGCATTAACATCGCTTTTCCGCTCGTTCCAACCGGCAGTCCGCCTGCTCCCGGAATGTCTTTGCAAGTTATATCCGTTCCTCCTTGACGGACTTCGACACGCAAATCGATATCCGGCTCATGAACATTAACAGTGAGATTTTCTGTATTCCGCAAAATATAACTGCCGATTTCATAGTTTAACTCGTTGCTTCCGACAGGAAATTGCTTATAGGCCCGTTTCGCCGTCACCTTAAATGTTTTTCCTTCATACGGCAATTCTTTAATCGCAGCCAAAGCGGTCTCTTTAATTTTTTCAAGATCGTTCTCTGTTCTCATCGCTAAACTAAATGATTGAATGCCAAATACGTGCTTTAGCTGTTCAATAATGTTTTCATGTGATTCGCCATTTAAGCGGATATAGAGACGATCTCGCGTTTGCTCGATTTCAATCTTTTTAAAATCGCGCAGCTTTTTTTCAATATTGCGCTTTAAACGATATACAAAGCGTTTGCGGTTTTTTCCTTTTGTCGACATTTCTCCAAAACGAATTAAAATATGATCGTACTTCATCGTTTCTACCTCGTCACTTCTCGTAATTTTTTCATCGCTTTTTTCATTACATCTATCGCAATTGGAATTTCCTCAAATGTGTTTTCAAATGACAAGCTGATGCGAACAGCACTTTCAGCCCGCTTTTTTTCTGCCCCCATCGCTATTAACGTTTTGCTTGGGGCTTTCTTTTTCGACGAGCATGCAGAAGTGGTCGAAACAAAAATGTTATGTTTCGCTAATTCGTGAACGAATACTTCCGATTTTAATCCATTTAATGAAAAGTTAATAATATGCGGAGCTGAATGATCACTTGGTGTATTCAATTGAATATCCGGAATTGCTGACAGCTGTTCAATCCACGCTTCTTTTACCTTCATTAAATGATCTATTTTTTCTTCGTACATTTCAAGCGACATGCGCAGCGCTTTCGTCATTGCGACGATGGCCGCGACATTTTCTGTGCCGGAGCGCATTTTCATTTCCTGTTCACCGCCTGCTAAAAGCGGGGATAATTTGATTCCTTCACGAACATATAAAATTCCTGCTCCCCGCAATCCATGAAATTTATGGGCAGACATCGTGCATAAATCGACATGCGCTTCACGCAAATGAAGCGGCACTTTGCTGACACCTTGAACATGGTCAACATGAAAAACAATTTTCGGATAATTTTTCAACAGTTGTCCAATTTCTTTAATCGGTTGAATCGAGCCAACTTCATTGTTCACGTGCATTACTGAGACAAGAATGGTATCATCCCGGATAGTTTTCACCAAATCATCAATCGTTATAAAGCCTTTTTCATTCACAGGCAAGTAGCTAACCTCAAATCCCAACTCTTCCAGTTGTTTACATGCTTCACTTACAGAAGGATGTTCAATGGCCGTTGTAATAATATGTTTTCCCCGGTTTTTATACTCAAGAGCAATTCCCTTGATCGCCATATTGTTTGCTTCTGTTCCGCCTGAAGTAAAGATAATTTCGCTTGTCTTCACATGAAGCAATCTGGCAATTTGCTCCCGCGATTGTTGCAAAAGCCGCTCTGCCTGCCGCCCCAGTTCATGAAGAGACGAAGGATTTCCAAAATATTTTGTCGCTACAGTAACAAATGAATCAATTACTTCGGGAAATGGTTTTGTTGTCGCACTATTATCTAAATAAATCATCGCTTCAGCCTCCATTAGAGACAGTAACATGCAATTTTTAATCTTACCATAACTATCATAAAAATGAAAATTTCTTAATTTATTTTCTGTCATCATTTTGCTGATTACGCGATTAATTTTCAATAAAAATAATAAAAATAACGCTATGATTATTTTTAATGTTAAAATAAAAAATATTTTTATTTTTGTAATATATTTTAAAATTAGAACTTTTGTAAAATACAACAACATTCTTATTGATTATGGTAGTATTTATAACGTTGTAAAAAATATGTAAGGAGGATTTTTTGAACGTCATGGAAACAAAGCTTTCAACCAAAGAACAATTTGCTATTGGTTTAATGCTTTTCGCCCTTTTCTTTGGAGCAGGAAATATGATTTTCCCGCCTGCACTAGGACAAGCAGCAGGAGAAAACGTTTGGATTGCAGTTGCCGGCTTTTTAATCACAGGCGTTGGTTTGCCGCTTCTTGCTGTAAGCGCTATCGCTCGCACTGGCAGCGATTTGCAAACGCTCGCAAGCCGTGCCCATCCATTATTTGGAATAATTTTTACGATTGTGATGTATTTAGCGATCGGACCGCTTTTTGCCATCCCGCGTACAGGAACGGTTTCTTATGAAATAGGAATAACGCCTTTTCTTTCTGAAGAGTTAAAATCATCAAACATGCCATTAGCCGTTTATACCATTGTATACTTTGCATTAAATCTTTGGTTGTCCATTAACCCATCAAAACTGGTAGATAGAATCGGAAAATTACTGACGCCGTTATTGCTTGCCGGATTGTTTGTATTAATTACAAAAAGCATTGTCACTCCAATGGGGGAATTTCAAGCGCCGACCGATGCATATGCACAATCACCATTTTTTAAAGGATTTATTGATGGATACTTAACAATGGATACAATCGCTGCATTAGTGTTTGGAATAATTGTTATCAATTCCATTAAAGATAAAGGAGTTTCTAATAATAAAGCCATTTCCCGCATTTGTATTAGAGCAGGGATTATCGCTGTAGCAGGGCTTGCGTTCATTTATGTGTCGCTCGCCTATATGGGGGCATCGAGCCCGGAAGCGATTGGCTACAAAGATAATGGCGGAGCAATTGTAACTGCCGCTGCCTATCATTTATTCGGCACTGCCGGAAACGTCATTTTAGGTGCGATTATCACATTAGCATGCTTAACAACATCGGTAGGACTCTTGTCTTCTTGCGCCAGCTATTTTTCAAAATTAACTCCAAGCATCAGCTACAAAACATATGCCATTATCATGAGCGTATTTAGCACAGCTATTGCTAACGTAGGTTTAACAAATTTAATTAAAATTTCCGTTCCCGTATTAATTGTTATTTATCCGTTAGCAATTGTGCTGGTTGCTTTATCATTTTTGCACGAAAAATTTAACGGACGGAGCGAAGTGTACAGCGGAGCGCTTTTAGCAACGGGTATTGTTAGCATCTTCGATGGATTAAATAATGCCGGAATCGATGTAAACAATGTCTTAATTATTTTCGGAAAATTTTTACCTTTCTTTTCACACGGAATCGGCTGGCTCGTTCCAGCAATTATCGGGGCAATTGCCGGATGGATTGTTTCTAAAATAAGAGGTGCTAAAAGCGAAACAGCGATAAATAAGGTGTCGTAGCAACAAAAGAGGAGGCTGACTTAAAAGCAAATGTCAGAACCCCGCAACCATAAAAATATAGACATGATTTATGGATTTTGCGTGAGGTCAGACACTTATGAGTCAGCCTCCCTTATTATTCTTTCTTCTTTCCCTGCTGCAAAAGCTGCTGTATCCGGTGAAAAGCACCAGGTTCAACCTTTTCAATGGTAGCAACCGCTTGTTGAAGAGCGAGTTCATATTCAAAGCTTCTAAACAATGATTCCGCTTCCTCCAGTCCCTCACTGACAGAACGATAACGGCTCCGGTAGCGGTTTCCGTACTGAATAACTCTTTCCACAAGTTCAGCCTGTTCCAGCATTTCTACTGTAAGTTCATAAACCCGTTGCACTAAAACGGTTGCCTCATCCAATGTTTGATTGACCGCTTCCATGTTCAGCGGTTTTTCCTCAAGACGCATCGCCACTCTCATTAAACAGTCTTTCGCTTCGTCTAATTGCAGTTTATATGCCTCCGGAAGTCCAGGTAAGCGGCTTTTTTTCACTAATCTTATCGCTTCTGACATCTTTTTCTTCATTTCACTTAGTTTTTCTCTTGCAGCTAATTCATCTTTGCGCAGCGTTTGCAGCATCTCGCGAAATTGTAAATGCTGTTCCTTGACCGCTTCTACTTGTGCATCTAATTCCTCGAGTTCCTCTTTAATAAGCGAATAAGCGATCTGCTCTTCCTCCGCTTTTACACGAACAAGCGCAAAACGCTTCAGCAATTGATTAATTTGTTTTTCAAGCTGACGATACCTTTCTATCTCTTGGTTGGAAAGATGATAACTTTGCTGCACAAACAACGTTTCTTCTTTTGTTTCTTTTGTTTCATCACTCAAGCTGTAAAGCTTTTCTTCAATATTGTCCATTTCTGTCTTTACATATTGATACGCCAGCACTTCTTTTTCTAACAAATCGTACAACGTTTCAATATCTTCTTTTACTTCAAGAATTCCGCTTTTAGCCTTTTCTACTTCTAACTCGGCGATCATCTCCATATATTGCGCGATTTTTTGTCGCTTTGCTTCAATTTCTTTCTCTACATGAATATGTTCAAGAATATAACCTTGTTCAAGCATTTCTTGATATCCTTCTAAAATTTCCGCAAATTGAGCTGGAATGACCGTTTGACACTCCGTTAATAATTCAGGAATATCTTCGAGCATTTGCGACAGTTCGCTTAATTCATTTCTTAAAGTGAGAATCACTTCTCTTGCGTCCAAGTAGTTACCAGACTTCGTCAGCTCTTCAAACGACTGAAACTTTCCTTGCAGCTCTTCCACTTTTCGTTCCAATTTTGGTACCGCTTGCCCGAATGTGTGGCGATGGGCTAAAAGCGTCTTTTTTACATTTCGATATATCCCTTTTAACTCTTCGATTTCGATGCGATTTTTTTCTTCGCTGCCAACCAGCTCCTGCAACTCTTGGAGAATCATTTGAATCTCTTCTTCTGCTTTGCGCAGCATTTGCTCTGCTTGGTGCAGCATTTCTTTTGCTTTTTTGTAACGATGTTTATCTAAAGCTTCTTCAATATCAAACAATTTTTCTTCAATGTCTGGCAGTTGAGAAGCAACAACTTCATCCCAGCTATTCCGCCACCGTTCAAACAATTCTTCCGTTTGTCCAGTCATATTTAACTGCTTCACTTTTGAAAGTTCGTCAGTAACCGGACGGTTCATAATCGTTATTTTCCATGACTCCAAACGATCGATTTCTTGATACAGCTTTTTACGGTACATATGAATATATATCATTACTCCTGTAATGAGGAGCAAAATGAACATCGCAAATTCCATAATGAGCCCCCTCGTACCCCGGTTAGTGAATAAATGAAGATGGTTTCTTTAGAAGGCAAAAAGCAAATATATTAATGTTTTTTCAATGTTTTTATGATACCATGTTAACGACATTTTTTGAGCAAAATTTTTAATTTTTTTTTACAGAAATCTGCAAATTTTGATTTAAAATCAACAATAAAACAAAGCGTTAAGGAGGAATTTATTTGAAAGACGGACATATTCATACCCCTTTTTGCCCTCATGGAAGTAAGGATTCATTTGAACAATACATTGAGAGAGCCATTGAGCTAGGTTATACGGAAATTTCTTTTACCGAACATGCGCCGCTGCCGCCGACATTTACCGATCCTACTCCTGACCAAGACAGTGCGATGAAAATGAGCGATTTAGACAACTATTTATTTACTGTAAATGAACTAAAAAAACGATATGCGAACGATATTGCCGTTAATGTTGGATTAGAAATTGATTTTATTATTGGCTATGAAGACGAAACGGCCCGCCTTCTCGAAGAAATAGGCCCTTATTTAGATGACAGCATTTTATCGGTCCATTTTTTAAACTTCAATAATGAATATTTTTGTTTAGATTACAGTCCGGAAATGTTTGCAAAAATCATTCATACATTCGGCTCTGTCACTTCTGTATATGAAACATACTACAATACTTTGCGGCGCGCTGTGACTGCTAATCTCGGCCGGTACAAACCGAAGCGAATCGGCCATATTACACTCATTCATAAATTTCAAAAAAAATTTCCTTGTCTTAAGCCGACGAATGACCACATTATTCATATTCTTGATGAAATGAAAAAGCACGATTTAGAAATCGACTATAACGGAGCAGGAGTCAATAAGCCGCTTTGTCGGGAGCCTTATCCACCTGACTGGGTGATTAAAGAAGCGATGAAGCGCGACATTCGCATTGTTTACGGTTCTGATGCTCACTCTGCTAAAGATTTGCATCAAGGAATAGATAGGATGATGAAAGAAGCGCTTTCTATTTGACATCATTCGTTCATCCTCATAAAATAATCGATAATTCCACTCAGTTTTCTGGTGAATAAAAATGAACGGGAGGAGACATCTTTGTTTCACGCTGTGCAATATAACGGTACAAGAGAAGAAAATTATGAATTAGTGATTAAACAGCTGAAAGCGCTCATTGAAGGGGAAACGAATTTCATCGCTAATCTGGCGAACGCTGCAGCATTATTAAATCAATTTCTCGACAATATTAATTGGGTCGGATTCTATATAGCTGATGGCAATGAACTTGTATTAGGCCCGTTTCAAGGTCTGCCGGCATGCGTCAGAATTCCGTTCGGCAAAGGAGTATGCGGAACAGCGGCAAAAAATAAAAAAACCGTGCTCGTTCCGGACGTTCATCTTTTCCCAGGCCATATCGCTTGTGACGCAGCTTCCCAATCAGAAATTGTTGTGCCAATGATGAAAAACGGAAATGTGATTGGTGTATTAGATATCGATAGTCCGATCAAAAACCGTTTTGACGAAATTGACCAAAAGTATTTAGAAAAATTTGTAGAAACGCTTGTAGCTTTAATCGACTAATCGCCTAGTAAGAAAAGGAACCCTTCTTAAAAAAGGATTCCTTTTCTTATACTTTATATTGCTGCTGATAATCATGAACAACCACGCAGTTTTTCCCTGTTTTCTTTGCAGTATATAACGCTTCATCCGCACGTTTAAATAACTCCCTCATAGAATCTGTCCGATTTTTCTCCCAATAAGAAACGCCGCAGGAAATGGTAACTTGCGGATTCGTTTGTTTGCGAACTTTTTCAACAAGACGATTAGCCACTGAAATTCCGACAGTAAGCGATGCACGCGGAAGATAGACAGCTAATTCTTCACCGCCCCAGCGAGCCCCTATATCGCTCTCACGAATATTTTCTTTAATAACGTCTGCCACTTGAATAAGAACTTCATCCCCGACTTGATGTCCATATGTGTCATTAATCGCTTTAAAGTTATCAATATCAACTAAAATAAATGAGCCATAACTATCCTGTTGCATTGAGCGGGTAATTTGTTCATCAAGATAGTGACGAGCATATAAGTTGGTGAGACGGTCCGTTACAACGAGACGTTCCAACTCTTCACGCAGCATCGCATTCGTAAACACTAACGTTGAATGATGAATTAACGATTGAAGGAGTTTATACATTTCAAAAGTAAAATAATATGGTTCCCGGTGCAGCACGATGGCGATTCCTTTCAGCACACTGCTTTGTACCATTGGAACAGCCATTAATGAGCGAAACGCCGGAACAAATGACGAGGAGTCAATCTCTACATTGCCCAAAAATACAATTTCTCTCTCGTTTTGAATTCGCTTTACGACAAAATCAATATAGCTCTTCGATTCAGATGAGTGGAAAAAAGGAGTGCTTCCCGGCAATACTCTTTTTCGCTGTTCATCAAACAGTAAAAACCCAACTTCCTCAGCTCCGAAAGAACGTTTAATTTGCTCAACCATAAATTCTAGTGCATCTTGAAAGCGTAAGTTTGTATTTAACCGATGCATCGTTTCGTTAATCAGCTGTAAATCAGCAATTAAACGTTTTGACTGTTCATATAATTTTGCATTTTCAAGAGCACTTCCAGCCGTATTAGCCAGTAAGGAAATAAAATTAATTTCATTTTTCGGAAACATTTTAATATGCGGTGCAATGATTTCAAGCACTCCGTAAACTCCTTGTACTCCTTTAATGGGAGCATATATAATCGAGCATTGCGGTTTAACGGCGTCTTCAATTTGAATTTGTCCAGTCACATACGCTTGCATAGCTGCCATGTTTTCCTCATCACCTTCAAAGGCTAACATTTTAATCGGCAAGTTATCGTGATTTTGATTGTCATGGGACAAAAGTAAGTGGAAAGTAAATGATGGATATATTTCTTGTAAAGTGCGTATAACTTCTTCCAATACATTGTTTATTTTCATTGAAGAGTGAATTTTGGCGGTGAGTCGATGCAAGCGTTCATATCTTTTTTCTTCACTTAAGCCTCGAGAAAGATTTTTCATCTTGTCAAAAAGCAAGATAAAGTCTTCCCTGATTTTTAGAAGGAACCTCTCGCTGAAACGCTCATTTTCATTGTTGAGCAGTTGCAACACCCCTAACAATTCACCCTTTGTACGAAGCAATAGCTCAATTGTTAGACCTGACGAACTTTCCCTTATTTTGAGAGGAAGTTCTGCTCCATTTTCTGACTTAAAAACATCATAAGAAATGGCGGAATTGATTAAATGTTCCTTCTCCGCAGTGGTTACTTCGAGGAAAAAAACATTTTTCAAAGGATCAAACATAAAAAAAGAAACTTCTTTTACCATAAGTTCCTGTTTTACAAGAAGCAGCAAATTCAGCACTACTTTTGAGAATTCCTCATAATCGTCATATGTAAGAAACCAATCAAAAAATTTTTCCTTAAAGGATCGATATAATTTTCCTTTTTGAACTTCCATGTTCTGATTCACCCACGCTCATCTTTTACTTCTTTATCCCTAATATCAATCGTAGCAGATTATCAATTTGTCCAAAATAACTAAGTATTTAGAAAACAAATTTTTTTCAAACCATCTTTTTTATTATATCATACAAATAATAGAGAATAAAAACATAAAAAAGTTTTAAAGATGAAATGTTGACTTTAAATTAGGAAAAAACATATAATAGCCTTTGTGTAAAATATAGCAGCCTATGTGATCACCTTTATGGGTTCATTTTGTTCCTCTTAGTTAAAGAGGTGTATCGTGTAACTCTTAGCTGCTAGAGCGAGGATACATGAAAACAAAATGACCATAATTGTTGATGCACGTCTGCTTTTATTTTACCCAAAATAAAAGCAAAAAAGGAGGAGCATTTATGGCTCGTTACACAGGTCCAATGTGGAAAATTTCCCGCCGTCTCGGCATCTCATTAAGCGGCACAGGTAAAGAGTTACAAAAACGTCCTTACCCGCCAGGTCAGCATGGTCCAGGTCAGCGCAAAAAACTTTCTGAATACGGTTTACAATTACAAGAAAAGCAAAAACTTCGTCATATGTACGGCGTAAACGAACGCCAATTCCGCAAAACGTTCGATGAAGCCGGCAAAATGCCTGGTAAACACGGCGAAAACTTCATGATTCTTCTTGAGTCTCGCCTAGATAACCTTGTTTACCGTTTAGGTTTTGCACGCACTCGCCGTCAAGCTCGCCAATTAGTAAACCATGGCCATATTTTAGTTGACGGCAGCCGCGTTGATATCCCATCTTATCGCGTAAAACCTGGACAAACAATTTCTGTTCGTGAAAAATCTCGCAACCTTCAAGTGATTAAAGAAGCGCTTGAAGTAAACAACTTCGTACCTGACTATTTAACTCTTGACGCTGACAAATTAGAAGGCACTTACACTCGTTTACCTGAACGTTCTGAGTTGCCAGCCGAAATTAACGAGGCATTAATCGTTGAGTTCTACTCTCGTTAATAGTGAAAACCCTCTGGATATTCCGGAGGGTTTTATTTTTCTTTTTCTATAAGGGAATGATACTATCTAGCATCATCCCCTTTTTGGAAAGATTACTTGTATTTAATTAAATAGTACTTTTTCTTGCCGCGGCGAATCACTGTAAATTGTCCTTCAATGCGATCTTCTTTTGTTAATACTTTATTTACGTCTTGTATTCTTTCACCATTCACATAAATGGCACCGTTCGTAATGTCTTCACGAGCTTGACGCTTTGATGGCGAAATTTTGCTCATGACTAATAACTCCACTAACGCAACCTCTTCTCCTTCATATTCAAAAGAAGGAACGTCTTTAAATCCTTGCTTAATCTCATCAGCCGTTAAATCAGCGATACTTCCGCTAAACAGCGCTTCAGAAATTTTGATTGCCTGACGTAACGCTTCCTCCCCATGCACAAGCTTTGTCACTTCTTCGGCTAATGCTTTTTGTGCAGCACGTTTTTCCGGCGCTTCGTGCAGCTGTTTTTCAAGCTGTTCAATTTCTTCTTTTGATAAGAATGTAAAGTACTTCAAGTATTTAATTACATCACGGTCGTCGGTATTAATCCAGAACTGGTAAAATTCGTATGGCGATGTTTTTTCTTTATCTAACCAAACCGCGCCACCCTCGGTTTTACCAAATTTTGTTCCATCTGCCTTTGTGACAAGCGGGATCGTTAAACCAAACGCTTTCGCCTCTTCCTCCGTTTTCCGAATTAATTCCAATCCCGCAGTAATATTGCCCCATTGATCACTTCCGCCAATTTGCAATTTACAATTTTCATTTTGATAAAGCTTTAAAAAGTCGAGCGCCTGTAAAATCATATAGCTGAACTCGGTAAACGAAATGCCGGTCTCAATCCGCGACTGTACCGATTCTTTCGCCAACATGTAGTTAATACCAAAATTTTTGCCGACATCGCGCAAGAACGAAATGACGTCAAGAGAACCAATCCAGTCATAGTTATTGGCGATTTTCGCTGGATTTTCTGTCGTTTCAAAATCTAAAAAACGCGATAATTGCACTCTAATTTTTTCACTCCATTGCTGTACTACTTCCTTTTCGTTTAATGAACGTTCACTTTTTTTGCCGCTTGGGTCACCAATAAGCCCTGTTGCTCCACCAACAAGTGCAATTGGACGATGCCCCGCCAGCTGAAATCTTCTTAATGTTAGTATTGGCAATAAATGTCCAATATGCAGACTGTCTGCTGTTGGGTCAAATCCTGAATATAAAGTGATTTTTTCCTCCGTTAATAACTTTTGCAGTCCCTCTTCATCTGTCACTTGGTTAATAAGACCACGCCACTGTAAGTCTTGCAATAAGTCCATTTCTTCCACCTCTTTTTTAATTAAATAAAATAAAAAAACCCATCCCTAAAACGAAGGGACGAGTTAACATCGCGGTACCACCCTACTTAGAGAGCATAAAGAGCCCTCTCACTTCATTCCGATAACGGTATTCACCGTCTTTTGCTACTTAGAATGCTTCCGTTCGCAAAAGAAGCTCAAGGAGGTAATTCGTGTTTATCTTTGTGCTAGTTCGCACCGACCACTAGCTCTCTGAAACAGGGAGATAAACACTACTGTATCCTTTCATCGCCTCAATCATTCAATTTTCCAATATACATCTTTTATCATAATTAAATCCAATTGTCAAATAGCACAACGAAAAGTGGCAAAAAATCATAATATTAGACATTGTATATGGTATAATAAAACTAATTTTCGCGCACTATCTTTTTTCGTAATTATTTGTTAATTTTTAAAATATTGGAAGGATGTGGCGAATGGCAGACAAAGCAAATAATCTATCCCTTCAAAAGACATTGCGTAAGCTACGAATTACATACGATGTCATTTGGAACTTATTCCTCGTCTTCACCATTGTACTGATTTGTGGGCTATTTTTCGGATTCGGAGTAGGAGCCGGCTATTTTGCTTCTTTAGTCAAAGACATGCATATCCCTTCCTATGAAGAAATGAAAAAAGATATCTACAATTACGAAGAAACGACACATATTTACTTCGCTAATAACGTTTATCTCGGAAAGTTTCGTTCTGACATAGAGCGGGAAGAAATCAAACTTGCGCAAGTATCACCTTATTTAATTAAAGCAATTATTGCAACAGAAGATGAGTACTTTTACGAGCATAAAGGGGTTGTACCAAAAGCTGTGATCCGTGCACTTTTCCAAGAAGCAACCAATTCTTCTGTGCGCACCGGCGGAAGCACGTTAACACAGCAGCTAGTGAAAAATCAAATATTAACGAATGAAGTTTCTTTTGAACGAAAAGCAAAAGAAATGCTTCTTGCCCTTCGTTTAGAAAAGTTTTTCACGAAAGACGAAATTTTAGAAGCGTATCTAAACGTAGTTCCGTTTGGCAGAAATTCATCCGGCCGACAAATTGCCGGCATTCAATCAGCAGCAAAAGGGGTTTTCAATGTAGATGCAAAAGATTTAAACCTTGCACAAGCTGCCTTTCTAGCAGGATTGCCACAAAGTCCGTTTCGCTATACTCCATTTACAAGCAGCGGCGAAATCAAAAAGGATATTACCCCGGCTCTAAACCGGATGAAAACTGTGCTTAACCGAATGAAGCAAGCTGGATATATTACAGAAAAAGAATATAAAGAAGCGCTGCAATATCATATTGCCCAAGATTTCGCTTCTCCTAAACCATCACCAATTGAAAAATACCCTTGGCTAACAATCGAAATTGAAAATCGGGCAAAAGAAATCTTAGCCGGCATTCTTGCCAAAAAAGATGGATATGAAAAAGAAGATTTAACGCTTAACAATACTCTTTATAATGAGTACCTTGCTAAAGCGGAAAAAAACTTACGGCAAAACGGATATAAAATTCACACGACGATTGATAAGGACATTTACGACCGCATGCAGCAAGTCGTTCGTGATTATCAATACTTCGGCAGCGATATTATCACAAAAGAAAAAGATGAAAAAACCGGAAACATCATTAACAAAGTGGAACCCGTTGAAGTCGGGGCGATGTTGATTGAGAATAAAACAGGAAAGATTATTAGTTTTGTCGGCGGAAGGGATTATCATCGCGAGCAGCTCAATCACGCCACTCAAGCATATCGTTCCAACGGTTCAACAATGAAACCGCTGCTAGTCTATGCACCTGCAATGGAAATGGGAATCGTTCAGCCAGGTTCCGTTATTCCTGATATTAAACTCTATGTCAAAACAGCAGGAGGTGCCTACAGCCCAAAAAACGCCGATGGGAAAACACACGGTTTAGTATCCGCCCGGCGTGCATTACAATATTCATACAACATTCCGGCTGTTCGCACATATATGAAAATCGTGAACCAACGTCCCATTACTTATTTAGAAAAAATGGGCTTCACAAGCTTAACAAAGGATGACGCAAGCAACTTATCAATGGCTCTTGGTGCTTTAACAAAAGGCGTCACAGTGGAAGAAAACGTAAACGCGTACGCCACGTTTGGAAACTATGGGAAATTTGTCGATGCCTATCTCATTGAAAAAATCGTTTCCAAAGATGGGAAAATCATTTATGAACATAAAAGCCAGCCTGTCAATGTATTCTCTCCACAAACAGCTTATTTAACGATTGATATGATGCGGGACGTCATTCGCCAAGGTACAGCGGCTGCTTTATCAGGTTACTTAAAATTTTCTGCGGATTGGGCCGGAAAAACGGGAACAGGACAAGATAATAAAGATGCTTGGTTTGTAGCGACAAATCCGAATGTTACATTCGGCGTGTGGATGGGATATGATACTCCAAAACCGTTACAAAAAGAATATAAAGGTCTAACATACAGCAGACGCAATTTATTGCTATGGGCTCGTCTTATGAATGCCGCTTATGATGTAAATCCTAAGTTAATCGCACCGAAAACAAGGTTCAACATGCCTGGCGGAATTGTAAGACGTTCGTATTGTGCTATTTCAGGCTTATTGCCGTCTAATTTATGTACAAAAGCAGGACTCGTTCAAAGCGATTTATTTAATGCCAAATTCGTGCCAAGGAAAGTAGATCATTATTTAATAAGCGGTGCTTTTGTAGAGATAAATGGTAAAAAATACGCTGCACTGGAATCAACCCCGCAAGAATTCATCACTGCAGGAGTGATGATCGACAAGGAATTGCTTAAAGAACTTGGAATGAAAAGAGAGTCTATTGATTTAAACGATCTCCTGCCTAAATGGGAAGGAGCAAGCGTTCTGTTCACAAATCGCTTAGAGGAAAACGGAAAAAGCCCGGCTCCGCTCACCATACAGTTATCTAAACAAACTGTGACATGGAAAGCGCACCATGAGTCGGACATTATTGGCTATCGAGTTTATTACTCCGAAAAAGAAGGAGCACCGTTCCGAGTTATTCAAACCATTAAATCAGGGAAGCCGCTTTCGTTTACAGTTCTAAATGGAATGTATTATGTAACGGCGGTTGATATTGCTGGAAAAGAATCCGCTCCATCCAATATTATCCGAAAGATAGAAGCGCCAAAACTTGAACCAAAAGCACCAACTGACACAAACGAAGGTACAAAAACGGGAGAAGATACAGAACAAGAGGACAATATAAAACTAACAGAACCTCCGCCAACCGATACACAGGATATACAAGATTCACCTTCTCACCAATAAATAACTGAGGCTGACCCAAATGCAAAGTGTCAGACCCCGCAACACAATATATAGGACATAACATTGAGATAAATGAACGATATATTGTGAATGCACGTGGAGTCAGACTACTATGGGTCAGCCCTTTTTTATGATTAATCTTCCATTGTTGATAAATCCCCAGTTGGCAGGTTGAGCTCCCAAGCCTTTAAGACGCGGCGCATAATCTTGCCGCTTCTCGTTTTTGGCAATTTATCACGGAATTCAATTTCACGCGGTGCGGCATGAGCTGCTAATCCTTTCTTTACAAACTCACGAATTTCTTCTTTTAACTCTTCAGAAGGCTCATAACCGTCACGAAGCGAAATAAACGCCTTAATGATTTCACCGCGAACTGGATCCGGCTTACCGATGACACCGGCTTCTGCAACAGCTGGATGCTCAACAAGCTTGCTTTCGACTTCAAATGGACCAACGCGTTCCCCAGATGTCATAATGACATCGTCAATGCGGCCTTGGAACCAAAAATAACCGTCCTCATCCATGTAAGCAGAATCTCCAGAAACATACCAATCGTTGATGAAATAAGACTCATATTTTTCTTGGTTATTCCAAATCGTATGCATCATGGACGGCCAGCCTTTTTTAATCGCAAGATTGCCCATGCGGTAAGGCGGAAGCTCATTGCCTTGATCATCGATAATTGCCGCTTTAACGCCTGGAATTGGTTTTCCCATTGAACCCGGCTTAATTTCCATGCACGGATAGTTACATATAAGCTGTGCACCAGTTTCTGTCATCCACCAAGTATCGTGAATACGGCGGTTAAATACTTTCATTCCCCAGCGGACAACTTCCGGATTTAGCGGTTCGCCGACGCTTAAAATATGACGTAAAGAGCTTAAGTCAAACTTTTTCACAAGTTCATCTCCGGCTCCCATTAACATCCGGAATGCTGTCGGAGCACTGTACCATACTGTCACTCCATAATCTTCAATGGTTTTATACCATGTTTCCGGACTAAAGCGGCCGCCGATAACAACGTTTGATGCTCCGCAAAGCCAAGGGCCAAAGATACCGTATGATGTTCCCGTTACCCAGCCTGGGTCAGCTGTACACCAATATACATCATCTTCCTTTAAGTCAAGCACCCATTTCGCCGTTTGATAATGCTGAATCATTGCATTATGAACATGCAATACCCCTTTTGGTTTCCCGGTAGATCCTGATGTATAATGTAAAATTAAGCCATCTCTGCGGTCAACCCATTCAATGTCAAAATGTTTGCTTGCTTCCTTCATTCGTTTCTTTAAATCGATATAAGGGCCTTCTTCAACAATATTGTCTCCTACTAACAATACATATTTTAAAGCTGGAAGCTCATTTACCGGAACGCGAGGAAGCAACTCCGGCGTTGTAACAATAACTTTTGCCCCGCTGTCTTCCAATCGATCGCGTACAGCCCCTTCCATAAATGCTTCAAAGAGCGGCCCTACGATCGCACCAAGTTTAATGGCACCTAATACGGTAAAATACAGCTCCGGAGAACGCGGCATAAAAACGAAGACGCGATCCCCTTTTTCGACATCCGCCGCCTGTTTTAGCACATTAGCTACTTTATTCGACAATTCTTTCATTTCTTTGAATGTATATTTTTCTTCTCTCGTAGCATCGCGGTAGTAAAGAGCTACCTTGTTTTTTCGAAACGTTTCAACATGGCGGTCAATCGCCTCATAAGCCATGTTCACTTTGCCCGTTTCCGACCATGAAAAATGTTTTTCTACTTCCGACCAATCAAAATTTTTATATGTTTCTTCATAGTTTTTTAAGTTGAAATCCCCTTGTATGACTGGTAGCGCTTCCACTTTCATTCCCAAACTCCCCCTTTATGTAAAGTAATGACGATTTCATTATATTATACCTTTTATAATTTCTCAATTTTTTAAAAATTTTAATCAAAAAAATTTTTCAACAAATTTCGCTAAAGTATATGATTGGCTATGAAATAAATGAGAATTTTTTGTGAAAGCATTTTGTGCTCCATTTTTTTTTGTATAATGGTATTGAAGAAAGGTTTAAATCGGGTGGTGAACGAATGGAACATAAAAAAACGTACAATGCCAAAGAATTAAAAACCCCAAAAGGCACACTAATTATTGAAGGTCCGATATCCCCAGAAAAACTAGCAAGCTATGAGTTTCATCATGATTTGACAGCTTTCCGTCAACCAGAACAGCAGCATAAAGCTTTGATCGAAATCGCTCGGCTTCCTGAAGGAAGAATTATTATCGCTAGGCATAACCAAACAATTGTCGGCTATGTGACTTTCCTCTATCCTGATCCTCTTGAACGCTGGTCTGAAGGAAAGATGGAAAATTTAATTGAACTTGGAGCCATTGAAGTTATTCCTGATTTTCGCGGATGTGGAGTTGGCAAAAATCTTCTTATTGTTTCGATGATGGACGATGCCATGGAAGATTATATTATTATTACAACAGAATACTATTGGCATTGGGACTTAAAGAGAACAGGATTAAACGTATGGGAATACCGCAAAATCATGGAAAAAATGATGAATGCGGGCGGACTCGTTTGGTATGCTACCGATGACCCGGAAATATGCTCACATCCTGCCAATTGTTTGATGGCTAGAATCGGAAGCAGAGTGGATCAGGAGTCCATTCAAAAATTTGATCGCCTTCGCTTTATGAACCGCTTTATGTACTAACAGCTTTTTATCCGTGTTCTAGACAGCAAAGGGGGAAAAAGAATGATTATTGAGCAAATTATGAAAACGGATGTAGCCACTCTTTCGCCAACCAATACAATTGCCGATGCAATAGAAATGATAAAACAGCATAAAATTAGACATATTCCTATTATCAATGAAAATGATCATGTTATTGGGATCGTCACCGACCGAGACATCCGCGATGCAAGCCCTTCTATTTTTCATGCCGATGAGCATTTAGAAGACTTACAAAAGCCTGTAAGTACGATTATGAAAACGAATGTCATTACAGGACATCCCCTCGACTTTGTTGAAGAAGTCGCCGCTCTTTTCTACGAGCATCGCATCAGTTGTTTGCCAATTGTTAAAGATGAAAAACTAGTAGGTATTGTTACAGAGACCGATTTATTATATACACTTGTACAGCTGACAGGCGCGCATCAGCCAGGCTCACAATTAGAAGTAAAAGTCCCTAACCGCACTGGCATGTTATGTGAAGTCGCATCGTTTTTCCGTAATCGAAATGTAAATATCTCCAGCGTTCTTGTTTACCCTGATAAAGACGAACAATATAAAATTCTTGTCTTCCGCATTCAAACGATGAACCCGATGGCAGTTATTCAAGATTTGCGAAGCGAAGGGTATACAGTATTATGGCCGAATTTACCGGGGGTCTCATCATGAAAAATGATTGCGTATTCATCTATTCAGACGATTTCCAAAAATATAAATTCCATGACCACCACCCTTTTAACCAGCTTCGCGTAAAACTCACCTATGATTTGCTTCGAACAATGAACGCTCTCGATGATTCGCAAATTGTTTCTCCAAGAACAGCAACTGATGATGAATTAACTTTAGTTCATGACCGCGATTATATTGAAGCCGTAAAAGCAGCCGGAGAGGGGCGGTTGCCGAAAGAAATTGCTTTAAATTACGGATTAGGCACGGAAGATACACCGATTTTTCCGAACATGCATGAAGCAAGCGCTCTTTTAGTCGGCAGCACGCTTACAGCCGTAGATTATGTATTATCCGGAAAAGCAAAGCACGCATTAAGCCTGGGAGGCGGACTGCATCACGGCTTCCGCGGCAAAGCTTCAGGTTTTTGCATTTATAACGACAGCTCCGTTGCGATCAAATATATACAAGAAAAATATAATCTTCGCGTCCTGTATGTTGATACAGATGCCCATCATGGTGACGGAGTGCAATGGACGTTTTACGATGATCCAAATGTATGTACATTTTCCATTCATGAAACGGGAAGGTATTTGTTCCCGGGGACAGGAAACGTCAATGAACGAGGCCAGGGAAAAGGATACGGTTTTTCATTTAATATTCCTGTCGATGCCTTTACGGAAGATGAATCATGGCTGGATGCTTACACGCAGGCATTTCGGGAAATTGCCGATTTTTTTAGACCGGATGTTATTTTAACGCAAAATGGAGCAGATTCCCATTATTATGACCCGCTGACGCATTTGTCTGCAACAATGAAAATTTACCGTGAAATTCCGAAGCTGGCCCATGAAATTGCACATCAATATTGCGAAGGGCGCTGGATTGCTGTCGGTGGCGGCGGCTACGATATTTGGCGGGTCGTACCGCGCGCTTGGGCGTTCATCTGGCTCGAAATGACAGAACAATCAAACATTTCAGGTAATCTCCCGCAGGAATGGATTGACAAATGGCAAAAATACTCTCCTGTGCCATTGCCAACCGAGTGGGACGATCCGGAAGACCTTTATCCACCGATTCCACGCAAGGCAGAGATTACAGAGAAAAATGCGCAAACGGTAGAAAAAGCGCTTTATCCGATTCGCAGCCGACGGCAAAAGATTAATCTTTAACATGTTCACCGATTCATCTCCCACCTCTAAACAACGTACAGGTGGGAGAGGTTCATATGTTTCGGATTATATAGTGAAAACATATTGATAAGATAAACTCACAGTTCCAAATAAGCATCCTTCCTTATGTATAAAAATAGCCCTTGCAGGGAAATTCTGTCAAAATGAAAGTACAATAACATTTTGAAAGGAGATTTCCCTGCAAGGGACTTTCATCGACATATTTTTGTGTTCTTCGTGCAGTCGAATAGCAAAATCAACTAACGACGTATCAATATATCGGAAACGAAAAGACGCAATTATCAATGCCTTGTCTACTTATTTTGCTGATAAAGTAACGGTTCTTGGTGATTCCACAGGTCTGCATTTAGTTGCATCGTTCCGAGATATAAAATTCACAGAGGAAATATGACAGCAAATACTTCAGCATCATGTTAAGGTGTACCCGGCAGAAATCCATGCAAATCGTAAAGGCTTTCATAACGATAAAATCATTTTAGGTTATGGAAATTTGTCAGAGGAAAAGATTGCGGAAGGAATACGAAGACTGAAAATTGCACTAGAGCACTAAGATTTTTCTTTTTTCAAATCCTTAAGCGGAGATGAAAACAAGAGGACCCTTTTCATCTACCAGTAATAGCAAAACGAAAAAAAAAAAAAAATACTAACAGAACAATTGAGATAGTAAATCGAATGAAAAAGTATATAAATAGTTATATTCCCTTTAAATAACGTAATCTTGCAACATTCGCTACAAATGTTTTGACACAACAAGGAGAGAAAAAATAACAGACCATGCTTAAGAAGAGGCTGTCTCAAAAGTTTCAGGGTCAGACCCCACAACGCATAGATTAGGACATAATGTCCGGTAAATGAACTATATATTGTGAAACACGCGTGAGGTCAGACCCTTATGAGACAGCCCCTCCACCGCTTATTTCGCAGACTCGCGGTATTCAATCCGATGCGGCAGTACAACGATATGATTTTCAACATGTTCTTTATTCATATACTTCGTTAATAGCCTCATCGCTACGGCACCAATATCGTACATCGGCTGAACAACGGTTGTTAAACGCGGCCGCACCATTGTCGCTAATCTCGTATTATCAAAGCCAACTACTTCAAACTGTTCCGGAATGTTTACACCATGATCTTGGGCGCTGTGGATGACGCCTAAAGCCATTTCGTCTGTTCCGACAAATACAGCAGTAGGCTGCTCGTCTAATTCGGCAATTTTTTCATATGCTTCGATACCGGAATCGTACGAGTAATCACCTTCAATGATTAAATGTTCATCATATGTTAACCCATGCTGCTCCAACGCTCGGCGATAGCCTGCTAATTTTTTATTGTTAATTGGGTCATCTGCCGGACCGGTTACATAAGCGATGCGTTTATGTCCTTTCTCAATGAGAAACGCAACTGCATCGTATGCCGCCTGCTCATAATCAATATTCACCGATGGAATAATGTTGTTTTCCTCAATCGTTGCTGCCAATACGATTGGGACCGGAGACTTTTTAAATTCTGTGACATGCTCCTCACTGATATATCCCCCCATAAATAAAATGCCATCCACTTGTTTGCCTAACATTGTATTTAATAAATGCAATTCTTTATCTTTATTTTGATCAGAGTTGCTTAAAATAATATTATATTTATACATTGTCGCAATATCTTCAATCCCGCGCGCTAATTCAGCAAAAAAGATATTTGAAATGTCCGGAATAATTACACCTACTGTCGTCGTCTTTTTGCTCGCTAATCCTCTTGCAACTGCGTTCGGACGATATCCTAACCGCTCAATAGCCTCAAGCACTTTTTTTCGCGTAGATGGTTTAACATTCGGATTTCCATTTACAACGCGCGATACAGTCGCCATCGACACGTTTGCTTCACGAGCTACGTCATAAATTGTAACGTTCATTTGTTCCACTCCTTTTGCTTTTGTTTACATCTATTCCTCTTCCCCAATAAGGCTCTTGTATCAGAATTCAGCAAATGCTGCCTATTTATGTAGAAATATCATACGATACATTATGGGACAATCGCAACGTCTTTACAAATATTTTGCAAATGTTTTCATCATTTTATTTTCCCGCAATTGAACTTTTCATGCAAAAAGAAAATCCCCTTCCACAGCGTTAAACAACGCTGATTGGAAGGGGAAGAAGGCATGATTTATGCCTTCACCATTTGTCGTTGGAACGATTTTAATTCTTCCATGAATTCATTAAATTGAGCGATATCCATTTGCTGAGCGGAGTCAGATAAAGCAACAGCAGGGTCTGGATGCACTTCTGCCATGACGCCGTCAGCACCGATTGCCAATGCTGCTTTTGCACAAGGAAGCAATAAATCGCGGCGCCCAGTTGAATGAGTAACGTCAACTAACACCGGCAAGTGCGTCTCTTTCTTTAAGATTGGCACAGCCGAAATATCAAGTGTATTTCGTGTTGCTCGTTCATACGTGCGAATACCGCGCTCACAAAGAATGATTTGACCATTTCCTTGCGACATAATATATTCTGCCGCATTAATAAACTCTTCAATCGTTGCCGCTAAGCCGCGCTTTAATAAAATCGGCTTATTCACTTGACCTGCCGCTTTTAACAATTCGAAGTTTTGCATATTGCGGGCACCAATCTGGATAACATCAATGTAATCTAATGCTGTTTCAAGATCGGCTGGAGTGACAATTTCGCTAATGACCGCTAAATCGTATTCGTCAGCGATTCGTTTTAAAATTTTTAGTCCCTCGACCCCAAGTCCTTGGAAATCGTATGGGGACGTTCTTGGTTTGTACGCACCGCCGCGCAATAGCTTTAATCCTTGTTTTTTGACGGCTTCAGCGACAGCGGCAACTTGTTCATAACTTTCTACTGCGCATGGCCCCATAATAAAGTATTGATTGCCGTCACCGATTTTTTCACCTTTCACATCAACGATTGTGTTTTCTGGTTTTTTCTTGCGTGAAACAAGCAATGCTTTACGATGGTCATCCTCTTGCAACTCCAGACCTGCTTTAAAAATTTCTTTAAAAATATGCTTTAATGTTGCTGTATCAAATGGGCCATCGTTATGTTCTAAAATCATATCAAGCATTTTTCGTTCGCGGACCGGATCATAGCGGTATGTTCCTTGTGTTTTTTTAATCTCTCCGATTTCTTGGACAAGCCGGCCTCGCTCGTTAATTAATTTTAAAAGTTGCAAGTTCAGCTCATCGACTCTTGCCCTTAACTCATCTAATCTTTCATTGCTCATCCTTCTCATCCTTTCTTAGTTTATAGAAACTGAAAAATATGGTACATTTCTAGTAATTAGACATTATTATAATGCAAATAGATAATGTTGTCACTAAAAAAACTTTAATAATTAAACGCTTTTAAGCGATAAAGTATCCTATGATATTTTTTAAAGAAGGTGAATGGTCCGTGAACAATGAAGCAGCCATTTTTGCATTAGATATAGGAACACGTTCTGTTGTTGGAGTTATTTTACAAGAAAAAGACGGCTCATATCAAATTTTAGACATGATCATGAAAGAGCACGACGAACGGGCGATGCTTGACGGGCAAATTCATGATGTGCTGGCAGTCGCTAAAGTCATTGGCGAAATTAAAGAGGAATTAGAAAAAAAACATGGTCCCTTAAAACGAGTTTCCGTCGCTGCAGCAGGACGCGCTTTAAAAACCGAACGGGCCAGTGCAACGTTACATATCGCCGGGAAGCCAATGATGACAAAAGAAGATGTCATCCATTTAGAATTAACGGCCGTACAATATGCACAAGCAAAATTAGCGGCACGTCAAGCGGAAGGAGAAAGCCACCATTATTATTGTGTAGGCTATTCTGTCATTGACTATAAAATTGATGGTGAAACAATCGGCAGCCTTATTGACCAGCAAGGAACAGAGGCAGCCGTTGAAGTGATCGCAACATTTTTACCAAAACTGGTTGTTGAATCGCTTCTTGCCGCCCTGCAGCGCGCTCAATTGGAAATGGAAGCGTTGACGCTGGAGCCGATTGCCGCGATTAATGTTCTCATCCCGCCAACGATGCGCCGCTTAAACGTTGCGCTTGTCGATATCGGTGCAGGAACTTCTGACATCGCTATCACCGACCTTGGCACCGTGACAGCTTATGGAATGGTGCCGATAGCCGGCGATGAGATTACCGAAGCCATCTCTGATCATTATTTGCTTGATTTTCCACTGGCAGAAAAAGCAAAACGGGAGCTGTCACTTAAGAAAACCGTCACAATTACTGATATTTTAGGCTTTGAAACAGAGGTGACTCGCGAAGAAATGATCGCTGCCATTTCCGGTGCGATTGACAAGCTGGCTCACGCGATCAGCCAAGAAATATTATTATTAAACAATGGGAAACCGCCAAAAGCGGTGATGCTTGTCGGTGGCGGCAGCTTAACACCTGAATTGCCAAAGCGGCTTGCCGAAAAGCTGAAACTTCCGGAAAACCGCGTTGCCATTCGCGGTATTGATGCGATCCAAAAACTTGAACTGACTCCGGAAATAGCCCGGCATGGTCCTGAGCTTGTAACGCCAATCGGCATTGCCATCGCTGCAAAACAAAATCCTGTACAATATATTAGTGTTTTTGTAAACGGACAAATCATTCGATTGTTCGATATGAAGCGGCTAACAGTAGGTGACTGTCTCCTCGCCGCTGGAATTCCTTTCAACAAATTATACGGAAAACCGGGATTGGCATCAGTTGTCACATTAAATGGACAAACTGTTACTCTGCCGGGAACATACGGGAAACCGCCCATTATCCTAAAAAATGGAGTCTCTTCTTCTTTGGATGAGGAAGTTAACGATGGTGATCAAATTGCTGTTAAAAAAGGTGAAGACGGTGAACCAGCGAGCGTTCAATTAAAAGATTTACTTGATGAAATCCCTAGCAAAAAAATTACGATTAACGACAAGCAATACGAAATAAAGGCAGCGATTTATCAAAACGGCCATCCTGTTTCTCCTGAAGCTCTTGTCCATGACCGCGATATCATTGTTATAAAAATGCCGGAAACGATTGAACAAGCGCTGAAAAAACTAAATCTTTCTCACTTATTAGATGAAACAAAGCCATTTATTGTGCAAATCAATCGTTTTGTCATTGAATTAAAATCTTTCTCAGGAAAACTTTATCGCAACGGCATCGAAGCGAAGCCGGACTCCCCTTTTGCAGATGGCGATCGCTTTGAAATTATCAATGGAACAAAACCAACGATTCAACAACTCGCAGAAGCAACAAATGTTCGTTTAACCTATTCTATCCCGATTATTTTTAACGGAGAGCACATCACTTTATCAAAAAACGTTGCAGAGTTTTACAAGGAAGGGCAATTGTTAAAAGAAGACGATTTCGTTGAAAACGGAGCAACATTGGAACTTATAGAGAAAAAAATTGAACCATTCATTTTCCAAGACATATTCAGCTATGTGCAAATTAACATTCCTCCAGCCGCTTCGGCAAATTTCACGCTATTAAAAAACGGAGAGCCTGCTGCGTTTTATGAGCCGCTTGCTCCAGGGGATGAATTGCAAATCGTTTGGCACGCAACAAATGCAGAAACAAAATGAGACTGTCTCATAAGGGTCAGACCCTTGTGAGACAGCCTCTTTTTCTTATGGCATCGGAAATAGAGATACACTAGCACTAAACATAAAAAGATTAACAAAAGAGACACCATTATTCCGATGCGGATGATTCTATTTTTATTGTTTCACTACTTCTTTTCTTAATGTATCATACGTAATGCTCCAATGCGATGTATGCCAAACGACAGAACCGTTTTCAAATAACAGCGCCTGCGGGGACTCGTGCTTGACGCCAAACGTTTCGGCAATATAATTGGAGAGAGGCCGCGCTTCCTGCACATACAGATAATATGTATCGACATTTGGATAGTCTTGAACAAATTTTTCATACTCTTCAAAGGCACCTTGGCTAATTGGGCACGTTAAGCTATGTTTAATCAATAAAAACGGCTGTCCCTGCTTGAGTACCTCTTGAAATTGTTCAATGCTGTCAAGTTTCTTCTTCGCCATCGTTTTCACTCCTTCCCGTTATGATTGTTGAGCTTATTTTCCGCATCGGCAAATGCCGCTTCTGCTTCTTTCAGCATTTTCTCTACATCAACATTATTTCCTCCGGCTGACTCCGTATGAAGCGGAATTGGAATGGATGAGACTCCTGAATCATGTTGTTCAGCTACGATTTTAACATGATCCTCGTCTTTCGTCACTGCGGATGATTTCGTTAACTGTTTTGTTTTATCTTTTGCCATTTCAAACAGTTCGATCGCTGTCATCTTTAACTTTTCCATGTTTTCGTTATTCATGTCTTGCCATAATTTTTTTCCTTTTTCACTTGAAAGAAATATTGCCGTTGCTGCTCCGACAACCCCGCCAACAATCGCTCCTAATAAAAATGCTCCGTTTCCGCTTTTATTTTCTGACATAAAAAAACCTCCTTAACTTTTCTGTTTACGTTGTTTTCTTTCTTTCCATTTTTCCCATATTTCCAGAAAAGCATTTCCCCATTGCATCACTTGAACAACTTTTTCTTGATGATGTTCCATTTTTTCCGTCACTTTACCGGAAAGATGGTGAAGCGATTGATTAAACGACTCAACAGTCGAACTTACATGTTCTACTGCCTGGACAATGGAATTTAAACTTTCCAGCTTTTTTTGAATATCATCAGCTACTGCATTTGTCGTCCGCAACAGCTGCGCCGTTTCCGTCGTAATATCCTGTACTTGTTTTTCCAGGCTGTTGATGGTTTTGGTTAAGCTTTGAATCGTCTCTTGAAATGCTTTTAATGTTTTCGCGATGTATATGACTAAAATAAAAAATGAAATAGCGATTACCGCAACGCTTAAATATAAAATAATTTGCATCCATTCTCCTCCTCAGCTGCAACTCAGTTTCACTATAACATAATTCGAGCTCAAAACGACAAATTCCTGCAAGAGATGATATTCAACAAATGATTAGAAATCGGTTACAATATAATTTGTGCATAAAATTATGATCATTTGGAGGCATAACAAATGAAAGATCCGCGCATTGAGCAACTTGCGAAAAATTTGATTCATTATTCGATTCGCCTGCAAAAAGGGGAAAAAGTGTTAATTGAGAACTTCGGCTTGCAGCGTGAGCTTGTCATCGCTCTTGTGAGAGAAGCTTATGCAGCCGGCGGCTATCCGTTCGTATTGTTAAAAGACTATCAAGTGGACCGCGCGCTGCTTCTTGGCGCTCAAGAAGAGCAGTTTGCAATGATGGCTGAATTTGAAGCAAACGTGATGCAAAATATGGACGCTTATATCGGTTTGCGTGCAGGCGACAATATTAACGAATTTGCCGATGTACCAGATGATAAAATGAAAATTCACGGCAAAACAATCGGTCAAAAAGTTCACCGTGAAATTCGCGTACCAAAAACAAAATGGGTCGTGCTCCGTTATCCAAATCCATCAATGGCACAGCTTGCAAAAATGAGCACCGAAGCGTTTGAAGATTTCTATTTTAAGGTATGTAATCTCGACTATGGCAAAATGGATAAAGCAATGGATGCCCTTGTCGAGCTTATGAATAAGACCGATAAAGTGCGGATTACCGGTCCGGGCACAGATTTAACCTTCTCCATTAAAGGCATTCCGGCGATTAAATGCTCCGGACAAATGAACATTCCGGACGGTGAAGTGTATACAGCGCCTGTCCGCGATTCCGTAAACGGTACGATTACATTTAATACTCCTTCACCATATCAAGGCTTTACATTCGAAAATATCAAGCTTACATTCAAAGATGGAAAAATTGTCGAAGCGACAGCGAACGATACAGAGCGCATTAACAAAATTTTCGATACAGATGAGGGAGCGCGCTACATCGGAGAATTCGCGATCGGTGTTAATCCTTACATTCAGCATCCTATGCAAGATATTTTATTCGACGAAAAAATTGACGGCAGCTTCCATTTCACGCCTGGCCAATGTTACGATGAAGCCTACAATGGCAACCATTCGAACATTCATTGGGACATGGTCATGATTCAACGCCCTGAATACGGCGGCGGTGAAATTTACTTTGACGACGTGCTCATCCGTAAAGACGGCCGCTTCGTCATTCCAGAGCTAGAGCCATTAAATCCGGAAAACTTAAAATAAACAACAATCGAGGCAGGAATTTTCCTGCCTTATGTCTTGTTGCTTGTCAACAAAATCGATAAGCGGAAATAAACATCTATATTCTATCGACTTAAGTTCTGTTATTTTTATTTCTTCACTTTTTCTAAGCCCATATAAATGTGCGTA
This sequence comes from Paranoxybacillus vitaminiphilus, assembly GCF_003259935.1. Lineage (GTDB taxonomy): Bacteria > Bacillota > Bacilli > Bacillales > Anoxybacillaceae > Paranoxybacillus > Paranoxybacillus vitaminiphilus. Next base: position 128,427 of record NZ_QLMH01000003.1, on the reverse strand, counting down.
AACAAAACACTGTATTCGCTGTTTTCGTTGCATACAATGGCAAACATACAATGTGTTTGTAGTTGTCACCTTAGAATAGTCATATGTTACCTTTAGGAAAGAAAATGAATAAAAAATTAGCTGAACTTATCCCCACATCCAACCAATAAGCACGAAGATTAATAATACAAGTGCACCTAAAACAACTAAAGATATTCTTTTCAACAAATTGCTTTCTTCTGATTCAAGTTGACATATCGATGCACCCAGCATTACTCTAGAGGGACAAGCCATAGTTGCGTGAGATGAACTTGTATTTTGTGCATAAGCTATCAAATCCGTAGGTAATCCTACTTGCTGAGCAGCTTTGACTTGCAGCTTTATAAACATAGCGTTGGAACCTGTATTACTTCCTGTAAGAAATCCTCCTATTCCTCCTATGAACGGTGATATAACTACAAAAAAGCTGCCAAAAGACATAGCCGCTACATTAGCAAGCACAGCTGTCATCCCTGCTTTCTCCATCACTTCAGAAGTAGAGACGAAAGCGACTGTCGAAGCAACAAATGGAATCCATTGTTTTAAAGTGTTTTTAAACGAATCCCATATGATTCGTTTTTCAATTTTAAAAATCACCATTGTATACAGACAAGTTACAAATAACCAAAAACCTGGTGAATTCAAAGTAGAAAAAGTAAAAGAAAAAGAATGTATCTCAATGACCATATGCGATTCTAAAAAGTTTTTTATCGGCAATATAAGATGGGAAACAAAGATAAAAATCGTTAAAATAAGATAAGGACTTATAATTTTCAATGCAGTTATAGCAGATTTTTTCTCCTGTGAAACAGATACCGCTGAAAAACCGTGATTTGTCCGTTTCTTTTTATAAGGAGCAAACTTTATGATGATTAAACCCATTCCAGTAGTAATTAAGGATCCGATAATAAAATAATTTCAAGAAAAAAATTCACTATAGTAAATATAAGAAAGGGAAATTTTTATGGATTTCGGAAAAAACGTTAGAAAAGAACGAAAGCAAAAAAACTTAACTTTAGAGGAATTAGCAGAACGTTCCAAAGTCAGTAAATCTATGTTGTCCATGATTGAACGCGGGGAAAAAACGCCAACGATTACTATTGCTTCTCAAATTGCTGAAGCACTAGATACAACGATCTCTCACCTATTGGGGGAACAAAAGAAAAGCGAGATCATCGTTACTCGCTCTAATCAACGATTAATATATAAAGATGAAACGTCAGGATTTGAGAGACATCTCTTATCTCCTTCTTTCCCGGCCAAAGGAGTAGAATTCATTTTAAACATCATCCCTCCCTACAAAGAAACAGGCTCTTTTCCTCCCCATAAACAAGGGGTAGAAGAATACATCTATGTAGCAAAAGGGAAATTACAAGTCGAATTGGGGAACCTGCCAGATTGTTATATATTAGAAGAAGGAGATTCTATATATTTTCAAGCAGATTTAACACATCGGTTTATAAACCTTTCAGACGAAGAGTGTCATTATTTCTTAATTATTCATTCATAACGCGCTAATTTGTAACCGCTTCTAATTATCGTAAATAAAAATGAGGCAGGAACCTTCCTGCCTCATTTGGTTATAAATGAACCGTCTGTTCGTACGCTTCTTGAAACTTTTGAATGTCGCCTGCTCCCATAAAGACAAGCACCGCATCTTGATGCTGCTTTAATACGGATGTATCGTCTTCTTGAATTAAGCGCGCATTAGGAATTTTGGCCTGTAAATCTTGAATGGAAAGTTTGCCGTGATGTTCGCGCGCCGAGCCAAAAATGTCGCATAAATACACTTGATCCGCTTGCTGCAGGCTTGCGGCAAATTCATTTAAAAACGCTTGCGTTCTCGTATACGTATGCGGCTGGAAAATGGCCACGATTGGACGATCCGGGTATTTTTGTCTCGCTGCATGAATCGTTGCCAAAATTTCTCTCGGATGGTGCGCATAATCGTCGATTAAAATTTGATCGCCAAGTTGTTTTTCACTAAAACGTCGTTTAACCCCTTGAAACGTTTTAAGACGTTCTTGGATCACCGCAACATCGATCTCTTCGTAATGGCATAATGCAATCACTGCCAACGCATTTAATACATTATGGTCGCCATGCCGCGGGATTTCAAAAGACGCAAAAAAAGTATTGCGCACAAATACATCAAACGACGTTCCTTCCGTTGTCTTCACAACATTGCGCGCTTGGAAATCATTATCGTCTCCAAATCCGTAAAAAAGAACCGGAACTTTCGCTTGGATTTTTTGCAGATGCTCATCATCGCCGCATGCAATAATCCCTTTTTTCACTTGCAAAGCCATCTCTTGAAAAGCAGAGAATACATCATCGATATTGGCAAAATAATCAGGGTGATCAAAGTCAATGTTCGTCATAATTGCATAATCAGGAAAATAGGCTAAAAAATGGCGGCGATATTCACAAGCTTCAAACACAAAGTATTTGCTGTTTTCAACACCTTTTCCTGTCCCATCACCGATTAAGTAAGACGTTGGCTGAGCTCCTTGCATGACATGGGCTAGCAATCCAGTTGTCGATGTTTTTCCATGAGCTCCTGTCACCGCAATGCTCGTGAAGTTTTGCAAAAATTCTCCTAAAAAACGATGATATCGAATAACCGGAACGCCTAATTCGTATGCTGCCTGAATCTCCTCATGCGTATCTGGAAAAGCGTTCCCGGCAATCACTGTATAGCCTGGTTTAATATTTTCCCTGCTGAATGGAAAAATTGGAATTCCCCGTTCTTCTAACGCCTGTTGTGTAAAAAAGCGCTTCTTGACATCTGAACCTTGTACTTCATATTTCATATCGTGAAGGACTTGAGCTAAAGCGCTCATTCCCGTCCCTTTAATGCCGACGAAATGGTAAACAGTCATATCAAAGACCTCCAACAATCGTCTATCTGTAAGACAGTATATGACGTTCATCTAGATTTGTTATTTGCCTAAAAAATCTTCCTTTTTCGTATGTATTCTCACATTTCAACATTATATCACTGTTTTGTGTTAAAGACTATGAGGAAAAAGAAAACTGATAGAACTTCCTCTATCAGTTTTCCCCCAGCAAACCACTATTATATCTCCGATAAATCGACTTTTTCTAACCGTGGATTTGGGCGATATCTTCTTCCGGCTTTTGCTTGATGCTTTCCGTTCAACAATACGTTGTCACCTGTAAAACCGATATGAACCTTTAATAAGCTGCTGCCAACTCCGTACATATCGACGGGGACTCCCTGCTTTTCAAACTCAATAATTCGCTGTTCGTTAAATCCTCCGCTGACAACAATTTTAACATGATTGAATCCTTCGCGGTCAAGCGCCTCACGAAGCGCGAAAATGAGAGGCGGGTTAACACCGCGCGGATCAAACGTACCAAGCACTTCTGGGTGACGGATAAAATATTGGTCAATCATCGTTCGTGACGTATCAACACGAACACCTTTTAATTTGTCGCCAAACTCACGGGCAACGCGCAGCGCATCCGTAATACAGTCATTATTATAGTCGACAAGTACAATTAAATCATCATCCGGATATTTGGCATGATACGCTTTTGCTGCCGCAACAACATCTCCGTCAAATAGTTGGATGAGTGCATGCGGCATTGTTCCCATGCCTTCTTTTCCCCACCATTCATTCATCGCATGAGTCGCCTGTGCCGTTGAGCCGCCGATGAACGCAGCGTAGCCGTCACCTGCCTGCATCATGAAATGATCGTCGCGATCTCCCATAAAGATAATTGGCTTTTGTACCCCGGACAACGCTGCTGCTTTTACTACATTATACACGTTTGTCGCAACGGATGTTCTCCGCGCTAAAATTCCGTCAATAATTCCTTCTAAATAACCGAAGTTTTGATAAGGGCCGGTAATCGTTAAAACGGTTTCAAAAGGACTTATCTTATCTCCGTCTTTCAATGAGTAAATTTCCAAACTGTCCGGATCATCCGCGAACGTTTTGACAAGGGCAATGACTTCGTCTGTGCCGCAAAGAACGGCATGTTCTTTTTGGAAAAATTGCATTGTCACAATATTATCGGGGCGAAATTCGCGCACAATTTCTCTCGTTTTTAAAAAATATACAGCTGAAAACCAGCCGTCACGCACCCGCTCATCAAATTTAAACGTTTTATTTGTTAATCTCTTAATTTTTCCCTGCAGCTTTAATTCGATCTCCTTCATCCTTAAGCTCCCTCGCTAAATATATATAATTATTATTATCTTTCGTTAAACGAAAGAATATCACGTTTGTTTATTTTATAACATCGTTTCTTGTAATTTTGCCAGCTCTTCTTCTGTAATTAACACATCACGCGGTTTACTGCCGCGCGCTTCCGAAATAATCCCGTGCTCTTCCATCATCTCAATTAATCTTGCAGCGCGGTTATAACCGATGCGGAATCGTCTTTGCAAGCTTGAAGTCGACGCGCCTCCTTGTTGAACAACAAATTCACATGCTTCCAAAAATAATTCATCATCTTCATGGGAAAGTGAGCTTTGTTTAATAAGATCCTCCTGCTGAAACAAATATGACGGTGCCATTTGACTTTTTACATGGGCAACGACACGCTCAATTTCTTCATCAGAAACATAGTTTCCTTGAACGCGAACCGTCTTCGATGTGCCGTTTTCAAGAAAGAGCATATCACCCCGGCCAAGCAGCTTCTCGGCTCCGTTCGTATCGATAATCGTTCGCGAATCAATTTGCGAAGAAACGGAAAAAGCAATTCTTGTCGGAATGTTTGCTTTAATAAGGCCGGTAATGACATCGACAGAAGGGCGCTGTGTCGCAACAATTAAGTGAATCCCGCAAGCTCTCGCTTTTTGAGCAATGCGGCAAATCGCCTCCTCTACATCAGCAGGTGATACCATCATTAAATCAGCGAGCTCATCAATAATAATAACAATATACGGCATATGATGCTCAAGCTTTTGTTCTCGCTTCACTAATTCATTATAGCGGTTAATATCCCTGACCCCAGCATGAGCAAACAATTCATAGCGGCGTTCCATCTCTTCAACCGCCCATTTTAAGGCGCCGGTCGCTGCTTTTACGTCAGTAATGACCGGACTCACCAAATGCGGAATATGATTATACGGTGCAAGCTCAACCATTTTCGGGTCGATTAATAATAGCTTTACTTCATGAGGAGCGGCCTTGTAGAGCAAGCTTACAAGCATCGCATTAATACAGACGCTCTTTCCCGATCCTGTTGCCCCGGCAATCAGTCCATGCGGCATCTTCTTTAAATCTGTTACAATCGGTGTTCCCGATATATCTAAACCGAGAGCGACAGTGAGCGGTGACGGATTTCTTACAAAAGCCGGACTCTGCAAAATCTCACGAATAAACACAGGACGGCTTTGCAAGTTCGGAATTTCAATACCGATGGTGCTTTTTCCCGGAATCGGCGCTTCGATGCGAATATCCCTCGCTGCCAAGCTCAATTTAATGTCATCAGCCAAGCTGGTGATTTTATTCACTTTTACTCCCCGTTCAGGCTGCACTTCAAACCGGGTCACCGTCGGTCCTTGTGTGACACAGACAACAGCCGCGCCTACATTAAAGCTTTCAAACGTCTGATTTAACAATTCCCGCTGCTCATTGAGCCATTGTTCATCATTTTCCTGTCTTTCGACGGGGGGATTCAACAGCGTCAACGAAGGAAAGCGGTATGATTGAGACTGTTCCTGTTTCTTCCGTTCCTCCCATTTTTGCCGATCTTGCTTCAGCATAATAACGTTGTAAGGAATTGGAGAGCGCCGCTTTTCTTTTTGTTCCTGCTCTCTAAACTGATTTTGTTCTATCTGTTGCGCTTCTTCGGCCTGTTGCACTTCTTCGGCAGCCGCCTTTTCATCCGCTTGTTCACGATTATTCGCTAATGTTTCTTCTTCATTTTTCGTTAAGTCAAAGTTTGCTAATGGATCGGTATCTTCCGTTGGCAAAAGCGCTGCCGCTCGTATTTCCTCAACTTCTTCTTCAAATCTATTTATCTCATTACTAACTAGCGGTGTTTTATCGTCCTCCAACACGATCTCCACAATCTCCTCGTCTTTTTGAGGGAATATCGCTGCTTCGGAAGTTATCTCAAATTCCACCGGTTCTTTTTTAGGACGTTGTTTATATCCATAAATGGGAGATGGCACTTCTGAAGGACGAAACGGTTTTTTTCTCACCTGCTCACTTGATTCATTTATCAATGTCGCTGCCACCTCACGAACGGCAGATACCCGCTTTGGAGATGACATATGTTCATCGGGAATAAGCGGGAAACGAAACTTCCCTTTTGGATATTGGTATGTCACTTTTGTTTCTATGCGAAAAGAAGACGACGGCTTCGTTCGTTCTTGCTTTTCTGCAGAAATTCGTTCTTCCTCTTCTTCCCTCATCAAATTGAATAGTTTTTTCAGCCATTTCATTAATAATCACTCTTTCATTAATGTACCTTACAACATAATTTATTTTAACAATAATTCGGGAATTTTCTACAAAAAAGTCACTAGATATACATCTAGTGACTTTTTAACTAAACATTTTACTTAAAAAACGGCTGACCTACTTCATATTCATCGGATAAAACAAGAATTCCCTTTTCTTGTGGAGCATTTGGCAAATCAAGTTCACGCGCCGAGCAAATCATGCCATATGACGGAACGCCGCGCAATTCCGCCTCGCGAATCACTAAGCCGCTTGGCATGACCGCACCGATTTTCGCAACAACCACCTTTTGACCGGCTTCCACATTCGGTGCGCCGCAGACAATTTGCAATACTTCATTGCCGACATCGACTTTACATACGCTTAACTTATCAGCTTTTGGATGCTTCTCTTTTTCTTTTACATAACCAACTACAAACTTCGGTGAAAAATCGGCCTTTAGCTGTTCAGAAAAACCATTTTTCGCTAAAATCTCATTAATAACAGAGACGATTTCTTCATTGAGATCAATCGAACCGTTTCCTGTAAACTCATCATAATTGGATGCATTGAAAATATTGTAGCCGACTGTTTCACCTGTTTCTTCATGAAAAATGCGGGCAACATCTCCCTTTTTTTCAAACGCCCGTTGTTCAGGATCGATCGTTTTTAATGAAACAAGCAATACATCTCCGATACCTTCACGATTGTAAAATATATTCATCGCTCAAACATCCTTTCTTATTTTTTTGTACGATTTTTCCCTAAAATGAAAATTGGTTCTAGTTCTCCATTTTCATATAAGAACGATAAGGCGGTAATCGGAACACGTCCGCTGGCAAAAAAGCTCATCGTCATCTGCGCAAGTACATCATAGCCAACTTCATTGCGAATGTCAGCAATAATAAGGACATCTTGATGCGGAACGGCAAGTACCATTGTCCCGGTTATTTTTTCGGAAAACTTAGCTAAAAACGGCTCATTTAAAATGCGGCTTGCATCATAACCATCGTTTGTATTAATAAAATAAAAAATATTATCCGCCACTCGATCTTCTTTTACTTTCATTTCTAACGAACGAACGTTAAAACGGGCGATTTCTTTAACGCGATTTTCCTCCCAGTTTTCTTTTTCGATGAGCTTTTTGTCAATTAAACGATATGTACTGCCTAAATCAAGAGCATAGTAAATCCGCGTTTCCGCCGTATGCTCATCGTAAATAAGCGGTATACCTTCGCTTGTTTCTAAAGGAAATGAAGTAGAACGAATAACAGGGTAAATGTCTTTTTCTTTACCGGATAAGGAATGGGTTTCGTTCATGCTCGTTAATGTCTGCTCGATATAATAAACCACTTCATCAATCGCCGCTTCTTTTTTCTCTTCCCATTTCGCAATGATGCCCGGCAATGAAATGGTTACTCCCTTTTTTATTTCTTTATTTTCTACACGGAGGGTATCCTTTTTCGCATCAAAAAGGAACACCCAATCGTAATGCGCAAGTCTTTTTTCAATTTCCTTCCGCATTTGTTTGCTGTCCATTTTCATGCATTTTCCCTCCTTTCCGTCCCATTTTCCGAAAAATCAGCGGTTTAATCCGTTGATAAACTGCTCAACTTCTTCCTTTGTTTTTCGTTCTTTGCTGACGAAACGGCCGATTTCTTTTCCATTTTCATAAGCAATAAAGCTTGGTATGCCAAAAACATCGTGTTCAATACATAAATCTAACAATTGATCGCGGTCGACAGAATAAAACGCATAATCAGAAAATTGCTGCTCAATTTCCGGAAGAACCGGTTTTAACACTTGACAGTCAGGACACCAGTCCGCTGTAAACAACATGATGACTTTTCCTTCTTGAATAACTTCTTTATATTGTTCAACGTTTTCAATAGATTTCATATCTCAATCTCCTTTCATCATCTTTTTATAATAACGTTAATCATCGATTTTGACAAAACAATTCGTTTGAAATTCGTATTGACCGGCTAATAGCTTGACAATATGAATAAACATTTCCGCACGGTTGACATAGCCGTTTGTAAAAATGCCGACAGCTCCTTCCTTTTTCCGGATATTTCGCATTCCCGTGTATTCATCCATCACATCACCAAGCTCTTTACCGTCGCGCACTCCTTGTGCAACTTCAGGGGGAAGCGGAATTCGCGCCCCTCCAGCCGAAACAACAACACCATCTTTATCAACAAGCGCCCCCCAATTGCATACCCATAACCTCTTGTTCATTTCGACCACGCCGCCTTCAAGCCCAATTCCGATATCGGCATTTTCTTTTTTTAACGCGTTTTTTGCCCGATTGATTGCCCCTGTTAATGTTTCTTCATCGGAAAACGGCTGCGCCGCAACATTCGAAGACACAGTCGTCGGCACTAATAGATAATTTTCAGCTGCAAAAACAGCCTGTACGGCAGAAACTTTCGCTGGATTCGTTGTACCAATCGCAATTTTTTTCATTTGCTTCACTCCACCTTCTTATTGAAAAAGAGGCCGCCTCATCATGGTTGACCCCTTGAACATTGATGCCGTTCAAGAGCAGGCCACTTTGTTTTGAGACAGCCTCCCTGTTATTAACTGTTTTGACGAATCGTTTCAACTGTTGCCTTATCGCATTTTCTCACAAGCTCAATCAACAGCTGTTTGGCTGCCGCGTAATCATCGACATGAATCATCGATGCATGCGTATGTATATACCGCGAGCAAATGCCGATCACAGCAGATGGAACACCGTTATTAGATATGTGAACACGGCCGGCATCTGTACCGCCCGGTGACACGAAATATTGATAAGGAATATGATGCGTTTCTGCTGTATCTAGCACAAATTCGCGCATGCCGCGATGGGTTACCATCGAGCGATCGTAAATACGAACGAGAGCCCCTTTGCCAATATGGCCGAATTCGTTTTTATTCCCTGTCATATCGTTGGCAGGGCTTGCATCTAACGCGAAAAAGATGTCAGGCTTAATCATGTTTGCCGCTGTTTGCGCTCCTCTTAAACCAACCTCTTCTTGAACCGTTGCCCCTGAATATAAAACGTTTGGCAATGTTTCATCTTTCAATTCTTTTAGCAGTTCAATCGCCAAACCGCAGCCGTAGCGATTGTCCCATGCTTTTGCAAGAATTTTTTTCGGGTTCGCCATCGGTGTAAACGGGCAGATTGGCACAATTTGCTGTCCCGGCTTAATGCCCATTTTTTTCGCATCTTCTTTATCGTCGGCACCGACATCAATGAACATATTTTTTATATCCATCGGCTTATTTCGCTGTTCTTCTTGAAGTAAATGCGGCGGAATCGAGCCGATAACACCGATCACCGGTCCGTGTTCGGTAATAATTTGTACACGCTGCGCCAATAGCACTTGACTCCACCAGCCGCCAAGCGGTTGGAAACGAATCATGCCGTTTTCCGTAATCGATGTCACCATAAAGCCTACTTCATCCATATGTCCGGCAACCATGACAACTGGACCGTTCTCATCGCCGCGTTTCACGCCAAAAATGCCGCCGAGACGATCTTGCACAACCTCGTCAGCATATTTAGCCAATTCCTGACGCATAAATTGACGCACTGCATGTTCATTTCCCGGCGCTCCCGGAAGTTCTGTCAACGTTTTAAACAATTGTAATGTCTCTACGTTCATGACCAAATCCCCTTTTGCCAAATTCGTTCCCTTTCCTTTTATCATTGTAGCGAAAACTTGAAACCCTTTCCACTTTGCTTACAATTATTTAGCAAAATTAGTTATACTAAAGAAAACAAATAACACTTTGGAGGTTAAATAATGAGTTGGCGGAAATTTTTTATCGGTGTCGGCGTTGGATTTGCCGCGGCTTACATATTAAACGCATCGTTAGATAAAAAAATGATTTCTTCGGAAAAAGCGCTGGCACTTGCGAAAAACGCTTTTAAACAATCAGGACCCATTGTCGGGTCTTGGATTCAAACCAATCCGGAAAAATACGAAAAAGACCATTTCGTTTATGACGTATATAAAGGCGGAATTTCCCGCGAAACAGAACAGTATGAGTTTATCATTGACGCTTATACAGGAAAAATTCTCGAAACACGCAAGCTATAAATTGGGGGCTGTCTCAAAAGCCAAGGGTCAGCCCCACAACACAATATATCGGACATCCTGCTGGATAAATAAGCGATATATTGTGAAACATACGTTGAGGTCAGACCCTTATGAGACAGCCCTATTTTTTATCATTTGGGTATTTTACTTCACAACGGTAAATCCGGCTTCCTTTTGCAGAAAACTTTTCTTCGTACTCTGTCATAATATTTCCCTCAAAATCGCTATTATGAAGATCCAAGCTGACATATTGAAGCAATAAGCCGTATTGGGAAAAGCTGACTAATGAATATTCAAACAAGCCTTGGTTATCTGTTTTAAAATGAATTTCCCCGCCGTCAACTAAAATATTCTCATAAAGCTGCAAAAAGCTTTTATATGTTAAACGGCGTTTTTCGTGGCGTTTTTTTGGCCATGGATCAGAAAAATTTAAATAAATCCGCTCAACATCTCCTTTGGCAAAATAACGTTCCAAGTCTTTGGCGTTTACATTTAACAGCCGCAAATTCGGTAAATCATTCTCAATCAATTTATCGAGCGCTGAAACGATGACGCTTGGATAACGCTCAATGCCAATATAGTTAATATGTGGATTGGCTTTCGCCATCCCGACAATAAATTGGCCTTTACCAGTTCCGATTTCTATATGAAGAGGGTGATCGTTTCCAAACAGTTCATGCCATTTTCCTTTATACTGCTCTGGATTAGGTGCAACGTATTGTGGATACGAGGCAATTTTTTCTTTTGCCCAAGGTTTATTTCGTAAGCGCATATAGACACCTCAATTTCTTTTTGATCGTTGTCAAAGATATCATGTACATCGTGAAAGTGCAAGAATGCTATCAACAAAAAAACAGCCGTACAAACGACTGTTGTCATATGTCGTATAAATTTCTGCTGATGGCACAAATTAAAATAGCAGCCTGACCTTTATTTTAAAAAGGAAGTGTGTTTATGCCGCTAAACCATGAACATCAAATGACGATACTGAAAGATATTTTATCAAATCAGCAAACAGATTGCTGCGGAACCGTTTCCGAATGCGAACAAATCGAACGGCTTGTCAAATCATTAATAACAAATGAGAACGTACAGCCGCAAATAAAAAACGTGCTGCCTGATATATATGCATACGGACAAGCCGGAAAATACAGCGCTAATTTAGATGACCATATTCTTTCGCACCAACAGCAATTAACAGAGTGGATGAACCAATTGTCATAAACCTATTTACCCAAAACTCTTTCAAGGAAATGCAGCAGCCGTTGCATTTCTTTTTCTTCGTTTTTCGTTTTATACCAAAGAAACGAAAATAACGTTTGCGATACAACATACCATTTCATTCGTATCCGTAAATGCTCCGTTAACTGAACTCCGTAAATACGCAGCCACTCTTCCCATTGCTCCTCAGGAATATAGGAATATAAAAGCATGCCGATATCAATTGCCGGGTCAGCAATCATCGCCCCGTCCCAATCAATTAAATAAAGTTGATTATCTTCTGTAAGCAGCCAGTTATTATGATTAATATCGCAATGACAAACGACCAATTCTTCATGCTCAACAGAAGCAAGTTCGTGCTCCAGCCAGCTTAATGCATGCTGAATGATTGGATAAGTCTCCAACAAATCAGAAGTGAGGGACACTTTCAGTTCGTTTATCATCATTGCCGGTAGTAACGGGGTTTTCCCAAGCCGCTTCAGCATCGCCAATAATTCTTTAGAGCAATGGATTTTCCGCAACAAATTTGCTACTTGTTCGCTCCCCATATCATGCGGCTTTAATTCCCGCGCATTCAGCCATTGCTGAGCTGTAATGACATCTCCATTCTCCATCCGTTTCGTCCATACTAGCTTAGGAACAATTCCTTCCGCTGACAGTACAGCAAGAAACGGTGAAGAATTTCGTTTTAAAAACAGCTTTTTTCCTTCGTATTCAGCAAAATATGCATCTCCAGTAGCACCGCCAGCAGGAGTTATTTCCCACTCCTTACCTAATAACTGTTCCAAGCAAGTTCACCTTCAACTCATAAAAATAAAAAGACAGCATTACCTGACTGCTTATTTTCAGACAATCGCTGTCTTACTAGATTTTATCTTTCAAACGCTTTTTTCGTCAAGTATAAGTCTATTCCTTATATAAGACAAACGTTGCAATACCAAAAATTTGCACACTTTGGTTTACTGTATATAAAGAGTGGATACCGCTTCTCTCTCCGTCGCATACAACATGCCATATATCCTCATCCGGCAACGAAACCGTCTCATTCTTTTCTTCATTATGATGAATGATTAAAATATGTTTCCACGGACCATATTTATTGACATGGCATAGCTGATACACAATCATTGATTGAGGGACGTTTTCGAAAAACGTCATATGTGTTCGTATTTCGTCAGCAGTTGATAAACGAAACGCACCGTGATATTTTCTAAGCGCAATTAATCCTTGAATATAACGAACATCTTTCTCATGCTCGCTTTTTCTTCTCCAGTCAAGTTGATTAATTGAATCTGGAGAGTTATAGCTGTTTTCTACTCCCTGCTTCGTACGGTAAAATTCTTGACCGCTATGCAAAAACGGAATTCCTTGGGACAATAAGACAATTGAGGTCGCTAATTTTTGCCGCTTTTTCCTTATCTCTTCGCTTTCAAACGCATTGCAAACAGCAGCTTTATCCCAAAATGTCCGATTGTCATGGGATTCCACATAATTGATGGTTTGAACAGGCTCTTTAAACAGTCCTTTCTTTCCTGTTCCTAAAGAAATGCTTCCGGCAATCGCCCGTTTTACCTCTTCCCGATAATGACCATTGCCAAGCGTGAAACCTCTATCGTATAAATTAAACGTACTGCCTTTGACACAATCGCGAAAACGGTCGTTAAAATGAGCAATGCGCGGCATCTTTTCAGCGTTTTGCATATTCGCCTTGTCTTTAGGTGACAATGGAGTATTTAAATCCCAGCCCTCTCCTATAATAAGAATCGAAGGGGCTATTGCATCTGCCGCCTTACGGATTTCATTCATTGTGTTTACGTCCAAAATCCCCATTAAATCAAAACGAAAGCCGTCGACATGATATTCCTGCAGCCAAAATCGAACCGAATCGATAATAAATTTGCGGGCCATCTTCCGCTCAGAAGCAAAATCGTTGCCGACACCTGTACCATTTGCAGGCATTCCATAGGCATCATGACGAAAATAATAGCCGGGAACAATCTTTTCGAACGAAGATTGTTCCCGAATGTAGACATGATTGTAGACAACGTCCATAATGACGCGGATTCCATTTTCCTGCAATGTCTTAATCGCATGCTTTAACTCATAAATGCGGACATACGGATCGACAGGGTCAGTTGCATAACTCCCCTCAGGAGCGTTATAGTGCAACGGATTATAGCCCCAGTTGTAATCTTTGTCTGGATTTCGTTCATCAACGCCGGCAAAATCGTTAAACGGAAGCAATTCAACATGGGTAATTCCGAGCTCTTTTAAATACGAAAGTCCCGTGCTCGTTCCGTTTGGTCCTTTTGTATGCTGCTCACTTAATCCTAAATATTTTCCCTTATGCATGATCCCGCTTTCCGGATGAATCGTAAAATCACGAATATGCATTTCATAAATAATCGCATCTGTCGGCGAAGATAATGGAGGCAAAGCTGGTTTGGACCATCTTGTCTTTGCTAAATCAACAATTACACCATACTCACCATTCACGGAAACGGCTACAGCATATGGGTCAACCGCTTCACGCCAGACGAGATTCACACATACAAGATATGTATAATAATACCCTTCCAAATTCTCCGCAACTGAAATAGTCCAAATGCCTTTCTCATGACGCACCATCTGTATCATTTGTACGTCTTCTTTTTCTCTCCATAATTTCAGCTTTACTTCGGTTGCCGTCGGAGCCCAAAGTTTAAATATCGTCTCATGTTCGCGATACGTAATTCCAAGGTCGTCACCATCATAGTAATAGCGGTTATCAAATTCTGTTGTGCGAGTGACGGCGCCAATTTGCAAATCAGTAAATGCTCCGTGCTCCTCATAAATGATATATCGCCCGCCAATTTCAATCGGAAAATCAAAGCGGCATTCGTATTTCAAAAAAGCAGGCAAATCAATTTTTCGCTGAATCGGTAAATCTCGTTTTTCACCACGTTCATTCTGTAACGTAAATGCACTGACCAACCCTTGAAAATACGATTTTGGAATTAAAATGGTAATCAGATTCATTTCGTCTAAATACGCTTCAAATGTTCGCTTCACTTGCAACAAGTAACCCTCACCTCCTAAGAACATAGATTGATGGGACTGACCTAAAAGAAAGTGTCAGCCCCCTTGTTCTTCATCTTCATCCATCTCCTGCCATTCTAAACGTTCGCTATATTGACTTTGACAATAACGCAGCAATGCCGAAGCGGCTTTCAGCTGAATGTGTTTTAACGGAGAGGTCAAGTTTCTTAATGAAGAAAACCATTGTTCATAATTGCGCTTGTCAATCAATTGAATATCTTGCGGAGCATATTTATAGTCTAAATATCCATTTCGGTTTAAAATCACCTTTTTTATCGGGAATTGTATATGATGTGCTTGATAAATTTTTTTGATAATATTTTCTGTTCGATTCAAGGCAATGAGCGGATTGACGATTTTTTTCTCTTTGCCATTCGTTAATTCTGTCCAAAAGCGTTCGTGAGAACCGATAATAATATTATCCTCTTTCCCTTCGGCAAAAGTGATGCACCACGTCATAATCGGGCTCAATAAAATCACTTCTAATTCAACCGGAGCATTTTTCAAGCGAAATACAGGTTTATATAAACATAAATATGTATCAGGAAATCTTTGTAAAAAATATTTTAAATTTTCATCATAGTAATATTTTTTATCGATGATCGATGCATCCCTTAATGTAGAGCTCGCCCACTGAAGCTGCAGATGGAATAGTTTTTCAAGAAACAAGGCTTTTAAATCGGCTAGCGTATGTGGTTCAGTCGTAAAGGAAAAGGAAAAAGGAGCTTCTCCGCTATTCTCGTCTGCATCTTCGTTCTCCCTTTCTTCTGGTTGAGAGGAGCGCCTGAACCAATTTTTCACCGTTGAAAAGAACGATTGTTTCTCCTCTAACCATTCCTCTGACTCCTGCATTTGCTCTTCAGCTGAATAAAGAGCATCGAGCATCTCATTTTCCCATGCGTATTTTACTTTTTCCCATTGTGCCTTCTTTAGACGAATAAATTTGCCCGGATAACGATAAATATCTTGTTCATACCGTGAAATGTAATCTTGCAGCTTAATTAATTGTCCCACCAAACAACCTCCAAAATAAGAGCATTCTATCTTTATAATATAATCAATCTTTCACGAATACTCCACTGTTATTGCAAAAGCGGACATATGAACAACGGCTCATATTTTGGCACTCTCTCTAAATGAGTTTGATACAATACAATGCGATCTGCAAGAAATGAAACATTTTCCACTTTGCCTGCGGTTATCGCCCTTATTTTTCCCAATGCAAACTCTGTCTCTCCTTGCCATTTGCGCGCCATTGTAATATGAGGAGCAAACGGACGTTGATCTAACGAAAAGCCGATATCGATACAAGCGTAATAAACATCATCTCGAAGTTCACGCAATTTCGGCTCTTCCTTCACCCCTTGCCATAAAATTCTCGGTGCCGAGCGATTACCAAACGTACTGATTGTATCCAATGTAAGCATGAACGAATCGTGCGACTTGGCGATTCGTTCCATTGCCTGCTTCACTTGCTCCAATTGGATAGAGGAGGCCTCCCCTAAAAAGGCGAGTGTAATATGATAATCTTGTTTATGTACCCAGCTGCGAAACGGAAATAATTCCTTCAGCTCAGCTTGCAGCTGGACAAGCCGCTCGCTAATTTCTGTCGGAATCGGTACAGCGATAAAATAATGATTTTTTCTCACATCCCTTGCCCCTTTCTTTTTAAACGAACATGATTGTTTCATAATTTTATCAAATTTCATATTCCCTTCAAATTTTTGTAATAAAAATCAAGACAAATTTCTCTTTATAATAGACACAACATCCTATTTATAAATTATTTGCTCTTCCAAGAAATCAATGATGATGAGCAACAGCTTTTTTTCTTCTATCTAACGTCATAATGGCAAATAAAATCAGCAAACCGATAAACGTTAAAATGCTAAAGAATAAATATACATGTCCGGCAGGCCACTGTTCGAGAATATAGCCGCCGACAAACGTGCAAAACCAACTTCCTAATCCGTTGCCAACTGCCGAATAAAGAGAAACGGCTGTAGCGCGCACACCGTCAGGGGCTATATCGCGAACATATTGCAAGGCAGCGGGAATGAACAGGCCAACGGAAAAACCTTGGGCAATTGTTGTCGCATAAACAAGTATTAACGGCGGTTCAAAAAAATAAAACAGCCAGCGGCATGCCGAAATCGAAGCAGCAAATAATAAAATCGGCACCATACCATAGCGGCGAATAAATGAGTCTGCTACTTTCATAAACGGTGCTTCACTTCCCGCCGCCAATAAAAAAGCAATGCCTACTCCTGTTAACGTACCGCCGATTTCCTTTATAAATACACCAAAATAAAAATTGTTTGCATAAATCGGCCCAAACACAAGAAACGTCGTTAATAAAAATAATAAAAACTTCGGCACCTTAATTAATTGAGCCATTCCTGCAAAAATCCGCACGCTCATCGTTTGGTTCTCACGCGGCAGCTTCCAAGCAAACAGTGCAGCTAAGCATAAAATAAAAGTAAACAAATAAAAAATCATGTCAATAAAAAACTTCTCTGAAAGCCAGCCGCCGACAAGCACCGAAACAGCAAAGCCAATTGCTCCCCAGAGGCGAATCGCGCCATAATTTCCTTTTGACTTTTGCACATAATTAAGGGTGATACTGTCCGAAAGCGGAACAATCGCGCTTTGAGTAAATGCTAATAAAGCGGAAACAACGAGAAACCATACGTATTGCTCGACGAACGAATAAACAATTCCGAACAACGCTGTCCCAATTAATGTAATCGTTAAAACAGCAACCGGCCTTTGTGTATAATCACTAATCATTCCCCAAAACGGCTGAACAAAAATCATTACAATTGGGCTAATCGACATAATTGTACCAATTTCTGTCCCTGATAGTCCTACCGTCTCTTTCAAATAAACCGACAATAGCGGAAATAATGAGCCGAAAGCAAAAAATGTTAAAAAATAAAACAGTTGAAATGTCCACTTACTTTGTCGTTCTCCGCGTTTTAACACAAAATCCATGATGTTTCCCCCACATTCTTTCATTCATGAAAATAAGGCTGTCTCATAAGGTTTTGACTTCCTCGAACCATAACAATATTTAGGGCTTTTTCCTTCCGGTGCCCATATATTGTGGTTGAGGAGCCTAGTTTTTGAGACAGCCTCTCTCTCTATATAACACTATATACTATGTAACATATATTGGAAAGAAAATCATTTCGCAAGCTCGTAAATCGCTTGGGCATAAATGGCCGTCGCTTTTAATAAATCTTCGATCATAATATATTCATCCTTTTGGTGAGCGACATCCGGTCTTCCCGGAAACTGCGGCCCAAAGGCAACACCAGCGTTTAATGAACGGGCATACGTCGCACCGCCGATGGAAATTAAAAACGCTTTTTCGCCGGTTTGTTCCTCATACACACGTTGCAGCGTCTTGACAAGAACATGGTTTTTGTCAATATGATGCGCCTTGAGACCGCTGAAGTTTTCAAGCGTAAATCCGCATTTTTCACAAACTTGTTCAATCGTTTTCTTCGTTTGTTCCATATCGTTCGTTACCGGGTAACGCAAATTTACCCCTAACTTTCCGCCCGTTTCTTGACGATAGGATAAAATACCGACGTTAATCGTTAAATCACCGGTAATATCATCAGAATAAGCAACCCCAAGCGCACCCCCGCGCGAATCTCCGACAAAATAATCATTAACGAAACGAATAAATGCTTGGGCATTTTTATCCAATGATACTCGAGCTAAAAAACTCGCCATAAAAAGTCCGGCGTTTTTTCCGTTGTTCGGCTCCGCACCGTGAGCGGAAACTCCTTCAAGCCGCAATGTGACTGTTTTATCATTGACAGCCGCCTGACCGTTTAGGCCGTTCGTGTGAAGAAACTGTTCAAAATACTGCTTAATTTCATTACTTTGTCCATTTTTCACTAACAATACCGCTTCAGCAAAATCTGGAACCATGTTATAGCGAAGCCCGGATTGGAACGATTGCAATTGAATATCGCCATTTTCATTTGTCTCGACAGGTTTCTGACACAAATCAAAATCAGCAATGCCTTTTTCGGCATAAATGATTGGAAAATCCGCATCCGGTGCAAACCCCATCGTCGGCATTTCCTCGTGTTTAAAATAATGGTCCACACAGCGCCAATTGCTTTCCTCGTCCGTGCCAATAATCATCCGCACCCGTTTCTTTAATGGCAATCCTAGTTCCTTCACAATTTTCATCGCATAAAAAGCGGCCATGGTCGGTCCTTTATCATCAATGGCTCCGCGGGCATAAATTTTCCCATCGCGAATTTCTGCAGAAAAAGGATCACTTGTCCATCCGTCTCCAGGCGGAACAACATCGACATGGCATAAAACCCCAACCAGTTCTTCCCCTTGTCCAAACTCTAAATGCCCTGCCAAACCGTCCACATTTTTCGCCGTAAAACCTTCTGCTTCGCCGCGGCGAAGCAAATATTGAAGCGCCTCGTATACCCCTTGTCCGAGCGGAGCTTCTTTTGTAGCACTTGCTTCGTCAAGCACGCTTTTAATGCGTAAAAATTGCTGTGTATCACGAATAAGCTCTTCTTTTCGTTTTAATACTTCTTCCATCCAATTAATGTTCATGGCGAATCCCTTCCTTCAACGTTCTTCCCTGACAACGTATCATACAAAACCTAAAAATGTCAAAATAATGAAGCAGCGTGTATGAACAACCGGCATTTCGTTAACAAATTTCTAAAATGATTCACACATTTTTCAATAAAAAAGCAAGAAAAGTTGTAAAATTATTCTTTATTTTTGTTATAATGTAAGTATCATTTTTACACTAGCATAAGAAAATGGTGGAAATATACGAATGTTTTGTTAATTACACAACAATTGTGGCATTTTTCGCTTATGCTCGTGTAAAATGATAGTAAAAGAGACATCTTAAGAAATAATCTCTCATCTAGGTTGAAGTGTGTTGCGCCATGCGGATTACGAATGATAGGGAGTGGTCTTTTGAAACCTTCAACTCATCGGATGCTAACGCGTATTAAATCTGTTTACATGTTCATCAATGAACGTGGAACAGTAACAACGCAGGAACTCGTTGATGAATTTGGCATCACCCCAAGAACGATTCAACGAGATTTGAACGTGTTAGCATATAACGACCTAGTTCGCAGCCCAAGCAAGGGCAAATGGACAACAACCAATAAGAAGGTGAAAATGTCCTCTTAATTGGGATTCTCTAGAGAGAAAGGTGAGAGGTTATTCAACACTCCAAGCTGTTAGCCTCAATATGCCAAACAGTAAACAATGAATATTGATATAAAAAGGAACCTGTTGTGAAGGTTCCATTTTTTTCGTTACGTTTGCTGAAAGCTTTTTAATAATGCCACTTCTTCATCCGTTAATTCGCGATACTCGCCAAGTGCAAGCGACTCATCAAGCGAAAGCGGTCCCATTTGAATTCTCTTTAAATAGACGACACGTTTCCCTACAGCTTGAAACATTCGTTTTACTTGATGAAATTTCCCTTCTGTAATCGTCACTTCTACATCAGAGCGAATCCCCGATTTTAAAATAACAAGCTCGGCTGGTTTTGTTTTATAGCCGTCATCAAGAACAATCCCTTGACGAAACGCCGCAACATCCGCTTCTGTGACCTCACCATCAATGACAGCAAAATACGTTTTCGGAACATGTTTTTTCGGTGACAACAACTGATGGGCAAGTTGCCCGTCAGTTGTCAGTAACAATAATCCTTCCGTATCCTTGTCCAATCGTCCAACCGGAAACGGCGCAAAAATTTTGTCCTCTTCTTCAAGCAAATCAATAACCGTTTCCTGCACGACATCTTCGGTAGCTGAGATGACTCCAGGCGGTTTGTTCATCATTAAATATATAAATTCTTTATATTGAACTTCTTCTCCCCATACCGTTACAACCTGTTCATCGGGGTTCACCTGCATCTTCGGATCCTTCACAATGACATCATCTACTTTTACAACGCCTGACTTTAGCAACTTTTTCACTTCTTTGCGCGTTCCATAGCCCATATTGGCTAGCAGCTTATCAATCCGTAAACTCAATGTTCACCCCATCCTTTCGTGAATTTTTTGTTTTTTTAGGCATTCGTCTAGTCCGCTTTTATCACTATTACATACACTGCTTAAGAAGAAACAACAGAGAGGAGTTTTCAAACATGGATTATCGTCAGCAACAACCTACTGGCATTCCAGGCTACCCTGGTGGTTTTCCTGGTGGTTATCCAGGAACCCTTGGAACCCCTGGAACCCCTGGCTATCCAGGCTTTCCTGGAAACATCGAACAACGTCTCAATCAAATCGAAAGAACATTACAGCGTCATACAGAACGCTTAAACCGTTTAAACCGCCGTCTTCAACGAGTAGAGCGTCAACTTGGTTTCCCTTTTTCAGACGGTTTTTAATGTGTAAGGAAGCTGACCCAAAAGCTAAAATGTCAGAGCCCCACAACACGGTATATAGGACAAATGAACGATATATTTGTGAGATGCGTGTGAGGTCAGGCACTTATGGGTCGGCCCTTTTTTTCTTTCTTAAAAATGCAAAGCGATCGCCGAACAAATATATAAGCAGTTCGGAGCGATAGCTCATATAAAAATAAGCAGCTGCTCCAACAAGCGCACCAATAAAAACGAGGACAATCGAATCAAACTTGCCGCCGTTATAATGCAACGCAATCTCCAATAAAGCGACAACAACACTTACTACGATGCACATGATCGCCGTAAAAATTCCCATTAATAAAGTTCGGCGAAAAACGAGGCGATAACGGTATTTTGCATACTTTTTAATGATCCATAAATTGAATGCCACCGATACGAAATAACCAAGAGTAGTCGCCAAAACAGCCCCGATTGTCGCAAATTTTGTAATGAAATAATAGTTAAAAATGAGTTTTACAAACAATCCGATTGTTAAGCCAATAACAGTGAAGCGTTGTTTGTTAATTCCTTGCAATATCGCAGAGGTAACGGAAAAGAGCGCAAAGAAAATCGCTGCCGGTGCATACCATCGCAACACTTCGCTCCCAAGTTTATCGTAGCCGTAAAAGGTCGTATATACCGGTTCGGCTAATAATGCCATGCCAGCCACTGCCGGCAATGTTAAAAATAACATTACTTGGAACGTTTGATTAAGCTGTTTTCTTAATAGCTTCCGGTTGCGTTCGATATATGATTTTGTAATCGCTGGAATTAACGTTAAACTAAAGGATGTCGCCAGCGTAACAGGAATAATAATTAATTTTTGCACCCATATATTAAAAATCGCATAAGCCTTCTCAGAAACAGCAGCGAGTCCAATGCTTGCCATCGCCCGGTTAAATGTAAACAGGTCAATTAATTGAAAAAGAGGCATCGCCAAGCCGGTAAAAACAAACGGTGCAGCATACATAATCAACTCTTTATACATATCCGAAAGCGATGGTTGAAGCTGTCCCTTATCTTTTTGTAACAATTCGTCAAGAGCCTCTTTTCGTTTGAACCAATACCAAATTAATACACCTAAACCGCCTAACGCCCCGATAAATGCGGCAAATGTAGACAAACTGATCGCTGTTACTAAAGAGCCGTCTAACACTTTCAGCACGACATAACAACTTCCAAGCAAAAAGATGATGCGAACAAGCTGCTCAATGACCTGCGAAATGGCCGTAGGTCCCATTGATTCGTGCCCTTGGAAAAAACCGCGAATCAAGCTCATGAGCGGGACGAGCAAAAGGGCAAAACTAACAGCGCGGATGACTGTCGTTACATCTTCGACTGTATTTCCATTTCCGCCGTCGCTAATCACCAATGGTGCAATCATCGGCGCAATCGTATATAATATAGCGAATGACAAAAAGCCAGTGAATGACATTAGCAGCAAGCCTGATTGAAACAGTCTTCTGCCAACGCGGTATTCCCCTAATGCATTATATTTAGACACAAATTTAGAAACAGCAAGCGGAACCCCCATTGTCGCAATGCTGATAAAAATCGTATATGGCACATAACCGTAACCGTACAGTGCACCGCCGCGATCGCCTACAAGCGCTTCAAACGGAAATACATAAATTAATCCGAGCAAGCGGGACAGCATAACACCAATGGTTAAAATGAGCGTTCCGCGCAGTAAATTCGACGATGACATAATATCCCTTCCTTAGCACGAAAGCTTTTCAAATCGTAACTATAGTATTTTATCATATTCCCGTTTAAGTCGAGAAACTTTCTTCATTCATTTATAATGGAAAGCGATTGAAAGGTTGGTGAAGATAATATGAAGTATGATGTGATTGTCGTCGGCGGCGGCCCTTCTGGATTAATGGCGGCGATTGCGGCCGGAGAGCAAGGGGCAAAAGTATTGCTTATCGATAAAGGGGACAAGCTCGGACGCAAGCTGGCGATTTCCGGCGGCGGGCGCTGCAATGTGACAAACAGACTGCCTGTCGATGAGCTTGTAAAACATATCCCGGGAAACGGCCGCTTTTTATACAGCGCGTTTTCCGTATTCAACAATGAAGACATTATCCGCTTTTTCGAACGTCTTGGCATTCGTCTGAAAGAAGAAGACCACGGCCGCATGTTTCCGGTGACGGACAGCGCGCAATCCGTCGTTGACGCGCTTGTGAAGGAACTGAAAAAACGAAACGTTCATATTCGCATCAATACCCCCGTCGCCGATGTAGAGTACGAAAACGGCAAAACAATCGGCATTACGTTAAAAACAGGGGAATTTATCGCTGCTAAAAGCGTTGTTGTCGCTGTTGGCGGCAAATCGGTTCCCCAAACCGGCTCAACCGGTGACGGTTACGCTTGGGCAGAAAAAGCAGGACATACGATTACAGAGTTATTTCCAACAGAAGTACCGATTACTTCAGAGGAACGATTCATTAAAGAGCGAGTCTTGCAAGGCCTTTCCTTGCGCGATGTAGCGTTAAGCGTACTCAACCAAAAAGGAAAAACGGTTATTACGCACCGAATGGATATGATTTTTACTCATTTTGGCATCTCCGGCCCGGCGGCGCTTCGTTGCAGCCAATTTGTTGTGAAAGAGTTAAAAAAAGCGAAAACGAATGCAGTGACGATGAGCATTGATGCGATGCCCGATAAAAATGCGGAAGAAATTTTCCAAGAGATTGTGAAATTATTAAAAGCAGAGCCAAAAAAAGCGGTAAAAAACGTACTAAAAGGATTACTGCCGGAACGATATTTACTATTTTTATTAGAAAAAAATGATATCGATCCGCAAACAACCGCAAGTACGATCTCAAACGAAAAAGTGCGCGCATTCGTGCGTGACTGTAAACAATTTCAATTCGATGTCCATGGCACGCTGCCGCTTGAAAAAGCGTTTGTCACCGGGGGAGGCGTATCTGTCAAAGAAATTCACCCGAAAGAAATGTCGTCAAAGCTCATGAAGGGACTTTATTTTTGCGGAGAAATTTTAGATATTCACGGCTATACAGGCGGTTACAATATTACCGCGGCGCTCGTCACCGGAAGGCTTGCCGGAATGAGCGCAGCAAAGAGCGCATTAAATGAAAAAGGTTGACAAAAAAGGGGGAGCTTCCTTTTTATAATTCAGATAGGAAGCAGCCCTTTTTGTATTTATTAAGTCAATCGCGATAAATGACCATCGCTGAAAAACAATAAACTTGTTCTCCTTCCGACTCCATGGCTGCCACTTCATATTTAATGTCAATCAGTTGTCCCTCGTTCAATCCTGCCAGAAATTGATTTACTGCACTTTCCAAATCTTTTTCATGCTCTTTATCAAACAATTTTACCTTATACACGGCTTCCTCTCTCCCCTGCTTTCTGTATACTCATATTAAAAAGTTCCTGCATCCGAAATAAAATAATAAAGAGGCGTCTCAGCATGATGAGATCGCCTCGTTGCTTTTCGCTATTTCGTTACTTCTCCATCCCATGCAAGCATGCCGCCGACCATGTTGCACACTTTGTAGCCCATGTCCTGCAAATAGCGGCAAACGGTTCCGCTGCGATTACCAGAACGACAGATGAAAATGTATTCTTCATCTTTGCTGAATTCGTCTAGACGATTCGGAATCTCGCCCATTTTAATATGCTTTGCCCCTGGAATCATGCCGTGCGCTACTTCTTCATCCTCGCGGACATCGATTAAATTTAATTTTTCCCCGTTTTCCAGTTTCACTCTTAGCTCTTCGGCTGTAATTTCTTTGATTTCTTCCATGAATGATGAAATCCCCTTTCTATATATTGTCCCCCACTCATCATCGTGAGGGACTTTTTTACGTTAATTCGCTACAATATTCACCAGTTTTCCTGGAACGGCAATGACTTTGCGCACTGTTTTTCCTTCGATTTGTTCTTTAATTTTCGCATCTTCCATTGCGATTTGCTCAAGCTGCTCTTTCGAAGCATCAGCCGGCACATGCAATTTCGCGCGCACCTTGCCATTTACTTGTACAACAATTTCAACCTCATCGTCTACTAGTTTTGCCTCATCATAGGCAGGCCACGCTTCGTATGCGATTGTATTGTCATGGCCAAGTTTTTCCCATAACTCTTCAGCGATATGCGGGCAAACTGGCGACAATAGCTTTACGAAGCCTTCCATGTATGCTTTCGGCAAAACAGGGGCTTTATATGCTTCGTTAATAAACACCATCAATTGGGAAATGGCGGTGTTGAAGCGAAGCGCTTCATAGTCTTCTGTTACCTTTTTCACTGTTTGATGATATACGCGCTCTAACGTGTCCGTTTCAGGATTATCAACGATTTTTGGATTAAGGCTGCCGTTCTCTTCAACGAATAAACGCCATACGCGGTCCAAGAAACGGCGTGCCCCATCTAAACCTTTTGTTGACCAGGCAATCGATGCTTCAAGTGGTCCCATGAACATTTCGTATAGACGCAATGTATCCGCGCCATGGCTCTCGATAATATCATCCGGATTGACAACATTTCCTTTTGATTTACTCATTTTCTCATTATTTTCACCAAGAATCATGCCTTGGTTAAATAATTTTTGGAACGGCTCTTTCGTCGGGACAACACCGATGTCGTATAAGAATTTATGCCAGAAGCGGGCATATAATAAGTGAAGTACGGCATGTTCTGCACCGCCGATATAAACGTCAACCGGAAGCCATTTTTTCAATTTCTCAGGGTCGGCAAGCTGGTCAGGATTGTGCGGGTCAATATAACGTAAATAATACCAGCAGCTTCCCGCCCATTGCGGCATTGTGTTTGTCTCACGGCGTCCTTTTTTACCTGTTTTCGGATCGACAACATTTACCCAATCTTCAATGTTCGCAAGCGGAGACTCGCCTGTGCCGGATGGTTTAATTTGATCCGTTTTCGGAAGGAGTAACGGAAGTTCTTCCTCAGGCACCGGTGTCATTGTGCCGTCTTCCCAATGAATGATTGGAATTGGCTCGCCCCAATAACGTTGACGGCTGAATAACCAGTCGCGAAGACGGTACGATACTTTCTTTTCCCCTTTGCCGTTTGCTTCGAGCCATTCAAGCATTTTCTTAATCGCTTCTTCTTTGTTTAAACCGTTTAAGAAGTCAGAGTTGATATGCTCACCGTCACCGGTGTACGCTTCTTTCAAAATATCGCCGCCGGCAACGACTTCTTTGATTGGCAAGTTAAATTTTTTCGCAAATTCGTAGTCGCGTTCATCGTGAGCAGGAACAGCCATAATAGCTCCGGTACCGTAGCTCATTAATACATAATCGGCAATCCAAATTGGCAATTTTTCGCCATTGACTGGATGAATCGCATAAGCGCCAGTAAATACGCCTGTTTTTTCTTTTGCCAAATCCGTGCGCTCAAGGTCGCTTTTGCTTTGGATTTGCTGTAAATAAGCTTCGACTGCCGCTTTTTGCTCAGGCGTCGTAATTTTTTCCACAAGCGGATGCTCAGGAGCGAGTACGGTATAAGTCGCCCCAAACAATGTATCAGGACGAGTCGTAAATACTGTAAACGTCTCATCATGACCGTCAATGGCAAAGTGAATATTCGCCCCTTCTGAACGGCCGATCCAGTTGCGCTGCATTTCTTTAATGCTTTCCGGCCAATCCAACTCTTCTAAATCTTCAAGCAAGCGGTCCGCATACGCCGTAATGCGAAGCATCCATTGTTTCATCGGCTTGCGGATCACCGGATGGCCGCCGCGTTCACTTTTACCATCAATCACTTCTTCATTCGCAAGCACCGTTCCTAACGCCGGACACCAGTTCACAGGCACTTCATCGATGTAAGCTAATCCTTTTTCATACAACTTTAAGAAAATCCATTGTGTCCATTTGTAATAGTTCGGATCGGTTGTGTTTATTTCACGATCCCAGTCATACGAGAAACCTAATGATTTAATTTGGCGACGGAAATTATTGATGTTTTTCTCCGTAAATTCAGCCGGGTCGTTCCCTGTATCTAACGCATATTGCTCAGCAGGTAAACCGAACGCGTCCCATCCCATCGGATGAAGAACATTATACCCTTGCATGCGCTTCATGCGCGCTAAAATGTCAGTTGCGGTATACCCTTCCGGATGCCCAACATGAAGTCCCGCGCCGGACGGATAAGGGAACATATCAAGCACATAAAATTTGCGCTTGCTGTCATCTTCGACCGTCTTAAATGTTTTATTTTCTTCCCAATACTTTTGCCACTTCTTTTCAACTTCACGGTGATTGAAGCTCATTTTCTTTCCTCCTATCTGTCTCTTTCTATTTGGATCATTGTTAACAAAAAGGGTAATGAAAAAACCTCTCTCCCTAAAAAGGGACGAGAGGTTGAAATTCCCGCGGTACCACCCTATTTAGCACACAAAAGCGTGTACTCACTCAAATCCTTAACGCAGATTCACGGCGAACATTACTAGGCGCTGGGCCGTTTACGTTCGCAACTCAAAGGCGAGTTCGTGAACAAACTTCGGTTGACTTGCACCGGCCGTCAACTCTCTGCATTCCGTTTTGTTCACTACTACTCCTTTTCACCGTTATTTCCCAATATTTTTTTATAGTCATTATTTTAAAAAATTTGTCGGTTTGTTGCAAGTAGAGGGGAGAAAAAATGCACTAGCACTATTTATTTGCTTTCCAGCCATTATCATAAAACAAATAAGCCTATGCGGTGATTTTTGAATGTTATTATATGAATATTTGTTTAGATCGTTACGTTTAGTAAAAAATTCATCAACACAAAATATTTTAGGGAATATACGTTAACACTTTAAAACCATCATAATTCCAAAAAGAAGACGAATGATATGAATGTGTAAAGCTAAACACTAAGTCTTGTCAGTTTATTATTAAATTTTCTCTCACCGGTACGTTGGCATTTCCAGAAAAGCCTTTCTTTGTTCAAGAGTTTAAACGTAAGGGAAAACAGTTCGCTTCTGCATATAGTTAGTTATGGAAGAAATTATAGCTAAAACGAAAATAACACAAACTTTCTAAACATCTTCATAATGCTTCGGAGTAACTCAATCCAAATCCATTTATTCCACTTTCTTTTTTTACAGAACACATATATCGCATAATGCGGCCAATCGTGAAAAAAGTCGAGTGCAATCAATGCC
Source organism: Paranoxybacillus vitaminiphilus (assembly GCF_003259935.1). Taxonomy (GTDB): domain Bacteria; phylum Bacillota; class Bacilli; order Bacillales; family Anoxybacillaceae; genus Paranoxybacillus; species Paranoxybacillus vitaminiphilus. The sequence goes on along the minus strand of NZ_QLMH01000003.1, from coordinate 100,026 downwards.
GTTAAAGTTGTAAGTTTTACGATTTTTAACAAAAAAGAGCTTGCCGTAAGCGCGGCAAACTCTTTTTATATTGCTATTCAACATGCTGTTTCGATTTTTGCGGCTGTCCGCCTGTTTGTTCATACACTTTTTTCGCTTGTTTAACCGGATCAAAATCTTTACCTAACTCGATATCGTTATTATTGATGCCGTTTCTTGTTTTTTGTTCCGGATTGTTTTGCTTAGAACGTTTCTTCATTGTTTTCTCTCCTTATTAATGGTTTAATAAAACCATTTCATTTTGCAATTGTTGCATCTGCAGGCGCATGCGATGCAGTTGTTCACGCTGCTGGGCATTGCAGCTTAATGCTAAATGGGCAAGCTCATTATTCGCTTCTTCCAGCATTTGTTGCGCTTTTGTATATTCGGTATCGTTGTAATGTTCTTGTTTTTTCGCTTCTGTATATTGGTCCTTGGCGTAGCGAATCACATCTTCACAACGTTGTAAAAACTCATCCACTGACTGCCGCGTCGCCATATGCTTCCCTCCAATGAAAAAATAGTCTTTCTCACCATTTAATGTGTGCATTTCGTTTTTCGGTTATGACGTTAATGATTGGCAAATGTCGATTTTTCTCATAAATCGTGCTACAATGCTGGAATGATACTATTTGCCATTTAAGGAGGGAGCTGTTTTGACACAGTCCAACCCATTTCCGTATACAAATGACGATAAACGTTATCATACATGGAACTATCACTTGCGCCAAACATTCGGACATAAAGTATTTAAGGTTGCCCTTGACGGCGGATTTGACTGCCCGAATCGCGATGGAACGGTTGCTTACGGCGGCTGTACGTTTTGCAGTGCCGCAGGTTCGGGCGATTTTGCCGGCGACCGCGCCGATGATTTAGTGACACAATTCAATAAAATTAAGGAAAAAATGCATGAAAAATGGAAAGACGGCAAATATATCGCTTACTTTCAAGCGTTCACCAATACACACGCACCCGTTGATGTTCTGCGCGAAAAATATGAAACTGTCCTCAACCTTGAAGGAGTTGTCGGCTTATCTATCGCTACCCGGCCGGATTGCCTTCCGGATGACGTCGTTGAGTATTTGGCGGAATTAAATGAACGGACATATTTATGGGTCGAACTTGGGCTGCAAACCGTACATGAGCGAACAGCTTTGCTTATTAATCGCGCCCATGATTTTGAATGTTATGTTGAAGGTGTGAATAAACTTCGTAAACATGGCATTCGCGTATGCTCGCACATTATTAACGGCCTGCCGCTTGAAGACTATGATATGATGATGGAGACGGCAAGAACGGTCGCCAATCTTGATGTACAAGGCATTAAAATCCATTTATTGCATCTTTTAAAAGGAACACCGATGGTCAAACAATATGAAAAAGGATTATTGCAATTTTTATCATTTGACGAATACGTCCATCTTGTATGCGATCAACTGGAAATTCTCCCGCCGGAAATGATCGTTCACCGCATTACCGGCGACGGACCAATCGATTTAATGATCGGACCGATGTGGAGCGTAAACAAGTGGGAAGTGCTAAACGCAATTGATGCGGAATTAAAACGCCGCAACAGTTACCAAGGAAAATATTACAAAAAAGAAGTGATGAAACAGTGAAGCTAGCACGCATTCTGCCTTTTGCCCGCACTCTGATGGATTTAGCCGTTCAAACAGGCGACATCGCCGTTGACGCAACAGTGGGAAACGGACATGATACGCTTTATTTAGCGGAACGCGTCGGAAAAACAGGGCATGTGTTCGGCTTCGACATTCAAGCGCAAGCCATTGAAAATACGACAAATCGCCTGCGAGAGCATGACGCATTAGAGCAAGTCACATTATTTCACGCAAGCCATGATCAGCTCATTGAAAAAATTCCCGAGCAATACCACGGCAAAATTACAGGGGCGATTTTTAATCTCGGTTATTTGCCAGGCGGCGACAAACAAATTGTCACCAAACCGGATTCAACGATTCGCGCCGTTGAACAACTGTTAGAAATCATGGCTCCTGAAGGAATTATCGTGCTTGTTATTTATCACGGACATCCTGAAGGTGCTGTGGAACGTGATGCATTGCTTGAATACGTCCAAACATTAGATCAACAAAAAGCCCATGTTCTCCGTTACGAATTTATTAACCAAATTAACCATCCGCCGTTTATCGTGGCGATTGAAAAAAGATAAAAACCTTTTGCTTTTTCGGCAAAAGGTTTTTCTGTTGATCAACTCATTTGGCAATACGAAAATGAAGTTTGTTCATTCATGTTAAGACATCGGCACTTGAGGAATAATTTTACCTTCGATGCGTTCAAAGATGTCATTTAAATCCGTACCAGTTATGGTTAAGCCATGGTTTTTAAGGCCTATAATCGCTCGAGAAGGCTCCTCCGAATTTCTGACAAGCTCTGCTACTGTTTTTGCAAGTTCAATCGTTCCACATGGATAATTAATCTCTGTAGCCCTTATGCCGTCTATCCAAGCATGAATATGTACAATCGCTCCTACCTCCGGGTGTTCTTTATAAATCATCCAATGTTCAATCGCATCAACAGATGCCCTTTTTGGGGTTATATTCGGAGGAACGCTTACTTTTATGGCATTTTTATCTGGATCATATCCCCTTATTAGAAGAAAATCTTCGCCAACCGTTTTCATATCTGCCTTGTTAATTCCGCTTGCACTCATCCAAAAGCTGTGACCGTCCCGTCTGGCACTGAGATTTCCATAGCTCAGTCCTCCTATTCCGTAAAGCTTTTTCAGATGACGCATATCACGAGGGGTGAGATATTCCTCTAATGGAAATGGAGCAGGAAGTAAATTCATACGGTCAAGCTTTTTTCCTGATTCGCTTAATGATTTCGTAATCTCATCGCCGTTCCACATCTCTTCTGGAAGATCATCATAAAAATCATTGTTAATTACTAACTGCGAAGCGGCCAGCGGTTCTAACCTTTCATAAATACGTTTGAAAAATGTTTCTTCTTCTCCTTTTCGATACGTCAATTTGTAAAACCCTTGTTCAGGTGTAAGAAAATAAATATCCGTTGTTTCATCATCATGATGTAAGATATACATCAAATGATTCGCTAAAGACCTGACTAAATATGGATAGGCTGATTTATGAATATTTTCCGATTTTTCCGATGTTTCCATAACAGAAACGATAAACGTTGCCTGAGCCTTCCTCCGATATGGCCGTGGTTTTTCAGGATCGATAAAATGAAACACAAGTTTAATATTTTCTTCAGGAACTTAATAAAACGTATAACCTCTTGATAAAAACTCCTCTTTTATTCCTTCTGCAAGCCAATTTAAAAAAGGAGTTTGCTTGTTTCCGCTAATGGTAAAAGTTCTCACAATGTTTCCCTCCAAGCTAGTGTTATTAAGGTATTGATTTAAGGTTCGAATACCACTTTCATCGTTGAACCTTTTCCTTTGTTAACAACCGTTTGTAAGGCAGCACGATAATTTTCCAAAGGAAAACGATGTGTGACCAATGGAGATAAATCCACCTTTTCATTACTCATTAATTCAATGGCAATTTGCAGCGTTCTCATCTTCTTTCCTTGATATTCATCCGTACTGTACGCAAAGCTTCCTTTAATATGCAGCTCATTAAGCCAAACGGTTGTCCAATCGACACCGTCAATGATTCCAATAAAAAGATTTTGAAACTTTACCCATCATTTTACTTAAGACATACCGCGGTACACTGTATTCAAATTGAATGGAATTCATTTCCCCCCCTGATATGGAATATTTTTGTTAACCAGAGTAAAAAATATACATAAAACAACGTTTTTCTTATAAGGTAATGGGGGAAGAAGCATGTTCTATACAAGTATGAGATGAGTGTCAAAAATCTTTTTATGTTTCGTTTCCCGAATTGAAGTCATTGGTATTTTAAAAACAGACGTTAAAATGGTAAAATGAATGGAATTAAATCTAGTTATGGAATGATCTTTTTTACCTATATAAACAATTTTCACATATCCTGTAAAACTTTTATTATCTCTAACAAAAAGGAAAGATCGATATGTATTATTTTATCGTCAATAAAATCTCGGGAAACGGAAACGGACTAAAAGTTTGGAAAAAGGTTGAGAAGTTGCTTCAAGAGAAACAGTTAAATTATCAAATGCGTTTTACAGAACGTCCAAAACATGCCGTAGAAATCGCTAAGGAAGCTGCTTCTGAACAATGTTATGCCGTTGTTGCCTTAGGCGGAGATGGTACAATCCATGATGTTGCTAACGGATTAATCGGTTCAAATATACCTTTGGGTATTATCCCTGCAGGATCGGGAAATGATTTGGCAAAGGCTCTTAATATACCAATGGACTATAAAAAGGCATTGGAACGTATTTTAATGGGAAAGCCAAGAAAAATGGATGTTGGAAAAATTGGCGAAAAGTACTGCATTACTGTAACGGGGATCGGCTTTGACGGCAAAGTCGCCGAGGTAAACAATACTTCCAAATATAAAAATTGGTTGAATTTTATTAGATTAGGCGGCCTTTCATATGGACTTAGTGTCTTGCATGCTTTATTAAACTACCATCCTGTCCACATTCAATTAAAGATTGACGGGAAGACACTGGCTTTTTTCAATGTATGGTTAATTGCCATTGCCAATATTCCGAATTACGGCGGAGGGATTAAAATATGTCCGGATGCTTGTTATAATGATGGACTTTTCGATATTTGTATCGTACACAACATAACAAAATGGGAGCTGTTACGCACTTTTCCAAAGGCGTATAAAGGGAAGCATGTTTTTCATCCCGGTGTTACCATACTCAAAGGAAAAGAAGTAGAAGTTACCTCCGAATGGCCGATGATTGTACAAAGCGATGGCGAAGTCCTTACGAAAACCCCGGTGAATGTGACGATTCAAAAAGATACGTTACTGATCATGTGAGCTGCCCGCCACTTAACTTCGCTTGAAGTGCGGGCTTCTTTTGGAAATAGGTTAAGCATTCATGAATTTTACCACCAAATGAGTGAACGGCATCATAGAATAAGCTCGTTAACAATAAATTTGGCACTTGCCAATGGGTCTATTTTTTGTTGAAATTCCTTTATCTTATTATGCAAAAACTGCAGATCTTGCGGCGAAAAAAGCAGACTTGCGATCAAACGATCAATATGATTTGGATCATCCATTTTTATCGCCAAATGGTTATTGATTAAAAAATCACAATTTTTTTCTTCATGACCAGGGATTGGTTGATATATATACATAGGCAGCCCCTTTGATAATGCTTCAAAACAGGTCAATCCGCCCGGTTTTGTAATAAGTACATCAGCCGCTTCCATCCACTCGTCAATGTGGTTCACGAACCCTAAAATATGAAAATGAGGATGATCGAACATTTCATCTCTTAACAATGCGGTTTTTAGTGTTTTGTTGAATCCAGTACATATGATGACCTGAATTTTTTCTTTCCATTTTAAAAGAGCATGGGCAATTGGCTGGATTCCGCCTAATCCTAATCCTCCTCCCATGATGATGACAGTAGGAATATTTTTTAATTTTAATTTTTTCCGCATTTCCTGTTTGTTTTTCTTTATCCAAAAATTCGACCTTATTGGCAAGCCCGTTACTACAATGCGTTTTTTTGGAATTCCCATATTGATTAATTGATGATACGTATCCTCACTCGATACGAAATATACATCTACCTCTCGATGAACCCATGCCCCATGAACATGAAAATCAGTGATCACCGAGCAAAGAGTAAACCTATAACCCATCCTCTTTAGTCTGGCTACAGATGAGCTGGTAAATGGATGAGTGCAAATAATAAGGTGAGGGTTTTCCTCATGAAGAAGAACTTCAATTTGTCGGTGAAATAGTTGATAAATGATAAATTTTTTCCAATTAGAAAGAGGCTCGGTTTGTTTATAGCGATACATTTTTCCCCACAATGAAGGAGAGCGGACGATTATTTTAAGATAAGTATTAAACAACAGCCTTGCGGAAAGAGGATGGAGTGTTTGCCCTGCCTCTAAAATTTTCGTTTGGATGGAAGGAGCAAGATAAGAAACTCCTTGCATCAACGCTTCCGCAGCTTTTGTATGACCACTGCCAACGGCTTCTGATAGGATTAATACTTTCTTACTCACGAATGACCCCCCTTACTAAATCATCTTTGCTATTTTGCTGATAATAGCACCACATTCGCTGGACACTTTATGAGCAAATAGCCAAACAATTGGTCAAGTGCTAATAAAGTGTTATTGACTTTCTTATTAGAGACTCTAAAGGAAACCAGTTAAGTTCTGAAATGTGCAACACATAATATGATTGAAGAAAGTACTACAGGATATACTGGACAGGTCCGTCATTTTTAGTACAATACAGTTTTTTGTACTGAGAATCCTATTGTGAATTCACTAAATGCTTCGTTAAAGGCAGCTTACACTAGATAATTACGTAGAAACTGACAACTTTTGTTTACTTAGAAACAAATCGGCTATGACCTTGTATCCTAAATCATTAGGATGAACTTCGTCTGCCAATAGGTAAGGTTTGTTTAAAAAAGAATCAATAGGGTTAATGGCATGTACATTAAAATCCTTTGCTGTCTCTTCATAAACTTGGTTTATCCTTTGAATGAATTGATTGGCCAGTTGATATAATTTATGATCCGGGGTACCAGGATTATAAAGCCCCATCAGGAATATATGAGTATTTCGGTTTGTTTCAGTTATAGTGTGTAATATATGTTGTAAATTTTGTTTTAACGTTTGGATCGTACTAATGTATCCTAATAAATGAACGTTATTCTCATAAGCACGAATCAAATCGATTCCACCTGTTGTAATCGTAATATGGGTAGCCCTCTTCAATAAGTCGCGGATTTGAGAATCAGTAAGAAATTGCAGCAATTCCCCGCTGCTTCTCCCTGACTTACCAAAATTCATGTATCGGCACTCTTTCGTTTGTTTTATCGATTGAAAAAAACTAGCCGCAAATGACCGTTCATGTGCAGAAGCACCTACTCCGGCAGTGAGGGAATCTCCTAGGGCAATATAAAAAACTCGATTTTCCATATTTACCTCCTTTTGCACACAAAAAAGAGAGTTAGTACTGACTTTTTACATTATGTTCATTATTTATTTTTTTATTTATCGTTTTTAAATCACTTTCTTCATGATTATTTTCCCCTCGTTTTATTAGATTAAGTAAAGTATGTTACAGATACACGGAGTTTATGATGTGTTCAGAGATTAGATAATGGGGGAATAATAGCCAAAGTATGTTGACGGAATGATTCCATCTTCCCTTTATATTTTTAAATTATTACCTGTTATAATTTCTTAAATTTAAGTCCAATTTAATGGATGTGTACTATTACAAGGAGGAAACAATCAATGACAGTTGGAACTCAAGTTCAACAAACTTTAGCAGGTTTAAAAAGCGCCCAGGCAAGTTTTGAAACGTTTGCTCTGCAAACTGATAACCAGCAATCAAAACAAATGTATCAGCAAGCGGCACAACAAACTCAACAAATCATTGATCAAGTGAATCAACGTATGCAACAAATTCTGCAAGAAGAACCACAGTATAATCAAAATCAACCACAGCAATAACAAAGCAATAAATGAAATAAAATTTCAACTTTAGTGTAAGTAAGAATTCATTTTTTTCACTTCACGATTTGTCCAATGTTCGAGACTACCCTTTAACTTTGCGATTTTGGACGCTTTTTCAACTTCTATTGTTGAACGATATTGTTTGAATATTACTTAATAAATGAGGAAGCTAATTATAAACGACGACAATCAAAAAGAGGCTGACCTAAAAGCCAAGTGTCAGACCCCGCAACACAATATGTAGGACATCACATTAGATAAATGAACTATATTGTGAAATACGCGTGAGGTCAGACACTTATGGGGTCAGCCCCTTTTTATTTTGCAAACAGTTGATAAATTTTCTGCCACGTCCGATACACCCGACCGTTTAAGTAGAAGAAGTAAGAAATTTGCCCGCCATATTTAATTAGCTGCTTGGCTAGTTTCTTTACCTCCTTTTGTTGCTGTACTTTTTCATCAGATAAATATACACCTAGCAAACCGCGGTTAATAAGGCGATGGAATTGTTCATTTGGCAATCCAGCGGTATGTTTATCCGCTTCTTCAATAAAATGGCGCAATCGCTCCAGCAACGAAGAATGATGCGGATAATAGAAACAAAAGTTTAAATCTCCGCCTAACCGGTCTTCCTCTTGATCAATGAAATAATCGAGCAAAATATGTAATCCTTGAATATATGGAAAATAACCGTTGCGTACTTTTAATGCCATTTCTTCATCAAACTTTTCAGTAAAAGCATAGGCCACTAAACAGAAAATACCTAGCGTAGAGCCGGAACATGCGGAAAACTCATACCATTCCATCGGCGGAAGATGATCTTTATATTGGCGAAACCATTGTTCAAGCCGCTGTACACGCTCGTCCACTTTCACGTGTTTATGTACCTGTAAATCACAATAATAACTAGCTAACTCCTGCAAAAATGGCACAATTTTTTCATAATGCTTTACTTTTTTTAATACATCTTGGCATGTTTGTACAAGCTCGTGAAGGTAGCCGCCATCATCTTGTTCTTGGCGATACCGATAATAATTTGTTACTTTCGCGTCTATGCATAAAGCGTCCGGCATTGAGTCATGGAGAGCGCGGAAATCGAGAGGGTCTAGCGACGTACTTCGATCGCATAAGTTATCAAGATAATCGCTAATCGTTTGATAAGCGACGATAAAACGAATGCATTCCTCCATATCCGCTTCTGCCAATATGGAAAGAATCGCTCCCCCTTCACAGTGAAATGCTTTTGTGTGAATGCTTGCCAGCGCCTGTTTCCGCAGTTCCGCATCAGGAATGACTTCGGCTTTTTGCTTCCAGTATGCTAACTCGCGATGTACAATCGGAAATACATCGAGATATACTTTTTTCATTAAACTAATCGGATGGGTAGGGATTCTCAAAAAGCTCACCTCAGCTACGTTTGGTGCAATAACTTCAGTTTTTGTTCTATAGGCGTTACACCGCATCTTTTAAAGAAACTTTTATCGATGCAATTGCAACTGTGTATCTAAAAATGTTTTTGCATACAAAAACACATGATCACGTTCCGGTTCGTTAAAAATTTCATGGTACAGTTTGTTCCACTCTTTGTATACTTTTTCTGTTATTGGCAGCTGGTCAAACCATTCTTTTACAACGGCTTTATCAACAATTTTATCGTCTCCACCTTGCATGAGCAACAACGGAATATCAGGAAATCTGTCAATATTTCGATAAGCTAGCTGCATTGCTTTGATGAGCTCACGATACCAGCGAACCGATACTTTTGTTACGTATAGTGAATCATTTTTATCCATTTCATGAACTTCTTTATTTCTCGTCGCCAATTCAACCGATAAACCGGAATCGAATAACATGGATGGCATTATATAATTTAACACCCTTGAAAGTAAATCAAGCGATTTGGATGGATAAGTGACTAACCCTAAACATGGAGAGGAAAGAATGACCCCTTTAACAGGCAATCGTTTTTCTTGCAATGTTCGAATAACGACAAGCCCTCCCATACTATGCCCAAGAAGGAAAATCGGCAAATGAAATGCTTTAGCCGCCTCTACCCAATCAGCAGCTTCATTTATATATTCGTCAAATGATTCAATATGTCCTCGTTTTCGCCTTGTCTTTGTTCCTTGCCCCGGTAAATCTCCCATCACAACGTGATATCCATTTGAACGCCACATTTCAATTAGCCACTTGTAACGTCCGTGATGCTCAGCAGCACCGTGAACAATGACAACGGTTCCTTTTGCATTGTCCGCTTCCCATTTCCACATAACGAATCTCCTCCTAAATATTAACTTTACGAATCGCCGAAAAATTTGTAAAATTATATTAAAATTAAAATATAATCGGTCAATTATAACGAAAGGAAAGGAAAGGAAACGATGATTTATCCTTACAAAGGTAAATACCCGAAAATTGCTGATTCCGCCTTTATTGCCGATTATGTCACCATCACTGGCGATGTCACAATCGGTGAAGAAACAAGCATTTGGTTTAATACGGTGATTCGCGGCGATGTGGCGCCAACCATCATCGGCAACCGCGTCAATATTCAAGATAACTCGGTTTTACACCAAAGTCCAAATCATCCACTTATTATTGAAGACGATGTAACTGTCGGTCATCAAGTGATTTTACACAGTTCCATTATTAGAAAAAATGCATTAATCGGTATGGGTTCGATTATTTTAGACGGAGCAGAAATTGGCGAAGGTGCATTTATTGGTGCCGGCAGTCTCGTTCCTCAAGGAAAAAAAATCCCCCCATATACACTTGCTTTTGGCCGTCCAGCCAAAGTCATTCGCGAACTAACAGAAGAAGATAAACGTGAAATGGAACGGGTATGCCGCGAATATGCGGAGAAAGGGCAATATTATAAATCATTGCAGCAAAAATAATCATACAAAAACCGCGCTCATTAATGAAGCGTGGTTTTTTTGTTAAACAAACCGCTTACAATTTTTACAGTAAATTCGTATTATCTAAACATTATTGTTTTACTATATAAATGAGTATTTTCTAAAAAGGAGTATGAGCAATGATGACAAAATTTCTGAATCATGTTTACGATTTAGAATGTCGCATTTTCCGCAGTATCAACCGTCATTTTGATCGCAAGTTTTTAAATCTCTATTTCCGTTATATTACCCATATTGGCGGGGCGGTTTTTTCGATTTTAACAGTAATATTAGGTATATTTCTATTCCCTCAAGCTTGGCGCATGACCGCTGTTGCAAGCGCTTGTGCCTTAACGCTGAGTCATATCCCTGTTGCCATCATGAAACGCCTCTATCCTCGTCAAAGACCATATTTAATATTAGATGAAACAAAAGTATTACAAAACCCGTTGAAAGACCATTCCTTTCCATCCGGACATACAACAGCTGTATTCTCAGTGGTAGTCCCATTTTTGTTAGCCTTTCCACACTTATCTTTTTTGCTTCTACCCCTTGCCATTAGTGTCGCTCTTTCAAGAATTTATTTAGGACTGCATTATCCGTCTGATGTCCTTGCGGGTTGCCTGCTTGGAACAATGATTGGTATTTTATCTTTTAACAGCATACATTCCTTATTATGAACCTCTCCCACCTACATGGGGGAATGTTAAAAACGAAAGAGGCTGACCGATAAGTGTCCAACCTCACGCACCATTCACGATGTATGGTGACGTGAGTGGTCTGACACTTCGCTTTTTAGTCAGCCTCTTTCAAAAACTTATTTTTTCGCTAAAGCAAATGCTTGTTCTTTTAACGTCTCCGCTTTGTCTGTGCGTTCCCACGGAAGGTCAATATCTGTGCGGCCGAAGTGACCGTAAGCAGCTGTTTGCTTATAAATTGGACGACGTAAATCTAGCATTTTAATAATGCCAGCTGGACGAAGGTCAAAGTTGTTACGAACAACTTCAATCAATACATCTTCTGATACTTTTCCTGTGCCAAATGTGTCAATAGAAATGGAAACTGGTTTTGCTACACCGATTGCGTACGCTAATTGTACTTCACATTTATCTGCAAGTCCTGCCGCAACGATGTTCTTCGCCACATAACGTGCCGCATACGCAGCAGAACGGTCAACTTTTGTAGGGTCTTTCCCTGAGAACGCTCCACCGCCGTGACGAGCATAACCACCGTAAGTATCAACGATAATTTTGCGGCCTGTTAAACCAGCGTCACCTTGTGGACCACCGATAACAAAGCGTCCTGTCGGGTTGATGAAATATTTTGTATTTTCATCGATTAATTCCGCTGGTACAACTGGTTGAATCACATGTTCTTTAATATTGCGCACAATTTGATCTTGTGTAATTTCTGGATGATGCTGCGTAGAAACAACAATGGTATCGATGCGGACTGGCTTGCCGTTTTCATCGTATTCAACTGTTACTTGTGTTTTTCCATCCGGACGTAAATAAGGAAGAATATCCTCTTTACGCACTTCTGCTAAACGGCGGGCAAGTTTATGAGCTAAAGAAATAGGCAGCGGCATAAGCTCTTTTGTTTCATTGCACGCAAAGCCAAACATTAAACCTTGGTCGCCAGCCCCAATCGCTTCGATTTCCTCGTCAGTCATCTGACCTTCGCGAGCTTCGAGCGCTTTGTCAACCCCCATTGCGATATCTGGTGATTGCTCATCAATAGAAGTTAAAACAGCGCAAGTATCTGCATCAAAACCGTATTTCGCGCGAGTATAACCGATTTCACGGATCGTATCGCGGACAATTTTAGGAATATCCACATAAGTAGATGTTGTAATTTCGCCGCTTACTAACACTAAACCTGTTGTTACGCTCGTTTCGCAAGCAACGCGGGCATTAGGGTCTTTCGCTAAAATCGCATCTAAAATCGCATCAGAAATTTGGTCACAAATTTTATCAGGATGACCTTCCGTTACGGACTCAGAAGTAAATAGACGGCGTTTTGTTGACATACTAATTATCCTCCTTTTTATTCATTTAATGCATCAGCGAAGGCGATTGACAGTCCTTTTATGGTGACACGGTACTCATTCCCTATTATTATTTGTTAAAATGCTAACTGTTTAGCCAAAAATGAGCATATAAAAAACCTTTCCTTCAACTTCGAGGAAAGGTAATTGCCTTCATTTCACGCCTTTCACTCTTATCGTTCAAGGACGCTGCCTTGCCACAGGTTAGCACCATTTCACATATATAATGCTGTGACGGTTGCTGGGTTTCATCGGGCCTGTCCCTCCACCAACTCGGGATAAGAGTATCCGTTCAATACGATATCATAACGTAATCATATAAAAAAAGTCAACAAAATTAGACAAATTTTTTTATAGAGATTTTTTCCTCATAATAAAAAATTAAAGAAGATCATGTTTTAACAAAATTTCATATTTTTATCAGGCTGAAATGAGAAAATAAATGTAAAATAAAAAATAAAAATCACCATAAATAGTATGGACTAATAAAATAAATGTGTTATACTATTTTTAAAACAAATCACAAGAAGGTAGGTTTTGTAGATGAACACTGTTGATGTGACAAATAAATTAGCCGCATTGCTGCAACAGCCTAACACACTTCATAACTTATCGGTACCACAATTAGTAGAAAAAGCACTTGAACGCAAAGAAGGAATTCTTACTTCTACCGGCGCACTTCGCGCAACAACTGGAAAATATACCGGAAGATCCCCAAAAGACAAATTCATAGTAGAAGAATCTTCCGTGAAAGATAAAATCGATTGGGGCGCAGTAAATCAGCCGATTTCTGAAGAAGTATTTGACAAACTTTATAATAAAGTAATTGATTATTTAATGAGTAAAGATGAAATTTTTGTATTCAAAGGTTTTGCAGGGGCGGATAAAAGATATCGCATGCCGATTCAAGTCGTAAACGAGTTTGCATGGCATAACTTGTTCGCGCATCAGTTGTTTATTCGCCCAACAGAAGAAGAGTTACAAACACATGAAGCGGAATTTACCGTTATCTCCGTTCCAAACTTTAAAGCTGATCCTGCTGTGGATGGTACAAAATCAGAAACATTTATCATTATTTCTTTTGAGCGCCGTACCGTATTGATTGGCGGAACAGAATATGCCGGCGAAATGAAAAAATCCATCTTCTCCGTTATGAACTATATGCTTCCAGAACAAGGTATTTTGCCAATGCACTGTTCCGCAAACGTTGGACAAGAGGGCGATGTCGCTTTATTCTTCGGACTTTCCGGAACAGGAAAAACTACGCTTTCAGCTGACCCGAACCGCCGCTTGATTGGTGACGACGAACATGGCTGGTCCAATTCGGGTGTGTTCAACATCGAAGGCGGCTGCTATGCGAAATGTATCAATCTTTCACGTGAAAAAGAACCGCAAATTTTTGATGCCATTCGCTTCGGTTCTGTATTAGAAAACGTGATTGTAGACGAGCAAACGAGAATAGCCGACTATGACGATGCAACATTAACAGAAAACACGCGTGCAGCATATCCAATCCAAGCGATGGATAACATTGTCGACCCAAGCATTGCCGGCCATCCAAGCACAATTATTTTCCTTACAGCTGACGCATTCGGCGTATTGCCGCCAATCAGCAAATTGACAAAAGAACAAGCAATGTATCACTTCTTAAGCGGCTACACAAGCAAACTAGCAGGAACAGAACGCGGCATTACTTCACCTCAGGCAACGTTTTCTACTTGCTTCGGTTCACCGTTCCTGCCGCTTCCGGCTACACGCTACGCTGAAATGCTCGGCAAGAAAATCGATGAACACAATGTGCAAGTATTTTTAGTAAACACTGGTTGGACAGGTGGAGAGTACGGCGTCGGCAGCCGCATAAAATTGCAATATACACGTGCGATGGTACAGGCAGCTGTTGAAGGCGAATTAAATAATGTTGAAACGGTAAAAGACCCTATTTTCGGCCTTGAAATTCCGTTACATGTTCCTGGAGTGCCAGATGAAGTATTACAGCCAAAAAATACATGGGCAGACAAAGACTTATATGAAGCGAAAGCAAAGGAACTTGCGGCCAAATTCCGTGCAAACTTCAAAAAATTCGCTAACGTTGCTCCGGAAATCGAAAAACTAGGCGGACCAATTGCATAAGAAAAGCGGAGGCGAGCGCTTAACGCCGAAGGAAAATGTTCTTCCGACGAGAAATGCTTGCATTTCGACGGAGGAAGGTTATTTTCCGGAAGCTGCGCCTGCGATTACTCGGCGCATGTCCGCGAAGATGCTGATTCAAGCAGTTGACACGTTGCGAGCCGAGCTAGACATCAAGAAAAGCGGAGGCGAGCGCCTAGTCGCGACCAGCATTTCGAAGCCACCGAGGAGGCTGTTGCCGCCGCAGTGTGGATTCGAAATGTCTCGAGCGACTGCGAGCCGAGCTAGACATCAAGAAAAGCGGAGGCGAGCGCCTAGTCGCGACCAGCATTTCGAAGCCACCGAGGAGGCTGTTGCCGCCGCAGTGTGGATTCGAAATGTCTCGAGCGACTGCGAGCCGAGCTAGACATCTAGAAAAGTGGAAGCAGCCATGTAAACTTAATAAAAAAGCAGTTCCGATCCCCATCATTGGAACTGCTTTTTTATTTATTAAAATCCGGTCCTAATTGATTGAATTTAAAGAGATTAACTCATACGTAATAACCGTTTTATTATTTTCCAGCACAATTTTTCGCACTACCGCTTGGCCGCTCGCTTCACTTTGGAGCGTTCTTCTTACTTCAATCGGAATATTGATTGGATAAATCCGGTACCCTTCCTTTTCAAGAATAAACGTATTCTCCTCCACCCGCTGTTCTTTCCCTTTTGTAACAATTAATGTATTAAACTCCAACGGCATTCCCATAAAAATCCCTCTCTTTCACTTTTTTTCTGTATACATACTATCACGATTTTTATTGACTTTTCATCCATTCTGTAAGCCTTTTCACTGTTTCACGATTTTCTTTTGGCGGAAAATAATGAGTGAATTTAGGAAAATACCAGGCTGTAACACATTTATTTAACTCTTGCAAACGTTTTTCTAAGCGATATGCATGTTCCACCGACACGTTCTCGTCTTTCTCTCCATGAATAATTAACACAGGCGCTTGAATCCGCTCTGCTTCGTATAGCGGTGTGCGCCACTTATATCTTTCTGGATATTTAGAAGGAGTCCCGCCAATCACTCGTTTCATCATTCTGCGCAAATCGAGCCGTTCCCAATACGTTAACTCCATATCCGACACGCCGCCCCAGACGACAACAGAACGTACTTTCGGTTCAAGAATCGCTGTATGCAGCGCCATGGCTCCACCGCGCGAAAAACCAAACACATGAATTCGCTCTTTATTTACTTTCTTATGATGTTCCAACACTTTAAAACTTGCCAATGCATCATAACGGTCTTCCCCGGCAAAATCCTCGTTTCCTTCGCCGCCTTGATTGCCGCGGTAAAACGGCGCCATCACAACAAAACCTTCTGCAGCAAACTGTGTAATCCGCGCCAGACGCACTTGCCCGACATTTTTAATGCCGCCGCGCAAATAGAGAAACCCATCGTACATACCGAATGCTTTCGGTTCGGCCAAAAACCCTTTAATTTTTAAGCCTTGGCACATATATGTAACAAGATATACGTCAATATGCGGATTAGGCGAAGGAAACCGCTGCTTTTCGACAATCGTTCCGTCCATCTTTCCTCTCCTTTCTGGGCATTCACACATTTTCACTCCATGCATACGATATGGTAGACTTCGTTTTTCATTTTTTATTAGGAGGTATACCGCTATGAAAAAATCGTTAAAGTTTTTTATGATGTTCGCTCTCGCTCTTCTCCTCATGATTCCTATCACTGCCTGCAGCCAAAAAGAAGAACTAAAAACATTGCGTGTCGCCGAAGTAACTCATTCGATTTTTTACGCCCCACAATATGTTGCCCTATCTGAAGGCTTTTTTGAAGAGGAAGGGTTAAAAATTGATTTAAAAACAACCTGGGGCGGCGACAAAACGATGACAGCCCTGTTATCAGGAGGAGCGGATATCGCTTTAGTCGGTTCGGAAACCTCGATTTATGTTTATAGCCAAGGGACGAATGATCCTGTCATTAACTTTGCTCATGTAAAGTTAACTTTCAAACAGGTTTATAATACCTTGATTGCTCCTTCTCAACGATAATACTCTAACCATAAACGAAAAACAATAAGGCGGATCACTCCGCCTTCTTTTTTATGAACAAAAAGCCTACTCAAAGGAGTAGGCTGTAGGCTACTTAACATTTAATAAACATTGCTCAATCTCTTTTAACAATTGCTCCGCACCCTCACGACTTAAAATAATTTTACCACCTGCAAGCCGAAGATTGTTATCAGAAACTTCGCCAGTTACTTGACATGCCATATTTGGTTTATATTTCTTTAAAATAATAAGTTCATCATCAACAAAAATTTCTAATGGGTCTTTTTCAGCGATACCTAAAGTACGGCGTAATTCAATAGGAATAACAATGCGACCTAACTCGTCAAGTTTACGAACAACCCCTGTTGATTTCATTGGTATATCCCCCAATCTCTTTTTACTATATTTTACATTTTAATATAAAAAATTACAAAAAACAAAAAAATCCCCCGCCAAACGGCAGGGGGAACTATTTCTTCAACACATTTTTCGCAAATCGATGCAACATCAAAAACATTTGAGCACGTGTCACTGGTTCATTACGACGATCTTGCGCCACAACCCCGTGTTGCTTCAAAAATTCAAACGCTGCATCGACTTCTTTGTCGTATTGCGTTTTTGCTTGTTCTGGCATCTTCACTGCCTCCTTTTTCTTCTTCAACCCGAACGCTTTCACGATACCTTCCACATGGCCACTTGCGATTTTCAAAATGAATTCTTGTGATTTCAATTTTGTCGCATCACTTGCGTTGTCGATGAATAGATTTTCTGTCAGAAGCGCCGGCATCTTCGTTTCACGAAGAACAGCATAGTTTGCGCGTTTCTTTCCTCTGTCTTTGACGTTGCCAATAGCTTTCATGATTTCCGCATGAATCACGTTTTGATACGCAATTGTTTTTGTACTGACGTTGCCGTTGTGAATATAGCTTTCGAAGCCTGTGCCGCCCCCTGCGTTGATATGAATAGATAAGAAAAAGTCTGCTCCAGCTTTATTTGCAATTGCTGCTCGTTCTTCTAATGATAAGTAACGGTCATCGCTACGAGTATAGATGACTTCTACACCTTCATAGTCAGAAAGCATGTCGCCAATCATCAAACCGATCTTCATCGTTAAGTCTTTTTCCCTCAAGCCATTCGCCACCGCGCCAGGGTCGCTACCACCATGGCCGAAGTCAATAACAATCTTCATTTTTTCTCCCCCCTTCCTTTCAAGATATCAACGGTTTGTTGTAGTCTATCTGGAACCGGCAGTCCCATCCTCCCCGCATTTTCGAGAATAGATACCAGCTCATTTGCGCAATAGAAAAAGATAGCCGCATCCCTAAACATGTGATTTGTCCCAATCGCTGTATCAACGAGATGTCCAACCGCAACCATGACGAAAATCATGATTTTTTTAGCAATTCCACGAAAGCCCACTTTGCTTGAAAGCTTTCTCTCTACTGCACCTGCTAAAAATCCAGTGGCATAATCAATGACAACTAACGTTATAAGCAAAATCAATACTTTTGACCATCCACCAAAAAGAAAACCGACGACAGCCCCGATTACAGCTGCGCCGGTTTTGTAAACAACCTCGAATCGTTCCATCACTTAACCTCTCTTTCTGTAAAAAAGACATAAAAAATACACCTTACTAGGTGTTATTTACTGTTGCGTATTATCGTCCAAAAACGCAATAAAAAAGAACCTACGCTGTATAAGGTTCACCTGTGATTTCTTCGTATTGTTCTGCTGTGATCATGCCTGTTTTCACAAAGATTTTCAAACTTTCATTCGTATAGGATGGATGACCGTTATCATAGAATCGTTTAATTGTATTAAACCACATCAGGAAACACCTCCTGCTTTCAATGTAGCAATCTCTAACATTAAATTTCCTGTTAATATTTCTAATTCAGTAATTTTTTCTTGCATAATTTCTGTTTCAGTTTTTGGTTTAATATAATCCACATAATCATAAAATAATTCTTTTGTAATCACATTAATTTTTTTAATCGGAAGCTTCCCCTCAATAAATTCAGGGGTTGGCTCTTCGTTTACAAATTCTAGAATAATTCCGTTGTTTTTCGTTTCATCGTCTAACATGTCAGGTGAGTAATGAGTTAATTCTACTGTCATAATTCCATTTTCGATTTTACCGTTATAAAACACTTTCATATAGACCACCTTTTCTTCTATAATTTTTGAGCTAATTGTGCTCGTCCATAATCAGGGCTTTCATTTGACATAATCATAAATAAACCATTTTCAACATGTTGTGCATAATAAATAGGAATAACACTAGTGTCATCAAAAACAATTGTTTCAACAAGCGTTCCTGTTGATTTATTAAATTTCATTATTCTCTTAGTAGTATTATACACAGCAACATATACATAATCGCCATCCACAGTTAATCCACATACTGTATCATTGGTTGAAAAAGCATATTCCCATGATATTGTATAAGAGCTAGTTGACAATCCACCAATTTTTTTTGTTCCATTTCTACCTATTAAAAATACTCTATCGGTATTCAAATCTGCTTTAAAAGATTGAGCTGTATTAAAAGAATTATCAATAATACCACTGCTTACACTGCCAGTGTTAGACATAGTATTCATATAATAATCTACCGAAAAATATAAGCGTCCTGAATTATTAACACAAATACTACCAGCACTGTAAATAGCAGTAGGCCACTCTGATGTATAAGACGCCATTTGATAGTAGTTTTTTCCTGATGATCTCTTAAATAATGCAACATAATATTTATATGGATTAATAGTACCGCTTAGATATACACGTTCAGAAATAATAGCAATATATTGACCGTTCGGACTTAAACTAGCAGATCGGATATCATATGCTGTAGGAGACATACTTATTTCTGCATAAGTTCCATCAAGTGAGTAAATTCTTACTTTATTAGAATAAGCAATTATCCATGTTCCATCATCTGCTATACCTGTACCATAATCACACAAATCAGTAAGTGTTGTTGATAAAGTCGATACAATATCTTGTAAAACAGTATCGTATATTACAGCTCTGAAGCTATCACCACCAATATCTTTACCGACCATAAGAATATAACGTTTATTAGGTGAAATATATAATTCACTTATATCGTAACTGCTATCTGCAAAAACTGTATAAATATTTGAGCATATCCAATTAGTTTTAAATGCACCTGTTTTGAATTCGTTTGGTATCGAAGTAATAGATTGTATTTTACTAGCTAAACTACCAAATGTATCGCTGCCGCTTGCGCTAACGCCCTTGTCAGTAATGGCGGCAGCGATTTGGTTTTTTCCATTACTGACAGATGTAAAAAGTTCATTGATTGCTGCAACGAGAGTACTTTTGTTGTTTGTCAATAAAGCTGATTTATCCCCGATACCATGTGCCGCAGTATCAGCCGAATGCGCAGCAAGAGCGTCGTTGACCTGTTTGACCGCGTTTGCTGTCGCCGATTTCGTTGTACTTGTGCTTGAAACAGAGTCATCTAATTGAACAATCCCCGCCGCGCTTGTGCTTGCCGTTGGTAATTGTGAAACCGGAACTTTCGTGCTTCCGTCAAGCGTGGCAACACCATTGGCTGCCCCTTTTTGGCTCGCTGGAATAGCGTCTGTGATTCCATACCCAGACAGCGTTGTCGGTTTGCTTGTGATCTCTGCGAATGTATGTGTATGTCCTGTCGGACTTGCTCCGACATCGGCAGCGCTGAGGGAAACGGCTCCTATTTTCCCATTTACACTTGTGATAGTATTTCGTTGCGCCCCAGCCTCAATACCATCGAGCTTCGCTTTATCCGCCGCAGACATTCGTCCGTTTTGGGTAGGAGAAGCGACTTTCACTACTTCAACGTCCAAAATATCAAAGTTTTGATTCAGGTCATCGATGTTGACGACGTCTGTTCCTTCGGGTTTTTTCAAACCTAAGTTCCCTGTAAGCTGCATCTTTCTCACACTCCTTCATCGTATACTTTGAGTTCGTTCCACGTCTTATTTTGAGCTTGATTCCATGTGAGATTTTTAACTGCATCCCACACCGTATATGTGTACCTAAAGCTGTACGCCAAATGAGCAGGCTTGATCTGCTCGAGCATTTCAATAAACCCCGCCATATTTGGCGGAATTCCCTTCACACCGATGAATTTCACCTCAAACCGGTACTCAGCCGGATATTCGATGACATCCACTTCGCCGCCACTGAATGCTGCAGCTGCATCAATGATCATTTGTTTTGTTGTAGTTCCCGCTCCACGAAGTTTAGCCTTAAGCCGTTCCCGGCGCCACTCAATCGGCTTTGTTGAGTCAATAGTAAGACCAAGTTCGGACTCCCAAAAAGACAATCCCCATGTCGCTGTATCAATGGAAAACTGATTTGGCAGATTATTAATCTCAGACAAAAGCTGTCCGAGTTCTTCTCCCTTTGTACTCATGATTTGTTGAAACTCTCGAATAACACGATAATAATCTGGAAGGTACTGAAACAAGTCAACTGATTGGGATGGCAATGAATTTTCTTGATTATCTGTTCCAAAAAGAGTCGTACCATATAAAGTTTGACCGTACATTCATCACACCCCTTTCAGTTGATTCCAGGTGATTGGACCTTTGGGCATGAAATCCGCTGCATGTTTTCCGTCCACGGTATCAGCGTTTTCTGCTTGATCTACTGCCCCATCATTATCCGTGTCGTATATAGATTTGAGCATGTCTCCAACGGATTGAGCAGCAAGTAGAAGCTGATTTCCGGCAGCTGTTCCGATATAAAGTTTTTTTGTGTCCGTGCAGTATCCGAGCTCTCCTACATCAAGCGTAGGAAGCTGGGTCTCCAATCCTCGACGAACTTTGATGAGTACATTTCTTGGCATTGGCCGTCACCCCTAACCTTAGAACGTTCCTCCATCGACAACCGCCACCATGAGCCGGTTTCCATTCGCTGAATCGTAGACAATGCTGCTACCATCAATATTTGCCGCAACACCGTTTGCATTGACCGTTATTCCTCGATACGCCTTCACTTCGATTGAATCAGCTAAAACATTGATTCCGTTTCCAGCCCCAACGTGCAGGGTGACTGTATCCGCTTGACCGCCGCCGGTAAGACCATTGCCGGCGGTGATGGTTTGCAGCGCGCCACCGGTTCGCACCCATGCCGTACCGTTCCAGCTATAAATCTTTTGTTCATCATCTACATAGCACGTCCAACCGATTTGCGGCGTGTATAAACCCCATGTGGAACCGTTCCATTCCGCGATCTTGTTCGTCTGTCCCGACCATGCTCCTGTCGCTCCAGATGGGATAATGTATCGATCGCCGACTGCCGGTGTAGTTGGCGGCGTTGTAGTGGTGCGGTTTTTCACGCTCGCTTGCGGCTCAATGTTGCGCTTCGCAAGTTCAATCTCATTCCTGATTTTTTGTGCGCTCCAAAGGTCTGTCGGGCCGGTTCCGGAATCGTTGATTTGGCGATGGATTGTCGCATTGTCGATATGGTCTCGGATTTGGGCAGCCGTGGCCGTCTTTGTGCCATCCGAAACCTTATTGACACTACCGTTCGTCACATCAGTCTTTTTCACTTTTGCATAGTTCGTCCCATCTGCAATGTCGTCAACGGTTCCGTTCAAGTCGGTGAGGTTTTTCACGCTGATTCGTTGCCATGCCGTTCCCGAATCCAAATACAGATACCCATCATCCGTGGCAAAATAAAATCGTCCAGCCGCCGAAGCATTCGGGCGATTCGCCAGAGTCCCAGACATGGCACGGCCGACAAATGTGTTTTGCGTCCCATCTCCGATATACACTTCTTTTGTGTCTGTACAAAATCCCATTTCTCCTTGCTGCAAAGGACCGTATGCATCCAGTTGTGCCTTGGTTCCTCGTTTAATCCGTATGGTTTGCGGCATATTCTTTTACCCCCTTACAAATGTTCCGCCGTCGATAATCCCCTCGGCTTTGTATCGCTCCAATTCCGTTTGTGTGGCTGTGATAGCATCCTGCAAAGCATTCACGTCATCAGCTTCGACCGTATCGCCGGGCGTCTCGTATGAAACATACAGTTTCGGAACATCCGCAAAAATTTTGATCGACATGCGCCATGGGCGTTCGGACGGAACCGACAAAACGAATTGGTCGATGCGATTCCCTGTCATTTTTGATCCTGTATACACACGGACTGTGTCTTTCACAACGTTGTCATGGCGCAATTCCCCTTCATACACGCCATCGACAGGAACAACTTCTTCTTCAATCGCATACCGATTGCCGTCGGGCTTTTTATTCAGTTTGATTGGAAATTGGTCAATTTTCTCCGGGTACGCCAACCACTACACCCCCAATACAACCGAACCAAGAACAGGCACCTCGTCATCTTGAAGCGCAACATTAGCTGTGCCGCCGTTCAGTGTCAACTCGCTGTAGTCGATTACGCCTGGCGTGTTTAACAGGAGAGTTCCGATTTTCGCATAGCTAACGTAGGTTGTTGAAAAAGCTGTTTCCTGCAGGTATTTGCGACACTGTTGGGCAAATACATCTTGTACGTCTTGTAATGTATATCCTGACGCAAGAACAACGGTTGCGGAAACATCGATGGGCTTTCCTGTTGCGGAAACAACTGTCACCGTTGCTCCGATTGGTCTCACTTGTTCGATATATTCACTCACTTGTGCTACTAATTCATTAGCTGCCGGCTGCATATCATTGTTAACAATCGTTACTTTTATAGTACCCGGTCCATTCCAAAGAGGCGTTACTTTTGCCGCACCAACACCAACAACTTCTGTCGCCCATCGCTTATAATCATTTGCATTCCCACTAGTGCCAGGCTCTCGTACTTTTTGCAAAAATCGTTTTCGAAGTGAATCATCACTCTCTTCATCCTCGCCAGGAATGAGAACATCCGATAATATCGCCGTTCCCAACCCTTCAATTGGTTCTACCGGGAGCAGATTTCCAAATTCCTGATTCCCTACACTACCTGCAGTTTCTGCCCGCATACGAAACTGACCATCTACTATTTTTTCAGTAGCTACATAGACCATATCATTAAGCCTAAATCGGCTTCCGATTGGTACGTTGAACGGTGACGCATTTTCGTCAGTAAATATACCTTTTCGAATTGCAGATGTGGCTTCTTTTTTGTAAACACCAAAATCGGCTGCACGACGTTTGAGATATTCACCTGTCGATGTTTCACCAAACGCCAAACGCAAAATAACATCCAACTCCGTATACATCTGTGCCAATTCCATCGCAGCAGGCGCCAATGCGTCATAAATGATGGAACCTTCTTGTTTATCAACATCATCAGGCACTTGGTCGAGCATTCTTTGCAAAATAGCCTCAAACGTTTGATGCTCAAACAATGCCGTTCACCTCCTTGGACATTTCTATTTTTCCGTATACAGTTTGACACACGAATGAGGCGATAGCCGAATCTCCTTGGAATTGGATGTTCATATCTTCAACTGATAGGACGCGCGTATCCTGTAGAACGGCTTCTTCAATTCTTCGTGGCAATTCCGCCTGGACAAAAAGCCTTTCCTTCCCTGTTAAGTTTTCGAAGCCGTAGTCATCGCTATAAATTAGATGTTTAAAACGTTCAGTACTTAGCATTTTGAAGATGGATTGTTTGATAGCTTCTAGCCCATCAATCATCCCCGCACATCGCCCGTTTTCAAAGTCCAAGCGATAAGTTTTACTAGGCAAAGTAGAGGCATCGTTCACTTCCAAATCTTCGAGCAAAATATCTCCAGAAGGCAGAACCATCACTTCACCACCTTATCCAAAACAATGAATTGCTGACCGCCCTGCACACGCAGCAAAACCACTCTATCTCCCCTTCTTACATTCGCCTGATCTACACGTTCCGTGATCACTAAAAAATCTTCCGTCAGTCTCAACTTTTGATGTATTTGAATCTCAAGAGGGCTTTCGGATACAACTGTGCCAAACAAAACATTAACCGGATTTGTCGCTTCCACAGATTTCACAGCAACAGTTTTAATCAAATCTACTAAACTCATCAGATCACCTTCAATTCTAGTGACATCGTGTGTACGCCACCTTCCCAGGTATGCGTGCATTCATCGACGAGAAAATATTGTTTGATGCCAATTTTCTTCAAATATATATATACAAAACATCCTGCGCGCACTTTCCAATGACCGAGGCAGTTGAGTTTTAGCGTTTTCGTCTCCCGATTCCGCAATTTAATCAGCTTGTCTAACAAATCCTTGATTTGTGCCGCATTCATTTTCTCATCGACTTTCCGGAATTCTTGAAGTCTACCCCACTTAGCGATATTCGCACTGTCTTGAGCAATATAAACTTCCCGTTTGCCCGTATCCTTGTTATCCTGCACCAATTTGATGCGATTGTATGTTTCATCGTCAATCGATTTCTTATAGTCAAAATCAAAAAGCAGACTCTCTTCTCCAATATAGAAGTCGTCTGCTCGAATAGCCATGTTATTGATATTTCGTAATTCCAATGAGCCAAAATTATCAAAAAGCACATAATTTCGATTGGTTGCGATTAAGGTAGAATCTAAAAACTTTGATACCACATCCAACGCTTTTTTATTGTCTTCTACCATTGCCGGTACTTTATATCCTGTTTCTTCAAACGTTCCGATTTTTAATCCTGCATCGGCAGCAATTTTCTTTATACCGGCCGTGGCAGTAGTAGCAGAAAACACAAACGTGTCATTGTACATGAGATATCGCAGCTGATCGTATGCTTTCACACTGAAATCACTACTAGCATTAAAGCTTGTTTCAAACACATAGCCGTAGAAAATCTTGTATGATCCATCTGTTACACGAATCACTGCTCCGCTATTAATCGGGAATTTCGTTGGATCCTCTAGCACTAACTTCGCATCTAATGTTCCTGCTTTGCCAATCCGATTTGTTTTCCATTGAACACTTGAAACCGGCATGTCCCACACTGTACCATCACGATTATCAATCAATACTTCCACTATTTATTTCACCCAACTCGGAGGAATCTTCAGCACCAGACCAATTGGAAGTTTACGCAATTGGCTGTCTTTAATCCCGTTTAATTTTTGCAGTTCTGGATAGTTGCTTCCCTTCCCTGTGTAATATTGCGCCACCTTCCATAAACTGTCCCCTTTTTTCAGAGTGTATGTTGTCGGTTTAGGTTTCGTGTTTTGCCGCGTCGGGGTGTTCTTCACGACTTGCGGTGGCGCTGTTGTCGTTTTCGGTTTGACTACTTTCATTTTCTTCGGACTGAATGGCACGTATTTTTTCAGTTCAAGCGAAAAATTCACATCCTCGCTACCGAACGATTCATCATACTCAAATCTTTCGATCGTGACTAATTCGTTGATCGTAAACGAACCATTCACATAGATGTAGCGAACCGGTTGCCTATTTGCCATCCACTTCTTAATCAAGTCAATATAATATTTCGGTTGTTTAAACGTTGTTCCCGAATAATGGGAGGGTTGAGCAGGGAAAAACGATTCAAGGGAGAAGCTTTCAAGTTTCATGTGTTTCGGAACGTTTACGCGCCCCAGCGATGCGATTGTAAACTCCTCCCCGTCTCCTTCTGTTTTCACATTCACTTTTTCGGGGTTGATCGGCAACCGAAACATTTCACGATCGTTGATAGAAAAATAGATAGCTCGCTCCATCACGAGTACACTCCTTCAGCCGATCTCGCAATTTCGTTGACCATGCTTTCTTCGAATTTTCTAATGAGTTTGTTGACGTCCACTTCATTCCGAATATCACCGGTTTGCACTTGAACCGTCGGCGTCAAGGTGATGAAATTTTGAATGGACTTGATCGTTGCTAACTCTTTGAATACCTGCAGATCCTCTTCCGCAATATTAATCTCGTCGTCAATTTTCCCAATTTTATCGAGCTTCCCACCAGTAGGGTTCTTGTTTTTTTCATCTCCAAGTGGATTGGTCATCCCCGGACTGTTAGCGATTTGATTTCCAAGAGTTTGAGAGGGCAGCTGCTTGAATGGATTATCTGTTTTCCCGTTAGGAATTAGACTTTTCGCTTTATCCAGCACCCCTGCCAGTTTATTGGACACACTCTTACTGACATTAGCACCAGCTGCATTTCCTGCAGCAAACGCATTAGGAATGCTCATTAAGTTCATTCGCGGAATACTGACTACATTTCTGCTACTTGTAGGAGCTTTGAGATTTGCAGCAAAGTTTCTCAATCCACTTGAGATATTGCTTACCGACCCAGCGCTTAATTTACCAACTGTACTAATGTTTACGCCTGGTATTTTGTTAAGTACTTTGATTAAGCCGTTAACTGCGCTAATTGCGATATTTGCTCCGGCAACAAATGCTCGAGCCAGCGCATTTGCAGCACTATCAAAAGAACCAGCTAACGCTGCCATATTATCAATGACCATTTTCGCTAAGTCATAAAATAACTTCTTAACTGCGTATGTCGGGTCGATGAATACATTAATCAAAAACTCTGCCAAAGCCGCAAATAAATTCCATATATTTAAAACATTATTCCAAATAAAAGCTCCTAGCGCCGCAAACAATCCAGTGATAAACCCGATGACCGCAGCCGTTTGGTCTGCCCAAGCTACCGTCGCGTAAATGACCAAAGCGAGTAGTGCAATAATCCCCAGCAATACCCACGTGGCTGGGGAGCTAAGCATAGCTGCATCGTATACCCATTTTGCGGCTGCTGCCATGAGGGTAGCTGTTCGCACTATCAACCATTTCGCCGCAAGGCCGAGTAAAATGAGACCAATCCCAGCTAAAATCGATCCAATCACAATCAGAATAGGCGCAACCCACGCCCAATTTTCTTCAAAAAACCGACCAACTGCCCCGATCACTCGGTATAAAAACTCAAGCGTGTCGAAGACGAAGTCCATCCCTGCAATAAAGACTTTAACAAAAAACATGGCATGCTCCGCCATGACCGCAAACGCATCTGAGTTCACGAACTGGTTGAACCGAATGAACAGAGGTTCAAATGCACGAAATGCCCAGTTTTTAAACATGGTCATGGCGTCGCCAAATGTTAACGGCATGTTTTTGAATTTCTTTTCAATTTCATCTGCCGCATTAAAGAGTGCGGCTTTGATGATATCAGCCGTAATCGTTCCGTCTGCTGACATTTCCTTTAATTCACCTTTTGTTTTGCCGGTGAAATCAGCAATTGCTTCTGCAAGCAACGGCGCATTTTCCATGATGGAACGAAACTCATCGCCTTGTAGTTTTCCTGCTGCCATCGCTTGCGTGAGCTGATACATACCCGCTTGCCGTTCGAAAGTAGATGCACCCGACACAGTGAAGGCCTTGCCCATCAATTCAGAAAATCGGATGATTTCATCATTGTTTTTAAACGCATCTTCTGCCAACAATCCTAATTTAGAAACGGAATTGGCCATATCGATATAGCCACTCCGGCTTTTTTGAGCTGCTTGATACACTTTTTCTTGCAGTTCTGCTTGTGTTTGCAAACCGTCATTGATGTTAGCTAAACGTGCAGATGTAGAAACATAAGCGTCTGATGATTGAACGAATGACTGAATTCCTGTTTGAATCCCTTGTAAGGCGGCAAAAGCTGCTGTCGATAATAAAAATGCGCCAAAAAACTCTTTAACAGCACCTGTTGCTCGACCGATTGGAGGAGGCAAACTGGTAAACTTCGACTGGAGTGGTGTTAAAGAGTTATCCGCCTGTTTGGAAGCTACAATCAAGCGTTCTAAATCAGCCGATGCGTTCGTAATCGCTTTACGCGCTTTTACTAACCCTTTTGTATCCAATTGATTCGCGGTTGCATCCATCTTTTCCATGACGCGAATGGTTGCATCCATCGCGCGAATCATTTTCATTAACGGTCCTGTCAATTTATCGTTTAGCGCTAACGTTGTTTGAACCCCAGCCATTCGCTCACCCCCTTATTTTACTTTTAATGCGATCATGTTCCTCTTTTTCTTTCTTCAGTTCTAATTGAATGCTTGCAATCACAAACGCTTTTTCTTTTCGGTCCATTTCTAAAAACTCATGCGGACGCCAATGAAAACGGTGGAGAGCCACATGCGCGTAGAACGCCTCTCCACCTTCTTCAATTAGTTTTTTGCTTCTTCAATCTCCTCGTCCATCGTCTTATCCAGTCCTGAAATTTCAGTGACTTTTTCAAGGATCTGATTGGCTTCTCCCAAAAGGAACATTTCAGAAAAGAGCTTGTCCGCTCCTAACACTCCGTAGGACTCCTGTAGTTCGCGATCGTTCAAATCAGGATAAACGATCGACGCTACACAAATTTCACGATTGTACTTCACGACATCAAATACTCGTTCCATTTTGCCGCCTTTGCCTGGGCGAAACTTAAAGCAGCGTTCGTTAATGGCATCGGCTTCACCGGCAGTCAACGGTCGGAGCATGATAGGCTCTTCGAAACGGTCCAGTTTTAGTGAAACATTTTCGCACGGTTTCACGTTCCCTTTTAAAAAGGCTTTAAACTTGCTCATACAACCAACTCCTCCTTAGCTAATGGTTTTGAATTGATCCAACAAATTGAAATCGTCAAATGTGAATGAGACTTCATCTTTCAGTACATCGTCTGAATCCCCATCCAACTTTGCAATCAACGTGCTATCTGGCACAATATTTTTAATGACAGCTGTCTGTTTTCCAGCCGCGCTTGTAATATCTGCGTTCACCAACATGGCATCAAACATCGGTGATTTTCCACTTTTCAAATATTCTAATGCCATAGCACGAATTTCTGGACGATGATAGTAATACGTCATATTTCCCTTGCCGTTCGCACCAACAATTTTACTTCCATTCATCCGCGCTCCCACACGCTTTACCTCAGCTTTGATATACTCAATGGTTGCATCGAATTTGATGATTTCAGCAAATTCATAAGACTTCCCATCAATCGTGATATATAACATCCCTTCTTTCGAAGAAATGGCGTCTTTTGACTCCATCACGCGTGGCATATTCATCACCTCCGGTTATCTCTACTTACATGCAACGGTCATGTAGAGTTTTTCCATCGCATCGACGAATTTTAGACCCATGTTCACCAGCACAGCGTCCTTTTCATCGCCTTGCTGAATGACGATTTCATCTGGATTGTAAGGCTCCAAAGCACCGACACGTACCAGTGGATCCAGCACTGTTTTCATAATTTCTTTTTTGAACAGGTTACGACCATCGTCGTTATTGTTTACCTTCCCGATGAAATATTTGGAATAGATATACTGCGTATTGTCTGAAACGATATCCATTTCGCGGACAATTTTGTTTTTGCGAAAATCTTGATTTTTTGTTGGCGTAAATGAACGGAACGTATTAATGTCTTGTTCTACAACGACCGCATCGCGATTGAATGTATAGACGATGTGGCCATCTTTCAACGCCTGTTCGATTTCCTCGTGTGTTTTACGCTCGCAATCTACCGCGCCCGGATATTCGGTATAGGTAAGCGAATTTGTTCCAGCGCTCGCATAGGCCGCCGCATACCAATACAGCGCTTCTTTTGCCGATAGCTGCTCATTTCCTTCAAGCGTAACACCGTTGAGAACGGAAACCACACCTTCATGATCGGCAGCATTGTAATTGTTGGTGACGAGCGTAACGTTTTTGCCGTAATTCTCACGCCATTCTTTTACTTTGAGCGCCAGCAGCGCTTTCACTGTTGAATCGTCCGTACCAACAGCGACCACCTTGAAATCTTGTGTATCAAGACCTGCCGCAAATTCAGCATACGCATCATTCGTTGTCGTTCCTGTTGTTCCGCCAGCTAGCGTCAACGTGACATCGGATATCGGCAGTTGCCCACTGAATGCAACAAACGCATTTGGCTGCAGTTCCGCGATATCCGCCACCGTTTGCGTATCAACGACAGCCCCGTCAAAGTATGTTTTCACCGTTGCGGTCCCATCTAAATTCACCGTAACGACGACAGAAATTTTATTACCGTCCAATCCAGCGTATTTGGCTGTAGCCGTTAATCCTCCACCGGTTGCTGTTGCTTTCGTTCCTTCACTGTTCAAATTAAAAATCAGCACTTGGCCAGTCGCTTTGAACGCTTCACGAACTGGAACAATGCTGCTTAAATCTTTCCCAAGCACTTCTTTAAACTTCGTGTTAGGTGTAACCTTCACAAATTTCCTCGTTTCGCCCCAGTCTAGTTTTAAAGGAATAGCCACTACTTCATTGGCATCCGGCACCGTTGTGTTTAGGCTATTCGTTTCAAAGTTGATATAAGCACCAGGACGAATTTTGTTTTGTGTTTTCCATGTGCCACCGGCCATTATTACTTAACCTCCTTCTTTTTCCATTCATTTAAGAGGGAATCCACTTCTTCTTTCGTGTACGTTTTCGTATCATCTAAAAGAACTTCAAGCAACAAACGGTTTTTTGCATATTCCGGTGCATGAAGAAAAGCCGATTTTCCATATCGCACTTGTTTTTCAGTTTGTTTGGCCAATCCAAACACCTCCTAACGTTTGCATCTTCGTTTCGTCCGTCACTTCTTGCAGGCGTATAGACACATCGAATGTGATTACAAGTGCATCGTCTTGTTTTACCCCTTCTAATCGATGCACATGATACTTGTTGGCGATATATTGGAATTCCGTTTGAAACGTTTCAAACACGTCATCGCATTCACTATCCACTTCGGTCGATTGTGGAAAATATACAACATTCCATGAATACGTCCGCCACACTTGTCCTTTGATTTTCCGTTCTTGTTCAGACTGAATCATACGTACAAGAAAAGCAGGAGTTTGAAGCCCCTGCTTAATTTTCTCGTCGTATACTCTAACATTTCCAAACACTTGTTTAATCTGTTGAATGATGAGTGCTTTAATCTCCAAAGATCCGCCTCATCTCCTTTTCGATCTCCCGTTTCCACATGTTCGGGGCGATTTTTTGTATGTCATTCATCGTGAGTTTCAACATGAACCGTCCTTCTACCCAGCCGACGGTTTGCCCGGCGATGACAATTCGATGTCCATTTTCGACAAAAGAAGCATATTCCGTTTGATTGTAAATGTGAATGTAATACGTATCTCCTTTGCTCAGCACATAATATTTCCAATTGTTTCTCAGATTCCCTGTATCAACTGGCGTTAGCTTTTTTACCTTTCGGATGGCCAACTGTGCAATACGTTGAGCGACTTTCATTTGCACTTGGTGAGCGATTTTATTGAGCTCCACTAAACGCTGCTTCAATAACCGCACTTCGCTGAATTCATAACCCATTATGCATAACCCTTTCGAATTAATAACACCTCTTGATGGGTTACATACACAAATGGCTCTTTTGCAGACTCATATTTTACTCCATCTACAATAAACTCATCTCCAGCTCGCACATCAAATTCGCTTGACATGAATAGTTTGACATAATACTGAATCGCATTCACTTCATCTTGAACCGTGTTGTTGAATGTTTGCATTCCAACAGTGGAAAGGCGACAAGGCACTCCTTGGTGCTTTGTCACCCAATCCATTCCATCCGCGCCGTTTAGCTTTTGATATTCTTCATAACGTCGAATTTCGGCTGTTTTATCGTACATGAATTCTACCGCCGATTTTGCTTTTAAAAAAATATCCCGAACCAACATGCTACCACCTCATTTTGCGAAAGCGATACAGCTGCGTTTGATACGTATTTAAGATTGCTTCTGTCGCTTTCTCTCCTTGACTTTTTTCAGCCGTATCAAACGCCACTTGTACATCACCTTCTTTAATGGACTTTACCACTTGCGATGAATCGGGATCATTTTTGCGTTCCAAACGAATCATATCGACAACCATGTTGGCATGTACATACTTCAGTTCGTCCGGGATATCATCGCGATTACAGAAATTTTTAATCGCTTGCCCCACTTCTTCAATATACAAGAGCAAGCGATCATCAGACGGTGGATTGTCCAGCTTGGTTTTGACAATATCAAGGACTGTCATCGTTATTCAGCTGCCTTCTCCGTCGGTTTCTTCGTCCCTTTTTCCGGCTTTTCTTCCACTTCTTCATATCCGGCTTTTTTAAAGGCAGCTTCTTGAACATCGTTGTTTGCGATTAAAATTTTACTTCCATTTTTAAACTTTTTCAAAATCGCTCACTCCTTACACTACTGGCTTTTGGTGTACGTAAATGGCGTTCTTTTTGTTTTCGAACACAAACGCATCATAACGGATTCGGCCTTCAACAAGCGTACCATTAATGCCTGGTGGATTTTCATGTGTAACGTAATCTGTTAGTTTAATAGGCGCCACCGTAGCCAT
Source organism: Paranoxybacillus vitaminiphilus (assembly GCF_003259935.1). Classification (GTDB taxonomy): domain Bacteria; phylum Bacillota; class Bacilli; order Bacillales; family Anoxybacillaceae; genus Paranoxybacillus; species Paranoxybacillus vitaminiphilus. The sequence goes on along the minus strand of NZ_QLMH01000003.1, from coordinate 67,010 downwards.
TGGATGCGTAATAAAGAATTCCACGTTAGCTGGCAAGTAAGAAGAAGGTACTGTAATTAAAGGGATGCCGTCAATTTCCCCAACTTGCCCTTTCATCAATGCTGTTTGCGCTAAATCAGACGCTTTGATAAATGAAGGGTCCAAACGAATTTGCTTGTAGAAATTCGGACCAATGTAGGCCACACGGCCAACCAACGGCACTTTTAAGTCAGTAAGTGTTGTTGTTGCATCTAAGAATGCTTCATATGCGTTATCTTTTGTGATCGATGCCACAGCTGTATTCCCAGCATTTGCACAGATGACTGCAAAACGATAGATGTCCACTTCTGGAACAACAACCTCATCAATCTGACGAGCAAGTGCCTTGCCTGCTTCCATGACACCCATCGTATCTTGTTTTGATTTGTTATCAATTGTGAATGTGAAGGAACGGTCGCGCGTCACTTTCATTTCTTGCACGCTGTTTTCCAATTCGGCCGGCGTGCCATAACGATTGGTTCCTGTTGGTGTATAATCTTGCATCGGCACCGTTGGAACCGAGAACACTTTGACTGTTTCAACTCCGACCCATTCTAAATCTTGGTTGATGGCCCCCTCCGAAAGAGATTGCTTTTTAAAACGTTCATCAACATACGGTGCATACTTTTCAGCGTAGTTAATTGGCATAGTTCACAACCTCCTGTTTGTTTTAAATAGAATTAAATCCTGCTAAAAATGGATCTTCTGGTTCATTACCAGCGCTCGGGCTCCCCTCAGCCGGCTTGATACCTGTAATTTTTGGTTGGTTGCTGTCTTCAGGCACAAATAAAAAGGACTTGGTTTCTTGCAGTGTCTTTAACTGCTCATCCAGTCCTTTTTTGATGTTGCCGTTTTCGTCTAATTCAATTGCATTTTTATCGAGAAGCGAAGCAACTAAATCGGCGTCATGCACTTTTCCGTTGATCGCGAGTTTAATCGCGCTGTTGAGTTGCGTTTCTTTGATTTTTGCCTCATATGCTGCCTTCTCGTCTTTATATCGCTTCTCTAATTCCGCAAGCTTCGTTTGTAGCTCTTCATTTCCCTCAGCTTGCTTTTTTAGCTGTTTTAAGTCGTTGTCGCGCTGCTCAAGCTGCTTTTTCATATCATCAAGGTTGGCTTTCAACTCATCGACTTTTGTCTTGTGAGCTTCAACGGACTTCCCATGCTCGGCCATGATTTTGTCAATGGTTTCTTTCTCCAACCCCAAACTTTCAAGAAATTCGCGTTTCATTTCCATTCCTCCTGGCTACGTTTTTTTACGTGGTTACGGCCACGAACCCTTTTGTTCTTTAACGTCTACAAATAGTAAAAAGACGAGAGGAAATAAAAAAGCACATAACCGTTTTGTTTGGTTAGGTGCTTTTATCTAGCAAATTCTTAATCACTTGATATTTTTCTTGCACAACTTGTTTCAACTCTTCTTCTCCAATGTAGTCACTATAGTCTTGCCTATGAATCGGATCTGGTTCGTACCAACTGCATGCTTCCGAAATATCATCAAACGCATCGATATACTTTTCATCTAAATCTGCATTATCGAAATATGAGGCATACATAGCAGGAAAATCATAAGAAAATTGCTCTGGCGGCAAATCCCCTTCAAGATAATCTTCAACACACCTCAATAAATCATCCATCGATTTCCCTCCAGTCTTCTTTTGGTTTTGAACGAGCAACAATACTAACGATCTCACCGGTATCATTAGCTTGTATTACCGCAATGCCGTCTTTAAAATAAACCGTTTTATCTCCCTCTGCTTGATGATATCTTTTTCCTGTCTTAAGCACATCTAAAACATCTTCTTTTGTAAATTTTCTTTTTCCTTTGCTTTGTTTTTGACCCAGCACACGATTCACAGCATGTTCTTTAAAGGAAAATCCTTCATTTTTAAAATATTTAAAGGTATCATTCATTTTTTGAAGATATTGCTTGGAGTACTGTCCAGGATTCCTTATCTCCAGTGTATTCCCTTTGATGTGTCTATTATACCACTCATCATACGAAACGGAATCCACCAACCCATTCATCGACTGACGTTTTTCGCCATGTGTGTATTCCGATTCATCAAAATACGGAATCGTCGTCGTTCGGCAGCGTACATGAAACGGTGGTGCATTTGTTCCTGGTTTGTAATCTTTCACGTTATAAACCTTGCCGTCTTGGTATCTACAAATATCCGATGTTCGCATATCGAGCGTGGCCAAAATCTCATATTTCTCCATTCCCGCATCACGATAGCTGTTGTGCGCCGCCAAGTTATGAAAGAAGCTTGCTTCTGTTCGCACTAGCGCTTCAGCACGCGAGTATGCCACATCCGTCACTCTCACAATTTCTTTGGCCGTCCGATCGATGGACCGGCCGATGATGAAGCTTTGTTCGAGCGACTTTCGAATTTGTTGCATTGTTTCTTGCTCATGTCCCCAAATTCGTTCCGAAAACTCTTTGCCACTCCAGTTATAGGACATCACTTCGCGCATCGTGCTGTCGTCGAGTATTTGAACATTTGCAGGTATACCAGCCATCGCAAAGTCGTACATGAAATGATAGTACGAGTTGTGATATACATCGACCAAACCGGTATACGTGTAGTGTTGCAACCCGTTTTTTCCACCGTATAAATCCAGCATGATCATTTCGATTTGCGCATGAAGCAGTTCTAAACGAGAAATTCGAACGCGATAACTAATGGCGTTTAACAAATTTTCATACTGTGGATTTCCCTCGAGGGCCATGGCGCGAAATCGGACCAAATCGACTTTCTTAAATTCTTCGATTTCTTGAGACGTTAAAATCTTTTTAGCCTCATACAATGAAATTTTGTTATCTCTCGCATACCTTGCGTAAAATGCTTCAATCTGCTGCAAAATATCGCGCTGTGCTTCCTTCAATCGTTGCTGCATCTGCGCCAGGTATTTGTCGGCAATCAACTGCGCTTCCTGTTCTCTTTGCGCGGCACGCTGCGCCCAATACTCCCGGCTACTCATTCATGTTCCCATCCTTCGCTTGCTGCCGAAACGCTCCTTGATAGCCGTTATACATTCGCTCCTCTTCCTGCTGCTTCTTCAATCGTTCTTCCACTTGCTCCGTGTACCACGGATGATTTTCACGAATCGTCTGATCGTCAAGAATGCCAACCGACGCCTGGCAATTGGCGATCACTTCTGACTCGTTGATGATGATGTCGCGGTTGAAAATGATTTGAATCGGTTCGTTCGTGAAATCGCCTTTTCCGGTCATAAGCAAGTATTGGTCGATGAACCAAATCAATTGCTCAAGGCTGGACTGGAATTCGGTTTCGAGAATATTGCAGTCCATATCTAAATCCGAGTACCGGTATCGCAACGCCACGCCACTTGCGTTGCCTAAGTTTTCATCCTGGGTATCGACACCGCGACCGAATTCATAAATAGCTTTGCGGATTCGAAGCAGCTCTTTTTCCACTGCATCTGTTTGTAAATCAGCTTGTAGCTTACCTACATCTCCGTTTTCATCTAACTTTACCGCCCGATATCGGTTCAAATCGTTTAGAAATTCTTGTAAGTCAACGCCGCCGTAATTCACAAGCTTGTAGATGAAATTCGGAATATCTGCCAACAAGTCCGCGTTTACCGATGCTTGCAAATTGTAATCGTCAATCAATGACTTGATACAATCAATGAGTGGCTGCTCTTCTTCGTTATACTTAAATGGAATGAGTGGAATACGCTCCCACAAATATGGTTGATCATCGATCGTAAAATGAAAATTGGTTTCTACGCCGGCCAACACATCTGGAACGAGTGTGTCAGCTTCCAGCACATAGTATTTGATCCCTTTTGGATGGTGATACTCAACTTTCTTTTGTTTTTGCTTTTGCGTGTTCGTGTACACTACTTCTTCATACACACGAATAAACGACGCAATCTCCTCGTGATCGTTATCCTTCCAAAACGGAATAATTTGCTCGCTCGGAATCTTTTTAAACGCCAGCTCGCCTTGCTCGTCGATGTACACATACAAAAAAGCGATCCCCTTATTGATCGCTTCTTTGCCGAGATTTTTAATCACTTTGAGCAAACGCTTATCAAACATATCTTGCATGATTTTGCGATAGTCTTTGTTTTCTGTCGCAATCGTCGGCTCCTTTGAAAGCAAGTATCCGACTTTCTGATTTACGAGCTTCTTCACGAAATCATGCGCCAGCTTTTGATTCGAGCGCCACGTAATGTCTTGATTCTTCTTCTCGATATCCATTTTTGTACGATAATATCGCTCGCCAAGCAACATAAGCTGTCGCTGTTCGCTGGTTTCCCAGTCTTTAACCACAGCCGCCAAAAGCTGTTCATCCGTCATCATTCCTTTGGCCAACTCCGCCAATGCTCGCTCATGCCAAGGTGCTCGAAATAAATCTTCTATTAGCACGCGATCACCTCCTCTATTTCAAGATTGATACGGATGGCCGTTTCATATCATCTTCAAACGCATACCGTGTGGCATCGATCGTATGGTTATTTTTATCCTCCAGCTTTGGTTTTGGATTGCCGTCTGCGTCAACTTGGTAATCGATCGATTCAAACTCCCTCGCAATGTTTGGAGTGCGCTTCGGATCAATGATAATCGCTTCTAAGTCATCAAGCCACTTCTCGCCGTATTCCACGCTTCCCGCCCCCTTCTTAGCGCCTTTAATTCGCGGAATGCCGTGCTCTTTCTTCATCTCATCCACCGACTTTGGTTCGGCACTGTCCGCAATAATCGGTTCGAGATGATAGTTTTTTGCTTTGATTTTTTCGGCTGCTTCACGATTCGACAGCTTCACACCATATATTTCATCAATCGCATAAATCGTTCGCCGTGTTTTATCATAGTGCCAACGCACAAACGCAAACGGATCCACACCATAACCCCAGTCAATTCCCTGGCGGATGTTATCAAATCGTTTAATTTCACCGTCTGTAATCGTTCGAAACACCAAATTATCAAACGGCACCACACCACTACCAATTGGTTCACCAAGATATTCATGTCTATATTTCATTTCATTCGTTCGTTTCGTATGCTCCGCCTCTTCGATGAAATCCTTTGACAAAAACGGGTTGTCCAGATACGTTGAATGGTGGACAAAAGTATTTTCAGGGACAAATTGCGTTTCATACTTTTGATTGACCCAAGACTGTTTCCGTTTCGGCGGGTTGTAACTGTAAAAAAACGTATAACGTATTCCTGGCGGCAGCTGTCCGCGTAACACCGATTTTTCGATGACGGACACTTCTTCTTCCGTCTTAAACTCGGCCAGCTCCTCAATCCACATGATTGCCAGTGGGAACTTCGATGCTTTAATCGATTTGATTTTTTGTGGATCATCGGCGCCACGAAACAAAATACGGTTTCCTCTCGGTAGATAAGTAATCCGCATCGGATTGACTGTAACCTGAAAATACTCGGTCACACCTAATATCTCCATCGCTTCTTTCAACTGTTCCAGTACCGAATCCGCCAGCGTGTTCCCCACACGCCGAACAACTAACGCCGTAACTGGGAATCTCATAATAAGTAGCAACACCATCATGGCGATGTGCGTAGACTTTGCGCTCCCACGCCCACCTTTCATAACATAACGCAAGTAACACTGTTCTTTCACAAGCGCCCAGACCTTTTGGAATGTCGGCGTGAAGATTTCAGAAAGTCTAATCTGCTTCATCTATCCCACCAATGTCATCGATGATTTGGATGCCAAAATTTGCGTCGATTTGTTGGCGTTCGGTCCACATTGCAAATCGTTTTCCAAGCAAATCAAGTGCTCGGATTTTATCGGCTAACCGAATTTCCCTTTCCACCCCTTGGCCATTTTCTGTCGGAATGATTTTTACTTTTACACTTGCGATTGTAGCTGTATCATCAATCGTAGCGTCTTCACGAATGGTTGCATTTGTCATATCAATAAGGTCTGGAGCGTTCACAAATGCGATACGGGCCAATTCTCGCAAAACACGCTCTTGATTAACACCTGTCCGCTTTGAAAGCTCCGCCATGCGTTCGTCTATATACGCGCGAACCTTAACGTTTTTTAACAATCGTGAAGCTTGTTCAGCTGCGGTTTTCGGACTATAGCCAGCACGAATCGCAGCCTGTGTTCCATTTAAATCAATTAAATACTCCTCTACAAACCGTTTTTGCTTTTCTGTCAACTTTCGCATCTACATTCTCACCTGCCTCCAAATAAAAAAGCACCTCCGAAGAGATGCTTTACTTAGATATCTCAAAACTTTCTAAGCTATGAACTTTAGATTCTACTTTCTCAAATGCTTCGCGGTATTTTCTGAAAAACTCAACGGATGTACGGGTACCTCCCCATGGTGCGATTAGTTGACCTATTCTCTTTAATTCTAATTCCATACAAAAGCCTCCTTTCACCTACTTAATTAGACAAAAGGAATCATTTTCCTACATCATCCGTTCGACAAAACAAGACAAAATTCTTTGAAGGAAAAAACGATGCGTGTGTAGTATTTTTGATGACGAAGTCATCAAAAATACCGATAAATTACTTCCTCCTAATCGCCCCACGAACACGTTTATATTTCGGGCGATTGACTCCCATAATTTCTAACCAATCTCGTTTGCTCATTTTCTCCGTCTTTTTTGTATGATTTATTTTCTTTAGTTTTTGAATTTCATCGTTAGATAATTGTTCGTATAACTTAAACATCCCGATCACCCCAATGCGATAAAATAAGTGTCCGACTCAAAGCCGGACACTCGAAATGGGAGGAAATAATAAATAAAAAAGCAATCCGATTCGGATTGCTTTCATCCTAATTAGCTGATTATAAACTTTGTCACACTATCATCATAGCACTGTCCTATAGACCTGTAAATGACGTCTTTTTGACACGAACTGTCATTCATAGAATCTGATACTATCAACTCCAAATATCAGTGTTGACAAGGCTTTGCACGCTCGTTCTACATCTCGATAAACCGTTCGAATGTCAGTTTTATGACATGTCGCAATTTCGGCTGCTGTAAATTTTTTATCGGAAATGTACAAAAGATATATTGTTTGATAACTTCGCTTGTCTTCTTCTTTTTCAGACAAATCACACATCACTTTATAAACTGCCAACATTTTATCGATGAACTTCACCATCGCCATCGTTCGTTCTTTACTGCGTTTGATCGATTCAATCGCTAGTTCCTCTTTCCCCCACTCGTCCAACTGCAAATGCTCGTCTAAATTTTTCAGCTCTTGAGGGATTGATTCGCAATGACGTTTAAAATTTCGGTAGTTTCTTAAAAGCAATTTTGTATTTCGTAAACGACGATCACGTTTCTCTTTTTCTTGTTTTTGTCTTTCTTTTTCAAGATGTTCTAAAACTGCTTGTGCGGCGATTTTCGAAATCGTCTCTATTTGCTTTTCACTTAGTTTCACGTCATGCACCCTCCTGCACCTTTTCAATTCTCGCTTTCAACGCTTGCAACAAACGTTCTTGTGTGCTTGATTTATCTGATAAAGCAGCTACCACGTCTTCATCCACTCCCCCTTCAACCACTAAATGGTGAACGATGACTTTTTCAGTTTGTCCTTGCCGGTGAAGACGTTTGTTTGCTTGCTGATAGAGTTCCAAACTCCAATTAAGTCCAAACCAAATGACGTGATTTCCTCCTTGCTGCAAGTTTAGTCCGTATGCCGTGCTTGCTGGGTGGGCTAGTAAAATATCAATCTGTCTGTTATTCCAATCTGTTTCGTCTTGCGGTGTCTTTAGCTCTCTTACCCTTAAACCTGTTTTGGCCAAAGCTTTTATCAAACGATCTTTGTCGTGTTGAAAATTGTAAAACACCAAGGCAGGTTTCCCATTCAATCCTTCAATCAACTCCATAAACGCTTCAATCTTGCAGTCATGGATATTGACGATGTTTCGATCTTCGTCATAGACGGCGCCGTTGCACAGCTGCAGTAACTTGTTTGTAAGAACCGCGGCGGATCCGGCGTCAATCGTGGCGCCATCCACTTGAAGAAGCATTTCAGTTTCCAACTTGTTATAGGCTTTTTTGGCTTTACTGTCTAACTTGACCGGCACTGTATTGTAGATGATATCCGGCAATTCTAAATAGTCTTCTGCTTTCATACTGACGCAAATATCACCGATGAGATTTTGAATCGCTTGGTCGGCCCCGGTTTTCGGTGCATATGTAAATACTCGATCGCGATTCCGTTGGTCCGGCTCGAAATACCGTTCCCGGAATCCGGTGATGGTTTTTCCCAGCCGTTGTCCGCCATCCAGCAGGTACACTTGCGCCCAAAGATCCAACAACCCGTTTGGCGCCGGCGTCCCGGTCAGTCCCACCATCCGTTTGATGTGGGGCCGTACCCACTTCAACGCTTTGAATCGCTTGGATTGATGGTTCTTGAAAGACGAAAACTCATCGACGACGACCATATCAAACGGCCACTGATTCCGATAATACTCGACTAACCAAGGCACGTTCTCCCGGTTGATGACGTAGATATCGGCTGGTGTGTTCAGTGCCCGGATCCGTTTGTTTTCAGATCCCAAGCAAACGGAAAAACGCAACAACTGCAAGTGATCCCACTTTTTCGCTTCTCGGTCCCACGTGCTTTCGGCTACCTTCTTCGGTGCGATGACTAGCACTTTGTTGACCGCAAATCGATTGTATTTTAGATCATTGATGGCGGTTAACGTAATAACCGTCTTGCCAAGGCCCATATCCAAAAACAAGCCGAGCGCGGGCGTGTTTAGTAGTCGATTGATACAGTATCGCTGGTATGCGTGCGGTATAAACTTCATTCTCCAACACCTCTATCCGTAACACTTGATGAATTCATCTACTTGTTCTTTGCTGTCTATGACTAAAACCGTACATCCCAAATTTGTTAGTTTTCGATGCTGCGCCAGTTGCAACTTTGTCGGCTTTTTCCTTGGCGCTTTCAACTCAACAAAGATGATACGGCCGCCCGGAAAAACGACAATGCGGTCAGGCACTCCTGCATTCCCTGGCGATTCGAATTTGTAGGCAATGCCCCCGTGTTCCTTCACTCGTTTGCGTAGATATTCTTCAATCTCTTTTTCTCTCACCGACCAATGCCTCCTTGCTTGTCTACTTTGTCTACTTTGTTTCCATATGCGCATATATAGTGTAAAAATAGGGCGTTAGGCAGTATAAACACGCTCCTAATTTCTCTAAATCCTCTATTTTTTTATTTTCTTTTATATAAGGTATACAAAGTATACAAAATATAATAAAAATAGCTGTATCAAGGAATTGGGCGTATACTTTCTTGTATACTTTCTCATTTTTTCAAAGTATACAAGGTATACGTTACCTTTTTTTGGTAAGTATACAAAACAAGTCAAAGTATACTAAGAAAGTATACAAACGCACGTTCTTATTTCGTGCGGATATATCCACCTTTTATTAATCCGTAAGGCCCGTATCGATAAGGATTTTTCTGCTTTTGCCACCCTTCGATTTTGTCTAGTATATCGTTGATGGCCATTGTATCAGATCGTTTCATATTGCGAATTTCTCCACCCAAGCATTCTACCCATATCTCGGCTGCGCAGATTCGATCTCGTTCCACTGTTTCGGTTTCAATCTTGCCGAATTCCGATGACCAGTAGAGTCTTCTTGACCCGATATCTCGTTTCTGCCAATCAACTGGCACTTTTCGTTCCACGAATTCTCGAATCATGCCTTCTCTTGGATCCTGCTCAGCATGTCCTTCCTGTTGTCTTTTCGCTTCTTCCTCAAGTTCGCCACTTAGAATCAGCGACTCGCCCAGCCGCCAATACATCACGGCTTCTGCCCACAACTGATCCACTTCCCCATCTAAGTCGGTGAAAACATTTTTAGTTGGTTTTTGTATGCCTACATCAACTGGCCAAAAACGTCTACCGCCGGTCGAATCCTTTAAATAGTCATATCGGTTGCTAGTTCCAAAAAACACGCAGCGTCTCGGGTGTTTTTCAGCTTTTCTTGCATAAGCCGCCCGGTATTGATCCTCCGTCCGGCTTAAGAAGCCTTTAATCACATTCAAATCCGACTTGTTATAAGCGCTCATTTCTCCAATCTCTACAATCCAGACCCCTTGCAGCAACTCCACGGCTTCTTTTCCTTCAAAGGTCTCAATACTGTTGGAAAACCAAGATTTCCCCATTTTTTGAATGAGAGTCGTTTTTCCTAATCCTTGCGCGCCGGTTAAAACGGGCATGGTGTCATATTTAATGCCTGGCGTCATCGCTCTTGCGACTGCAGCAACAAAAGATTTACGTGTAACAGCCCTTGTATAAGGCGTATCAGCCGCCCCTAAGTAATCAATAAATAAAGTATCTAATCGTTTAACCCCATCCCATTTTAAGCTGTTTAAATAGTCCACCACAGGATTAAATCGGTTCTTAGAAGCACATTGATTCAAAGCATGTTCGAGCTTTTCGCGCGACTGAAAGCCTAGTATTTTTTCAATATATATGGCCAGCCCGGAATCATCCTTGCCGGTCCACCGGAACATCCCTGTTTCATCTTCCCTTGGCGCCCATGGAAACGGGGCTATTCCGACAATCGTATCAGAAAACGTATCCAACCGTATTTTCCCTTTTAGTTGAGGATCCCCTTCCATTGCGATCAGAATGTTTTCAATCGTTTTCAACGGTTGGCCTGTAGTTGGACTAATTTTGAGCTTTCTAATCCAGTTCAGGTCGTTTTCTTTCGCTGGAACATGTTCATCCGTTTTCCCAAAATCCTCTAAAGCTCTTTCATACCGTTCCTGGTTGATGATGGCCGCCACGCCCGCATCGTTCAAGGCAAACGCGCACATCTCCGTAAACGAAGGCAAGCGATTGGTCGGGGTATCCGGTTTCACTTCGTCATCAAGATCGCCAAACTTGTGCAAACGGACTAGGTCAAAGGCGTTGACTAACCGACCACTGCAAGGGTCGGTGGCGTGGTGGGAATAAAGAAACAGTCCATTTTCATACACAACAGCACCGCCGACGGTTGAACCGGCAACATAGGTGTATCTGTTCATATCGCTGTCAACCGGCTCATAAACGCCAGGGAGAAACTTTTCAATCGCTTGATGGATGTTGTACTGGCGGCAAAACGCCCCGACGACGCCTGATTTTTCAAGAGGATTGCCTTGCTTGGCCGCCAGCCGAACATGTTTGGATTCATCTCCCGGCACTTGCGGCCATTCGTCGATATTCCGCCAATCGTTGTATAACGAGAGCAACCCGTCTACATCAAGAAATGGCTTGTCTGCGTACTGGAATACATATTGACTATCTGCACAACAAGATGGCCAATACATGAGTCGATGCGCTTGAAATGTGGTTGGGTCCATGAACTGAATACCAATGATAGAAGCTAGTTTTCTTGCCAACGGCTCATATTCATCGGCTGTGGCTGTTCGGTTCAACGGGACAATCACCCGTAAACGCGGTTTTGCTTCTTCATGTTTACGGGTGCTGTACACCGCATACGCGCAGCCGAGCCCTTCAAGACGACGTAACACGTCATTCGTGCCACCGGCAGGAATGTTATCCATATCCAACGTGATCAAGTCCCTGCCGATGACGTGATTGGCTTTTCGGCGATTGTTGGCCAGTTTCCCGCCAACAAACCCACCGACGTCTTTCAATTCATCCTGTTCACGTTTGGGTAATTTGAGGTATTCCGCCAGGGTTTCCGTACCTCGTACGGCTGTACGGAGCCTGTCCACCATCTCTGACCAATACAGCGTTTGAGCTGGCCATTGCGTGGCTTTTCGATTCCCTGCAGCTGATATTGTGATTTGTCTGTCGTATTGCATAAAGGATCACCTAGTTCTTTTTACTGTTTGGAGACTGCTTCTTGAGTTCTTGGACTAGCATATCAAACACGGCTTCTTTCGAGATTCCGTGTTTTTCTGATAAACATTCCACTCGAGCCTTTAAATATCCAATGGAGTACCATAATTTTTGTTCTTGAGTAATCGGTTTGAGCATTGCCTTCCCTCTCTTTCCTGTATGAGATTTGCCAATTACATATCATCTTCGTACTACGTATCATCGTTTGTTTTATTCCTCTCTCTTCCCCTTCATGAACTCCAAATAATGCTCCCGGATTCTCCATGCCATCTTTGACCCAATTCCCGGGATTTCTTCCAATTTTCCAAGCCACTCCAATATAATTTTTGTATCCAATTCATTTTGTCGCTTGGCTCCTGCGTCAAATCCACGATTCCATGCAGTCATGATCTCTAGGCGAAAGGGAGAAGCTGTTTCCTCCCTCTCACGTTTGATTTTGCGTCGCAGGCTCATCAATACCCACTCTCCTGGCGCTGGTGATTCACCGTATTCTTCTGCATATAGGCTTTCTCAATCTGCTCCCAGGTGAAACCGAGCATCTCACCAAGTCCAATGTAAGCATTAAACAAACGACTATAACCATGTGCCCAATAAGCGCTAGCATAAAGATATATTGCAGCAAACTGTTCGAATACTGTTGCTTGCTTAATCGGATGAATAGTCATACATTGATATAGAACGCCTTGCTCTAGTCCGATAGACAGAAGAAAATGTAAACCGTCAACATATTCAACCAGTGCTTTTTCGTAATTGTTTTTCTTATTGCTCCAAAATTTAAAGATTTCCGGTAATTCGTTGGCCAGTTCACCCAACTCTATGAGAAAGGCCATTATTTTTTTAGGTATCAACTCTTCTTCTCCGAGACCTTTTTCACGAATAATCCGTTCATCCAAATGGCGCTGCAACTCAAACAATTTTTGAAGGTTCACTGTTTATTCGCTCCTTTCACACCTGTAAAATAGTTGTTCCAGTCATCGCTTATCCCTGATGAACTCTCCTGTTCCCCAAACGTCCAGTCGGCTTATTCGTCTTTCTACCGAATTACCACTACGACCTAACAATTCACCAATTTGTGCGTAAGTGTAATCTCCTGTTTTAAAAAGAGAGATAGCTTTTTTGTCTTCCTCTGGCGTCCATTTCTTACCCTCGTTGGCAGGTCTGGAACGGTCAGATTTTCTCTTTTGTACAAGCCAATCAGGGTCATTAATCCATAAGGAACCTTTCATTTTTCTACTATCCCATAAATCTAGGTTTTCTTTTAAAAACCTTTCCAACTCTTCGAGCTCTATTAAATAAATTTTTCGTTTCGCTTTCGCAAGACTAAAACGAAGAAGACCTTTTTGAACCCAATTTAAGACGCGTTTAATATCCACCCCGAGCAAATCAGCAACATTTTGTGCAGTTAAGAAGTGGGAGTTTTTTATACACCCACCTAATCCCATACGTTTAGCTTTAACGTTTACTGCGGTCACGGTGCGATTTAGTTTTTTTGCACAATATTCACGGCCTTTGTGCCAGTTATTTGCTAAAAACTCTTTCTCTTCTTCTGTCCAAGTGGATCCCCTCATGAGAGCATCTCCTTTATATACATGGTACGGAATTTTAAGAAAGAGCTTCGAATTCTTGATGAAACGACCTGGCTCGAAACTCCTTTTGATTCAGCCATTTCCTTAAATTTATGACCGTTGATGTAATCTAAAATATCTTGTCTCTGCTGATTAGAGAATTTCTTAAACAAGCTATCAATTACAATTCGGTCAACGGTTTCCTCTGTGAACGTTTCTTCTTGCCCAATTAGTTCCATAAGCTCCGTTCCCTCCCCATCTTTGTCTATGACAAGCTGATGGAGACTCATTATGGATTTAATTTGGGAAGTTTCCCGATCAAATTTAGGTTTGTGTTTATTGTGATAAGCTAATAGAGAGTAATCAATATATTTGACAGCAAGTGCACCAAAAGGGATTGGATATTTAGAAGAGTCGTATTTTCTATATGCTTGCCATAAAGCGATTGAAGCAACTTGGAACAATTCATCAAATTCATATCTATAAGTAGTAGACCAAGAATAAGCTTTCTTTTTAAGTAAGTTTTGATAGCGCTGAAAAACTTGTTCAAAAGACATTGTTTGAATACTACCTTTTCGCAGTATAATGTCTTTTAAGTCAGACATTATAAGCGCTCCTTTCTGTCTATCCCTCCAACGGGAATGTTTTGAAAGTTGGAAAAGAAAGAGGATAAATCATACAGTTCTAAACAACCTTTAGAATGAGTGTCGGTTTGGTATTCGATACATAATCGATTAGACGATGTTATAATTTGAAATGTAAAAGGTTGAATCTTTTTCATAAAAGATTGATAGATTTTAAAATCAATCACCAGATTCGTGCCGTTAATTTTTACCGGTAAAACATTTGTCGGCGTATAAATCCGTTTTAGGTTATATAATTCTTGCAATTTCTTTTGTTCGTATTCGTTCAAATACTTTTTCCGTTTTCGTTCTGATTCATAGATTTTTATTTTTCTTTTGACATTTTCAAGGTGCAGTTTCATTTCTGACTTTAAATTTTCAAAGTTACCGCTTATGATTTTCAATGAGAGCACCTCCTTTAATACATCCGAATCGGTAATATAAGAATGAGTAATGAACCATCTTCATTCTCAATTCGTAAGGGTTTGAGACGGTCATAAAATTTCAAAACAACTGTTTTAGAATTACTAGCTTTGATTAGTTTTAGAGCATCGAGCAAATATTCAACGTTCATATACACATTAAATTGAAAGATTGGTAATGAGTAAAAGATTTTTAGTTCATGCGAAACAAAACGAATATGATCCTCTTTTAGTTCACAAATAACAAGCTCTTTCGCCAAACGTCCGACTGAATATATAATGTCTGTAGCTGTTAAAATTTCTGGCAAATCAAGCTTTACTTCTTGTCCAGGTTCATCTTCTCTGAAAAACCGTGAAATATCTGGATATGCCGTTTTAACTTTCTTTCCGTCCGGCGTGATAATCGCTTCATCAGTACGATCATGTATCCTCTTCGCCAGGTAAATGCGAATTGCATCACTTACAACCGCATCGCCGTTGGCAAAGTGTTTTACCCCAATCAAAGCTGGATTTTTCTCTTTGACGCTTTCTTTGATGCTTTTCGTTACTTTAGCAGCGTGTTTCATGAATGTTTCGTATGCGAGCATTTGCATCAGTCCTTTCTGTAGAATTCTGAAATAAAACCTTCAGCTTTTAACGGTAGACCTGGCGCCCATTCAATCGGCGCGCCCATTATCGCGGCGATTCGGTCCAGGTCTGCTTTCTCTTTTGGAACTTCTAACACGACTTCGTCGTGAATATGCATGACAGTTTGATAGCCTGCTAGGCTTAGACGTTTCAAGCTTTCGGCCAAGCAATCCCTTGATATGGCTTGCACCACGTTTTCCACGAGTTTCCCGCCATACGTAGAGATTCTTTCCCATTTCTTAGAGGTTTGGTTCAAGCCATAATAATACAAAGCTTCTTTCCCAAATTCGTTTTCTGCCAAAAACGGTTTGGCGTAGAATAATTTCCGTCCACTTGGCAAGGTGATTGTTAAGAAGTCTAAACCGTTGATGATGTCACTTTCTCTTGCAAGAATTAATCCTTTTACCCCTGCCGGCTGCCCCGTTCTCATGACGGAAAGCGCTGCATTCTCTAAGCTGTACCATAAATCAACAATGCGTTTGTTCGAAGCCCGCCAGCGCCGCACAATGTCCGGAAGTTCTTCTTCCGTTAGTCCCATATCTAAAGCGCCCATTGAGATTAACGCGCCAGACCCGCCCTGGTAACCTAATGCAAGTTCGGCCACTTTTCCTTTTTGTCGCAACTCGTACTCTGGATTGCCCTTTTTAATGAGTTCAATCGGGACACCAAACATTTGGGAAGCCGAAGCTTCATAAATTTTGCCGTGTGTATTAAACACGTCTAGCCGCCATTGTTCACCGGCTAGCCATGCAATGACTCTCGCTTCGATTGCGCTAAAATCGCAGATGACAAAGATGTTTCCTTCACTCGGAACGAACGCTGTTCGTATGAGTTGTGAAAGTGTATCGGGAACATTTCCGTAGATGAGTTTCAGAGCTTCATATTTCTTTTGTCTCACCAATTCTCTAGCATGAGACAGGGTTTCAAGATAGTTCCGAGGAAGGTTTTGCACTTGGACAAGTCTGCCTGCCCATCGACCAGTTCTGTTGGCTCCATAAAATTGGAGAAGCCCTCTTACTCGTCCATCCTCACAAACTGCCTCTTTCATTGCTTGGTACTTCTTTACACTTGTTTTGGCCAACTCTTGACGTATTTCCAGCACTCTTTTGACATTGCCGGTTGTTTCCTTGATGAGTTTTGATACGGTTTCTTTTTGAAGGTTGTCCACATTCACACCTTGACCGGATAACCATTTCATCACCTGTTGAGCACTGTTCGGGTTGTCTAGCCCCGTAATGGATACGGCTTCTTCCATCAATTGAGTTGTGGCTAACTGATCTATATAAAGAGCTCCATCTACCATTTGTTGATCGATTTTCACGCCATAAACGTTGATAAACTGATCCAACTCCCACATCTTCTGTTCATGATGAGGAACTGGGAAATTTGATAGTCTTCTTTCAATCTCTTTTTCCACTTCGACGTCTTGCCGGCAGTATTCTTTGAAAAGGTCCCACTTCTCTGGTTCATGGTGTGGAAGTGTTCTCGTTCGCCCTCCGTTCTTTTTGTTTGGAGTGGTTGGTGTGCAAAACAACTTAATCAGGGATGAGCCAATGGACATTTTTTGCTTTTCCTGTGGCAGTCCTAAAGCTTTTGCTGTCGCATCCAGTCCAGCTGTGTATCCGCAATACAGACCATGAATCATCGTGCAACGCCACTGCTCGAGTGGCGTATGAAAAAATTTACTCAAACAGTACCATTCAAAAGCTGCATTGTAAGCGTGCTTAGTGACCTTCGGATCGCCAAGTGCAGTAATGATATCCATTGGTATTTGCTCGCCTTGTGCCAGGTCAATAACTTTCGTTTCGCCACCATTGACTGAATAGGCAAAGAGTAGGATTTCAAAGTCAGGGCTCTGAACATATTTGTAGAGCCCCGATTTTTGAATGTCTACGGATGAATACGTCTCGATGTCGATGTTGAGTGTACGGATCATATTCCGTACACTCCACCGTTAATAGGTTGTCCTGTAATAGGATCATATTGTTGTGGTTGTTGTTGATATCCCGGTGCATAACTTGGCGGAACTTGTTGATACGGTTGTGCCGGTTGTTGCATACCGTACGGCATTTGAGCTTGAACATTTGGTTGTGGTGCAGGTCCCCCGAAATCATCTTCCGCAGCTGGTGCAGCTGCCCCTAACGGCTCACCGTCGCGCGTTTTCTGCACGTTGGTACTGATGTAGCAGCCAATGCCTTTTTTCCCTGCTTGGTTGTATGGTGCAAAATTGACGGCAATGCGGCCATACATACCGGAATAAATTTCAGTTGGATCCATGATCGGATTCAAATGAATGTCCACGATTTTTGGCGGTTGGTCCACTTTCGATGTTGCCGTGAACACCCAATGTCCTTTGCACTCTTCACCGAACGGCATGCCATCTGATGGACGCACACCGTCCCCATCATAGATTGGGATGGCCACAACTGGAGGAATGACCCCACTCCAGCATTTTTGCTTACCAATTTCTTTGGCTGCTTGAATGGCTGCATCGATTTTTTGCTTTGTCATAACATCAGACTTTGGAAGAAGAATTGTGACGCTATATTTCGGCTCTCCTCCGAACTGATTTTCACGCGGTTTTAATAGATTGACGTAAGAGAAACGGACTTCTCCAGTTACAACACGAGTTGGATTTTGATTTGCCATACTATCACTTCTCCCTTTCGTTTTAGTGTTTTATTGAAAATCATCTGCCGCATCAGGTGCAGCAGTAATTGCTTCACGTTTGTCCGAGATTGGAACGAGAGCAGGTTTACCAGGTGTTTTTACAACAAAACCAGGCTCTTCTAGCAATCTAGTAAACTCTGCTTTCTTAAGCACTTTTTCAATTTTGGCAACAGTTAAAGGTACACGTTCATAAAGCATTGCTTCATCGATACCATTTTGTTTAAGATGCTCAAATGCTTTATCTAAATCGGCAAATTGCCGTGTACTTCTTCCCTCTACCGCTTTCCATCCAGGAATCTCATTGCCTTTCAAACATTCAGCAAGAGCGTATTCTTTTAAGTCCTTCACCCATGCTTCAATGTGTTGCGCCTTTTCTAAAATAGCCCCTACCTCCTCATTGCTGATAAGAGGTGGTTTCATCAACTTGAAGTCCTCGAGAGCTGTATATTGATCAGCTCTTGCTCGGCATTGCGCTTTGGCACGACAGAATTTGCAATGTTCTCCTGGAACAAAATCCCCCTCACCGTTGAACGCTTTTTGTGCAATCGGCTTAATTTCTTCGCCCCAAGCCAACAACTCGTCGATAGAAAGAGACCATTCCGAAATGCTGTCTAATCTCGGCTGCACAATGGTTAAGTGAACATGCTGAATAGGATATAGCAAACTGTATTCCAAATAAGCACCAAGAGCGTACAGTTTCATCTGCGGATTGTTTTCAGCACTCACAGGAACGCCTTTACCATACTTAAAATCGGTGACATACAGATGTTCACCGTGAATGATGATGCAGTCACAAGTACCGAACCCGCCAGGCGCATAGGCACTGTAATCCACTCTTTTTTCTACGGCTACATACGGTTTAGATGGAAAAGCGAGCGTAATCTCTTTCAGATATTCAAGGTAGGTGTCGGTATGTTTCAGCATTTCTTCCTGGAACAATTCGTGCTTTTTGAATTTGTTCAGTTTCGCAGAGAAAGAACGTTGGCTCATAGGTTCAATGAAATATTTTCGTAATTTGAGTTCAGCAATTTCATGGGCTAATGTCCCTTCCTGGGCATATGGCGACGTGGTATCCGGGAATTGTTCCTCGAGTCGAACACTTGGCGTGCAAGCCAGCCAGCGATGGGCGGCGCTGGCCGACAGGAGTGCGTGTTCTCGTTCAGCATGCGCGATAGCTGCCATTAGATTTTTGCCCCCATTTCACGCAATTTCGTTGCAAAAGCACCGTATTGCTCTTTTGGAAGTGCGGTCAAAGCTTGTACACCAAAAGAGGAAAGCAGTTGAACTAGTTCTTCACGTCTACCGGCATCGACAAGCTGTGTTGCGGCTACTGCTAGTTGATCTAGCGTGTAGCTCGGTGCTGAAGTCGGCACCGGTTGCGGTGCTTGTTGTACTGGCTGTTGCACTAGTTGTTCAGCTTGTTGTGTAGGCTGCTGTGCTGGTTGTTGCACTGGTGTTGTTGGTGCAGCTGTAGGTACTGCTGTTGGTACGGATTGTTGTACAGTCGCTTGTTGCGCCGGTGTTAATTGAGTTGTATTTCCAATTGGAGATGCTGGTGCTGTAGGTGAAGAAGCTTTAGCATTTTCAAGTACTTCGGTTGCTTTTGCAATACTCCCTGTTCTACGGTCCAACGCACTTGCTAGAGCTAAAATAGATGCCGCGAGTTCCGGCGCTTTAATTTCAATTGTGATATTCATACTTTCACCCTCCTACATGAATGAGTTAAAATGAAATAAACGGTTTATTTTCTCAAATGCTTCGCGCTTCTGATACAGCGCGGTAAAGTTGCATAACAAAAGGCTTCTGTTTTTCAAATTGTTCATCGCGTGTAGCTGGAATCCCATAGGCGCTTTCCAAATCCGTCATGAGATTGGCCAACCGAACATTTTTCACTTGGTCCGGGCAGTTGCAACCCACGATTTCTTTCAAACGATTCGTATACTGAAGCATTTCACCGACCATCAATGTTGCTCACCTTCTTTCACCCTCGCTTCCAACCCTGCGTAGAGTGGCCAGCCGTCGCGAGACATCGTATTTCGTGCTTGGTCATACGTGATCGGGTGATACTTCTCACCGTCGAACACTTCGATGATGTATGTTTCATCCAGCACGATTTCGCCCTGCTTCGTCTCAAGTGAAACGGTGTCACCGTCGACGATGAGTGTGCCGAGTGTGTACTGCTCAAGAAATGCGTCAATTTCACGCGTTGTGCGTTTGATATGATCGCCTAGCATTTGCGGTCAACTTCCTTCAATTTCTTTTGGTTTTCTTTTACCATCCTTACGTAAATTTCTATAAAACGATCTAAAGCTTCTTTTGACGGCTCTTTCCTTGCCCCTACGCATCGTACGATTACTTCTGGTTGTTTTTTCATGGTGACCATCTCCTTTATAGGAGATGTATGCAAAAGGCTGCTGTGTACAACATTATGAATTACTGACAAATTATCACCTCGTTCTTGTACTATTTACCTTTTAGGCTGTTCGCGCGCGATTGTTCTTCCGAAAAAATTCGGATTCTTTACCAAAAAAAATATTGTCCACTGGCACCCCATAAACTTCTTCAATTTTGATAAAGAATTTTCTAGGCACATTCGAAGAATCCCGTTCATATTTGGCTAATGTATCCTTATTAATACCAAATAATTTAGAAGCTTCAACTAGTGTTAACCCTGCATTTACTCTCGCCGCCCGTAAAGTAATCTGCAATATTTTCACCTCCTTTTTTCTGCTTGGTTATATATTATCCGAGTTTTTTCGGAATGTCAACCGATTTTTCTCGGAAAAAAAATAATTTTTATGCGGTATTTTTCGAGTTTTTTCGGAAAAAATATTTACTTTCCGCATATTTTCGGATATCATATGGGATAGAATGGATAGAGAGGAGGTGTGATAGTTGATTGACAGGGATTTACCGCTTAAACAAACTATATCTGAAAACATCAAACGCTTAATGAAAGAAAGAGGTTGGACACAGTTAAAAACTAGCGAGGTATCAGGTATTTCTAAAAGTACTTTATCTGACTATATCAATTGCAAAACTTTAATTAACCCGGGCAATGTTGAAAAGCTAGCCAAAGCGTTTAACGTGAAAAAATCAGATATTGATCCTAGCTTTAATATGGAATCGACCGGGGATTTAAAAAGAAAATCTGCTGCTCTCAAATTCACCAAACTTCCTATTGTTGGGGCGATTAGTTGTGGAGACGGCATACTTGCATATCAAGAAATCGAGGGTTATGAGGATGTTCCCTCAAGTTGGTTAAATGGCGGTGAATATTTCTTTTTGCGTGCCAAAGGCGATTCTATGATCGGTGCGCGTATTATGGATGGAGATTTATTACTTATTCGTCAACAAGATGATGTAGAAAACGGGGAGATTGCAGCAGTACTTATTGAAGGGGATGCTGTTTTGAAAAGGGTCTATAAAACAAACGGAACTGTCATTCTACAGAGTGAGAATCCGAAATACCCACCCATCGTGCTGCAGAAAAACAATATGAAGGACATTCGCATTATCGGAAAACTGAAAAAAGTAGTATTAAATTTTTAGCGCTAAAAATTAATTTAATAAGAAAAGAGCAACTCGTTATGTTGCTCTTTTTTAGCTAGCGCGGAACACGCAGCGCAATTTATAATCTGTTTTCCCGTTCGCATCAATGGCTTGGTTTGCATTTTTATCCATAAAATCAATAAACTTTTCTAAAGAAAGGGGCGATTTATCAAACGCTCCTGCAGGTGCTTTCTTGGCTACGTCTACACCAAAGGAGTACAACACCTGTTGATTTGGCACTGCGTTCGTATCAACCACATTAAATGAGCTGGCGATAATCGGCAGCTTAAAATGGGCAGCGAATCGGTGCATAAAATAGGTGAATTTATAACCGTCTTTTGTCACCGCCTCAAAATTCATTTTTTCAATTTCCAGATTATCAAAGGTGGCGATAAAACTACCTGCGTAGTTACTCGATTTTTCTAAATAAAACTCACCTTTAACAGAAAGAGTTTTGTTTAGGAACGGAACAATTTCTTTTTCAAACGTTTTGATATCTAGCTGCTTGTGTTTAACGATGAAATCATCTGCCTCTTTCACCATTTGTTGTTCGGGCGAGAGTTTAGGTTCAGTTGATGTTGCATCTTCTCTACCAAAAATTAGAGCTAGAACTGTGAATGAGATCATAAGAGTTAGAACGACAACCCACATGATTTTAACGAATTTCTTTAAACCGCTCATACAAGATCCCCCTATGTTTTGCAGCTTTTACTCTTTTATTATAGGGGCTTATTAACTATTTTTCTATCATTTTCATAGGAGGGCAACAAATGAAAGTAGCCATTTACGTAAGGGTCAGTACAGATGAACAAGCGAAAGAAGGATTTTCCATCCCTGCTCAAAAAGAACGACTACGTGCGTTTTGCGAAAGCCAGGGATGGGAAATTGTTCATGAATATATAGAAGAAGGCTGGTCCGCGAAAGATTTAGAAAGACCGCAAATGAAACAACTGCTGAAAGACATAAAAAAAGGGAATATAGATATTATACTGGTTTATCGATTGGATCGATTAACCAGATCAGTTTTAGATTTGTATCTATTACTTCAGACGTTTGAAAAATACAATGTGGCATTCCGTTCTGCAACTGAGGTATATGACACGAGCACTGCAATGGGGAGACTATTCATCACTCTTGTTGCTGCATTAGCTCAATGGGAACGCGAAAATCTTGCCGAGCGCGTGAAATTTGGTATCGAGCAAATGATTGATGAAGGAAAGAAGCCTGGTGGACATTCTCCATATGGGTATAAATTTGATAAAGATTTTAATTGTACAATTATTGAAGATGAAGCAAATACAGTCCGTATGATTTATCAATTATACTGTGATGGGTTTGGATATAGAAGTATTGCAGATCGACTAAATAATTTAGGAATCAAACCACGAATTGCAAAAGAATGGAATCATATTTCAATACGTGATATTTTAACCAATGATATCTATATCGGCACGTATAGATGGGGAGATAAAGTGATACCAAACAATCATCCTCCTATTATCAGTGAAACTTTATTCAGAAAAGCTCAAAAAGCAAAAGACAAAAGAGCTGTAGATAGAAAAAGGGTTGGCAAGTTCATTTTAACTGGTCTTTTACATTGTGGTAATTGTAACGAACATAAAATGCAAGGTTTTTATGATAAACGCGATCAAAAAACGTACTATCGTTGTTTAAAATGCAACAGGATTACACATGAGAAAAATATTTTAGAGGCGCTAATTACTGAGGTTCAGCAATTGATCACATCCAAAGATTATTTCATTTCCAAGTTTTCTCATCAATTTGAAGAAACAGAAACAATCGATATTTCTTCTTTAACAAAAGAGTTGGAGAAAATAAAAAGACAAAAAGAAAAATGGTACGATTTGTATATGGATGAAGATAACCCTATTCCTAAAGATGATTTGTTTGCAAGAATTAATGAACTAAACAGCAAAGAAAAAGAGATCTATGAAGTATTGAATGAATTTGAAATTGAAGATAAGGAATCAGTTGACGAAAAATATAATCGATTAAGCCAAATGTCAGATTTTAAACAGCAATTTGAACAAGCGAACGATTTCACTAAAAAAGAACTGCTCTTTAGCATTTTTGAAAAGATCGTGATATACAGGGAAAAAGGGAAACTCAAGAAAATTACTCTTGATTACACCCTAAAGTGACCTTAACCTGTATAAGAGTTAATGTTAGGCAGTTAACACAAACAGACGGCACCTTTTTAGTGTCGCGGAAAAAAGTCGATAACTTTTCTTGGGAGCAGCTAAAAGGAAGCACTTTTTTAGGCCAGCGAAAAGGCGGCATGCCACAAATGGTTGGCGAATTCGTCTTGAAAAAGCACGGAATCGACCCGCATAAAGATTTAAATTTAATTCAAAATATTGACTTTGCTAATATCGCTAATGCATTTGCGAGCGGAACGGGTGATTACGTGCAATTGTTTGAACCAACGGCAAGCATTTTTGAACAAGAAGGAAAAGGCTATATTGTTGCTTCTTTCGGCACACAATCCGGGCATGTTCCATATACAACGTTTATGGCAAAACAAAGCTTTATAAAGGAAAACGCTGAAGAAATTGAAAAATTTACACGTGCCCTTTATAAAGCCCAAAAATGGGTGGAAACTCACAGCGCCGCTGAAATCGCCAAGTCGATTCACCCTTATTTCGAAGACACAGATCTTCAATTGATCGAGAAAGTCGCGGAACGATACAAAAATCAAGGCACATACGCCTCTGAACCAATTCTTGACGAAGAAGAATGGAACCATTTGCAAGATATTATGGATGAAGCCGGAGAATTACCAAAACGCATCGAGCATAAAACACTTGTAAACACATCGTTCGCTAAAAAAGCAATCGATGATTAATGTGGGTGAAAATCAAATGAACTTCTTAGTCATTGATCACGTTTCGCACACCTATTTTACACGTCAATCAGCTGTTACCGCCCTAGAAAATATATCGTTTATGATTCAGGAGGGAGAATTCGTTTCCTTCCTCGGTCCGAGCGGCTGCGGTAAAACGACGCTGCTTTCAATCATTGCTGCTTTAATTAAGCCAACAGAGGGAACGGTTCTTTTAGAAGGAAGCAAAATTGATTCAATGAACCCATCTGTCGGTTATATGCTTCAGCAAGATTATCTCTTTCCTTGGAAAACGATTGAAGAAAACATTTCCCTCGGGCTAAAAATTATGGGAATCGATACAAATGAAGCAAAACAAAAAGCGCTGAACTTGCTTTCTGAGATTGGATTAAAAGGGGTGGAAAAATATTACCCTCACCAATTGTCAGGCGGAATGCGGCAACGGGCTGCTTTAGTCCGAACACTGGCAACAAATCCGAAAATTCTCTTGCTTGACGAACCATTTTCCGCCCTTGATTATCAAACAAAATTAAAACTGGAAGAACTAGTTTGGAAAACTTTAAAAGACTACCATAAAACCGCGCTGCTTGTGACACATGATATCGGCGAAGCGATTGCAATGAGCGATCGAATTTTTTTATTCGCTGCTAGACCAGGAAAACTTGTGCACACATTTATCATCCCTGAAGAACTTCGCTCACTTTCACCACTTGCCGCACGACAACACCCTAGATTTTCTGAGTTGTTTCAATCTATCTGGAAGGAGCTTGATCAACTTGAAACGGATTGACCATCACATTCAACTCCTTCATGAACAATATTTAGTTTCATTACAAAAAGAAAAGCGTTTTGTCCGCTTTATCCAATTGCTTATTTTCTTTATTTTTTTCCTTCTATGGGAAATCGCAAGTAAACAACAATGGATTGACCCGCTACTATTCAGCTCTCCTTCAAACATATGGGAGCTATTTATCGCGAAACTTGCAGACGGTTCACTTCTCTCTCATATCGGTGTGACCTTGTTTGAAACATTGCTCGGTTTTTTTCTTGGTACATTGTTAGGTACTATGCTAGCAGCCGCTCTTTGGTGGTTTCCGCGATTGTCAAAAGTGGCTGATCCCTACTTAGTCGTGTTAAATGCGATGCCAAAAGTGGCGCTTGGCCCGATTTTAATTGTCGCTCTCGGTCCGGGATTTACTTCCATCATCGCTATGGGAGCGATCATTTCCATTATTATTACAACCATCGTTGTTTACACCACGTTTAAAGGAGTGGATACAAATTATATTAAAGTGTTAAAAACATTTGGTGCCAACCGTTGGCAATGTTTTATTGAAGCCGTTTTACCCGCCTCGTTTCCAACCATTATTTCGACTTTAAAAGTTAACGTCGGCTTATCATGGGTTGGAGTGATTGTCGGTGAATTTCTTGTTTCCAAACAAGGGTTAGGATATATGATTATTTACGGATTTCAAGTGTTTAACTTTACACTTGTGCTTTTAAGTTTGCTGTTGATTGCCGCATTTGCAACAGTGATGTATCAAGTTGTCAGCTACATGGAAAAAAAATTAATCAAAAATCGATAAAAGGAGGCTGATCTAAAGCCAAGTGTCACTCCACAATCACCATATATCAGGTAATTGCAGATATATGGTAGATTGTTCGTGAAATCAAACCCTTTCGATCAGCCTCTTCTTTTTTATTTCTTGAAGACTATGTTCTAAAACCCCATCTTTCATAATAAAACTAAAGCGGCGGTCAGCAGCGATATGAGCCGGCAATTGCTCCAATAACACAGGTCCGTTCGTTTCAAGATAACTATGCTGTTTGATCAATTCTTTTACATTGGCATAGTAAATATTTTTGATAATCGTCTGCCCTTTACCTTCTACTTTATATTGACCAAGATAAATGAGCTGATCGACAACACCGCCTGTTTCTTCACGAATTTCGCGGATGGCGGCTTGTTCCGGCGTTTCTCCCTCTTCCACTTTACCACCGGGAAATTCAAGCCCGCGGCGGCAATGGTTCGTTAAAAGCCATTGATGATGATAGCGGCAAATAGTCCATACGTGTTTTGGTTCTTTCGAAAACGGATGGTCCGCAAATGATAAGTAAACCTGGTTTTGATAATAATCTTGAAAAACAAGCATGTATAATCAAACCCCATCTATTTTGGTCTTCTATTAATAACATCTTAACATATTTGCAACATAATTGAACTACTGAGGCTGACCATCTCACGCGCATTCCACAATATAAGTTCATTTGTGGGAACTGACACTTTACTTTTGAGTCAACCTCCGTCTTATGATAAATAAAACAAGCCACCTAATAAGGTGACCTATTGCTGTTCATTTTCCTCATTTACAAATCCAATTGAACGAATATGCGCCTTTGCTTCTTCATCGCCGAGCCGGTAAATAAGTTGATAAATTTTTTTCAACGTTTCATCATACGCATCATTTTCGCGATCGTAATGATATTGAATATATGGGACATGAGCGCGAAAAAAGTTTTGGATATCGGTTGCATAATTTTGGTCAAAGTATTCCCTTAATCGAATAATTTCTTCATCGGTTGCTTCAATTTTAAAATCCCATGGCGAAGCCGTTTTTACTTGAGAAATTTCACCATGTGCCATCGATACGTAATACGTTTTTTTCTGTTCAGCCACTCGTTTCATCTCCTTTATTCATAGCGCTTATAATTAGTGTGGGTGAACAGAGTAAAATTATGCTCCCGAAGTTATTTAGAACGGTCTTTCAACATTTCAATTGCTTTAATGAGAAATTCCGGAATCGGTATTCCAGTGCGCGAGGCATTTTCTACTATGGAAATGAACTCATTCACTAAGTAGAAAAAAATCGTCATATCGCGAAGAAGATGGTTGTCCCAACCAATCACTACATCGAGCAAATACGAAACGGCAACCATGATAAAAATGAGCACTTTCTTGGCGATGCCACGAAAACCAACTTGACTTGATAACTTTCCTTCTAAAGCACTTGCGATCACTCCGGTCATATAATCAATGATGACTAAACAAACTAAAATAATGATTAATGAATCCCAACCACCGAGCAAAAATGAAGTGAATGAGCCAATAATGGAAAGGGCTAAAACGATTGGCTGTTTGTCCATAACAACTCCTCATTTCTTTTAATTACGTGCGTTATTTATTGTATGAAGAACAGGGATAAGGAGTTATGGACATTTTGAAAAAATTTTATCTTTACTGCTTAGCGATGATATATTGCGTAGAGCGAGGTAAATTTTTTAATTTTTTTCTTAGAAACAACGGATATAATGTAATTTTCTCAAACTGATTTAGAGGAACCCATCTAAAAATGAGCTGCTTCCCCTCTGTTCCGTTGAAATCACCTTCTTGAAAATACGAGGCGCCATTTTCCGCAGTCACCTTGTAGTACAACCCTAGTTCATGATAGTTCTCTCTATTATATTCAAAAAAGTTTTCAACGATCCAAAGTAATTGATTTACGTTGACTTGAATGCCTAGCTCCTCAGAGATTTCACGTTTAAGACTTGTTTTTGAATCTTCCATCATTCTCACCCTGCCACCAGGAAGAGACCAATGTTCATCTCCAACCATTTTATGTAAAAGAACGTGACCATTTTCAATCCAAACTCCTGCAACGCGATAATTGAAAACAGACTGATTTACTCGAAACACGACATCCACTGCAATTCCCCTATTCTCTTTGGTTATTTTTTAAAATTCCATATTTTTTTATTTTAACATTGATTATGTTTATAAAAAAATAGAGGTTATGTTAAATACCCGTGTTGATATTTAACATGTTCACCGAGAAGTCTTCCACCACTAAGCGAAGTGTAGGTGGGAGAGGTTCATTTAAACAATGAATAGGAAAGGTAATTTGTGAATGTCTTTCAGTTTAAAGGTAAATCAACAATAATAATTAATAAAAAGGCTGTCTCAAGCAAAGTGTCAGCCCCCACACCCATCATATATCGTACGTTACGCTAATCAGTACAGCTATTATGAATGGTGCGTGAGGCCAGCCGATTATGAGACAGCTTTTTTTATTTATACCCGAATATCAAGTTGTTTTCCCAACGTTGGATGCGGTGCCTGTGCGGTATGCTGTGCTTTCGCAAAATCCTCAAGCATCACTGTTGCTTGTGCAGCCTGAGTCGCCATTTGATTTTTAAGCAAACTTAAATTTAACGTATGTTGCAACTCGGAAACTTGTTTTGCCATCATCGAACTAATATTCATCGTTTCCCCTCCTTCCACTTTCATTTTACCATTTATTTCTGCCGAGAAGAGCAAAAAACCACCCCGCAACGAATGTTACGAAAGTGGTTTTTCGCTCAATTATTTTCCAAGAAATGACTTTAACATCCAAACATGCTTTTCTAAGCTTTGATGGATGCCTAAAAGCATGTCTCCTGTTGTTTCATCGCCGACTTCTTCGGCAATTTTCATGCCTTCTTTAAGTTCGCTAATCATTGTTTCAAAATCGGTCACGATCGCACCGACCATTTCCTCGGCTGTTTCCTGACCTGTCGCCTCTTTCACCGAAGCTACTTCCAAACATTCCTTCATTGTCGCCACTGGAGCACCGCCAAGGGCAAGAAGGCGTTCCGCTAACTCATCAATATGTAAGGAAGCCTCATTGTACAACTCTTCAAATTTCGTATGCAATGTAAAAAACTGCGGACCTTTAACAAACCAATGATAATTATGAAGCTTAATGTACAAAACACTCCAGTTTGCAATTTGCTTATTCACGATTTCCGTTAATTGTTTTACCATAGCCATCTCCTCCTGCTAGTTTTTTCACAAAATAAATATGGATAAAATTATATTCCCCAATCTCATGAAAAACATGCTTTTACTACTATCCATTATTATAACACCATTAAAAACCTATAATTACCATTACTCTTATATTCTACAAAAAAATGATCATAAGCTCAATTTATATGTTTTATAAATTATGGGACAACTTTTTCGTGGAAAATGTTAAAATAAACTATTATTACTAGCGAAAAGGAGACACGCTGAACAATGTTCACTATTTTAATCATATCCATTATTATTGTCCTTATTGTTCTCGTTTTAAGTGTAGCAACAACATCAAAAGCTTACAAATACAAACATACGATTGATTCGCTCGACAACAACCCTCATTTGCAAAACAAAAACGATAATACTCAAGAAAATAACGACAAATCACACAATAAATAAAGGATGTCTCTCTTCACGAAAGCCATCCTTTTTCATCTTTCTACAATAAATCTTCATAAATGTACGGTTCGTTCGGCTGCTGTATTTTGTTTATTTCCTTAATTTCGATACATGGAAACACATTTCCTTTATAATTTGTTTGCTTGATTACGCCTATTACCTTCACCCATTCATCGTTGACAATCGATTTCAAGTGCTTCCCACTAACAAGCATCCCATAGACGGAGGCATCAGCGACACAGCAGGAAATTCCAAATCTGGCAATGACAGCTTTTTCTTTTGCAAAGTCAGGCTCACGGTATACAAATCCTGTAAGTTCCACTTCTTTTCCAATAAAATTCTCCGCATTGTTATGAACAATTTCTAAAGCTGCTAAATAGTTTTCCCGTGTAAAAACTACTTTATCCGCTGCTAACAGCGCTTTTCCGAGCTGGTTTTTATCTACTTTTTCTCCTTTTTCCATCGGAACTTCTTCTATTTGATTACCAAACAGCTGAGAAAAAAACTCCTCTTCATTATCAGATGCTGTTCCTGAGCCCGCCATTCCCCCGAGCTGTATACCGCGCTTGGCAGCAACAGAGCTATCCAATACGTGATTAGAAAAAGTGAACCCTGCGAGAACTGGAAACACAAAGATCACATAAACAACAAACGATTGAAATCGGGCATTACTTTTATGATGTCCACAGCCGCAGCAAACCATATGTTTGTTGTCGCTTCGCCAAATTTGTATAATGCTTAGCATAAACAACGTAATCATAGCAAAATAAAGAAATGGCAGCATCTTTGGTGCAATCAGCTGCTGAATTTGCCCCGTAACGATGAATTTAAACATCAATAATGCAAATCCTAGTAAAATAACGCCGCGTAAAAAGAGATTACCGCTCATCTTCCTTCCTCTCCCTTTAGAACAATGTTTGATATAACAAAACGACAAAGTAAACAACACATGTAAGAACCAATATAAAACCAATCACAAATCTTTTTCGGAAATAGGCGAACAGCATCAACGTATTTTTTAAGTCAAGCATCGGACCGTAAATAAGAAATGCCAAAACCGCTCCTGCGGAAAAGGTGTTTCCAAACGATGCGGCAACGAATGCATCTGCCTCCGAGCAGAGAGATAACACATAAGCAAATCCCATCATAATGAAAGGTGAAACAAGTTCATCCGTTCCGATTTGCAGAAGCACGTTTCGGTTTAGAAATGTTTGCACTAAACTCGCTAAAAACGCCCCAATTAATAAATATTTTCCGGTATCAAAAAATTCGTCGCTTGCATGGTATAATGTCGCCTTCCATTTATTTTCCGTATGAACATGCTCATGCGTTGAAGAGATTTTTGTTTTTAAGGGATTTTTTTGTTTAAACATGCGGTACAAAATCATTCCAACCAAAACAGCTACTAAAAAAGCAAGACCCATCCGGGCAAAAGCCATTTGATTTTTTGCTTGAAACGCATAATAAGTGGAAGCAAAAACAACCGGATTTAAAATCGGCGCACTCATTAAAAAAGTCATGCCGACCGCGGGCGGCATTCCTTTCCTAATCAGCCGCCTCACAATCGGTATAATCGCACATTCACAGACCGGGAAAACGATACCGAAAAAAGCGGCAAAGACAATCGCAACATATGGATTTTTCGGGATCAAGCGCCGCAGTGTATCTTCTGAAATAAACGTTTGAATAAAGGCAGAAACAAACACGCCGATTAAAATAAACGGAATCGCTTCTAAAATAATGCCCAAAAACATCGTGTTCACAATGGCCCATTCTTTTGGCAACGTAAATGTTATTTTGTGCATCTCGTAAAAAAAGAACAAATACAAAAACAACAATAAAAGAAGAAACGCAAAAAAGTCATTAGAAATGGCTCTTTTCATACTCTCTCCCCCATTAAACAAGTTCTCCCTTGTGTTTTTCGCAAGAGTTTCATAAAAATTTATATGTAAATCGTAATGTTTCCTATTATCATATATATAGGTTGTCCGAAAAAATATGACTAAAAAATAAAAAAGGAGTGCGAAAATTGCTTGAATGGCTTATTATTGGCGGAGGAATTCAAGGAACAACGATCGCTACCTTCCTCATCAAAACCGGGAAAGCAAATATAGCAAACCTTCGCGTTCTTGATCCGTATGAGGTTCCGTTAGCGAATTGGACACATTGCACATCCATTATTTCTATGCCATTTTTACGTTCTCCTTCCGTTCATCATATTGACGTCGACCCTTTTAGTCTGCAATCGTTTGTGAAGCAACAACAGATCGCCAAAACAGAAGCGTTTTATGGTCCGTATAAACGACCGTCTCTTGAAATTTTCCAAGAACATTGTCAGCATGTGCTAGCGGAAATTGCATTAGAAAAGGCTTGGCATCAAGGAAGAGCTACAGGATTAAAAAGAAACGGGAACGAATGGGTGGTAACAACAGAAAAAGGAGAAACGCTCAGCGCTAAACGTGTTGTGTTAGCGTTCGGAGTAAGCGAGCAGCATTTCTGGCCGGAATGGGCACATCATCTAAAACAAGAAGGTGGCGCTATTTATCATGTATTTGACCGTGATTTGCCGAACCTTGAGTCATTACGAAACGACATCACGATTATCGGTGGCGGTATTACCGCTGTTCATCTTGCCATTAAACTTGGAGAACTGTATCCCGGCAAAGTTTCGATGATTAAGCGCCATCCATTCCGAATTCATGACTTTGACAGCGATCCTGCTTGGTTAGGACCTCGTAACCAAAAACCTTATCGTATGGTAAAAGATTATAAACGAAGAAGGACAATGATTATAAACGCCAGACATAAAGGTTCTATTCCGCGAGAACTGTACTATCGAATGATTCATTTAGAAAGAAGCGGAAAAATAAAAATAATAAACGATCATATCCAATCAGCGATTATACACAATAAAGAAATGGTTCTCCGTCTCGAACAGAACGGTGTATTTTCCTCCTCATTTATCATTTTAGCAACAGGGTTTGAAACAAAACTGCCGCAAAGCGAGTGGCTTATGCCGCTTATCCGGGAAGAAAAACTAAAATGTGCGGAATGCGGCTATCCAATCGTGACGGAAACATTAGAGTGGGCTCCGAACTTATATGTTGCCGGAGCGCTAGCGGAATTAGAAATCGGGCCTATTTCACGAAATATTTCCGGCGCAAGACAAGCGGCGAAAATTATCGCTAACAGCGTTTAACATAGAACGACTGTAGTAAAAACAATGCCGTTATCCCTTATGGATAACGGCATTGTTTTTATCCAAATACTTTCTTTAATTCTTCTTTATCCTGTTCTAACCAGAAACGCATTAAACGTTTAGCACCTTCTAAGTCATGAAGCTTCGCCTGGCCGCATTGTCTTTCCGTTGCAGCCGGAACTTCTGTTGCATTCAAAGCATCTTTCATTGTCTCTTCAAGCAAATCGATAATTTCGTCTACTGTAGGAGAGCCGCTGACAACTAAATAATAGCCCGTTTGGCAGCCCATTGGCGAAATATCAATAATATCAAAATGGTCATATTTTTCCGCATGTTTGCGAATATTGAACGCAAGCAAATGCTCAAGCGTATGAATCGCATCCGGCTTCATCGCTTGTTTATTTGGCTGGCAAAAACGAATATCAAATTTATTGACAACACCGTCGCTGCCGACTTTATGAACGCCGCAATGTCTCACATATGGTGCTTTTACAGCGCAATGGTCTAGTTCAAAGCTTTCTACTGAAGGCATATAATCACTCCTAAATAAATTTTCTACTTATTATCATACATTGAAATCCGATTTTTTTCATCAACTTAATCAAAATGAACAAACATGACAGCTTTTTCTATCTATGATACAGTTAAATTATACGATAATAGCAGGTGGGGTATACATGCTAAAAAAAATATTCATTGGGCTCATACGCTTTTATCAAATATTCATTTCCCCGTTAAAGCCGCCAACATGCCGTTTTTATCCGACTTGCTCGCACTACGGACTTGAAGCGGTAAAACGGTTTGGCGCCATGAAAGGAGGATGGTTAACAATCAAGCGCATTTTAAAATGCCATCCATTTCATCCCGGCGGATTTGATCCTGTTCCGGAAAAAGTAGAAAAACAAAAATAAACTATTGTTCGTAGCCATTAACGACTAAATCTAATTTTCCTGTATGCGGATCGATAATAAGACCGTGTAAATAAGACCGTGTACAGGAATATTCGCAGGCAACAACGGATGATTTTTCAACATATTTACGCTATGTTTTACACTCTCTTCCACAGAGTCAAAGCCCTTCAGCCAGTTTTCAAGATCGATACCTGAATACTTTAACGTCTCAAGTCTCTCTTTAGGAATGCCTCTTGCGACCATTTTCTCCATGATCGCTTCCGCCTTGATGGCCCCCATGCCGCAATCATAGTGACCAATGACACAAATTTCATCTGCCTTTAGTTCATAAACCGCAACAAGCAAACTTCTCATAATACTCCCAAATGGATGAGAAAGAATAGCTCCTGCTGTTTTAACAATTTTCACATCTCCATTCTTTACGTTCATTGCATGCGGCAATAGTTCAACCAGTCTTGTATCCATGCACGTCAAAATGACTAACTTTTTATTAGGATATTTTGTTGTCTGATACTTTTCATATTCTTTATTTTCAACAAACTTTTTATTATACTCAAGAATTTCCGTTAACAAATTCATGACAAGTCTCCCCCTAAAACACGTTTTGAAAATAATATAGCATAACAGTTGCTCTTTTCCTACTTTTCTTGTATGATTAACAATGTTAAATCGTAATGTTTACGATTTATATAAAAGAGAGGAGCAAACTAAGATGAACAAAATTCCGATTACTGTATTAAGCGGTTATTTAGGCTCGGGAAAAACAACCCTTTTGAATCATATTTTGCATAACCGTGAAGGAAAGAAAATCGCTGTCATTGTTAACGATATGAGCGAAGTAAACATTGATGCAGAACTCATTAAGCAAGGCGGTTTTTCCCGCACCGAAGAAAAGCTTGTTCAAATTCAAAATGGCTGCATCTGCTGTACATTGCGTGAAGATTTAATGAAAGAAGTAGAAAAATTAGTTGATGCCGGCGGGATTGATTACATTGTCATCGAATCTTCAGGAATTAGTGAGCCAATTCCAGTAGCGCAAACATTTACATACATTGACGAAGAGCTAGGAATTGACCTAACAAAAAAATGCCGCTTGGATACGATGGTAACAGTTGTTGACGCGAATCGCTTTTGGGTTGATTTTGCCTCGGGTGAGAGCTTGCTTGACCGAAAACAAGCTGTTGACGAAACGGATACACGTGAAGTAGTAGACTTGCTGATTGATCAAATCGAATTTGCCAATGTGATTTTACTCAATAAAGTTGACCTTATAAGCCCTGAAGATGCAAAAGAACTTGAAGGAGTATTAAAAAAGTTAAACCCGGAAGCAAAAATTATCCAAACGACATTTGGTCAAGTGCCATTAGACGAAATTTTAAACACCCATTTATTCGACTTTGAAAAAGCAAGCCAAGCTGCAGGCTGGATTAAAGAATTGAACGAAGAACATACTCCAGAAACAGAAGAATACGGTATTTCTTCGTTTGTTTACCGCAGAAGACGTCCGTTCCATCCAGAACGTTTCATGAATTGGCTTGAAAATTGGCCGATTGAAGTTGTTCGTGCCAAAGGCTTTTTCTGGCTCGCCTCAAGAAATGACATGTGCGGTCTTTTATCGCAGGCGGGAACATCCATTATGATGCAAGGAGCCGGTGAATGGATCGCTGTTTATCCGGAAGAAGAACGTCAGCAAATCCTTAAAGAAGACCCTGAGTTGCTCGCTAAGTGGGATGAAACATATGGCGATCGCATGACGGAACTCGTCTTTATCGGCATTGACATGAATCGCGAAGAGATTGAAACGTCTTTAGATAAATGTTTGCTGACAGATGAGGAAATGAAACAAGATTGGACAGCATTTTTAGACTTACTTCCTAAATTCACCGTTACCCAATAAATCTATTATTCCAGTTCACAAATCGTAACTATTACGATATAATAAGGAAGAGTTTTTTCGTAAAGTATAATGATAGAAAGGAGCTTAACATGAAAGCGAAATCATTCGTTTTATCCCTTTTACTTGCAGGCTCTGCTTTTTTGTACGGATGCAACGCTCAAACAAATAACGATGAGCCAAAAAAAGCAAATGACGCTTTAATGATTTATACGACTGTTTATCCATTACAAAACTTTGCGTCCAAAATCGGAGGAGAATATGTGAACGTACAAAGCGTTTATCCTCCGGGAGTCGAGGCGCATACGTTTGAACCGACAACAAAAATGATGAAAGAATTAGCAGATGCCGATGCCTTTATTTATGTTGGCGAAGGAATGGAAGGATTCGTTGATCAAGCGATTAAAACATTAAAAAATGAAGATATAAAATTAGTCGAAGGCGCGAAAGGAATCGAGCTTCTCGATTCAACTCACAAACACCATGATGAAGGTGAGGATGAACACGACCATTCAGAAGACGCTGACGAACATGAAGGAACTCATGAAGACGAGCATCACCATGGCGATAAAGACCCACATGTTTGGTTAGACCCTGTGCGTTCGATTACGATTGCAGAAAATATTAAAAATGCACTTGTAGAGTTAAAACCGGAAGCAAAAGACACATTTGAGAAAAACTTCGCTGCTTTGAAAAAAGATTTAGAAGAGCTAGATCAACAATTTCAAACAGTCGTGAAAGAAGCACCTAAAAAAGAAATTCTCGTTTCCCACGCGGCATATGGTTATTGGGAAGAAAGATATGGGATCGAACAAATAAGCGTTGCCGGTCTTTCGCCAACAAACGAACCGTCGCAAAAAGAATTGGCGAACATTATTAAAACGGCCAAACAACATGGCATTCAATATATTCTCTTTGAACAAAATGTAACTCCAAAAGTAGCTGAAGTCGTCAAAAATGAAATTGGTGCCGAGGCGCTCCGCCTTCATAACTTAGAATCATTAACAGATGAAGATGTTCAAAAGAACAAAGACTATATGACAATTATGAAAGAAAACTTGGAAGTGTTGAAAAAAGCATTACACTAAACCAGCCTGCCATGATAGGCTGGTATTTTTTCTTTTTTCCCCCATTATTATCGTAATAACTTGCGACATGCAGCTAATTCCCCGATTGTTCAGCCATGTCCTTTCTGGATAAACAATGACCACACAAGCATTTTGTTATCTCCCATTACATCTTGTTTGCGTTGTATACACCTTGCGAGTAAATTTCTTCACAAATCGCTTGCGTTATTCCTTTTCCCCCTCCCCATATAACTCAAACCATTGCATGCCTCCATTTTGAACAGTCTCATACATATTGAAAGCTGTTGAAACAATGTCAACAGCTTTTTCATTATTTTTGTTTCATATTGAATTTTTGCATAAAGCGTTCTGCACGGCCGCCGCGCTCAGCAAATTTTTGCTTGCCTGTGTAGAACGGATGCGTATCAGAGCTGATTTCCACTTTGATAAGCGGATATGTGTTCCCGTCTTCCCACTCGATTGTTTCATTGGACGTTTTTGTCGAACCGCTTAAAAATTTATAACCGCTGTTTATATCCATAAATACAACTTTTTGATAATGAGGGTGAATACCCGGTTTCATTTTCTCGTGATCCTCCTCAATCTTCAAGTATAATCGTAATTATTACGATTTATCTAACAGTCTTATTCTACACGAAATTTAAATCACCTGTCAACGTTTCAGTCATGCAAAAATCATCGAATCATAATGGATACGCTTTGCAAAAGTATTTTATATACAGCTTGTAAATTAAATGGCATTGAGAATATTTATTGAAAAAATCTGGATAATAAGGATAAGTCATCAAACAAACGAAAGGAATGTTTTATCAATGGATGATTTAGTCATCGCCCGCAGCCTGTTTGGAACGACAATGGCCTTTCATATTATTTTTGCCACTTTAGGTGTTGGTATTCCGCTTATGGTTCTGTTTGCTGAACTGCTTTATCAAAAAACAAAAGATCGTGATTATGCAGTGATGGCGAACCGTTGGACAAAAAGTTTAGCGGTTTTGCTTGGCGTCGCGATTCCTTCCGGTACCATTGCCGGTGTTCAACTTTCTCTCTTATGGCCTGGATTTATGGAGGTTATCGGAAGAGTCATGTCACTTCCTTTCCAAATTGAAATATACGCATTCTTTGTTGAGGCATTATTTATGTCGATTTATGTCTATGCTGCTGATCGCATTTCATCTTGGATGAGGATTTTAAGCGTTACCCTTGTGGCGATTGGCGCAAGTGCGTCAGCGATTTTAATTACAAACGTTCACGCTTTCGAAGGGACACCTGCGGGCTTTCGCATTGAAAACGGGGAAATTGTTGATGTCGACCCTTGGGCCGCCTTCTTTAATCCGAGCTTTTTTGTAACAGCTGGCCATGTCGTTGTTTCCGCCTTTATGACCGGTGCGTTTGTCATCGCTTCGATTGCCGCCTACAAAATGTTGCGAGAAAAACATAATCAAAGAGTGTATCAATTTCATCGCAAAGCATTAATGCTTGGGCTTACGATGGGAGGCATTTTTTCGCTTCTGACAGCTTTAAATGGGCACGAATCGGCGCAGCTATTGCACGAGTATCAGCCGGAAAAGCTTGCCGCGGCGGAAGGGTTGTTTGAAACCCAATCCCATGCCCCGCTTGCCATCGGCGGATATACGGACCGCGAAACGCAATCGGTTAAATGGTCAATTGAAATCCCTTGGCTTCTCAGTTTTCTTGCCGGCAACAGCTTTGATACGGTTATAAGAGGACTGAACGATTTTCCTGAAGAATGGTGGCCGCCATTGTTTGTGCATACGTTATTTAACGCGATGGTCGGCATCGGTATGCTATTACTCCTTTTCTCTATTATCGGATTTATTTGGAATAAAATCATGAAACGAAATACGTTTCCTCGTCCGCTTATGTGGGGATTTATCGCCGCTGGTCCGCTTTCCATGCTCGCGATTGAGTTCGGCTGGATTTTTGCCTGCACAGGAAGACAACCTTGGGTCATTTACCGAATGATGAAAACAGCAGATGCCGTAACGCAAACAGGGAATTTAGCGATGCTGTTCATTTTGTTTACCATTGTCTACGTTATATTGGGCATTTCTGTCGTTCTTGTATTAAGGTATTACTTTCATCGTCATCCTGTCATGAATGAATTAGATAAGCATTCGAATGACAATTCAAGTAACTTTGCGCAATAAGGAGTTTATAAAACATGACAAATGAATTAATTGCGATTACCTTACTATGGGGATTTATTTTCATCTATGCCGTCATGGCAACAATGGATTTTGGCGCTGGCTTTTGGTCAATGGTTTATATGAACCGGGAAAAGACGAAAGCGACCAACATTGCGAACCGCTATTTATCTCCTACATGGGAGGTAACGAATGTTTTTATTGTTGCGATTGTTGTGGCACTTTTTAGTTTTTTTCCTGGAGCAACCTTTCTTTTAGGAACGGTACTTCTTATTCCGGGAAGCATTATTTTACTTCTGCTTGCCATTCGCAGCGCGTTTCTCGTTTTCGCTCATATTGCCAAAGAATACAAAAAGGCACTTACATACATTTCCGGAATTAGCGGCATTATCATTCCCGCCTTGCTCATTAGCGTGCTGCCCATTACTCATGGCGGATTTATCGAAACAGTTGACGGAGTGGCGAGACTGCGGATGGATAAGTTATTCACAAGTCCGCACGAATATGCATTTATCGGCTTTGCGATTTCGAGTACGCTGTTCCTTTCTTCATTGCTGCTTGCCGACTACTCGAACGCAGCCAATGAATTGGAAGCATATCAGATTTATCGCCGTGATGCTCTTATTCTTGGTCCCATTTCACTACTTATGGCATTGTTCATCATGTTAACGATGCAAAACGAAGCGGCGTGGCTTTATAAACGAATGATGAATTATTTTCCTTGGATTATTGGCTCCATTGCCATGTTTTTTGTCGCGGGTATCGCTTTATTTTTACCATCAACAAAACATACAACAGTAAGAGGAAGACCACGTCTAGCAGTTGTTGCTATTGTCGTTCAATATTTTTTTGCAAGCTACGCCTACGGAAAAGCGCATTTACCATACATGATTTATCCGGATGTGACCATTCAATCAGGGTTTACCCATCCAAACACATTTCGCGCACTCTTTATATCCTATATAGTCGGATTCGTCATTCTTTTTCCTGGTTTTATCTACTTCTGGCGGCTGTTTATGAAAGACAAACGCTATCTTCAGCAAAACGACCCATCATAAACAGGAAAACAAAAAGCCTCTTTGGAACGTCCAAAGAGGCTCACTTTAATTATTCAATTGAGCGTACGTATTCGGCGATGGCGGCAATTTCCCCACTAGTTAAAGTGGAAACTTCTTTTGTTTTGTGACGCTGAATCGCTTCTTCAATTGTTTTGGCGCTGCCGTCATGCAAGTAAGGGGCAGTCGCCCAAACGCCGCGCAACGTCGGCGTATCCCACTGTTTCGGCGTGCGCGGATTTGTAAAGTTAGCTCTCGCATCTCCTTGTGAAGCACGATCGTTTGGATTGGCTGTGCCAATGTCATGAAGGTAGTTTGTGTTATCCGTTGTTAACTTTCCTGATTCGTCCGTTGCCTTTATACTGTCTGTAAAATACTCCCCGCTATGGCAGCTTAAACAATTTCCTTTTCCGTTAAACAGCTTTTCTCCTTCTTTTGCTTTTGCTGTTAAAGCGCCATTTTTCGCGCGATATGGGCTTTTCGGCACAGGAAATGAATTCGGATCATCTAAATACGCTAGTATCGCATCATACATATGCTGCACCTCCGGCGTCAGCGGCTTCCCTGGATCGATGTTCATCATTCCGCCCATTTCATTTTGCACCGTATGAATATAGTCGGTAAAATCATCGCGAGAGCCATCCCACATAAACAATCCCGTTTTCGTTGTAACAATATTGCTTGGGACATTGCGCGGTCCTTTCGGCGTTAAAAGCGTCAGTTTATTCATATCACCGTCACTATGACAGGAAGCACAGCTCATCCAATTGTTTCCCGTAATATTTGCGGCAAATTCATCGCTGTTTGCGCTGTAAAAAATCGTTTTTCCCTCCCGCACTAAAGGTGATAACGAATCTTTCTCAATTAATGAAATATTTCCTTTAATCGCTTTTGCTTTTGCGTATGGACTTTTTCCTCCCGTATCAATCACCGCGATATCGTGGCTCATCGCATTATGAACAAATAACGTTTTTCCGTCCGGCGAAATCACAATGCCGCGCGGATTGTTTCCTTCAATTCGGCGCAAAATTTGCGTTGCATTGCCGCCCCTCTCTAAATCGAACACAACTAAATCTTCACTTCCGGACATGATCGCATACGCTTTGCTTCCATCTGGCTGAAAAGCAATATCATATGGATTGGACACAACGATTGTCTCATTTTTTACATCTAATACATTTATCTCCTCAAACAGCTCTTTCCGCTCTTCAACCATCTCTTCATCTTTCTCTAGATCAATGACGGAAATGGCCGGAAAAACCGTTTCCTCAAAATGAATCGGCGTATCAATATTTGTTAATAAATGCGGCACGTAGGCCTTTTTCCCATCCGGAGCAATCACGAACTGCTCAAGCGTGTTCGGAATGCCCTGGCTTTTTTTGCGGTCCGCTTTATCAGGTGACGGCGCTAACGCGATTTCTTTCAACACCTTATCTTTTTTCGTATCAATCACAGTAATTTTCGCATCCAAATAATGCGGCACATATAATTTTTTCCCGTCCGCCGTAATTGTCACCGTACGCGGACGGTCGCCAATTTGAATCTCCTTCTTCTTTTTCCCTGTTGCCAAATCAAAAACAGACAGCGTTCCCAAACGATAATTGGCGACATACAGCGTTGTTCCGTCTTGGCTTGTTACAAGTCCGAACGGTTCAATCCCTGTTTTTAAGTGGCCGATCACTTTTTGATTCTCCAGCGAAATGACATCGACACGATTATCATACATACATGATACATATAAAAATCGTTCATCCGGACTTAATGTAAGTTGTCTCGGTTCCTTACCTACTCGTATTTCCGTTTTTTTCTTTTTCGTCTTTGCATCAATGATCGACACCGAATTGACATCAATATTGGCAACATACAACGTATCTCCTTTTTTATTCATCACGATATTGTCGCTGTGAACGGCATAATCACGTGTCACTTTTTGTTCTGACTTAAACATCGGCGCTGCCTGACATCCTGCAAGCAACAAAAATAAACTAAGAACTCCAACAAGTCGGCTCCGTTTCATCTCCTGCTCCCTACTTTTCAAAAAATTGAATAAACAGAAGCGGCAAATCACAATGATTGCCGCTTTTTTAACGATTTTTCTTTACTTCCACGCTCACTAAAATCGGTGCAATTCCGTACTTCCCATGACCTGCTTGAATTTGCGGCACGTGATCGCCGTCGGTGTTGCCTGACTGATCACCTTTTATATACACATCTCCTGTATCCCAAAACTCACTTGCCTGCATGCCTTCCTCTAAGCTCGGTCCATCAATAATATTATTATAAAAATCAACATAGCGCGAAATAATCGTTTCCCGCTCCAAGGCGCTTAACGGTTGATCGCCTTCCGCATTATTTAAGTTTGTAATAGCGACGCGGAATACGCCTGACAACGCTCCAGCGAGAAATGGCGTATATTTCATTTCATCTTTTCCCGTTTTATAAACATGTAATTGTTTGTCCCAAAAATGTTTGTCCATTGCTTGATAAATTGTCCTCGCCGCGTCGCGGTATTGTTCATTTTTCGTTGCTAAAAATGCAGCCGTTAAACCGCGAATCGCTCCAAGCTGTGCCATCAGCGTCGGCTCCGATTTGTCAGGACCTTCGCCAATCACAAATCCGTTTGCAACAAGGCCGTCTTTTCTCATTAATTGTCCGATGATAAAGTCTGCTTGTTTCTTAATTAGTTCAAGGGCGCGTTTTCCTTCCGGAGTATTTAGCCCTTGCGCTTCTTCACCGCTCGCGTAACCGACAGGCAAACCATCGATCGCGCGTTCAAAAATACGCAACGCTTCAATCGTATATCCCGCTTGGAATGTATCTACTCTCTTCCCTTGTTCTATACCGTTATGTTCTTCAACGAAAGCGCCAACTTCATTATTGAAGTGCATCGTGTCAATATTTTTAAATACTTGCAGCAAAACATCGCGATTGACCGAATAAGGATCATTGGAAACAACATCGTTTGCTGGATTGTCATCAATATTTTCTTTCGCCGCACTTGGATATGGCGCCCCATCAAATACCGCTAAAAAGGCTGGATTTTGATTTTTATTGGCTGGACGTTGATCCGTCATGCCATAAAATTCAGAAGCCGGCCAAAGCATAAGCCATTGATCTTGAAGCATGCTTCGACTATCTTCTACGATCAATTCTTTTGCATTCGGCGCCAACTCGTCACCGTTCTCGACGACTGTAATTTTATGCGGCAAATAGACAAGCCCTTTCGCCGGATCATAGTGGCTGCCTGCTGCTTTCGTTAACGCTTGTTGCTTCGCATCATAAAATAAACGGTCACGTACAAAATTTAATTTATTCCAAATCTCCTCGGTTAAAATCATCCCTTGCATGCCATCCGCGGAGCTGACGCCTAATGCGATATTTTCGTCTTTGTCATCATTCGGTGTTTGCGCTTCCAACTCTTCATCTTTGTCTATCGTGTGAAATGCTCCTAAAAAGTCTCCCGCCCATAACGCTTGTTTTAAAAATACCGCACCATAAGCGGACGGATTTAAAACTTTATCCATTTTACCTCGATCCCAACGCAATGATTGGAAATCGACTTGATAAACAGGCACATACGTTTTATCATCGTTCTCAGCATATACTTCGGTATCCACTTTTTTTACATAGTGAGGATCACCGCTTGCATATTCAATCATTGTCGGAAACATGTTGCGAAAAATTTCCTCGCGCGGATAACCGACACTGTCAGCCAATTCATAAAATCTCTCGGCTAACGCTTCATGACTTGGCTTGCTTGTTTTTTTCGCAAACTCCGCCGTCACTGGACCATGAATTAAATGAAGTCCAAGACCTGACTTCTCTGTCACCTCATACATCGCTTCCTCGGAGTACTCGTACGATTCAACGCCGGCCGTATAATCAAACTTCGTTGGTTTGTCTAGTTTGCGAACATCCAATACGTCTAAGTCAAGGCCGAGGCTTTCCGCCAATGGCTCTCCGGATAGCTCAAATTCAGAATAAGCAAACATATTGCCGGCTGTATCAAACGTGTAATCGATAACCGGTACTTTTATATTCGCAGCCGATTCTTTCCCTTTTTTATCCGCCTCAGCCGATTTTTCACTCGGCGTACAGGCTGATGTTAAAAGCAATGATGACATAAGCGCCGCTGCGGTCATCACTTTCCATGGTTTATTTTTCACAAATATCCCCTCTCCACAAATGATTTTCATTCTCAATTATTTATTTTAAAAAAATATCTACAAAACGTAAATATAAAATGTTTATACCACTAGAAATTTTTGTTTCAGAAAAAAGGAATTTTTCCAGCTCATCGTTTGTAATGCTTGTTTATAATCTTGTTCTGCAATCGTAACAACGCGGCATGTTCCATTTAATAAAGAATAAAACTCAATTTTTTCCGGAAGTTTTTGAAATAATTCCTTACAAATAATGAGCGCCGCCTGTTTATAACGGTTTTCAAATTGTTCATCTTCGTCAAGCATAAACTTTCTAATCGTATAACCTTCGTTCTCTGAGTAACCAACGTCAATGTCAATAATGATTTTTGCTTTTAACTGCTTTGATATATATTCCATTCGCTCAAATAACAGAAAAGGCCGACAATTTCCGTCACGCAACGGATGAAGAAAGCGGAGAAGATGATCAAGCATTTTAGCCAGTACGATATAATAATGAGCTGATGAATCAAATAAATTTTCGTCGATTCGCTTCCACGTTTGTTCCACTAGCTTTTAATAATAAGGATGCTGACCGTCGCGAAGGAGAGGTTTGATAATATTTTGCGATAATCTTTTTTACTGCTGCTTCGACAGCTTGTTTCCAACTTTCACAGCATTCTTTATTCATTTCATTATGTAAATCCTTTTTCATGAAAAAACCTCCGCTAATAACCGCTTAATTCGCCT
The DNA here is from genome assembly GCF_003259935.1 of Paranoxybacillus vitaminiphilus. Taxonomy (GTDB): domain Bacteria; phylum Bacillota; class Bacilli; order Bacillales; family Anoxybacillaceae; genus Paranoxybacillus; species Paranoxybacillus vitaminiphilus. The sequence continues at coordinate 22,386 of NZ_QLMH01000003.1, read as the reverse complement.
TTTTTTCTGTTTCCATTTTTTGAATAACTTGGTGAATAGAACTCCACGAACGTTTGACAAAATAAATCGGCTTTTCCTGATTTTTCGCTTTTTGCTTAATCACCTTTGCAAGGTTATGGTTAATGTAATCCGTCATTACAAAAATGATATCAATATGCTCAGGAATTTCCCTTTTAACCATATTCACTTTCCGGCCATCTAAATGAATAATCTCTTTGAAACCAGAATTCATTAATTTATCTGTAATATTTCCTAAATGATCCGCTCCAACAACGAGTAAAGATGACATGTCGCTCCCTCCATCATTTTTCAGTTATCTGCTTTTATTCTAATTGAGAATGATTATCTATGTCAATGATAATGATAAACATTATCATGAAATTACTTATTATTTCCGTTATAACTTTTTTTAAAACACACAAACTAATGATGAATTTTACTTGTAAATGGAGGGGAATAAAAAATGGCAAAAGATGTACTTTGTGAAGTAAAAAACTGTCAATATTGGGCACAAGGAAATAAATGCAGCGCTGAATCCATTTATGTTGTCAGCCACGCTGGAAAAATGGCGTCTGACTCATCTGAAACGGATTGTAAAACATTCATTCCTAATACAGGATTGTAAACCGTCATGATCCTTTGGCAGCTTATTTCTCGTTGCCAAAGGGTCACTATACATAATCATAATCGGAAGAAGGGCAGTGTGCGATGGTGAAAAAAGACAGCTTAATCAAAGCCTTTAAAGAAGAAGTGAGACGTTCAAATGAAATGACATTCCCTATCTGTGTTGATTCATTTACAAACTTGTGGCAATACGAGTTTGGCACACTAGACGGCTTACCGAAAGAAGTGGAAGATTTAATCGCTTACCGCGCGATTGAATTAGGATTGATGGAATAACGAGTAAAACTCAAAAAGGGGGATCGATTAAGACCCCCCTTTATTGTTTACGATATGTTTATTTGCGGATTGTAATTTAATTAAGTAATTTCCACAAATGGATCCAGCCATTGCATAGACACGTGATATAAATTTTTTTATTTTGTCCCCCCGCTCTTTGGAATCAGTTCTGCCAATTTACGCCGCAGCAATTTTTTCGCAGCATTTCGCGGCAGCTCTTCCACAAAATAAATCTGTTTTGGCACTTTATATTTCGCCAGTCTTTCTTTACAAAAACCGCTTAATTCCTCTGCTGTTACTTCGCAGCCCTCTTTTAGTTTCACGAACGCACAAGGTATTTGTCCCCACTTTTCATCGGCCATTCCTGTCACTCCCGCTTCCTCGACCGCTTCATGCGAAAGCAGAACGGCTTCAATTTCCGCCGGATAAATGTTTTCTCCGCCTGAAATGATTAAATCGGAACGACGATCTAACACATAAAGAAATCCTTCTTCATCCATATAACCAATATCTCCGGTGTAAAACCATCCATCTTTTAACGCTTGTTCCGTAGCATCCGGGCGATTTAAATATCCTTTTGTAACATTCGGCCCTTTGACAACAATTTCTCCCGGCTCATTCGGACGCGCGATTTGACCGTTGTTTTCAATGCGAATTTGCGCCGGAAACAGCGGTTTTCCTGCCGAACCGAGCTTTGTGAAGCTGTATTCCGGTGCAAGCGTTACGATTTGCGATGCTGTTTCCGTCATGCCGTATGTTTGATAGACAGGGATTCTTTTATCACGGCACGCCTCTAAAAGCGGGTTCGGCGCAGGTCCGCCGCCCAACAACATGCAGCGAAACGTGTCAGGATATGTACGTTCGCCAAGCTCTGAAAGCATTTGCTGAAGCATCGCACTTACAACGGACATGATTGTCGCTTTTCCTTGAATAAGGATATCGTTCGCTTTTTTCGCGTCAAATCCGTGCATCACGTACACGCTTATTCCGTAAATGACGCTTCTCATTAAAATCGAAAGTCCGCTAATATGAAAAAACGGAACGGCTGCAAGCCAGCAGTCTGTTTCCCGCAATCCTAAATTCAATGCCGAACCAACTGCGCTCCACCAATGGTTTCCGTACGTTTGCAGTACTCCTTTCGGCTTTCCAGTCGTGCCCGACGTGTACATAATTGTCGCCGTATCATCTAAATGATATTCTTGCTGCAATCGACATTCTTGTTCCGGCAAGGAGAGAAGCTCGCTTGTTTTTACAATGCGAATATGCGAAAAATCGCTTATTCGCTCTGCCAGCTCATCATCAACGAGTAAATATTTCGCTTGGCTATCCTCCAATTGCCAGGATAATTCGCTCGAAGTTAGCCTTGTGTTTTGCAACAAAACAATCGCACCAATATAATGAAGCGCATGGATGATTTCAATCATATCAATGCTATTTTTCATTAACAAGGCAACAATATCGCCTTTAGAAATCCCTAAGCCGGCAAGCTGACGCGCCCTTTTTAAAACCGCATCGTGCAGCTCAGAAAAAGTCTTTTTTCCTCCATCATATTGAACAGCGGTGCGATCAGGCGTTAAAAACGCTCGCTGCATTAACCAATTTGGCATCGATGTTTGCATCGAACCCCTCCTTACAAAGAAACAGCTTGATGATTACCATCAAGCTGTTCTTAAAAAATGAAGAAAGTAACGAAATACAAAACGAATCGCGGCGCCTCCGCTTTTCTTATTGTCTAGCTCCAGCGCCTAGCTCTCTTGCGCCAAATAACCTTCGCCCTTGAGGTGGTAAACACCTCAGCGTGCGAAGAACATTTGGCTTCGAGAGCTGATCGCGGCGCCTCCGCTTTTCTTACGGGAAGCGCGGAAATTGTTTGAAGTTTGGCTTGCGCTTTTCTTTAAACGCGTCACGTCCTTCTTTCGCTTCGTCTGTTGTATAGTAAAGCAATGTCGCGTCTCCAGCTAGCTGCTGAATGCCCGCTAAACCATCTGTATCCGCGTTAAATGCGGCTTTTAAGAAGCGGATGGCCGTTGGGCTTTTCTCAAGAATTTCCTGCGCCCATTTCACCGTTTCTTCTTCCAGCTGTTCTAATGGCACCACTTTGTTCACGAGCCCCATTTCCAGCGCTTCTTGCGCATTGTATTGACGGCATAAATACCAGATTTCACGCGCCTTTTTATGACCGACAATGCGCGCTAAATAACCAGCGCCATATCCGCCGTCAAAGCTTCCTACTTTTGGTCCTGTCTGACCGAAAATCGCGTTATCCGCAGCAATCGTTAAATCGCAAACAACGTGTAAAACGTGGCCGCCGCCGATCGCATATCCGGCAACCATCGCAATGACCGGTTTTGGGATAACGCGGATTAAGCGTTGCAAGTCTAATACGTTAAGACGAGGGATTTGGTCTTCACCGACATAACCGCCATGACCGCGCACTTTTTGGTCACCGCCGGAGCAAAACGCTTTTCCGCCTGCGCCTGTTAAGATGATAACGCCGATGTTTGCATCATCACGTGCGTAAGAAAACGCATCGATCAATTCCATAACCGTTTTCGGCCGAAACGCATTATGTACTTCCGGACGGTTAATCGTAATCTTGGCAATGCCGTTGTATGTTTCATATAAAATATCTTCATACTGTCTTTCCGCTACCCATTCAATTGCCACAAGCTTGTCCTCCTTTATATAAACTCATCTACTATTTTAGCAAAAATCTCCGGTTGTTCCACATGAATTGCATGTCCGCTGTCAGAAATTTGCGAAACAACCGCATTTGGCATGAAACGCGCCATTTCCGAAGCAATCCGACAAAATTTTTCATCTAACTCCCCGCATATAAGCAGCGTCGGCATCTTCAATTCCGAGAGTCGATTCCACCAAGATGGTTGTTTTCCTGTTCCCATGCCGCGTAAACTATTGGCCAATCCTTTTGCATTATTCCGTAAACGCTCCGTCCGAATACGCTCCTGCACGATTTGCGGCAGCCTTTTTTGTGTAGAAAATAGCGGAATATTCTCCCACTTTTCAACGAAATGCTTTATACCATATGTTTCAATTTCGAGAGCAAGCGCCTCATCGCTCTTTATGCGCGCACGCCGTTCCTCATCGCTCTTTAGCCCTGGAGAGCTGCTTTCTAAAATTAATTTGTTTACCCGATGTGGATAAAGAATCGCAAATGTTAAAGCAAGCCGCCCTCCCATTGAATATCCCAATACATTCGTTTTCTCAATGTTGAAATACTGTAAAATTCCCGCTAAATCCGCAGCTGCCCGTTCTATCTTGTACCGCTCGTGCTCATCAGGAGAATCCGTTAGCCCGTGTCCGATAATGTCAACCATTATTAACTGTTTATCATCTTGCCATTTAGGAATAAAACTTTTCCACGTTTCCACACTTCCTGTAAAACCGTGAAGTAAAAGAAGCGGCTCTCCCTTTCCATAAATTTCTACGTAGTAAGAAACATCGTTAACGACAATTTTCATGCCTTTCTCCCTTTTTCCAGAAATTCCGATATTTCCAGGGAAACATTTTCCCATAACCGGCGATGTTTTTTGACATTTTCCTGTCTTAATGTACATACTTCAATGACATGTAATCCTGCAGCCGAAAAAGAACTGGCGACACTTTTTCGGAATTGGCTCCATGTATCTGCCTTAGTATAATTGCCGTCATACATACGTACTATATGTTCAAATTGTAGGTTCGTCGGCGTACCAAATAATAATTCAAAATGCCTTTCTTGTTTTGCCTGCGGTAAAAATGAAAATATTCCGCCTCCATTATTATTAATGACAATAATAGTCGCATTTAATTTGTGTAATTTTGCCGCGAGCAGACCGTTTAAATCATGATAAAATGACAAATCACCAATAACAAGCACAAGAGGATCGCCTGTCACACTGGCTCCTAATGCGCTCGAAACAACACCATCAATTCCATTCGCACCGCGGTTTGCCATTATGCGAATATTTTTATCCGTTGCCATAAAAAACGTATCTGCATCGCGAATCGGCATACTGTTTCCAACAAATAAAATCGATTTTTCTGGGAGCAGCTGCGCTAACTCAATAAATACTTTTCCTTCAAACATTTCTTCGTCTTTGCCAGCTTCCAGCAATGCCGTTTTAGCCATTTTATTTACATCCTGCCATAGTTTTGCCCAATCGCTTTGTTTCTTTTTTGGTTGTGCTAATTCAACTAATTGGTTACAAAAATCGGTTTCATCACAATGAATCATGTAGGAAGCATTAAGGGTCGGTTCACGCCAGCCTCCATCACCATCAACGACGATTTGCTCAATTGCTGTATTATTTTTTAACATTAATGTTAACGGTTTGGAAACGGGCATGGCACCGAAGCGAATAATCACTTCCGGCATCAATGTACGCATCGCTGTTTCGTTTTTCAAAATGGCATCATAACTTTCAACAATATATTCCTTTGAATGTGCCCCACTGCGAAGATGAGAGAGAGGATCAGCTAGAATTGGATAGTTGAGTGTTTCCGCAAGTTTTACGACCGCCTCAGCAAAGTGAGGTTTGTCGATCTCTCCGCAAATAATCAGCCCTTTTTCAATTCCAGCAAGCCGCTCGTAAATGAATTGGAACTGCTCTCGTTCAAGCGTTCTTTTCCCAATGGAAACTTGAATATAAGAAGGCTCTTTCCGCTCAATTTGTGTCCAAGTTTGTTCGGTTACATTTGGAACGAGAGGCTCGCGCAGCGGAAAGTTTAAATGTACCGGTCCTGCTGGAGCAGTCATTGCGATTGCCGCTGCTCTTGCTGCCATTGTCCGCGCATAGCGAAGCATTTCTTTCGATCCCTCAGGTAATGCCATTTCCACAAACCATTTTGCGTGTTTCCCATATATATTAAACTGGTCAATTGCTTGCGGTGCCCCTACATCCCGAAGCTCATGCGGACGATCTGCTGTTAAAACAATGAGCGGAACACGCGCATAATATGCTTCCACTACAGCAGGAAAATAGTTAGCAACAGCTGTCCCCGATGTGCAAAGAAGCGCAACCGGTTTTCGTTTCGCCTTTGCCATTCCAAGCGCAAAAAAAGCGGCAGACCGCTCATCAATATTCATATGAACTTTTATGTCCGGATGCTCTGCCATCACAATCGCAAAAGGGGTAGAACGTGACCCTGGACTGACAACCACATCGGTGATTCCGACTTTTGTTAACTCATCGACAAAAGCGGATACATACAATGTCAAATGATCATTATTCATTTTTCGCTTCCCCCTAACGCCGACAGCATCGGCTTAAACTTTACTCTCGTTTCTTCATATTCGCTGAGCGGATCCGAATCTCCAACAACACCGCAACCGGCAAAAATCGAAGCCTCATTTCCTTGCAAAAGCCCGGAACGAATCGCTACAGCAAACTCGCCGTTTCCATTTGCATCTAACCAACCGATCGGAGAGGCATACCAGCCCCGGTCAAGCGGTTCAATTTCCCGAATCTTTTGAAGCGCTTTACTCCGTGGAGTACCGCCTAAAGCTGGAGTAGGATGCAGCCGCTCTACAAGGGAAAGAAGCGAAATTGGCTGCCGGCTGAAGCCTCTTACCGGTGTATACAAATGTTGTATATCTCTCATTTTTAATAAGGATGGTTGATCTGGAATGATTACCTCGTCACATACCTTCAGCATCGCTTCCTTTATCATATCCACTACAAACCGATGTTCATGAAGGTTTTTGGAATCTTGAAGCAGCCAGTTGCCGAGTTCTTCATCTTCTTTTAACGTCTTTCCTCTGCGAATCGAACCAGCCAGACATGTCGAATAGCACATATCATCGTCTTTTTTGACAAGCTGTTCAGGAGAAGCCCCGAGAAAACAATCGCTTCCGCTTTCAAAAGCAAATATATAACTAAACGGCTGTTGTTCACGAAGCCTTTTTAATACAACTGTCGGATTGATTCGTTTATCAAACAATAGACGTGCTTCACGCGCTAATACAACTTTTCCAAGTTCTCCGTTGCGAATATCAGAAGTTGCTTTCGTCACTGCGGTCAGCCATTCATCTTTCTCTATTTCAAACATTTTTACACATGTTGCATTATGTTTATACGGGACAATCGTTTCTTGCTGCAACAAAGCTAACATCTGTTCAATTCTCAGCAATTCCTCTTCGTTATTTTGTGTTGGAATGGTAATCGTAATCGAGCTTTCTCCTTTCACGTTCGATAACAACATCATCGGAACAATCATTTTCGCTTCAGGAAAGTTTACCCACCGTTTTGTTTTTGCTTTTAATGGATCAAAAGAAAATCCGCCAAACAATAAAGGACCTCGTCCCTTTTGGTCAAACAGCACCTGTTCAATAAAACGCTTCCATTCCCGTTCAACTTCTGCGAAACGGTTTTCATGATGCCGAGCTTCAATTGAATAGGTGCACCCTAATCCAACATAAACCGCTTCATTAACAGGATCCGACCAAAAAAAACGTTGTCCAAACGAAAATTTTTCCCCTAAATGAAAAAAGCGAAGAGGATCTACGCTGTCCGTTTTTTCATTGACGCTAATAAACGATGTGTTGGCATTTGCCATTTTCATCATCATATGCAATTGTTCTTGAATTTTATTTGTATATAAAGTAACCACCGTAATCCCGCTTTCTTCCGTACTAAACTTTTTTCAAACGAAAAATAACCTATCTTAAGATACAATGCTCGAAAAACAGTGTCAACACGGCCAGAATAATGAGAAAAGCTCTTTATTTTTATTATAATATTCCTTTATATAGATAGGAAATAATTTATACACGATTTAAAACCCGAAAAAGATTGACACCTTTTTCCCCTTTACCTACACTTATTTTGAGCGTTTTTTTAAGCTCAAATTTACTTTATCCTAATGCGAGGGGTATGATTATGATATCACCATTGCGGTCTCAATCTGAGCTTTCGACAGCAAAATATAGAAGAGATTGGCGCGTTTGGTGGAGGCTTTTTCGACCACATACATTAACAGCTGCTTTTGTTCCTGTTTCTATCGGTACAGCGTTGGCCATTCATGTAACAAATATCAATATTCCGCTATTTGCCGCTATGCTTATTGCTTCTTTATTAATCCAAGCGGCGACGAACATGTTTAACGAATATTATGACTATAAACGCGGATTAGATAATGCTGAATCTGTCGGGATTGGCGGTGCCATTGTCCGCGACGGCATTGAACCGAAAACCGTTCTTTTGCTTGCGTTTTCCTTTTTTGGCATAGCAATGCTGCTCGGCATTTATATTTGCGCCAATAGCAGCTGGTGGTTGGCTTTAATCGGTACGATTTGCATGGCGGCTGGGTACTTTTATACAGGCGGTCCTGTCCCGATCGCCTATACACCGTTTGGCGAACTGGCAGCCGGTTTTTTCATGGGGATTATGATCATTTTAATTTCGTTCTTTATCCAAACCGGAGAAATAACATTGCTTCCTGTACTTGTCTCCATTCCGATTGCGGTTTTAGTCGGAGCCATTTTGTTAGCCAATAACATTCGCGACCTTGACGGCGACAAAAAAAGCGGTCGAAAAACTCTGGCTATTTTAGTTGGACGTACAAACGCCATTCGCATTCTTGCAGGTATGTTTGTCGTTTCATTTATATGGATGATTGGTTTAGTCATGATAAAGCTCGTTTCTCCGTGGACACTGATTGTATTTTTCAGCGTGCCTAAAGCAATTGTTGCGGTTAAAGGATTTGTCGGCAAAACAAAACCGATTGAAATGATGCCGGCGATGAAGGCAACAGCGCAAACAAATACGCAATTCGGCTTTTTATTAACGATTGGTTTACTGATAAGTTATTGGTTTTAAAAGGGATTGACCTAAAAGTAATGTGTTTAGATCTCACAATTACAATATAGTACTTAATACGGGAGAGTGCATTAAAGTACTGTGTATTGTACATGTGAGATCAGACACTTATGGTTGGTCTCTTTTTCTTTTTGCTTATGTTTTCTTGTTTTCAGTGAATAATACATCATGTAGATTCTTAATTCATGGAAGGAGAAGACACTCATGTTAACAAAACAACAATTATCGACCTTCCGCAGCAGACTGCTAAAGGAAAAAAAGGAAATAGAAGAACGTTTAATCGCTAATGATCACTTCGGTAAAGAACGAAGCCATGCTCACGACGCAGTCGGTGAATTATCGAGTGCAGATAATCATCCGGGTGATGAAGGCACGGAATTATATGAGCGGGAAAAAGATATCGCTTTAAATGAACTTGCAGAAAAGGAATTAAAAGATATTGAACACGCCCTTCAAGCGATGGAAAACAGAACATACGGAACATGTAAAGTATGCGGTAAGGACATTCCTTATGAACGATTGGTAGCATTACCGACAACAACATTTTGTAAAGAACATAGTCCTGACCAATTTGTCTCCCATCAACGTCCACTCGAGGAAGGAGTATTAATGCCTCCTTTCGGTAAATTTGATTTTGATGACCGTGATGCAGTCATGTATGATGCTGAAGATTCATGGCAGGATGTCGCCCGCTTTGGAACATCGGAAACACCGTCTGACTTAGGAAAAGATGTTGATCATTATAACGATATTTATACAGAATCAGAGGAAAATATCGGTTATGTAGAAGACTTCGAAAATTTTGCTGCGGTTGATATTTACGGAAAAGAGGTAACGATTTATCCAAATATGCAGCATGAACAATTCGAAAAAACTCTTGACGAAGAAGGAATCATGTCCAACATCGGCGATTTACCTGCATATGAAAAAGACACTTATACAGAAGAAGCCGAAAGAAGATATTAATTGATGCAAAGGCCATCAAGCTGCATAAACCGGCGGCCATGGTCTTTCTTAATTTTTTTGAAACGAAAAGGGATTACGATCCGTATAGAGAATATATACATTGCAGAAAGCTAAATAGAGGTGAAATAAATGAACGCACATGAAATCGATTATCAACTGTATGGAGATGATATGCAGTTTGTTGAAATCGAATTAGATCCGCAAGAAAGCGTCATTGCAGAAGCTGGCGGCATGATGATGATGGAAGACGGCATCGAAATGGAAACGATTTTTGGAGATGGAACTGATTCCGGTAAAGGCTTTTTTGGCAAGCTCGTTGGTGCCGGCAAACGTCTTTTGACAGGCGAAAGCTTATTTATGACTGTTTTTACGAATAACGGGTCAGGAAAACGGCGTGTTTCTTTTGCGGCTCCTTATCCCGGAAAAATTATTCCGATGGATTTAAGCGAACTTGGCGGAAAAGTCATTTGTCAAAAAGACTCGTTCCTTTGCGCGGCAAAAGGAGTTTCTGTCGGAATTGATTTTCAGCGAAAGCTCGGCACTGGTTTCTTTGGAGGGGAAGGCTTTATTATGCAAAAGCTCGAAGGAGACGGGCTCGCCTTTTTACATGCCGGCGGAACAATTTACAAACGGGAGCTTCAGCCGGGTGAAAAGCTGCGAATCGATACAGGCTGCTTAGTGGCGATGACAAAAGAAGTAAACTACGACATCGAATATGTCGGAAAAATTAAGACGGCCTTTTTCGGCGGAGAGGGTTTATTCTTTGCGACATTAACAGGACCTGGAACGGTCTGGGTGCAGTCGCTCCCATTCAGCCGTCTCGCTGATCGGATTATTGCGGCAGCACCATCTACCGGAAACCGTTCGGTTGGCGAAGGAAGCATACTTGGAACGATTGGTGATTTTCTAAACGGCGATGATTAATGATAAAAAGAGCTGCCCTAAAAAGCAAAGTGTCAGAGCCCCACAACATAATGTATATATTGTGGATTACATGTGGAGTTAGACACTTATAGGGCAGCTCCTTTATTCCCAAGAAATAGGTTTTATATTCCATATATCGTTTGCATATTCCCGAATCGTTCGGTCGCTTGAGAAATGTCCAGAATGAGCAATATTAATCGCGCTCATTTCTAACCATTTATCGCGTTGTTGATAAGCTTTCTCGACCTTCTCCTGCGCCTCTACATAAGCCGCAAAGTCTCTTAATACAAAATATTGATCATTTTGCGTTAACAGCGAATCATAAATCGGCTCAAAATGATCATATACATTCGGAAAAAAACCGTTTACTAACTGGTCGACAACTTGTTTAATCCGTTTATCGTGATGATAGTATTCATAAGCATGATAACCGCCATTTTGGTAATAACTTATTACTTCATCAGCAGTCATCCCAAAGATAAATATATTTTCTTCTCCGACCAGCTCCAAGATTTCAATATTCGCCCCGTCAAGTGTTCCAAGCGTAACGGCTCCGTTCATCATAAACTTCATGTTTCCTGTACCTGATGCTTCCTTGCTTGCGGTAGAAATTTGTTCACTTACATCAGCGGCCGGAAAAATTTCTTCTGCTAATGAAACACGATAATTTTCTAGAAAAATCACTTTCAACTGCTCATTTGTCTGCCGATCATTATTCACTTTTTCTGCCAGCGAATTAATGAGTTTGATAATCTTCTTTGCATAATAATAGCCTGGCGATGCTTTTGCCCCAAAAATAAATGTTCGCGGATAAATCGAAAAGCTTGATTCCTCTTTTAATCGGTTATATAAGTACATAATATGCAAAACGTTTAATAGTTGCCGCTTATAAGCATGAAGTCGTTTTACTTGCACATCAAAAATCGATGACTCATCAACAACAACGCCTGTCTGTTCATAAATGCGCTGTGCGAGCATTTTTTTTCTTTTTTGTTTAATCGCGGCGAGATTTTGCTTAAATGAAACATCGTATGCATATGGCTTTAAATCAAGCAACTTTTCCGGCTGCTTTATCCATTCATCACCAATCGCATTTGTAATAAGCCGAGAAAGCTCTGGATTCGCCTTCAACAGCCAACGCCGATGGGTAATCCCATTCGTTTTATTATTAAATTTTTCCGGAAAAAACTCGTAAAATAATTTCATTTCTCGATGCTTTAAAATATCGGTATGAATTTTTGCCACTCCATTCACACTGTAGCTGCCGGCAATTGCTAAGTGTGCCATCTTTACGAGTCCGTGGGCGATAATCGCCATCTCCTCAATTCTTTTCCAATCCCCGGGATACCGCTCCCATAAATCCCTGCAAAAACGTTCATTAATTTCTTCGACAATCATGTAAATGCGCGGCAATAACGGCTGGAAAATATAAACCGGCCACTTTTCAAGCGCCTCCGATAAAGTGGTGTGATTCGTGTAGGAAATCGTGTTCGTCGTAATATGCCAAGCATCTTCCCAGCTCATTCCCTCTTCATCGAGCAAAATCCGCATCAATTCTGGAATCGCTAATACCGGATGTGTATCATTGACATGAATGGCGACATGTTTATGGAAATCATATAAATGTCCGTACTTATGGCGATAAGTCCGTACAATGCTGCCAAGACTGGCCGCAACAAGAAAATATTGCTGTTTTAAGCGCAATATTTTTCCTTCATCATGCGTATCATCTGGATATAAAAACTCAGAGATGGATTCAGTCTCACGTTTGTACTGCATAATATTTTTATGAATTGGGAACATCTTTGCCGGCTCTGCACTCCAAAGCCGCAATGTATTTACTGTCTTCGTATCATAGCCAATCACCGGCATATCATAAGGCACGGCCATCACTTTTTCCGCATCGATATGGCGGAAAGTAAGACGCCCCTTTTCCTGCGAAACTTCGACTTTCCCCCAAAAATTTACCTCAACCGCTAAATCTGCTTTTCTCACTTCCCATACGTTTCCATTGCGCAGCCACTGCTCCGGCAGTTCCACTTGATAACCATCGACAATTTTTTGCTCAAACAATCCATGCTTGTAACGTATCCCGCATCCGTGCCCAGGTAAATTTAACGAGGCAAGCGAATCTAAAAAACAAGCGGCAAGGCGGCCAAGACCGCCATTGCCAAGTCCAGCGTCCGCCTCGCTCTCTTCAATTTCCCGTAAATCAATCCCTAGATCTTTCAGACCTTCTTCAACAACATCGCGAATCCCAAGATTAATAAGGTTGCTGCCGAGAAGGCGGCCAAGCAAAAATTCAATCGACAAATAATACACTTGCTTATTGTTTTCAGCGCGATACTTTTCGTTTGTTTGAATCCAATTATTGCTTATATACTCTCGAATCATATTCCCTAACGTATGATATTGGTCGCGCACGGTTGATTCTTCAAACCGTTTTCCACACATCATTTCCAGCTTTTTTGAAAAAACCTCCTTAAATTTCTCTTTGTTAGAGAACATGACTTCCACTCCCAGTTGTTAATTCAGCATAAAGCTGATTGTATTTAAAAGCGGACTGCGCCCAGCTGTAATCGCGGCTCATTGCCGCTTTGACAAGTTTCTCCCACACTTCTTTTTGCTGATAAAACTCAAGCGCCCGCCGAATCGTATACAACATGTCATGGGCATTAAAATTCGTAAAGCTGAATCCGTTCCCTTCTCCAGTGAATTCATTAAATGCTTGAACGGTATCATTTAAACCGCCCGTTTCCCGCACAATCGGAATAGCCCCGTATCGCAAGGCAATTAACTGCCCTAACCCGCACGGTTCAAATTGTGACGGCATTAAAAAAAGATCAGCACCTGCATAAATTTGATGAGCTAATTCCTCATTAAAGCCGATATACACCTTTACCTTGTCAGGATATGTAGCGGCCATTTCATGAAAGAAATTTTCGAACTCCCAATCCCCTGTGCCAAGCACAATAAACTGTACATTCTCTGCAACAATTTCATGAAATACACACTTCACTAAGTCCAATCCTTTTTGCTTCGTTAATCGGGAAACCATTGCTATAACCGGCACATCGTCCTCACTGGAAAAGTCAAAATACTGTTGCAGCGCATTTTTGTTAATTCCTTTGCGCACAATCGTATGCTGGTCATACGGTACAGCAATATAAGGGTCTTTTTTCGGATTATAAATTTCATCATCAATGCCATTTAAAATGCCAATTAAATGGTTTTTTCTTGCTCTTAATAACCCGTCAAGCCTCTCTCCATAATATTCAGTTTGAATTTCTTCCTTGTATGTCGGACTAACGGTCGTAATCATATCAGCGGAAACGAGTGCTGCTTTCATAAAGTTTACATTCCCGTAAAATTCTAGATGATCAATGGTAAAATAACGATCGCTTAAGTTTAATAAGTCCCCTAAAATTTCTCTTGGGAAAATTCCTTGAAACTGGAGATTATGGATTGTAAATACGGTCTTCATACTTTCATAAAAAGAGTTTTGCTTATATTCTTCTCGTAATAAAAACGGAATCATCCCCGTATGCCAATCATGGCAATGAATAAGATCCGGTTTAAACGAAATGGCAGGAAGAGAATCTAACACCGCCCGGCAAAAATACGCAAAACGCTCCCCATCATCGTAATGTCCATATAATGAATCTCTCTTAAAATAATATTCATTGTCGACGAAATAATAGGTAACCCCTTCATGCTCTAATATTTCGATTCCGCAATATTGCCGCCGCCAGCCAACTCTCACAATAAGCTGGGCAATCTTTTTCATTTGTTTCCGATAATGTTCAGAAATAAAGCCATACTTCGGCAGCATGACACGAATATCCGTGCCCAGCCGCTTTAACTCTTTCGGCAATGCCCCGGCAACATCAGCTAATCCGCCCGACTTGACAAATGGAACACATTCTGACACAACAAATAATACTTTCACAGATTCATCAACGCTCCTTGTACGGTTCCTTTGCGAATGACAAACGGCTGCCGCGCTGTACCTCGCAATGTCACACCGTTTTCCACTTTTACATCTTTATCAATAATGACACAGTCTAACTCACAGTTTTCACCAATTTGACTTTTTTGCATAATAATGCTGTTTTTAATGACTGTTCCTTTTCCTACTTTCACTGCCCGGAAAATAATGCTGTTTTCAACATGTCCTTCAATCATGCATCCGTTCGCAATCATTGAATTTTTTACAACTGCTTCACCCGTATACTTCGTCGGCGGTTCATCTTTTACTTTCGTATAAATAGGACGTAGCTTATCGAATAGCTGTTTCCAAATCATTGGATGCAGCAATTCCATACTATGGGCAAAATAGTTGTCAATCGAATCAATAACTGCAACATATCCACAATATTCATAATCACAAATTTTTAATTGATGGCGATGATCACGAACTACATCAACAATGCTCATATACCTTGTTTCATTGCGATTAATAATTAAATCAAGAAGAAGAGAAGTTTCCAAAATAAACATTTCAAGCGATTTGCCTTGATGGCGTATTTCTGTAATATCACACTCATTTTCAATATGACGCTTGAGCACCATTTGATAGTCGATATTGCAAACGGTATAACTGTTGCAAATTAAGGCATATTTTTGCTTGCTTCTTAAAAAATAATCAACATGTTGTTCAAAATGCTCAAATGCTCCAATATGGTCATAAGGCATATTTAAATCTGGAGACGGAAAGAAAAAAAGGCCGTCTCTTTTCCGGTTTAAATCCCAGTTCTTTCCCGAACCTAAATGGTCCATTAGCGAACGATATTGATATTTAGGAAAAATGGCCACACTTTCAATTCCTGAGTTAACCATATTCGATAATACAAAATCAATTAACCGATAACGTCCTGCAAATGGAATCGCCGCAATACAACGATTGATCGTTAATGGTTCAAGCGCATCAATATATTTGGTCGCATCAATGACACCAAGCATCGTTTTATTCACCGCTGCTCATCCTTTCCGGTTCCTGCTTTTCCAATAACTCTTTCGTAACGAGAATAATTTCATCAAATGACTGCTCCGGACGAATAATGGTACCATTAGGAATCTCAATATTTGATGGAACAATTGCTTTTTCAATATAAACATTTTCACCAACGACAGCGTCTGGCATAACTACAGAATCTTTGACAATAGACCCTTTACCGATATGGACGCCTTGGAATAGTACGGAATGTTCAACGGTTCCTTCAATGACACACCCCTCGTTAATCAGCGATTCCGTGACAATTGCATCATGTGCAATATATTGTGGCGGCTGATTTGGATTGACGGAATAAATACGCCATGAATGATCAAATAAATTAAGTTCACAATCTTCCTTTAACAAATCCATATTTGCTTCCCACAAACTTTTGACTGTTCCGACATCTTTCCAATATCCTCTGAAAGGATAAGCGACTAATCTTTTTTTCTCTTCCAATAAAAGCGGAATGACATCTTTGCCAAAATCATGGCTTGATTCCGGATTGCGGCTGTCCATTTCTAAATATTCTTTTAAAATCGACCAATTGAAAATATAAATCCCCATTGAAGCAAGGTTGTTTTTTGGATTTGCCGGCTTTTCTTCAAACTGTAAAATTTCCATATTTTCATTTGTATTCATAATGCCAAATCGGCTTGCTTCAGACCACGGCACTTCGATGACGGAAATCGTTACGTCCGCATTTTTTTCAATATGATAATCAAGCATTTTCGAATAATTCATTTTATAAATATGGTCGCCGGAAAGGATGAGCACATATTCAGGAGCATATTGCTCAATATAATTAAGATTTTGATAAATAGCGCTTGCTGTTCCTGTATACCATTTTACTTCCGAAGACTCGGCATAAGGCGGCAGAACAGTAACTCCCCCATTTCTTCTGTCTAAATCCCATGCGCTGCCGATCCCAATATAAGAATTTAAAACGAGCGGCTGATACTGCGTTAACACACCAACCGTATCAATTCCTGAGTTTGTGCAGTTGCTTAATGTAAAATCAATAATTCGATATTTTCCTCCAAAAGGTACCGCCGGTTTAGCGAGATTTTTTGTTAATGAGCTTAACCGGCTACCTTTTCCCCCGGCGAGCAGCATGGCGACGCACTTCTTTTTCAGCATGTTTGCTTCTCTCCCCTCGTTTTCTCATTGGGCGTAAAATCGTTATGCCAAACGGCGGAATCGTGAGACTGATATGATACGGCTTTCCATGGAACGGCTCTGCAACAGCAGCAATCTCCTTTTTATTTACTTGACCGGAACCGCCAAAACGTTCATCATCGCTGTTTAACGCTTCTTTATACTTCGTAAGCAACGGAACGCCAACTTTATAGTTGTGATAGACTGCATCTGTAAAATTACAAATGACCACAAGCAAATCACTATCTGTTTTTCCTTTGCGAACAAAAGAGAAAATACTTTGTTCCGCATTATTGACGTCAATCCATTCAAATCCATCTCGAGAATGATCAAGTTCGTATAGAGATTTTTGACGCTTATAAAATTTCAATAACGCTTTAACATATGCATTCATTTTTTGATGCATGTCAAAATCAAACAACATCCAATCTAATTGCTCTAAATCTTTCCATTCATCAAACTGCCCAAACTCTCCGCCCATAAACAATAACTTTTTCCCTGGATGCGTTGCTAAATACCCATATAACAAGCGGAGTTGGGCAAACTTTTGCCAATAATCACCCGGCATTTTATTTAGAAGCGATTTTTTTCCATGAACAACTTCATCGTGGGAGAATGGTAAAATAAAATTCTCGGAGTAAGCATATAGAAGGGAAAATGTTACTTTATGATGAAGAGATTTACGCTCATTTGGATTGGCCTTCATATACGTAAGAATATCGTTCATCCATCCCATGTTCCATTTATAATTAAATCCTATTCCACCTTCATACGTTGGAGCCGTTACTTTTGGCCAATCCGTTGAGTCTTCTGCAATCATCAAAATTGTAGGATCATGAGCAAATACAGTTTCATTCAGCTTTTGCAAAAATGAGATAGCATACGGATTTTTATGCAATGCATCGCTGTTAGGCCAATATAACATATTGGCTACCGCATCAACACGAAAGCCATCAATATGAAAATACTCCATCCAAAATAACGCGTTTGAAATAAGGAAACTGCGCACTTCGGGCTTCCCTAAATCAAAATTAGCCGTTCCCCATACAGGATTTTCTCTATCTTGCATATTGGTATATTCATATGTCGGCTCACCGTCAAACATATATAAACCGTGTTCATCTTTACAAAAATGTCCGGGAACCCAATCGAAAATCACACCAATTCCTGCCTGATGGCAGCGGTCGATAAATGCCATAAAGTCATGCGGTGTGCCATAGCGGCTCGTTGCTGAATAATATCCCGTTCCTTGATACCCCCATGAACGGTCATACGGATGTTCAACGACAGGCAGCAATTCAATATGAGTGAAACCGTGCTCTAATACATATGGAATCAGTTCATCCGCTAACTCTTCATACGTATAAAAACGGCCATCTTCTTTCTTTTTCCATGAACCTAAATGAACTTCATAAATAAACAAAGGCTGATGATATACGCTTTTTTGCTTTTTTTTCCGCTGCCACGCCCGATCATTCCATTCATATCCGGCGAGATTGTATATGATCGACGCCGTATTGGGCCGAACTTCTGAGTAAAAAGCATACGGATCCGCTTTTAATAATACTTGTCCATTTCTTGTAACGATTTCATATTTGTATAGATGCCCCTCAAGATTTTCCGGCACAAAAAGCATCCAAACACCTTGATCACTTATTTTAGTAAGTTTATGATTGGCACCATTCCAATCATTAAAACTTCCAACTACACGAACTTCCTGGGCGTGTGGAGCCCACACACAAAATCGTGTTCCCATCACTCCGTTCTCATGAATCATATGCGCTCCAAACAGCTGATAACTTTTATAAAAAGTTCCTTCATGAAACAAATGAATTTCGAAATCAGCAGGATTGGCTGCTATCAAAAAGCATCGCATCCTTTCCTAAAATTTTTCACGATTGATATATGTATTCAACAAACAAAGTTAAATTCCTTGATAAAAATTTGTATATTTTTTGACACTTTTCAACACAAATTCCATAACTTATATATTGGGAAAGAAAATCATTTCTAATATCTATAAAATTGTCATTTGCATTTTAGATAAAATTAGCATATATTTATAATAAATATTTAATTATAATTATTATAAATAAAGAGGTGCATTATGATTCATTACGATTACCATCATCTTCCCCATGTGAAAGTACAAAATAAATCAAAAAGAACGCTTTGGATTACACTTATATTAACTTTGTTTTTTACACTTATTGAGATTATAGGCGGCCTCATTTCTAACTCTCTTGCCTTACTCTCTGATTCAGCCCATATGGCATCAGATGTTTTGGCACTTAGTCTCAGCATGATTGCACTCCACCTAGCTACACGGCCGCCAAATAAAACATTTACCTTTGGGTATTTACGCTTTGAAATCATTGCCTCGTTTTTAAATGGTCTGGCTCTAGCCGTCATTGCAATTGGAATTTTTATAGAAGGAATTCGGCGCTTCATTCATCCCGAAAACATTGATTTTCAACTGATGATCATCGTTGCTTCGATCGGATTAGTAGTCAACCTTGTGTTAACAATCGTCCTTAGTCGAAGTACAAAAGAAGAAGAAAACTTGAACATAAAAAGTGCATTATGGCATTTCATCGGTGATCTTCTCAGCTCAATTGGCGTCATTATTTCAGCTGTTATCATCTATTTCACTGATTTCTATTTCTTTGATCCGTTAATTAGCATGGTCATCGGTACAATCATCTTTACAGGCGGAGCAAAAATCATTCGTGAATCGTATCTCATTTTAATGGATTCTGTTCCAGAACAGTTCAATCTTGATGAAATCCGCGCTGATATCAGCAATGTAGAAGGGGTAGAGGATGTACACGACATGCACCTATGGGCTATTTCATCGGATCATTATTCGTTAACTGCCCATGTTTTCATTAACGAAAACATGCAGCCTCTCTGCATCATCTTAGCCATCAACGAGATGTTGGAAAAAAAGTATGGCATTAAACATACGACGATTCAAATAGAACATGCCTCCCTTCACAATCACGGCGAATATGGGAAACAGTTTCTTCTGTACAAAAACAAGTCATATGAAGGAGAAGAGGCACTAAAAACAAGAAACGCTGCTGCAGCGAACAGTAAGCAAAAATAAAGAAATAGTGTAACCGACAAGTAAAATGGGTTCTTACGCTCTTGTAGTGAATAATTGAGAATAAAAAATCCGAAAAAACCCAACAAAAAAGGGGCTGTCCAGAAAGTGAATAAAAACTGACTTTCTGGAGCCCCTTTTGAATTTTTTATCAAAAAACAAACAAAAAAATCGTCCTATCCTGTAAAATGAAAGTACCCCTACCAACACTACAGAAAGGACGATTTTTTTATAAGTAATCATACGACTACTAATGAAAATTATAACACGCAATTAACCCTTCCTCTAGAGGTAAAAAAAGAAAACATTCCTTCAAAAAAACAAGTAACCCCTAAATTCAAACCTTACAATCACTGTCAAGTTCAAGTCATCTTCGATTTAGAAGCACTCATTCCTGAACACCATGTCGCACGTGTCATCGATGAAATGATAGAAGCGATACCGGATGAACAATTATTTCAATATTATCCGGGTGGTGGTCGAAATCCGTTTCACCCCAAAATGATGTATGTGAAGATTGTACGGGGTGCCCACTAAAACCTCAATGTACAAAAGCCAAAGGAAATCGTCAGGTACATATCAATTCTGTATATGAAGAAATGAAAGCAAAGGCAAAAGCAGCCCTTGAATGTGACAACGGAGCCACAATCTATTCTCGACGTAAAGTAGAAGTCGAAAGCGTGTTCGGTCACATCAAGGGCAACCGGTCGTTCCACGGATTTTCATTGCGGGGACTCGACAAGGTACACGTCGAGTTTGGAATTGTGGCTTTAGCCCACAACATACTGAAAGTAGCTGGCGGATGCCTGCTACTTTCAGAGAAAACACGAAAAAGCACAAAGGCAAGTGGAGAAAAACGATCAGTTTTTCTCCACTTGCCTCATTTTTTGGGACTTATCAGACAGCCTCTTTTAAATGACCCGTACGGGATTCGAACCCGTGTTACCGCCGTGAAAGGGCGGTGTCTTAACCACTTGACCAACGGGCCATATATGAATTTCCTGACGCACTGGCGGAGAAGGCGGGATTTGAACCCGCGCGCCGCGAAACCACGACCTAACGGTTTAGCAAACCGTCCCCTTCAGCCACTTGGGTACTTCTCCCGATAACTCCGCAAGTAGGATTCGAACCTACGACCTACCGGTTAACAGCCGGTTGCTCTACCGCTGAGCTATTGCGGAATAATAACCAAAACAAAAACTCGTATTTTAAAAAGTATAATAATTTATTTTTCAGTATTTTTCAGTATCGCCACTGCCTCTTCCTCTACTAGCTATCTCGAAGAAGTTCGATGCGTCGAGGCAACTCGTAGCAAATTCGCTGAAGCAATGCTCGTCGCTGAGCTATTGCGGAATATCTATATGGTGGGCCTAAGTGGACTTGAACCACCGACCTCACGCTTATCAGGCGTGCGCTCTAACCAGCTGAGCTATAGGCCCAAAGCCTTATATGGAGCGGGTGATGGGAATCGAACCCACGACATCAGCTTGGAAGGCTGAGGTTTTACCACTAAACTACACCCGCTCGCTTTTATGGGGCGACTAGTGGGAATCGAACCCACGCATGCCAGAGCCACAATCTGGTGCGTTAACCACTTCGCCATAGCCGCCATCAATGGTGCCGGCTGCAGGACTTGAACCCGCAACCTACTGATTACAAGTCAGTTGCTCTACCAATTGAGCTAAGCCGGCGTATTTATAACCTACTCTACAACTTAATTATAAAACTTACAATTTTCCGCCCCACTCTCAGAATGCTTATTCAAGAAGCAGCTCGAGTGGTGCGCTGTAGCTATTTCAAAGAAGCTTATTCGGACGTGCTCTACCAATTGAGCTAAGCCGGCATAAATGGTGGCTCGGGACGGAATCGAACCGCCGACACAAGGATTTTCAGTCCTTTGCTCTACCGACTGAGCTACCGAGCCAGCTATAACAAATGGCGGTCCCGACGGGACTCGAACCCGCGATCTCCTGCGTGACAGGCAGGCATGTTAACCACTACACTACGGGACCAACATATTATGTATTTGGTTGCGGGGGCAGGATTTGAACCTGCGACCTTCGGGTTATGAGCCCGACGAGCTACCAGGCTGCTCCACCCCGCGGTAATAAAAAATTATAACAATTTACAATACATATTAACATGGCGGAGGAGGAGGGATTCGAACCCCCGCGCGCCTTTCGACGCCTCTCGGTTTTCAAGACCGACCCCTTCAGCCAGACTTGGGTACTCCTCCACATAATATAGTTAACATGGTGGACCTTGTAGGACTCGAACCTACGACCGGACGGTTATGAGCCGTCTGCTCTGACCAGCTGAGCTAAAGGTCCGAATCTAGTAGCGGCGGAGGGAATCGAACCCCCGACCTCACGGGTATGAACCGTACGCTCTAGCCAGCTGAGCTACGCCGCCACAATATTTATTCTTGGTGGAGCCTAGCGGGATCGAACCGCTGACCTCCTGCGTGCAAAGCAGGCGCTCTCCCAGCTGAGCTAAGGCCCCACATTTTTATAATGGTC
>NZ_QLMH01000002.1 GCF_003259935.1 Paranoxybacillus vitaminiphilus | reverse complement strand
TGGCGTTTTACATAGGCGTTGTCCTCCAAACGAACCCGAACGGCCTCCGCCACCTTCCTTCCATCTTCGTACACATAGACGCCCCGTTCATCATAGCGGAGTTCAATCGATTGCCCAATGAACCGGGGCGGCACTTCATACAGCTGCTTGTTCAAGGTGATCGTTCCATCGGCTTTAACCTTACGGTGCTCCCGCTTCAGAAAAATCGCATCCAGCCAATCGCCATCTTCGATGAACGACACGAGATGCACTTGCGATTGAAACACCTCATGCGGCGTTTTTCCGTCCAGCGAGGCGTGCGGTTTTCGATGATACTCCTCTTCAAGCCACCTCCAAAAGCGCTCGTTCAGCTCTTCGAGCGACTTCGGGGGATCCAACTCGAGCAGCGGATAAAACCGCGTCTGTACGGTGCGGAAGAACCGTTCGATTTTCCCTTTGCTTTGCGGGTCATACGGCTGGGTGTGGATGAGCGTAATCCCCATCTCGGCGCACGCATACTGCAGCACCTCGGATCGATAAATTTTCCCGTTGTCCGAGTAAATGCGCTTCGGCTTCCCGCAACGAAGCACCGCTTCCTTCGTGACGATCCGCAGCCCGTCAAACTTCTCCGAAGGGAAAAACTGCGCGTACGGCACAAACCGCGAGCAGTCATCGATATAGGCGATCAAAAACGTTTTCTGGGCTTTCCCATTGACTCGAATCGTTGGTCCATGGGATAAGTCCCCTTGCCAAAGCTCATTGATCTGGTCATACGCAAAGCGCTTTCGCTCCGGCATGGGCAAGATTTCTTTCCCGACAAGGTTGTGTTTTTTCAACAATCGGTATATAGTAAAGTAAGAGGTATGGTTTTCTGGGATTTCCCCCTGCTCGATCAGGTGTTCGTAGAACACCGTCACGGGCATGGTGGGATGTTCTTTTCTTAGGGCTAAAATATGATCCTCATCATCGGGCGACAGACGCCTTGAGTGGCCGCGGTCCGAACGGCGCTTCGGCTTTAAGGCGTCAAAGCCCCCTTTTTTGTATCGGGTGCACCAATCGAGGATCGTCTTGGCTGCGATTCGCTTGTCGCCCTGGTGGGGAACATGGTGCACTCGCTCGCTCACCTCTTTCAGATACGTCTTCGGTTCCACCTGCCCATTCACCAACGGAGCGATTAGCCCGTACCGAAACAGGGCAATGTCGTGTCTCATCGACTCATCCATTCGAATCTCCTCCTTGTCTCACTTGGAATCAGGACCGTTCCGGTCCGCCTGCCCTTATCGTACCGGATCGCTTTTTCTCCGTCGATAGGAAAGGTTTGTGGGAACCTCAACTATTTCCAATTTAGGATATGTATGTAAAATCAGGATCCCATTTGATTCGCAAAAGGGTGTCGGAATCCGTCCTCCCACATGTCTCTGATGACCGAATAGAGACCGTGTTCCTCCAACGTCCGGATCCACCAGGAAGACCGTTCCTTTTCTTTTTTCACGATAGGGCCTATGATCCTCCACCGCCTCGCAAAAAAGCTGTGAAGGCTTGATAGGTTTCGGCAGAACCGTCGGACATAAAAGATGATGCCGTCCTTTGTCGGGAGGAACGGAGCCTGGTTCGTCCCCTCGGTCAATCCCAACTGCTCTTTCACGACTTGCCATATGGCGGACAACGTATACTGAAAATACGGGAGGAGAAAGGAAGGCAGCACACTCACCGTCTTCAAGCATTCCCGACAGCGATACCGGACAATCCAAATGCGATAATCACCATGTGGGGTCAATGCGTTTCGCTCATAGTAACCGTGGCGGTGCAACGGGCGCTTGGCCCGGCAATGCGGACACTGTTTCAGAAGAGGGAAGTCGTTTTCTTTTCCACGCTCTGCATACGTTTGGACGTCAATGCCAAAGTCATGAAATTGAATCACGTCCTCCTCCCCTCCTCTGAACCGATGGATTTTCTCTTCCGAAATAATTCACAAAAAATTTAGCACATTCTTTCAGAAAAGGGGAGAGGGCTTTCTGAAGGAATGTGCAAAAAAATGGCTCTTTTGTTCCGAAATAAAGTGATAATTTACACCAATTAGAAACAATGGTTTTTATCTTAACTATGAGGAATTGAAACTTAGATGATGGGAAAATCATTCATGTTGATCCGTCTGAGTTTTTATCTTAACTATGAGGAATTGAAACTCATTGTTGCGTTTTACTTTTTTAAGCACAATCATCGTTTTTATCTTAACTATGAGGAATTGAAACTCAAAGACGAGAACGGCTCCGAAATCACAATCAGCAACGGTTTTTATCTTAACTATGAGGAATTGAAACGCCAATTAGAAACAATGTTGCAACGTCCGGCAGCGGGTTTTTATCTTAACTATGAGGAATTGAAACTTGTAACTCCCTTAGCTGTTTTTGTTCTGGTGTTTCTGGGTTTTTATCTTAACTATGAGGAATTGAAACTTGATTTAACAGAAACAGAACAAATGGAACTTTTCGTTTTTATCTTAACTATGAGGAATTGAAACACAACACCAAAAATAAAGGAGTTGATTCCACATGAGTTTTTATCTTAACTATGAGGAATTGAAACCAATTCCATTGGCTCGCTGATAAGGAACTCTCCATCGTTTTTATCTTAACTATGAGGAATTGAAACCAAGCCAATCCATCTCACAGGCATGTTCTTGTGTTGTTTTTATCTTAACTATGAGGAATTGAAACTTCTCTACGAAAAATCTCACTAGAGCAAGCACAAAAACTGTTTTTATCTTAACTATGAGGAATTGAAACCCTAATTCTTTACGATCAGTGATAATTTTGTTTTCGTTTTTATCTTAACTATGAGGAATTGAAACTATTTTGATGAAAAACCAAGTGAAGCCATCCGGGAACAGGTTTTTATCTTAACTATGAGGAATTGAAACTCGCTGCAATTGTCAAACCATTCAACACCAGAGCCGCCAGTTTTTATCTTAACTATGAGGAATTGAAACTTGGAGTTTTGAGCTTCTTGTATAGTATCATTTTCTGTTTTTATCTTAACTATGAGGAATTGAAACCAGGATTGTACGCCAATGGAACGCCAGCAACATCTTGTTTTTATCTTAACTATGAGGAATTGAAACCATCACCATTAAAATGGTACGCCTGATGATAGTTTGAAGGTTTTTATCTTAACTATGAGGAATTGAAACACTTCTGGCTAATTTCCCATAGTTCACCCAATTCTAAAGTTTTTATCTTAACTATGAGGAATTGAAACTCTTTTTTTCGAGACTCCCGCTCCTTTTCCCGTATTTGTTTTTATCTTAACTATGAGGAATTGAAACTAGGGTGAGCACTTCCTAATGTAGCCAACTGAAACGTTTTTATCTTAACTATGAGGAATTGAAACGGGTCAACGTCAATCAAGTCATAAGTGGTTTGGTCGAGTTTTTATCTTATACCATTTGCTTTTGTCTTAACTATTATGAAGAGTGGAAGTGTCTGACCGGTTTTGTTCAAAAAAAGGCTGTCTCATAAGGTCTGACCTCACGCCTAGTTTATTTATCTCAACATGATGATCGATATATTGGGTTGCGGGGTCTGCACTTGAACGTTTGAGACAGCCTCCTTTTCTTTGCAGATATATGTTTATCTCCGCTTTTCTTTTTCGTTTCGATAAAACTCATGAAACATTTTCATGAGCGCCCGCTTTTCGATTCGCGATACATAGCTTCTTGAAATGCCGAGTTCTTTGGCGATTTCCCGCTGTGTTTTTTCTCTCTGCAAATCAAGGCCAAACCGGCTGATAATCACTTCTTTTTCCCGTTCATCCAGAATGTCAATATATTTTCTAATTTTTTCTAATTCCATGTTTAACTGAATTGTATCTACGACATCTTCTGATTCGGATTTTAAGATATCGAGGAGGCTGATTTCGTTGCCTTCCTTATCCTGACCAATGGGGTCGTGAAGGGAGACATCTTTTTTTGTTTTTTTTAACGAGCGAAGATGCATCAATATTTCATTTTCAATACACCGCGCCGCATAGGTGGCAAGTTTCGTTCCCTTTCCTTGGGAATAGCTTTCAATCGCCTTAATGAGACCGATTGTACCGATGGAAATTAAATCTTCCGTATCTTCTCCGGTGTTTTCAAATTTTTTTACGATATGGGCGACAAGGCGCAAGTTATGTTCAATTAAAATATTCCTTGCTTCCTGATCTCCTTCGGCCATCAGCTGCAAGTATTTTTCTTCTTCTTGAGGGTTTAACGGCTGGGGAAACGCATTATTCTTGATATACGACACTAAAAACAGCAGTTCTTTTACAAAAAAAGCTAACGCAGATAATAAACCGGACATCTTCTCACCTCACGCCAATGTTTTTAGGCGTTTGCCTATTATTTATATGTATGAAAATAAATGGCTGTCCGTGTTTATTTATAATAAAGAACGCTAATATTTTTTCTTTCATGTATAATGGTATAGTATAATTTCTTCGGAATATCGTTTAAAAAGAAGCTTGTCTTTGTACATAGGAGGGAAATACATGCATGAACTGATTCAAACGATTTTTACGTTTTTGGCTGACCTAGGGTATATAGGGATTGCGCTCGGATTGATGATCGAGATCATTCCAAGTGAAATTGTCTTGTCTTATGCCGGATATTTAGTATCGCGCGGGGAAATTACGTTTATCGGCGCGGTCATTGCCGGGACGATTGGTGGTACGCTCGCGCAACTTTTTCTTTACTGGATGGGTTATTACGGAGGGCGTCCTTTTTTGGATAAATATGGGAAATATTTATTAATTAAAAAGAAGCATCTGGATTTATCAGAGGAGTGGTTTCAAAAGTATGGGACCGGTGTGATTTTTACGGCCCGTTTTATTCCGGTTGTGCGCCATGCCATTTCCATACCAGCCGGCATTGCCAAAATGCCGCTGCCTAAATTTACGCTATATACAACAGCTGCTGTGATTCCATGGTCGATTTTTTTTATTTATCTCGGTGAAAAGCTGGGCGACAATTGGCAGCAAATTGATGAAATGGCAAGGCCGTATTTGCAGCCGGTTATTACAGGAGCTGTTGTTGCTACACTTCTTTACATAGCAGTGCGATTTATGAAGAAAAGAAAAGAGAAATAATAATGAAACTGACTTATAAGTGTCTGGCTTCACGTGCATTTCACAATGATCGTCCATTTATCTAATGTTATGTCCGAGGGGGCTGACACTTTGTTTTAGGTCAGCCTCTTCTAACTTTTTTCGAATGAGAGGAGCTTTCCAATGATTCGAACGATGGCCTTTACAACCCAACATGAAATATTAATTGATTTGCCGCTTGAACAGTTGAATGATGAAAAAATTGTATGGTACTGGGTCGATTTGCAGGAACCGAGCGATATGGAGAAAAATGTGCTTTCCGAATTTTTTCATTTTCATCCGTTGGCAATAGAAGATTGTTTTCATTTTTTACAGCGGCCGAAGCTGGATTATTATGAAGGGTATCATTTTTTTGTCTTTCATTCTTTACATAAAAATACGCTTGAGACGAGGGAAGTCGATGTTTTTTTATCGAAAAAGTATATCGTTACCTATCATGACGAAATATTGCCGGAAATGGATTTGGCTTGGAATCGCGTGCTGCAGCAGAAATCGTCTTGGAAAGATGGAACGATTTATGCTTTTTATGTAATGCTTGATAAACTGGTTGATGAATATTTTCCGATTGTGTATCAGCTTGAAGATGAATTAAATGATGTGGATAACAAAGATAAAGGAAAACGTTTGGAGTTATTAATCAATCAAATTTTTGACATTCGCGGCAGATTGTTAAAACTGCGGCGAACGGTGTTTCCGATGAGGGATCTTTTGTACCGCTTGTTAAATTCTACCCATATTGAAATGTCGGCTGATCAGCGCTCCCATTTTAAAGATATATATGACCATTTATTAAAACTGGCGGAAATGATTGAAGCGAATCGCGAGTTAACCTCTGACATTCGCGATAATTATTTATCGATTAATGCCAACCGCACCAATTCGACAATGATGGTTCTTACGGTCATTACAACGATTTTTATGCCGTTAACTTTTATTGCCGGAATATATGGAATGAATTTTGAATATATGCCGGAGTTATCTTGGAAATACGGTTATTTTGCCGTTCTCGGATTCATGGCGATTTTGGGGCTGTCGATGTACTTTTGGTTTCGCCATAAAGGGTGGTTCGATCGTTAAAATCGTTATCTCAACGATTGGTGGATTTATAAGAAATCATGAGAGAACTTAAAAGAGAAGAAATGAAAGCGGTAAAACAAAAGAATAATTGAAGAAAAATGCAGGAAATAAGAAAAAATCCATCTTTACAGTTTATGCAGTAATTTGTAACATAAACGACATAAGTAAATATCGAGCAGCGCTTAATCCATATAGGGAGCGGGGGAACCACAAGTTGCGGCGCATGCCGCTTGGGGTGAATCATGTTTTTATGAGGGGAAACTCCTAATTCCCTAACCCGACAGCTAACCTCGTAGGCGTTTTAGGAGAGGGAGACGGTGCACAGGAGGAGCTCTCCTGTGTTTTTTTGTTGCATAAAACGATGTTTCGTAAGGGGTATATGTCTATGAGAGAGTACAGATCAAAGATGATGTACAAACCAATTAAATTTACTCCGCCGCAATTTTTAGCGCTTATTTTTATTTGTCTTGTCACTCTTGGCGGCTTGCTTTTAAAGCTTCCGTTTGCGACGGAGAAAGAAATCAGCTGGATTGATGCTTTTTTTATCTCCACATCAGCGGCAACGGTAACAGGGTTGGCGCCGATTGACGTAGGTTCAACGTTTACGTTATTTGGGGAAATTGTCATTATGCTTTTAATTCAAATTGGCGGAATTGGAGTGATGGCGTTTGCCGTTCTTGTTGTCATCATGCTTGGAAAAAAAATCGGCATGAAGCAGCGCTTGCTCATGCAGGAAGCGTTAAATCAGCCTTCTCTCGGCGGAGTGATTCGCCTCGTTCGCAACTTATTTATTTTCGTCTTTATCATGGAGTTGTTGGGAGTTATTTTTTTAGTGGCAAAGTGGGTTCCTGAAATGGGCTGGACGAAAGGATTATACTATAGCTTATTTCATACAATAGCGGCGTTCAACAATGCGGGATTTGCGCTTTGGCCTGACAATTTATCCCGCTTTGTCGGCGATCCGATTGTGAACCTTGTGATTACTACTTTAATTATGACCGGTGGATTAGGATTTACGGTTGTATTCGATTTATATTATCAGCGCCGTTTTAAAAAACTATCGCTGCATTCAAAAGTGATGTTAGTAAGTACGCTCATTGTTAATGTTTTAGCCATATTAGCGATTTTCGTTTTTGAATATTCGAATCCGAATACGCTCGGAAAATTATCCGCTTCGGAGAAAATATGGGCGGCTTACTTTCAAGGAATCACGCCGCGGACAGCAGGTTTTAACACGATTGATATCGCCTCTCTCCAGCAGCCGACATTGATGTTAATGCTTTTACTTATGTTTGTCGGTGCAGGAAGTACGTCTACGGGCGGAGGGATTAAATTAACGACTTTTATTGTTATTGTGTTTGCGGTCATTAATTTTATTAAAGGAAAAGAAGAAATTATTATTTTTAACCGCACCATTCGCAACCAAATTTTGTTTCGGGCATTAGCCATTTTATCGATAAGCATTTTATTTATTTTTATTGCGACAATGCTGTTGACATTTACGGAAGACGCTGGGTTAATGCCGATTTTGTTCGAAGTGGTTTCAGCGTTTGGCACAGTTGGTTTATCGATGAACTTTACTCCGCATTTATCATCGTTAGGAAAAATTATTATTATATTTATTATGTTTTTAGGGAAAATGGGACCGTTAACATTAGTGTACTCGATTTCCAAGCCGGAAAAAACGAAAGTGCGCTATCCGGATGGTGAACTGTTTACGGGGTGATGAAGCGAATGGGCCAACTGTTGCTATATTTGCATAAAAAATAGTGGTCTCTTTGGACAAATCCCAATATAATACATTAAGTGGGATAAAATAAAGACAGGTGGGATAAAATGACGAAGTTAGAAGCCTTTATTTTAGGTCTTATTCAAGGATTGACAGAATTTTTGCCGATTAGCAGTACCGGTCATTTATATTTGGGCAGACATCTATTTGGCTTAGATGAGGCGGGATTGTTTCTCGATACGATGCTTCATATCGGAACATTGCTTGCCGTGTTTATTATTTATAAAGAAGAACTGTTGTATATTTTAAGAAAGCCGTTCAGCAAGCTGACGTTTTTGTTAGTCGTTGGAACGATTCCAGCGGTTGTCGTTGGTTTGTTGTTTAAAGATTATTTTGAAGAAATTTCGAAAACAGGTGTCACAATCGGCTGGGAATTTTTAATAACGGGGCTTTTCCTTTGGTTTGCCGATGGAATCAAAAATGGATATAAACGAATGGAGGATATTACATATACCGATGCGTTCGTGATTGGAGCATTTCAAGCAGCAGCCATTTTTCCAGCGATCTCCCGTTCGGGGTTAACGATTGTTGCGGCGCTCATCCGCAAACTTGATCGCGAAACAGCCGCCTATTTTTCATTCTTATTATCGACTCCGGCCATTGTCGGGGCGATTGTGCTGCAATCGGTTGACTTAGTCCAAGGAAATGTCGAGAACGTCTCTGCTTCTGCCTTAATCGTTGGAACGATCTCTTCTGCCTTATTCGGTTATTTGGCAGTCAAATGGATGATCGGCTATTTAAAGAAGCATTCATTAAAAGTGTTTGCTGTATATGTATGGATTCTTGGATTGGTTATTATTGCTTTTCAAGCAACAGGAAAATTTTAAAACGGTCAATGATAGACCGTTTTTTTATTGATTTTTGCGACAGTCATTCGCTATATTTAAACATAGGAAATTGCAATTATGATAGAAACGAGATGAACGAAGACGATGGTCAAAAAGTTTATTACACTTGTCGTACTATTAGCGATTCTTTTTTATTTAATTCCATACAGCCTGCCGTTAATATTTGCGCTTGTTACCGCTCTTTTATTAGAGCCATTCGTGCAAAAACTGCAACAACAATACAAGTTTAAACGAATCCATGCGGTAACGGCCGTTTTTTCCTTGTTTGTCATTGTCATTGGCTTTGCTTCCTATTTTACGATCGTTATTATTATTGAGCAGGTTATTACATTTTCACAAAAACTCCCTTCTGTCTTATCGGAAATTACGATGGTTGTCGACCAGTTTATAAAAAAATGGGAGCTGTATTCTCATTCCATTCCAAGAGAAATTATTGTTTCATTGGAAAACAGTGTTGAGGCAATTAAAAACTTGCTGCTTAATTTTGCGAAAAATTTAACGGAGACAATTATTCACTATATTACGACTATTCCAGGTTTGATCATTCACTTTTTAATTTACTTAATCGCCCTATTTCTGATCAGTTTGGATTTGCCTAGATTAAAGAAAAGCATTGAAAAATATTTATCTGCCGATACGAAACAACGGTTAACGATTATTATGACGCAGTTGAATAAGGCGGTAATCGGCTTTATTAAAGCGCAATTTTTATTAAGTTTAATTACATTTTTGTTGGCGCTTGGCGGTTTGCTGCTTTTACGGGTCGAGTATCCAATCATTTTGTCATTATTAATTGTAATCGTAGATATTTTGCCGATTTTAGGAACAGGCTCCGTTCTTGTGCCTTGGGCTATCTTCAGTATGATGAACGGAAATCAAGGGTTGGGAATCGGACTGATTGTGTTATTTATCGTTATTACGGTTATTCGCAGAACAATTGAACCGAAGATTTTCTCTTCTAATTTAGGAATTAGCCCGCTTGCGGCATTAGTGAGTGTTTATTTAGGCTTTCAGCTGCTCGGGTTTGCCGGTTTATTTTTAGGGCCGGCGCTTGTCATTATTGTTGATACGATGGTTAAGGCAGGAATTATTAAAATTTCCTTTAAAATTTAGCGATAAAACGAAAAAGAGGATGACCGATAAGTGTCTGACCTCACGATCCATAATATATAGCTGGTGCTCTTATGTAATGCTTATATTATTATGGTTGTGGAGTCTGACTTCTTCTTAAGGTCATCCTCTTTTTAATTGGCTGGTTCGTTTGGTACAATCAAAATTTCAACGCGGCGGTTTTTCTTTCTTCCTTCCTCTGTATCGTTGGAGGCGACCGGTTTATACTCACCGTAACCTTTTGCGCTGAACCAACGCGGGTCGAGCTGCTTGTTTTCTAATAATAAACTCATGAAGTTAACGGCGCGCATCACGCTTAGTTCCCAGTTCGATGAAAACTGGGAGTTATGAATCGGTACATTATCGGTATGACCGCTAATAATAATGCTGCGCGGTGGATTCATGACGAGCAGCCGGGAAATTTCTTTGGCCAGCTTCCGATCCTGCGGTCTTACTTCAGCGCTTCCTGAATCGAACAATACATCGTTTAAAATAGTAACAAGCAGCCCTTCCTCCGTTAATGTCGTTTTCAGCTGCCCGGTTAAATTTTCGTGCTGAATGTATTGATTAATTTTTCCTTGTACTTGTTGTAATTCTTTTTTTTCATAAGCTGGCTGTTGAGTTTGATTATTTTGTTGATCCTCTCGATTCAAGGATTGCTTTTGTTCTTCATCCAATGGGCTTGGAAATTCAAGTACACCTGTGCCACCGGCTAAAGCACTATTAAATGAGCGAGCAAGTTGTTGGAATTTTTTTGAATCAAGCTGGCTGCTGGCGAATAAAACGATAAAAAGTGCTAATAATAAAGTTAATAAGTCTGCATATGGAATGAGCCATGTTTCATCAATATGATTTTCATCATGATGCTTTTTCTTTTTCGCCATCTTGTTTATCTCCTTCCACCAGCACCTTTTTTCTTTCCGCTTCAGGGAGATAAGAAGCCAATTTTTGCTCAATCGCCCGAGGTGCTTGTCCTTCTAAAATCGAAAGAACTCCTTCAATCATCACTTGGCGCACTTTTATTTCTTCTTTTGATTTTCTCCTTAATTTATTAGCAAATGGATGCCATAATACATAGCCTGTAAAAATTCCCAGCAACGTAGCAACGAAAGCGGCACTGATCGCAAGTCCCAGCTCTTCAATGTTTTGCATGTTTTGTAATGCGGCAATTAAACCAACTACTGCTCCGAGTACCCCAAGTGTTGGAGCATATGTTCCTGCCTGTGTAAAAATGGCTGCATTTGCTTGATGCCGCTCTTCCATCGCGGCGATTTCTTCGGTCATGACATCGCGGATAAATTCTTGCGTCTGCCCGTCGATCGCCATGCTTAAGCCATTGCGTAAAAATGGGTCATCAATTTCTTCAACCTTTGCTTCTAATGCTAATAGTCCTTCGCGGCGAGCAATGTTGGCCCATTCGACAAAAAGCGGAATGAGTTCTTCAATTTTGGGAGTTTTTTGCTCTTTAAAAATCACGCCAAACAATTTAGGAATTTTTTTTATTTCACTGGTAGGAAAGGCGATGGTCACTGAAGCCATCGTTCCAACGATAATAATTAAAATAGCAGCAGGGTTAATTAATACGGAGGGGCTGACTCCTTTAAAGAACATTCCAAGGCCAACAGCGATGATGCCAAGAATAATACCGATAATTGATGTTTTGTCCATATAATCACCTCTATGTATTGGTCAAGATGTTAGTATAAAATTTAGTAGTTGGGCATGCTGCTTGTTTGATTCATTTTATAAAAGTTAAAAAATGACTTCCACAATGATGAATAGGAAAATATTGCTCATCCAAATTTATCATATAATTAATACGTTGCTTTGAAAAGGGAATTTAGTATGAATAACATGTAAATTAAAAAGGCTGCCTCACAGCTTCCTCAATTACAATATCTATGGGTTTTGGAAAATAACAACCCATAAACACTGTAATTGTTTGGATCGCTTATGAGACAGTCCTTTGATAGTTAAACTTTTTTTAGCTTAAACGTACTTACCATTAAAAATGATAAGATAATCATTAGAAAGATAAAAAATTGCGGTGGAAAATAATGAATCGTTAAATAGCTTAATGTTAGCAGTACTCCTGCTGCGGTGATA
Organism: Paranoxybacillus vitaminiphilus; assembly: GCF_003259935.1. GTDB lineage: Bacteria > Bacillota > Bacilli > Bacillales > Anoxybacillaceae > Paranoxybacillus > Paranoxybacillus vitaminiphilus. The sequence continues at coordinate 420,499 of NZ_QLMH01000002.1, read as the reverse complement.
GGGAGTCCCGAAAAATATCCGTTATTTTCCGTAATGTTGAAACGGGCAAGACGAAATGCTCCGCAGCCAATATATAAAATCGTGAAAAATGCACCGGGAACGCCAAATTCATGCAATAAGCCTTGATAAAGTAATAGTGAAGGTGCCGCTCCAAATGATATAATATCACTCATTGAATCCAATTGTTTGCCGAGCTCCGATTCAATATTTAATTTCCGCGCCACGGTCCCATCAAATCGGTCAGCAAGAGCAGCCAAAAAAATAAGCAGCACACTTACGTTTAATTGTCCTTTTAATGTAAAAAGAATCGAAAATCCGCCTAAGGAAAGGTTGATTAATGTTAATGCATTCGCTGTATGGGCTTTTAATTTTTTTAAAGTGTGATCCAGATAATCCGATAAAAACATTTCTCCTCACTCCTTTTTAGTGATGGGACGCGGAACGTTGTGTACTTCAATTATAAACGTTTTATTTATAATATGGAAAGTAGTAAAATGATTCTTTCAAAAACGGAGGGAATTAGGCTTGTTAAAATTGTTTTATCGTTTATTTATTGAACTTACCAATCATTCCTTGTCTTCAAAACTAATTGCGTTATTTACTAAATCGCGGCTCAGCGCGTTACTTATTCCATCTTATGCAAAAATTTATTGCATTAACCAAAGCGAAATGGAAAAAAATTTAAAACAATACAAAACATTGCAACAATTGTTTATTCGTAAGTTAAAGCAGGGAATCAGACCGATTGACAAAGCAGAAAACAGCGTGATTAGCCCTGTGGATGCTGTCATTGAAGATGTTGGAACGATTACTAAAACAAAAGAAATCACGGTTAAAGGAAAAACTTATTCTGTTCAAGAAATGCTTGGAAGCAATCAAGCAGCGGAAAAATATTTAAACGGATTGTTTATTATTTTATATTTAAGCCCGAGTCATTATCACCGCATACATAGCCCAATATCTGGTGTGATTACGAATCAGTGGTCACTTGGTAAAAAATCATACCCGGTGAATCGGCTAGGTTTAAAATATGGAAAGGCACCTTTATCAAAAAACTATCGTCTGATTACTGAAGTAAATGTGAACGGAAAGCATACAGCGATTGTAAAAGTAGGAGCGATGTTTGTAAACAGCATTGAATTGACGCATAAAGACGAATATCTTACAAAGGGAGAAGAAATGGCTTATTTTTCTTTTGGTTCAACGGTCGTGTTGTTATTTGAAAAGGATGCATTTGAACTTGATCCAGCAATCAAAGTGCCAATGGATATCAAAGTCGGTGAAAGAATCGGCTATTTAAAACAGTAAAAAAAAATAGAGCCTCTTCTTGGCTCATTATGAGGAGAGCTTAATTTTAGGGGTTAACGAGCGGCGGAAAATTTCTCTCTCAATTAATTCAATAAAATCAGGACTTAATTTAAGCTCTATTGCTTTATAGTAAGATTCAATCAGCAGTTCATCTGATAAATTTTTCATGATAGAAACTCCTTTCAAATATGGAATGGATGGATATAAAAATACATATAATGGTAAGTTATTTATAATTTATCATGATTAACATGATAGAACAACCGTTCTTTTATCCACATCCTTTCGTGGATAAGTTGTGGAAATTATGTTTATAATTGTGGGAATAAGTGATGAAATATGTATGGATAATGTGAATAAATTTATCCACAGATGTTGAAAAAGCTGAATGTTTGTCGAAAGTTTTTTTTAGCGTGTATATATTTGTCAAAGTTTGTTTTGAAACGATACAAAAAATTATGTATCATGTTTAAAGGTTTAATGTTATAGAAAAGTGAAGGTGTAAACGTGATGCTGCGGTATTTTTTGCCTAATGAGCATGTCAAAAGCATTTTTGATATTACTCCGGAAGCCTTGAAAGAAAAAGGAATTAAAGGAATTATTACCGATCTTGATAATACGCTTATCGAATGGGACCGCCCGACGGCTACTCCAGATTTGGTGAAATGGTTCGAAAATATGCGAAATCATGGCATTCAAATCACGATTGTATCGAATAATAACGAAAAGCGGGTAAAATCGTTTGCAGAACCGTTAAATATCCCGTTTATTTTCGAGGCACGGAAACCGTTAACGCGCGCTTTTTGGCGGGCGTTACAGCTCATGAAATTAAAAAAAGAGGAAATTGTCGTCATTGGTGATCAATTATTGACAGATGTGTTAGGAGGAAATCGGTTTGGCGTACATACGATTTTAGTTGTGCCGGTTGCTGATACAGATGGATTTTTCACCCGCATTAATCGGAAAATTGAGCGGAAAATTTTAAATATGATGAAACGAAAAGGTATGATTTATTGGGAGGAATGAGTGTGGAACAACAACTGATTCGCTGCGTTGGATGTGGGGTACAAATTCAAACGGAGGATGAAAAGCAAATCGGGTATGCCCCCCCTGCTGCGCTGGAAAAGGAAACGGTTATTTGTCAACGTTGTTTTCGGCTAAAGCATTATAATGAGGTTCAAGACGTTTCGCTGGCAGATGATGATTTCTTAAAAATTTTACACGAAATTGGGAAGTCAGACGGTCTTGTCGTTAAAATTGTGGATATTTTTGATTTTAATGGCAGCTGGCTGCCAGGATTGCACCGTTTTGTCGGTAAAAACAATATTTTGCTTGTTGGAAATAAAGTGGATTTGCTGCCGAAATCGGTAAAATATCCGAAACTCATTCATTGGATGAAGAAATCAGCCAAGGATTTGGGATTAAAGCCAGTCGACGTGTTTTTAATAAGCGCTGAAAAAGGAATCGGCATGAAAAAAGTGATGGAAGCGATTGACCATTATCGCTTCGGGAAAGATGTGTATGTTGTTGGATGTACGAACGTAGGTAAATCTACGTTCATCAACCGGATTATAAAAGAAGTGACCGGCGAAGGGAATGTCATTACGACTTCGCATTTTCCGGGGACAACGCTCGATATGATTGAGATTCCGTTAGAAGACGGAGCAGTGATGTATGATACGCCGGGAATTATTAATCATCATCAAATGGCTCACTATGTAGACAAGAAAGATTTAAAAATAATCACGCCAAAAAAAGAAATTAAACCGAAAGTATACCAATTAAATGAAAGCCAGACGTTGTTTTTTGGCGGTCTTGCCCGTCTTGACTATGTAAAAGGGGGCCGGCGTTCGTTTGTTTGCTATTTCTCCAATGAATTAAACATTCATCGAACAAAACTTGAAAAGGCGGATCATTTATATGAAAAACAGCGCGGTGAATTGCTGCAGCCGCCGCGGGCAAGTTATATGGAGCAGTTTCCGCCGTTAGTCGCTCACTCTTTCACGATTAAAGAACCAAAAACGGATATTGTTTTTTCCGGTCTTGGCTGGGTGACATGCAATGAGCCGGGGGCACAAATCGTTGCCTACGTTCCAAAAGGAGTAAACGTCATTTTGCGGAAATCGTTAATTTAAAAATGTCAGGGGGAGAGGAAATGAGAAAACTATTTGGGGTGATTGGCTGTCCGATCCATCATTCAATGTCACCGCTTATGCATAACGATGCGTTTAAGCGAGCTGGCATTGATGCATATTATCATGCATTTCACGTCGAAAAAGAGCATCTGAAAGACGCGGTTCAGGGGATGAAGGCGCTTGGAATAGCCGGTTTTAATGTCACGATTCCTCATAAAACAGCGATTATTCCCTTTTTGGATGAAATCGATGAAATGGCCTTGCAAATCGGTGCGGTCAATACGGTTGTGAATGAAAATGGCCGTCTTATTGGCTATAATACCGACGGAGAGGGATTTGTCCGTGCATTATGCGAAGAGCTGAACATTAAACTGGAAGGAAAACACATTTTACTTATCGGCGCCGGCGGAGCAGCAAGAGGAATTTATTTTTCGCTTGCACGCAGTAAAGCGGCATGTATCGATCTCTGCAATCGCACGGTGAGTAAAGCAGAGGAACTGATTCATGAGAGAACCATTCCTGTTTTGTCGCGGGCTTATTCCATTCATGAGGCACAACAGTTGTTAGGGAATTACGATATTATCATCAATACAACATCAGTTGGAATGTATCCTAATGTAGAAGAGATGCCTCTTTCACTCGACAATTTAAGGAAGGGTACGGTTGTAAGTGATATTATATACAATCCGTTGGAAACAATGTTGTTAAAAGAGGCAAAGCGGTGCGGAGCAATCACGCAAAACGGTGTAGGAATGTTCGTTTATCAAGGAGCATTAGCGTTTGAAAAATGGACAGGCATTTTTCCTGATACAGCCAGAATGAAACAAATGGTTATTCAACAGCTGGGAGGTTAAAAAAACATGCTGACAGGTAAACAAAAACGGTTTTTGCGGGCAAAAGCCCATCATTTAAATCCCATTTTTCAAGTGGGAAAAGGGGGCGTTAACGAGAATATGATTAAACAAATCGTTGATGCCTTAGAAGCGCGTGAATTAATTAAAGTGAGCGTGCTGCAAAACTGTGAAGAGGACCGCGAAACGGTAGCGCGCCAATTAGCTGAAGGGGCGCAGGCGGAACTTGTACAAATTATCGGCAATGTCATCGTTTTATATAAAGAATCAAAAGAAAATAAGCAAATTGTGCTGCCAAGTTAATAAAAAGCACTTATGGGGAGGGAGAGAGGTGAAAAAAATCGGCATTTTCGGCGGAACATTTGACCCGCCGCATAACGGCCATTTATTAATGGCGAATGAAGTGTTAACATTTTTAGATTTGTCTGAAATATGGTTTATGCCAAACCGTATCCCTCCTCATAAACAAGGAAAAAAAGTAACGGACAGCTCGGATCGCTTGAAAATGCTTGAGTTAGCGATTAGCGATCATCCGCAGTTTAAAATTCAAACGATTGAACTGGAAAGAGAAGGCCCGTCTTATACGTATGAAACGATTTGCCAGATCAAACATATATATAAAAACTACGAATTTTATTTTATTATTGGTGCTGATATGGTTGAATATTTGCCGAATTGGTATAAAATTGATGAGCTCATGCAGCTTGTCACATTTGTCGGTGTTAAACGTCCGGGCTTTTCGCTTGAGACTTCTTATCCGATTATTGAAGTGGAAGTCCCGGAGTTTGGTGTCTCCTCTTCCTTAATTCGCAAGCGGATTCAAACAGGAAAAAGCATTAAATATTTAGTGCCGGAGAGCGTAAAATTATACATTGAGGAGAAGAAGTTATATGGAGCGACATGAAGCGTTGGAAATGGTTAAAAAACAACTAACGGAACATCGTTATCAGCATACAATCGGTGTCATGGAGACAGCCGTTGCCTTAGCAGAACAATATGGCGCTGACGTGAAAAAGGCGGAATTAGCGGCCATTTTCCATGATTATGCAAAATTTCGCCCGAAAGAAGAGATGAAGCGAATCATTTTAGAGCAAAATATGCCAAAAGATTTGCTTTTATATAATACAGAGCTTTGGCATGCACCGGTTGGGGCATATTTAGTCGAGAAAGAAGCAGGCATCAGCGATGTAGAAATATTAGATGCGATTCGCTATCATACATCAGGACGCCCTAATATGACGCTGCTTGAAAAAATCGTATATTTAGCTGATTATATTGAACCGGGACGCATTTTTCCGGGAGTGGACGAAGTCCGTGAATTGGCTAAGCAAGATTTAAATAAAGCGTTAATAAAAGCCCTGAAAAATACGATTCAATTTTTGATGAACAAAAATCAAACCATCTATCCTGATACGTTTTATACGTATAATTCATTAATTATGGAAGTGAAGGGGGAAGAAGCTAGATGACAGAACGTGAAATTTTAAGTGTAGCCGTAAAAGCCGCAGATGATAAAAAAGCAGAAGATATTGTGGCATTAAATATGAAGGGCATTTCCCTTGTTGCTGATTATTTTATGATTTGTCATGGCAACTCGGAAAAGCAAGTTCAGGCCATTGCGCGGGAAATTAAAGAAAAGGCAGAAGAACAGCAAATTCCTGTCAAACGTTTAGAAGGATTTGACGAAGCAAAGTGGATTTTAGTCGATTTAGGCGATGTTGTTGTCCATGTGTTTCATAAAGATGAACGCGCTTATTATAATTTAGAGCGCCTTTGGGGCGATGCACCGCTTGAGGATTTAGCGAGTGATTTACAGTAATGGCGTACGAACAATTTGCCTATTTGTACGACTATTTAATGAAGGATGCTCCGTATGAAGCATGGCGGGATTTTGTAAAAAGAAAAATAAAACAATACGGCCGAACCAGCTCTGCGCGTTTGCTTGATGTTGGCTGCGGTACGGGCGAGCTTTCGGTACGGCTTGCCCAAGACGGCTTTCAAGTAACAGGAATTGACTTGTCAGAAGATATGCTGACGGTTGCCCAAGCAAAGGCAGAGGAAAGCGGGGTACGGGTTGAATTTTTTCAGCAAAATATGACGGAACTAGAAGGATTTGCTCTATTTGATTGCGTCGTCATTTTTTGTGATTCTCTTAATTATTTGCAAAATGAAGCAGAAGTCAGACAAACATTTGCCCGTATTTATGAGCATCTGCATGACGGAGGCTTGTTCATGTTTGATGTTCATTCCATCTATAAGATGGAGCATCTGTTTGCGAATCAAACATTTGCAAACAATGAAGAGAAAATCAGTTATATTTGGAATTGTTTCCCTGGAGATGTTCCGTACAGTGTAGAACATGAGCTTACTTTCTTTGTTCAGCAGTCTAACGGTATGTATGAACGTTTCGATGAATGGCATATACAACGTACGTATGAGGTTGAGCGATATCAACAATGGCTTTTGTCCACTGGTTTTGAAGTGTTGGACATTAGCGCCGATTTTACCGGCGAATTTCCAACTGAAACATCAGAGAGAATTTTTTTCGTTGCTAAAAAATAAGGCTGTCCCTCAAGCAAAGTGTCAGACCCCGCAACACGATATTGTAAAAATAAGCTATATTGTGAATTGTGCGTGAGGTCAGACACTTACGGGTCAGCCCATTTTTTATGAAATGTAAGAAGGAATTTTCTCATCTTTATAGAATATTGCTATCGAATTGTTTTTTCACTTGTTCAATATCTTCGCGAAATTTTTCATGCGTTTTTTCAAAAATGTGTTCAAATATCTCCCCAAGCTCTTTTTCTAGAACTTGGATGCCTTCGCCTGTAATTCCTCCTTTTACGCACACTTTTTCTTGTAACGTCGGAAGGGTATATACTCTTTTTTTCAATAATTCCCCTAATCCGATAATCATGTCGCTTGCCAGCATCGTCGCTTGCTCTTTTGTAATGGCTGTTTTTTGCACAGCCGCTTCAATAAAGCGCTGTAGTAAATAACTAAAAAATGCTGGTCCGCAACTTGCAATGTCAGAAGCGATTCTTGTAATGTCTTCTGTGATATAGGAAGGTTGAGAAATTTTTTTAAATAAATGTTCGATATACATTCGGTAATGTGGTGCACATCGCTCGCTAAATGTAACAAGCGAACTGCCGGCAAGAGCCCGATTATTAATGCTTGGAATCACCCGCGCAACATAACAAGGAACAAGCGATTCGAGCTGTTTGACTGTAATCGGGCTTGTAATCGAAACGATGCAATGCTGCGCTGTTAAGCGGGAAGATAAGCGAACTAAAAGGGGGTGAATGTCCAACGGTTTGATGCATATAAAAATAAGCTCGGCTTGTTCAATCACTTCTTCTCCGCTTGAAACGACTTTCATTTCCAGATAGTTTTTTTGTATATCCATCGCCTTAGCAATCGTTCTGTTTGTAATCACAAGCTGGCTTGGCTCTACTGCTTTTGCTTCAATAAAAGCTTCAAGCAAAATTTTCCCCATGTTTCCCGTTCCAATAAACCCTATATTCACTAGTCAATCCTCCTTTACGAGAAACCGATGCTTCCCTTCTAAACGATATGTATGAGAAATAGTGCGTTTTTATGCTTAAATTGGAAAGGGTGGTGCAAAAAGTGGAGATGATAAAAAAATATAAAAAGCAGTTATACATTTTACTGTCATTGGCTGTTGTTGCGTTACTTTGGTTTACCCAAAAGCGATATGACGGTGAACAAAGGTTTTTAGGCGAAACAGTAGCTTCCAATGAAGCAATAGAAGTCGAGAAAGAAGAAAAAGGCGAAAAAACGGCTTCGACTATATTCGTAGATGTTAAGGGAGCGGTTGTTCATCAGGGCGTCTACGAAGTCGAAGAAACAGACCGGGTAAAAGATGTGATTGCCTTGGCAGGCGGGTTTACGAAGGAGGCAGACCAAACAAAGGTCAATCTTGCGGCGAAAGTTCATGACGAGATGGTCATCTATGTGCCCAAAGCCGGCGAAGAGGCAAGCGGTTCTGTCATTTCAGATTCAATAGCGGACGCGGCTGCAAACGAGGGAAAAGTGAACATTAATACAGCAACGTTGGAAGACCTCGAGCAGCTTCATGGCATCGGTCCAGCAAAAGCGGCGGCGATTATCACTTACCGCGAAGAGCATGGACCGTTTCAAAAAATAGAAGACTTATTAAATGTGACAGGGATTGGCGAGAAATCGCTGGAGAAAATAAAGGAACAAGTGGTTGTACGATAAATGAAATCCCGCTAAACTTATTGTTATAGCTAGCTTATTCATGCAAGGGGAGAGGCTTTATGGAGCGAATTACGTGGGATCAATATTTTATGGCACAAAGCCATTTGCTTGCGATGCGCAGCACGTGTACGCGCCTAGCTGTCGGTGCAACCATTGTGCGCGATAAACGAATTATTGCCGGCGGCTATAATGGCTCGATTGCCGGTGGTGCTCATTGCATTGACGAAGGCTGCTATGTTATTGATAATCACTGCGTCCGTACCATTCATGCAGAAATGAATGCGATTATTCAATGTGCAAAATTTGGCATACCGACAGAGGGAGCGGAAATATACGTCACCCATTTTCCATGCCTGCATTGTTGTAAAGCGATTATTCAAAGCGGCATTAAAGCGGTTTATTATGCGCAGGATTATAAAAATCACCCTTTTGCCATTGAACTTTTTAAACAAGCAAACGTTCATGTTGAACAAGTTCCATTTGATTCAACGAAAGTCATTTCTTTTTTAAATCAGTCATAAAACGAAGAGGCTGACCGATGCAAAGTGTCAGCCCTACAACACGATAGGACATAACATTGGATCAATAAACGATATATTGTGAATGCGTTTGAGGAGGTGTCTCATAAGAGTTTGACCTCACGTGCGTTTCACAATAAGTTCATTTATGCCGTATTATGGCTGTATATTGTGTTGTAAGGTCTGATCCTTCGCTTTTGAGTCAGCTTCTTGCAGCTTTCATATAAAAGGGGATTTCTGAAAGATGAAAGGAAATTTCATTTATATTGCTCTGTCCGCGATTTTCGGCATTCTTCTCGGTTACTTTTCTCTCCATGTTTATCCTCTTGTTTTCTCTTTGTTTTACTTCCTGTTTTTACTGTTTCGGAAACGAGATATCTTTTTGTTTTGTCTGGCGGCAATGTTCGTGTTTTATGCGTATTTTCTATATATAGATGGGAAAAACCGAACAATGCTGAAAGATACGATGACCCGATTTTCTGTCAGATTTGTTGCGCCTGTTACTATTGACGGCGACAGGTTAATAGGGACGGCAGAAACGGCAAAGCGGGAAAAAGTAAAGATCAGCTATCGCATTCGTTCGCAGGAAGAAAAGCAGAAATTGTCGCTTCTGTCAGTTGGAATGATGTGTTCATTTGCAGGAGTGTTAGAAGCACCGGAAGCAGCAAGAAATCCTTACGCTTTTAATTATAAAAAATATTTATATTTTCAACGCATTCATTGGCTGCTGAAACCTCATACTCTTTCTTTAGACAGCTGCCGTCCTACTCCTCTCAGCTTCCGTGAAAAGCTCATAGCGGTAAGACAAAAAGGAACGGCCTATATTGAACAACATTTTCCTCCAGCGACAATCGGTATTGTCCAGGCGCTCGTCTACGGTGAACGCGAACAGATGAGCGAAACTATTCTTGAAGGATATCAAAAGCTTGGTTTAATCCATCTTTTAGCGATTTCCGGACTGCATGTAACCATGTTAACCGGTATGAGTTTTTTTCTGGCCATCCGTGCCGGAATGACTAGAGAAACAGCTGCGCTGCTCCTCATTTTTCTTTTGCCTCTGTATACCGTTCTGACAGGCGCTTCTCCTTCAGTTATGCGCGCTTCGTTCATGGCCGGAATTGTGTTAATCAGCCTGAAATGGCCGGCGAAACTGCTTCCGATTGATTCGCTGAGCGCAACATGTGTCATTATGCTGCTATTGAATCCTTATTCTTTATTTCAAGCAGGCTTTCAGCTATCCTTTATTGCCACTTTAGGGCTTATTTTATCTTCTCATACGATTTTGCAGCAATCTTCTCCTTTGCTTCAGTTAGTGTCAACAACAGTCATTGCCCAACTTAGTTCGCTTCCGCTTCTCTTATATCATTTTTTTGAAATTTCTCTTCTCAGCTTTCCGCTAAATATCGTTTTTGTTCCATTGTATTCGTTCATTATTTTACCGTTATCGCTCGTTTCATTAATCAGTCATTATTTATTGGCGCCCGCCGGTGAATTATTCATTTTTATGCTCGAGAAAATATTGCTTTTGACGAATCAACTCGTTGAATTTTTTGCTTTTCATTCCTCTTTCTCATTGATATTTGGACGTCCGTCTCCGCCGTTATTGTTTTGTTATTGTGCAGCGATTTTATTTGTTTTTGTCGAGTTTGAAAAAATGAATCAAGGATGGCGAAAATATAAAGGAGTATTTTTTCTGCTGTGCGTTATCATTATTGATTGGTTCACTCCTTATTTTGATCGTTATGGAGAGGTTGTTTTGCTTGACGTAGGACAGGGAGATTGTATTTATATTGAGCTGCCATATCGAAAAGGAGTGTATTTAATTGATACAGGCGGTGTCGTTTCTTTTTCGGAACCGTCTTGGCGAAAACGGAAAGATGAATTTGAAGTCGGAGCTGATATCGTTGTTCCATTTTTAAAGGCAAAAGGAGTATCGAGACTTGATAAGTTAATTATTACGCATGGTGATTATGATCATATGGGGGCAGCGCAAACGATCATTGAACAAACAAACGTAAAGGAATTGCTTATTGGAACGGGAGGAAATGAAGATCAATTGCAAGAAAAGCTGGTAAAAACAGCAAAACGCCACCATGTTTCTGTAAGAGAAATAAGTCGCGGGGAAAAATGGAGTGCAGCCGGCATCTCATTTTATGTATTGTCACCGTCAAAGACAGAAAGTGAAGCGGGCAAAAACAATCGCTCCATTGTTTTATATACAAATTTAGGCGGGTTGACCTGGCTGTTTACAGGTGATTTAGAAGAAAGCGGAGAGCAGGAACTTCTTCATGCATTCCCAAGCCTGCGTGCTGATGTGCTGAAAGTAGGCCACCATGGCAGCGATACATCGACTTCGGAAGCATTGTTAAAGCGAATACAACCTAAAATTGCACTCATCTCTGTAGGCAAGCATAATCGCTATCAGCATCCGCATGAAACGGTCATTCAACGCCTTCAGTCATATAATATCACCGTTTTACGTACAGATTGGCATGGCGCCATTCAATTTATGTATACGAAAAAATTTGGAACCTTTACGACTGTGCTGCCATAGCATATGAATAACAAAACGTATCGAAGCAGGGCATAAAAAAGAAGCTGGCCCGAAAACAAAGTGTCAGACAGCACAACCACCAATATATAGTGCATAACGTTCAATGATAGCAACTATATGCGATGGATTTCGCATGAGGTCGGACACTTTTGGGTCAGCTCCTTCTGACTGAACCTCTGCACGACGGAAGCTGGCAGGTTCTAGCGACTTAAGAGTTTCTTCTGTATCTGTCTGCAGATACTCATTCTTGTTCCACTAGACTTTCATGAACAAGGACTCCCCATGAATCCATTCACGCTCTGCCGATCCGGTTCAAAACCGTTTCGACCACTTCATTCTAGGCTTTAGTGGTTCTACGCTCCAAAAAACTTAACTAATGTTGCGATGATAAACATCGTTGCGAAGAATCCAAATGAAACAATGAATCCAACCGCAGAGTCTACTGCGTCATTTCGTTTGCAACTGACATTTTTTTCAAACTCGTTCATTTGCTACCCCTCCTCACGCAATCATTAATTAGTATAAGCGAAAAAATAAAAAAAATCTATACGGCATTGTCCATTTCCTTCGTTGACAAGAGTTGTCACAAATAGTTCAGCTTCAGCCGGAAAAACTAACAATAACCGTTGATGACTAAGATTCCTGGGACTTAGTGATCGACGTTTATATAAATGGGGAGCGGCTTCTTTCGGTTAGCTGGTCCCCTTGTAAAAGTTGAGGAAACGTTGTATCTTACATAATGAACGGTTTTGATCATGAAATGGAGCAGAGAACAATGATGATTGATTTTTGGAGAAAAATTAAAAAGGGACACCTTTCTCCCATTTATTTATTATACGGCACCGAACCGTTTTTAATTAACGAAACGCATCATTTAATCATTCAGTCAGCGGTTCGTGAAGAAGAGAGAGAGTTCAATTTATCGGTTTATGACTGCGAAGAAACGCCGGTTGAAATCGCACTTGAAGATGCGGAAACGTTGCCGTTTTTCGGCGATAAAAAAGTAGTATTAGTGAAAAATCCTTATTTTTTGACAGCGGAAAAAGGAAAAGAAAAAATTGAACATAATATGAAACGATTGGAACAATACATAGAAGAGCCATCTCCATTTTCTGTTGTTATTTTTACTGGATTGTATGAGAAGCTCGATGAGAGAAAAAAAATGACGAAGATGTTGCTGAAACGTGCGGAAGTGTTTGCGGCGTCACCGTTAAACGAACAAGAAATAAGACAGTGGATTGCCGAATATCTTCGCGCTTCGAACGTGACCATTCAAGAAGAAGCCGTTGATTTGTTATTACAGCTTGCGGGAACGGCTTTGACGATATTGACAAATGAACTGAATAAGCTAGCTTTGTTTGTCGGCTACGGTGGTACAATCACAGAAGAAACCGTGCGGCTGCTTGTTCCCCGTTCACTCGAACAAAATGTTTTTGTATTGATTGAAAAGGTTGTACAGCGTAAATTACATGAAGCATTCCGCACTTTTTATGATTTGCTGCAAAATAATGAAGAGCCGATTAAGATTTTAGCGTTGCTTGCCAATCAATTTCGCCTTATTTATCACGCAAAAGGCTTAGCAGCCAAAGGATATGGCCAACAGCAAATCGCATCGCTGTTAAAAGTGCATCCGTTTCGTGTGAAAATGGCGTTAGAACAGGCGAAATTGTTTTCGCTTGAGGAGTTAATGAGAATTATCAATGATTTAGCGGAAGCAGATTATCAGATGAAAGCGGGATTGATGGATAAGCGTTTAGTTGTTGAGTTGTTTTTAATGAAATTAAGCGAAGGGCGGTAAAGCGATCCGCTCTTTTTTTGTTTTCAAAGTAACAAAGTTTCAGAGCTGACCGCGGCGCTTCCTCTTTTCTAGTCGTCTAGCTCGGCTCGCAACGTGTCAACTGCTTGAATCAACATCTTCGCTGACATGCGCCGAGTAATCGCAGGCGCAGCTAGTGGAAAATAACCTTCCTCCGTCGAAATGCAAGCATTTCTCGTCGGAAGAACATTTTCCATACGGCGTTAGGCGCTCGCCTCCGCTTTTCTAGTTGTCTAGCTTCAGCGCCTAGCTCTCTGTGCCAAATAACCTTCCCCCTCGAAGTGACAAGCACTTCTGCGGGTGAAGAACATTTGGCCTCGAGAGCTACCCTCGGCGCTTCCGCTTTTCTAAATAAAAAACGACCCTTTGCAAAGGATCGTTTTATCATGATTAAGCAAGAATGCTGTTTAATTTTTTCGCTAAACGAGATTTATGGCGGCTTGCTGCATTTTTGTGGATTAAACCTTTGCTTGCCGCTTTGTCAATTTTTTTAGAAGCAATGATAAACGCAGCTTGTGCTTTCTCAACATCTTTTGCTTCTACAAGCGCTTCAAATTTTTTGATGGCAGTGCGCATCGCAGATTTTTGTGAAGCGTTTTGTGCGCGGCGCTTGTTGCTCGTTTTTACGCGTTTAATAGCAGATTTAATATTTGGCATTATTTTCACCTCCGTAATGCTGTCGAGAATATGATAAGCTCGATTGTTCACGATCGAATGAACTTATTAAGAACAAAAGTTATTCTATCAAACTGATTTCAATTATGCAATACTAATCCGTTGAAAATACTTACTCTCTTTCCAAAACGGCAAGAATGAAAAACAGTGAAAACGGTGAAAATACATAAAAATGACAGTTTTGAGGTGGAAAACGATGACGAATTCACTTGATTTAAGCATGTATTCTGTGAGAACCGATTTAGCGGTTGAAGCGCATGAAATAGCTGTTGAAGAACGGCTGGAACAAAAGCGCGAAACTCATTCGCATATTGAAGGGGTGATTATTCAAAACCACGAACTAGATGGGATTCATCTTTCATATGTAGAGGTAACGGAGCAAGGAGCAAAATCCATTGGCAAAAAAGCAGGAATTTACTTAACGATTGAGGCGCAAGGAATTCGTGAACATGATACGGAGCTGCAAAGAAAGGTAGAGAAAGTATTTGCGAAAGAATTGATTGCATTTTTAAAAAAAATAAATATTCCTGGAGATGCAAGCTGTCTTGTTGTCGGGCTTGGAAATGAGCATGTAACACCGGATGCTCTTGGGCCGTTGACTGTTGAAAACTTGCTTATTACAAGGCACTTATTTCATCTTCAGCCAGAAAGTGTTGAGGACGGCTTTCGTTCTGTTAGTGCCATTGCCCCGGGGGTAATGGGGATGACGGGAATTGAAACAAGCGATATTATCCGCGGGATCGTTGAAAAAGCAAAGCCAGATTTCGTTATCGCAATTGATGCATTGGCAGCGCGCTCGCTTGAAAGAGTTAATGCAACGATTCAAATTTCTGATACAGGCATCCATCCCGGATCAGGAGTTGGAAATAAGAGAAAAGAGTTGAGCAAAGAGACGCTCGGTATTCCTGTTATTGCGATTGGTGTTCCTACCGTCGTTGATGCAGTATCGATTACGAGCGATACAATTGATTTTATGCTGAAGCACTTTGGCAGAGAAATGAAAGAAGGAAACCGCCCAGCCAATGCGCTTGCACCAGCAGGATTGGCGTTTGGTGAACGAAAAGTATTGACAGAAGAAGACATGCCAGGCAAGCAACATCGTTCTGCTTTTCTCGGGATGATTGGAACGTTAAGTGATGAAGAAAAGCGAAAATTGATTCATGAAGTCTTAGCACCTCTCGGCCATAATCTTATGGTCACACCGAAAGAGGTAGATATGTTTATTGAAGATATGGCGAATATTCTCGCAAGCGGACTCAACGCGGCTCTTCATAACGATGTGGATCAATATAATACAGGTGCATATACCCATTAATGAAAAACGTGCAAACATGTTCTATCTTTTCTAGCTTCGTCATACTGTTAAATTAGTAGACAAGCTTGGAAAGGGTGAGAACATGAGAAGATTTCGCTCTGAGCAAATGATTATCACGGTGAATGGGACAAGCATCAAAAAAATGGTCATGTTGGCGATTTTAGGGGTTATGATGATGTTTACAGTTGTTGGGGCGATGACATCATTAAAGCCCGAATATCGAATCACATCTTCCTCGGTGAATAATATAGCAACTTATTTTCCCGGGGAAGCTTTTGTTCAGTTGCTTAGTTTTGAAAATCATTATTTTTCGCAAGTGTTGCCTGAGGAAAAAAGGAAACCTAAGTATTCTTCAATGATGTTTGAAATGATGACAAGTGTTAATCTGGAAGATCCCCGCAGTTTGCTGGGCAGTGAACTCCCGGGGTTTTCGATTTTTGATAGCGAAATTATTGTTGCAGGTGAGGGATTGGATTATACAAATATGCCATACGAGTCTGCGCCGCCGCTTGAAGTGATGCTTGCCGAGCGCGAAGCCTCTGTTGAAAGCTTAGGACAGGCAGAGAAATCGAGTGAAGCAAAGCCGGTGCCGCCCCCTAAAATGACAACAAACGGAAAAAAAGTGATCTATATTTATCATACTCATACCCATGAATCATATTTACCTGCTTTGAAAGGAGTAACTGATTTGAATGCTGCCTTTCATCCAACGGTCAATGTAACGAAAGTGGGGGAAAAGCTCGCGGAGGAAATGGAGAAGCGGGGAATTGGCGCCGAAGTAAATACGGAGGATTTTATCGATAAATTAGTAAAAAACGGAATGAAATATTATCAAGCGTATGATGTGTCAAGAAAAACGGTAGAGGAGGCGATGACAAAAAATCGTGACTTACAATATTTCATTGACATTCATCGCGATACCCGGCGCAGAAATAACACAACAGTTACTATTAATGGAAGTGATTATGCACGAATTGTATTTATTATCGGTGGAAACAATGCAAAATATGAGAAGAACTTGCAAATTGCCAAAGATCTTCATGAATTGTTACAGCAAAAATATCCTGGCCTTAGCAAGGGAATTATTCAGAAAAAAGGAGCAGGGACGAACGGAAAGTTCAATCAAGATTTATCAGAAAATGCCATTTTAATTGAATTTGGTGGCGTAGACAATACATTTGAAGAATTGTTCCGTACCGCTTCGGCTGTTGCCGATGTATTTAGCGAGTATTACTGGCAAGCGGAAAAGGTGCAATCCCCACCACCTAAACAAAAGCAATAAACAAAAAACTTCACAAGGGAGCAGCAGGGTAATGATCAAATTTACTGTTTATTTTTCTTTAGCAGCTGTGATTTTATTCGTTGGAGTTTTACTAGGGATGCAGCAAGCAAATAAAGGATTGAAGCAAATGAAAGGGTACGCTGATCCTTCGTTTCAAGAGGTGATTCGTTTGTCAGAGGATGATAAAGGGGAAATAGAAGCTTCGATTATGGGAAATACAATCAAAAGTGAAGATTTGGAGGATAAAAAGAAAAAATTAGAAGAAATGAAAACGTTTAATATATTTTCCGAATTTGGCAAACAATTAGCTGATGGAGTTCGCTACGGAATGAAGCAATTGCTTCATATCGCCGGCCAATTATTTCATGATGAACAATAAAAGTCGGGACATCCCGGCTTTTATTTTATGAAACTGAAAAAATGAATATGAAAGCTACGGCTTTGTTGCGCTCACCAAGTTTTCTCTACACTGGAACATTTCTTATTTAGCTGTTGTAAGGCCATGATCTGCTTTTTCATATTTATCTCATTGAATCTTGCTCATTGTGTTGCTATAATCAAAGCTAGTGTAGTTTCGGGATGATAGTAGGAGTGAAAAAACATGAATCGTGAAGAAAGACTAAAAAGACGAGAGAAAATCCGTAATTTTTCCATTATTGCCCATATTGACCATGGAAAATCAACACTAGCTGACCGTATTCTTGAAAAGACAGGTGCGCTGTCAGAACGTGAAATGAAAGACCAAATGCTGGATTCAATGGAGTTAGAGCGCGAGCGCGGTATTACGATTAAATTAAATGCCGTTCAACTGAAATATAAAGCAAAAGATGGAGAAGAGTATATTTTCCATCTAATTGACACGCCGGGACATGTCGATTTTACGTATGAAGTGTCACGCAGTTTGGCGGCTTGCGAAGGGGCCATCCTTGTCGTTGATGCTGCGCAAGGAATCGAGGCGCAGACGCTGGCGAACGTCTATTTAGCTTTAGATAACAACTTGGAAATTTTACCTGTTATTAATAAAATTGATTTGCCTAGCGCAGAACCGGAGCGCGTTCGCCAGGAAATTGAAGATGTGATTGGGTTAGATGCCTCAGAAGCGGTACTCGCTTCAGCAAAAGTCGGAATTGGAATCGAAGAAATTCTTGAGCAAATCGTTGAAAAAATTCCAGCTCCATCGGGTGACCCTGATGCGCCGTTAAAAGCGTTGATTTTCGACTCTTTATATGATTCTTACCGCGGCGTTGTTGCCTATATTCGCGTTGTTGAAGGAACGGTAAAGCCGGGGCAAAAAATTAAAATGATGTCAACAGGGAAAGAATTTGAAGTCGTGGAAGTCGGCGTATTTACACCAAAACCAAAATTAGTGGATGAACTTACTGTCGGCGATGTAGGGTTTTTAACGGCGTCTATTAAAAATGTGAGCGACACGCGCGTCGGCGATACGATTACAGACGCAGAAAACCCTGCCGATGAGCCGCTTCCGGGTTACCGTCGCTTAAATCCGATGGTCTTTTGCGGCATGTATCCGATTGATACGGCACGCTATAATGATTTACGTGAAGCGTTGGAAAAATTGCAGCTAAATGATGCAGCGTTGCAATTCGAACCGGAGACGTCGCAAGCGCTCGGTTTTGGTTTCCGTTGCGGTTTCCTCGGATTATTGCACATGGAAATTATTCAAGAGCGAATTGAGCGCGAATTTAATATTGACTTAATTACGACGGCGCCAAGCGTTATTTATAAAGTATATTTAACGGACGGCACGGAAGTTCAAGTCGATAACCCATCTAACATGCCGGACCCGCAAAAAATTGAACGCGTTGAGGAGCCGTATGTTAAAGCAACCATTATGGTTCCGAATGACTATGTCGGCTCTGTGATGGAATTATGCCAAAGTAAACGCGGCAATTTTGTTGACATGCAATATTTAGACGAGAAGCGCGTCAGCTTAATTTACGAAATTCCGTTATCGGAAATTGTTTATGATTTCTTTGACACCTTAAAATCAAGCACAAAAGGCTATGCTTCATTTGATTACGAGTTAATTGGTTACAAGCCTTCTAAGCTTGTGAAGATGGATATTCTTCTTAATGGTGAAAAAGTCGATGCATTGTCGTTTATCGTTCACCGCGACTCTGCTTATGAGCGCGGCAAAGTGATTGTTGAAAAGTTAAAAGATTTAATTCCGCGCCAGCAGTTCGAAGTACCGGTTCAAGCGGCAATTGGCAACAAAATTATTGCCCGTTCAACCATTAAAGCGTTGCGGAAGAACGTGCTTGCGAAATGTTACGGCGGTGACGTTTCCCGTAAACGTAAGCTTCTTGAAAAGCAAAAAGAAGGGAAAAAGCGCATGAAGCAAGTCGGTTCCGTTGAAGTGCCGCAAGAAGCGTTCATGGCGGTATTAAAGATCGATGACAAAAAATAAAACGGTAAAATAGAGGCTGATCCAATTGTCAGACCCCGCAGCACAATATATAGGACATAACATTAGATAAATGAACTATATATTGTAAATGCACGTGAGGTCAGACACTGATGGGTCAGCCCCTTGTTTTTTAGCCTAATCGAAACAAATAAAAAATTGCATGTCAAATATGCATAAGAAGGTTGTGATCATTCTTGATTAAAGCAGCATATTTTCATATTCCATTTTGTGCACAAATTTGCCATTATTGTGATTTTAATAAAGTATTTTTTAAAGGTCAGCCGGTAGATGAGTACTTACAGGCGATGGAGACAGAAATGAAGAACACAATCGAGAAGTTTCCAACCTCCGAACTGGAAACGATTTTTGTTGGCGGCGGTACTCCAACTGTTCTCGAAATAAAGCAGCTAGATTATTTCTTAAATAGTATTCATAAGCATTTTAGCTTTAATGTAAATGAGGTGGAGTTCACGTTTGAAGCAAATCCGAATGAACTGTCAAAAAAGAAGCTGCAGTTGTTAAAAGAAGCAGGGGTGAACCGCCTTAGTTTCGGTGTGCAGACATTCGATGACAAGTTGCTGCAAAAAATTGGGCGCACGCATCGAAAACATGATGTATTGCAAACGATTGAAATGGCAAAAGAAGCCGGTTTTACAAACATTAGTATCGATCTTATGTATGGACTTCCAGAACAAACAATCGAAAATCTTCGTGATACATTAGACATTGCTTTTAAGTTAGATGTCCAGCATTTCTCAGCCTATTCCCTAATTATTGAGCCTAAAACAGTATTTTACAATTTATTAAAAAAAGACATGTTGTCGTTGCCGAGCCAAGAAGAAGAAGCAGAAATGTATGAGCTTGTAATGGAACAAATGGAATACTATGGATATAATCAATATGAAATCAGCAATTACGCAAAATCTGGATTTTCAAGCCGCCATAATCTTACGTACTGGAATAATGAAGAATATTTTGGCATCGGTGCCGGGGCACATAGCTATGTATACGGTAAAAGAAACGTCAATGCCGGTCCGTTAAAAAAATATATGAACCTTATCGAAGAAACCGGATTTCCGTATGTAGAAAGCCATAAGGTTACGTTGGAAGAAAAAATGGAAGAAGAAATGTTTCTCGGGCTGCGGAAAACGGAAGGGGTTTCTAAAGAAACGTTTGCGCAGAAATATCATCGCTCTGTCCATGAGGTATTTGGCAAGCAGATTGCTGAACAAAAACAAAGGGGGCTGCTTGAAGAAACAGACAGCCATATCCGGCTCACCCATCGCGGCAAACTGCTTGGAAATGAAGTGTTTCAAGCGTTTATCGGCATCATATAAACGTTGACATAAACGTATGGATTTGATACTTTAATAGTAGATTTAGCACTCGATGTCTATGAGTGCTAACAGAGGTGATGATAGTTGCTAACCGATCGCCAATTGCTTATTTTACAAGTCATTATTGATGATTTTATTCGATCTGGTCAGCCGGTAGGCTCTAGAACGTTGTCGAAAAAAGAGGAAATTACGTTCAGCTCAGCAACGATTCGCAATGAGATGGCCGATTTAGAGGAGCTTGGCTACATTGAAAAAACACATGTTTCCTCCGGACGAGTACCATCGGAAAAAGGATATCGATATTATGTTGACCATCTATTATCACCGCAGCGATTAACACATGAAGATATAGCGAAGATTAAATCGATTTTTGCTGAGCGCATTTATGAACTGGAAAAAGTGGTGCAAAAATCAGCGCAAATTTTATCGGATTTGACCAATTATACGTCGATTGTTCTCGGGCCGGCCGTAAAAGACAATAAACTTAAACAAATTCAAATTATTCCGCTGAATAAAGAAACGGCGGTAGCGATTATTGTAACGGATACGGGCCACGTCGAGAACCGGGTCATTACGATTCCGGCTTCAATTAACCCATCTGATTTAGAAAAAATGGTCAATATTTTAAACGAACGTCTCATCGGCGTGCCGCTTGTTGACTTGAAAGATAAAATTTATAAAGAGGTAGCCAATGTCTTAAGAGCGCATATCCGCAACTACGACAGCATGTTAAAAACAATTTCTGATACTTTGGATTTGCAGCCGGCAGAAAAAATGTTTTTTGGCGGAAAAACGAACATGCTCAGTCAGCCGGAGTTTAATGATATTGAAAAAGTGCGTTCGATTATGACAGTGATTGAGCAGGAAAAAGATTTTTACAACTTATTGCGCAAACATAATAAACAGGGCATTCAAGTGACGATCGGCAAGGAAAATCAATTGCGCGGAATGGAAAACTGCAGCTTAATTACAGCAACATATTCTGTCGGGGAAAAACAGCTAGGAACGATTGCCGTTCTTGGCCCGACGCGCATGGAATACTCCCGCGTCATTACGATTTTGAATCGCGTAGCCTCTGATTTATCAACGGTGCTTACACAATGGTATCAAAACAATTAAGATTGGCCATATTGGTAAGGAGGCTGACTCAAAAGCCGAGGATCAGACCCCGCAACACAATATATAGGACTGGCATAAATGAGCTATATATTGTGAGATGCACGTGAGGTCAGACCATGATGAGACAGCCTCTTTCCTTTGAATATTACTTTTTATACATATATAGACATATATAGAGACCATCTCTTCGAGGGAGGTGAAAGCGATGGAGAAAGAATTGCAGCAAGAGGAAGTGGCTACATACAAATCGGAAGAAGCGACAGCTGAAGCGGCAGAAGCTTCTGAACAAACAGAGCCTGAACAGGTTTCTGAACAACCGGAATCTGAACAAATTTCTGAACAAATGGAAGAAAATAGTGAGTTAACAGCTGCAAAGAAGAGAATTGCAGAGCTTGAAGAGAAGTTGCAAGAATTAGAAAATCGCTATCTTCGTCTTCATGCTGATTTTGACAATTTCCGCCGCCGCACAAGGCTTGACTTTGAGGCAGCGGAAAAATACCGCGCCCAAAGCTTAGTGACAGACATTTTACCTGCCTTAGACAACTTCGAACGGGCTCTTAAGGTGAAAGCAGAAGATGATAAAACAAAATCGATTTTGCAAGGAATGGAAATGGTCTACCGTTCGTTAATGGATGCTTTGAAAAAAGAAGGAGTCGAGGTGATCGAGGCGGTAGGCAAGCCGTTTGATCCGCATTTGCATCAAGCGGTTATGCAAGTGGAAGACAGCAGCTATGAACCAAATACAGTTGTTGAAGAGTTTCAAAAAGGTTATAAGTTAAAAGATCGCGTGATTCGTCCATCAATGGTAAAAGTTAGCCAATAGTCATAGGAGGTTGTTATTGATGAGCAAGATTATCGGTATCGACTTAGGTACAACGAACTCTTGCGTTGCCGTGTTAGAAGGCGGTGAACCAAAAGTTATCCCAAATCCTGAAGGAAACCGGACAACTCCATCTGTCGTGGCGTTTAAAAACGGTGAGCGTCAAGTAGGGGAAGTGGCAAAACGTCAAGCTATCACAAACCCAAACACAATCATTTCTATTAAGCGCCATATGGGGACAGACTACAAAGTAGAGATTGAAGGAAAACAATATACACCACAAGAAATTTCTGCGATTATTTTACAGTACTTAAAATCTTATGCGGAAGAATATTTAGGTGAGCCGGTAACGAGAGCGGTTATTACGGTACCTGCTTACTTCAACGATGCGCAACGTCAAGCAACAAAAGATGCGGGTCGCATTGCCGGCTTAGAAGTAGAACGTATCATTAACGAGCCGACAGCAGCAGCGCTTGCTTACGGTCTTGACAAAATGGATGAAGACCAAACAATCCTTGTGTATGACTTAGGCGGCGGTACGTTTGACGTATCGATTCTTGAACTTGGCGATGGCGTATTTGAAGTAAAAGCAACTGCTGGTGACAACCATCTTGGCGGTGACGATTTCGACCAAGTGATCATTGATTATCTAGTAGAAGAATTTAAGAAAGAGCACGGCATTGATTTATCGAAAGATAAAATGGCGTTACAACGTTTAAAAGATGCAGCGGAAAAAGCGAAAAAAGATCTTTCCGGCGTAACGCAAACACAAATCTCCTTACCATTCATCAGCGCAAACGAAACAGGTCCATTACATTTAGAAATGACATTAACTCGTGCGAAATTTGAAGAGTTATCCGCTCATCTTGTCGAGCGCACAATGGGACCTGTTCGCCAGGCATTACAAGACGCAGGCCTTACACCAAGCGACATTGACAAAGTGATTCTTGTCGGTGGCTCAACGCGCATTCCAGCTGTTCAAGAAGCCATTAAGAGAGAAATCGGTAAAGAGCCGCATAAAGGTGTTAACCCTGATGAGGTTGTTGCGATTGGGGCAGCGATTCAAGGCGGTGTTATCGCTGGAGATGTGAAAGATGTTGTGCTTCTTGACGTTACTCCGCTTTCATTAGGTATCGAAACAATGGGCGGCGTGTTTACAAAATTAATTGAGCGCAACACGACAATTCCGACAAGCAAATCGCAAATTTTCACAACAGCAGCCGATAATCAAACGTCAGTGGACATTCATGTATTGCAAGGGGAACGTCCAATGGCTGCGGACAACAAAACGCTTGGCCGTTTCCAATTAACGGATATTCCTCCTGCTCCGCGCGGTGTGCCGCAAATCGAAGTAACGTTTGATATTGACGCAAACGGTATTGTCCATGTGCGCGCGAAAGATTTAGGTACAAACAAAGAACAATCGATTACGATTAAATCTTCATCAGGTCTTTCTGAAGAAGAAATTCAGCGCATGATTAAGGAAGCGGAAGAAAATGCGGAAGCGGACAGAAAACGTAAAGAGGCAGCCGAGCTCCGCAACGAGGCGGACCATTTAGTGTTCACAACAGAAAAAACGTTAAAAGAGCTTGAAGGAAAAGTAGACGAAGCAGAAGTGAAAAAAGCGCAAGAAGCGAAGGATGCATTGAAAGCCGCTTTAGAGAAAAACGATATCGAAGAAATTCGCGCGAAGAAAAATGCGCTTCAGGAAATCGTTCAACAGCTTTCCATCAAGCTATATGAACAGGCGGCCAAACAAGCGCAAGCACAGCAGACAGCGGGAGCAGACAACACTGGCAAAAAAGACGACAATGTCGTTGATGCGGAATTTGAAGAAGTAAAAGATGATAAATAAAATGCATAGTCCAGCTGTTTTATTTGTTCGATTGTCTAAAAAGTCAAAGTCAGGCCTGTCTTGGCTTTGACTTTTTTGCTATGAAAGGGAACATTGTTTGAATTCGATCATTTTAACAGCAAAAATATTGCGTTTATAAAGAGACAAATGTTACAATTACCGTTATGTGAGTGAATCGGGAGTGGATGATAATGAGCAAACGAGATTACTATGAGGTTCTCGGAGTAAGCAAGAATGCCACGAAAGATGAAATAAAGAAAGCGTACCGAAAACTTTCAAAACAATATCATCCAGATGTTAACAAAGCACCGGACGCTGCTGAAAAATTCAAGGAAATCAAAGAAGCATATGAAGTGCTAAGCGATGACCAAAAGCGCGCTCATTATGATCAATTTGGTCATACCGATCCAAATCAAGGATTTGGCGGTTTTAGCGGGGCTGATTTTGATTTCGGCGGTTTCGGCGGCTTTGAAGATATTTTCAGTTCTTTCTTCGGCGGCACAAGACGCCGTGATCCGAATGCGCCAAGAGCAGGAGCTGATTTACAGTATACAATGACATTAACATTCGAGGAAGCAGCGTTCGGAAAAGAAACAGATATCGAAATTCCACGCGAAGAAACGTGCGATACGTGCCACGGTTCTGGAGCAAAGCCTGGAACGAAAAAAGAAACGTGCTCGCATTGCCGAGGTACAGGACAAATTAGCATCGAACAAGCGACGCCGTTTGGCCGCATTGTCAATCGAAGAACATGCCATCATTGCGGCGGTACAGGACAGTTTATTAAAGAAAAATGTACAACGTGCGGCGGAAGCGGCCGTGTGAAAAAACGCAAAAAGATTCATGTAAAAATTCCAGCTGGCATTGATGATGGTCAGCAATTGCGTGTTGCCGGACAAGGAGAAGCCGGCATCAATGGCGGACCGCCGGGAGATTTATACATTGTTTTCCGCGTCGAACCGCATGAATTCTTTGAGCGCGATGGCGATGATATTTATTGTGAAATTCCACTTACATTTGCTCAGGCTGCACTCGGTGATGAAATTGAGGTGCCAACGCTACACGGCAAAGTAAAATTAAAAATTCCAGCTGGCACGCAAACAGGTACGAAATTCCGCCTCAAAGGAAAAGGTGTGCCTAATGTGAGAGGGTATGGTCAAGGAGACCAGCACATTATTGTTCGGGTTGTCACCCCGACTAAATTAACTGAAAAACAAAAACAGTTATTGCGCGAATTTGATCGACTAAGCGACCAAAGCGCACAACATGGAACGCATGGCAGTTTTTTTGATAAAATGAAAAAGGCGTTTAAGGGAGAATAATTTCGAAAAATGGAGTTGGCAGATGATGAAATGGTCAGAAATTAGCATTCATACGACACATGAGGCGGTTGAGGCGATTTCGAATATTTTGCACGAAGCGGGAGCGGGCGGCGTTGTCATTGAAGATCCGTTTGATTTGACGAAAGAGCGGGATACTTCCTTCGGGGAAATCTACCAACTCAATCCTGATGATTATCCCGAAGAAGGAGTTATTATTAAAGCGTATTTACCGGTCAATAGCTTCTTGGGAGAGACAGTCGAGGAAATTAAACAGGCGATTAACAACCTGATGTTGTATGATATCGATTTAGGAAAGAACTCGATCACGATAAGTGAAGTCAATGAAGAAGAATGGGCGACGGCATGGAAAAAATATTATAATCCTGTAAAAATTTCAAAAAAGTTTACTATCGTTCCGACTTGGGAAACGTATGAACCAGTCTCGAGCGATGAACTTATTATTGAGCTGGATCCGGGCATGGCGTTTGGAACAGGGACTCATCCAACAACCGTGATGTGTATTCAAGCGCTTGAAAAATGTGTAAAAACGAATGATATCGTGATTGATGTCGGCACCGGATCGGGGATATTAAGTATTGCCGCGGCGATGCTCGGAGCAAAGTCAGTCAAAGCGCTCGATTTAGATCCGGTGGCAGTGGACAGCGCAAAGCTGAATGTAAAGCTTAACAAAGTTCAAGACATTGTGACAGTCGCGCAAAATAATTTGTTAGATAATATAAAAGAGCCGGCAAATATCATTGTTGCGAATATTTTAGCGGAAATTATTTTACGTTTTATCGATGATGCGTATCGCCTGCTGGAAAAAGGCGGATTCTTTATCACATCGGGAATTATCCAAGCGAAAAAGCAAGAAGTAAAAGACGGATTGATTCGTGCCGGGTTTATCGTTGAAGAAACGTTAGTCATGGAAGACTGGATTGCTTTTATTGCAAGAAAAGAGTAAAAAGAAGAAGGTGTCGCTTTGCAACGCTATTTTGTTTTAAATGAGCAATTTTTCAATGGTCAGCAAATTACGATTGTCGGCGATGATTATCACCATATCGTCCGCGTTATGCGGATGCGTGAAGGTCAAGACATTGTCTGTTGTAACGAAAATGGTGAGGCGGCTTTATGTAAAATAACAAAAATTACTAATGATGAGGTCATTGCCGATATTATAGAATGGATAGAAGAGCAGACGGAACTTCCGATCAATGTTTATATTGCCCAGGGGCTGCCGAAAGGGGATAAACTGGAACTTGTCATTCAAAAGGGAACAGAGCTTGGCGCTTTCTCGTTTATCCCCTTTTTGGCGGCTCGCTCTGTTGTTAAGTGGGACGAAAAAAAGGGAGACAGGAAAGTGGAACGATGGGAAAAAATCGCAAAAGAAGCAGCAGAGCAATCAGAGCGAACAAGGATCCCTAGCGTCCATCATCCTATGACCATTCGCGAATTAATTGAATTTTCCACGAAAGTTGATTATAAAATCATTGCTTACGAGGAAGAAGCAAGGAATGGCGAGAGAGCCAATTTGACAAAAATACTGCGCGGAATAAAGCCTGGACAGTCGCTTCTTGCCGTTTTCGGTCCGGAAGGCGGCTTTTCCGAGCAGGAAGTATCATTATTAAAGGAAAGCGGCTTTATTTCCTGCAGTCTCGGTCCGCGGATTTTGCGCACAGAAACAGCGCCTCTTTATTTATTGGCGGCGGCTTCTTATGAACTGGAATTAAGGTGAGGTGAGAATCATGCCAACAGTAGCATTTCATACATTAGGCTGTAAAGTAAATCATTATGAAACAGAGGCGATTTGGCAATTATTTAAACAAGCCGGTTATGAACGAAAAGAATTTGAAAGCATAGCTGATGTATACGTCATTAACACATGTACAGTGACAAATACCGGTGATAAAAAAAGCCGCCAAGTGATTCGCCGGGCGATTCGGCAAAACCCGGATGCCGTCATTTGTGTAACAGGCTGTTATGCGCAAACCTCTCCGGCAGAAGTGATGGCCATTCCTGGAGTTGATATTGTTGTTGGAACACAAGACCGGGCGAAAATGCTTGATTATATCGAGCAATTCAAGCGTGAACGGCAGCCGATTAACGGCGTAAGCAACATTATGAAAGCGCGTGTCTTTGAGGAATTGGATGTTCCGGCATTTACGGACCGGACGCGTGCGTCATTAAAAATTCAAGAAGGCTGCAATAACTTTTGCACATTTTGTATTATCCCTTGGGCGCGAGGGTTGATGCGTTCCCGCGATCCGAAAGAAGTGATTCGCCAGGCGCAGCAACTTGTCAATGCCGGCTATAAAGAAATCGTTTTAACCGGTATTCATACAGGCGGCTACGGTGAAGATATGAAAGATTATAACTTTGCGGCATTGCTTCGCGATATTGACGAACAAGTTGTCGGCTTAAAGCGTCTCCGGATTTCATCCATTGAAGCAAGCCAAATTACGGACGAAGTGATTGATGTATTAAAGAAATCAGATAAAATTGTCCGTCACCTGCACATTCCGCTTCAATCCGGTTCGAACAGCGTGTTAAAGCGGATGCGCCGCAAATATACAACGGAATTTTTTGCCGAGCGGCTTGCGCAATTACGTGAAGCATTGCCGGGATTAGCTGTTACATCGGACGTCATTGTCGGTTTTCCAGGCGAGACCGAAGAGGAATTCATGGAAACATATAACTTTATTCGTGACAACCGTTTCTCAGAACTTCATGTGTTCCCATACTCCAAACGTACAGGAACACCAGCGGCAAGAATGCCAAACCAAGTCGATGAAGAAGTGAAAAATGAGCGCGTTCACCGTCTTATCGCTCTTTCCGATCAATTAGCGAAAGAATATGCGTCTGAATTTGAAGGACAAGTATTAGAGGTTATTCCAGAAGAACGTTATAAAGAAGAACCAAACAGCGGTTTATATGTCGGTTATACGGATAACTATTTGAAAGTAAAATTCCCGGCAACCGAAGAGATGGTTGGAAAGCTTGTTAAGGTGAAAATTACAAAAGCAGGATATCCGTATAATGAAGGGGAATTTGTCCGCGTTGTTGAAGATGATATTCTTGAAAAAATACAATTAAGTTCTTAAGGCTGACCAAAAAAGTGTCTGACCTCATCCGAAATCCATCGTATATAGTGTTTTCTATATATTATGGTTGTGGGGTCGGACACTTTGTTTTTACGGGCAGCCTTTTTTCTTTGGTTTATAATAAAAACATAGAGATAAACTATACATAAAACTCGCTTTTTTTTTTAGATAATGGTATGATGATAGATGTCAGACTTCTTGGTGTGAAAGGAGAAATTTTGGTATATGACAACAAATATTGCAAAGATGATTGACCATACATTATTAAAAGCAGATACAACAAAAGAGCAAATCGTTAAATTGTGTGAGGAAGCAAAACAATATCATTTTGCGTCCGTTTGCGTAAATCCAACATGGGTAGCGACAGCAGCAGAGCTTTTAAAAGGAACAGACGTCAAAGTGTGTACAGTAATTGGATTCCCATTAGGAGCGAACACACCGGAGACAAAAGCGTTTGAAACAAAAGATGCGATTGAAAAAGGCGCAACGGAAGTTGATATGGTTATCAACATTGGGGCGCTAAAAGACGGTAATGACGAATTAGTTGAACGTGATATTCGCGCGGTTGTAGAAGCAGCAAAAGGGAAAGCGCTTGTCAAAGTAATTATCGAAACATGTTTGCTGACAGAAGAAGAAAAAGTGCGTGCTTGCCAGCTTGCGGTAAAAGCAGGGGCTGATTACGTAAAAACATCAACAGGATTTTCAACAGGCGGCGCAACTGTTGAAGATGTCGCGCTTATGCGCAAAACAGTTGGACCGGAAATCGGCGTAAAAGCATCCGGTGGTGTTCGTGATCTTCAAGGAGCAGAAGCGATGATTCAAGCAGGAGCGACTCGCATCGGTACAAGCTCAGGCGCAGCAATCGTTCAAGGAAAAACAGCGACAACAGACTATTAATGGAAAATAACAGAAGGAGCTGACCTATAAGTATCTAGTCTTCATACACTTAATCGATAAGAGGCGGGGCTGATACTTTAGGTCCTCTCTTTTTTATGGAAGTGTTTTCTTTTTTTAGTTGACCGAAATCTTTGCATATATTATAATTGACAAGTACATGTTTCAAACATGTCAATTGAAATGTTAGTGGTGTTGTTCGGAGGGAGGGAAGCAGGATGTCAAAAACAATCGTTCGTAAAAACGAATCGCTTGAAGATGCTCTTCGTCGCTTCAAACGTGCCGTTTCGAAGACCGGTACGTTACAGGAAGCAAGAAAGCGTGAATTCTATGAAAAGCCAAGCGTAAGACGCAAGAAAAAGTCTGAAGCGGCTAGAAAGCGCAAGTATTAAAAGAGGGTGTATTTCATGAGTCTTCTTGAGCGTTTAAATAATGATATGAAACAAGCGATGAAAAATAAGGAAAAAGAAAAGCTTTCCGTCATTCGGATGGTTAAAGCTGCATTGCAGAATGAAGCGATTAAACTCGGCAAAAGCCAATTATCCGAAGACGAAGAGCTAACGGTGCTTTCTCGTGAATTAAAGCAACGCAAAGACTCCCTCCAGGAATTCGAAAACGCTGGTCGTTCAGACCTTGTTGAAAAAACAAAAACAGAGATTCAAATTCTTGAATTATATATGCCAAAGCAATTAAGTGAAGAAGAGCTTGTGCAATTAATTAAAGAAACGATTGCCGAGGTAGGCGCTTCTTCAAAGGCTGATATGGGTAAAGTAATGGGAGCGATCATGCCGAAAGTAAAAGGAAAAGCAGATGGCTCTCTAGTGAACAAATTAGTTTTGCAGCATTTATCTTAAAAAAGACTGCTTCCATCATGGAGGCAGTTTTTTTATGTTAATACAGATCATAACCATGCAAGGAAAATCAAGTGCTATCCCCCCTGTTTCTCTCATACATATGAGATGAAAGGGGGGTCTTTTTATGTTTGGAAAATGGCGGCGGCAAGTGAGAAATTGGTTAGCAAATAAAATGGAACTACCCGCTGATATTTTAATGGATCTTCCGCGCATAACGATGATTGGACAAATACATATATACATAGAAAATCATCGAGGATTGCTTTCTTTTAGCGATAAGGAAATACGGCTGCTCTTAAAACAAGGCCAGCTCCTCGTTAAAGGAGAAGCGTTTGTCATTAAAACGATTTTACCAGAGGAAATTTTGCTGGAGGGAAAAATTAGCCAAGTTCTTTATTTAGATGAGTAGGGGGAAGAGATATGAAGAACCAATGGTTGAGCTATTTTTCAGGCAGTGTCAAAGTGAAGCTGAGCGGAAAAGGGATAGAAAGATTGATTAATGCTTGTTTGCGAAATGATATTTTTATTTGGAAAGTAAAAAAGCATGATGAGTATACGGCAAGCTTTTATATGCTGTTAAAAGACGTTTCCAAGGTTCGTCTCCTTGTTAGAAAAAGCGAATGCAAACTTTATTTTATCGATAGAAGCGGAATGCCGTTTCTTATTAAAAAGACGTTATTAAACAGCGGCTTTTTCATAGGGACATTTTTGTTTTTATTGCTCATATTTCTTCTGTCCAATATGGTATGGAACATTCAAGTCAGAGGAGCGAAACCGGAGACGGAATATTTAATCCTTAAAGAGTTGAAAAAGATGGGGATTGAAAGAGGAGCTTTTCAATTTATGATAGATGACCCGGAGGCGATTCAAAAAAAGCTGACAGATCATATTGAGGCGATTACATGGGTCGGTGTTGAATTAAAAGGGACGACCTTTTATTTTCAAGTGGTGGAAAAAAATCAACCAAAGCCGGAAAAAAAGATGGGAGTTCGTCATTTAGTGGCTAAAAAGAAAGCAGTGATTACGAATATGTTTGTCGAAGAAGGACAACCACTCGTTTCCGTCAATGATTATGTATCGAAAGGGCAAATTTTAGTCTCCGGTTTTATCGGAAAAGAGGGACAAACGAAAACCGTGCCGGCGCGCGGAAAAATTTTTGGTGAAACGTGGTACAAGTCTACAGTCGTCCTGCCGCTTCAATCAACCTTTCATGTGTTTACCGGAAAATATTATGAAAAACATTATCTTTCGTTTAAAAATATATCTTTGCCAGTTTGGGGATGGAAAAAACCGGCATTTTCTCATTATGAAATCGAACAGCAAAAAAAACCGTTTCACTTTTGGCGGTGGAAATTGCCGCTTTTTTACGAGCGTGTCATTTATCGCGAAAAGGAGAAAGTCGAGAGAAACTATTCATGGGAAGAAGCGTTTCAAAAAGCAAGGGAAATAGCGCGTAAAGAACTGCTCAGCCGACTTGAAGATGATGCCTCCATTAAAGGAGAAAAAATTTTGCACCAAGCGAAAGAGAATGGTAAAGTAAGATTAGAAATGCATTACCAAGTAATAGAAAATATTGGCACACCACAACCTATTATTCAAGGAGACTAGATAGAGGATGTCAGAAAAGTTAATCACCATTAATCAGCAATTAGAAAACCCAAACGAAGCAATTGCACTTTTTGGCATTCATGATGTTCATTTAAAACGAATTGAACAAGAACTTGACGTTTCGATTGTGACGAGAGGGGAGACAGTGAGCGTTTCCGGTGATGTGGAACGTGTTCAACTAGTCGATGATGTGCTGCGCCATTTATTGATTGTCGTTCGGAAAGGAATTACAATCAGTGAGCGCGATGTCATGTATGCGATTCAAATGGCAAAAAATGGAACCATTGACTATTTCACAGAGCTGTATGAAGAAGAGATCACAAAAAACGCAAAAGGAAAAGCGATTCGTGTAAAAACGTTAGGACAACGCCAATATGTATCAGCTATTAAAAAATATGATCTTGTATTTGGCGTCGGTCCAGCCGGTACAGGGAAAACCTATTTAGCGGTTGTTATGGCTGTGAATGCATTAAAAAACGGTCTTGTGAAACGCATTATTTTAACGCGCCCGGCTGTTGAAGCGGGAGAAAATCTAGGATTTTTACCGGGGGATTTAAAAGAAAAGGTTGATCCATATTTACGTCCCTTGTATGATGCGCTGAATGACGTGTTAGGATCCGATCATACACAGCGTTTGATCGAACGCGGGACGATTGAAATTGCGCCGCTTGCATACATGCGGGGCCGCACGTTAGAAGATGCGTTTGTTATTTTAGATGAAGCGCAAAATACGACTCCGGCGCAAATGAAAATGTTTTTAACAAGATTAGGCTTTGGTTCAAAAATGGTGATCACTGGAGATATTTCACAAGTAGATTTGCCAAAAGGGGTAAAATCGGGGTTAGCTGTAGCAAAAGAAATTTTGCAAAATGTCAGCGACATTACTTTTGTTTTTTTAGAACAGTCTGACGTTGTTCGCCATCCGCTTGTTGGAAAAATTATTGATGCGTATGAAAAAGCGGGAATATAAAGACAGAAGGTTTATTGTTCGTTGATTGGCCGCTGCGGATAATGTCCAATGCGGCTAAAGCAAATCATAAAAAAGCATCTTCTGTCAGCCGGTAAAGTAGAGGGGATTCGGCTAAAGTACATTTTGCGTTAACGTTTAATAACCTAAGGACTTGACCCATCGTCTATTTGTATGGGTCTATTTTTTTAGCTGGATATTTGAAAAGGGGAAAAAGTAAAGGAATAGATGTTTTAAAAAGCGGAGGGGAAAACGGTGAAGAGGATTTACTCAACAATTAAAAACATGAAACAAGCTCGTTTTTTACTCTATACCATGTTTGTTTTGCTTGCGCTATTGATGTTTGTGTTTCTATATCATCATGTGAAGCCGGAACAATATAATATACAGCTATTTGGAATTTCCAAGGAAACGATTCGCTCACCAATTACGATTGAAGATAAGGAAAAAACAGAGAAATTAAGAAGAGAAGCAGCCGAACGTGTAGAGGACGTCTACACATTAAAAAAAGAGTATGCGGAAAACCGTGTTGATTTAATTTCAACTGTTTTCACGACGATATCGGAGGTTCAGGAGGAAACAGATACACATTTAGAAAAATTGCAAAAGTTGAAAAAAAAACTGCCGGGCGATTTATATACACATATGCCGGAAACGCAGTGGAGTTCCTTATTAGCAGCTAAACCATCCGATTTACAATTGGCAAAAGAAGCAACTGTTACGGCAGTCAACACGATTATGAGCGAACGGATTACTCCACAAGATTTGGATTATGCGAAAATGAGAGTTGAGGATGAACTAAAGTATGTTATTGTTAAAAATGAACTGAAAGATGCGATTGTTCAATTGGCTAAATATGCGATTATTCCTAATGTCATTTACGACAGAGCAGCAACAGAAGAAAAGAGAAGGCAAGCAATGGACGAAGTGAAACCGGTGAAAATATTACAGGGGCAGATTATCGTTGAAGAAGGACAGTTTATTTCGAATGAAATTTACAATCAATTAAAGCTTGTCGGGCTGTTGGAGAGCGAAAGCACCGTTCAACCGTTTATCGGCCTTGGCATTTTTGTTATATTGTTATTAACACCGATTTTATATTATTTTTGGAGATTTAAACCGGAGCATCATCATCGCAATGTTTATTTACTTCTATATACGGCCATTTTTGTGATTACGTTCATCATGATGAAGCTCATAAGTTTGCTTCAAGAAATGGACTTAACCGATGTTGCCTATGTTGTTCCTGTCGCTGTTGGAACGATGTTAATCCGCATTCTTTTCAACGAACAGTTGGCTGTTGTGACAAGTTTTGTTTATGCCATATGCGGAAGCATGATGTTTAATGAGGGAGTTACCGGAACGTTCAGCGATTCTGCGGGGATTTACTTACTGGCCAGCGGTTTAGCTGGAGCTATATTTTTAAGGGAACAGCTCCAAAAAGCGAAAATTTTGCAAGCTGGACTTTTTGTATCACTTGTTAATATTGCAATGATTATAGCGATGCTTTTTATGAAGAACGGTCACTATTCACTGATGGAAATAGGGATTTTTGTCATCATGGCCGTGATTTCCGGCATTTTTGCCTCCGTCCTAACGATTGGCTTGCTTCCATTTTTAGAGGCTGGTTTCGGCATTTTGTCATCGATGAAACTGATTGAACTGTCGAATCCGAACCATCCTTTGCTGCGAAAAATTTTAACGGAAGCTCCAGGAACTTATCACCATAGCCTAATGGTAGCAAATTTATCAGAAGCAGCATGCGAAGCGATTGGAGCGAATGGCTTGCTGGCTAGAGTTGCCGCGTATTATCATGATATTGGCAAAACAAAGCGTCCCCGTTATTTTATTGAAAATCAAATAGGGGATAATCCTCATGACCATTTGTCGCCGCAGCTAAGCAAAAACATCATCATTGCTCATGTCACTGATGGAGTAGCGATTTTAAAAAAGTATAAGATGCCGAAAGAAATAATCGATATTGCTGAGCAGCATCATGGCACGGCTTTATTGAAATATTTTTATCATAAAGCGAAACAGCAATCCGATTACGTATTGGAAGAAGAATTCCGCTACCCTGGACCGAAACCGCAGACGAAAGAAGCGGCTATTATTAGCATTGCCGACAGCGTGGAAGCAGCCGTTCGGTCGCTTTCGAATCCATCGCAAGAAAAAATTGAGAAAGTGGTGCGCGGCATTATCGCTGATCGTTTGCAGGATAATCAGTTCAATGAATGCAACATTACATTGAAAGAGCTGGAACTTGTAGCGCAATCGCTTTGCGAGACGCTGAACGGTGTTTTTCACTCACGAATTGAATATCCCGAAATTCGAAAGGAAAAGGTGAAACAAGCATGACATTAATCATTGATTTTATTGATGAAACAAACGAAGTAACAGAAGAACAAATGGATATGATTGAAAAACTTCTGAATTATGCAGCTGAAGTCGAGAATGTGCAAGATGAAGCAGAAGTAAGCGTTACGTTTGTTGATAATGAAAAAATTCGCGAAATTAACCGTGATTATCGCGGCAAAGACAAGCCGACAGATGTGATTTCATTTGCCCTTGAAGAGATGGGGGACGGAGAAATCGAGATTGTCGGTGCAGAGCTTCCGCCTGTGCTTGGAGACATCATTATCTCCGTTCCAAAAGCAAGGGAGCAAGCGGAAGAATATGGTCATTCATTCATGCGGGAGCTCGGTTTTTTAGCGGTGCACGGTTTTCTTCATTTATTAGGCTATGACCACGGGACGGAAGAAGAAGAAAAAGAAATGTTTTCTAAGCAAGAACAAATTCTTGAAACATTCGGGTTGAAACGTTAAAGCGATGAAAGAGTGGAAACGATTATTAAAAAGTTTTTCCTTTGCGTGGGAAGGCATTGTTTTTACATTTAAAAACGAAAAAAATATGAAGATTCATTGTGCCGTGGCTTTATTTGTCTGCATGACGGCTTGGCTGTTCGGCCTTTCCAAAACGGAATGGTTCATTATTCTTATAGCGATTGGCGTTGTGCTTTCTCTAGAAATGATGAATACCGCTATTGAACGTGTTGTTGATTTCGTTGCTCCTGAATTTCATCCGCTTGCGAAAATAGCAAAGGACGTTGCTGCAGGAGCGGTTTTTGTATTTGCGATAATATCTGCTATAATAGGAGCAATCATCTTTTTTCCACATTTCATGGCACTCATAAGTTGAGGTGATTTGTGAAAAATAATAAAATTCATACTTTTCTGTCAGATTTCTTTAAAGTAAAGATGAAATTTAAATAAAATTCCTGTAAAATAAGAAATAGAACAATGGTTATGGTTCATTTAGAAAGAAAGGAAGAACTGCATTTGAATATGAATCATCTCATCGAAGAAGCAAAAAAAGCAAGAGAATATGCCTATGTTCCTTATTCCAAATTTAAAGTTGGTGCAGCATTATTAACGAAAGAAGGAAAAGTTTACCGCGGCTGCAACATTGAAAATGCTGCCTACAGCATGTGTAATTGTGCTGAGCGGACAGCTTTATTTAAAGCGTATTCTGAGGGAGATACAGAATTTACAGCCTTGGCAGTGGTAGCGGATTCACCGCGTCCAGTGCCGCCGTGTGGAGCATGCCGGCAAGTTATTTCAGAACTATGCTCACCGGATATGAAAGTGATTTTAACAAATCTAAAAGGAGATATAAAAGAATTAACAGTGAAAGAACTACTACCAGGAGCATTTTCAGCGGAGGATTTGCATGAGTAGAGAAGGTTATAAATCAGGGTTTGTTTCTATTATCGGAAGACCAAACGTAGGGAAATCGACGTTTTTAAACCGGGTAATTGGACAAAAAATCGCGATTATGAGCGATAAGCCGCAAACGACGCGCAATAAAATCCAAGGTGTCTACACAACAAATGATGCACAAATCATTTTTATTGATACACCTGGCATTCATAAGCCAAAGCATAAACTTGGCGATTTTATGATGAAGGTAGCGGAAAATGCCTTAAAGGAAGTCGATTTGATTTTATTTATGATTAACGCCGAAGAAGGATTTGGACGCGGTGATGCCTTCATTATCGAGCGGCTGAAAAAAATTAATACTCCTGTATTTTTAGTCATTAACAAAATTGATCAAGTACATCCCGATGATTTATTGCCGCTCATTGAACAATACAAATCTTTATATGAATTTGCAGAGATTGTGCCGATTTCCGCTCTGCAAGGGAATAACATCGAGACATTAATTGAACAAATAAAAAAATATTTGCCGGAAGGGCCGCAATATTATCCGGCAGACCAAGTAACGGACCACCCAGAGAGATTTATCATCGCCGAACTGATTCGCGAGAAAGCGCTGCATTTGACGCGTGAAGAAGTGCCGCATTCGATTGCGGTTGTCATTGATGCCATTGAACGACGCCAAGACAGCAGTACAGTTTATGTGAGCGCGACCATCATTGTTGAGCGTGACTCGCAAAAGGGAATTATCATTGGAAAACAAGGCCGGATGCTCAAGGAAATCGGTCAACGGGCACGAGTGGATATTGAAGCGTTGCTTGGCTCCAAAGTGTTTTTAGAACTGTGGGTAAAAGTGCAAAAAGATTGGCGTAACAAACTTTCACAGCTTCGTGATTTCGGATTCAGGGAAGATGAGTATTAATTAACAAATTTTATATAACATGATTTTGAAACGGCCAGGCTAACCTATAAATACTACTTTAGATTATATGCTATGCCTACGGCGGAAAGGTGTGGTTCGATGCTGGAATTTACTTGGAAACTTTTTA
Organism: Paranoxybacillus vitaminiphilus; assembly: GCF_003259935.1. GTDB lineage: Bacteria > Bacillota > Bacilli > Bacillales > Anoxybacillaceae > Paranoxybacillus > Paranoxybacillus vitaminiphilus. Next base: position 382,730 of record NZ_QLMH01000002.1, on the reverse strand, counting down.
GCCAAACAGGCAATATAGACACATATCTCCTTTTTAAGGAGCTGGAAAGAGATAATCAAGATGCAGCCGAAGAGAAAGAACAGGAAATAGCTGAAATGGATTATCCGGTTTTTTAAGCTGTTTGAACCAGCTTGAGTGGTGATCATTTTGTTTGAAAAATGTGAAGGAATTGTCATTCGTACAACCGATTACGGTGAAACCAATAAAATTGTTACGTTGTTTACAAGAGAGTGGGGAAAGGTGGCTGCAATGGCGCGGGGAGCAAAAAAACCAAGCAGCCGCCTTTCTGCTGTTACGCAATTGTTTACATACGGCCATTTTTTAATTCAAAAGAGCCACGGTGTAGGCACTTTGCAGCAAGGGGAAGCCATTCAGACGATGAGGGGAATTCGCGAAGATATTTTTACGACAGCTTATGCCTCTTATATTGTTGAGTTAACTGACAAGGCGACAGAAGAGAAGCGTCCGAACCCTTATTTGTTTGAATTGCTTTTGCAAACATTACAGTATATGAACGAAGGATTGGATTTAGATATACTTATGTACATTTATGAAATGAAAATGTTAAATGTTTTAGGGTTATATCCGAAATTAGATGGCTGTGCGGTTTGCAGGCAAACAGAAGGAAAATTTGCGTTCTCTGTCAAGGAAGGGGGCTTTATCTGCCATCGCTGTTATGATAAAGACCCTTACTGTTTTCATGTTTCTCCTGGCGTGGTTAAGCTGTTAAGGTTGCTTTATTATGTTGATTTGTCGCGGTTAGGAAAAATCGCGGTGAAAGAAGAAACGAAAAAAGAGCTGCATCGAATCATTTCCGCCTATTATGAAGAATATTCAGGATTAGTTTTAAAAACAAAACGCTTTTTAAAGCAAATGGAGCAATTAAGGAAAGGTTTACAGTCTTAAAGAAGAGAAAATATAGATTGGATAAGAGGTTGCCCCATGTTTGGGACAGCCTTTTCCTTTTATATATTGTTTTGTCACATTTCTGCTTATGTAAAGAAGATAATTCAGTTATAATAATTTAATGAGTATAAAATCTATTTTATCTTTATTATAAGGTGGTGAGTTAAAATCGAACTCAATAAACGCCAAGAACAAATTTTGCAGATCGTAAAAGATCATGGGCCGATTACCGGGGAAAGTATCGCTGAAAAGCTAAATTTAACAAGAGCAACCCTTCGACCTGATCTTGCGATTTTAACAATGGCTGGCTATTTGGAAGCAAGACCAAGAGTCGGTTATTTTTATACAGGAAAAACAGGCTCACAATTGCTGGCAGATAAAATAAAAAAAATAAAAGTAGCGGATTATCAATCCATTCCTGTTGTCGTGAATGAAAATGTCAGTGTATATGACGCGATTGTGACGATGTTTTTAGAAGATGTCGGCACGTTGTTTGTTGTCGACGACGACTCATTATTAGTTGGCGTTCTCTCCCGTAAAGATTTATTGCGGGCAAGCATCGGAAAACAAGAGCTGCGTTCCATCCCTGTGAATATTATCATGACAAGGATGCCGAATATTACGATGTGCTATAAAGATGACTTATTAATTGAAGTTGCCGAGAGGTTAATTGAAAAGCAAATTGATGCGATGCCAGTAGTAAAAAAGACGGAAAAAGGATACGAAGTAGTCGGGAGAATTACAAAAACAAACATGACGAAGGCTTTCGTTGCTCTAGCGAAAGACGATTTAATTTAGAGGGGGATTGAGATGAGCCAACGATTCGTATATGTCGTGTCCGATTCTGGCGGTGAGACCGCTGAGCTAGTTGTGAAGGCGGCAGCAAGTCAATTTAACAGCCCTTCCATACAGCTGAAGCGAGTGCCTTATGTAGAAGATAAAACAACATTGGCGGAAGTAGTAGCGCTTGCTAAGATGAACAACGGGATTATCGCTTTCACATTGGTCGTGCCGGAAATGCGCCAGTTTTTAATGGAGGAAGCGGCACGTGAAGGAGTGGAAGTGTATGATATTATCGGACCGCTTATCGGAAAAATGGAAAACTTGTTCGGTTTAACGCCTCGGAATGAACCTGGTCCAGTAAGAGTGTTGGATGAAGATTATTTTAAAAAGATTGAGGCGATTGAATTTGCCGTAAAGTACGATGATGGACGTGATCCGCGGGGGATTTTGCGTGCTGATATTGTATTAATCGGTGTATCAAGAACATCAAAGACGCCATTATCACAATATTTAGCTCATAAACGATTTAAAGTCGCCAATGTGCCGATTGTTCCGGAAGTCGAACCACCTGAAGAACTGTTTAAAGTTGCGCCAACCAAATGTTTCGGATTAAAAATTAGTCCGGAAAAATTAAATCATATTCGCCGTGAAAGATTAAAAGCACTTGGTCTAGATGATAAAGCGATTTATGCTAATATTGATCGTATTAAAGAAGAACTCGATTATTTTGATCAAGTTGTTCAACAAATTGGCTGCGATGTTATTGATGTTACAAATAAAGCGGTGGAAGAAACAGCCAATGTCATTATGAACATCATCGCCAAAAAAGGACAACTGTAGAGGGCAGACCCAAAAGCAAAGTGCAGACCTCACAACACAGTATATAGTATATAGCATTCGCTAAACGTAACTATATATTGTAAAATGCAGGTGAGGTCAGACACTTATGGGTCAGCCCTTTTTATGTTGTTTCGAATTTTTTTATAGCGTATTATCAATATTTATATTATAATAAAAAATTGTGATAAAAATGTATGTAAATAGGTTTAGGGTTGACATAGAACGAGTAAACTATTTATAGTTACTTGTCAAGAGGTAGTGAATTGAAATATTCGACAAAAATCGTCTGTAAAACGATTCGAAAGTAGCAGGATTTTGCGGAGTCATGTAGAATAAAGAAACATACGAAAAGCAAAACCGACAATTGGGGAATCATTCGTACAAAGTTTAGAAAAAATTTGTCGAAACTCGCAGGAGATTTAGTATAGGTCTAGAATAATAAGATACGGAGCGGTTAATGATGGGTTACCGTATTCCTGAAGAGACGATTGAACAGATTCGGCGGTCTGTTGATATTGTTGACGTCATAAGTGACTATGTTCAACTAAAAAAGCAGGGTCGGAACTATTTTGGACTTTGTCCGTTTCATGGGGAAAAAACACCTTCTTTTTCCGTGTCACCAGACAAGCAAATTTTTCACTGTTTTGGCTGTGGAGCAGGCGGTAATGTCTTTTCTTTTCTTATGGACATAGAAGGGATTTCTTTTGTCGAAGCTGCGAAACGGTTGGCTTCAAAGGCAAATATCGAATTGCCTGATGTGCAAATCGCAAGCCGCGCAAACGCAAACCTAAAAGCAAATGAAGTTTCGAAAATGATGGAAGCTCATGAGCTTCTTAAGAAATTTTACCATCATTTGCTCTTAAACACAAAGGAAGGACAAGAAGCGCTTGATTATTTGCTGGCGCGAGGTTTCACGCGCGACATCATTGAACAGTTTGAAATTGGCTACTCTTTAAACTCATGGGATGCTGCGGCCAAGCTGTTAGCAGGCCATGGTTTTTCGCTTGATATGATGGAAAAAGCGGGGCTTGTCATTCGAAGAGAGGATGGCTCTTATTTTGACCGCTTCCGCAACCGAATTATGTTTCCCATTCATGACCATCAAGGCGCAACGATTGCGTTTTCTGGCAGAATTTTAGGTGAAGGCCAGCCTAAATATTTAAACAGTCCGGAAACAATGATTTTTAATAAAAGCAAAATCTTGTACAATTTCCACAATGCCCGTGTACATATTCGAAAAAATCAGCAGGCGATTTTGTTTGAAGGATTTGCCGATGTGATCGCGGCGGTTAAGGCCGGTTTACCGCAATCCGTCGCGACAATGGGAACGTCTCTAACAGAAGAACAGGCGCGAATTCTTCGAAGAAATGTGGAGTCGGTTATTATCTGTTATGATGCGGATATGGCCGGGATTGAGGCAGCGTTTCGTGCCTCTCAACTATTGACAGAGGCAGGATGTTATGTGAAAATCGCCACAATGCCGGACGGACTTGATCCTGATGAATATGTCAGCAAATTTGGACCTGAACGATTTAGAGCCGATGTCATTGACGCAAGCGTTTCTTTCATGTCATTTAAAATGACATATTTTAAAAAAGGGAAAAATTTACAAAACGAAAGTGATCAAATTCGTTACGTTGACGAAGTATTGCATGAACTTGCTAAGCTTTCTAATCCTGTTGAATTGGATTACTATTTGCGGCAACTGGCAAACGAATTCTCTCTTTCTTTAGAAGCATTGCGGCAACAGCTGCATCGCTACAGGCAGAGCAATCGAAAACATGAAAATTCCTCTTTTTATAAAGCCGCTGTAAGCAAACAGCCAACCGAGAAAAAGCTGCTTCCTGCCTTTCATAATGCAGAGCGCATGTTGATTGCACATATGTTGCGAAGCAGAGAGATTGCATTTGCGGTGCAGCAAGCTGTGCAGGGCAACTTTAATATTGAAGAGCATCGGGCAATTGTCACTTACTTGTATGCGTTTTATGAAGAGGGAAATGAGCCGGATGTAAGTGCCTTTATTCAACGTTTAAACGATGAACAGTTAAAGAAATTAGTGACTGAGTTATCGATGCTTCTCATTAATGAAAACATCTCTTCTCAAGAGTTAAATGACTATATAAAACATGTGTTGAATTATCCAAAATGGTTAAAGCTAAAGGAAAAAGAGATCGAGAAAAATGAAGCGGAACGACAAAAAGATTTTATTAAAGCTGCCCGAATTGCAAAAGAAATGATTGAAATGAAAAAGCTGCTGTTGTAAATACTCCTATTATTTGTTATTAAGTTTTGGAAGGAGGAGATGAAATGGCTGAGAAATCAGCTCGTTCAAAACAAACCGATTCAGATTTAACCCTAGAACAAGTAAAAGAACAATTGGTGGAACTTGGAAAAAAACGCGGTGTTCTTACGTATGAAGAGATTGCAGAGCGCATGTCTAACTTTGATCTTGATCCTGATCAAGTGGATGAATATTATGAATATTTAAGTGAACAAGGAATCGATATCGTTAGCGAATCGGATTTAGATGATGATCCGGATTTAGACATTCTTGACAAAGAAGAAGAGTTTGATTTAAATGATTTAACAGTACCGCCGGGAGTGAAAATTAATGATCCCGTTCGTATGTACTTAAAAGAAATTGGTCGTGTTCCACTTTTGTCAGCTGAAGAAGAAATCGAGCTTGCAAAACGAATCGAGCAAGGTGACGAAGAGGCGAAACGCCGCCTTGCAGAAGCGAACCTTCGTCTTGTCGTCAGCATCGCCAAGCGCTATGTAGGCCGCGGTATGCTGTTCCTTGATTTAATTCAGGAAGGAAACATGGGCTTATTAAAAGCTGTTGAAAAATTTGACTACCGCAAAGGATATAAATTCAGCACGTATGCAACTTGGTGGATTCGCCAGGCCATTACCCGCGCGATTGCCGATCAAGCCCGGACAATCCGCATTCCTGTTCATATGGTCGAGACGATTAATAAACTGATCAGAGTACAACGCCAGCTTCTTCAGGATCTTGGCCGCGAGCCATCTCCGGAAGAAATTGCTGAAGAGATGGATTTAACTCCGGAAAAAGTAAGAGAAATTTTAAAAATTGCTCAAGAGCCGGTTTCTTTGGAAACGCCAATCGGTGAAGAAGATGATTCACATTTAGGTGATTTTATTGAAGACCAAGAAGCAACTTCCCCTTCTGAACATGCTGCGTATGAACTGCTGAAAGAGCAGCTGGAAGATGTGCTGGATACACTTACAGATCGCGAAGAAAATGTTCTTCGTTTGCGTTTTGGTTTAGACGATGGCCGCACCCGCACTCTTGAAGAAGTCGGTAAAGTATTCGGCGTTACTCGTGAGCGCATTCGTCAAATCGAAGCAAAAGCGCTTCGGAAATTGCGCCATCCAAGCCGAAGCAAACGTTTAAAAGACTTTTTAGAATAAAGATTTATAAGGGGCTGTTTCACACAAGTGTCTGACCTCACTCGCAATTCATCATATATAGTTTAGTGTTTTTATGTAGTGTTATATACTATATATATGAGGGTTGTGGGGTCTGACACTTTCTTTTGAGTCAGCCTTTATTTTGTATATAGAAAGGATTAACGGTCAGATGAACGAAAAAAGAAGGGAGATTATTGTTAAGGAAATTCAATATTGGAAGCGCTCTCGACTTCTTCCAGAACAATATTGTGACTATTTGCTGGCTCTATATACTGAAGGCGCCGCTTATCAAGACGAACATCGTTCTTCTTCCAAGAATAACCGCTCTCATCTTTTTCGCTTATCTGTCATTAGCATGCTCTGTCTTTTAATGCCAATGACTATTCTTGTCATTTATTTTACTGAATTGTCATTTGTTTTGCAAACCGTCATTTTTCTTATTTTTTTGACCGTTTGTTTTTGCGGGATGTTTCTCTTTGCCCGCGAACGGAAACTCATCCATATTCCTCTCGTTAGCGGAGCTTTAATTTTGTTTCTTGCTTCCGTACAGCTTAGTGATTTTTATTTTTATAATGAAAAAGAAATTGCAGGGATTGTGATTTTTTGTAACTGCTTATTATGGATGTTTATCGGTATACGTTTAAAATTTCTTTATTTTACTGTATCTGGGATTGTCGGCGTCATTTTGTTATTGTTATCGTTTTTCTTATAATATGAATTTTGTCTAGTTTGTGAAAATATAAAACAGGGCTTTTCCTTCTCTATAATTTACAGTAAAATAAAATTGTTTGTATCGCTTATATTTTCGAATGAACTGTTGTACATAAAGGAGGTTAAACAATGAATCGCAATCCATTAATCCCGTTTGCTCTTATTATGTTGTTTGGTCTTGTACTTGTTTTTGGGCTATCTTGGAAAGGGTTAGGCGATATGAAAGAAGTCGCAAAAGAAAAAGAAGGCGGTGCGAAAACGGAAGAAACTGCAGCGGCAAAGCCGGAAGATATTTATCAGCAAAGCTGTGTAGGCTGTCACGGAGCAAACTATGAAGGCGGCGTTGGACCGGCATTAAAAGGTGTCGGCGACAAACTTTCTGTTGATGAAATTAAAAACGTTTTACAAAACGGCCGCGGCAGCATGCCACCTGGATTAGTGCCTGCTGACAAAGCGGAAGAAATGGCAAAATGGCTTTCTGAATTAAAGTAATGAAAAAGTCTCTTCACTTCGGTGAAGGGATTTTTTGTTTTATTTATAAATTCCCTCTCCTAATTTGTAAGAACAGGATCGTTCCATGTATGATAATATAATGAAGAGAAAAATATGCAGGATTGTGGTGAAGAGATGAACGAGTTAAAATTATCGAAACGCCTTGAAACAGTAGTAAGTTTTATTCCGAAACAATCAAAGCTGGCTGACATCGGTTCGGACCATGCTTATTTACCATGTTATGCTTATTTGAACGGTTATATTACAATGGCCGTTGCCGGTGAGATTACCGATGGTCCGCTTCGTTCTGCGAGAGAGCAAGTAAAGAAGACAGGGCTCGAGCATGTCATTTCAGTGCGTAAAGGTGATGGGCTGGAAGTGATTCAGCCAAATGAAGTAGATTGCATTACCATCGCCGGAATGGGAGGAACATTAATAAAAAATATTTTAGACAAAGGAAAAGAAAAACTTGTTGGGGTAAAACGCCTCATTTTACAACCGAATGTTGGAGCGCATGTCGTTCGTCAATGGTTAATCGATCACGATTGGGAACTGATTGCTGAACGAATTCTTGAAGAAGATGGGAAAATTTATGAAGTGTTAGTAGCGGAAAAGGGCGATGGAAAGAAGCCTTATGTTCATTTAGAAGCAGAAGTGCTGTTAGGTCCGTTTTTACTGAAAGAACAAAATGAAGCGTTTCGAAAAAAATGGCGCCAAGAAATCGCTCAATGGAGAAAAATTGTTCATGAACTGAGCAAAAAAGCGACAACGGACGAAGCTCTTGCAAAAAGGAAAGAGCTGGAACGAAAAATCCAATTAGTAGAGGGGATATTAGAATGAGTAAAATACCAAATGGCTATGAAGTGATTCAACTTTTTGAGCAATTTGCACCAAAGCATTTAGCGATGGAAGGCGATAAAATCGGCTTGCAAGTCGGCACGCTCAACAAACCGGTTCAAACGGTGATGATTGCTCTTGATGTACTTGAAGAAGTAGTGGATGAAGCGATTGAAAAAAACGTCGACTTAATTATTGCTCATCACCCATCGATTTTTCGCCCATTAAAACACATTATTACAGACGAAGCACAAGGGCGTATATTAGAAAAATGTATAAAACACGATATTGCCATCTATGCGGCACATACGAATTTAGATATTGCCAATGGCGGCGTCAATGATTGGCTGGCAGAAGCGCTCGAGCTGGAAAATGTAGAAGTTCTTGTTCCTACATATGAAGACAAACTAAAAAAATTAGTTGTTTATGTACCGGAAACTCATGCCGCGGCGGTACGTGAAGCGTTAGGGAACGCCGGCGCGGGTCACATCGGCAATTATAGCCATTGCACCTTCAACAGCAGAGGGATTGGCACCTTTTTACCTCAAGATGGAGCGAATCCGTTTATTGGTGAAGCAGGAAAGCTTGAACAAGTCGAAGAAGTGCGCATTGAAACGATTTTTCCGGCTTCGTTACAGAAAAAAGTAATTCATTCTATGTTAAAAGCACATCCGTACGAAGAGGTAGCGTATGATGTGTATCCGATTGAGAACAAAGGAAAAGTGTTCGGTTTAGGACGAATTGGACGTTTAAAAGAGGAAATGACATTGGAGCAGTTTGCTGAGCATGTAAAGAAAGCGTTCAAAGTAAAAACTGTTCGCGTTGTCGGCAACTTGAACGATATCGTCAAAAAAGTGGCGGTCATCGGTGGAGATGGGAATAAATACATTTCCCACGCAAAGTTTAGCGGTGCTGACGTATATGTAACAGGGGATTTGTATTATCATGTTGCCCATGATGCAATGATGATGGGGCTTAATGTCGTTGACCCTGGACATAATGTCGAGAAAGTCATGAAACAAGGTGTAGCCCGCTATTTGCATGAACAATTTGCCAAGCAAAAATTTAATACAAAAGTTTATGTATCTGAAGTAAATACCGACCCATTTACGTTTGTATAACGATAAAAGAGGCTGACCATAAGTGTCTGACTGCACACACAATCCATCATATATAGTGTTTTTATCCATGGTTATATCCTATACATGATGGTTGCGGTTTCTGACACTTTGCTTTTAGGTCAGCTTCTTTGTTATGATGGTGTCTTTTGCATTATTGTTGTTTCTTGCTTTTCACTTTCGGTAAAATCTTATTTAACGGAACTTTTCGCTCACGTTTCCATGTTTCAGGGTTATTTGGATCAAATTGTTCAAGAAAATCGATGACTTCTTTTGTAATCGGTGTCGGGGTTGAAGCTCCGGCAGTAACGGCCACTTTTTTTGCATCTTTAATCCAGTCAATTTTAATTTCTGTTACATCAGCGACACGATAGGCTTTTGTTCCTGCGATTTCTTCCGATACTTGTGCAAGGCGGTTAGAGTTGTTGCTTTTTGGATCGCCGACGACAATTGTAACGTCCGCTTCTTTTGCTTGTTCCGCAACCGCTTCCTGCCGTACTTGAGTGGCTAGGCAAATTTCTTTATGCATCTCGACATGTGGATATTTTTCTTTTACTTTTTCCATAATATGAGCAACGTCCCATTGACTCATCGTTGTTTGGTTGGTGACAATAATTTTATCGCTTTGAATACGGAGTTGTTCTACTTCTTCAATTGTTTCCACAAGATGGACTTTTTCCGGGGCAACGCCGACAGCTCCCTCAGGCTCAGGGTGTCCTTTTTTACCGATATAAATCACTTCGTAACCATCGGCAACCTTTTCACGTATCAGTTCATGAGTCTTTGTTACATCCGGGCAAGTAGCATCGATAATGGCAAGTCCTTTTTCCCGTGCTCGTTTTCTTACTTCAGGAGATACGCCATGCGCTGTAAAAATAACGGTTCCTTTATCAATTTGTTCAAGGATTTCTAAACGGTTTGGACCGTCAAGCGTAATGATTCCTTCTTCAGAAAATGCATCTGTTACGTGTTTATTATGAACGATCATCCCTAAAATGTAGATCGGTCTTGGCAGTGTAGGGTCAAGTGCTGCGTTGCGGGCAATGACCATCGCATCGACAACGCCGTAACAATAGCCTCTTGGCGTAATTTTAATCACTTCCATAAACGAGGTTCCTCCTCCGATAAGTACTCTTATAACTCCTTTATTATAATATAAAAGAAGGAGGAATAATACAAAGAAAGACTAAATATACAGCTTCGGTTTTGAAACGCCTTTTAGTTCTTTTATTGATTCAGACTGGTTCTTTTTATTGGATGTTGCCGGGACGTCACGTTCTTTTTTTGTTTCTGTTTTGGCTTCCTGTTTTGTATCTGAACTTGTTTCATCAGCAGGCTCTAATTCTCTAAATAGCTTAATCATAGACGGAATGTTTTTTACGAGCGGTCCGTATTGCTGTACCATTGGAGTGACTTGTTGAACGACTCCGAGCGCTTTTTGGATATTTCCTAACATACCGCTAATACCGCCACTGCTGTTCATCATATTGGCTGCGTTTGGCATTGTCGGCATCGCCATTCCGAAATTGCCAGGTAAAGGGGCTTGACCTCTTGAGAATAATCGCGCTAAAAATCCACCAAGTCCAGGCCGTGGCGCAAACGGCTGCATGTTATAAAACGGCATGTTCATAAATCCTGGAGAACGCATCGGTCCGACCATAGGATATCTTCCATACATCATCTATTCCCTCCTTTCTCGCCAACAGCTAGAAATCATGTTTCTTCTTACATACTTTATGCGAAAAGGGAAAAAAGTGTTTTTCGGACAAATATAACGCTACTGTTGGAGTTTTCGTAAGAAATCATATATAATGATAAATCGGGTTATTTAGCGGTGTGAGTTTACTTTGAAAGGAGTATAGACAATGGAGCAGACGTTATTTGAGCGGTTTAACTTGAAGCCTTTCATTATAGAAGCGGTGAAGTATTTGCAATTTTATAAACCGACAGAAATTCAGGAGAGAATCATTCCAAGCATTATTCGCGGAGAAAGCGTGATTGGCCAATCACAGACAGGAACAGGAAAAACGCATGCTTACTTATTGCCGATTATCGAGCGCATTGATCCGAAACTTGATGAAGTGCAGGCGGTCATTACTGCACCGACACGCGAATTAGCTACACAAATTTATCATGAAATATTAAAAATTACTAAATTTTGTTCAGAGGAAGAACAAATTACAGCGCGTTGCTTTGTCGGCGGTACTGACAAATTAAGAACAATTGAAAAGTTAAAAGTACAACCGCATATTGCTGTCGGCACTCCAGGGCGAATCAATGATTTAGCGAAAGAACAGGCGCTCAATGTGCATACAGCTAAAACGCTTGTCATTGATGAAGCCGATTTAATGCTTGATATGGGGTTTATTTATGATGTCGATCAAATTGCCGCGAGAATGCCAAAAGAGCTGCAAATGTTAGTGTTTTCAGCGACGATTCCGGAAAAACTGAAGCCGTTTTTGCGAAAATACATGGAGAACCCAAAATATATTCACGTCGCTCCAAAACAAGTAGCGGCCGAGAAAATTGAACATGTTCTTGTTCCGCTTCGCCATCGTGATAAAGTAAAGCTGCTTCATGACATGCTTCTTTTATACAATCCGTATTTGGCGATTGTCTTTACGAATACGAAAAAAATGGCCGATGAGGTAGCAGAGGCTTTAAGCGAAAAAGGATTAAAAGTAGGAATTTTGCACGGTGATTTAACGCCGAGAGAACGAAAAAAAATGATAAAGCAAATTCGCGATCTAGAGTTTCAATATATTGTCGCAACAGACTTAGCAGCAAGAGGCATTGATATTGAAGGGGTCAGCCATGTGATTAACTATGAATTGCCTCGCGATTTAGAATTTTATGTGCATCGTGTCGGCCGGACAGCAAGGGCAGGTTATTCCGGTATAGCGGCAACGATTTACGAACCTTCTGACCAAGATGCGCTAACAAAGCTTGAAAAAATGGGAATCGAATTTGTTCATCGCGATATTGTGCGGGATGAATGGGTGGACTTGCCGGAATGGAACAAGCGAAGCAAACGGAAAAAAGAAGACAATGAAATTGAGCAAATCATTAAAAAGACGGTTAAAAAGTCAAAGAAAGTGAAACCTGGATATAAGAAAAAACTGAAAGAAGAGATAGAAAAACAGAAAAAGCGTTTGCTTCGTTTAAAGAGGAAATAAAAAGGGAGAGTTTTGAGGATGTTGAAAATTGGTTCACATGTATCGATGAGCGGAAAAAAGATGCTGTTGGCTGCGAGTGAGGAAGCCGTTTCGTACGGTGCCAATACATTTATGATTTATACAGGTGCTCCGCAAAACACAAGACGAAAAAAAATTGAAGAATTGAATATTGAAGCAGGTCTTCGTCATATGAAAGAAAACAACATCGAGGAAATTGTCGTCCATGCTCCGTATATTATCAATATTGGAAATACCGTAAATGCTGATACGTTTGAGCTTGGCGTCAATTTTTTACGTTCGGAAATTGAACGAACAGAGGCCATTGGTGCGAAACAAATTGTTCTCCATCCAGGGGCGCATGTGGGGGCGGGAATAGAGGAAGGAATTAAAAAAATTATTGAAGGACTAAATGAAGTATTAACGCGTGAACAAAACGTGCAAATTGCCTTAGAGACAATGGCGGGAAAAGGTTCAGAGTGCGGAAGCCGGTTTGAGGAGCTGGCACAAATTATCGATGGGGTTACTTATAATGAAAAGCTGTCCGTTTGCTTTGACACGTGTCATACTCATGATGCCGGATATAATATCGTTGAAGATTTCGATGGTGTATTAAACGAATTTGACAAAATCATCGGGTTAGATCGTTTAAAAGTACTTCACATTAATGACAGCAAAAATCCGCGCGGAAGCCGAAAAGACCGTCACGAAAATATCGGCTTCGGTTATATCGGCTTTCAAGCGCTCAATTACATCGTCCATCATCCGCAGCTGGAGGATGTTCCAAAAATTTTAGAGACTCCTTATGTGGGCGAAGATAAAAAGAAGCAAAAGCCGCCATATAAATTTGAAATTGCCATGTTACGTCAGCAAACTTTTGATCCAGAACTCCTCACAAAAATTGTACAGTCATAAAAAAATGGCGATCTCATGATGGGATCGCTCATTTTTACGTTATTTGTTCTTTATAAATTTCAAAAAGAGTTCATTTGCCTGTTTGGCTGTTTGCGGAGAAGTGATTTTGGCTAATTCTTTCACCCACTTCATGCGTTCTTGCGGGTCAAATACGTTAATTTTATTGTGTCGTGCAATATAAATAATTTTTTTTGCTTCTTCGATTGTCAGCGTAATTCCGTAATCTTGACTATATGAAACAAGTTCCTCAGGGGTAATGGTTTTGATTTTTTGATTAATGATTTTTTGATAAATGTTCATTGTCTTTTCCTCCTCGTTCCTATCGTATGAAAAGGAAGGGGGGAAGGTGTTATAATAAATCTAGAAAAATTTGCTGAATAAGAACCCGATCTTCAAGATGACATTTCAAAGCTCGTGAAAGTACTGTTTTCTCGATGCTGCGCCCGATTCGCTTTAAGTCTTCCGGGTGATGTTTATGATCGACCCTTGCTACATCTTGCTCAATAAGAGGAAAATAGGAGGGGGTTTTGCCGCATTGACAATATAAAAAGAAAGTGCGGGACCATTTATTATATCGCTTGACAATGATTTTGTTAGGAGTGTCCTTAGCGTTGTTTTCCATTGAACCGTTTTAAGCAAAATTCAAGTCAGCGATTCATTAGGCTTAGTTTACAAAGTCATGAACTTCGTATATACTACTTTAATGATTAAATCGTAATCATTCTTAATTTTTTGAATACTAGGTGGTTATTATGATGAATGAGCAGGAAAAAGTATTGAAAATAGAAAATTTATCTTTCCGTTACGAAAAGGAAAACGTCCTTGAAGACATTAATCTTTCTGTACCAAAAGGAGCATTTTTAGGATTGGTCGGTCCCAATGGTTCCGGAAAATCAACGTTATTAAAATGCATTTTAGGCTTATTAAAGCCGCAATCAGGAAAGATTTATTTATTCGGTACGCCGGTTTCTCAATTTAAAGATTGGCATCGAATCGGCTTTGTTTCGCAAAAGGCAAACAGCTTTAATACAGGGTTCCCGGCAACCGTTTATGAAGTTGTTGCGAGCGGCTTAACGTCTAAAATTGGACTGTTTCGTTTTTTGTCGAAAAAGGACAAGCAGGCAGTGATCGATGCGATTGAAGCGGTCGGAATGCAGCCGTTTATCAATCGCAACATTGGTGAGCTTTCCGGCGGTCAGCAGCAGCGCGTATTTATTGCGAGAGCGATCGTCAGTCAGCCGGATCTGCTCATTTTAGATGAGCCGACTGTCGGGGTGGATGTGCATCATGTGCAAAATTTTTATAATATGCTTGATGAGTTGAACCGTCATTTAGGCATTACGCTTATATTGGTGACACATGATATCGGCACGATTACGGAAAAAGTGACTCATGTTGCCTGCCTAAATAAACATTTGCATTTTCACGGAAAAGCTCAAGAGTTTGCACAATTAGACAGCAAAGAATTATCACAATTTTACGGTCATCATCTTCATGTGCTTTCTCATAACCATTAATGGAGGAATAGACAAAATGGTTGAAGCGATATTTCAGTACGAGTTTTTGCAAAACGCTTTTTTTACAGGCGTTTTAATTGGCATTGTAGCTCCTTTATTAGGCGTTTTTATCGTTGTGCGCCGCCTGTCTTTAATTGCTGATGCCCTTAGTCACGTGACATTGGCGGGAATTGCCGCAAGCTTGTTATTAGAAAAGAAATTGCTTGGCTCTTTTCTATTCAATCCTCTTTATATGGGAATGGCATTTTCGGTTGCCGGATCACTATTTATTGAAAAATTACGCTCCGTGTATAAACATTATCAGGAGCTTGCCATTCCCATTATTTTATCGAGCGGAATTGGCTTAAGCGTGATTTTCATTTCCATGGCAGATGGTTTTAATACGGATTTATTTTCTTATTTATTTGGAAGCGTAAGCGCGGTAAGCCGCTCTGATTTATGGACAGTGCTGTTTATTACGTTGGGTGTTATTGTGACGATTTGTTTATTGTACAAAGAATTATTCCTTTTATCTTTTGATGAGGAGCATGCGGTTGCATCGGGAATTAAGACAAAGACGGTTCATTTCGTTTTTATTGTATTAGTGGCGCTAGTCATTGCTGCTTCCATGAGAATTGTCGGGATTTTGCTTGTATCTTCATTAATGACGCTGCCTGTGGCGGCAAGTATCCGCATTGCCAGGGGATTTAAGCAAACGATTGTTTTTTCTATTTTGTTTGGCGAATTGGCGGTTATTCTCGGATTAATTTTTGCTTACTATCTTGATTTAGCGCCGGGCGGAACAATTGTCATGCTTGCTGTCCTTATTTTGCTTCTTGTTATTTTATTGAAAAAATGGAGAAGGGGCTAGAAAGTATGAATGTAACAGAAGCGATTCAATTAATGAAGAAAAAAGGGTTTAAGCATACAGGTAAACGCGAGGACATGTTGCAATTGTTTGCAACGACAAATAAATATTTAACGGCAAAAGATGTTTTAGATGCTTTAAAAGAGCGTTATCCGGGTTTAAGTTTTGATACGATTTACCGCAACTTGTCTTTGTTTGTGGAACTGGGCATTTTTGAAATGACTGAATTATCCGGGGAGAAACATTTCCGTTTTAAATGTGACACTCATCATCATCACCATCATTTTATTTGCATGGAGTGCGGCAAAACGAAAGAGATTACTACTTGTCCGATGAAAGAATTATCAGAGGATTTGCGTGGATATGAAGTTTCTAATCATAAATTTGAAATATATGGGAAATGTCCGGAATGTATTCAACATAGCTTATAATTTATAAAGGTCTGACTTCCTCCAACTTTTTATACGGTATCGAGGAAGCAGACCTTTTTTACATGTTCCTTATTTGAAAATGGCATCGATATGCTCTTTTGCTTCGAGCCAGCTATTGACGCGAATCACTTGCTTTGGAAGCGGTCCTTGATTGTATGGTGTATTAAATAAAATAACGGGAATATTACATTGTTCACCAATATCGCACGCATTATCATATTTGTCCTCGAAAAAGGCAGCAATATTGTATTTTTTGACCGCTTCAATTTTGTCATGAGAGCCGACTAATTCAATGTGATGATAATGAACATTATTTTCTTTAAACCATTCTTCTGTTATATCATATAAATGTTTTCCGCGTGCGCTTATGTAGAAAAGCTCAAATCGATGCTTCCAATCATTGATGACATCTAACGCATGCTCAGCTAATGGAGCTTGACGGTAAATAATCGGTTCATACTTATCCATCCATTCATTAAGTTCTTCTTCGGTTGTCTCGAGTATTGGAACCAAATCGTATTGCGTAATATCGTCAAGTGTCAGTTGTTTATTAAATGACTGGTTTAAGTAAGGAATAAATGTAGCCGGACATGTTACCGTACCATCTATGTCAATTCCTAATCTTTTCATTTTAAAGCTGCACTCCTTTAAGATGTGTTTCTTATCCTATTGTAACATATGAGATATGTTTTTTCCCTTGTTATGAAAACATTAACAGCGATATTTTACAATCGAACAACCATACTAATAAATGCTCCTCACTTAAAGAAAGCGAGGGAAAAAGCATGGCAGATGATCGTAAACAAACGTATAACGGAACTAAAGGACAATCGATGATGCAGCCGAACAGCGAGCCGGATTTTATGGAGGAAACGTCGGCGGAAGTGGCTGAGCCAATCCGCACGATCCATCGCGAAGAAAATAAGGAAGACGACAGAAACGCTGAAGAAGCGAATGGAAAAGGGATTGGCTGGTTAGCTCTTGTCTTCTCCATTATTTCCTTATTTATAATGCCGGTCATTCTTGGAGCGGCCGGGATTATTTTAGGATTCATTGCCCGCAGACGCGGTGCCGAGACATTGGGAGCATGGGCAATCGGCATCGGTATCGTTTCCATCATCATCGCAATGTTCGTCCTGCCGTTTTATCGTTAAGGGGTCTTCCCCAAATGCGTTAAAGCGATAAAGAAAAAGCTTGGCGCGTTAAGCGTCAAGCTTTTTGTGATTGTTTTTCTTTTTGTTTTGCGAAGTATTCTTCGGCTAGCTTATCCACTTCTTTTTTCAGTTCTTCCACCATTGTTTCTTCAGGAACTTTGCGAACGATTTTTCCGTGGCGGAACAACAACCCTTCACCGCGCGCTCCGGCAATTCCGATGTCTGCTTCGCGAGCCTCTCCTGGACCGTTTACGGCGCAGCCAAGAACTGCCACTTTGATAGGAGCTTTAATTTTGGCGATATATTCTTCAATTTCATTGGCAATGCTAATTAAGTCGATTTCGATACGTCCGCAAGTCGGGCAGGAAATTAATGTTGCAGCATTGGCGGCTAATCCAAATGCTTTTAGCAATTCCCTAGCTACTTTCACTTCTTCAACAGGATCAGCGCTTAAAGAGACGCGAATCGTATTACCGATCCCTTTGCTTAAAATCGCTCCGAGCCCGGCAGCACTTTTAACCGTTCCGGCAAATAACGTTCCGGACTCTGTAATGCCGAGGTGAAGAGGATAGTCAAACGTTCTTGCCGCTTTCTCGTATGCTTCAATTGCTAAACGTACATCAGATGCTTTTAACGAAACAATAATATCGTGAAAGTCTAATTCTTCCAAAATTCGAATATGGTGCAATGCACTTTCAACCATGCCATCCGCTGTTGGATAGCCGTATTTTTCTAAAATCCGCTTTTCTAACGAACCGGCGTTAACACCAATGCGAATCGGTACTCCACGTTCTTTCGCTGCTTTGACAACTGCTTCTACTTTCTCGCGGCGCCCAATATTTCCCGGATTAATTCGAATTTTGTCAGCTCCGCCTTCAATGGCCTTTAAGGCAAGCTTATAATCGAAGTGTATATCAACGACAAGCGGAATATTAATTCGTTTTTTAATTTCAGGAATGGCATTTGCTGCCCGCTCATCAGGGCATGCAACGCGAACAATTTGACATCCCGCTTCTTCTAAACGCTTTATTTCTGCGACTGTCGCTTCGACATCGTGCGTTTTCGTCGTTGTCATACTTTGAATAATAACTTCGTTGCTCCCGCCAATTGTTAAATTTCCGACGCGAACGGGACGGGTTTTTGAACGATGGATAATTTCACTCACGTGTGATTCGCTCCTTTGAAAACTAGTTGATGGATTGCAGCTGCTTTATCATACCACAGCAATAATCTCAAGGGAACCATGATCAAGTTTGTACTTTCTTCTGAACTATTGTAACAATGATAATGATGAATTGACAAGAAATTCACGATATTCTTATTCGTTGTAAACAGGAAACTTATATGTTTTTCCAATCTGCAATGATTCCGCTTTTACACCGGGATTAAGGGATTCAAAATCTTTTATTAATTGTTCAATGGAAACGGGAAGAGGTCCGCTCCTTTCTTTTTCGATAATCGATAAAAGCGTATCTCCTGCTTTTACTTTCATCATTTTATAATTTAATGCTTCCTTATCCTCTGCTTTCACCGCTTGAACGTGAGATGTTGTTGCTGTTGTCGCAGCCGGTAATGTTCCGTTTGTAACATCGTGATAAACAATATATATGACAAAACATAAAACGAGCAAGCCTGTCAGTTTTTTCATCGACTATTCCCCCAAAATCCTTCTTACTTTCATTTATTTATGCTTGTCCTGGAAAAATATGTTCGTTTTTTGTTGGGTTAAAATTAATATTTACTTAATATTTCATTAACATGTTTTCAGTATAATTCTTTTAAATGTTATCAAGGGGAGCTTGGATTGGGGGAAAATAAGAAAATGGACACAACAAAAAAACAAAGACCTCTCTTAACATTCAGCTTTCGTCAGAAAACGCAACACCGCTCCATAAAGAAACACAAGCAAATTCAAAAATGGCTGTTAAAGGTTAGCTTGCAAAACCGTTTACTTATTTTATTTTTAAGTCTTCTTATTACTTCCATCGGCATTGTAGGATATGTTTCTTATCAAAAAGCGAAAAACACGACGATGAAAATCATTGAAAACCGGTTAGATCGGGAAGTAAATACGATGTATGAAATTGCACAAAATTTAATGTACATATATGTTGGAAAAGAAGATCAGTTTTTACATAAGCTCAACGGCAGCATTCGAAAACAGCAAGCAGAATTGATTCAAGATGGATTAAGCGCAGATTTTTTTCTTATCAAGAAAAATGAGGTAAAACCATTTAAAGTCAGCGAACGCTCAAGTATTCGTTTTCCGACGGAGTTAATAAATAAAATGAATAAAGAGAAGCAAGGAGTATCTCACTATACGATGAAAGGCACGGACTATACTCTTGCGTACAAGGAAATCCAAGAGTTAAAAGGCTTATACGTGTTAGTCGTGCCGACAGATTCATACATCGGTACAGTCAAACAACTGAAGCAGCTTACCTTCATCACGGTTGTTATTAGTGCAGCCTTATCGTCGCTGATGATTATTACACTAGTGAGAAGTTTAACAAGTCCACTGACGATTTTACGCGATGTGATGAAAAAAGTAGAACAAGGCGATTTACGCGCAAATATTGATATTGTTGCAACAACTCCGGAAATCCAATCATTGATTGACGGCTTTAATCAAATGTTAACAAACATGAAAAAAATGATTGCGGAAATTAATGCGACAACTGTCCAGTTATCGCGAACCGGCGAAGAATTGAAGATTTCATCTGAAAGCGTGTTGCAATGCAGCAATGAATTGGTGAATGCCATCCATATCGTGAGAAGCGGTGCAGAAGAAACGGCAACAACTTCAGATTTCAGCATTCATACATTCGAACGAATGAAACAGCAGATTACAACAACGCTTGACAACATGGCTGTTATTTCAGAAAGTTCCCGTGATATGAACCTTTCTGCAGCCGATGGAGAGAAAAATATTACAGAAATGATTGATGCGATTGTTTTATTAGAGAATGAGTTTGGCCGGATGTCAGAAACGATCAATGGAGTAAAAGAGCATTCCAATTCGATTACAAAAGTCGTTGATTTGATTAGACAAATCGCCGAACAAACGAAATTGTTGGCGCTCAATGCAGCAATTGAAGCGGCGAGAGCAGGAGAAGCAGGAAAAGGATTTGCTGTTGTGGCGACGGAGGTAAGAAAATTAGCAGAGCAATCAGCAAAAGCAACCGAAGAAATTACACAAACGATTGTATCAATGGAAAATGCTGCGGTAAAAGCAGCGAATGAGTTTTCAACGATGTCAAACAATATTACTTCTTACTTATCGAAAGCTAACAGTGCAAAGCAGTCATTGGATACATTAATGAAACAAATTGCGCGAGTCAGTAAGAATTTAGCTCATATGAAAAGTGATTTGGAACAGCTTAGCGAAACCCTTCCTGTTATGGAAAAATCAACACTTGAATTTGTTTCCGTTTCCCAGCAAACTTTAGCAAGCACCGAACAAATGCTGAGTTCATCAGAAGAACAAGCCAGTCAAATGAAGGATATGTATCAAATCGGTTTAAAGCTGACGGATTTATCAAAATCACTCGAAAAGTTGACGAAAAATTTTCAGGTGGGATGAAGAAAAAGAGGGGGCTGAACATATCAACCCCCGCCATCCAATATAAATGAACGGGAATATGGCGGGGGCAGACACTTTATAGGTCAGTCTCCGTTTTTTATTCCTCAAGTTTTGGCGAAGGTATTTCTTTAGTCGCTAGAAATAATACAGTTATAGAAACGAACCAATGAATCGCTAAGGAGTAAGGAACAATAACTTGTAAAGATTCCATAATCGTGAAAAAGATTGTTGAAAGAGTGACTGCGTAAGCAGACATAATCCATGTATGTCTGTATTTTATGTTTTTTCCAAGTGTACCTCGAATAATCTGTCCGATAAAAGCAAGAAACGTGATGCCGATAAATTTGCTTGCACATGCGAATATATACAAAATCACAAATGTAACCGGGACAATAACCGGCATTAAAGACTGCAATGTTTCAATGAATGAGTGTACGTCTTTGTCTGTTAGTTTCATATCTTGAAACATCGCATAGTCATAATATTGTGCCTCTGAATTGGCAACAAGAACAATCTCGTGCTTTAGAAAACCAATGGCGTTCGTATAGCGTTCAACGTCTTCTTTTGTCGTTTGCCCAGTACTGTCAAACACAATTCGGAATCCGCTTTTGTCAATAATGACAGGCTCAGCAGCCGGAGAACTGAGTTCGCCGTTTTCGATCGTAAACGAGGGAAGTTCATTTTTTAACAGTTCTCCTGTATTTTTGATTCCTTCTAAAAAGCCATTGGTAAAATGGTAGGTCGTTGGTAATGCAGAGATGAATGTTAAAAAGAAAATGTATAAAATCGTTTTTCCAATTCCTTGAAAGCGAAAACGAGCAATATCTCTTGGAGAATATAAGCTTTTAAACAACTGAGTCAAAATATTCATTGTTCACACATCCTTCGTTTTTTTCCAAGTACATTTTATCGTGTCATTAAAAATAACTCAACTATTATAACAACAGCGATGTTATGACCATTGACAATATTGTCTTCATATGGTATTTTAAAATACACCATTAAAGCTGTTGCCGTTTTTTGGTTGCGCAGCTCAGCACGTCCGAATAAGCTTCATTGAAACAGCATCAGCGTACCGCTCGAGCCGCTACTTGAAAAAGCATACCGAGAGCGGGACGGGCAAAAACTAAAATGATAATGAGGAATTAAGATAGTAAGGATAAATTATGGACCCTTAGCTCAGCTACGAGAGACACATCGATGAATCGGCTGCGAGTTGTCCCGACGCACCCATTATCTTCGAATAAACGAGTAGAGGAAGGGACAGGTTAGAGCACGTCCGAATAAGCTTCGTTGAAACAGCATCAGCGTACCGCTCGAGCTGCTTCTTGGAAAAGCATACCGAGAGCGGGACGGGCAAAAACTAAAATGATAATGAGGAATTAAGATAGTAAGGATAAATTATGGACCCTTAGCTCAGCTGGTTAGAGCAGACGGCTCATAACCGTCCGGTCGCAGGTTCGAATCCTGCAGGGTCCATCAGCAGTAGGCACCTCGCTTATAAGGCGGGGTTTTTGATTTCTATAAGAATATTTACAGCAGGTTGTAAGAAATAATAGAAAAGATGACGGACAAATAAATTGAAACATTGTGGCAATTTTGGTAATCTTATTTTAGAAGAACTTATGAAACATTCATGTT
This sequence comes from Paranoxybacillus vitaminiphilus, assembly GCF_003259935.1. Taxonomy (GTDB): domain Bacteria; phylum Bacillota; class Bacilli; order Bacillales; family Anoxybacillaceae; genus Paranoxybacillus; species Paranoxybacillus vitaminiphilus. Next base: position 360,350 of record NZ_QLMH01000002.1, on the reverse strand, counting down.
TATTAATTATATAAATGAATGTTTCATGTTCAAATACATATATGTTAAAGGAGGAATTTCTATGGCGTTTGAATTACCTCAATTACCTTACGCTTATGATGCGCTTGAGCCGCACATCGACAAAGAAACGATGAACATTCATCACACAAAACATCACAACACATATGTAACGAATTTAAATGCGGCGTTAGAAGGTCATGAGGAGCTGCAAAACAAAAGCATTGAAGAGTTAATGGCGAACCTAGATGCTGTACCTGAAAGCATTCGTACAGCAGTACGCAATAACGGCGGCGGTCATGCAAACCACTCTCTATTCTGGACCATTCTTTCTCCGAATGGCGGCGGCGAGCCAACAGGCGAGTTAGCGGAAGCAATTAACAAAAAATTCGGCAGCTTTGAAAAATTCAAAGAAGAGTTTACAAAAGCAGCGTTAACTCGTTTTGGTTCAGGTTGGGCTTGGCTTGTAGTGAACAACGGTGAACTAGAAGTAACAAGCACTCCAAACCAAGATACACCTCTTATGGAAGGAAAAACGCCAATTCTTGGCTTAGACGTTTGGGAGCATGCTTATTACTTAAAATATCAAAACCGCCGTCCAGACTACATTGCTGCATTCTGGAATGTAGTAAACTGGGACGAAGTAGCAAAACGTTACAACGCAGCGAAGTAATAAGAAAAGCGGAGGCGAGCGGTTAACGCCGAAGGAAAATGTTCTTCCGACGAGAAATGCTTGTCATTTCGACGGAGGAAGGTTATTTTCCAGAAGCTGCGCCTGCGATTACTCGGCGCATGTCAGCGAAGATGCTATTCAAGCAGTTGACACGTTGCGAGCCGAGCTAGACAAAAAGAAAAGCGGAGGCGCCGCGGTTAGCTCTCGAAGCCAAATGTTCTTCGAACGCAGAAGTGCTTGTACTTCAAGGGCGAAGGTTATTTGGCACAAGAGAGCTGGGCGCCGAAGCTAGACAAAAAAGAAAAGCGGAGGCGCCGCGGTTAGCCGCGATGGGCAAATGTTCTTCCGGAGCAAGAAGTCGCTTTTTGACTTCGCTCCGGAAGGTTATTTGACCCCGAGCGGCTGGGCGCCGAAGCTAGACAAAGAGAAAAGCGGAGGCGAAAACCAGCGGATTCTTATCCGCTGGTTTTTTGTTACGCTTCATTGAGTATAGAATTTGACAATATTGACAAACTACCCTTTAGATACAAAGGGGAGTTTACGATGTCAATGCTAAAAAAAATGATTGGTGATGTGGAGGTTAATCGAGAACTTATATTGCTGTTATTGATAGGCGGATTTTATTCATTGAGCATTTCACTTTCCAATACGTTTGTGAATGTGTATCTATGGAAACAATCCGGTGACTTTAAAGACTTAGGACTGTATAACTTAGCGATTGTTACATTGCAGCCCATTACGTTTATTTTAGCGGGCAGACTTGCCAAAAAAGTCGATCGGATTATTGTATTGCGTCTTGGTGTATCATTTTTAGCGGTTTTCTTTTTGACGGTGCTGTTTGTCGGAAATCGCGCAGATGATTATTTATTATTGCTTGGCGGGCTGCTCGGAATTGGCTATGGGTTTTATTGGTTAGCTTTTAATGTGTTGACATTTGAAATTACCGAACCAGAAACGCGTGATTTTTTTAACGGTTTTCTTGGGATTCTATCGTCTGTAGCGGGAATGATTGGTCCGATTATCGCCGGCTATATGATTTCATCGCTGACAAAATGGAAAGGGTATACGCTCATTTTTTCGATTTCGTTATGTTTATTTATCGTTGCGGTAGTATTAAGCTTTTTTCTGCAAAGGAGAAAAGCGGAGGGAGATTATTTATTTCTTCGGGTTCTAAACGAGCGAAAGCGCAATAAAAATTGGAGTTTAATTACAAGTGCCCACTTTTTTCAAGGATTGCGGGAAGGGACGTTCGTTTTTACTGTTTCTGTGTTAGTATATATAACTACGGGGAGTGAACTTGCTCTCGGCACGTTTGGTTTAGTCAATTCTTTGACGTCCTTTGTCGTTTATTATGTTGTATCGCGGTTTATTAAGAGCCATCAGAGAAAAAAGGCGATTCTTTTTGGCGGCTTATTATTGTACAGTGCGATTTTTCTCATTATCGTCGATGTTTCTTATGGGAATTTAATTTTATATGCGGTGATGATTGCCATTGGCTATCCAGTATTGCTTGTTCCCTACACATCATTAACGTTTGATGTGATAGGGGAAAGCTGGAATTCAACAAAAATGCGAATTGAGTACATAGTTGTTCGCGAGTTATTTTTAAATAGCGGCAGAATTGTTTCGGTTTGCTTATTTTTATTTGCAGTGACATTTTTTGATAAAGAAAAAAGCATTCCAATATTAATGCTATTTATCGGAACAGGATATGCGATCATTTATTGGTTCATTCGAAACATACACTTTAGTGACGAGCAAACGCGGTCAAATGAAACAAATGCTCTTGCCCATTCAAAGCTAACAAATGAAGAAGGAGGCTCTCCTGCATAGGAAAGCCTTTTTTCTCTTTTAATATAATATATCAGGTATACTTTTGTAGAAAATTTGTGAGCTTTCCTTTACAATAGGAAAGATAGAAAATGTAGAGTGCGTGATTTGTTTTCATATTAAGAAAAAATTGTATGACGATAGGAGGTGCTCTTCCTTGAAAAAGAAAAAGAAACCGCAAGTTCCTTTTCGTTTAAATATGCTTTTTTTTGTCGTGTTTTTATTATTCTCCGCACTTATTTTACGTCTTGGTGTTGTGCAAATTGTTTATGGAGAGCATTACCGCAAAGAGGTGGAGCGAACAGAGAATGTTACCGTCAGCACTCCAGTGCCGCGCGGGAAAATTTACGATCGATATCATCGCGTAATTGTCGATAATATACCGTTAAATGCAATCACATATACAAGATCGCAAACAACAAAGCCAGAAGAAACATTAGAAATCGCCCGAAAGCTGGCTCAATATATTGAAAAACCGACAGATAAAATTACAGAAAGAGACATGAAAGACTACTGGATTTTAACTCGTCCGAAAAAAGCGAAAGCAAAAATCCCGAAATCAGAACGAGAGAAATTGCAAAAAAAGTGGAAAGAAGAAGAACTGTCTAATAAAGAAATAGATAAGAAACTTTATGAGCTTACATTAGAACGAATTACAGAAGAGGATTTAAAAGAAATTAAGAACGAAGAACTTGAAGTTTTAGCGATTAAGCGGGAACTAGACAGCGGCTATGCATTAACACCACAAATTGTCAAAAATCAGGGAGTTACAAATGATGAATACGCTGTTGTAAGTGAACATTTAGAAGAGCTCCCGGGCGTGAGTACGACAACGGATTGGGAGCGTCGTTATGTATATGGCAATACGTTCCGTTCGGTCCTTGGAAGTATTACCTCTTCTGAAGAGGGATTGCCGCGGGAACGATTGGATTACTTTTTAGCGCGCGACTACAGCCGCAATGACCGTGTTGGAAAAAGTTACTTAGAAGCACAATATGAGGATGTACTGCATGGTCAAAAAGCGAAAGTAAAAAACATTACCGATAAAGCTGGAAACGTGATTGAGACAAAAGAAATATATAAAGGGCAGCGCGGCAAAGATGTAGTGTTAACGATTGATATCGAATTGCAACAAAGAGTGGAGAAAATTATTGAAGAAGAATTAAGGATAGCAAAGCAAGGCGGTGGCAGGGAACTGCTTGACCGCGCGTTTGTCGTGATGATGAATCCGAAAACGGGCGAAATTTTATCGATGGCAGGAAAGCTGTATACAAGAGATGAAAACGGTAAAGTAGTGCTGAGAGACTACGCTCTTGGCACAATGACGTCTGCCTATGCAATGGGGTCGGCTGTAAAAGGAGCAACCGTGTTAACGGGAATGCAAACAGGTGTCATTCAACCTGGAACGGTGCTAAGAGATGAACCTTTATATATTAAAGGGACACCTGTCAAAAAATCATATGAAACGATGGGGCCGATCAATGAGTTAACTGCCTTACAGCGTTCCTCAAACGTATACATGTTTAAAATTGCTATGGCAATTGGTGGCGCAACATATCGTCCGCATGGCTCATTACCAATTGATCCGGAAGCATTTACGATTATGCGGCGATATTTTAGTCAATTCGGTCTAGGCGTTAAAACAGGAATTGATTTACCGAATGAAATTATCGGTTGGCCGGGAAATAGCAAGCTGCCAGGTCATTTGTTAGACTTGGCAATTGGACAGTTTGATATGTATACGCCATTGCAGATGGCACAATATGTTTCGACAATTGCTAACGGCGGCTATCGAATGAAGCCTCAGATCGTAAAAGAAATTCGTGAACCAAACAGCGATGATAAAGATGGCACTCAATTAGGACCGGTTATTCGCGGTTTTGAGCCGGTTGTATTAAACCGTGTTGATATGAAAACGGAATATATCAAAAGAGTACAAGAAGGATTTCGACGTGTCATGCAAACTCCTCGAGGTACTGCGGGCGCTTATTTTGCTGGAAAACCGTATCGCCCCGCAGGAAAAACAGGAACAGCCGAAGCGTTCTACGACGGACCGATGAGAAGTAAATTTATGACGCCGACTCTCAACTTAACGCTTGTCGGCTATGCTCCTTATGATGATCCAGAGATTGCTTTCTCCGTTGTTGTACCGTGGGCGTATCAGAGCGAGAGAAATCGTTATCCGATTAATAACAAAATTGGTGCAAAGATTTTAGATGCATACTTTGAGCTGAAACAACAACGAATGAAAGAAGGTCCAACAGAACAGCTATCTGCGCCAACTGATTCTACTTTGTCAACAGCTGAAGAAAACGAGCAATAAGCCAAAGGGGCTGACCCGTAAGTGTCTGACTACACGTACATTTCACAATATATATTGTGTCGTGGGCTGACACTTTGGTTTGGGGTCAGCCTCATTTTTTTAGTTATTTGACTATTTTTTTGCAAAAAAGGGGGAGAATAACTATAACAATATGCTTTATGAATGAGTTTACAAAAGCTTAACATTTGATTAAAACCCTTTTAATAGTTGGCCATTATTCTATAAAGCGTAGGACAAAACAACCGAAATACTTAGGGGGAATTAAGTAATGAAAAATTTTAAATTTCTCGCTCTTTCAGCAATGATGGGCAGCGTGCTCGCATTTGCTACAGCATGTGGAAATAATGCTGAAGACACTAACGAAAATAAAGACAAAAATCAGGCTGCAGAACAACTTGAAGGCGAAGTGAAAATGGACGGCTCTTCTACTGTATTTCCAATCATGGAAGCTGCAGCAGAAGAATATATGGCCGAACAGCCAGGCGTAAAAGTATCTGTTGGTCAATCAGGTACTGGCGGTGGATTTGAGAAATTTACAAAAGGTGAAACAGATTTCTCGAACGCATCTCGTCCAATTAAAGATGAGGAAAAACAAGCTGCTGCAAGCGGCGGTATCGAATTCCAAGAGCTCCAAATCGCATATGACGGTCTTTCCGTTGTTGTAAACAAAGAAAATGACTGGGTTGATCACTTAACAATTGATGAATTAAAGAAAATGTGGATAGAAGACGGTAAAGTGAAAAAGTGGTCTGACATTCGTCCAGGCTGGCCGGATGAAGAAATTAAATTCTTCTCACCAGGACATGACTCTGGTACATTTGACTATTTCGATGAAGTCATTCTCGATGGTGCAGAACTTGTAAAGAACGCACAACTTTCCGAAGATGACAATGTACTTGTTCAAGGTGTAGCCGGTGACAAAAATGCGATTGGCTACTTCGGATATGCTTACTACTTAGAGAACAAAGATAAATTAAAAGTGGTTCCAATCGATGGCGGCAACGGTCCCGTTGAGCCAACAAACGAAACGATTCAAAGCGGCGAATACACTCCACTTTCTCGTCCGTTATTCACATATGTAAATACAAAATCTCTGAAAGAAAAACCTCAAGTTTATGACTATGCGAAATTTATTTTAGAAAATGCTGGCGATTTTGCTGAAGAAGTAGGTTATGTTCGCCTGCCGCAAGAAAAATATGACGAGCAATTAAAAACTCTTGAAGGATTAAAATAATGAAGCTAACAAGATGAGAAGCAACATTAGGATGCTTCTCATCTTTCCATGAAATGGAAAGGAAGGGGTTTTCGCATTATGGCTGTTATAAAGCAAGACAGTCCAACTTACTCTGTCCGCGAAATGATTAAAGAGAAAAAAGCGAAACAAAGCGGATTAATGTTTGTTGAAAAATTAATGCCAAAATTATTGTTGCTAACTGCAGTGATTTCTGTATTAACGACGTTAGGAATTTTATTTACGCTATTATTCGAAACCTTTACGTTTTTTAGCAGAGTTTCCATCATTGAGTTTTTGACGGCGAAAGAATGGCTGCCATGGAACGAAGAAAACGGCTCGTTCGGTGTGGCACCATTAGTAACAGGAACATTGTTGACAACTGGTATTGCCATGGTTGTAGCGATTCCAATCGGGTTGGCGTCAGCGATTTACTTGAGTGAATATGCATCAGATAAAACAAGAAGAATTATCAAACCGATATTAGAAGTATTAGCAGGGATTCCGACGATTGTTTATGGTTTCTTTGCATTAACATTTGTCACTCCATTGTTGAAACAAATTATTCCTGATTTAGGGATTTTCAACGCACTCAGTCCCGGTATTGTAATGGGAATTATGATTATTCCGATGGTTGCTTCACTTTCTGAAGATGCAATGAGTTCTGTACCGAATGCGATTCGTGAAGGAGCTTTAGGGCTTGGTTCAACGAAATTAGAAGTGGCATTAAAAGTCGTACTTCCTGCCTCTGCATCTGGTATTATTGCTTCTTTCGTACTGGCCATCTCCCGAGCGGTTGGCGAGACGATGATTGTAGCTGTGGCAGGAGGCTCATCGCCAGTATTATCATTTGATGTTACGCAATCGATTCAAACAATGACCGCATATATTGTTCAAGTAACGACAGGAGATGCCGGATACGGCACAACGATTTACTATAGCATTTACGCTGTAGGGATGACGTTATTTGTCTTTACTTTGGCGATGAACTTGCTTGCCCAGTATATTTCTCGTCGCTTCAGGGAGGAATATTAACAATGAAGAAACTAATCGACCAAGAAAAAGTGATAAAAAACATGGCAGGAAGACTTGTGAAAAACAACTTTTTCAAATTTTTATTCTTCCTTGCTACTGTTTTTGGCTTAATCGTCCTTGTCGTGCTTCTATATCGGATATTCACTCAAGCAATTGGCTGGCTTGATATCGATTTCTTGCAAAATTTCGCATCACGCAGACCGGAAGAAGCAGGAATTAAAGCCGCTTTAATAGGATCTTTATGGCTGATGGTCATTGTCGCTCCGTTATCGCTTATTTTAGGTGTTGGAACAGCCATTTATCTTGAGGAATATGCGAAGAAAAACCGCTTTACGGACTTTATCCAAACGAACATTTCCAACTTGGCTGGTGTTCCGTCCATCGTTTTCGGCTTACTGGGTTTAACAGTATTCGTTCGCGGCATGGAGCTGGGACGAAGTGTCATGGCGGCGGGATTAACAATGAGTTTGCTTGTTTTACCGGTTATTGTCGTAGCGGCACAAGAGGCGATTCGCGCCGTTCCAAATCAACTGCGCGAAGCATCTTATGGTATGGGGGCTACAAAGTGGCAAACGATTTATCGAGTTGTCTTGCCGGCTGCGATTCCGGGAATTTTAACGGGAAGTATTTTAGCATTGTCACGGGCGATTGGCGAAACAGCACCGCTTGTTGTTATCGGTATTCCAACATTTATTGCTTACTTGCCAAAAAGCATTTTTGATACATTTACGGTTATGCCGATGCAGATTTACAACTGGACAGGAAGGCCGCAGGAGGAGTTTCAGCATGTGGCAGCGGCAGGAATTGTTGTGTTATTATTCGTTTTAATTTTGATGAACTCGATCGCCGTGTTCATTCGCAATAAATTCCAAAAGAGATTTTAAGTGATTGTGCTCAAGCAAATTGGATGAAGGAGGATTTTATCCATGGAGTTAACAGTAGTAAAAGAAAGAACGGAGCAAAAAAAGATGAATGAGGGAAAGGAAGAAAAAGCGGTTGTTTATCGTACGAAAAATTTAAATTTATGGTACGGTGAACATCACGCTTTGAAAAATATTGATTTGGATATTTATGAAAACGAAGTAACCGCGATTATCGGACCTTCCGGATGCGGGAAATCAACATACATTAAAACGTTGAACCGAATGATTGAATTGATTCCGAACGTGCGTACGTCTGGGGAAATTACGTATCGCGGCCGCAATATTTTTGATAAATCTTATCGTGTTGAGGAATTGCGGACACAAGTTGGAATGGTATTCCAAAAGCCAAATCCATTTCCGAAATCGATTTATGACAATATTGCCTACGGACCGCGCATTCATGGCATTCGCGACAAGAAAATACTTGATGAAATTGTTGAAAGAAGTTTACGCGGTGCGGCCATTTGGGATGAAGTGAAAGATCGCCTGCATGAAAATGCGTATGGGTTATCAGGCGGACAGCAACAGCGGTTGTGTATTGCCCGTTGTCTAGCCATTGAACCGGATGTTATTCTCATGGACGAACCAACTTCAGCATTAGACCCTATTTCAACTTTAAAAATAGAAGAACTCGTTCAGGAATTGAAGAAAAACTATAGCATTATTATCGTTACGCACAATATGCAGCAAGCTGCCCGCATTTCTGATAAAACAGCTTTCTTCTTAAACGGAGAAGTAATCGAATATACCGATACAGATAAATTATTCTCGAATCCTTCTGACAAACGCACAGAAGATTACATTACAGGGCGCTTCGGTTAATGAGGCTGATCTAAAAACCGAGTGTCAGACTCCGCAGCACAATCTTGTGAGGTCAGACGTTTATGGATCAGTCCCGAAGCAAAATAAAGGGGTGAGAAAGAAAATGGCTGTACGTGAAAAGTTTCATTATGATTTAAAAACATTACGCCAAAAATTAATTGAGATCGGAAGTTTAACAGAAATTGCCCTTAGCAAGTCCATCGATGCGTTTCAGGCGAAAAATGTAGATAGAGCATTAGAAGTGATTGACGGCGATTCTAAAATCGACTTGCTGGATGAGGAAATCAATGATTTTGCGATTTTGTTAATTGCGAAGCAGCAGCCGGTTGCAATTGATTTAAGACGTATTATTGTGGCCATCAAAATTTCAACAGATGTCGAACGAATTGCCGATTTTGCCGTAAATATTGCAAAAGCGACGATTCGTATCGGGGAGCAGCCGTTTGTCGTTCCGATTGACAAACTTGTACGAATGCATCAAATGGCTCTTGAGATGCTATCGTTAGGATTAAAAGCTTATTATGAGGAAGATGTCGTTCTTGCAAAAAAAATAGCGGATATGGATGATGAAGTCGACCATTTATACGGGCAAACGATTAAAGAATTGCTGCAGACAACACAAACAAATAGCGAGGCGATTTCACAAATTACACAATTATCATTTATTGCCCGCTATATTGAACGTGTCGCTGACCATGCGACAAACATTGCTGAAAGCGTGTTTTATCTCGTAAAAGGAAGACATTATGATTTAAATGATTAAAACAAAACAGTCCGTTCCTTCTACTGATAAAGGAGCGGACTGTTATTTTCATCACACTGACGGTATTCTATTGATGAAGTTCTGCTTTAACATTTTCCCTCTCCTCTAAGCGAAGAGTAGATGGGAGAGGTTCATTGATTCGTTCTAGACTTTGTCATCATTTTGCTAAGTTCTTCATGATTCATATTACTGTTGACGTGATATGTACCTTCGCGAATTTTACGAGTCAAATCGTGGTCTTTTAAATATTTGATAAAAGCTGCTGCATCTTTGATCACTTTGGCATCTTCCAGTTCTTTCGCAATTTCAGCGGCTGTTTTCCCTTTATCAATAACCAATTGATAAGAATAAATCGTTTTTGGCTTGTCCATATTTTTTTGAGCTGGCTTTACTTGTTTATTTGCTGAAATGGCTTGTGATTGTTGTTTTGCTTCTTTCAGCTGGTTATACTCTTTTTCACTGATTGCGATGAGACCTTTTTTCTGCAAATAAGAATAAATCTCTGTTTCTGTCAATTCTGCTGGTTTTGAATAATAGTAGATGCTTCCTATCACAGCAGTAGCCAATAACATTCCAATTGCAAACGCACGAATTGCTGTTTTATCCATCAGTTCATTCCCCGCAAGTATTGTTGTAATATCATTCGCACCTCTTCCGTTGTCAGCGAGGTTTCTTTGGCAATTTGTTCATAGGAAAGTCCCCGTTTATAAAGGGACAAGACTTGTTCGCGCTCTAGTTGCACAGAATCGTTGAGCGTTTTCTTTCGCACAATTTCCATGATGTCTTCATCGTTCATCAATAGCTCTTCCTCTAATACTTTTAATTTTTTTTTCAGCTGATACGTTTCTTGTACAAAAGACATGGTCAGCTGATCGATTTGTTCTTCAAGCGCTTTGATTTTATCTTTTGCAAAAAAGGATAAAATGAGCAATAATAACGACAGAAAAACGAGTGCAGTCATCGTATATTCAATGAAATGATCCATAATGTCACCCCATTTTATTATATATGTTATGAACGCTGTTATAAACTAGGAAGCGCAATAAAAAACATAAATTAAATATGGAAATTCACAAAAAAAAGTGCTATCATAGAAAAGTCTGATTATAGTTCATTAAGTATTGGAGGGAAGTAGCAATGCGTGTAAATATTACATTAGCTTGTACAGAGTGCGGCGAACGTAACTATATTACGACAAAAAATAAACGCAACAATCCAGATCGTCTTGAGCTAAAAAAATACTGCCCAAGAGACAAAAAAGCAACTCTTCATCGTGAAACAAAGTAAGCAGTAGGAGCCATTTCCTGCTGCTTTTTTATTTTGCCACATATAATGGAAATAAAGAGGTGAAATTCGTATGGAAGAAAAAAAGAAAATGCGGCAAAAAGTGAAACAGCTGCTTACAACGTTAACAGACAAAGAGAAGCAGGAGTATTCCGAAGCGATTGCCGAGAAGTTATACGGGCTTTCAGTCTGGAAGAAGGCGAAATGCATTGCGATTACGATTTCAAGAGGAAATGAAGTACATACGCTGCCGATTATTGAAAAGGCATGGAGTGAAGGAAAAAAGATATGCGTGCCAAAATGTGATCCGGATAAAAAAACGATGGTTTTTCGTGAAATCCATTCATTTGCCCAGCTCGAATCCGTCTATTTTGGCTTATTAGAGCCAATGGAAGATGTAACGAAGGAAGTAGCGGCAGCGGAAATTGATTTAATGATTGTACCGGGAATTGTTTTTTCAAGAGACGGATATCGAATCGGGTATGGCGGCGGCTATTATGACCGCTACTTACAACAATTCACACGACCGGCGATTTCGCTTGCCTACAGTGTACAAATCGTTGAAAGAGTACCAGCTGAGCCGCATGATATTCCTGTACAGATGATTATCACAAATGATGAGGTTATTGTTTGTGATGAATGAATGGGCTTATATAGCGGTTACGTTCATTGTCGCTTTTGGTGGATGGCTTGTTCGTTCTCTTTCTGTTTCGGGAGCTGTTGCCGCCTTTTTTATTGGCTTGTTCATTTCACTTGGATTCGAATCGAAAGGGCTTATCATGCTCGGAGCGTTTTTTGTAAGCTCAAGTCTTTGGAGCAAATTTCAAAAGCATAAAAAGATAGCTGTATTTGAAAAAGTGGAAAAAGGAGATGAGCGCGATTATGTGCAAGTGTTGGCAAATGGAAGCGTCCCGGCTCTGATTAGCCTCATTGATTTTTTTTCGCCTTCCGCATTGTGGCTGGAACTGTTTATCGTTTCACTTGCTGCAGCTAATTCGGACACATGGGCATCAGAAATCGGAAGTGTAAGCAAACAACCGCCGCGCTTAATCACAACGTGGAAAACAGTTGAACGAGGAACTTCAGGGGGAGTGACATTGCTCGGCACCGTAGCGGCAATCGGCGGAGCGCTTTTTGTCGGAATCGTCAGCTTTGTTTTATGGCATAATATACATCTCGTTTTTGCCGGTTTGTTTGGCTTTTTTGGCAGCATGATCGATACATGGATGGGAGCAGTGTGCCAAGTCAATTACCGTTGTGCTGTTTGCGGGTTGGAGACGGAGAAGAGGCACCATTGCGGTCAAGGAACGATAAGGATCAAAGGCTGGCATTTTATGAATAATGATATCGTCAATTGGCTGTCCATTCTTTCTGCAACAATGTTGTATTTTTTTGTAACAAAATTGCAATAATTGTATAGTATAAAAAGTTTGTGAAATAATGTACAATCTAATTGTATTAACAGAAACTAGCTGTGAATGATGGAAGGTGGAATAACGATGGCAAATAGCGTAAATCGTGTAGTAGTGGTAGGGACGGGATTTGTCGGTTCAAGCTATGCATTTGCTCTTTTGAATCAAGGGGTAACTGAGGAGTTAGTGCTCATCGACGTGAATAAAGAAAAATCTGAAGGTGATGCCATGGATTTAAATCATGGTTTGCCGTTTGCTCCTGCACCGACAAAAATTTGGTTCGGAGATTATCGGGATTGTAAAGATGCTGACATTGTCGTTTTAACAGCCGGAGCCAATCAAAAGCCGGGAGAAACGCGTCTTGATTTAGTCGATAAAAATGTGAAGATTTTTAAGTCGATTGTCAATGAAGTAATGGCAAGCGGCTTTAACGGAATTTTTTTAGTGGCGACAAACCCGGTTGACATCCTGACCTATGCAACATGGAAGTTTTCCGGATTGCCGAAAGAGCGCGTAATCGGTTCCGGAACGATTTTGGATACAGCACGCTTTCGCTATGTATTAGGCGAGTATTTTCAAGTGGATACACGCAATGTGCATGCTTATATTATTGGCGAGCATGGGGATACAGAACTGCCGGTTTGGAGTCATGCCGATATTGGCGGCCGTCCAATTTTAGAGATCGTCCATGAAAACGAAGACTATAGCCATGATGATTTAGAACGCTTATTTGTCAACGTCCGCGATGCGGCATATCATATTATCCAGCGCAAAGGTGCGACCTATTACGGAATTGCCATGGGACTCGTCCGCTTAACGAAAGCGATTTTACAAAATGAAAATTCAATATTAACGGTTTCTGCTTATTTGAACGGCCAATACGGACAAAACGATATTTATATTGGCGTTCCGGCCATTGTCAATCGCAACGGCGTCCGCGAAGTGATTGAATTAAAGTTAAATGATGAAGAAAAAGAAAAATTTGCTCATTCGGCAAAAGTGTTAAAAGAGGTTATGCGGCGTACGTTTCATGAATAAATGAAGCGAAACGTCCATGACTTACTAGCCAACACGATGAATGAAAATGTATCGGTCTGTGACTTGCTTAATGATTAGGCGAATCACAGACCGTTTTCTTTTTGGGGGACATTTTCGTATAAAAGAAAAGGGTCAGACATCACCGCACAATATCAGATACTTTTAGCTCAGCTCCCAGTCCTTTTTTATTTTTCAATAATTTATCAACAGATTGGGGAAAAGAATAAAGAACAATAAACGATGAAAGGAGCATGAAAAACATGTATAACCGCATGATGTCTATTGTTTTTTTGTCAATCGGTGGCTTTGTATTATACCGCTATCGTTATAAGTTCATCAATCTGTTTTTTAAAAATCAATTTTTACAAAAGGCGTTTATTTTTTTGGCAATGAACATTCCGTTTGTGCGTAAAGCATTTTATGCTCAAGTATTTCAAAGAATGTGATACAATAAAGCTTACATTGGGAAGATTTTGATGAACTGGGAAGTCATTTGTTTTGATTTAGATGATACGATTGTCGATTATGAGCAAACATTTAAGAGAGCCCTTGAACATTGTTTTTTAGTCTTTGTTAAGAAAAACGGATATGATATAAGCTTTGAAGCGTGGTTTTCTACTTTCAAGAAGTTTTGTGATTTATATTGGCACGATTATCAATACAGGCGGTTGACAAGAATCGAATATCGGCGGCGACGCTTTCTTGATACGATGCTTGCTTTCAATTTAAAAGCGGATGCCGATTTGTCAGATGAATTTCACCATTATTTCGACCGTGTTGTTAGTCAATTTGTTGTACCGATGAAGGGAATTGAGCCAATTTTAGACGATTTATATCGTCAGTCCATTAAGATGGGGATTATTACAAACGGAACGAGCGAGATACAGCGAAATAAAGTTCGTTATCTTGAATTTACACGTTTTTTTTCAGATGAATTTGTTATTGTTTCTGAAGAGCTTCGGGTAGAAAAACCAAATCCAGCTATTTTTCATTACGCAATCAACAAAATCGCCCCAAACAGTAAGTATAAATTATATATAGGAGACTCATGGGAGCTTGATGTGTTGGGAGCACTTGAGGCGGGATGGCAGGCGATTTATTTGAATACGAGAAAGCAGCCGCCGACTACGGCACATCAGCCTTTGGCAATATGTCATGATGTAAGTGAATTGGCTTCCTCTTTGTCCCGTTCTAATCGTCCGTAAGACTCCCACCTCTACAGGTGGGAGTCTTACGGACGCTGGAAGTGCGATAAGTTCAACTAACATCAGTGGGGGGGAAGACCCCCCACTGATGAAGTTTCACTTTATTTTCAACGGTTTCTTTGTAATAAGGAAGGGAGAGGAAAGATTGAACGTTTTATATTGGCATTTAATTCACCATTTCGTCAAACAAAATTATCGGATTATTAAATTAACGGAGCTTCAAAACGAGATTTGGTTAGAATCGTTTCAGCATAAAGCAGCTCCGCTTATAAGAATCGTTCGTTATGACGTGGACTGGAGCAGCTGGCTGCAACGCGATATCGAGTATACAGGAAGAGTTGTCGAGCAGCTGCGGAAAAGGTATATTATGCGCTCGATTCGAGTCTTAAATATTTATGTCACTACGTATCCTCCTGTTGATGATTGGGAGTTTCTTGTTGCTAAGCCTTTAACGTTTGGCGGGAAAAATGAAACGGTTTTACATACGATTGTGCTGTATCAGGCAAACGTGGAACAGTCTTTACAAAAGATCGGTGAGATGACAGCAACGAAAATAGAAGTTTCAGCTTTTGCTTTGGAAAATGAATCGTATGATGAACTTGAACAGCTGAAGCAAAAAACTTTGCTTCTCGCCAGAGAACAGAACGAAAAGGAAAAACAGTTGTTTGAATACGGAAAACCATTCTTTACGTATTTATTTATTGTGGCGCAAGTTCTCATGTTTTTGTTTCTTGAATGGAAGGGCGGCAGTACGAACACGCGTGTTCTCGTCGAATACGGAGCCAAATTTAATCCGCTCATTCAGCAAGGAGAATGGTGGCGCTTTTTAACACCGGTGTTTTTGCATATTGGTTTCTTTCATTTATTAATGAATACGTTTGCGTTGTATTATTTAGGAACAACGGTTGAACGCCTTTACGGCTCTTTTCGCTTTTTTATCATCTATTTATTTGCTGGATTTTTCGGAACGCTTGCAAGCTTTCTATTTACTTCTTCCGTTTCTGCGGGAGCTTCCGGTGCCATTTTTGGGTTGTTTGGCGCGCTTTTATACTTTGGGACCGTTTATCGCCATCTTTTTATGCGCACAATGGGGATGAATATTTTAAGTGTGATCGGCATCAATCTTCTTTTCGGATTTGTTGTTCCGGGGATTGATAATGCCGGTCATATCGGCGGCCTTATCGGCGGCTTTTTGGCGGCAGGCATTGTTCATTTGCCGAAACATCGTTTTGCTGCAAAGCAACTTGCTTCTCTTGCTTTTGCTGCTTTGATTTTAATCTCTGGAATTTACTCTGGGCTGCAAAAACATTCGAGTGAAGACGTAAAAGTAACAATCGGCTTAGCACAGCACTACATTGAAAAAGAACGATATGAACGGGCGTATCGCTTGCTTAAAAGCATTGATGATGCCGGCATGTATAAGGCTGAAGTGGATTTTCTTTTATCTTACATACAAATTAAACGAGGGGATATCACAACGGCAAAACAATATTTATTGTCAGCTGTTGAGACAAACCCTCGCTTTCATGAGGCATTTTACAATTTAGCTCTTGTCTATTTAGATTTAAAAGAATATGCCAATGCCGAAAAAGCAGCTGAAGCAGCGGTCAGCTTGCAGCCGGAAAATGAAAAATATAAGCAGCTCCTTTCGGATATTAAGAGATTTGCTGAATAAGCTGTATTTGTTCCCCGTCTCTTGTTTCAAAAAGTACAATAAGATAAGTATAATCTTTACTGATAAAAATAACAGGCATCGTGCTTCCGATAGGGGAAACGATTGTTCCGTTTTTCTTTTTAATGCCCAGGAAATAATTTTTATAAAGCCCTTCCCAAAGGCTGCCGATTATTTTCTGGGTTTTTTCCATTGACAAGTCTGGGAACGGCTGTTCATTATAAACCATTAATTCCGGCAAATAGAGGTAGTAGTAGTTTTTTTCCCGAATCGAAAAATGGTTGGCTAACTGTTTTGTTTTATAGTCAAGAAACTGTCTAGTTGTTTGCTTCAATACGTTTTCCCATTTTTTTTGTTCCGTTGTTTTTGCCTGGCGAAAGGACATCAAAGGACTGTAAGCTGAATCAATGACATATAGATAATCTCCGCTCATTTTTTGACTGCTGCGGATATCCTCTCCGTCATGGATTTCCCCGTAATGAAAAGAAATCGCTTGAAACAATCGGCTATTTTTCTCTGTTACTGTCTTTTCCTGCAGCAGCGTTTGACTGTTCTCTTTCCATTTCGATAATGTTCCAAGTAAACGTCCGTCGGCAAAAATCAATGATATGTCTTGGCGCAAGTATACTTTACGGTCAAGACTGGACGTTGTATGCCAGCGCAAGACATATTCGTTGTTTTTCTTTTTTGGCTCCAGGACAAGGCGGGTATGCGCTTTTGTGAATGTTACATTTGGGTCAAGAGGAAAAAAGATCATGCTTTCTCTTGCAGGCGGTTCCTTTGAAAAAGGCAACAAAAAGTAGAGCAAGACAAACAAAATGATCAACATAGAAAGTTGGCTTATCCGCTTCATTTTATTCCCCCATCTGCATTTTGGACAAGTTACTAACAAATGTATGAGCGCAACAGAAAAAATATGTATGAAACGATTTTTATTTGGCAATGATGGGGGATAAAAACGGCTGTTAATAGGCGGGTGGAGCATGTGGCAAATGAAGAAGTCAAGCATCTTGTTTCCGCGAATCTTGACGAAAATGTTGCATATTTAAAAGAACGATTAGGGGTAGGAAAAAGCTTTGATGTCATTTATTTAGATGTAGAGTATGCAGGCCGCGCGATGGCTTTTTTTATGATTGACGGTTTTGTCAAAGATGATATTTTGCATTATATCATGAGATTTCTAGCTGCTCTTGATGAAACGGTTTTACAGTCAGAGCCGCTGGAAAAATTATTAAAAACATATGTTCCTTATGTTGAACTAGAGAAAACAAACGATTTAGAGCGAATTGTTGATGGGGTGCTGGCGGGACCGACCGTATTATTAATGGACGGCGTGGAGTATGCGATTTTAATTGATGCGCGTACATATCCTGTGAGAGGACCGCAGGAACCGGATATGGAGCGGGTTGTCCGCGGAGCGCGCGACGGGTTTGTTGAAACCATTGTGTTTAATACAGCATTAACGCGGCGGCGTATCCGTGACCGTTCTTTACGAATGGAGTATATGCAAGTAGGAAGACGTTCTAAAACAGATATTTGTATTTGTTATATTGAAGATATTGCTGATCCGGAAATGGTCAAAAAAGTGAAGGAGTCGATAAAAAAAATCGATACGGACGGTTTGCCGATGGCGGAGAAAACGATTGATGAGTTTATTTCCGGAAGGCATTGGAACCCTTATCCAATCGTCCGGTATACAGAGCGGCCGGATACAGCAGCCGCACATTTGTATGAAGGACATGTATTAGTGATGGTAGACGGTTCGCCAAGCGTTTTAATTGCACCGGCAACCTTTTGGCATCATTTACAGCATGCTGAAGAGTACCGCAACAAACCAATTGTCGGGGCATATTTACGATTGATTCGCTTTTTGGCGGTGTGGGCGTCGATTTTTTTTCTGCCGCTTTGGTATTTATTAGTCACCAATCCTGAATTATCGCCCCGTTTTCTATCGTTTCTTACAAATATGAAAATGGGAGATATTCCGCTGTTTGCCCAATTATTCATTATTGAGGTTGGGATTGATATGCTGCGAATGGCGGCCATTCATACGCCTTCTTCGCTTGCAACCGCTTTGGGCTTAGTGGCTGCATTAATGATTGGCGGAGTCGCGGTTGAAGTCGGATTATTTTCGAATGAAGTGATTCTTTATTTTTCCATCGCGACCATTGGCACGTTTGCAACACCAAGTTATGAGCTGGGGCTGGCCAACCGGTTAGTCCGCTTTGCTTTATTAATAGCGACCGCTTCCTTTGGATTGTACGGTTATATCATCGGCATTACGTTATGGGTAATTATGCTTGCGCGCATGAAATCGTTTCATATTCCGTATTTATGGCCGTTTATTCCCTTCTCTTACCGGGCGATGCGCGATATATTTATCCGCTCACCGATTCCGCTAAAGAACCGGCGGCCGACGATTTTACATCCGAAAGATCCCGATCGTTAACAGAGAGTGTTCATTGTTGGCACTCTTTTTTCTTTTGCTCGATTATTATTGACGATCATATTGTTTCCTATATACTTTATAGTGTGCGTGTATGAAAAAATATATGCAATAAGCGATAGCATAGGTGGAAATATGAAAACGATTTATGATGTTCAGCAGCTGTTAAAAAAATATGGTACAATTATTTATGTCGGCGATCGTTTAGCCGATTTGGAGCTGATGGAAGAGGAAATTAAAGAGCTGTATCAATCACAATTGATTGATGTAAAAGAGTATCAAATGGCCATTTTGTTGCTGCGGCATGAAGCGCAATTGGAGCGGGAAAAAAGAGAGAAAAAAGAGAGAAAAAAGATAAAGAGAGTTAAAGGATGAAATGAATATGACAGAAAAATGGTTAGTTGGTGTTGATTTAGGCGGAACGACGATTAAGATGGCATTCGTCGATATGTATGGGGAGATCATACATAAATGGGAAATTCCTACAGATATTTCTGATCAGGGAAAAAATATTACAGCGGATATTGCCCAATCGATTGAGCAAAAATTAAAAGAACTTAACGAGCCAAAGAGTAAGCTGCTTGGCATTGGTATGGGCGCACCAGGCCCCGTTCAAATGACAACTGGATTAGTGTATGAAGCGATTAATTTAGGGTGGAAAAATTATCCTATCAAAGATTTGTTAGAAGCGGAAACGTCGCTTCCTGCCGTGATTGACAATGATGCCAATATTGCAGCAATCGGCGAAATGTGGAAAGGCGCAGGCGAAGGTGCGAAAGACTTAATATGTGTCACGCTCGGCACAGGAGTTGGCGGGGGAATTATTGCCAATGGAGAAATTGTCCACGGTGTAAACGGTGCCGGAGGAGAAATCGGACACATTACCTCGATTCCAGAAGGCGGCGCACCTTGCAATTGCGGCAAAACAGGTTGTTTAGAGACAATTGCCTCAGCTACAGGGATTGTTAGAATGACGAAAGAAAAATTAGCAAGCACGGACACCGCAAGCGTTTTAAGACAAATTTACGAAGAGACCGGAAAGATTACTGCGAAAGATGTATTTGATGCAGCCAAAACCAACGATGCATTAGCATTGGAGATCATCGACTATGTCACTTTTCATCTTGGTTTAGCATTAGCCAATTTGGCTAACGGTTTAAACCCGGAAAAAATTGTGATTGGCGGCGGCGTATCAAAAGCAGGAAACATGTTAGCCGAGAAAGTCAGCGGCTATGTAAAGCGTTTTGCGTTTCCGCGTGTCGCTGAGGGCGTTCACATTACGATGGCAACGTTAGGTAATGACGCAGGAGTGATTGGCGGGGCATGGCTGGCAAAAAATAAATTTGCACAGTAAATATGCAGCAATAAAGGGAGACAATATAATTTTTATATTGACTCCTTTCTTTTTTGTAACTTTTTTTAGTCTAATTCGTCTATAAAACGTGTACAACTTTAATATCTCTACAACATTACTATTCTAATGTCCTATCTTTGAAAAAGAATTGCTTTTTTGTTAAAAAAGTATTAAGATTGATGTTGGTTACTTCGATAGAAACCTATTTATGTAAATATTATCCAAACAATTCCATTTGAATGTTGCAGTGAATATGGCGCTTCTTGAATAAAGGAGGGTTTAAATAAAATGAGAAACGTATCTCCCGGCAAATATCGTTTCGTACTAATCGCGACGATTTTGCTTTGGATTAAAACTTATATTGTCTATAAGACTTGCTTTGATATAGAAATCGAATCATGGAAGCAAGAGTTTATTTTGTTTATTAATCCGCTAAGTTTCTTGCTTTTCGTGTTCGGTTTTTCGTTCTTCATGAAGGAGAAAGCACGCAACCGTTATATGATTATCACAAGCTTTCTTACATCGTTTGTACTATATGCGAACGTCATGTTCTATCGCTTCTTTAACGACTTTATCACGCTTCCTGTATTGTTCCAAACGAGCAATATGGGAGATTTGGGGAACAGCGTATTTGAGCTTTTCCGTTTTACGGATTTAATGATGTTTGCAGATGTGGTGCTGTTGATGTGGCTTGTTCGAAAAAAATCAGCGCTTGTACAGTTTGAACCTGTAACGAAAAAAGAGCGCCGCGCTTACTATTTTATCGTTGCTGCCATCGCATT
The DNA here is from genome assembly GCF_003259935.1 of Paranoxybacillus vitaminiphilus. Classification (GTDB taxonomy): domain Bacteria; phylum Bacillota; class Bacilli; order Bacillales; family Anoxybacillaceae; genus Paranoxybacillus; species Paranoxybacillus vitaminiphilus. The sequence continues at coordinate 339,560 of NZ_QLMH01000002.1, read as the reverse complement.
ATTCAATTTGGGATTAGCGGAAACAGAGCGTCCTGAATTGTTAACGAGAACGTTCGACCGCGAAATGCTCGTGAAAAACATCGGCACATACAACTATCACATTTACGATATATTGCTTCAGTCAAAATCAAAAGCGCAGCGGGCATTGGCAGACAGCAGCGAACTTGCTGATATCGAAAACTATATTCGAGCAAACGAGAAAGCGCCAGAGAAAGAGTTGTTCGGTATCGCAAAAAATCGCAATGTCATTATCGTTTCTATGGAATCGCTGCAAAGCTTTGTCATTAACAACACGGTTAATGGACAAGAAATTACACCGTTTTTAAACGATTTTATTAAACAAAGTTATTATTTTGATAATTTCTACCACCAAACCGGGCAGGGAAAAACGTCCGATGCCGAGTTTTTAATTGAAAACTCATTATATCCGTTAGGACGGGGCGCGGTATTTTTCACTCATGCGACAAATGAGTATATGGCAACACCGGAAATTTTGAAAAAGCATGGCTACTATTCAGCGGTATTCCATGCAAATAACAAAAGCTTCTGGAACCGCGACATTATGTATCAATCATTGGGGTATGACAACTATTTCTCTCAAGAATATTTTAATGTGAATGAGGAAAATTCTGTTGGTTGGGGATTAAAAGATAAGGATTTCTTTGAACAATCCATTCCGTATTTAAAAACGCTGCCTCAGCCGTTTTATGCAAAATTTATTACGTTAACGAACCATTTCCCGTTTGAGCTAGGGGAAGAAGATAAAATGGTTCCTGAATATACATCAAACAGCCGTACACTAAACCGTTATTTCCCAACGGTTCGATATATGGACGAATCGTTAAAGACGTTCATTGAAGGATTGAAAAAAGAAGGATTGTATGAAAACTCCATCATTATTTTATATGGTGACCATTACGGAATTTCTGAAAACCATAACAAAGCAATGGCGCAGTATTTAGGGAAGGAAGAAATTACGCCGTTTGATCATGTGCAGCTGCAGCGTGTACCGTTTATTATTCACATTCCAGGCGTGACGGATAAACATCCAAAAGTGATTTCTAAAGTGTCCGGTCAAATTGATGTGAAGCCAACGCTTCTTCATTTATTAGGTATCGATACAAAAAATGACATACACTTTGGACAGGATTTATTCTCCAAAGATAAAATGGATTTTGCTGTATTGCGCGACGGCAGCTTTGTCACAAAAGATTATGTCTTTAAAGAAAACGTATGTTATGATAAGAAAACAGGTTTAAAAACGGACATTTCTCATTGTGAACCGTATATGGAAAAAGCAAAACAAGAGCTTGATTACTCGGATAAAATCATATACGGTGACTTGCTCCGTTTTTACGACAATAAAATCAAAAAGATAAAGTAAAAAGCTTCGGACTTTGAACCGAAGCTTTTTACTTTTGGGAAAACGAAGGACGGCTGCTTTTTTGTAAAAAACTTTTTACTTCTTTATGTTATCTGATTGCTGTCTATATTCATGTTCCCAAGCATTTTTTCATACGATGAAAATAAGATGGAGAGGAGGGAAAGAAAGATTTGAAAATAACGGCATGTTTGAAAGATACATTATCGATGTACAGTCGGTGGTTTGCCGTTCCTTATGAGTTGCTGGTTGATGCAAATCCACATCTGTCATCCAATCAATTGGAGCAAGGTGAAACGGTCAACATTCCCGGTTATGAAACGTTTAAACAGAACATCCAAACTCCTGATGCGTTGGAACATATCGCAAAATCGCTTTCGATACCGTTTGAAGCTTTTAAACGAGCAAATCCACACCTATATGAAGATGATATATCAGCTTGTCAACAGCTCAATATTCCGAAACGAATGGTCCAGCCGGTTGTGAATGGGAAAAGAAACTATGATTTTGCGGCGATGGAAAAGGAGCTGGATAAGCTGTGTCAATATTATCCATTTATCAAAAAACGTGAGATTGGAAAAAGTGTGCTCGGCCTGCCTTTATACGAAATGAAAATCGGCAAAGGGGCAAAACAAGTTCATATGAACGGTTCCTTTCATGCGAACGAATGGATTACATCGGCCGTCCTTATGATGTTTGTGAATGAGTATTTGCTGGCGTTGACAAATGGTCAGGTGTTAAATGGCCATGATATATTATCGTTTTATAATCGTATTACATTATCGATTGTGCCGATGGTCAATCCCGATGGTGTAAACCTTGTGGTAAATGGACCGCCTGAGGAGGAGCCTTATCGAAGTGAAGTGATTCGCATAAATAATGGCAGTCTAGATTTTTCGAATTGGAAAGCGAACATTCGCGGCATTGATTTAAATAATCAATTTCCAGCGAAGTGGGAAGTAGAAAAAGAACGCAAACTTCCAAAAGCGCCGGCTCCGCGTGATTTTCCCGGCTTTGCGCCATTGACAGAACCGGAAACGATAGCGATGGCTCACCTGACAGAGGAAAGTAATTTTTCAAAGATTTTAGCATTTCACACGCAAGGAAAGGAATTTTATTGGGGATATGAAGGATTAGAACCTGCTGAATCTCAACAAACCGTCAATGAATTTTCTAGAGTAAGCGGATATAAGGCAGTGCGTTATATTGACAGCCATGCCGGGTATCGTGATTGGTTCATTTATACGCAAAAACGGCAAGGATATACGGTCGAGTTAGGAGAAGGAATCAACCCGCTGCCAATTGAGCAATTGGATGACATCTACAAAGACAGTCTCGGCCTTTTTTTAGCGGCATTATATATGGATTGAGGAGAAAAGGGATTAGTTGTATAATCAAAATGACATCACCACGAAAAAGGAGTAAACGATATGGCCATTGTCGATGTGACCGTCATACCGCTTGGAACAGCTTCTCCAAGTGTAAGCGAGTATGTCGCAGAAATTCAGAAAGTGCTCAACGCCTATAAGGATCAAGGGAAAATTGACTTTATGCTCACGCCAATGAGCACAATTATTGAAGGAGAGCTTCCTGTTTTATTTGAAGTGATTCAAGCTATTCATGAAGTTCCATTTTCAAAAGGAATCGATCGTGTAGCGACCAATATTCGCATCGATGACCGCCGCGACATTCAACGCCGTATGGCTGATAAAGTGGCGAGTGTAAAAGCGAAACTGGAAGACAAATAAAACACGCCGTCCATTGCGAAGGCGTGTTTTTCAAAGCTTATATTAGTGAGCGACCGGATATCCGTGATGAAGAACCGTCATGATTGTAAACCAGCCGAATACCGCAGCTGTACCTAAGCCAAATAATAATCCAAGTATATTCTTTTCACGCAATGAACGAATGACTCCGAAAAGCGCTAGCAATGTCACTAATGAAAAAATAATCACTAAGCCCATTATACTTACCCCCTTTTGTCAAAAATGCGTCCATATATGTAGGAAAAGATTGATTTCCTTTACATTGTAATCTTTTTTTCCTTATTTGTCGAGGTCAAAAATGCGGATATTTATATCATACGCCGCTGCTACTTTTTTAATCAAACCTTCGTAAGTTTTGTCCATAAAATAAATGGTTTCATTGTTGCAGTGCTCCTTTGCAATCAAGTATTCTTCGTATTGCAAAAGAGCCATGTCAATTTCTGTAGCATCTCCGTCTACGACTGCGAAGGCAATGACTGTCTCTTGATAAAGATAAGCACGACCTTGTTCAGATATAAATCCATAGTCGCCAAATAAATCGGTAAGTTCGGGATTGTTTAACTCCAAAAGGGAATATGTTTCTATATTCGCGGGAAGAAGTTGTGTGGACGGCTCGAAAATAAGCAATTCACGATCTTGATCGATAATCCTGTTATCGAATAAAAGATTTTTTGCTGCCGCTTCTGCTCCCAGTCTTTTTTGCATCGTTCTTCTCCTCTTATGCCGTTTGTCTTTTAATTCCTATTTTACAAAAAGTAGTGTTAATATAAAATAGTCTTTAAAAATAAAAAATAAAATTGGAGGGAATCGATATGAAGTGGGAACGAATTCCATTAGGGCCTTTGCAAACGAACGCATACATACTATCTCATTCAAACGGAACGTGTATTATTTTCGATCCGGGCAGCGAGGGAAAGAAATTAGTAGATCATATTGAAAAGCAAGGGTTAACACCGTTGGCGATCTTGTTGACACATGCTCATTTTGATCATATTGGAGCCGTTGATGATGTACGAAATAAATGGAACGTACCTGTTTATATTCATCAAAATGAACAGGAGTGGCTCGGAAATCCACTGTTAAACGGTTCGTATTATTTTATGGGGGGAGAAGTGCGGGTAAAAGAGGCGCAGCATGTTTTAACACATGAGCAGAAGTTAGAAATCGGCGAATTTATGCTTCAAGTGTTGGAGACGCCTGGACATTCCCCAGGGAGCGTATCGTATTATTGCGAAGAGATAGAAGCGGTGTTTTCCGGGGATGCTTTATTTGCCGGAAGCATCGGACGTACCGATTTGCCGGGAGGAAATCATGCGCAGCTGCTCAGAAGCATTCACGATAAGCTGCTTTCACTTCCTGAAGAAACGATGGTTTTATCCGGTCACGGTCCGGAGACGACAATCGGCGCGGAAATGGATACAAATCCGTTTTTACATGGCTTTGAATGAATAAAAAAAATCCCTTCTCCACGTCGAGAAGGGCTTTTTTGGGGGATGTTCTATTCATATAATGGGAGGGGATATAGTTAAGCTACTATATTAAAGTTATAACAAAATTATTACTATGTCAATAGTGAAAACTAAAAAAAGGAGAGCTTTATGAAAAATTTTATCCATGAGGCGATTGAGCGTTCAGAAGAGGGGAAAATTTCATATTCGGATTATATGCAGTTGGCTTTATATGATTCGCAGTTTGGGTATTATATGCGCGAAAAGGAAAAAATCGGCCGGTTTGGCGATTTTATAACAAGCAGCAATATTTCAGATGTATTTGGCAAATTGTTCGCGAAAATATTTATACAATTAGTGGAAACAGAAGGTATTCCACCATTGATTTGCGAAATTGGCGGAGGAAATGGCCGATTTGCCCGGGCGGTTTTACAAGAATGGCAAAAACGTTCCCCTGACACATATGATCGTTTGATATATATGATGATTGAAACAAGCCCGTATCATCGAATAAAGCAAAAGGAAACATTGCATCATCTTTCTGAACGCATCGTTTCGTACGAATGCATCGAACAATTTTGTGAAGATTTTCCCCGATTCGGCGGAATTGTATTTAGTAATGAACTGTTTGATGCATTTCCTGTTCATGTCATTCAAAAAAAGGGGAACAGCCTTTATGAAATTTTTATCACATCAAGTGATGGACAGTTGGTCGAGACGATGGTGCCGCTTGAGAACGAGGAAATTATTGCTTATTTAGAAGAGAGAAACATTTCTTTAGTAAACGGGCAGCGTTTTGAAATTCCGCTTATGATGAAACAATTTATTTTGGAGATGGGCGCTTTTTTCCATAAAGGTGTCGTATTTACGGTTGATTACGGATATACCGATGAAGAATGGCGGCTGCCTGCACGCCGTGAGGGGAGTTTGCGCGGATACTATCAACATCAGCTTATAACGAATCCGCTTGTTTTTCCCGGTGAGATGGATTTAACGACCCATATCCAATGGGATGCTTTGCGAATGTATGGGGAAAAAGCGGGATGGCAGTTTGTTAAACTCCTCCGCCAAGACGAATTTTTATTGGAGGCAGGAATTTTAGAGTATTTGACGGAGCATTATGACCCGAATCCGTTTTCCGACCAAAGCAGGCAGAACCGCGCGATTCGTACGTTGCTTATGGACGGAGGAATAAGCACGGCTTTTCAAATAATGATTCAACAAAAAAATGTTTCGCTCCAATGGGACAACATTTTCAAAGATGCCCCCTTCGTTAGACGATGAAAGGCTGTATAAAAAAAGAAGCTGACCCGAAAGTAAAGTGTCAGACCCCACAACACAATATATAAAACATCCCATTGGTGATATATTGTGAAAGGCACATGAGGTCAGACACTTATGGGTCAGCCCTTTTATTCTCCCATTCCTGGAACCATCATAAACGTTGTCCAGTAAGTGAACCCTGCAAAGAAAATCGTTAAATATGCGCCAAAGATGTAAATATACATTCTTTCTGTTAATTTTAAGTAGCTTAACAGCAAGAAGAAACCTGTTTGGCCAAAGAAAATTAAAGAAGTTGTATGCATGTGGCCGAGGTAGAACATCACTGCGAAAATCCCAGTCCAAAATGCTAATACACGGAACATGCGATCCATTATGTATCCCTCCTTTTTGAACAAATCCCTGACTCTACATATTATAATGTACATTTTATGGTTGTGTAAATATCGCTTTCTATTTTGTGAGAATGACTAAATAAGAACATGTATCACAGCCGTTTGTCATGTTTTTCTCTTCAATCAGCTCCACTTCGGTAAATAAAGTTTCTAACATGCCACGCACGAAGGCGCTATGCATATGACAAACCGCTTCTGGCTGATGAAACGCAATTTCTTTAAACGGACAGTTGTAAATTCGAAAATAAATTTTGTTTTCATTTTCATCAATATCAAAAGTTGGATGAAAACCAGCTGTCTCCGCCGCTTTTTTTAAAATATCTATTCTTTGTGAAAACGATAATGGATAAGCCGCTTGTTTGTTGGCAAGCTCGTTTTCAACCAGCTCCTTGCCGAACTGTTTTCCTGTTTCATATAAAGCCTGTTTTCCGACATCACCTAGCTTCATCATCGCCTGAATCGCCATTTTTGAAAGAAGCTGGTAATCGCGAAATGGAAAGTGAAGCTGAATGACATCATCTGATAGGCGGTATAAGCGGCTAGGGCGCCCACCTTTTCCTGTCTTTTGTGTTTCCGAAACAAGCAAGTTGACATCTTCCAATTTCGTTAAATGCAGCCGGGCGACATTCGGATGAATATTGAAGGCATCAGCAATTTCCTGAACGGATACTTCACCGTGTTTTTTCGTAATGTACTGATAAATATAATATCGCGTTGGATCAGCCAATACATTCGTTATTTTTAAAGTTTGTTCCATTTTTTTCACTCCTAGACTATCCATGCTAAATTTATTATAATACAGCTATTTTTCCATTGGAATGGTGTTTATAGTAGTTAACTGATAGTTAATAAGAAATTCACAATTTATTCAAATAAAATGAAAGTATGATATGGTTTGAAGCAATTGTTTATGTCCAATTAAAAAACGGTAAGCCTGCAAGAAAAATGTTATGGATGACAATAAAAATTTTTGTAATTTTTTTAGAGAAAAAAGAAGGAAAAACAAAAAAGATAGCGAATAATGTCTATGAAATGATGAAAAGGAGGTGTAGACTTGGTTGCTAAAATCGTTGTCGTGTACTGACCGATGGAAGGAATGGTGCACGACTAGACTATCGCTAACAGCGATCCACGGGTTGTCTTTCACAGCAGGTGGATGACAAGGGAAATCCCTTCCTGATGGAACTCAGGTGTTTCCTGGTTTTAGATATTATAGATTTTAGTAACCGGGGAATGCATGAATGCGATTGAACAATTGGCTGATCGGTTGCTGACGGAAGCTTGTTCGCTGCGGGCATCAGATATTCATATTGTCCCGCGCAAACGCGATGCCGTCGTCCAGTTTCGTTTGGACGGAGTATTAATCGTCAAAGAGGTGATAATGAAAGAAACGTGTGAACGGCTGATTGCTCATTTTAAATTTTTAGCCGATATGGATATCGGTGAGCGAAGACGCCCGCAAAATGGAGCGATGGAAATTGAAGTAGAGAGTACCATTATAAATCTGCGGTTGTCCACATTGCCGACTGTTTACGAAGAAAGCCTCGTTATTCGTCTTCTTTTCCAAGATTCATTTCTCCCATTATCACATCTCTCTCTTTTCCCAAGTACGATAAAAAAATTAGTGTCACTTTTGCAATATCCATATGGATTGATGATTTTCACTGGTCCGACTGGTTCAGGGAAAACGACCACATTGTACACGCTGTTAAATATATGTAAAAACAAATACAATCAAAACGTGATTACGCTTGAAGACCCGATTGAAAAGCGGACAGAAAATGTGCTGCAAGTACAGGTGAATGAAAAAGCGGGAATCACCTATGCAACGGGGTTAAAAGCGATTTTGCGCCACGATCCCGATGTCATCATGGTTGGAGAGATTCGTGATGCCGAAACTGCGAGAATCGCGGTTCGCGCCGCACTTACAGGTCATTTAGTATTAACAACGTTGCATGCGAAAAATGCGGTTGGGGCGATTTATCGGCTGCTGGAATTTGATGTCTCCTTGCAGGAGATCGAACAGACGCTGCTGGCGGTGACTGCCCAGCGGCTTGTTGAATTACAGTGTCCGTTCTGCGGTGAACAATGTTCGCCGATTTGTCGAAAGCAACGAAAAATTCGCCGCACTTGTATATATGAATTGTTATATGGAGAAGCGCTTGCAAAAGCGATTCAAGAAGCGCGTGGCGAAAAAGTCGCCTATCGCTATCAAACGTTACAGGATGCCATTAAAAAAGGAATTGCTCTCGGATTTTTATCCCCCCGTTTGCTGCAAGGGCGGATGGTAAAATGAGACGCAAGAAAAACTGGCCGCTCGAGAAGCAGGGAACGTTTTTGCTTCGTCTAGGAAAACTGCTTAATAAAGGATATTCCCTTGCGCAAGCAATCGAGTTTCTCGGAATTCAACAATCGTCTGCGCAAAGACAGGATTTGCAGCAATGTCTTTTGCAGCTTCGTTCCGGCATTCCTCTTCATGAAGCATTGCAAAAGCTTGATTTTCCTGCCGAGACAATCGGATATTTATTTTTTGCAGAACAGCATGGAAATCTTGCCCAAGGTTTATGCGAAGCAGGGAATATGCTTTTGTTAAAAGCCCGGTACATCAACAGGCTTAAAAGGTTGTCTAGTTATCCGTTATTTTTGATATTCTTTATGATCATGATGCTGATGCTGGTTCAACAAGTGTTGTTTCCGCAATTTGCCCATCTGTCTTCTTCGTTTTATGCCGAGGACTCCTTCCTCTCCTCCTCTTTCATTCATGCCTTTTTGCTTCTTCCTGATGTGTTTCTTTCATTTCTTTTGTTTGTTGTTTTTCTTATCATTTTATATTTTATCGGCTTTAAACGTTTACATCCTGCTGTGCAAATGAATTTGTATTTAGCCATTCCTTTTGTGAGGCGCTTAGTTGTGTTATATCATTCACAGTTTTTTGCATTCCAATTTAGCCACTTATTAAATGGCGGCCTTTCTGTGTATGAAGCGCTGCAAGTGTTTGAGAAGCAAACGAATTTGCCGATGCTGCAGCTTGAAGCTGATCGGATGAAAAAACAGCTTGCCAAAGGGGAAAAGCTCGACTGGATTATTCAATCGCGAAAATATTATGAAAAAGAATTGGCGCTCGTCATTCGCCACGGGCAATCAAACGGAGAGCTGGCCAAGGAATTGCTGCATTACAGCCAATTTGTCCTGCAGCGCATCGAAGAAACATTAGAACGCTGGCTCCGCGTGATTCAGCCGCTGTTCTTTTCGATTATTGGTTTACTTGTTGTCTTGATGTATTTAGCAATTTTATTGCCGATGTTTCAAGTCATTAACCATTTATAAGGATAAGGAGGCCAAAATATGAAACAAAAAGGATTTACATTAATTGAAATGCTAATTGTCCTTATGATTATTTCCATTTTGATTCTTATTACCATTCCGAATGTAACAAAGCATAACAGTGTTATCAACAACAAAGGATGTGAGGCGCTCGTAAAAATGGTGCAAGCTCAGGCAAAAGCATATGAAATGGAGAAGGGAACAATACCGACAATACAAGAGTTAATCGATCAAAAATATATTAAGTCAAATAAATGCCCAAACGGAAATACGCTGCAAATCGACAGCAGTGGAGAAGTAAGTGAAAACGATGCGTAAAGAGAGCGGTTTTACGTTAATCGAAATGCTAATTGTTTTGACAATTATTAACGTATTGCTTATGTTAAGCATTCCCAAAATGGATCGTCTCGTTGAAAAAAAGCAAACCGACTATTTTATTGAGCAGTTTAAGGATGATATGTTGTACGCACAGCAATATGCAATGACGCATAAGTCTTCTGTCATCATTGTTTTTTATGATCAGCAACCGGTGTACCGAATTACGGAAGAAAGTGTTTTCGGACGGATTCTCCTTCATCGCTCCTATTCAGACAAACTGCAAATTCAGCCCGTTACTCTTCAATCACCATTGATCTTTTTGCCAAATGGAAATGTGAACAAATCGGGAACAATTTTAGTCACTTATGGCAAACAAACTTATAAAATTGTCTTTTTGCTTGGGAAGGGGCGGTTTTATGTGCAAAAATTGTAATGGATTTACGCTGATTGAGATGCTTGTTTCATTAGGAATTTGGCTTTTAGTCTCCATTCTCTTACTCCCTTCCTTTGTACAAATATCATTAGAACGGAAAAACGAAGAATTGAAAATGACAGCGCAACAAATTTTAAAGGAAGAATTGCATATCCGTCATTTAACGTCATTACATGATAAAACAATTCAACGTAACAATGTTCTGTATACTGTTCATTGGGAATTTGTTGAAAATGGAGTTGTGAAAGTATGCATTCATTGGCAAGACTATACAGAGCGCGTCGTTGAAAGGTGTGGGTATGCGAAAAAATGATTAAACGAAACAGCGGATTTACATTAATAGAGATGCTTATTACGTTATCGGGCCTTCTCATTATCGTATCGTTCATGCCGATGCTGTTGGACATTCATTGGGTCAAGGAACAGCAACCAGAGCGTTTTAACCGCCTCGAATGGCATGTATTTGCACGGCAAATTGCGTCTGAAGTAAGGGAAGCAAGAGAAATGGAAATCAAGCAGTCAACGATATATTTGGATAAGTTTAATGGTGAAAAAGTTAGCTTTGAAAAATACGGAAACTTGATTCGAAGAAGAGTAAATGGACAAGGACATGAAATTTTGCTGCAATCTGTTTCCGATGTCCAATACAAGCTCGAACATGACGGGATTCGCGTTAAAGTGATGACAGAGCAGGGAAAGGAGTATGAAACATTGATTATGACATTTTTCCAGCCAAAGGAGAAAGGAGCATGAACAACGAAAAAGGATTTATCCTTCCTGTCACAATGATCTTTTCCTTTTTTCTTCTGCTATTGTTTGTTCATGTGATTGAGCTGTATAAAATGGAAACAGAGTTTGCCGCTCATGAACAACAAATGTATGAACTGGATGGGATTATGCAAATGGCAGTTGTTGATGTAAAAAACAAAATCAGCAATCTTTCTGACACAGTCACCTTTTTAGATGAGACTGTCGTATATCCAACAGGAAAAGCGCATTATGAGCTTAAACGGCTCGGTCAGGAACGAATCAATGTTCATGTTTTATGCATTTCGAACAACGGGCTGGAATATAAGGCTGAGTTTACCTTATCTGTTCCGGATATGGAACTAGTAGAGTGGAAAGAAAAATATTAAACACCTGTTCCCAAAAGCTGAGAAATGTGATAAGGTGACAAAAAAGCGGAATGAAATAAAGAGGAGAGCGAAGATGAAGGCAATTTTTTTAACAGGGTTTATGGGGGCAGGAAAGACATCGGTCGGCAGACAGCTTGCCGAACGTTTAGGTGTTTCCGTTGTCGATACGGATGAAATGATTGAACAAAAAGTGGGGAAGTCCATTAGTGAGATTTTTGCTTCAGAAGGAGAAAGCGCATTTCGAAAATACGAAAGGGAGCTGTTAAAGACACTGCCGCTGCAAAATATTGTTGTAACAACCGGCGGAGGAATGGTCATTCAAAAGGAAAACCGCGATTGGATGAAAAAGCATGGGATCGTCATTTATTTGCATTGCGAGCCGGAAGAAATTTTACGAAGGCTTGCTGGTGACGAGACACGTCCATTATTAAAACAACACAATAAACAAGAACTAATCAAAAGATTGTTGACAGAACGCATGCCTTATTATCAAGAAGCGCATTTCATCGTTAATACAACGCACAGGACGATGGCGGAAGTGGTTGACGATATTGTTGCAGCGCTTAAACAGCACATGTAATGGTCATACTATATGATAAAAAAGGTGGTGACCATGCTTGTCAACGAATGATTATGTAAAATTTGTGACGCAGCAGTTCGTCACTTATATGGAACAGCCGAAAGAAGAAAGAAGGAAAAAAAGAGAACAACGAAAGCAAGAAAAACTGCCGTTTTTAAATCGCTGGTTCGGCATTGTGCCATTTGGCTTACTGTTATTGTTTAAACGAAAACGATGACAGGGACTGACCCATAAGTGTCTGACCTCACGTAATTATGTTGCGGGGTCAGACACGTTGCTTTTGGTTGTTATTTGCGCACATTTGGACGCGGCTGTAAATAAAACAAACCGCCATTCATAATCGAGACGCGGATGCTTGGTTTATATTGTTCTTCCAATGACGCTTTCTCTATATAATAACATTCCGGCTTTTCATCGGTTTCCTCGTAAAAGCGGTCAAGCAGCGCCAAATCTTCTTCCCATCTTTTTAACGCCTCATCCGCCCAAGAGTGATCGTCCTGTTGAATCATGTTTTTCATGTACTGTTCTAACCGCAAAATTCCGCTTTGCGGCTTTATGAGCGGTGTGATCGTAAAACAATAGTCCGGTATTTTTGGAGTCAGCTCAAGCTGCTGTAACTGCTCTTGAAATTGTTCGATAATCGTTCCGCTTATTAGGTGAAGCCCGAGTGATAAGAGAAAATCACGTTTACGATCACATTGGTAGGAAACTTTTACATTCAGGCCAAGCCAAGGCTGAAGTGGAACAAATGGTTGTCCTGAAGGCTGGATGTTTTCATAAAGGCGGATATAGCTGCCCCTTTTTTGTGCTGATTGAAATATTTGATGCAGCCGCGGTGAACCAAAGTGAAGACGTTCACCCTTGAGCTTTTCTGTTTCTTTTGTTTGCTTTGTAATGAATGTCAGCTTCATTGGGGCAGGAGTGCCGCCTGTGTTTTCGATATAATGCCAATAAAACGGGCGGTTCATTAATTCTTTATCCATATCAACGGTTAATTGAGTCATCAAATAGCCGTCGCCGTTTTCGACAATTTCACATTGATTGGCGCGTAAATATCTTTCAAGAAAATGATGAATTTCATGTTGCTGCATATGTTTTCCCGCCTTTATTTAAGTTGTCGGCAAAATCAATCATCGCTGTTAAATTTTCCATTTTAATTTTCATTTCTCCTTCACTTCTAGAGTTGAAGAAGACATCATGCAAATAGTCTTCAAAATGATGAAGCTCCATTTTCGCCAAAATATCGTCCAGCTCGCCGATAACCCGTTCAAACAAATGAATTTTTTCATAAAGAAGCTTTAAAATATGCTCTTCGACCGTATCTTTTACAGCGAAATTGTAAATATAAACATCGTTTGTCTGCCCGAGACGATGAACGCGGCCGATGCGCTGTTCAAGACGCATCGGATTCCAAGGAAGATCATAGTTAATCACATGATGGCAAAACTGCAAATTGATTCCTTCGCCTCCTGCTTCTGTTGCGATTAATACTTGCACTTTATTTTTAAACAGCTCTTTCATCCAATCTTTTTTGCCGCCCTTAAAGCCGCCGCGGAACGGGACAGACGAAATGCCGTGCTGCTGTAAAAACCATTGCAAATATAACTGTGTTGCGCGATATTCCGTAAAAATAATCACTTTATCATTAATGGATTGAATCAGCTCTAATGCTTTTTCGGCTTTTGCGTTTTTCGTTACCGCATTGATTTTCCCGATTAGTTCGTTAAAGTAAGGAGGAGCTTCACCATCATGTTTTTCAAGCATATTTTTCAAAGTGACAAATAAAGCTTCGCGGCTGCTGCATACTTCCCGGAGCATCGTAATGAGCGAAAATTGATTTCCAAAAGAAATGTTTTTCAGTGATTGAACCGCGTTATACAGCTCTCTTTCTTCTTCTGAAAATTCAATGACGATTGTTTCAACGTTCCGTTTTGACCATTCGATACCGGTATCCATCCGGCGGTTGCGAATCATTACTTTATTGACAAGCGCTTTTAAATGCTCATCGGCGTGTAAAGAACGCATTTTTCCATACTTTTCGGTAAAGTAGGCAGCGTTCCCTAAGTGGCCCGGCTTTAAAAGGGAAACGAGATGGAAAATTTCTTCAATCCGGTTTTGAATCGGCGTTGCTGTCAGCAGCAGGCAAAATTTCTTTTTCAGATTTTGGACGAACTCGTAGTTTTTTGTCTTATTGTTTTTTAATTTGTGCGCCTCGTCGATGATAATCATGTCATAGTTCTGTTGATAAATCATTTCCCGGTGCGGGCTTTTTTTTGCTGTGTCAATGGAAGAAACGACGACGTCGCACTGTTCCCAAACATAACTCTTTTTTTGCTGAACAGCAGGGATAAAAAATTTTTCGTTAAGCTCCGTTACCCATTGTGACACTAAAGAAGCGGGAACGAGAATCAATACTTTTTTGACAAGGCCGCGAATCATATACTCTTTTAAAATAAGCCCCGCTTCTATCGTTTTGCCAAGCCCTACTTCATCTGCTAAAATCGCTTTTCCGTTCATTTTTTCAACGACTTGTTTCGCGACCTCAAGCTGGTGAGGCAGCGGTGTTAAATGCGGCAAATGGTTTGGCGCCTGCAGTCCGTAAAAGTCAGGAACGCTTAAACGTTTGGAAACTTCTAAACAAAGCTGATACAAATCCCAGCTTGACCAAGGCCCGTCTTGTTCAAGCCGTTCAAGAAATCCTTCTTTCCAAGCGGAGTCAAATTCAATCTCGACCTTCATGCTCATCATTCCTTTATGCATTTTTTCCGAACAATAAACTATAAAAGCGGTGATATATGTATGAAAATAACTTAATAAAATCAATAAAACCAACATAAAAGTTCGGTTATTTTTTTGGAAAATCGAATTTTTTGTTGCTCTAAAAGGCCGGTTAATGGTAGTATAATAATAACTTAGAAAGTTAAAAAAATTATTGCATTGCTTGTGTCGTTTTCATAGTTTGACCATTTTTTGAAAAATTATATATGTGCGAATGAGAACAAGGGGAGAGACTACATTTTTGTAGCGCCGAAGGAGCAAGCGGAACACGCGAATCTCTCAGGCAAAAAGACTCTTGTTTGACGCAGCTCTGGAGAGTGTTCACATATGATGTGAACCACCCAAGAGGAAACCTATTGCTCAATAGGGAAACTTTCAGGTGCCAGGACAGAGACCTTCATTAATCATAATGGGGGTAATCTGTCCTTTTTTAATGAAAAAATAAAAGCGCAAAAGGATAACAAGCGGCATACGCAAAAAGGAGGAAGCCTATGGCACAGCTAAAACGCACACCGCTTTTTTCCGTCTATGCGGAATACGGAGCGAAAACGATTGATTTTGGCGGCTGGGAATTGCCCGTTCAGTTTTCCAGCATTAAGGAAGAACACGAAGCGGTTCGCACCCGCGCTGGTTTATTTGATGTGTCACATATGGGAGAAATTGAGGTGAAAGGGAAAGACAGCCTTGCTTTCCTGCAAAAAGTAATGACGAATGATGTGGCGAAATTAACAGACGGCCGTGCCCAATATAGTCTGATGTGTTATGAAAACGGCGGCACCGTCGATGATTTATTAATTTATAAAAAAGCGGATGATCATTATCTTCTTGTTGTCAACGCAGCCAATACAGATAAAGATTTTGACTGGCTTAAAGAGCATCTGTTTGGCGATGCCGAGGTAACGAATATGTCTGAGCAAATCGCTCAGCTTGCTTTGCAAGGACCGCTTGCAGAAAAAGTGCTGCAAAAATTAACGGAAACCGATTTATCAGAAATGAAATTTTTCGGATTTAAAGACGATGTAGACCTTCAAGGTGTAAAAGCGCTTGTTTCCCGCACTGGCTATACGGGAGAAGATGGTTTTGAGATTTATTGCCATTCAGAAGATGCGGTGACGCTTTGGCATGCCATTTTAGAAGCCGGAAAAGAAGACGGCGTGCTTCCATGCGGTCTCGGCGCCCGCGACACATTGCGGTTTGAAGCGGTGCTTCCGCTTTACGGTCAAGAGATTTCCAAAGATATTACACCGCTTGAAGCAGGCTTAGGATTTGCGGTCAAAACAAATAAAGAAGCCGATTTTATCGGCAAAGAAATGCTGAAAAAGCAGAAAGAAGAAGGAACGCTGCGCAAGCTTGCCGGTATTGAAATGATTGATAAAGGCATTCCGCGTCACGGTTATCGAGTATTTGCCGGTGAAGAAGAAATTGGTTTTGTCACAACGGGAACACAATCGCCGACATTGAAGAAAAATATCGGTTTGGCATTGATAAAAACACACTTTGCCAGCCTTGATACAGAAGTATACGTGGAAATCCGCGGCAAACGTCTAAAAGCAAAAGTGATAGCCACACCATTTTATAAACGCGCGAAATAAATGAAAAAGGGGAGAAACTGCCATGCTTCATCGTTATTTGCCGATGACGGAAGAAGATAAACAAGAGATGCTGAAAACGATTGGCGTTGAATCGATTGATGAACTGTTTTCCGACATCCCGGAAAGCGTTCGTTTTAAAGGGGAATATAACATTAAAAAAGCAAAATCAGAGCCGGAATTAATGAAGGAATTAACGGAACTTGCGGCAAAAAATGCCGACTTGAAGCGGTATACGTCGTTTTTGGGAGCTGGTGTTTATGACCATTACGTTCCGGTCATCGTTGACCATGTCATTTCCCGCTCGGAATTTTATACAGCTTATACGCCATACCAACCGGAAATTTCTCAAGGGGAACTTCAGGCGATTTTTGAATTCCAAACGATGATTTGTGAATTAACGGGAATGGACGTTGCCAACTCTTCGATGTATGACGGCGGCACGGCACTTGCAGAAGCGGCGATGTTAAGTGCAGCTCATACAAAAAATAAAAAAGTCCTTGTCTCAAAAGCGGTTCATCCTGAATACCGCGATGTGCTGAAAACATATGCGAAGGGACCGGGGCTTGAAATTGTTGAAATTCCGTTTGCGAACGGGGTTACCGATCTTGAAGCATTAAAAGCGGAAATGGATGAACAAGTGGCTTGTGTTATTGTACAATATCCTAACTTTTTCGGACAAATTGAACCATTGAAAGAAATTGAGCCAATTGCCCATACAGGAAAAAGTATGTTCGTTGTCGCAAGCAATCCGCTGGCACTCGGTATATTAACGTCGCCTGGCCAATTCGGTGCGGACATTGTTGTCGGTGATGCTCAACCGTTCGGTATCCCGACGCAATTTGGCGGACCACATTGCGGTTATTTTGCGGTCAAATCGGTGCTAATGAGAAAAATACCGGGCCGTCTTGTCGGACAAACGACAGATGAAGAAGGACGCCGCGGCTTTGTGTTAACGCTTCAAGCGCGCGAACAGCATATCCGCCGCGATAAAGCAACATCCAATATTTGTTCAAACCAGGCGTTAAACGCGCTTGCAGCTTCTGTTGCCATGACCGCACTTGGCAAAAGAGGCGTAAAAGAGATGGCGACGATGAATATTCAAAAGGCGCTTTACGCGAAAAAGGCATTCATGGAAAACGGTTTTGAAGTACCATTTACGGGTCCATTCTTTAACGAATTTGTTGTGAAACTCAATAAGCCGGTAAAAGAGGTAAACAAACAATTGCTTGAAAAAGGCATTATTGGCGGCTATGACTTAGGACGTGATTACCCGGAGCTTGAAAACCATATGCTTGTTGCCGTAACAGAGCTGCGCACAAAAGAAGAAATCGACATGCTAGTCAAAGAATTGGGGGATAGCCATGCGTAAAGATCAACCGCTTATTTTTGAAATCAGCAAACCGGGCCGCATCGGTTACAGTCTGCCGGAGCTTGATGTGCCTTCGGTCGATATCGAAGAAGTGATTCCAGCCGATTATATTCGCACAGAAGAGCCGGAACTTCCTGAAGTGTCTGAGCTTGATATTATGCGCCATTACACCGCTCTTTCTAAACGGAACCATGGGGTGGACTCCGGTTTTTATCCGCTTGGTTCTTGCACAATGAAGTACAATCCGAAAGTGAACGAAAATGTCGCCCGCCTTTCCGGATTTACGCATATTCATCCGCTTCAGCCGGAAGAGACGGTCCAAGGCGCGCTCGAATTAATGTATGATCTGCAGGAGCACTTAAAAGAAATTACCGGCATGGACGCGGTGACATTGCAGCCTGCTGCCGGTGCGCACGGCGAGTGGACAGGTTTGATGATGATTCGCGCCTATCATGAAGCAAACGGCGATTACAACCGTACGAAAGTGATCGTTCCAGACTCCGCGCACGGCACAAACCCGGCTTCGGCAACAGTGGCCGGTTTTGAAACAGTTACCGTTAAATCGAATGAGGATGGTTTAGTCGATTTAGAAGACTTAAAACGAGTAGTAGGACCGGATACAGCGGCATTAATGTTAACAAACCCAAATACGCTCGGCCTTTTCGAAGAAAACATTTTGGAAATGGCAAAAATCGTTCACGAAGCCGGCGGGAAGCTGTATTATGACGGAGCGAACTTAAACGCGGTATTAAGCAAAGCAAGACCGGGAGATATGGGCTTTGATGTCGTGCACTTAAACCTTCATAAAACATTTACCGGTCCTCACGGCGGCGGCGGTCCCGGCTCTGGTCCGGTCGGTGTGAAAGCGGAGTTAATTCCGTTCCTGCCAAAACCGGTCGTTTCTAAAGGGGAAAACGGCTATTATCTTGACTATGACCGTCCGCAATCGATCGGCCGCGTGAAACCCTTTTACGGCAACTTTGGCATTAACGTTCGCGCGTACACATACATTCGTTCGATGGGGCCGGACGGCTTAAAAGCAGTCACCGAATATGCGGTATTAAATGCGAACTACATGATGCGCCGCTTGGCGGAATATTATGATTTGCCGTATGACCGTCATTGCAAGCACGAATTCGTTTTATCAGGCAAACGGCAAAAGAAACTGGGCGTGCGCACGCTTGATATCGCAAAACGTCTTTTAGATTTCGGCTATCATCCGCCGACAATTTACTTCCCGTTAATCGTTGAAGAGTGCATGATGATTGAACCGACGGAGACGGAATCAAAAGAAACGCTTGACGCCTTTATCGATGCCATGATTCAAATTGCGAAAGAAGCGGAAGAAAACCCAGAAATCGTTCAAGAAGCACCGCATACAACCGTTGTGAAACGACTCGATGAAACAACAGCGGCCCGCAAGCCGATTTTGCGCTATCAAAAACAGCAGTAATACGAAAGAGGCTGTCCCAAAGATGAGTGTCAGACCTGAAATAGGCGTGAAGTCAGACACGTATGGGACAGCCTCTGTGCATTTTTTCTATATTTGAAAATACTACTCATCTGGCGGTGAAAGTGGCATCTATCCAAAAAACAATAAAAAATGTGAAAAAGCGATTCATCCGATGTAGGATGAATTGCTTTATGCATTCTACCATTTTCCGAAAGATTGTTAAGCAATATGGTTCTGTCATTAAAAATGAAATTGAGTACTAGGTTCTTCATCTTCATAAAAAAAGATTCACCGCATGGGTGAATCTTTAGTTTTTCTTTTTCACTTTCCCTGTCCATTGTTTAAAGCCGCCTTTTAAATGGTAAAGGTCGCGGTATCCTTTACGGTAAAGCATTTGTGCGGCCCGGCCGCTGCGAAGTCCGCTTTGGCAATATAAATAAATCGGCTGGTCAGGACGAAGCTCTTTCATGCGCATGCGCAATTGTGAAAGCGGAATGTTGCGCGCCCCTAAAATATGACCTGCCGCATATTCTTCCGGTTCGCGAACGTCGATGAGCTGCGCTTTACGATAACCAGCCCGGAATTCTTCCTGAGTGAGCGTTTTCACCATTTTTCGTTGCATGAAATAAGTGGCAACGGAATAAACGATAATGGCTCCAAGGACAATGAGTGCGATTTCCACGGATTGAACCCCTTTCTTTCTCTTTGTTTCGACAATTTCTATTATATAAGTGTTGAAAATGAGAAGCAAAGAGTTTTCCATTTAACGATGTTGTTTGTTAAACTTATAGAGGCAAAATCTAATATGGACGAAGAGGGTTGAACGATGGGAAAAGAAGTATGGCGTTTTATCGATTCGGGAAATTGTCCGCCGGCGTTTAATATGGCGTTAGACGAGGCGTTGCTTGAGTGGCACAGCGAGGGGAAAATTCCGCCGACTGTCCGCTTTTATGGCTGGGATCCGCCGACGCTGTCGATTGGCTATTTCCAAAAGGTTGAAAAAGAAATTGATATGGAGGCCGTAAAAAAGCATGGACTCGGGTTTGTGAGACGGCCGACAGGCGGGCGCGGTGTGCTTCATGATAAAGAGTTGACGTATAGTGTTATCGTATCGGAGGAACATCCGGATATGCCTAAAACAGTGACGGAGGCGTACCGCGTTATTTCGCAAGGAATTTTAGAAGGATTTAAATTGCTGGGACTCGATGCTTATTTTGCGGTTCCGAAAACGGAAGAGGAAAAAGCAGATTTAAAAAATCCGCGCTCAGCTGTTTGCTTTGACGCACCGTCTTGGTATGAGCTTGTTGTTGAAGGCAGAAAAGTAGCGGGAAGTGCGCAAACACGGCAAAAAGGTGTCATTTTGCAGCACGGTTCGATTTTGCTTGACCTTGATGAAGATTTGTTATTCAGCTTGTTTAAATATCCAAATGAGCGCATCAAAGAGCGGCTACAGCGCAATTTTAAAAATAAAGCGGTTGCGATTAACGAACTGACCGACCGCAAAATAACGGTGGAAGAAGCGAAAGAAGCGTTTTATAAAGGTTTTGAGAAAGGGCTTAATGTCGTTTTGGAACCGTATACGTTATCAAGCGAAGAACTTGAGTATGTGAATGAAATCGCCAGAACAAAATATGAGACAGATGAATGGAATTTTAGAAGATGATTGTTCAAAACGGTCTAACTCTCTTGAATAAGGACGGCATTCAGAGAGGAAGACCTTTTTTCTCTTATAAAATAGGCAAGAAGACTCCTGCTTCTGACAGAGCAGGGGATAATCCGGTGAAAGCGGGAGCCGTTTAAAAGATCGTTTTAGGTCTTTTGTCATAAATGAATCATCGCAACCCCGATATTTATTCATTTCATCGGAAAATCGGGAAGTTTATTACTGTTATCTCCCTTTTTCGCCGTTTTCTCTTCTTTTTTTTATTTGACAAAATGGCGATGATTTGACCTAAAACACAATATATAGTATGGGTAATAAAGAAAATAATACTATATATTGATTTTTTTGTTGCTTTTTTTTGCTGCTGTATGGTAATTTAATCTAGACAGAATTCGAAAGACTAGAAAGACTTGAAAGAAGAGGAGATGTTGGAGAATGACGGTTGCGTCTTCGGAAAAAATGAAAATTAATATCGAAAAGCTTAATGAGGATATTCGCCTTTTCCCGCAAGTACATCCGATTACAGAGGATATGAAAATTACGTATAAAGGCGTTTCCCGTTTAGTGATGCTTGATCGCTACTCATTTAAAGACACGGAGAAGCTGACGTTAAGTATCGGCGATTTTGTCGTTTTAACGGTTAAAGAAGATCCGAAGTTTCCGGCACGTGGACTTGGATATATTATCGACATTGATTGGGAAAATAAAAAAGCAAAAGTGCTAGTAGAAGAAGAGTATCGCCATGTGCTGGAAGGAAACGAAGCGGAAACGGGAGTTGTTATCCGCTCGCTTGATGTAATTGAAAAGCCGCTTGAGGTGTTTTATGAGCAAATCGCAAAGCGGAACGCAACCGGGTTAGCGGCTGTCGAGAAAACGGAAGAAAAGCGAAAAGAATGGTTCGAAAAGTTTTATCAAGAGCTGGTCAGCTTGAATTTCGTGCCGGCTGGACGTGTGTTGTATGGCGCCGGTTCGGGTACGGATGTGACTTATTTTAACTGTTATGTCATGCCGTTTGTGAAGGATTCACGCGAAGGAATTTCCGAGCATCGGAAACAAGTGATGGAGATTATGAGCCGCGGCGGCGGTGTCGGCACGAACGGTTCAACACTGCGCCCCCGCAATACATTAGCGCGCGGTGTTAACGGAAAATCGTCCGGATCGGTTTCATGGCTTGATGACATCGCGAAATTAACCCACCTTGTTGAGCAAGGCGGCTCCCGTTAAAGCAGCGCCAATCGGCGGGAGTAAAATCTCGTGAATTGCTGGGACGCCCTAAAGCCAACTTGACCACAACGTAGCTGGCAACGGCAAGCGTGATGGTTTAAAAACAAGTTGGATAAAGCATGGGCCATCAGCAGCCAAGCATCTCTGGAAACGGAGATGAAGGTTCAGAGACTATCGAAACTTCCTAAGACATTCAGTTAAGGAAGGAGTAGACTAAACGTGCGGTAACGCTCGTTTAGGGCACGAGACAAAGAGTGTTTTACTCTTTGATGATATAGTCCGATCTCTAGTGAAAACTAGAGAGCTAGGCAGAAATGACCTAGCCCACTCGAATAACGAGTGAGTAACAAACAGCGTGGCGCTCAAATGATTATGCTGGCCGACTGGCATCCGGACATTATTGAATTCATTATTTCAAAAATGCAAAATCCGCGCATTTTGCGTTATTTAATTGAAAATATGGAAGATGAGGGCATTAAAAAAGCAGCGCGGGATAAGTTGAAATTTACGCCGCTAACCGAGCAGGAACGCGCGATGTACCAGGCGATTGTTAATTATAAAAACATGCCGGGCTACGGCGGCTTCACGGAAAAAATTATTAAGGAAGCGGAAGAAAAATTGCGCACAGGCGGCACATACAGCGTGCACAATCCAGACTTTTTAACAGGTGCGAACATTTCCGTCTGCTTGACGAAGGAGTTTATGCAGGCGGTTGAAGAGGATAAAGAATATGAACTGCGCTTCCCGGATGTAGAAACGTATTCGGAAGAAGAAATGCGTATTTACAACGAGAAGTGGCATGAAGTCGGCGATGTACGCGAATGGGAGAAAATGGGCTATCGTGTTCGCGTTTACCGCAAAATCCGCGCAAGAGAACTTTGGAAGCTGATTAACATTTGCGCGACATATTCAGCGGAGCCGGGTATTTTCTTTATCGACAATGCCAACGATATGACGAACGCAAGAGCGTACGGCCAAAAGGTGGTTGCGACAAATCCGTGTGGTGAATGATTTGCCTCACGTTAAAAACTGCGGAATGAAGCGGGAAGGCTGAGATGCTAACCCGAACCGAAGGCTAGGTTTAAAAGCCTAGTCAGGGGCAACGCATAGGAGATGAACCTGCGAAAGCAGAATATAACTCTCCCAAGAGGCCGCAGCATTGCACACGCTATGTTCTAAAGGGAATTGAGGTGACGTTGATGAACAGGGGCTATGCAGGCTTTTATAAAGGGCATTATTTAAGGAGCTCATATGAATATGCGTATGCCAAATATCTTGATTATCACTCGATTCCTTGGAGTTATGAAGATTGTGTATTTGATATTGGATATAAATTTTATAAGCCCGACTTCTTCTTATACAGTCAAAATGGAAAACTTGTTAAAATAGTGGAAATTAAATCAAGAAACAAAGATGCAAAAAAGAATGCAAGTGCAGCATTGAATGTTATTGAAAAACGGTATCACATAAAGTGTGAACTAATCTCTTATGAAGAATTGCTCGACTTGTATAGAAAATTACCTTTTTCTTTAACATCAACTATTGAGGAATGGATAAAATCAGAGGATACCACTATTAATAAAGCTGCCTATGGTGAACTTAATGGTCATTATAATTTAAAACATAATGAAGAAACTAAAAAGAAGATAGGAGAGCACACTAGAAGTTTATGGTTATCTAACAGTGTAGCCAAACAAAGAATGTTAGAAGGATTAAGAAAGTCTGGTTTAGCTCAAAAAGGAAAAATAAAAAAGCCAAGAGAAACTAGGATTTGTGAAGAATGTGGAAAAACATTTCAAGTTATCATTACTTCAACACAAAAGTTTTGTAGTCAAACCTGTGCAGGACAACGAGCAATCAAGCGTGCAATAAACATGTATGTTAAAACAAGAAATGAAATACACAATAATATACGGGAATATATTATTAAATGGTCAAGAGAAAACTCAGATATAGTTGTTAAAACACCTTTAAACAAAATTAAAACTACTATTCAACCGTTAATTAGAGATATTGAAAAAGAATTTCAGGTTAAAGATCTTAGAGTCATTTCAAAATCAGTATTTGGAGAAGATCGGGGAAGAAAAGAGTTAATTAAATTTATGAAAAGCGTGTGCAATGAAGATGTATGCTGAGCTATACCGAATAGGAAGGTATAGAACTATCGGATAAAAAGCCGATAGGGTAACATAACTGGAACAACCTCTCGCGCCGTATTCTGTCTGCAACTTGGCAGCGGTGAACTTAGCGAATATGGTCGACAAAGAAAAGAAAACTGTCGACTACGAAAAGCTGAAACGCACCGTGGAAATCGGCGTGAGAATGCAAGATAATGTGATTGACGCAACCCCTTATTTCCTTGAGGAAAACAAAAAGCAAGCGCTCGGTGAACGCCGCATCGGCTTAGGTGTGATGGGCTTGGCGGACTTGCTGATTTATTGCGAAAAAGAATACGGCTCCGAAGAAGGAAACAAGCTTGTCGATGAAGTGTTTAAGACGATCGCAACGACAGCGTACCGCGCGTCGATTGAGCTGGCAAAAGAAAAAGGCAGCTTCCCGTTCCTCGTCGGCGAAACGGAAGAAGAAACGCAAAAATTAAGACAAGCCTTCATTCATACAGGCTATATGAAAAGAATGCCGGAAGATATCCGCCAGGACATTTTAAAATACGGCATTCGCAACTCACACTTGCTGACTGTGGCTCCGACTGGATCCACTGGTACTATGGTCGGAGTTTCCACAGGGCTTGAACCATATTTTTCCTTTTCTTACTACCGCAGCGGCCGTCTCGGCAAGTTTATTGAAGTCAAAGCGGATATCGTTCAAGAATATTTGGACAAACACCCGGAAGCGGATCCGAACAACTTGCCGCATTGGTTTGTCACAGCGATGGATTTATCGCCGGAAGCGCATGCCGATGTGCAATGCATCATTCAGCGCTGGGTTGATTCAAGCCTTTCAAAAACGGTCAACGCACCGAGAGGCTATACGGTGGAGCAGGTACAAAAAGTGTACGAGCGCTTGTGGAGAGGCGGCGCGAAAGGCGGTACCGTTTATGTTGACGGCAGCCGCGATGCGCAGGTATTAACGTTGAAGGCGGAAGAAAATACGTTGGAAGAACAGCTTGAATTAATTCCGGAAGAAAAAGAACAAAAAACAAAACGTGCCGTTGTGCTAGTTGATACGATTCAAGACTTGCGCTCAACCGATGTAACGATCGGATCTGAAGTCGGCAACATTTGTCCGGTTTGCCGCGAGGGTACGGTTGAAGAAATCGGCGGCTGCAACACATGCGCAAGCTGCGGCGCGCAGTTAAAGTGTGGGCTATAATAAACGAAAGAAAGGAATGGAGAAGATATCCTCCATTCCTTTTTGCTTTTATGTTATGAAAATTGATTAGGGTGCCGGTGTCGAATGTCGTATGATGACAACGGACTAGCATGTTGTCGATCGCCTCGAGTCATGGACGTATCAAGGAAATACGGTTCAATACGACTACGATACAGTAGGGAACTTAAAAAAACCACACGGAAAGACACTTACCTTTAACGCGACGAACGAAGTCGAGAGCTTCAGCTAGATGAAGCAGGAAACCTCCTTCAAGCTGACAAATACGACTATAAGCCCTATACACTAATTAGAAAGGCTTCTGTTTCCAGCAGAAGTCTTTTTTCTTAACAAATAAGTGATGAAAGTGTATAATTAAATTCAAAAAAAGAAATAAATGATTGTAAATAGTATATATTATATTGATAACGAACAATATATAATAAAAATGAACGTAAGAGGTAATGAGACATGAGATTAAAACCTTTCGTTCCTTTAATGTCACCATTGAAGGAAGAAATAGTAAATCAGATTCAATTTATTCGTGAGTTAATTGAAGCAAATAAGAGTATTGTGGAATACCAAACAATGTTAAAAAACTCTAAACTACATCCTCAGTTCTTGCTAAGACCAGTAATGCTTAAGGAAGCGGTTCAATCTACAAAAATTGAGGGCACCCAGGTTACGTTAGACGAAGTAATGGAGGCAGAGGCTCAAAACAAAAAAGCAAATAAGGATACTCAAGAGGCACTAAATTACTATAAAGCATTAATGGATGGGATGGATGCTTTAAAAAGTTATCCTATTTCTACGCGTCTTTTTAAATTAATGCATAAAATATTGTTATCGAATAATGTAAGGGGCTCCAATCGTTGGGAAACTTGAATTCTCAACGGTTTTGTTTTTGCCAGATTAGGGTACGAGGCACGTGTCGAATAATGGTAGTTTGTGAAAAAAAGGCGTTCCGAGCAGCGAAAGATTGTAATCAAGCGAAGATTTATGGAGGATATAACCACCAAACCGGAACAGTGTATTTTGATAACATTAAACTCGAAGAAAAAGCTTCTACATTCACCAAAACGTATAGTGCCGACAGGACAAACCTGTATACTGAACAACACGTTGATGTGAGAAGATGGAGGATAGTGTGTCTCTACTCGATTGTAAATACAGAAAGAGAATGTAAAAGGCGCTTATGTAACGGATATCGTGATGGATGAAGCAAATGGACGATAAAGGGGAGTTTTTGTTGTGGACAGTTAGAGGATTCCGTTACTGTAACGCCCGCATTTCATAATTGAACGAACTCAAGCTTTTTCTTCAGTTTGTTAATTTCTGTATCATGTTTTCCTGTCTTTGCGCTCAAATAATCAATATCGATCTCTATGCTTTTCCATTTGTTTGAAGCGAGTTCAAACATATGACGATGCTGTTCTAATTCATCTTCTACTTTTTTGAAGTGGCTTCTCGTTTCAATGATAAAATGGTCCAGTTTTTCTTCCAGTCGAAGTTGATTTTCTTCCAAATGTTGTTGTCTTTTTTCCAACCGAAGCTGGTTTTCTTCCAAACGTTGTTGCCTTTCTTCCAAACGTTGTTGCCTTTCTTCCAATCGCTGTTGTCTTTCTTCCAAACGTTGTTGATTTTGCTCCAACCGGAGTTGACCTTCTTCAAGCCGTTCAAGCCGTTCATGAATCGGTTGCAGCTCCTCTTTTAAAACGGAGCGCAACATCTCTTTTAACTCTTGACTCAATGTCTCACCTCCTCTCTTTCAATATTTTAACATAAGACATGGGCGAGAGAAAGATAAGTGGAAACGATTGTTTTCGTTCATACTAAGCATAAGTATGAACGAAACTGAGGTGAAATGATGAAACCGTTTATTCCACAGCTTGTTTATTTTGAGCCCGAGGCGCTGAACTATCCGCTCGGCCAAGAATTAAAAGAAAAGTTCGAAAAAATGAACATTGAAATTCGCGAAACGACATCGCATAACCAAGTGCGCGGCATTCCCGGGGAGAATGAACTGCAAAAGTATCGGAATGCAAAATCTACGCTTGTAGTTGGCGTGAGGCGGACGCTAAAATTTGATACGTCAAAGCCGTCTGCTGAATATGCGATTCCTCTTGCCACAGGGTGTATGGGACATTGCCATTACTGCTATTTGCAAACGACGCTCGGCAGCAAACCGTACATTCGCGTGTACGTCAACTTAGACGATATTTTTGCCCAGGCGGAAAAATATATGAACGAGCGCGCCCCGGAAATTACGCGTTTTGAAGCAGCTTGTACATCCGATATTGTCGGGATTGACCATTTGACGCATTCATTGAAGAAAACGATTGAATTTATCGGCGCTTCCGAATACGGCCGGCTCCGTTTTGTGACGAAATACGAACACGTCGATCATTTGCTTGATGCAAAACACAATGGAAAAACGCGATTTCGCTTTAGCGTCAACTCCCGTTATGTCATTAAACATTTTGAGCCGGGAACTTCTTCATTTGAAGCGCGCTTACAAGCAGCGCGAAAAGTCGCCAATGCTGGCTATCCGCTCGGCTTTATCGTTGCGCCTATTTATATGCACGATAACTGGGAAGAAGGATATTTTGAATTATTTCAGCGTCTTTCCGAACAGCTTCAAGCCATTGATCGATCCCATTTAACGTTTGAGCTGATTCAACACCGTTTTACGAAACCGGCAAAAGCGGTTATTCAAAAGCGTTACCCGAAAACGAAACTTGATCTGGATGAAAGTAAGCGAAAATATAAATGGGGAAGATATGGAATCGGAAAATATGTGTACCAGGATGAAGAGGCGGAAAAGCTCGAGACCACAATGCGAAACTATATTTCACAATTTTTCCCTGAGGCGGAAATACAATATTTTACCTAATCCCTGTTCTTCTTGTCATTTTTGATAGGAATGGTATATTATAGTACTGATTCTTTATTTTTTATGTAGTGTATTTTTTGACAGGAGGGGGACGTTATGCCGACACCAAGCATGGAGGACTATATTGAGCAAATTTATATATTAATTGAAGAAAAAGGCTACGCCAGAGTATCGGATATTGCCGAGGCGTTGTCCGTGCATCCCTCCTCAGTAACAAAGATGGTGCAAAAGTTAGATAAAGATGAATATTTAGTATATGAAAAATACCGCGGTCTCGTCTTAACTGCCAAAGGGAAGAAAATTGGCAAGCGGCTCGTTTATCGCCATGAGCTGCTCGAGCAATTTTTGCGCATCATCGGTGTCGATGAAGAAAATATTTATAATGATGTGGAAGGAATCGAACATCATTTAAGCTGGAATGCGATTGACCGAATCGGGGATTTAGTGCAGTATTTTGAAGAGGATCCAGCCCGGGTAGAAGCGCTTCGAAATATCCAAAAGCAAAATGAACAAGAAGAAGCATAAAGGAACAAGGAAAAGCTTGTTCCTTTTTTATTTGTTATGTACTAATTCCGCTGTTTCCCCATTAAACATGTAGAAGAACAACAAAGGGGGAAGCAAGCATGGAAATTGATGGCGTGTTCTCGGGCGGCGGGATAAAAGGGTTTGCGTTAATCGGTGCTTATCAGGCGATAGAAGCGAAGGGACTTCGATTTAAGAGAGTGGCAGGAACAAGTGCCGGTTCATTAATTGCTACACTTATTGCTGCCGGCTTTACAAGCGAGCAATTAATCAAAGTTGTCAACGAACTGAACTTGAAAGACTTGCTTGATGAACGAAAAATATGGCTTCCATATCCGATTACAAAGTGGATTTTACTATATTGGCGGATGGGATTGTATAAGGGAGAATTATTCGAACAATGGCTTGAGAATGTGCTTGCGGAAAAAGGAGTAAAGACGTTTGCTGACTTGCCGAAAGAAAGTTTATATATTATTGCTTCTGATTTAACAAATGGAAGAATACTTGTACTCCCTGATGATTTACGCGAATACGGGCTTAACCCTGACGCATTTTCCGTTGCGAAAGCCGTTAGAATGAGTGTGAGTATTCCATATTTTTTTGAACCGGTAAAACTATATTCGAACGAAGGCAAACATATCATTGTTGACGGGGGGATACTTAGCAATTTTCCGCTTTTTTTATTCGATGAAGAAAAAGAAGTCAAAAAGCGCCCCGTTCTTGGCATTCAACTAAGTGCAAGGCTGGAAAAAAAGCCAAAAAAGAAAATTACAAATGCAATTGAACTGTATGAGGCATTATTTGCCACAATGCGTGAGGCGCATGATGCCCGTTATGTTTCCAGACGTCATGAAAAAAACATTGTGTTTCTTCCGGTGAAACATGTTGTCGCAACAGAATTCACGATTACCGATGAAGAACGGGACCGCTTAATTGAATATGGAAAAAAGCGGACAGAGCAATTTTTAAAAACATGGACGTATTGAAAGAAAAGCGGAGGCGAGCGCCTAACGCCGAAGGAAAATGTTCTTCCGACGAGAAATGCTTGTCATTTCGACGGAGGAAGGTTATTTTCCGGAAGCTGCGCCTGCGATTACTCGGCGCATGTCAGCGAAGATGCTATTCAAGCAGTTGACACGTTGCGAGCCGAGCTAGACAAAAAAGAAAAGCGGAGGCGAGTGCCTAACGCCGAAAAACGAAAAAGAAGAACCGGGCTAAAAGAATGCCCGGTTCTTCTTTTTTCCTTTTTTTCCTTCGATGACTGTTAAATGAGTAGTCGTTCGTTTTCTTTGTAAACTTGGGCGGGTGCCTTTTTTTGTCGATTTCGCCCGGACGGTTTTCGACAGCATGTTTTTGTCGCGGACATGATGAAGTTTCTTTGATTGATGCACGGCTTTCATATAAGAGGAATGTTCTTTACCGATGCGCCGTCTTATCAGCAATTGGTAAATGACGTAAACAGCTGCGATGATGAAAACAACTATTAGCAGCTGGCGAATGATATCAGCCGGCTGATTGAACAATTTATGAGCAAAGCCAATGCCCCCGAAAACAAGAATGAGCCAAATGAGCGGATGAATGGGCCGACGACGCAATGAATCCACCTCCCTAAAGTATCTATTAATGACAGCCGCTTTGCTAAACGATCTCTTTTGTTTCTGTTTCACTTTCACTTTCTTCTTCAAGACGTAACAGCTCTTTAAAAGAGGCGATCGCTACTTCCACTTGGTCGTTTGTCGGTTCTTTCGTTGTTAACAGCTGCAGCCATAGACCTGGATAACCGAACCAGCGTAAAACGGGTATGTCGCGAAGCTTGTTTGTTAATTGCAATACTTCAAAGGAAATGCCAAGAACGACAGGGATTAACGCAAGGCGGTTAACAACTCTTAACCAGAGCGGTTCCGTTGGTACGGCCATATATACGAAAACGCCGACAATAACAGTGAACAAAATAAAACTGCTGCCGCAGCGGTAATGAAGCCGCGATTGTTTTTGCACGCTTTCCACCGTTAACGGTTCATTATTTTCAAAGGCATTAATGACTTTATGCTCGGCACCATGATATTGGAAAACGCGTTTTACTAACGGTGTTAACGAAATAACATAAATATAAGCCAATAACAAGATGAGTTTAAAAAAGCTTTCAACGATGATTTGCGCCAAATCGGATGAGAACACCGGACGGGTGAATTCAGCTAAAAAGACGGGAATAAGCGTAAACAGAAATTTTCCAAATAAAAAAGATAACATGCCAACGACCGCAACACCGAGAATCATCGCCAGTTTTGATTCGTTTTTTTGTTTTTCCGCCATCGCTGTATCATCTTTTGGATCGATATCGTAACGTTCGGTTGAAAATTGCAAATGTTTTGAACCATTTGCGCTTGCTTCGAGAATAGCGATGACGCCGCGGATAAAAGGGATTTTCTTTAAAAAAGTGAATGTTGGATGATCTTTTCTCGGCAGGCGAAAATATTCAATTGTCTTATCTTTTCGGCGGATTGCCGTGACATAGTGTTTTTTTCCTGCAAACATAACGCCTTCTACGACCGCTTGACCACCATATACAGGCTTCATTGATTTTTTCATGCTTTACACCAACCTATCTAATTCTTTACGTTATTTTTTGTTATTTTATATTCTACAAGAAACAGAAAGAAACCTCTAGGCTGATGTTATTATTATCCTTGCCAAAAAATAACGGATGTAGACGCACCTTTTCGTTTTTTTCCTGTTCATTTATTCATTAGTTGGTTGATGATGGACATACTATAAACGGAGGTGTTGCGAAACATGGACGATGAACAAAGCAAAAATCGGCAGCTTGAACAAAATCAAAAAGAGAAGCCGATGTCTTTAATAATGAAAGTCGTTGTTACAGGATTTTTTGGCGGAGTATTTTGGAGTTTATTGGGATATTTTGCTTATACATTTCACTTTACCGAACTTAGTCCGAACATGATTTTACTTTCATGGGCTGCCGGTGATTGGAAATATGGACGATTGGGCAACTTTCTAGCGATTTTTCTTATTGGCATATTATCCATATTAGCCGCTTTCGTTTATTATGCCTTTTTTAGAAAAATGGAAGGTATATGGACGGGCCTGGTATACGGTCTGGCCTTGTGGGGGATTATCTTTTTTGTGCTGAACCCGCTTTTTCCAAATTTGCAGCCCATCGCAGAATTAAACCGCGATACAATCATTACAACTGTTTGTCTTTATATTTTATACGGGGTGTTTATCGGTTACTCCATTTCTTTTGAATCATCGGAGCATGAACGGCAAAAGCAATTGGCGGCGACAAACGAGTAGTGAGCGCATGCATTTTATGATAGAATGTTCTTGTTTGAACATTCTTTCTATTTTAAAGGGGTTATGAAGATGGTGCATCTCCTGCTTATTAATGGTCCAAATTTAGATCGCCTTGGAAAGCGAGAGCCGCAAATTTATGGAAGCAAAACCTTACACGATTTAGAGGAAGAACTCATTCGTTTTGCAGCACAATATGAAATCGAGCTTACTTGTTATCAAAGCAACTATGAAGGGGACATTATCGAACAAATTCATGAGGCAGAGGGAAAATTTGACGGTATTGTACTAAATGCCGGAGCCTTTACTCATTATAGTTATGCGATTCGTGATGCTGTTGCGAGTGTAAATGTTCCAGTCGTTGAAGTGCATATTTCTAATATTCATGCACGAGAGCCGTTCAGACATCAATCAGTCATCGCACCGGTGGCGATTGGACAAATCGTTGGACTTGGCGTTACAGGGTACAAATTGGCTTTGTTGGCATTATTAGAAAAAGTTAGGAAGGGAGAAGGGCTGTGGAAAAACTAGAAAAACTCCGTTCCCGTTTTACGGAGCTTGGAATTGATGGGATGTTAATTACAAACAGCTATAACCGCCGCTATATGACAGGCTTTACCGGCACAGCCGGCGTCGTGTTAGTCGGACAAACGAAGGCGGTTTTTATCACCGATTTCCGCTATGTGGAACAAGCGGCAAAACAAGTTCAAGGATATGAAATTATTCAGCATACAGGTTTAATCGTTGACGAAGTGGCAAAGCAAGTGGCAGCGCTTGGCATTAAAAGGCTCGGCTTTGAACAAGATCACCTTTCATATGCGACTTTTAAAGCATATGAAAAAGCGGTAGATGCTGAGTTAGTTCCTGTTTCCGGCGTTGTTGAAAAGTTACGCTTGATTAAGTCCGATTCAGAGATTAAGATATTAAAGGAAGCAGCGGAGATTGCTGATGCAGCATTTAAGCATATCCTCGACTTTATCCGTCCGGGAGTAAAAGAAATGGATGTAGCGAATGAGCTTGAATTTTTTATGAGAAAGAACGGCGCTGCATCGTCTTCATTTGATATTATTGTTGCATCAGGCTATCGTTCGGCATTACCGCACGGTGTGGCAACTGACAAAGTCATTGAAAAAGGCGAGTTCGTTACCCTTGACTTTGGAGCATATTACAAAGGATACTGTTCTGATATTACACGAACAGTCGCAGTGGGTGAAGTGAGCGGTGAGCTGAAGAAAATTTATGAAATTGTTTTGGAGGCACAGCTGCGCGGCATGGCTGGGATAAAGCCTGGGATGACAGGACGCGAAGCCGATGCGCTCACACGCGACTACATTACAGAACAAGGCTATGGTGAATATTTTGGGCACTCAACTGGTCATGGTTTAGGAATGGAAGTACATGAAGGGCCGGCCTTATCCTTCCGCTCAGATACTGTGTTAGAGCCGGGAATGGTTGTGACGGTAGAACCGGGAATTTACATAGCGGGACTTGGTGGAGTGCGCATTGAAGACGACACAGTTGTCACCGAAGATGGTAATCAATCTCTGACTCATTCACCAAAGGATTTAATTATTTTATAAATAATCATTTGCAGTAGGAGGAACATAAGTCGATGATTTCAGTAAACGATTTTCGTACAGGCTTAACGATTGAAGTAGACGGCGACATCTGGCGCGTCATCGAATTCCAGCACGTAAAACCTGGTAAGGGTGCAGCGTTTGTACGCTCAAAACTTCGCAACCTTCGCACAGGCGCCATTCAAGAAAAAACCTTCCGCGCCGGTGAGAAAGTAAACAAAGCGCAAATTGACAACCGTAAAATGCAATATTTATATGCAAACGGCGATCAGCACGTATTTATGGATACAGAAACATATGAGCAAATTGAACTTTCCTCAGCGCAAATTGAATATGAATTAAAATTCTTAAAAGAAAACATGGAAGTATATATCATGATGTATCAAGGTGAAACAATCGGTGTCGAGCTGCCAAATACAGTTGAACTTAAAGTAATTGAAACAGAGCCTGGTATTAAAGGGGATACAGCTTCAGGCGGTTCGAAACCGGCTACATTAGAAACTGGATTAGTCGTTCAAGTACCATTCTTCGTTAACGAAGGTGACACATTGATTATCAACACAGCTGACGGCACATACGTATCCCGTGCTTAATTTGTCTAAAGGGCTGACTCATAAGTGTCTCATCCCACCTACAATACACAAATTGCAGTGAAGGGATCTGACAACTTTTTAGTCAGCCCTTTTTTTATTCCTCTAAAAAATTTCCCTTCTGAAACCTCTTTTTTCCGCATAGGTTGTACTAGCAATTCCATATGGTGAATACAGGAGGACACAATGAAACGTTGGCTGTCGATGATAGAACCGGCTGTGCTTTCGATGGCGGGATTGCGTCTTCTATCCGCTGCGATTGAACTGTCCGCTGCCCTTCTCATGCTTTTATTCAACGATGTGAAAAAAGCGGTTGCCGTCAACGCTTTTCTCGCGATCGTCGGTCCGCTTATTTTTATTACGACAATGACAATCGGTCTTTTATCGCTCACAGACGAGCTGTCATTTTCAAAGCTATTTTTCATCGTTATCGGTGTCGGTTTTATCTTATTTGCTATTTATAAGTAAGTCATAAAGCGTCTTTATGTCCCATAAACATAAACTAATCCATTTTCAAGGAGGAGGAGAAAGTGCAAGCAATATTCGCCATTTTGCCTAAATCAATTTTACATGTTGTTCAACAGCTGCCTCCTTCCATGAGTGAACAGCTTGAAGAAATCCGCATCCGAGTTGCGCGGCCGTTGGAAATGATTGTGCAGGGAAAATCCTATTTTCCAAATTATGATGTTACGGCAGAAGACGGTGTGCAGCTTCTCAATAAATTGAGCCAATACTCGATTTACTCCATTGAAGAAGAATTGAAGCGGGGATTTATTACGATACAGGGAGGCCATCGTGTTGGACTAGCGGGAAAAGTGATTACGGAAGGTGGAAGGGTGAAAGCGATTCGTCATGTGACATCTTTCAATATCCGTATTGCCAGACAAAAAATCGGTGTTGCTGAGCCGCTGGTTTCCTATCTTTTTCATCAGCGTTGGCTGAATACGGTCATTATCGGTTCACCGCAAACCGGAAAAACAACGCTGCTGCGTGATATCGCCCGCCTGATAAGTACTGGAATGAAAAGCAAAAAGATTTTTCCGCAAAAAATTGGCATTGTTGATGAACGTTCGGAAATTGCCGGGTGTGTGAAAGGAATTCCGCAATTTGATTTAGGTCCGCGAGTGGATGTGCTTGATGCCTGTCCAAAAGCGGAAGGAATGATGATGATGATTCGTTCGATGAGCCCGGATGTTTTAATTGTCGATGAAATTGGCAGAGCGGAAGATAGTGAAGCAATACTAGAAGCGGTGAACGCTGGCGTTGGTTTATTTATGACCGTTCATGGCCGAAAGCGGGAAGATTTGCTTTGCCGCCCGACATTGCGGCCGATTATGGAACAAGCTGTGTTTAAACGATTCATTGAGTTGACAAATGAAAATGGTCCGGGAACGATTGCGCGAATTACGGATGCGCAAGGACGTACGCTTTATGAAAAAACGAGAGTGATGATATGAAGCTGATTGGAGCATTGTTTATTTTGTTGGCGACAACATGGACAGGTTTCGAAGCAGCGCGGTTTTTAAGCGAACGGCCGCGGCAATTAAGGCAGCTGAAGGCAGCATTGCAGTCATTAGAAGCGGAAATTATGTACGGACATACTCCGTTATCGGAAGCGTCACTTCATTTGGCAAAACAGCTTTCCCGGCC
The DNA here is from genome assembly GCF_003259935.1 of Paranoxybacillus vitaminiphilus. Lineage (GTDB taxonomy): Bacteria > Bacillota > Bacilli > Bacillales > Anoxybacillaceae > Paranoxybacillus > Paranoxybacillus vitaminiphilus. The sequence goes on along the minus strand of NZ_QLMH01000002.1, from coordinate 303,548 downwards.
GCTTTCATGGCTATTTGAACTCTTTTCTAAAAAACTGCTGGATCGGGAAACGAGCGTCAAACAAGCATGGGATGAAAGTCTGGAAGAAGTGTGGAAATATACGTCATTAAAAAACGGTGAACTGGAAGTAATGAAGCAATTTGGTGAAACGCTCGGACAGTATGATCGGACAGCGCAGCAAAAGCAAATTCGGCTGGCGCTTGTTCATTTGGAACGGGAAGAGCATGATGCGCTTGAAAAGAAAGCGCGCTATGAAAAAATGGTGAAAAGCTTAGGATTTTTAGCGGGATTGCTGCTGATTATTTTATTGATGTAACAAATAGGGGGCCAGCAAGTATGGGGATTGACGTCGATATCATCTTTAAAATTGCGGGAGTAGGAATTATTGTTGCCTTTTTACACACGGTGCTCGATCAAATGGGAAAAAAGGAGTACGCCCAATGGGTCACTCTCCTCGGCTTTATTTACATTTTGTTTATGGTTGCATCCATCGTCAGTGACTTGTTTCAAAAAATCAAAACCGTATTTTTATTTCAAAGTTAGGAGGGAACCATCATTGAAATTTGGCAGATTGTCGGCTTAGGTTTAATCGCTACGTTTTTAAGCATTATTTTAAACGAACATAAATCAAACATTGCCTTTTTATTAACTGTATTTGTTGGATGTGTCATTTTTCTGTTTTTAGTCGATCAAATCGGCGCGATTATTCACATGCTGCAAAAGATCGCTGTTGATGCGAATGTCAACATGATTTATTTAGAGACGATACTTAAAATTATCGGAATTGCTTACATTGCTGAATTTGGTGCACAAATTTCCAAAGATGCCGGCCAAGGGGCGATTGCTTCGAAAATTGAGCTTGGAGGGAAAATTTTAATTTTAGCAATGGCGATTCCGATTTTAACGGCGATTATTGAGACGGTGATTGGTTTAATTCCATCATCATAGTCATATGCAAGGAGATGATTCATTGAAAAGAAAAATCGTTTCTGCACTTAGTGTGCTTCTTTTTTTATTCTTGTCGCTGCCGCTTGTTGTACAAGCTTCTCCCCCGCCAAAAGAAATCATGCAGGAGCAGATTGAAAAGCTTGGTGTCGATGACATTAAGCAATATTGGGACGAAATTGTTTCTGAATATGGCGGCTTTTTACCGGAAAGTCAAAAAGGTTCATTTATCGAATTTATTAGCGGTGAAAAAGAATTATCGCTTCGGGAATGGTCAAAAGCCTTTATGAAATTTATTTTTTATGAACTGCTCGCCAATAGCAAGCTTCTTGGCATACTTGTATTGCTTACTGTTTTTAGCCAATTTTTGCAGTCATTGCAAAATGCGTTTGAGCAGCATGCGGTGAGCAAGGTTGCTTATGCGGTTGTTTATATGGTGTTAATCATTATTGCTTTAAACAGCTTTTGGATTGCGATGCACTATGCGATCGAAACCATTCAAGTGATGAGCGGCTTTATCATCGCGCTGCTTCCTTTGATGTTGGCGCTAATGGCTTCTTCAGGCGGACTTATATCTGCGGCATTTTTTCATCCGATTATCGTCTTTTTAATGAATACAACAGGAATGGTTGTCGAACATTTCACACTTCCGCTTTTGTTTCTTGCGGCACTTTTAAGCATTGTAAGCACAATGACGGAGCATTACAAAGTGACACAATTGGCACAATTGTTAACGAATATAAGTATTGGTTCGCTTGGTGTGGTGTTGACGGTTTTTATCGGCGTCATTTCAGTAAAAGGAGCGTCCTCAGCGGTTGCTGATGGAATCGCCATTCGAACAGCGAAATTTGTGACAGGAAATTTTGTTCCAGTCGTTGGCAGGATGTTTACGGATGCGACGGATACGGTGATTGCGGCGTCATTGTTATTAAAAAATACGATTGGAATTGTCGGGGTGGCTGTTTTGCTCATTCTTGCCGCCTTTCCGGCCATGAAAATCTTAGTGATTGCCTTCATTTATAAACTATCGGCTGCCATTTTGCAGCCGCTTGGCGGCGGGCCTGTCATTTCCAGTTTAAGCATTATTAGCAAAAGTGTCATTTATATTTTTGCCTCACTGGCGATTGTTTCATTCATGTTTTTCCTCAGTTTAACGGTAATTATTGCCGCTGGAAATTTAACGATGATGGTTCGTTAGCGGGGGTATGGTTATGTCATTCATTGTTGAATGGGTCACGAACATTATCATTTTTATTTTATTAGCCATTGTGATTGATTTATTGCTTCCATCTACGAATCTGCAAAAATATGTAAAAATGGTCATTGGCCTCATTTTACTTCTCATTATGTTGTCTCCTATTTTAAAAATCTTCAAGGTTGATGTCGATCAGCTCATTGCCTTGATTCATGCTGGAGGCGATGCTGAAAAAAATGGAATAGAAAATGTCATTGAACAAAAGAAAACAGAAATACAAGCCTCACAACGTGCATATATTTTAGAACAAATGGCTGTCCAGATGAAAAAAGACGTTGCTGAGGAGTTGATGAATCAATATGGTTTAACAATTAAGGAGATTGAATTTGAAATAAGCAGGGAGGAAAATCTTCGCTTTCCTGACGATATTCAATTGATTGAAGTGATTGTTGTACCGGATAAACAGGAACAAAGCGACATCGTTCCAAGCGTTCAGCCGATTGAGATTGACACCTCCGAACCAATGAACCGCACAGATGAGCATGGAAAACTGGCAATGGATACTTCTTCATTTTTGGCGAAGCAATGGGAAATAGATGAGGAAAAAATCGCTGTCCGGGTCGAAGGGGGAAGATAAGATGTTTAAACATTTCAAACATTTATTGGCACGATCAAATGAAGGGGCTGCCAAGAAAAAAGCGATACCTTTTTCTTATGTTATTGTTATTCTTCTTCTCGGTGTCGCCTTCATGCTTGCCGGCAATCTATTTGGAGAAAGCAAACAAACAAATACAGAAACAGTAGCTGTGTCTCAAAATAACGAACCGAATGCACAACCTGTTTTCGGACAGAAGAGCAATACAAAAGCAAAAAGCATTGCAGAATATGAAGAACGTTACGAAGAACAATTGAAGAGCGCCCTTGAAGCAATCGTTGGCGTAGAAGATGTAACGGTTGTTGTCAATGTTGATGCAACAGAAATGAAAGTTCTCGAAAAAAATCGGACGACACAGCAGAAAACAACGGATGAAACAGACCGTGAAGGAGGCAAACGAAACGTAGAAGACAACTCGATGAATGAAGAGGTAGTCATTATCCGTCAGGGAGAAGAAGAAACGCCGATTGTTTTGACAACAAAGAAACCGGAAATTCGCGGGGTGTTAGTTGTCGCAAAAGGGGCAGATAACATCCAAGTAAAAAAATGGATTGTGGAAGCTGTGACGCGAGTGCTTCATGTCCCGAGCCACCGTGTTGCCGTCATGCCAAAAAAAGGATAGGAGGAACGAGAAAAGATGTTAAAAAAACAAACAGTCTGGTTATTGACAATGCTCAGTTTAGTCGTTGTATTATCCGTTTATTATGTGACAACACCGGAAGGAACAAATGAAAATATCGCCTTTGTGAATCAAACAGAAGAAACAAAAGAAAAAACAACGGAGACAAATAGTGAGGCAAAAGTAACTGTTGAGGAGACAGAAGACGGCAAAGTAACATCCGGCATTGCCAGCGATGAGATCTTCACTGCATTGCGCATGCAAATTGAAGATGAGCGTAACAAATTGCGTGAAGAATTAAATGCGATTGTTGCTTCGACAGAAGCGACTGCTGAACAAAAAAGCGAAGCGTTTGATAAAATTCAAAAACTGGCTGACATTTCCGAAAAAGAAGCTGTGCTCGAAACATTAATTAAATCAAAAGGCTATGAAGAAGTGCTCGTCCGTGTAGATAACGAAGAAGTACGGGTGACTGTAAAGGCGAAAGAACATTCGAAACAAGCGGCCAATGAAATCATTCAACTTGTTGAAAAAGAAATTGGCGAAGCACAAGATGTAGCGGTCGAGTTCCAGCCGCAAAAATAAAGTAAGCAGTAGAGGCTTCTTCATTCTCTACTGATGATAGCTGTCTAGAGTCTGTAAGATTCCCGCATGTAGAGGTGGGAGATAGCGGGATAAATGAATAGCGGGGCTGTCTAAAAACAAGACTTCATTACAAAGATTGTTCAAAGGGAGTCATTATTAGACAGCCTCATATTATTTTTTAGTAGAAAAAATAAATTAATGCTATATAATAATAATTGTTTATATGATCAGGTGTTAAAAAAGCTTTTAAGAATATTCTTAACACAAATATTGAAATATAAGGAAAGGTCATCGTATCATGATAATATGTTCCACTTTTTTTGTTATTTCAACAAATGTCGAGAAACAAGGGGTGTAAGTTTATGTTGAAAATCCAAGAAATTCGCGAACTTATCAGACTTATCGATCAGTCAAGTATTGAAGAATTTGTGTATGAAAATGAAGGTACAAAAGTTCATATGAAAAAGCCTGGCTTAGCTGCACCTGTTGAAGCGGTTGTGAAGCAAACGGTTGTTGAGCCAGCTGCACCGGCACAAAAACAAGAACCAGCTGTACAACCAACAACGGCTCAACCTGCTGCACAAACGGTCGAAGTGAAGCAGGAAGAAAAAACAAGGCAAGAAGCCGTAAATACTGAGAACTTACATAAGATCACATCTCCGATGGTCGGTACGTTCTACGCAGCACCATCTCCAGATGCCCCGCCATATGTGAAAGTTGGTGATAAAGTAAAACCAGATACGGTTGTCTGCATCGTTGAAGCAATGAAACTGTTTAATGAAATTGAAGCCGAAGTAAGCGGAGAAATCGTTGAAGTGCTTGTAAAAAACGGGCAGCTAGTTGAATATGGACAACCTTTATTCCTTGTAAAACCTGAATAAAGGAGCAGAAAAGCGATGATTAAAAAATTATTAATTGCCAATCGCGGTGAAATTGCCGTTCGGGTGATTCGTGCCTGCAAAGAGCTTGGAATTGAAACGGTTGCGGTGTTTTCGGAAGCGGACCGTGATTCGTTGCATGTTCAGCTTGCGGATGAGGCGTATTGCATTGGGCCGACGGCTTCTAAAGACAGCTATTTGAATTTTACGAATATTATTAGCGTGGCGAAGTTAACGGGATGCGATGCCGTTCACCCGGGATATGGGTTTTTAGCGGAGAATGCAGCTTTCGCAGAACTTTGCCGTGAATGCAATATTATTTTCGTAGGTCCAAGTCCGGAAGCCATTACAAAAATGGGGATTAAAGATATCGCGCGCGAAACAATGCGCGAAGCGGGCGTACCGATTGTTCCAGGTTCAAAAGGGGTTATTGAAAATATTGACGAGGCCATTGCACTTGCAAATGAAATCGGGTACCCTGTTATTATAAAAGCAACTGCCGGCGGCGGCGGTAAAGGGATTCGCGTCGCCAGAGATGAACAAGAGCTGATTAAAGGAATCAATATTACGCAGCAGGAAGCAGCAACCGCATTCGGCAATCCAGGGGTATATATTGAAAAGTATATTGAGGATTTCCGTCACGTTGAAATTCAAGTGCTTGCTGATTCTTATGGCAATGTGATTCATCTTGGCGAGCGCGACTGTACGATTCAACGCCGTCTGCAAAAACTTGTAGAAGAAGCTCCTTCACCAGCGCTTGACGAAGAAACGCGCAAGCTGATGGGAGAGGCAGCAGTAAAAGCAGCAAAAGCAGTGGATTACACAGGTGCAGGTACGGTCGAATTTATTTTTGACTACAAGGCAAAGAAATTTTATTTTATGGAAATGAATACTCGTATTCAAGTGGAGCATCCTGTTACTGAAATGATTACCGGTGTTGACTTAATTAAAGAACAAATCCGTGTTGCCTCAGGGGAAAAATTATCGTTAACCCAAGAAGAAGTGACATTTAACGGCTGGGCGATTGAATGCCGCATTAATGCTGAAAATCCGGAGAAGAATTTCATGCCTTCACCGGGGAAAATTAACATGTACCTGCCGCCGGGCGGTTTAGGCGTCCGCGTTGATTCTGCCGCTTATCCGGGATATATGATTCCGCCTTATTATGACTCAATGATTGCGAAATTAATTGTACATGCCTCAACAAGAGAAGAAGCGATTGCACGGATGAAGCGGGCGTTAAGTGAATTTGTCATTGAAGGAATTCATACAACGATTCCATTCCACATAAAATTATTTGAACATGAAAAATTTGTGGAAGGGAACTTCAACACAAAATTTCTTGAAATGTATGACGTGATGAAATTATAACGAAAATGGAGGTGCGCCCTCATGTCAGAGCATGTGTTTGAAATGGAACAAGAAACGAATGCATTAGGAAAAGTAGAAATCGCACCTGAAGTGATTGAAGTCATTGCAGGAATTGCGGCTTCCGAAGTTGACGGTGTAGCGCAGATGCGCGGTAACTTTGCTACTGGCGTCGTTGAGCGTTTAGGAAAGAAAAACCACGGCAAAGGTGTAAAAGTTGATTTAAAAGAAGAAGGAATTACGATCGATGTTTACTGCCTAGTTCGTTTTGGTGTCTCGATTCCGAACGTTGCCAAAAAGGTGCAAGAAAATATTCGTCAAGCATTATTGAATATGACAGGGTTAGAAACGAATGAAATTAATGTCCACATCGTCGGCATTCAATTCGATTCTCCAAAAGCCGAGCCGGAAAGCGAGCAGTAAATAAGACAGAGGGCTGATCGATAAGTGTCTGGCCTCGCTATCGTATTTTGTCCATTGCTATGTTCTATATATTATCGTTCAGGAGGGCTGACATTTTACATTTAGGTCAGCTCCTTTTGTTTTTTTCGTAAAAGTTTGTTATCTTAAGGGTGACGTTTTGCGCTTAACATGAAGCTGTGCGCTCTGCTTTCAAATTTGGCAAATATATTTGCTGTTCTCAATCGGAATGGACCTTCCGTTTTCATAAGGCTGCACATGTAAAGGAATTTATTTTAAGATGATGCTAAATAAGAGAAACAGTGATCGCCACTGTTTACTGTTTTTAGAAAAAACGATTATTTCAAAAGGTTTATCTATAGTTTGTACGGATTATTATATCGCTTACCACGAAAATATGGTATTATCATCATATAAACGTTCGACAATATGAGTAAAAGGAGTTAACAGGATGAAACGACATACAGCAAGAGAAAAAGCATTACAAGCCCTCTTTCAAGTAGATGTAGGGGGAATTGACCCAGAGGAAGCAATCAAAAATGTGGTGGATGAAGAGGAAATCGATTCGTTTCTTCGCCAACTTGTATTCGGGGTTGTAAATCATCAAGAGGAAATTGACCAACTGCTGCGTGATAATCTTGAAAAATGGAGATTAGAACGAGTAGCAAATGTTGATCGCTCCATTTTGCGTATGGCTGCATACGAAATGAAATATATCGATGATATCCCTGTAAGTGTAACGATGGATGAAGCCATTGAGCTGGCGAAAAAGTTTGGTGATGACAAATCAAGCCGCTTTGTTAATGGAGTACTTTCAAAAGTGAAAAATGCTTTAGAATTATAGAATAAATAAATGATATATATATATGAGAGGGGAGTTGTCAAAATGACGGCACAGATTATTAGCGGGACAGAGTTGGCCAAAGAAAAACGCGCACAATTAGCGAAAGAAGTACAGCAGTTAAAAAACGCAGGAATCGAACCGGGATTAGCTGTTGTTCTTGTCGGTGATAATCCTGCGTCTCGTTCTTATGTGAAAGCAAAGCAAAAAGCATGTGAGGAAATCGGCATTCGTTCTGTGCTATTAGAGTTTCCCGATACGATTACAGAACCGTTTTTATTGGAGCAAATCGAGCGGCTCAACGAAGACGATTCCATACACGGTATTTTAGTACAACTCCCGCTCCCAAGACAAATTAATGAACTGAATGTCATCGAAAAAATTGCTCCAGAGAAAGATGTTGATGGTTTTCACCCGCTTAATATTGGACGGATGATCGCTGGTCAAAAAGCGTTCCTTCCGTGTACGCCATATGGCATTTTATATATGGTGCAATCATTAGGAGTGGAAATTGCTGGAAAACACGTTGTTGTCATCGGCCGCAGCAACATTGTCGGCAAGCCGGTCGGACAGCTGTTTTTAAAAGAAAATGCGACTGTCACTTATTGCCATTCAAAAACGAAGAACTTAGCAGAGATGACGCGTCAAGCAGATATTTTAATTGTCGCGGTTGGCAAACCTAACTTAATCGGCGCCGAACATGTGAAAAAAGGCGCGATTGTTATTGACGTCGGGGTGAACCGTTTAGAAAATGGAAAGCTGTGCGGTGACGTGAATTTTGATGAAGTCAAAGAAGTGGCAGGCTACCTTACACCGGTGCCAAAAGGGGTCGGTCCGATGACGATTACGATGCTGCTTCATAATACCGTTCAAGCTGCGCGTGAAAGCAGACGTGAGAAAGCTCATCAGTAAGCGAGGTTTTTCAACGTGTCAGACATAAAATATGTAACAGTGACAGCTCTTACGAAATACATTAAGCGCAAGTTTGAAGTTGACCCGCATTTACAAGATTTATGGATTAAAGGGGAAATTTCGAACTTCACCTATCACACGCGCGGTCACATGTATTTTACACTCAAAGATGAAAATGCCCGCATTCAGGCGGTGATGTTTGCCGGATATAACCGGTATTTAGCCTTTCGTCCGGAAAATGGCATGAAAGTGCTGGTACGCGGCGAGATTTCCGTCTATGAGCCAAGCGGCAACTATCAAGTGTATGTCAAAGAAATGCAACCGGAGGGCATCGGTAATTTATATTTGGCCTATGAGCAATTGAAAAAACGTCTCGAAGAGGAAGGATTATTTTCTCCGGAGCATAAAAAACCCATTCCGAAATTTCCCCGTTATGTCGGTGTTGTTACTTCGCCGACAGGAGCAGCGATTCGCGATATTATGACAACGATTCGCCGCCGTTACCCAATTGCGAAAGTCATCTTGCTGCCGACGCTCGTTCAAGGTGAGCAGGCGGCCCCTTCCATTGTGCGTTCGATTGAAAAGGCGAACGAACTTGGTTATCTGGATGTGCTCATCGTTGGCCGCGGCGGCGGCTCTATTGAAGAGTTGTGGGCTTTTAATGAAGAAAGTGTCGCGCGGGCGATTTTCGCTTCCAACGTCCCAATCATTTCTGCCGTCGGTCATGAAACGGATTTTACCATTGCCGATTTTGTTGCCGATTTGCGGGCGCCGACACCGACGGGAGCGGCTGAATTGGCAGTACCGCATTTAACGGAATTGCTTGAGCGGTTAGCGCAGCGGAAAGTCCGCTTAATTCGTGCGATGAAAGAGAAACTAACGCACGAATCTGAACGTCTCGCAAGAGTTCAGAAGTCGTATGCGTTTCGCTATCCAAAAAAGCTGTATGAGCAAAAAGAACAGCAGCTGGATATGTTAATGGAGCGGCTGGAACGGCAAACGATGCGGCTTATTGAACAAAAACGCGAACGCTGGCAGCAATATCATCTTCATTTACAAAAACATCACCCGGCAGAAAAGTTGAAAAAAGCAGCGGAGAAACAACAAGTGCTCGCCAAATCGCTGGAAAGGGAAATGCAAACGATTTTCAAGCAAAAACAATTACTGTTTACTTCTCTATTATCAAAATTGCAAGTATTAAGTCCATTAAAAATTATGGAACGCGGCTACAGCTTAGTTTATGATCAGAAACAACAGCTTGTAAAAAGCATTCATCAGCTCGAACCTGGTGATTCCATTAAAGTGCGCCTGCAAGATGGCCAGCTTGATTGCCAAGTGTGGGGTATTGAGGAGGAGAAACTATATGAGTGAAGAAAAAGAACTAACATTTGAAGAAGCGATGGCACAGCTTGAGGAAATCGTCGAAAAACTTGAAGAAGGCGATGTCCCTCTTGAAAAAGCGATTTCTTTTTTTCAAGAAGGAATGAGGCTGTCGAAGCTTTGCCATGATAAACTGCAGCATGTTGAAAAACAAATGGAATATATTTTGCGGGAAGACGGAGAGTTAGAGCCGTTCGCGATTCAGGAGGAGTAAACGTTGGTAGAACAATTTTTGCGGGAAAATAAACAGCTTGTTGACAGACAGCTTCCTTTATACGTGGAACATTTGGACGCTCCGGAAATCATTAAGCAAGCAATGATCTATTCACTGAAAGCAGGCGGAAAACGTATTCGTCCGCTTCTTTTGCTTGCGACGTTAAAGGCGTTTGGCAAAGAAGTGGAATTGGGTTTGCCTGTAGCGTGTGCGATTGAAATGATTCATACTTATTCGCTCATTCACGATGACTTGCCAAGCATGGATAATGATGATTTGCGCCGCGGCAAACCGACGAACCATAAAGTGTTTGGGGAAGCAATGGCGATATTGGCCGGAGACGGACTTTTGACATATAGCTTTCAAGTCATTGCCGAGATGGACCACCAAGATGTGACACCGGAAATAAAAATAAAATTGATTAGCGAACTGGCGAAAGCAGCGGGACCTGAAGGAATGGTCGCAGGTCAAGTGGCAGATATGCAAGGGGAAGGTAAGCAGTTGTCTTTAGACGAACTTGAATATATTCACCAAAACAAAACGGGCAGAATGTTACAGTACAGTATTATAGCCGGTGCGATATTGGCCGGAGCGTCTGAACAGCAAATCAGACAACTAAGCCAGTTTGCCTATCATTTAGGACTTGCTTTTCAAATTCGCGATGATATTCTTGACATTGAAGGCACAGAAGAGAAAATCGGCAAACCGGTCGGAAGCGATATCGAAAACAAAAAGGTCACGTATCCATCTCTGCTGACACTTGATGGGGCAAAAGAAAAATTAGCTTATCACATTGAAGAAGCAAAACGTTATTTGCGGGAAACGCAAATTGCTGACGACGTGCTTCATTACATTTGCGACTTAATTGCCACACGCGATCATTAAGCCATTGGCGGTCAATTGTCGATTCATTTTTTTTGTGGTATATTTATAATATAGAAGAGAGTGTCTTGTGTAAAGCCGTTACACTTGTTGTGTGAGCGGCTCTTTTTTCGCCTTGGGGTGTTTAGGTTACACTTTTTACGTTGAGAATGATGGAAATGGGGCGGTTTTTATTCATGTATTCCCCTATTTGCATGTATAATAATAGATAATACCTGTACTATACCAGCACGTAACAAAGTATGCGATGAAAGCGAGTGATCTCGTTTGGATGTAACAAAAATTAAAAATCCGCGTTTTTTAAAATCAATGTCTACGGAAGAGCTTGTTCAGCTAAGCGCTGATATTCGCCAGTTTCTCATTGAAAAGCTGTCAAAAACAGGCGGACATATCGGGCCGAATTTAGGAGTAGTAGAGCTGACGATTGCGCTTCATAAAGTGTTTGACAGCCCAAAAGATAAATTTTTATGGGATGTCGGCCACCAATCATATGTTCATAAAATTTTAACAGGACGGGCCTGTGAATTTGATACGCTTCGCCAATATAAAGGACTGTGCGGTTTTCCAAAGCGGAGCGAAAGCGAACATGACGTATGGGAAACTGGACATAGCTCGACATCGCTCTCAGCAGCCATGGGAATGGCAATCGCCCGCGATTTAAAGAGAACGAATGAATACATTATCCCGATTATTGGCGATGGAGCGTTAACAGGCGGCATGGCGCTTGAGGCATTGAACCATATTGGACATGAAAAGAAAGATATGATTGTCGTATTAAACGATAATGAAATGTCGATTGCTCCAAATGTCGGAGCCCTCCATAACGTGCTTGGCCGTTTGCGCACGGCCGGCAAATATCACTGGGTGAAAGATGAGCTTGAGATGCTTTTGAAAAAAATTCCGGCTGTTGGCGGCAAGCTTGCCGCAACGGCAGAACGCATTAAAGACAGTCTCAAATATTTGCTCGTCTCTGGTGTATTTTTTGAAGAATTAGGGTTCACTTATTTCGGACCGGTTGACGGCCATAATTTTGACGATCTGCTTGAGAACTTGCATTATGCCAAGAAAACAAAAGGTCCGGTGCTGCTGCATGTCATTACGAAAAAAGGAAAAGGCTATCACCCGGCTGAGAACGATAAAGTCGGGACGTGGCACGGCACGGGGCCGTATAAAATTGAAACGGGTGATTTTGTTAAGCCTGTTAACGCACCACCGTCATGGAGCGAACTCATCAGTGAAACGGTGCGTAAGCTAGCCCGCGAAGATGACCGAATTGTAGCGATTACCCCGGCAATGCCGGTCGGTTCAAAGCTGGAAGGCTTTGCGAGCGAATTTCCGAATCGCATGTATGACGTGGGGATTGCCGAACAGCATGCGACAACGCTGGCGGCGGGGCTTGCGACGCAAGGAATGAAACCGTTTTTAGCGATTTATTCAACCTTTTTGCAGCGGGCATATGACCAAGTTGTCCATGATGTGTGCCGGCAAAACTTAAACGTCTTTTTTGGGATTGACCGCGCTGGTTTAGTTGGCGCTGACGGAGAAACACACCAAGGTGTATTTGATATTGCTTTTTTACGCCATGTGCCAAATATTGTATTAATGATGCCAAAAGATGAAAATGAAGGCCAGCATATGGTATATACCGCCATTAAATACGACGATGGTCCGATTGCGCTTCGCTTCCCGCGCGGTAATGGTCTTGGCGTCAAATTAGATGAGGAATTAAAACAAATTCCAATTGGCACATGGGAAGTATTGCGCGAAGGACGAGATATTGCCATTTTAACGTTTGGTACGACGATTCCAATGGCGCTCGAAGCAGCGGAAAAGCTGGCAAAAGAAAATATTTCTGTTAAAGTAGTCAACGCGAGATTTATCAAACCGATGGATGAAAAAATGCTGCATGAAATTTTGCAAACGAATATGCCGATTTTAACGATTGAAGAAGCGGTGCTGCAAGGCGGATTTGGCAGTGCGGTTCTGGAGTTTGCCCACGATCAAGGTTATCATCATGCTGTTATTGATCGAATGGGCATTCCAGATCGCTTTATTGAACATGGCAGCGTCAAAGAATTATTACAAGAAATCGGCTTAACAACTGCACATGTGATGGAACGTATACAAACGATGATACCAAGAAAACAAAAAAGGGCATGAGGTATGAAAACAAAGAAAGAGCGATTAGATGTATTACTAGTAGAGCGCGGCTTGGCAGAATCACGTGAAAAAGCAAAACGCGCGATTATGGCAGGACTTGTCTATTCAAATGAAATGCGCTTAGACAAGCCTGGTGAAAAAGTACCTGTTGATATACCGCTTACCGTCAAGGGAGACGTTTTACCGTATGTCAGCCGCGGCGGACTGAAGCTTGAAAAAGCGTTAAAGACATTCCAGCTTGATATTAAAGACAAAATTATGCTTGATATTGGCGCATCAACCGGCGGCTTTACCGATTGCGCGCTGCAGCATGGGGTAAAAATGTCGTATGCGCTTGATGTCGGTTATAACCAATTAGCGTGGAAGCTTCGCCAAGATGAACGGGTTGTTGTGATGGAACGAATGAATTTCCGTTACGCAACACCGGCGGATTTTACAAAAGGGCTTCCTGAATTCGCGACCATTGACGTGTCGTTTATCTCACTTAAACTCATCTTGCCGGTGCTTAAAACGGTACTCGTTTCCGGAAGTGATGTTGTCGCATTAGTAAAACCGCAATTTGAGGCCGGAAAAGAGTTTGTAGGCAAAAAAGGGATTGTCCGTGACGCGAAAGTTCATGAGATGGTGCTTGAAGAGATTATTCATTTTGCGATTCACGAAGGCTATGATGTTGTTGACTTATCTTATTCCCCAATTACGGGCGGAGACGGAAACATTGAGTTTTTGCTTCATCTTCGCTGGAGCGGAGAAAAAGAGCGCGGAGAAAACTTGTTATCATTTCAACCGCAAAAAATTGTGGCGGAAGCGCATCGACAATTAAAAATAAATTAAACATCAAAGAGGCTGACCGAAAGCAGAGTGTCAGACCCCGCAACTATAATATATAGGACATAAACAATGTATATATTGTGGGTTGCGCGTGAGGTCAGACACTGATGAGTCAGCCTCTTTTATGGGTACTATACATTGTATAGATACTTTAGGATGATTATCATAATAATAAGAAAGTGTTAACCGGTTTTCGATTCAGATGGCGAGGTGTTGAATTTGAATAAGGGACAGAGACATATTAAAATTCGTGAAATTATTACAAATTATGAGATTGAAACACAAGATGAATTAGTGGATATGCTAAAACAAGCAGGCTTTAACGTCACACAGGCAACTGTATCAAGAGATATTAAAGAATTGCATCTCGTAAAAGTGCCGATGGCAAACGGACGATATAAATACAGTTTGCCGGCAGATCAACAGCGATTTAATCCATTGCAAAAATTAAAGCGGGCGCTTATGGATGCCTTTGTGAAAATTGACGGAGCCGGTCATTTGCTAGTCATGAAAACACTGCCGGGAAATGCCCATGCGATTGGCGCTTTGCTTGATAACCTTGATTGGGGTGAAATCGTCGGCACGATTTGCGGGGATGATACATGCCTAATCATCTGCCGTACTCCAGAGGATACAGAAACCATTTCGAAACGTTTGCTAGAAATGTTATAAAAGAGGTGTGATTCCACATTGCTAGCGGAATTATCCATTAAAAATTTTGCGATTATCGAAACTCTTTCTATTTCTTTTGAAAAAGGCTTAACCGTTTTAACCGGGGAAACAGGAGCCGGGAAATCGATTATTATCGATGCCATCCACCTGCTTGTCGGCGGCCGCGGATCCGCAGAATTTGTCCGTTATGGCGAAACGAAAGCAGAAATTGAAGGCTTGTTTTTATTAGAGGATGAAACGCATCCGTGTTATGAAAAGTGTGCGGAATTTGGCATTGATATTAGCGAAGGGATGGTCGTGCTCCGCCGGGAAATTTCTGTTCACGGCAAGAGTATATGCCGCGTCAATGGCAAACTTGTCACGATTGCCGTGTTACGAGAAATTGGTGCCACACTCGTTGACATTCACGGCCAGCACGAACATCAAGAACTGATGGACCCGGAAAAACATCTCCCGTTACTAGACCAGTATGGCGGCAGTGAAATTGCTTCCGCTCTTGAAGAATATCAAGCGGTATATAAAAAATATGAACAGCTGAAAAAACAGCTGCAAAAGCTGAACGAAAACGAACAGCAAATGGCTCATCGCCTTGATTTACTCACATTCCAATTAGACGAAATTCAAAAGGCGCAGTTAAAGCCGAATGAAGATGAAGAGTTGATGGAAGAAAAAGTAAAAATCATGAACTTCCAGAAAATATATCAAGCGTTAAAAAATAGTTATGAAGCCTTATTCGGCGAACAGCGCGGACTTGATTGGATAGGACTGGCAATGAGCCATTTAGATGATGTAATGGATATGGATCCCGCTTTAAAAGAAGCATATGAAACCATTTCTAACAGCTACTATTTAATGGAAGAAACAGCCTATAAGCTTCGCGATCAGCTCGAGCAACTTGAATATGATCCAGAACGTCTTGATTTTATTGAAAGCCGTCTCAATGAAATCAACCATCTAAAACGAAAATACGGCCGCACGGTTTCCGATATTCTTGAATATGCCGAAAAAATTGCGGAAGAAATTGATACAATCGAGCATCGTGACAGTCATATTCATAAATTGCAGAAAGAGCTTGAATCAGTAACGGAAGATTTATTAGTTGAAGCGAAAAATGTTACGGACGTGCGCAAGAAATATGCGAAAATTCTTATTGATAGCATTCATCAAGAGCTGAAAGATTTATACATGGAGAAAACCCGGTTTGATATCGTTTTTACAAAGCGGGAAGGTTCGATCGACGATCCGCTGCTTGACGGCATTCCGGTAAAATTTCATCGTGATGGTGTCGATATCGTTGAATTTTATATTTCGACCAATGTGGGAGAGCCGCTCAAACCTCTGGCAAAGGTTGCTTCAGGCGGTGAACTGTCACGAATTATGCTGGCAATGAAGAGCATTTTTTCAAAGCATCAAGGAGTTACGTCCATTATTTTCGATGAGGTGGATACGGGTGTGAGCGGCCGCGTCGCTCAGGCGATTGCGGAAAAAATTTACCGTGTTTCTGTTAACTCACAAGTGCTTTGCATTTCGCATTTGCCGCAGGTAGCTGCGATGGCTGATACGCATTTGTTCATTTCAAAAGAAACGGTGGATAATCGTACAAAGACTTCTGTCAAAGTATTGTCTGAGGAAGAAAAAATTAAGGAAATCGGCCGGATGATTTCAGGGGTTGAAATTACAGATTTAACAAAAGAACATGCGAAAGAACTGCTTGAATTAGCAACAAAAATCAAACAATGAAAGGCTACCCAATATGGGTAGCTTTTTTTGCTTTAAAAGCGATTATATTTAATTTGGATTAAGGCAAAATTAAAACTGTAGCCAAAATTACCGAAGGTGTAGGTGGGAGCGAGGAGAGTGAAAAAGTTTGAACGCAGAGACGATACGAAAAACCATAGGTGCATTTCTCCTTGTTTCATTAATTGCTATCGGCTTGTCAAAGCCAATCAAAGACTATATTCGCATACCGAAGCAGCTTGTTATGTTTGAAGGGGAAACAGTGCGTTTTGCTTCCGCGCTTCCAGTCCAAGCAAACGTAAAAAGCAATCAGCATTCTGTTGAAGTGACGGAACAAAGTCAATCGCTTTCCATCCAAGCAAAAGAAAGCGGTGAAGACGACATGATCTTGCAAATGGCCGGCTTACCAATCAAGCAAGTCAATGTGAAAGTGCTGTCTAATTATAAAGTAATTCCCGGGGGACAATCGATCGGGGTTAAATTAAATACGTTAGGCGTTCTCGTTGTTGGCCACCATCTTGTTGAGACAGAACAAGGAAAAAAATCTCCAGGGGAAATTGCCGGAATTCAAGTCGGTGATATCATTACAAAAATAAATGGAAAGAAAATCGAAAATATGAATGATGTCTCACCATTTATTCAAGAATCAGGAAAAACCGGAAAAACGCTGAATTTAGAAATTTCCCGCGACAATCGTACATTTGAGACACAATTAATTCCATTAAAAGACAAACATGATCACGCTTATCGCATCGGTTTATATATTCGCGATTCTGCTGCTGGAATTGGAACAATGACATTTTACGATCCTATCTCCAAAAAATACGGAGCTCTTGGTCACGTCATTTCCGATATGGATACGAAAAAGCCCATTGTCGTTGAAGATGGACAAATTATGAAATCAATGGTTACTTCGATTGAGAAAGGAAGCACGGGAAATCCCGGGGAAAAATTAGCGAGATTTTCAAGTGATAAGGAAGTAATTGGGAACATTACAAATAACAGTCCGTTTGGGATATTTGGAACGTTATCCAAGCCGATCGAGAACGGTGTATTAGACAAAGCGATTCCGATTGCTCTGTCCCATCAAGTGAAAGAAGGAAAAGCAAAAATTTTAACTGTCGTGGAAGACGATAAAGTCGAAGAATTTGATATAGAGATTGTCAGTTCAGTGCCGCAAAAATTTCCGGCAACGAAAGGAATCGTTATTAAAGTGACGGATCCGCGTCTATTAAAGAAAACAGGCGGAATTGTACAAGGGATGAGCGGAAGTCCGATTATTCAAGACGGAAAATTGATTGGAGCAGTCACCCATGTATTTGTGAACGATCCGACTTCTGGATATGGGGTTCATATTGAATGGATGCTGAACGAAGCAGGAATTGATATTTATGCGAACTCTGCACAAAAAGCGAGCTAATGATAGCTCGTTTTTTGTTATCAAGAAAAAGAAGTCAATAATTTACCGGATTTTGCATAGATATTTGATGTAAATTCATTTAAAATAGGAGTGTAAAGATGTTTCGACAAACAAAATAAACAAAATCTTGTCAAACACCTAATTTCGTCGAATATAAGAGGTTTTTGGTGAAAATTCTTGAAATACTTATTTTTTTACTATTTTTCGAAAAATTAGAGGATTTTTTATTGCAACGTCGAATTGTTCTATTAGAATATTAGCTAGAAAATAAAATTCGTTTAAATGATTTTAACAAACGGAATTAGGGGAGGAAGATTTGCGTGAGCAAGATTAAAGTGTGTATCGTCGATGATAACCGGGAACTAGTAAGCCTTTTAGAAGAATACATCTCCAACCAGGATGATATGGAAGTAATCGGTGTTGCTTATAACGGGCAAGACTGCTTATATATGCTTGACGAGAAAAAGCCGGATGTGCTCGTTTTAGATATTATTATGCCGCACATTGACGGTCTTGCTGTGCTTGAAAAAATCCGCATGCAAAAGGAAAAACAGCCAAATGTGATTATGCTCACTGCTTTCGGACAGGAAGATGTCACGAAAAAAGCAGTCGACTTAGGGGCTGCTTATTTTATTCTCAAACCATTCGATATGGAAAATTTAGTGACCCGCATTCGCCAAATCCATGACAAAACAACGCCAATTTTGAAAAAGCCGACCACTTATCAAGTGCGGGAAAATAAACCGAAAAACCTTGATGCCAGCATTACAAGCATCATTCATGAAATCGGTGTCCCGGCACATATTAAAGGGTATTTATATTTACGTGAAGCGATTTCCATGGTATATAACGACATCGAATTATTAGGTTCGATTACAAAAGTGCTTTATCCGGATATCGCGAAAAAATATAACACAACTGCAAGCCGCGTCGAGCGGGCGATTCGCCATGCCATCGAAGTCGCGTGGAGCCGCGGCAACATTGAGTCCATTTCTTCCCTATTCGGCTACACCGTCAGCATGTCCAAAGCCAAACCGACAAACAGCGAATTTATCGCGATGGTGGCGGATAAGCTGAGACTTGAGCATAAAGCGAGTTGAGAGTGTGTGGAATAAGGGTTGTGGCATTATCAAAGTCAACCAATTCTTCGGATTTATACTAACTAAATACCGATTTCTAAACCGGTAAACTTTTTGCATAATGAATTGAGATTATCCCCTTTAAGTAGACGGTGTAAAAAACCCGCATTTCAAATGAGGGATGTTACACTATACTTGGAGGGGATTTTTTCACGGCGAAAAAAGGACAAAAATTTCAATCGTTATAGCTGGGGTCTTTCCCGTTCCACTCAAGTAAAAATGAGATCTGTGGAAAATACTGTGTATACCTTTAATTCTTTTGTTTTTGGGGAGTATTTTGTCTTGATATGTTACTGCCATAGGAGTTCGTTCAAAAAGGGAATGATTTTACAAAAGGAATTTCGCTAACATTATGTCAATCAAAATGTTGTCCGTATCTCTACATGAAAACCCTTAAAACGTAAAGTTTCAAGGGTCAAGGAAGAAATTAAATAAATAGAGCCTTTAGTATATGGTTTTAACGTTTGCTTTTAAACTTATTGTCAAATTTGTTTAGATTTTTAACTTAAGGTAATTGCTATTTAGCCATTTTTCTATCCCTTAATCACTGTTCCAACTTTGTATTAACGAGCTTCTCTTTCTCTTCTTCTAAGACCAAACAGACCTAGTAACCCTAATAAACCAATCCACTCCCAATTGGTATCGTTATCATTGGTGTCTGTTGTTGTAGTGACATTTCGAGTCATTGGCCCATTATCTCTATTCATATCATTGTTATTATCTTCAGCATGGACAGACATGCCTAAAGACATGACAGTTAAAGCGAAAGTACACAACATAAAGGATAATTTTTTCTTCATGGTTTCCCTCCTTTCATCAATAAATAATGTCTCCAGCTTTATTAGATACTATTCGTTAAGTATATAAAACCACTTAGGTTAAAACTAGAACATATACCTTTAACACCCATTATTAATTGACGAATAGCGCCGTCTTTTTTAGAGATTATAGAAAATGTGGTCAAACCACTAAGAAAAGGAGTTCCACAATGAATATTCTTCAACTAGGGAGGACAATTATGGGAATTTTAAGTGATAATCCGCAAAATGAACCCATGCATTATGGTGAAGTGTTCGGTGTTTGGAGTTATCTTGCTGGTACAAAAGGTTATTTAGCTGGGTACCAAACACTCATCAATCACACTGGTGATGAGGATCTAAAAAAGTTCCTTGAAGACATTATTCAAGCCATGAAGCAAGAAATTGAACAAGTTGAAAAATTGCTAAAAGTTAATGGAGTTGGATTGCCACCTACACCACCTGACAGACCAACAGCAGCATTAGAAAGTATTCCTGTTGGGGCTAGATTTAACGACCCTGAAATTGCTGCTTCCGTTTCCAAAGATATTGCTGCAGGACTAGTTGCATGTAGCCAAATTATGGGGCAGTCCATTAGAGAAGACATTGGCATGATGTTTGGTCAATTCCATGTTACAAAAGCACAATATGGTGTACGATTATTACGAATAAACAAAGAAAAAGGATGGTTAATTCCTCCACCACTTCATGTAAAGACACCAGAACTTGCTCATGTATAGAAAAGTTTTCATTTAGAGCCTCTAACTTCTGAGGCTCTTTCTCTTTAGATGGAAGGCAGAAAGTCTTATCGGCGATACTCCAATAAAGATTATCTAAAGAAGATTTTTTGAGTAAAAAGGTATGGTGAGTGGATTGATTGGGAGAAAGACGAACTATTCTCTAAATGGAATTGAACTTGAAGAAGAACATAATAAACAAGAGGCTAAATTAACAGAAAAAAGTAAAGAAAGAACTTGGGGAAAAATATAAAAATAAATTTTCACCCACAACAAATCACTTATTATTTATATACATCGTTATGCTAAAAAATAAAATGTCGTCGCTCCCTTCGTTTTTGGCACAAGCAGGAGACGGCGACATAAGGGATTTATGATTGCTTCGAAAATGAACACATGAAAATATCATTTGGAAATAAAACAATGATTTTAGTTGAATAGGAGGCCTAATGATTAGGACTATCCGCTCTATTGTCTTTATTTTGTTTTTCGAATTCGAGCAATTTTTGCACTAAAATATGCTGTGGCATGTGCATGATTTGTTCGATCGGCATTCCTAATGCTTTCGATAGCTTTTGTGCTGTTTCCAATGAAATTTGTAAAGGGCGCATTGTATCTCTCCTTTGTTTAATGGTAACTAACAGTATAGCAAACTTTTGTTGCGCTTGGCATATATTTTTATTATGAGTTTTTATTGTGAGAGGTATAGGAAAGGAGCAGATATATGACAAAAATTTTTGCACATCGCGGCTCGGCGGGGACACATCCGGAAAATACAATGTCTTCATTCCGGGAGGCGGAACGAGCAGGGGCAGACGGGATTGAGTTAGATGTACAAATGACAAAAGACGGGCAAATTGTCGTCATTCATGATGAAACCATCGACCGGACAACGAATGGAGCGGGGTGGGTAAAAGAATTTACATATAGTGAGTTGCGAAAATTTGACGCGAGCTATAAATTTGCCGGACAATACGGTTTTTGTCCGATTCCTTTATTAGAAGAAGTGTTATCGTGGGGAAAGCAGACAAGGCTATTGTTCAATATTGAACTGAAAAATGGATTCATTCAATATGAAAGGCTTGAAGAGCAAGTCATTCAAATGATAAAAGAATACAAAATGGAGACGCGTGTTATTCTTTCGTCTTTTAACCACAACAGTATGGCACACTGCCACCGAATCGCTCCTGAAATTGAAACAGCGCTGTTATATATGGAAAGTTTGTATGAACCATGGAAATACGTTCAAGTTATAGGAGCATCAGCTTTGCATCCTTACTATGTAACAGTAAATGAATCTTTAATTCACAAGGCACATAAGCATGGAATCGCTGTTCGGCCGTTCACAATTAATAAAGAAGCAGTAATGAAGAAAATGTTCAGTTATCATGTAGATGCCATTATTACTGATTATCCGCAAAAGGCAAGAAAAGTATTAAAAATCATATAAAGAAAAGCGGTCTGAACATTAAGTGTTCGGACCGTTTTTTTGTTTCCGCTGAAACCTTGGCTGTACTTTATTGCGTTTTCGATCCCGATGCAAAATAAAACCGCCGACAAAACCTAAGCCCGCTAAAAATAAAAGAAAACCAAGCAGAAATTGAAGCCAAAGAAACGGAAGTGGCGGCTGCAAAATGCCAAATAACGCATCCCGCATCCATTTGATGCCGAGCGCTGCTAAAAGGCCGGGAATGAGCAAAATGATTAATGCGATCACTCGTTGCATAAGTTCAATAACCCTTTCATGGAAAAATGATTGTCTGAGAAAATGATAAACGTTTGATTTTATTTGTCAAGAAAAGAAAATGCAGCTAAGATGAATGTGTATGCAAAAGTTTGCAAGAAGTGGTGATAGCCATGAAAAAAGTATTAATTGTCGGTGCTGGTAAAGGCGGTACCGCATTGCTGAAAATTTTTAAAGAAACAAAGATCATGGAAGTCGTTGCAATTATTGATATTAATGAAAAAGCGCCAGGTATGTTATTAGCTCGGGAGATGAATATTAAAACGGGGCACGATTGGCGTCCTTTTTTAACTGCAGATATTGATGTTGTCATCGAGGCGACAGGGAATATCGAAGTATTTAAAGAAATACGCAAAACGCGCAAGAAAAATACGGTTGTTATTCCAGGAGAAGTCGCCTATATTACAGCGCAATTAGTGGAAGAAAAAGAACAACTCATTGCCAAATTGAAAAATGAAAAGAATAGACACGATCTTATTTTTAACTCCACGCATGACGGCATGATTGTTGTCGATGAATTTGGTTATATTACTCATTTAAACGATAGCGCTGAGCAAATGATTAGTGTTGAGAAAGAGAATGCGATAGGAAAGCATATTTTAGAAGTTATTCCAACTAGTGGTTTACCAAGGGTATTGAAAACAAAAGTGACAGAAGTTCATCAAGAATTTACATTAGGAAATGGACGGAAAATTATTACAACACGTGTTCCGATGATTGACGAATCAGGGAGACTCTTCGGTGCTCTTGCTGTGTTTAAAGATATTACCGAATTTGTTCAGCTTGCTGAAGAAATAACGAATTTAAAAGAAATCCGCATGATGCTTGAAGCGATTATTCATTCCTCTGAGGAGGCGATTTCGGTTGTTGATGAACATGGGAAAGGGATATTGATTAATCCCGCCTATACGAGAATAACCGGTCTTTCAGAGGAACAAGTAATCGGAAAACCTGCTACTGCTGATATTTCTGAAGGCGAAAGTATGCATATGAAAGTATTAAAAACAAGAAGACCCGTGCGAGGCGTACGTATGAAAGTCGGACCGAAAAAACGAGATGTTGTTGTCAATGTTGCACCGATTATTGTTGATGGGATTTTAAAAGGAAGCGTCGGCATCATTCATGACGTTTCAGAAATTCAGCGGTTGACAAACGAGTTGAACCGGGCGCGGCAAATTATTCGAACGCTTGAAGCGAAATATTCGTTTGCGGATATTATCGGCACATCAGAAGAAATGATGGTCGCGATTGAGCAGGCAAAATTAGCCGCGAAAACACCCGTAACGATCTTGCTGCGCGGTGAGTCCGGTACTGGAAAAGAGCTATTTGCGCATGCGATTCACAATGCAAGCGACCGAAAGTATAACAAATTTATTCGTGTAAACTGTGCCGCGATTTCCGAATCGTTATTAGAAAGCGAACTGTTCGGTTATGAAGAAGGGGCGTTTTCCGGAGCGAAACGTGGCGGAAAGCGGGGATTATTTGAAGAAGCCAATAACGGCAGCATTTTTCTTGATGAAATTGGCGAACTGTCAGCGAATATGCAGGCAAAACTGTTGCGTGTACTACAAGAGGGGGAAATTGTCCGCGTTGGCGGCACAAAGCCGATTCCGATTAACGTACGCGTCATTGCAGCGACCAATGTCCATTTAGAAAAAGCAATCGCTGATGGTACATTCCGTGAAGATCTTTACTATCGTCTGAACCGCATGCCGATTTATATTCCGCCATTGCGGGCAAGAAAGCAAGATATTCCAGCGTTATGCCAGCATTTAATTCAAAAATTAAACCAAGATTACGGACGAAATGTAGAAGGGCTTACAGAAGACGCGATTCGCTATCTTTTATCGTATGATTGGCCGGGAAATGTCCGCGAATTAGAAAATGTCTTAGGAAGAGCGATGATTTTTATGAAATTTAATGAAGTGCTCATCGATGTCAAACATATTCCGGCATTGCGCATGCCTAGCAATGAAAATGATTTAGCAATTGATTTTGATGACAATAAAGAGCGGACATTAGCGGAGATGGTGGAAGAATATGAAGCGCGTATGATTGAGCGTGTGTTGCGAAAACATAACGGTAATAAAACAGCAACGGCAAAAGCGTTAGGTATTTCCATTCGCAACCTATATTACAAATTAGAAAAGTACGGAATTGCAAATAATAACATGCAATAAATTGCGCACAATGCAATAAATTGCATGTACCAAAAATATAAAGTAAAACGGTTTCAATATGTTTGAGTTGGCACGGTTTTTGCATGTAAAAATAGTGCGAGTTGAAATGTTACAAAAAAGGGGTTGAAACCGAAGATGAAGCTCGAGTCACTAGTCACCAAAGCAACCCAATATGAAAATATGACAGTGGCTGTTGCCGCCGCGGAAGATGAAGAAGTGATTGAAGCGGTAACGATGGCGCTGGATAATAATTTTGGGCAATTTATTCTTTATGGAGACCGTGAAAAAATTTCACAATTGTTATCACAAAAAAACGAAAAGTATGCAAAAAATGGCAAAATTCAAATTGTACATGCGAATTCGAAAGTACAAGCAGCTGAACTCGCGGTAAAAGCTGTACATTTAAACGAAGTAAATATACTGATGAAAGGAAATGTTCCAACAGCAACGATTTTAAAAGCGGTTTTAAATAAAGAGTTTGGTTTGCGTACAGGAAAAGTATTATCGCATGTTGCCGTATTTGAGGTAGCCGGCTATGACCGCTACATCATTGTTACGGACGCGGCAATGAATATTGCGCCAGATTTAGAGCAAAAGGCACAAATTATC
Source organism: Paranoxybacillus vitaminiphilus (assembly GCF_003259935.1). Taxonomy (GTDB): domain Bacteria; phylum Bacillota; class Bacilli; order Bacillales; family Anoxybacillaceae; genus Paranoxybacillus; species Paranoxybacillus vitaminiphilus. The sequence goes on along the minus strand of NZ_QLMH01000002.1, from coordinate 278,631 downwards.
GCTAATGCTGTTTCCGTAGCTAAAGCAATTGGTGTTGAAAAGCCAAAAGTAGCACCGCTTGCAGCCGTTGAAGTCGTGAATCCGGCGATGCCGGCAACGCTCGATGCCGCTCTGTTGTCTGCGATGAACAAGCGCGGACAAATTGCCGATTGCATCGTTGACGGGCCTTTAGCGCTCGATAACGCTGTATCTATGCTGGCAGCGGAACATAAAGGCATCGAAAGCGAAGTCGCAGGGCGGGCAGATATTCTTCTCGTTCCTAATATCGAAACAGGAAACGTGCTTTATAAGTCATTAGTATATTTCGCTCATGCAAAAGTAGGTGCGGTCATTGCCGGGGCAAAAGCTCCAATCGTTTTAACATCGCGTGCAGATTCAGCAGAAAGCAAACTTTATTCGTTAGCTCTTGCGGTTTGTACCGCATCAAAATAAACGAAATTTTTTTGGGGAGGAAATAAAATATGGAAATCTTCAAATATATGGAAAAATACGACTATGAACAATTAGTATTCTGTCAGGATAAAGAATCAGGATTAAAAGCGATTATTGCTATCCACGATACAACATTAGGACCAGCCCTAGGCGGTACGCGTATGTGGATGTATGAATCTGAGGAAGCAGCTATTGAAGACGCGCTTCGTTTAGCACGCGGTATGACTTACAAAAACGCAGCTGCCGGCTTAAACCTTGGCGGCGGTAAAACGGTTATCATCGGCGACCCGCGCAAAGACAAAAACGAAGCAATGTTCCGTGCGTTCGGCCGCTTTATTCAAGGCTTAAACGGCCGCTATATTACAGCGGAGGATGTTGGTACAACAGTCGCTGACATGGATATCATTTACGAAGAAACGGATTACGTAACAGGTATTTCACCTGCTTTCGGTTCATCAGGTAACCCATCTCCTGTAACCGCTTATGGTGTATATCGCGGTATGAAAGCGGCTGCAAAAGAAGCGTTTGGCAGCGATTCATTAGAAGGTAAAGTGATTGCTGTTCAAGGTGTTGGTAACGTAGCTTACAACTTATGCCGTCACCTTCATGAAGAAGGCGCGAAATTAATCGTAACAGACATTAACAAGGAAGCGGTTCAACGCGTTGTCGAAGAGTTTGGCGCGAAGGCTGTTGATCCTAACGATATTTATGGTGTAGACTGCGACATTTTCGCACCGTGTGCGCTTGGTGGAATCATTAACGACGAAACCATTCCACAATTAAAAGCAAAAGTGATCGCTGGTGCGGCAAACAACCAATTAAGAGAAGCAAGACACGGCGACATCATTCATGAAATGGGGATCGTTTACGCTCCGGACTATGTCATTAACGCCGGCGGCGTTATTAACGTAGCGGACGAATTATACGGCTATAACCGTGAACGTGCGATGAAGAAAGTAGAACAAATCTACAACAACATTGAAAAAGTATTCGAGATCGCCAAACGCGACAACATTCCGACATACAAAGCGGCAGACCGTCTTGCTGAAGAGCGTATCGAAAAAATGCGCAAATCCCGCAGCCAGTTCCTGCAAAACGGTCAACATATTTTAAGCCGTCGTCGCAATCGCTAACTACCATAATAAAAAAGGAAGAGGCTGACCTAACCAGACCTCATAACACGATATATACTGTGAAATACATGTGGTCAGCCCCTTCCAAACTTAAAATGGAGGTCATTACCTTGCAGGAAAAAGAATTTCGTATCCTAGTCATTAATCCGGGCTCTACTTCCACAAAAATCGGCGTATTTGATAATGAACGTTCCGTTTTTGAAAAAACGATTCGTCATGATGCGGATGTGATTCAGTCATATAAATCGATTATTGATCAATATGAATTCCGCAAACAAACAATTTTAGAAACGCTTGACCAAGAAGGCATTAACATCTCTAAATTAAGCGCAGTTTGCGGCCGCGGCGGGCTGTTGCGTCCGATTGAAGGCGGAACATATCGTGTGAATGAACAAATGCTGGAAGATTTGCGTAAAGGATATGCAGGGCAGCATGCTTCTAATCTTGGCGGTATTTTAGCGCATGAAATCGCCTCTTCTCTCAATATTCCTGCGTTTATCGTTGACCCGGTTGTTGTCGATGAGCTTGACCCAATTGCGAGAATTTCTGGTTTTGCCTTGATTGAACGAAGAAGTATTTTCCACGCTTTAAACCAAAAAGCGGTTGCTCGTCGTGTTGCCAAGCAGTTAGGTAAAAAATATGAAGAGTTAAATTTAATTGTCGCTCATATGGGCGGTGGAATTACCGTCGGAGCGCATAAACAAGGTCGTGTTGTTGACGTTAACAATGGATTAGACGGCGAAGGGCCATTCAGCCCGGAACGTGCTGGAACAGTACCGGCAGGCGATCTTGTTTCATTATGCTTCTCAGGAGAATATTACCGTGAAGAGATTATGAAAATGCTTGTTGGTCAAGGTGGATTAGTGGGCTATCTTGGCACAAATGACGCTGTGAAAGTGGAGAAAATGATTGAAGCAGGCAATGAAAAGGCAAAACTAGTATACAGTGCCATGGCTTATCAAGTGGCGAAAGAAATTGGTGCTGCAAGCGCAGTGTTAGCCGGAAAAGTCGATGCAATCATTTTAACGGGCGGCTTGGCATACGGAAAAGCATTCGCTAAAGAAATCGCCGACCGCGTCAACTGGATTGCTGATGTCATCGTTCAGCCTGGTGAAAACGAACTGCAAGCTCTTGCAGAAGGAGCTCTGCGTGTATTGCGCGGTGAAGAGAAAGAGAAGGTATACCCTGGAAATTTTACTAAAGCCAAAGTTCTGCAATAGAAAGGAGAGAAAACGATGGCAAAAGAATATGATCTCGTCATACTAGGCGGCGGTACGGGCGGATATGTCGCAGCGATTCGCGCGGCGCAGCTTGGATTAAAAACAGCCGTAGTGGAGAAAGGAAAGCTTGGCGGAACTTGCTTACATGCCGGATGTATTCCAAGCAAAGCATTGCTCCGCAGTGCGGAAGTATACGCGCAAACAAAAGAAAGCGAAAAATTTGGCGTACTTGCCAGTGACGTAAAGCTAGATTTCGTCAAAGTACAGGAGCGCAAACGCAACATCGTTGAACAGCTACATAAAGGTGTTCAAGGCTTAATGAAAAAAGGGAAAATTGATGTTTACGAAGGAACAGGCCGCATTTTAGGTCCGTCTATTTTCTCGCCAATGCCGGGAACAATTTCTGTTGAAATGAACAACGGCGGCGAAAACGAAATGCTTGTTCCGAAAAACGTCATCATTGCGACAGGCTCCCGTCCGCGTACATTGCCGGGATTGGATATTGACGGTGAGTTAGTGATTACGTCTGACGAAGCGCTGCAATTAGAAAAACTTCCGGCATCGATCATTATCGTTGGCGGCGGCGTTATCGGTATTGAGTGGGCTTCTATGTTGAACGACTTTGGTGTGGAAGTAACCGTACTAGAATATGCAGACCGTATTTTACCAACAGAAGACCGCGACGTTTCAAAAGAAGTAGAAAAAGTATTAAAGCAGCGCGGCATCAACATTGTAACAGGCGCAAAAGTATTGCCTGAAACGCTTGAAAAAGGAAACGGCGTTACAATTAAAGCGGAACATAAAGGTGAACAAAAAGCATTTACAGCGGAAAAAATGCTTGTTTCTGTCGGCCGTCAAGCAAATATTGAAGGAATCGGCTTAGAAAATACAGATATCGTTGTCGAAAAAGGATTCATTCAAACAAACGAATTCTATCAAACAAAAGAATCTCATATTTATGCAATCGGTGACGTGATCGGCGGCTTGCAATTAGCTCATGTCGCTTCTCATGAAGGTATCGTTGCCGTTGAACATATCGCCGGGCAAAATCCAACGCCAATTGACTACACAATGATTGCAAAATGCGTATACAGCCGTCCAGAAGTAGCAAGCGTCGGTTTAACAGAAGAAGAAGCAAAAGAAAAAGGATACAAAGTGAAAGTTGGCAAATTCCCGTTCAAAGCGATTGGTAAAGCGCTTGTCTTCGGCGAAGCGGAAGGTTTTGTGAAAATTGTTGCCGATGCGGAAACGAACGACTTGCTTGGCGTTCATATGGTCGGTCCTCACGTAACAGACATGATTTCTGAAGCAGGTCTTGCCCGCGTGCTTGACGCAACACCATGGGAAGTTGCCCACACGATTCATCCGCATCCGACATTATCAGAAGCGATGATGGAAGCAGCGTTAGCTGTTGATGGTAAAGCTATTCATTTTTAATTGAATAAAGGAGGTTTTTTCGATGGCAGAAAATCGTCATAAAGCGTTAGGTTTAAGCGATGAAACAGTATTAGAAATGTATGAAACGATGCTTTTAGCTCGTAAAATCGACGAGCGTATGTGGCTTTTAAACCGCGCTGGTAAAATTCCGTTCGTTATTTCCTGCCAAGGTCAAGAAGCAGCGCAAGTCGGGGCAGCATTCGCTTTAGACCGCACAAAAGACTACGTCTTACCTTACTACCGTGATATGGGTGTCGTATTAACGTTTGGTATGACACCAACAGAATTAATGCTTTCTGCATTTGCGAAAGCGGAAGATCCGAACTCCGGCGGACGCCAAATGCCAGGTCACTTCGGTAAAAAGAAAAACCGCATCGTAACAGGTTCTTCGCCAGTAACAACGCAAGTTCCGCATGCTGTTGGTATTGCGTTAGCGGGAAAAATGGAGAAAAAAGATTTCGTTTCATTCGTTACATTCGGTGAAGGTTCTTCTAACCAAGGTGACTTCCATGAAGGTTTGAACTTCGCAGGCGTTCATAAATTGCCAGTCATTTTCATGTGTGAAAATAATAGATACGCGATTTCTGTTCCAATCGAAAAACAATTAGCATGCGAAAAAGTGTCTGACCGTGCAATTGGTTATGGCATGCCTGGATATACAGTTGACGGAAACGATCCGCTAGAAGTGTACAAAGTCGTGAAAGAAGCAGCAGACCGTGCTCGCCGCGGTGAAGGTCCGACATTAATCGAAACAGTTTCTTACCGTTTAACAGCTCACTCTTCTGACGACGATGACCGCGCATACCGCACGCCGGAAGAGTTAGCGGAAGCAAGAGCGAAAGACCCAATCATCTCATTTGCGAACTACTTAAAAGAAGTAGGCGTTTTAACAGATGAATTAGAAAAAGAAATTCTTGACCGTGTCATGAAACAAGTAAACGAAGCAACAGATTACGCCGAAAAAGCACCGTATGCTGAACCGGAACATGCATTGAAGTACGTATATGCTGAGAAGTAAGGGGGAATGAACAATGCCAGTAATTTCATACATTGATGCCGTGACGATGGCGATTCGCGAAGAAATGGAACGCGATCCGCGCGTGTTTGTATTAGGTGAGGACGTAGGTAAAAAAGGTGGAGTATTTAAAGCGACTCAAGGTTTGTACGAGCAGTTTGGCGAAGAGCGCGTCATTGACACGCCGCTGGCCGAGTCTGCAATCGCTGGTGTGGCAATCGGTGCGGCGATGTACGGTATGCGTCCGATTGCCGAAATGCAGTTTGCTGACTTCATCATGCCTGCAGTAAACCAAATCATCTCTGAAGCGGCTCGTATCCGCTATCGTTCAAACAACGACTGGAACTGCCCGGTTGTCATCCGTGCACCATATGGCGGCGGTGTTCACGGTGCGCTTTATCACTCGCAATCGGTTGAAGCGGTATTTGCAAACCAGCCTGGTTTAAAAATTGTTATGCCGTCCACTCCTTATGATGTAAAAGGATTGTTAAAAGCAGCGATTCGTGACGAAGACCCTGTCTTATTCTTCGAGCATAAACGTGCATACCGCTTAATTAAAGGCGAAGTTCCTGAAGAGGATTACGTATTGCCAATCGGTAAGGCGGACGTCAAACGCGAAGGCGACGACATTACCGTTATCACTTACGGATTATGCGTACACTTTGCGCTTCAAGCAGCAGAACGCTTGGCGCAGGACGGCATTTCTGCTCATGTATTAGACTTGCGTACCGTTTATCCGTTAGACAAAGAAGCAATCATTGAAGCAGCAAGCAAAACAGGCAAAGTGCTTCTTGTCACTGAAGATAACAAAGAAGGAAGCGTCATGAGCGAGGTCGCAGCAATTATTGCTGAACATTGCTTATTCGATTTAGATGCGCCTATCATGCGTCTTGCCGGTCCTGATGTGCCGGCAATGCCATATGCGCCAACAATGGAGAAATTCTTCATGGTAAACCCTGACAAAGTCGAAAAAGCAATGCGTGAATTAGCTGCATTCTAAGGGGACAAATGTAGCCAACATAGTTTTTTTAACCAGGATGGGAGATATAAGTAGTTTGTTAAACATCTATAAACATGTATGAAATCATGTAAATATCTCCTGTTATTGGATGTGGAGGGATGAATGTTCTCCATCTTTTCCATCGTCTCCCCTTTCCGCATGTAAGAAGGAAATGAAGAAGAGTTCGAAAGTGTTTTACTGTCATGAACTCGAATATGTGAAAGCGAATAAGCGAAACAACCTCATCGGTGAAACCGTTCGCGATGTGTATGATTGGTTGCTTCAAGAAAATGTGGGCGCAGTGGTCATCGAAAACATCCAACTAAGACAACAACATGATACGGACAAACGATTCAATCGCTTCACGCACAACTTTAAAAAGAAAAAGCTGACGGAAACGATCCTTCGTCGGGGGATGCGGCTTGGTTTTCGCATCAAAAAGGTGAATCCGTCGTACACAAGCGTCATCGGACGTTTCAAGTATATGAAAAAATACGGTTTATCCGTTCATGAAAGTGCCGCATTCGTCATTGGCAGACGAGGATTAGGGTATCATGAACGATTGCCAAAAGAACTCATTGACACCATAAAAACGAAAGTGAAACGCCGTTTGATTGCCATGTTAGGGTCGATGGAAGAATCCTACAAACAATCAAACAGCGGCAAGAAACAACACCAATCTATCGCGATAATGTTGAGGAAAATCGAGAATTTCAAGCATGAACATGAATGGTCATTATGGAACATGTTGCACAAATGTTGTTGGCTGAACCAGTATCAAATTCAATTAAAGGAGGTGTAAACCTGGTTACTAAAATCGTAGTCGTGTACTGACCGATGGAAGGAATGGTGCACGACTAGACTATCGCTAACAGCGAGCCACGGGTTGTCTTTCACAGCAGGTGAGACATTAGGATTCCCTTCCTGATGGGAACTCAGGTGTTTCCTGAGCGGCAAGCAGTTTTGCTGGTTCCATCGCGATATGTAGATTTTAGTAACCAGGTCATCAACGTGGCAATTGAACAAATGACAATGCCCCAGCTAGGCGAGAGTGTCACAGAAGGCACGATTAGCAAATGGCTCGTATCTGTCGGCGACAAAGTGAACAAATACGACCCAATCGCCGAAGTCATGACAGATAAAGTTAACGCAGAAGTTCCCTCATCTTTCACTGGCGTCATTAAAGAATTAATCGCTGCTGAAGGTGAAACATTACCAGTAGGTGCGGTGATTTGTACGATCGAAGTAGAAGGAGAAGGTACAGCAGTTCCTGAAGCTCCAGCTGTTGAAGCAAAACAAGAAGAAGCGCCAAAAGCACAAGCACCTGCACAAGCAGCAGCTCCAGCTCAAACACCTAAAAAACCGGCAGGGACAAAAGGCCGCTATTCACCGGCTGTCCTCCGTCTTGCGCAAGAGCACAATATTGACCTTGAGCAAGTACAAGGAACAGGCATGGGCGGACGCATTACGCGCAAAGACCTTCTGAAGCTCATTGAGTCTGGCAATATTCCAACCGCTGATCAAAAACAGCCAGCTGCGCAAGTTCAGCAGGCGGCTCCAGCACAGCCGGTTCAAGAGGCACCGAAAGCAGAAGCGCCTGCACAAGCAGCACCAAAACAAGCGGCAGCACCTAACGTTCCAGTTCAACCGGGCGATGTGGAAATTCCTGTTACGCCTGTTCGTAAAGCGATTGCCGCGAACATGCTTCGCAGCAAGCATGAAGCTCCGCATGCTTGGACAATGATTGAGGTGGACGTAACGAACTTAGTTGCCTACCGCGATTCTATCAAAGACGAATTCAAGAAACGCGAAGGCTTCAACTTAACATACTTTGCGTTCTTCGTTAAAGCGGTTGCGCAAGCATTAAAAGAATTCCCGCAAATCAACTCGATGTGGGCGGGTGACAAAATCGTACAGAAGAAAGACATTAACATCTCGATCGCTGTTGCAACAGAAGATGCGTTATTCGTACCTGTTATTAAACATGCCGATGAAAAATCAATCAAAGGCATCGCCCGTGAAATTGCCGAATTAGCAGCGAAAGTGCGCGCGGGCAAACTTCGCCCGGAAGATATGCAAGGCGGCACATTCACAGTGAACAATACAGGTTCTTTCGGCTCTGTACAATCGATGGGCATTATCAACTATCCGCAAGCAGCGATTTTACAAGTAGAAGCCATTGTCAAACGTCCGGTTGTCATGAGCAACGGCATGATCGCTGTCCGCGATATGGTGAACTTATGTATGTCTCTTGACCACCGCGTTCTTGACGGCTTAATCTGCGGCCGCTTCCTAGCACGTGTAAAAGAGATTTTAGAAAACATTTCAAAAGACAATACACCGATTTATTAATACGAAAAAATCCACCGCTAATCATTTCGCGGTGGATTTTTTATTCCATACATGAGGAATATTAGCAGGAATAAATGAGAAAAAAACGAAAGATCAGTCCGATGAAAAGAAAAATCTGTCCAGAAGCTTTCATTCGTTTTGTTCATTGCTAGAAATATGCAGATATACTACAATAAATTTATAGAGAATATTTCTAAAAATTTGAAAGTAAGCGATTTCTTCTGAGGGATGGGAGAAATGGCTTTCTTTAAGTAAGGGGAGGGACTATGATGACAGATATCTCTGCGATGAAAAACGAGGCGTTTCCGCTGCCGACTTATGAAGAGTGGCAGCAGGAAGTAGAAAAGTCTTTAAAAGGAAAACCGATTGAAAAGCTTTATTCTACTACTTACGAGAATTTTCGCATTAAACCGATTTATACACGCAAAGATATCGAATCACTTGAACATATTGAACAGTATCCTGGGTTTCCAGGCTATGTGCGCGGGATAGAAGCGAACGGCTACATTCGCGAACCGTGGGCGGTAAGCCAAGAGCTATCCGCAAACAGCGCTAAGGAATGGAATGAAATGGTCAAGCATGATTTAGAGAGAGGACAGACGGAAATTCATCTTGTGTTGGAACGGCTTGGGTTTTCTGTCACTTCACTCCATGATGTAGAGGAGATGTTCTCTGGAATTTCCCTCCAAGACTATTCACTTCGGATTGATGCAGGCGAAAGTTCTTTGTCGTTTCTTTCCTTGTTAGCGGCTTATTTGCAAAAGCAGCAAATTCCGCTTGAAAGAATGCGCGGCACGATCGGAATGGATCCGCTTGCCTCTCTTGTGACAAAAGGGAAATCGTCGGCTTCCTTAACGACATTATATGACGTAATGGCGGACATTACCACATGGACGAAAGAGCATATGCCGAACGTAAAAACGATCATCGTTCATAGTGAACCATATCATAATGGCGGAGCGAATGCGGTGCAGGAGCTAGCGTTTGCGTTTGCAACGGCGGTAGAATATTTAAATGAATGTCTAAACCGCGGCTTAACAATCGATGAGGCGGCACAGCGCATCAGCTTTTCATTTGCCATTGGTGCGAATTTCTTTATGGAAATTGCGAAGCTTCGCGCGGCACGTCTTGTTTGGACCAATATTGTACAAGCGTTTGGCGGCAATGAGGAATCGCAAAAAATGTGGATTCATGCCCGCACATCACATTTTACAAAAACGGTATATGATCCATATGTAAACATGCTTCGGGCGACAACGGAAGCGTTTGCAGCAACTGTTGGTGGCGTAAACAGCCTTCATGTCTCACCGTTTGATGAAGCGATTCAGCAGGCGGATGAGTTTTCGCGAAGAATTGCCCGCAATACACAACTTATTCTTCTTGAAGAATCACATTTAGGCAAAGTGATTGACCCTGCCGGCGGTTCCTATTATGTTGAATCGTTAACGGCGCAGTTAGCCGAAGAAGCATGGAAGCTGTTCCAGCAAATCGAAGCCAAGGGCAGCATGATGAAAGCGCTTGAAGAAGGATTTGTTCAAGCAGAAGTGAAAAAAGTGGCTGAATTACGAAAGAAAAATGTAAAGATGCGCAAAGAGAAAATGGTCGGGACAAACTTTTATGCGAACTTGGCAGAGTCACCGGTTCAAAGACAAAAAGCCGATGAACATACAGGGCCATCTTCTGAACCGCCATTAAAAGAAGAAAATGTGGAACAATTAAAAGCAGGATTTAGCGAGAGAAAATTTGTACAAACAGCTATTTCTATGGTTGCGTGCCGAGCGACCGTTCAGGAAATGGAAAAGGCGTTAGCGGAAGACAGTCCGTCCGTTCAAATTGAACCGATTCAGCAATGGCGATTAGCCGAACCGTTTGAAAAGCTGCGAAAGGCGTCTGAAGCCCATTTAGAAAAGCAAGGCAGCCGGCCGAAAGTCGCGTTAATTAACCTTGGAGCAATCCCGAAACATAAAGCAAGAGCCGATTTTATTACGGGCTTTTTTGAAGCGGGCGGTTTTGAGGTCGTGAAAAATAACGGTTATATATCAGCGGAAGAAGCCGTGCAAGGAGCGCTTTCCGTTGAAGGTACGCATTATATTATTTGCGGCTCAGACGAAAGTTACGTTGACACCGTTCCGACGATTGCGGCGGAACTGAAAAAAGCAAATCCACACTTGAAGCTGTATGTCGCCGGAAAACAAGCCCCGGAAGTTGAAGAAGCATTTGTGAAAGCTGGAATCGACGGCTTTATCCATATCGGCTCGAATTGTTATGAGACGCTGGCGGAATTTATGAAAGACATGGGGGTGGCTCTCGATGAGTAGAAAGGTCGATTTTACGAACGTTTCTTTGCGCGTGCCGAGAAAAAAAGTAGACGAGCAGCAATGGAAACAAGCGATTGAAGAAAAATTAAAGGCTTCGATTGATGACCTTCTTTTCCAAACAAACGAGCAAATTGCGATTAAGCCGTTATATACGAAAAAAGATATAGAGGGGCTCGATTTTCTCGATTATATGCCGGGCATTCCGCCGTATTTGCGCGGCCCGTATCCATCGATGTATGTCAGTCGGCCATGGACGGTTCGGCAATATGCCGGATTTTCTACAGCGGAAGAAAGCAACGCGTTTTACCGCCGCAATTTAGCGATGGGGCAAAAAGGTCTTTCTGTCGCCTTTGACCTTGCGACGCACCGCGGTTATGACTCCGATCATCCGCGCGTTGTCGGCGATGTTGGAAAAGCGGGCGTAGCGATTGACTCGATTTTGGATATGAAAATTTTGTTTGACGGCATTCCGCTTGATCAAATGTCGGTTTCGATGACAATGAACGGCGCTGTGCTGCCAATTATGGCGTTTTATATCGTCACAGCGGAAGAACAAGGCGTGACGCAGGATAAGCTTTCAGGGACCATCCAAAATGATATTTTAAAAGAATACATGGTGCGCAATACGTACATTTATCCGCCGGAAACATCGATGCGCATTATCGCCGATATTTTTGAATACACGTCTAAATACATGCCAAAGTTCAACAGCATCAGTATTTCCGGTTACCATATGCAGGAAGCAGGCGCGCCTGCTGATATTGAGCTAGCTTATACCCTTGCTGACGGGCTGGAGTATGTCCGCACCGGATTGAAGGCGGGTATTGATATTGATTCGTTTGCTCCAAGACTTTCATTCTTCTGGGCGATCGGCATGAACTACTTCATGGAAGTCGCCAAAATGAGAGCGGCACGCGTCATTTGGGCAAAAATGATGAAAACATTTAACCCGAAAAATCCGAAATCGCTCGCATTGCGGACGCATTCACAAACATCGGGATGGAGCTTAACGGAGCAGGATCCGTTTAACAACGTTGCGCGCACTTGTATTGAGGCGCATGCAGCCGCGCTTGGTCATACACAATCGCTTCATACAAACGCGCTTGATGAGGCAATTGCCCTGCCGACCGATTTCTCAGCGAGAATTGCCCGCAATACGCAGCTTTATTTACAAGACGAAACAGGAATTTGTAATGTCATTGACCCGTGGGCAGGATCTTATTATGTCGAAGCATTAACAAATGAATTAATGAACCGGGCATGGAAGCATATTGAAGAAATCGAAAGCTTAGGCGGCATGGCAAAAGCGATTGAAACAGGACTTCCGAAAATGCGCATTGAAGAAGCGGCCGCAAGACGGCAGGCGAAAATTGATTCCGGCGCTGAGACGATTATCGGCGTGAACAAATACCGCCCGGAAAAGGAAGAGCCGATTGATATTCTTGAAGTCGATAATACGGCTGTACGTCTCCGCCAAATTGAAAAGTTAAAGCAACTTCGTGCTTCCCGTGACGAACAGAAAGTGCAGGAAGCGCTGGATGCGATTACAAAAGCGACAGAAACAGGAGAAGGCAACTTATTAGAACTTGCCGTACAAGCCGCTCGCGTCCGCGCGACATTAGGGGAAATTTCCTATGCGATCGAAAAAGTGGCAAAACGTCATAAAGCAGTTATCCGCTCGGTCAGCGGCGTGTATAGTTCTGAATTTACAAATGAGGAAGAAATCGAGCGCATCAAGAAAATGACAGACGAATTTTATGAGCAAGAAGGGCGCAGACCGCGCATTATGATTGCGAAAATGGGACAAGACGGTCATGACCGCGGCGCGAAAGTCATTGCAACGGCGTTTGCCGATTTAGGATTTGACGTCGATATTGGTCCGTTGTTCCAAACACCGGAAGAAACAGCGCGGCAAGCTGTTGAAAATGACGTTCATGTTGTCGGAATCAGCTCGCTTGCGGCCGGCCATAAAACATTGCTGCCGCAGCTTGTCGAAGAACTGCGCAAGTTAGGCCGTGAAGACATTGTCGTCGTTGTCGGCGGGGTGATTCCGCCGCAAGATTATGAGTTTTTATATGAACATGGTGCAGCGGCGATTTTCGGTCCAGGAACAATCATTCCAAGAGCGGCGGAAAAAGTGCTTGAGGAAATTTATAAACGCCTCGGCTATGAGGAAGTGAAGCAATGAACAATGAGCGAACATACCGCCCTGAGTGGGTTCCGGAAGAAGAGTCAAAAGAGTTTGCGACAACGTATGTAAAAAAAAATGATGAATCCTCTGCTCCCCCATCTGATAGAAGACGGTTTGTCAAAAGGAGAGAACGGTCTGTTGCCGAATATGTTGAAGGGGTGCTCAGCAACGACCGTACGATTTTAGCGCAGGCGATCACCCTTGTCGAAAGCAATGCCGCCAAACATATGGAAATGGCGCAGCAAATTTTAAACGCGTTGCTGCCGCATGTCGGCAAATCGATTCGCATCGGGATTACCGGCGTGCCCGGTGCGGGAAAAAGCACGTTTATCGAAGCATTCGGAAAATTTTTATGCGAGAACGGCCATCGCGTTGCCGTTCTTGCGGTCGACCCGAGCAGCTCCATTACAGGCGGGAGCATTCTTGGCGACAAAACGCGGATGGAAAATTTGTCGCGCGACCCGCGGGCATTTATCCGCCCATCTCCATCCGGCGGCACACTTGGCGGCGTTCATCGCAAAACGCGGGAAACGATGCTTTTATGTGAAGCCGCAGGCTACGATGTCATTTTGATTGAAACGGTTGGTGTCGGTCAAAGCGAATTCGTTGTCCGCAGCATGGTTGATTTCTTTATGCTTCTTGCGCTGACAGGGGCAGGAGACGAACTGCAAGGGATGAAAAAAGGAATTATGGAGCTGACCGATGCCGTTGTGATTAATAAAGCAGACGGAGATAATAAACCAAAAGCTTTGGCGGCAAAAGAAGAATATAATCAGTTTCTTCACTATTTGCGTCCGGCAACGCCAGGGTGGGAAACAAAAGCTTATACATGCTCCGCATTGCTGGGCGAAGGAATTCCGGAAATTTGGCAAGTTGTTGAGCAGTTTGTAGAAACGACGAAAAAGTCAGGCGTGTTTGAAATGCGCCGGCGCAATCAGCTGAAAGACTGGATTTACTCGATGATTAAAGATTATCTTGAAACAAGCTTTTTCTCGCATCCACAAATTAAAGAAAAGCTGCCGATAATTGAAAACAATGTAATCTCCGGCACGCTCTCTGTAACGAAAGCCGTACAAGAGCTATTGCAGATTTATGAAAACAAAAAAGCGTCTGAATAAATTTATCAAGATGTAAAATCTAAAAATCCTAAAAAATAAAGGGAATCATAGATTAGTCATGTTTTCATATGTGCAGAAAGAGAATAAAGTTAAAACAGAGGCTGCCTCAAACGTCCATGACTTACCAGCCACCACGATAAATGAAAATGGACGGGTCTGTGACTTGCTTAATGATTAGGCATATCACAGGCCGTTTTCTTTTTTGGGGACATAACTATGGGACATTTTCGTATAAAAAGCAGACCATATATACGATATCATATTAGATAAATGAACGATATATTGTGAAATACGCGTGAGGTCAGACCTTTATTTTTTACTGACAAAGAATATTCACCTTAAAAGCTAAATAACAAAGCCGTTTAATAGATGCTTATTCAACAATCGCCCCCGATTGTTGAAGATCTTTATTTGGGGGACTGCCACCATAAAAAAATCCTACGTTAAGCCATCGGCGTGAAGGCCAAATAGATTGCGGAGTGATGCCTATTAAACTGTGCAAATTTGTTTTTCCTTACAGGTGTAAAAATGAAAAAAAACAACTTTGCTGATGAGGGAAAAGGAAATATGTACAAAACGGTCACATAAAAAAAGAAAAATTGTTAAACAATAGTAACGCTCAACAAAGAGATATGATGAGGTGATTGAATGAAAGTATGGTCTAAGTTTTTAATCTGTATATGTTTGCTATTTATGTTTCATTTACCTGTTGAGGCGCATAATAATGCCATTCCAAAACAAGTGGTAAATATTAAGCGTGCCGCAAACATAAAGGATTTAGTAAGCAGCTCAACATTCATTGCTTATGGCTGGTTCGATACTTCACATCAGAAACAGCCGTTGGACAAATCTGTACAAGACGGTCAGCTCGTCAATTTTGTACAAAGCTTTCATGTCGACAAATATTTAAAAGGAGCCGGTGGCAAAATCATTAACGTGTTATCAACCGGTATTGAACCTCTTCCTGCTCCTTTAAATCCTATCAACAAAGTTTATCCAGGACCGATGGCTGAGGGACGATATGTTTGCTTTCTAAAACCTGTTTCAGGAACAGAATTTTATACCATTGTCGGGGGATGGCAAGGAGTCTACCCTGTTTACGAAGGAAAAACAATTTCCTTGGAAGAAGAAGGTCTTCCAGAGCTAAATCAATTAACGCTTAGACAATTTGAAGCAAAAATCAAATCGTACTGATATACTGAAAGAAAAGATAGGCGGTAAGCCTATCTTTCACAATAGATGTAGCGAACTTCTTCTTTTTACATTCTCAATTGAGTTTACATAATTATTTTTTTTTGTTCATTTCTTCGTAAGCTTTTTCATAATCAAATTCAACTAATGCCACGATCATTTGGTTTATATTTTCAATAATCCCCTTTATGAATTCAATCATGCTCTGTTTTACGCGTTCCATTCCCTTTTATTCCACCATCCCCAAACAGCATTCACCATTACTTTCATATCAGCCATGTTTAACACTCCTTTCAAAAAATAATTGACATTCATATCATGTTCATTCATGTATGTTTTCTATTCTACGGGTATTGAAAATTGTTCACGAAAAGCGAAAGTACACTACAAAATAATTGATTCTGTGCGATTATTGCTGTTTTGGTGCAATTACCTTTAAACGACTTTATGATTGCCGCACAATATGTTGCTTACTTTTTGATTCCATTAATGTCCCCTGTTAGTTAAACCCTTTTCACACAGTACAAATCCCAACTTACAAATATTTCTGTACTTGATCCGAAATAAACAATAAAATATACAAAAAATATACTCTTTTGGGTTTTAGACCAATGTTTTGACATCAAGCCAAAAGTTTAAGCATGTCATATTAATTGAAACAATGCTCATCTTATTGGTATGATGAAAAAAAAAAGAAGGAGCGAATCATATGCAATTTAACTTTCAATTTTTTATGAATGATGTTGTCGAGCAGGCGCGCAAAGAAATGGTTGAAGCGGGCTATGAAGAATTGCGCACCCCAGAAGAGGTGGATAAAGCATTAACAAGAAAAGGGACAACGCTTGTGATGGTGAACTCTGTATGCGGCTGTGCCGGCGGCATTGCTCGTCCAGCGGCGGCTCACGCGATTCATTACGATAAGCGTCCGGATTATCTTGTTACGGTTTTTGCCGGACAAGATAAAGAAGCAACGGCAAGAGCAAGAGAGTATTTTGAAGGTTATCCGCCATCTTCCCCGTCATTTGCGCTGTTAAAAGACGGAAAAATTTGCACAATGATTGAGCGTCATGAAATTGAAGGACATGAACCGGTTGAAGTCATTCAAAAATTACAAGCGGCGTTCGAAACATATTGCGATGAAGTATAGAGACTGTCTCATTTTGAGTCAGTCTCTATTTTTTATAAAGTAATGAGAGAGGTTAACAAGCATATGCAACTGGTCAAAAACGTTGAGACATAAGCATTGTTATTTTTTGAAAAAGTGAGTTACTATTTTCAGAAAACAAAAAAATAAATTTTATAATTAAAAAAGATGTTGCATATTTATAAATAAACGTGTTAATATACAACTCATAGAATATATATTCTTCATTTAAAAATAATGATTGCAATACGTAAAAACCTATTTCATAATATTATTAAAATTATTTAAAATTTTAAGAAAATAAGAAAGGGGATAATAAGTAATGAAAAAGTGGTTTTCACTATTGTTATCTAGCATTCTATTAATTGGCTTACTTTCTGCTTGCGGCACTTCAGAAAAGTCATCGGAAAAACAGAGCGGCGGAGAAGAAAAGAAAGTGTTAAAAATGGGGACTTCCGCTGACTATGCTCCTTTTGAGTACATAGATACAGCAAAAGGTGACGAAATTGTTGGATTTGATATCGATTTGGCGAAAATGATCACAGAAGAATTGGGTTATGAATTTGAAATTGTTGACATGGATTTCACAGGTCTTATTCCAGCCTTGCAATCAGGAAAAGTAGATTTCGTCTTAGCGGGAATGACGCCAACGGAAGATCGCAAGAAAAACGTTGATTTCTCTGACGTGTATTATGTGGCAAAAAATATGATTGTAACGAAAAAAGGAAGCGGCATTAAGACGGTAGAGGATTTAAAAGGTAAAACAGTTGGTGTACAAACAGGATCTATTCAAGAAGGAGAAGCAAAAGAATTGGCGAAAACCATTGAGATGAAAATTGAAAGCCGCAACCGCATTCCGGAACTTATTCAAGAAATTCAGGCAGGACGTTTTGATGCGGCGATTATCGAAGATACAGTTGCGAAAGGATATATTAAAAACAGCAACGGCAAGTTAGAAGGAAATACAATTCCAACCAATGAAGAGGAAGCTGGTTCAGCGATCGCGTTCCCGAAAGGAAGCAAATTAAGGGATGAGTTTAACAAAGTCTTACAAGAAAAAATGAAAAACGGTGAAGTGGACAAGCTCATTAAAAAATGGTTTGACCAGCAATAATAAGGGCTGCGAGGCTGACCTAAAAGCTAAGTGTCAGACCTACAGAGGCTGTCTCAAAAACCAAGTGTCAGACCCCGCAACACAATATATGGGACATCATGTTGCATAAATGAACGATATATTGTGAAACACGCGTGAGGTCAGACCATGATGAGACAGCTTTATTGTGAATGTACGTGAGGTCAGACACTTATCGGTCAGCCCCGTTTTTCACTATTCATGAGGAAGGATGGGTTTTGGCGTGAATTTAAATTTCTCGCAATTTGTGCCGTCAATCCCGTTTATTTTAGAAGGGGTATTGGTGACGTTAAAAATTGTAGCCTTAGCAGCATTGTTAGGATTTGCGCTCGGCGTTATTTTAGCGTTGTTTAAGATCGGCAGAATGAAAGTATTAACATGGTTTGCCGATGCGTATACATCGGTATTTCGCGGTACGCCGCTCGTGCTGCAACTTATGATCATTTATTTTGGATTGCCGCAAATTATCGGCTTTGAAATTGAAGCGTTTCCAGCAGCGGTGATTGCCTTTGGCTTAAACTCTGCGGCTTACATTTCCGAAATTATTCGCGCAGGAATTATGGCGGTTGATAAAGGACAGAGGGAAGCGGCAATGGCATTAGGCATTCCATATAAATCGATGATGCGTGATATTATTCTTCCTCAGGCGTTTAAAAATATTTTACCCGCGTTAGTGAATGAATTTATTACGTTAACGAAAGAATCAGCAGTCGTCACTGTCATCGGTGCGATGGATATTATGCGCCGCGCCTATATTGTCGGTGGGGAAAAATATGCTTTTTTTGAACCGTTGCTTATCGCAGGGGTTATTTATTATATATTAGTAATGATCCTAACACTGCTTGGCAAAGCAGTTGAAGGGAGAATGAGAAAAAGTGATTAAAGTAGTAGACCTTCATAAATCATTTGGTAAGTTACAGGTGTTAAAGGGGATTACAACAACGATCGCACAAGGTGAAGTCGTCGCGATTATTGGTCCTTCAGGTTCTGGAAAATCGACATTTTTGCGCTGCCTCAATCTTTTGGAAGAACCAACGAAGGGGAAAATATGGATTGGCGATCAAGAAATTACGAATCGCAAAACAGACATTATGAAAGTGCGCCAAAATGTCGGCATGGTATTTCAGCACTTTCATTTATTCCCGCATATGACCGTTTTGGAAAACTTAACTTATGCGCCGATGAAAGTAAAAGGTATCGCGAAGGCGGAAGCGGAAGCAAAAGGAATGGAACTGCTTCGTAAAGTTGGATTAGCGGAAAAAGCCAATGAATATCCAAACCGTTTATCCGGCGGACAAAAACAGCGCGTCGCGATCGCGCGTGCCCTCGCGATGTCTCCAGAGGTAATGCTATTTGATGAACCAACGTCAGCGTTAGACCCAGAAATGGTAAAAGAAGTATTAGAGGTGATGAAATCGCTTGCCCATACGGGAATGACGATGGCGATCGTCACGCATGAAATGGGATTTGCCCGCGAAGTTGCTGATCGCGTGTTGTTTTTAGACGGGGGACAGCTTGTGGAAGACGCGCCGCCAAGTGAATTTTTCGCCGCGCCGAAAAGCAAGCGGGCGCAGGAATTTCTTGAAAAAATGCTTTAAAAAATCATAAGGAGGCTGGCCTAAAAGTAGTGTCAGACCCCGCAACCATCATATATAGGACAGAATATATATGGTTGGTTGTGTGTGAGGTCAGACATATCGGTCATCCTCTTTCTTTATTTTATAAACTTCTGTTCAATCACCCATGGGGTGGCTGTAAAAAATGAGCATATTATTTGTATAATAAAGGTGGATGTTTTTGCTGAAGACAATCGCTTTATCGTTTCTCTATACATACGATAGATTTATCATTTACGGGTACATAAAACGCGATATGACCGATGCTTACGATAAAGTTCAGAAATATCCTTTGATGTTGTTTTCAGTCTTTCGTTTTGTTTTAAGTCAACTTTAATAATACTTATGTACAATGGTAAAAGTTTTTAGCTAACTTTACATATTTTAAAGGGGCTTAATTATGTTTAAAATCGGTTACCGCACAATCAAAACGGCGATTGGTACAACGATCTCCATTAGTATTGCCCAATATTTGGGGCTTGATTATTTTGTTTCAGCGGGAATTATTACGCTACTGTCGATTCAAGTGACAAAAAAGAAATCGTTATCTGTTGCTTGGGCGCGCTTTATCGCCTGCTCGCTTGCGATATTGTTTTCATTTCTCGTATTTGAAGGGATTGGCTATCATCCTGTCTCAATTGGTTTGTTATTGCTTTTCTTTATTCCGACAACGGTAATATTAAAGGTGACTGAGGGCATTGCCACAAGCTCTGTCATTTTTCTGCATTTTTATGCCGCCCAACAATTTACAGTTCCGCTTGTATTAAATGAATTGTTGCTCATTGTCATTGGTATTGGTGTAGCATTGCTTGTCAACATGTACATGCCGAGTGCGGAAAAGCAGTTAAAACAGTACCAGCAGGCAATTGAAGATTTATTCCGTATTATTTTTAAGGAAATTGTGAAATATTTGCGGACAAATGAAAGTGACTGGGACGGTAAAGAGCTGGTGCTTACGGCAGATTTGCTGCAAAAAGCAAAAACGTTAGCATTGCGAAATGTGGAAAATCGTTTATTGCGAAGTGAAGATTATTATTATCGTTATTTTTGCATGCGTGAAAAGCAATTTGAAATGATTGAACGGCTTTTGCCGCTTGTCACGTCCATCACATATACGGTTGAGCAGCGAAACATGGTTGCTGATTTTATCGATAAATTGAGCGATGCGATTCATCCAGGGAATACGGCAGATAAATTTATTCAACAGCTTCGGGAGATGAAAAAGCGTTTTGAAGTGATGGAACTGCCGAAAACGCGGGAGGAATTTGAAGAAAGAGCTGCTTTGCTTCATTTCGTTAAAGAGATGGAACAATATTTGATCATTAAAAGCCAATTTAACATGTTCCCCGAGGAGTCTCCCGCCTCTAAACAACGTGTAGGTGGGAGAGGTTCATAAGCCCTGAATAATCAATGTATGCAAAAATCCCTTTTGCTTCACAATATAAAAAATAAAGAAAGCAAAGGGTGGTTATATGCCGATTTTATTTGCAACGATTCTTGCTTTTGCTTCATCACCGCTTTGGTTTTTTGGAGCGAATCCGCTTTTTGGCAATCCATTTATTATTATAAATAAAAGCACCAATCAGCTTGCGTTCATCGATGATGGAAAAATCCAAGTTACTTATCCGGTTGCAACAGGATTAACGACGGAATTAACGCCGGAAGGAATGTTCACCGTCACCGTTAAAGCCAAACAACCTTATTACCGAAAGAAAAATATTCCAGGAGGGGCACCGAACAATCCTCTTGGAAGCCGCTGGATTGGATTTGATGCAAACGGGACAGACGGACGAACATACGGCATACATGGAACGAACAATGCGCAGTCAATTGGCATGTATATTACACAAGGTTGTGTGCGTCTTCACAATCATCAAGTAGAAGCATTGTTTGAGCAGGTGCCGCTTGGAACGAAAGTATTAATTGTACGGAGCGGACAATCTTTTGAAGAGATGGCGGAACAATACGGAGTAATAAAAAGGTGACGAACAAAGGTCACCTTTTTTTACTTTATATAGATTAATGTTTGGAACTTCGAGTGACAATCCATTTATGCGATTACATCCACATGCTTAAGCCTGTCAGTACAGTCGTTAACAGCATCGAAGCAAGCATTAAGTATACAATAACCTTTTGTGTTTTTTTGCGGGACATGCTCTTCCCCCCTGCATTTAATGTTGCATTTTCATTTTAACGCCATTTCTAAAATGGGACAAGAGAGGAAAATGAAGAAACATGCAAAAACAAATATCGGAATTTATAAAATTTATAAAATGTTGCAGGAATTTTTGTCGAAATGGCGAAAATCAATAATGTTACACTGTATCCGTTTCCAACGTGATGATTAGTTTGCAGCAAAGGGGATAGGATAAATGGAAGTCAAAAAAATTGACCATATTGGAATTGCGGTGAAATCGATTGAAGAATCGCTTCCATATTATGTCGAAACGTTGCAACTAAAGTTGTTAGGTATGGAAGAAGTGGAGTCTGAAAAAGTAAAAGTAGCCTTTTTGAAAATTGGTGAATCAAAAATCGAATTGCTAGAGCCGACTTCGCCTGACAGCGCCATTGCCAAATTCATTGAAAAGCGCGGTGAAGGAATTCATCATATTGCGCTGGGAGTGGACGACATTCAAGCGCGGATTGATGAGCTGAAAACAAAAGGAATTCGCATGATTCATGAAACGCCAAAAATCGGGGCGGGAGGAAATCTTGTTGCATTTATGCATCCGAAATCAACTGGCGGCGTTCTTTATGAACTTTGCCAAAAACCGGGCGCGGGGGTGCAGAAATAATGGCAGACATGTATGACAAAATTAATGAGTTATATGACCGGCGCCGAGAAATTGAACTTGGCGGCGGCGATGATAAAATTGAAAAACAGCATGCCAAAGGAAAGCTGACAGCACGCGAACGAATTGACTTGCTTGTTGATGAAGGTACGTTTGTTGAATTGAATCCGTTTATCGAGCATCGCTGCACAGATTTCGGGTTGGAAGGAAAAAAAGGACCGGGTGACGGTGTTGTTACAGGATACGGCAAAGTGAATGGACGAACGGTCTTTTTATTTTCCCAAGATTTTACCGTATTCGGCGGAGCATTAGGGGAAATGCACGCAAAAAAAATTGCCAATGTCATGGATTTGGCAGCGAAAACAGGTGCACCGATTATCGGTTTAAACGATTCCGGCGGTGCGAGAATTCAAGAAGGTGTGCTCTCTTTGGACGGCTATGGACATATTTTTTACCGCAACTCGATTTATTCGGGAGTTGTTCCGCAAATTTCTGTCATTATGGGACCTTGTGCGGGCGGAGCCGTTTATTCGCCGGCGATTACCGATTTTGTATTCATGGTGGAAAAGACGAGCCAAATGTTTATTACCGGTCCGAAAGTCATTGAGACGGTAACAGGGGAAAAAATCAGTGCGGAGGATTTAGGAGGTGCCCGTGTACATAATACGATCAGCGGTAATGCCCATTTCTCTGGAGCTACCGAAGAAGAAGTGCTCGCACAAGTTCGCAAATTGTTAAGCTATTTGCCGCAAAATAACGAGGAAAAGCCGCCTATGGGACCAATTCCGGATGAAGATGACTACCGTCCGGATTTAGCGGATGCGATTCCGATTGATGCGGTGCGCCCATATGATGTCCGCCAAGTGATCTTGCAGGTGGTCGACGAAGGCTCCTTTATGGAAGTGCAAAAAGATTTCGCGAAAAATATTGTTATCGGATTTGCACGCATCAAAGGAGAAGTCATCGGACTTGTTTGCAACCAGCCGAAGTTTATGGCCGGAGGTCTTGACATTGACTCTTCTGATAAGGCAGCGCGTTTTATCCGTTTCTGTGATTCGTTTAATATTCCGATTATTACGTTTGAGGACGTAACAGGTTTTTTCCCAGGCGTTAAACAGGAGCACGGCGGAATCATCCGCCACGGGGCAAAAATTTTATATGCCTACTCGGAAGCAACAGTACCGAAATTGACGGTCATTCTCCGTAAAGCATATGGCGGCGCGTATGTGGCGCTGAACAGTAAATCGATTGGCGCGGACGTTGTCTTTGCATGGCCGAACGCGGAAATCGCTGTTATGGGACCTCAAGGGGCGGCAAACATCATCTTTGCCAGCGAAATTGAAAAGAGCGCCAATCCGGAAGAAACGCGGGCGCAAAAGATTGAAGAGTATCGCCAAAAATTCGCCAACCCATACGTTGCGGCAAAATACGGCATGGTCGACGATGTCATCGATCCGCGCGAAACGCGAATCAAACTTATTCAGGCGCTCGAAATGCTGCGCAATAAACATGAGGAGCGTCCGAAGAAAAAGCATGGAAATATTCCGCTATAAACAAAAGAGATGCCGGTGATTTTCGGCATCTCTTTTTTTATGGTTGAGTTGCAAAAAAGTTGTTTACTAATATTTATCAAGTGGAATTGTTCACAATAAATTTAACGAACGGGCCAGATCTGCAACTTTGGAATCCGTCTTACAATCAGCCATCAATCAAAAACACCATACTTATACTGAGACAATAGATGAGCTAAATTCGAATTTCTATTCACGTGTAGAAAAGATTTTATTGCTTGCATGCCATATTTGTCCTTTTGTGTTATCACTTTTCTGTAAAAGTTTTGGTGTATGACATGCAGCGATCTATCGTGTATACTTTTTTTGAATACATACATAAATAGGAGGCCTTGTTTCGATGATTAACGAGCAACGTTTAGTTGACGAATTTTTAGAGCTTGTACAAATTGATTCAGAAACAAAATACGAAGGCGAAATTGCCAAAGTATTAAAACAGAAATTTGAAGCGCTTGGTTTACATGTCATTGAAGATGATACGATGGCGCAAACGGGACACGGCGCCGGTAACTTGATTTGTACGTTAGAAGCAACAAAAGAAGGAGTTGATCCGATTTATTTTACTTCACATATGGATACCGTTGTACCAGGTAAAGGCGTAAAGCCTTCGATTAAAGACGGTTATATCGTGACAGATGGAACAACAATTTTAGGCGCCGATGATAAAGCAGGTTTGGCGGCGATGCTGGAAGCGATTCGCGTGTTAAAAGAGCAAAATATCGCACACGGCACGATTCAATTTATTATTACAGTCGGGGAGGAATCCGGCCTTGTTGGTGCGAAAGCGTTAGACCCGTCTCTTATTATAGCGAAATTCGGCTATGCGTTAGACAGCGACGGTAAAGTTGGAAATATCGTTGTCGCGGCGCCAACTCAGGCGAAAATTAAAGCCGTTATTCACGGAAAAACAGCGCATGCCGGCGTGGCACCGGAAAAAGGTGTTTCTGCGATTACGATTGCCGCTAAAGCGATTGCCCAAATGCCGCTTGGCCGCATCGATGAAGAAACAACAGCGAACATTGGCCGCTTTGAAGGCGGTACGCAAACAAACATCGTTTGTGACCGCGTCGATATTTTAGCCGAAGCTCGCTCATTAGTACCGGAAAAAATGGAAGCGCAAGTCGCAAAAATGAAAGAAGCATTTGAAACGGTTGCTAAAGAAATGGGCGGACGCGCGGAAGTCGACGTTCAAGTCATGTATCCGGGCTTTAAGTTTGCTGATGGCGATCACGTTGTCGAAATCGCCAAACGCGCCGCGGCAAAAATTGGCCGTCCGTGCGAACTGCTTCACAGCGGCGGCGGCAGCGACGCGAACGTCATTGCTGGTTTTGGCATTCCGACAGTGAACCTAGCCGTTGGTTACGAGGAAATTCATACAACAAACGAACGCATGCCAATTGAAGAACTCGTCAAAGTGACGGAAATGGTCATCGCGATTGTTGAAGAAGTCGCGAAATAAAAGGACATTCGCAAAGGGACTGACCCATATGTGTTTGCTCTCACGTGTATTCCACAATATATCGTTCATTTATAATATTGTGTTGTGGGGCCTGACACTTTGCTTGGGTCGGTCTCTTTTTTCTTGAAAAATAAGGAAATTTGGAATATAAGTATGTATATACAACAGTAAGTGAAGGAGCAATAGAAAATGAAACTAAATAAAGTGGTTGTTTGTCAAATCGCTGATGAACAATACGGCATTCCGGTTGAAAATGTAATTTCGATTGAAAAAATGAGCGCACCGACCGTCATTCCGCAAATGCCTGATTACATGGTCGGAGTTGTGCGGATTCGCGGTGAATTAGTGCCGGTTTTAGATACAATGAAAATATTGTATAATCGGCCATTCCAAGAAAATGATAAAACGCGAATGATCGTTGTAATTACCGAAGATATTTCCGTTGCCTTAATTGTCGATGAAGCAAAGGAGATTGTTGATATACCTTCCGAATTGATAAAACAAGTAAATATGTTGGCGTATCGTCAAACGCCGTATTTCATTGGAGTTGCCAGCCTGCCTGAACGCCTAATTACATTAGTTGAACCGAATCAATTATTTGAAAGTTTAGAGGGCATAAAAGCGATTAAAGAGCACATTCAAAGCCAGCAATAAAGGCCCTTTATAAGATGAGATGAAAAGGAATAGACAAAATTGAATGAAGAATGAAAAGTTGTTCTCGAACCGTTTATGATGGGCGATATGTCAGCACACTCGAACAGACAGAGAATCAACAGGAGAAAATCTTACTAACAAGCTGCACGGCAAGCGCAGCAACTTGTTGACACGGTAACGGCAGTATAGTCAAAATCCTCAGCAAAACATCGGAAACTAAGCGGCGGGTATGATTAATTGGCATATTGTTTGTTTCCTTTACCCGAATATTGGTTAATATGAATGATGAAAATGTTTTATGATACGCAAACAAAAATAGGTAAAGGATGGTTCAAACCGTGTCAACATATGCGAACAAGAAACGAGTTATCATGCTTATGATTGATTCTTTAATGTATCCGCCTCTGGAAAAGGCCGTAAAAGAGGGCTCCGCTCCTGCATTCAAATTTTTTATGGAAAACGGAAAGGTTTTTCCCAATATCGTGAGCCCTTTTCCCACGATGTCTGTCACTGTAGACAGTTCGCTTTTGACGGGTACGTATGCGAATATTCATAAAATTCCCGGGTTAGTATGGTTTCATGATGCAGAAAAGCGGTTAATTAATTACGGAAGCCACATAAGAGAGCTTATTAAGCTTGGCATCACCCGATCAATCAAGGACATTGTATATCATATAAACAATCATCATTTAAGCAAAGAAATTAAAACAATCCATGAAGAAATGTCTAGCAGAGGAAAAGCAACCGCTTCCATTAATGCTCTCATTTATCGCGGAAATACAGAGCATTATCTAAAACTGCCAAGGCTGCTGACACTTTTCACATCTTTGGATGATGAGTGGAAGACAAAAGGAAGCCAACTGTTTACATATGGATCTTTTTCTAGGCTCAGTCCTTTGAAACGTAATGGATACTTTTGGCGAAAATATGGATTTAACGATCGATTTTCTGCCCAAGAGTTAAAATACCTTATTAAAACGGATTCTCTACCTTCTTTTACGATTGTTTATTTTCCTGATATGGATAAAATTGTCCATAAAAATGGTCCGATGGATATAAAGGGAATCCGCAAAGTAGACAGGCAGCTGCAAAACGTATTGGATTGTTATGATTCTTGGGAGGAAGCTTTAAAAGACAATTATTGGATTATAATGGGAGATAACGGTCAAGCCCCAATTGATTCTGATCGGAACAAAGCGCTAATTGATTTAAGGCGTTCCCTTCGTTCTTATCAAATCATGACGTTAAAAGACGGGGTTAAAGATGGAGACGAAGTGGTGCTTGGTGTTAATGAACGAATGGCCTTTATTTATACATTAAATCTTGAGCGCGCGCCGCTATCGGATATTGCGAAAACGTTACAAAAGGACAACAGAGTGGATGTTATTGCCTGGCTGGAAAAAGGCTCCGTTCACGTTATATCTGGAGTTCAGCAGGGAAGGCTCATTTTTAAACTGAATGGAACATTGGCCGATGAATATGAACAATCGTGGGATATAGAAGGAGATTTAGGAATTTTGAATCTCACGGTAAAGAACAATAAGATTTTTTATGATGAATATCCGGATGCGCTGGCCCGGTTATACAGTTCGCTGACTTCCCATGAAGGAAATTATCTTGTTGTAAGTGCAAAACCAGGATTTGAATTTATCGGTGAAGGCTCCCCGACTCATGTCGGGGGAGCAAGCCACGGAGGACTTCATAAACAAGATTCACTAGTGCCGATGATTATAACGGGTACGGATTCGTCCCCGAAACATTTACGCATGATTGATTTAAAAGATTGGATTTTAACACTTCTTGTAAATCCGCGCTGATCCATAAAATAACACCTAAACGAGCAACAGGATGTTATTTTTAAAATGAAAGCGTTCCTTGTCATTAGTAAAACAGTGTTGCTTTTAACGGCAAATGATCGGAAGCATTTGCCGTTTTTGCGATGACTTCTGCTTTAATGACTTGATCCACCTCGTTAAGACCAATCATATCGGCATCGCTTTTTTCAATGACTTCTGCGATTCTATATAGATCCGCTTTATGATCCATACCTTTGCCGTGATGAATATTGAAAGTCATAACCTTAATTTCCAAGCTGTTTCGCTCCTCTAAGTTTATTTACGAGGCTGTCCCGTAAGTGTCTGACCTCACGCGTATTTCACAATATATAGCCCATTTATCCAATGTGATGTCCGCTTCCATTTTACAAAGCTTCCGAACCTTTTTATCTTACTTGACCAAATTGTAAATAAATCTTGCTGGTTCTATGGGAGACAATCTTTTGTGATACTCATCGAGTTTTGTCAAATAATTGGATAAATGCTCAGAATGCAGGATGTCGATTAGTCGTTCTGAGATGTTCCCCATCTGATACCACTTTTGAAAATCAAAAACAATTCCCAAATCTTTTAATTGCTGAAGATTAATTTCTTCCTGACCGGGAAGAGCATGGTAAACAAAAATCGGGATCTTTTTAAATAAGCATTCACTAACGGTAACTCCTCCTGGTTTCGTCATAATGAAATCAACTTGATTGTATAAATCATTCATCTCTTCTCTTGAAGAGATGTAAGGAAAAGGTGTAATTTTTGGATGGTTCATATTCATCAATTGTTCATATATACGTCTATTTTTACCACATAGTACGTAATAATCGATTCGGTCATCTGCGGGGATTTTTTCGAGCAATTTTGCCAGAACCCCAACCCCTAAGCTCCCCCCGGAGATTAGGCCGCAGTACGATTGTTTTCTGTATCGATGCTTATTTGTGTTTTTCGTTATTTTCGGATGAATGGGAATACCCGTTACGAAAATGCGGCTTTCATGAACCCCTTTTTCCCGTAAAAATTCCTTCATATACGGATGGCCGACAAAATGATAGTCAATCTCTTCAATTCCCCAAAGGTGATGAATAAAGTAGTCTGTATATACATTAATAACGGGTATCTTTAACTCTCCGGCTGCTTTTAATCTGCTTAGCAAATAGGAAGGAAGGGCATGAGTGCATATAATGACATTCGGGTTTGTTTCGGAAATCACCTTTTTTAAATGGTTAAGAAAAAGAACCTCATATTGTGGAAACTTTTTTGTTTTATTCAATTCGCGAAACAGCGATTGACGGTACAATAAGCTGTATGTTTTTGGAAATCGGTCAATCCATTGTAGATAAAATTTAGAAATAAAAGATTCCACTTTTCCGAATGTTGATGATAATAATTCAATTTTTTCACATTGTATATGTGGATCAAGCAGAAGTAATCCCTCTTTTAAGGCATCAGCCGTTTGATGATGACCGGATGGAAATTGTAGTAATGGAAGAAAAAGAACCCTTTTCATAATACTCACCTAAATATCTATAGTTATTTAAAAGTGTTTGTTATTTTTGGATAGTTATTCGATAAGATAAATCCTTTTTTTTCTATTAATAAAACGAACTTTAGTGCTAAACACTGTAAATGTAATAAAAGGAAGAAAAGGAGAAGGATGTTGCAATGGTCAAGATGAGACAATGTTTTCTTACCATTTGGAGTGCATTAGATCCGATTTATTATTTTTGTTCACGGCTTGAATATGTTGAGGACCAAACAAAAAATCGAGATATTTTTCGTGTTCGGTTGACGAAGTATAAAGGAAGAAACATCGTGCTTTCGGATGGTACGGAAATCATAAAAAATGACCTTCTTTTAAAAATTCATTTGCATAATGTTCGTTTAATTAAAGAACTCATTCGTTTGGATAATGAAATTAAGAAGGGGAGGCACATCTATGAACAAGTAAAAAGAGGGTTACCGAATCTTACGGAATATTTACAACGTCACGAACAATTTGCCGATATTAAAGGGATTATCGGAATTACGATTTTAAATAAAGGTTGCGAGCGGTTAGGGTTTGAAACGTTTTCGATTATGAATCCTTTTTATAAATGGTATAAACAAACGGCATTTGCTCCTATGTATCTTATTTCCCGATTCCGTTTAGATAGTTTTAGGAAACCGCCAAAATATTTATTCATGTCAAAAGATAAATTGCTCAAATTATACGGCTGCCAATCCGACCAGTAATTCCCGCTTTCCTATCTCTTCCCGTTTACTATAATTGTAAAGAGGGAGGAGATAATATGTTTTTATTGGTTATGATTCTTTCGACCATGATTATTTCTTTTATTTATAAAGCAAACCGCAATACGTACGAGGCGGTTTTTAATAGATTAACGGTCAATGCTCGCCATGGTGATCACTCTTTTATTCATATTCTGCATTTATCCGACCTTCATTTAGAAAATCTATCGATTTCACCCCAATATTTATATGACAAATTAAAGAATGAGAAAATCGATTTAATTGCTTTAACAGGAGATTTTCTTGATCGAAAGAGAAGCATTCCAAAACTGATTCCTTATTTGGAAGTTTTCCAAAAACTGCAGCCTGCCTATGGAGTGTATGCGGTATTTGGAAATCATGATTATGTGCTTAGAAAAAAGAACTTCCAAACGTTAAAAGAGACGCTTGAGAAATACGGCTGTATAACCCTTCAAAACGAAAAACGAACGATTCATATGAACGGAAAAACGGTTAATATCATTGGTATTGATGATTTCAGTACAAAACGAAGCGATTTGCAAAAGGCATATGCAAATGTAAAAAACGGTTTAAACCTTGTTTTAACCCATGATCCGAACATTGTCCTTCATATGAAAGACTATCATTTTGACTATCTATTGTCCGGTCATTTTCATGGGGGACAAATTCATTGGCCGAAACCTTATCATCTTGTGAAGATGGGCAAGCTAGTGCGTTTGAACATGATTAGAGGCTACCATGAAATAGACGGAAAGCCATTTTACATTAGTGAAGGGTTAGGACAGACGGGTGTCAATATTCGTGTCGGCAGTACACCTGAGATTACCATTCATAAACTGTCACTTACCCCTCTTTCTAAACAAGAAAAACAAGTTATTTAAACGAAAAGCTCCTAAACGGGGCTTTTTGTTTTCTGAAAATGGGTTAGATACAATCATAACAATGTGATGAGAATTGACATAAGGTTTTGTCAAACTTCGGTGTTGATTTTTAAAAAATTTTATGTTGATGTCCTGACCTAATTTTGTTTAACAATTGTCCCATCATACATCCAATAGTTGTTAAAACAATGGCTTCGTAATTCATATCATTCACCTTGGCCGTTTTTGTTCATCATTCTCAATTTTCTCTTTTAACTATCTTAATTGTTAAAGAATGATCAAAAAAGTTAACATAAATTTATTTTTTAGATACCAATAAAATTTTATAAAAACAACATAATTTAACAAAAGATGGGGAATGTAAATTAACGAGATAATCATTGCTTAGCGATGTTTCATTTCAAGATAACGCTTCTGCGATGTTTTGTAGGAAAGGGCTGTTCGAGTGATGAAAATGATGAAATGGGCAATGAAGAAACTGCTAAATAATAAAGAAACGGTCACTGGACAAAAAATGATCATGAGAAGGAAAAGGATTTGCTGACTGATTCCTTGGGAGGCAATTTAGAAAAAATTCGCGAAGATATCGGCCAAAGTTCTGACATCATCATTCGAATTGTTAAAGCAGGCGTAAATCATCGGCACGGGGTAGGTGTTATTTATACAGACGGCTTAGCAGATAAAGAAACGGTACAAAACTTTATTTTAGAATCATTGTTAATTGACTTGCGGGAGAGTTTTCAAAAAATCGATGCCGAAAACTTCTTTTTATTTATAAAGGACTGCGTATTAAAAGCCGGAGAAGTGAAGGAAATTTCCGATTTTCAAAAGGTGTATTTTCATGTTTTGTCTGGAGACACTGTTATCTTAGTTGATGGAATCAAAAAGGCATTAGCCGTTGGGACAAGAGGCTGGCAAGATCGCGGTGTAAACGAACCGTCTTCGCAGATTGTTGTAAGAGGACCGAAAGATGGCTTTACAGAAACACTGCGCACAAATACGGCACTTGTCCGCAGAAGGATTCGTGATAAAAACCTTCGGATTGAAACAAAACAAATCGGCAAGATTACGAAAACAGATGTTTGTATTATGTATATAAAAGGAATTGTCCAGGACAAAATTGTTGATGAAGTTAGGCAAAGGCTGGAACGAATCGAAATCGACGGGATATTAGAAAGCGGATATATTGAGGAATATATTCAAGATGAGACGTTTACTCCCTTTCCAACTGTCTATAATACAGAACGTCCTGATATTATTGCTGCTGCTTTGCTTGAGGGCAAAGTTGCTATTCTAGTAGATGGGACGCCGTTTGCTTTAGTCGTTCCTGCTTTATTTGTCAGTTTTTTTCAAGCAAGCGAAGATTATTATCAACGTTTTGATATAAGTACATTTATTCGTTTGCTGCGCTACTTGGCTTTTTTTATTGCTTTAATTACTCCATCATTTTACATCGCTGTGACAACATTTCATCAGGAAATGCTGCCGACACCGCTATTAATCAGCATCATGGCCCAAAGAGAGGGAGTGCCGTTTCCGGCGTTTGTCGAGGCGTTGTTAATGGAGCTCACCTTTGAAATTTTGCGCGAAGCAGGAACGCGGATGCCTCGTGCCGTTGGACAAGCGATTTCTATCGTCGGGGCGCTTGTCATCGGAGAAGCAGCGGTGCAGGCTGGCCTCGTTTCGCCGGTAATGGTCATTGTTGTTTCAATCACGGCAATTTCCAGCTTTATTTCACCAACTTTTAATATGGCAATCTCGATTCGCATATTGCGGTTTTTATTTATGGGTCTGGCCGCTTCATTTGGGTTTTTTGGCATTATTTTAGGGATGATTGCTCTAGTTCTTCACCTTACAAGTCTTCGTTCATTTGGTATTCCTTATATGAGTCCGCTGGCTCCGTTTTTCTTAAGCGGGCAGAAAGACTCCTTGATTCGTATGCCAAGATGGATGATGCTGCGTCGTCCGAGTTTAATTAATCAAACGAATATCATTAGAGATACGGGGGCGCATAGCGAAAAGCCAAAAAGCCGGGAAATCGAAAACGAAACAAGCAAGCAAGGGAATGAAAAATGAAAATCTTTCTATTGCTGTTGGCAACAATCATCATCTTATTTATCGACTTGCCTGAGATGATTCAAAAGCAGTTAAAAAAGGAAATTATTGTTTATTCATTGCTTCTTATCGCAGGGATTATTCTTTCCATACTGCATATGCTGCAAGTTCCACTATTTAACCCTACAGATTTAATTGTATGGATGTTCCGTCCTTTTGTTGAATGAGCGTTGAAGAGAAAGGAGTTTAGCCGTGCAAAAAAATACCATAATTAGCATCCAACAATTTTTTATTTTAGTTGTGTACTTTATTATTGGGAGTACGGTCATTATTATCCCGTCTTTTTTGGCATTGAAAGCTAAGCAGGATGCGTGGATTTCTGCCATTATTACTATCGTTCTCGGCGTGCTTTTAGTTTGGATGTATGATGTGATTATAAAAGAGTTTCCTGATGATACGTTAATCGAAATCAGCGAGAAAGTGTTGGGAAAATGGCTGGGAAAGATAGCGTCGCTTATATATGTTACTTATTTCATTTTTCTTACTTCTCTTATTATACGAACAATAGGGGAGTTTATGGTAACACAAATTCTTGTGGAAACACCTATTGAAGTCATCCATATTTTATTTTTGCTTGTCGGGGCCATGGGGGTGCGCCTGGGGATTGAAGTATTAGCCCGTACAGCGGAAATCTTTTTTCCGTGGATTATTTTCTTTTTTGCTCTCATTGTCTTGTTTCTCGTTCCCCGATATGATTTTCAAAAGCTCATGCCTATTTTAGAAAATGGCTTTAAACCTGTACTTGATGGAGTATTTACTTTTGTCAGTATTCCTTTTTTGGATTTAATTATCTTATTAATGATTGTCCCGTTTGTGAAAAAAGAAGACAGAAACAAGATTCGTAAAGGGTTTATCTTTGGAGTCATCGTTGGAGGGATCGTCGTTACTTCATTGGTCTCTCTTTGTTTAATTACACTTGGGATCGATTTTACGGCCAGAAATACATATCCCACTTACGTTCTCGCTAAACAAATTAGTATCGGAAAGTTTTTAGAGCGTATTGAAGGTCTTGTAGCTGGTTTATGGGTGTTTACGATCTTTTTTAAAATGTCCATTTGTTATTTTGCTTCTGTACTAGCACTTGCACAGTTTTTTCAGATAAAAAATCATAAATTTTTCGTCTTTCCGCTATTCTATATCTTGATGATCTACTCAATTATATCCATTCCAAATTGGCCTTACTTTCGAAAGGTAGCCCTTGATTATTGGCCGTATTATGTAACGATTCTTGGGTTTATTCTTCCTTTTCTCTTATTGATTGTGGCGAAAATTCGTTATCGCACTACACGAAAGTGGAGCGAAAAAGGAGTATAAGTAATGGAATTAAAAAAAATAAGCAGTAGGTTTTTACTTTTTGTTTCCATATTGCTGTTGCTTAGCGGCTGCTGGAGCAGAAGAGAACTAAATGATTTAGCGGTTGCTTCCGCTATAGGGATTGATAAGCATAAAGACGGCTATTTGTTAACGGCCCAGATTATTAATCCATCTCAAGTAGCGCCGCTCGCTTCGTCCACTCCTGGAACTCCTGTTACGATTTATCAGGCGACGGGAGGAACGGTGTTTGAAGCACTCAGGCAATTGACACGAAAATCATCGAGAAAAGTGTATTTATCGCACTTGCGCATTGTCGTTTTCAGTGAAGAGAT
Organism: Paranoxybacillus vitaminiphilus; assembly: GCF_003259935.1. Lineage (GTDB taxonomy): Bacteria > Bacillota > Bacilli > Bacillales > Anoxybacillaceae > Paranoxybacillus > Paranoxybacillus vitaminiphilus. The sequence continues at coordinate 244,138 of NZ_QLMH01000002.1, read as the reverse complement.
TGCCAAAGAAGGATTGCGGAACCCATTGGACTTTTTATCAAGAGATCACGAGCTGCGGACGGATTTTTATATTGCCGTTGCAAGAAAAGAGCGTGCCGAGAATGTTTTAAAAGTGTTAAATGCGCAGGAACGTATTCCTGCTAACGCGTTTTTTTCATTGCTCGAAGTAACAGAGGAAGCTTTTGCCGCAGCCACGGAAAAGAAAATTGATGAACTCATTTCAGAAATTGTTAGTGAAGGCAAAGATCCGGTGCTTACAGGGATGAGTATTATCGGTTCTATAAATAAAGGGGGGCATATGGACAACCTTCAGAAAGTTGATGCTCCTGCCAAGCTAAAAGTGAATGGAACAGCAGTATTTAGAGACGACAAGTTAGTAGGGTGGTTAAATGGGACAGAAACAAAAGGCTACATTATATAAGAGGGAAAGTTCAAAATACGGTGGGGAATATTCGCTGCCCTACTGGCGGCAAGATTGCGCTGGAAACGATACGCACCGACTCAGATGTAAAAGGGGAAATCAAAAACGGCACACCGGTCATCGATGTAAATATAAAATTAGAGGCGAATATCGGCGAAGTGCAATGCAACATTGATCTTATGAAGCAGGAGACGATTCAAGAACTTGAAAAAATTACAGAAACACGCGATCAACAATTAGTAGAAATGGCGTTAAAGAAGGCGCAAAAAGAATTTAAAAGCGACATTTTCGGCTTTGGCGAGGTGCTTCATCGTTCACATCCTAAACAATGGAGGAAAATAAAAGCACAATGGCAGGAAAAATTTCGTAATGCAAAAGTGAATATTCATGTAGATGCAAAAATTCGCAGAACAGGTACGATTACCGATTCGTTCCAAAAGGGAAATATTAGTGACTAAAATCCTCTTCAATAAAGGTGGAGTAAAAATGAATTCGGTGTTGCTAATGTCTTTAATCGTTCTTTTTGAATTAGGAAGCGCTTTAGCTGCAGGATTGAGACAAGATGACTGGACGATCGTTTTGTTTGGAATGATTGGCGTTGTCTTCCTTTTCAGATTTATTTGCGTTTGTATTGCCACTTTCTCATAGCACCTTTAACATGCTATGCATCAAAAGTTGCTGGGGAAATGTTAGGAACAATGATTTCCATTATCTATATCCTATATTCCAGGGTTCTTAGAAATTGGAAGACAACGATTTTTATAAATCACATGTAAAATAAAGAACATTAAATCAATCATAGTACTTGATATTGTAAGATGGGCATGGTATGTTCTTTCATGATAAATAAAATAAATAAAATATAAAAATATAGAAAGGAACGTTTTAAAATGGCAAAACAACAAATTGGTGTGATTGGTTTAGCCGTAATGGGCAAAAATCTTGCTCTAAATATTGAAAGCAAAGGCTATTCCGTAGCAGTATACAACCGTTCACGCGAAAAAACGGATGAGTTTTTAAAAGAAGCAGAAGGAAAAAATATTGTTGGTACATACAGCATTGAAGAGTTTGTCAATGCGCTTGAAAAGCCGCGGAAAATCTTGTTAATGGTGAAAGCGGGAGCGGCGACGGATGCAACGATTGAACAATTAAAGCCGTACCTGGAAAAAGGCGATATTTTAATCGACGGCGGCAATACGTATTTCAAGGATACGCAGCGCCGCAATAAAGAACTGGCGGAGTTAGGCATTCATTTTATCGGCACAGGCGTTTCCGGTGGTGAAGAAGGAGCGTTGAAGGGGCCATCGATCATGCCTGGCGGTCAAAAGGAAGCGCATGAGCTTGTTCGTCCGATTTTTGAAGCGATTGCTGCGAAAGTGGACGGTGAGCCGTGCACAACGTATATCGGTCCGGACGGTGCGGGACATTATGTGAAAATGGTGCATAATGGCATTGAATACGGCGATATGCAGTTAATTGCTGAAGCTTACTTTTTATTAAAGCATGTTCTAGGCTTAAGCGCGCAGGAGCTTCATGAAGTTTTTGCCGAATGGAACAAAGGGGAGCTTAACAGCTATTTAATTGAAATTACAGCCGATATTTTCACAAAAGTTGATGAAGAGACAGGAAAACCGCTTGTTGATGTCATTTTAGATAAAGCGGGCCAAAAAGGCACAGGAAAATGGACGAGCCAAAACGCATTGGATTTAGGCGTTCCGCTTCCAATTATTACGGAATCGGTATTTGCCCGCTTTATTTCCGCGATGAAAGACGAGCGCGTCAAAGCAAGCAAGCTTCTTTCCGGTCCGGCGGCCAAGCCGTTTGCAGGAGATCGCCAGCACTTTATTGAAGCTGTAAGACGTGCGCTTTACATGAGCAAAATTTGCTCCTATGCCCAAGGTTTTGCACAAATGAAGGCAGCGTCTGATGAATATGACTGGAACTTACAATATGGAAATATCGCGATGATTTTCCGCGGCGGCTGCATTATCCGCGCACAATTCCTGCAAAAAATTAAAGAAGCTTATGACCGCGACCCAGAGCTTCCAAACTTGTTGTTAGACCCTTACTTCAAAGAAATCGTCGAAAACTATCAGGAAGCGTTGCGGGAAATTATTTCTGTGGCGGTTATGCGCGGCATTCCGGTTCCGGCTTTTTCGAGCGCGTTAGCATATTATGACAGCTATCGGATGGAAACGCTGCCGGCAAATTTAATCCAAGCACAGCGCGACTATTTCGGTGCGCACACGTATGAGCGTGTTGATAAAGAAGGCATTTTCCATACAGAGTGGTTGACAAAGTAAGAAAATCCCCATATTGCTCATAAGCAATATGGGGATTTTCTTAGTTCTTATATTGTTATTGCAAATTCTCAAACAACAATACCCGGGTTGGAGCAGCGTCTGTGCCGACGAGCTTTAACGGTGCGGCAACCATAAAGTATTGTCCTTCCGGTACGTCTTTTAAGCGGAGTCCTTCGATAATAATGATGTTATTGCCGAACAACGTTTTATGAGTCGGATGTCCCGGCTGGCTTCTTTCCACTCCTAAAGCATCAATGCCGACGCCGCGCACCTTTTTCTCAGCCAAGTATTGCGCCGCGTCTTCAGCAACATAAATAAACTCAAAATGAAACGCATCGTCAAACGAGTTTTTTGTTTTGAACAATACAAAGTCATTTTCTTGAATATCTAAATGGGCGATATCATTTTTGGAAATTTTATCATCTACATTTGTTATATCAAATACTTTGCACGTACCGACGAGTTTTTCAAGCGAAATCGTTTCAAATGTTTCACCGTTTTTCACCATATGGAGCGGGGCATCGATGTGTGTGCCGGTATGTACATCCATGTCAATGCGGGACTCTGTTACATAGTCATTTGTGACGGTTGAAAATTTTGGCTGTTTTTCCGGCTTATTTTTATAGACCGGCATGCCTTCAAAAATCGGTGCGGTTACGTCATACATTTTCATTGGCGATTCTCCTTTCTATGAATATCACAGGCCATTATAATGAATTGGCCACCAATAGAAGCCGTCTTTTTTCAGAAGTTCATCTGCTGCTTTTGGTCCCATCGATCCGGCTTCGTAGTTAGGAAAATCAGCAGCTTTCGTATTTTCCCATACTTCAGAAATAGGGTCGATAAAGCTCCATGAAGCCGCGACCTCATCCCAGTGTGTAAAATTCGTCGCATCGCCGCGCATGCAGTCGTAAAGCAGTTTTTCATATGCTTCCGGCGTGTTAATGCCGTCAATGCAGTTGTTGCAGTAGTCTAATTTAATCGGCGTTGTTTTCATTGTTTCGCCGCTTTTTTTCGCGTTCAGATGAAGCGTAATTCCTTCATCAGGCTGAATATGAATGACAAGTAAATTTGGTGAAATCGTTTCGCTCGTGCGATAATACAAGTTCATCGGCACATCCTTAAACTGAACAACAATCTTCGTTGATTTTTCCGTCATGCGCTTGCCTGTACGGATATAGAACGGTACGCCCGCCCAGCGGAAGTTATCAATCATCAGCTTGCCAGCGACAAATGTTTCCGTGTTGGAGTTAGGATCGACATTATTTTCTTCACGGTAACCGACAACTTCTTTTCCTTTGACAATGCCTTTTCCGTATTGCCCGCGCACGAAATATTGCTCGACTTCATCATGAGCAATTGGCCGAAGGGCGCGAAGCACTTTCACTTTTTCGCTGCGAATTTCGTCGGTTGTCAGTTTAATTGGCGGCTCCATCGCAAGCAGTGCCACCATTTGCAGCATATGGTTTTGCACCATATCGCGCAACGCTCCGGAATGGTCATAATAACGGCCGCGGTCTTCAACACCAAGCGTTTCGCTTGACGTAATTTGAATATTCGCAATAAAGCGGTTGTTCCATAGCGGCTCGAAAATGGCGTTTGCAAAGCGAATCACTTCAATGTTTTGCACCATTTCTTTGCCGAGATAATGGTCAATCCGGAATATTTCTTTTTCGGAAAACGCCTTGCGGATTTCTTGATTGAGCTGTTGCGCTGTTTTTAAATCATGCCCGAACGGTTTTTCAATGACAAGACGTTTCCAGCCGTTTGTCGCTGTAAGGCCTTCTGATTTTAAGTGAGCGGTAATGGTACCGAAAAATTCCGGTGCCATTGCTAAGTAAAAAATACGGTTTCCCGGCACGTTGTATGCCTCATCCAAACGCTCAAGCAGCGACTTCAACTCTTGATAAGATGCAGTGCTTGTGACATCTAATGAATGATAATAAAAATGAGAAATAAATGTGTCGCTTTTTAGTTCCTGACTTGTTGAATCTTCCACCGATTGCCTCACATAGCTGCGGAATTCCTCGTGAGAAAGCGGCCGTCTCGCTACGCCGACAACGGCAAACTCTTCCGTTAACTTTCCTTTCTGATATAGTTTATAGATGGAAGGGAAGAGTTTGCGTTTTGCCAAATCTCCAGTAGCACCAAAGATAACAATCAATGACTTTGGATTCATATTGTTCACTTATATGTACCTCGCTTTAAGATAATTTTATATCCTCAAGTATTTAATTGTAGAGATTTCTGGTAATGAACGCAAATATTTTATTACGGGATTCGTCACAGTTGAAAAGGTGATAAAATAATATTGATACGCTAACAAAAAGAATGTAGGAGGAACTTGATTTTGGAACTAGTATTTTTAGGAACAGGAGCAGGGGTTCCGTCAAAAGGACGAAACGTGTCAGCGATTGCCCTGCAGCTTCTTGAAGAACGCGGGGCTACGTGGCTGTTTGATTGCGGCGAAGCGACCCAACATCAAATTTTACATACATCGATCCGCCCAAGACGAATTGAAAAAATTTTTATTACGCATCTTCATGGAGATCATATTTTTGGGCTGCCGGGCTTGCTTGGAAGCCGTTCGTTTCAAGGAGGAGAAACTCCATTAACCGTTTATGGGCCGAAGGGGATTCAACCGTTTATTGAAACGGCTTTATCGGTAAGTTGCACTCATGTAAAATATGAACTGAATGTCGTTGAAATTTCTGAAGGAATTGTTTTTGAAGATGAACAATTTATCGTAACGGCGAAGCCGCTTGCTCACGGTATTCCTTCGTACGGCTATCGCATCGTTGAAAAAGATTTGCCAGGAACATTGCTGGTGGATAAGCTTCGGGAGATTGGCATTCGTCCCGGTCCGATTTATCAGCAAATTAAGCAAGGGAAAACAGTCATATTGGAAGACGGAACGGTCATTGACGGAAAGCAGTTTGTCGGACCGCCGCAAAAAGGGAGAATTGTGACGATATTGGGGGATACAAGATTTTGCGAAGCGAGCATTGAATTGGCACATGGTGCGGATGTTCTTGTTCATGAAGCAACATTTGGCGCCGAAGAAGGTAAGCTTGCTTATGAGTATTATCACTCCACAAGCGAGCAGGCAGCGGAAGTAGCCAAACGTGCTGGAGCGAAAAAATTGATTTTGACGCATCTCAGCTCGCGCTATCAAGGTGACATGTGCGATGGGCTTCTTGAAGAGGCAAAAGCGATTTTTCCAAATGTCGAAATCGCCGCCGATTTTAAGTCATTTCTGATTCCGAAAAAGAAATAGCAGAGCATTATGGCTTTGCTGAGTTGAAAAGCTTATCAAATCCGGATGTGTTTGAAATCGTCGTATCGGATGGCAAAGGACAAGTAAAACGCATTTGGCAATAATATAAGAGGCTGTCTCGTAAGGGTAAGTAGTTTCGATAACGTGGAGAAACAATACAAGTAACATAGGAATCGAGTGTAAAATCGCATAGGTTTTACACTCGATTTTTTGTTGTTAAAGCAAAGTTTCTCATGTTTTAACATAAGAAATATCATAAGAATTAACACCCTACTTCGTATATTGACAATTACTGTTGTCACTCATAAAAATTTAGTGTGCGATTTTAGGTTTTAAAAAGAGTGTTGAAAATAATTTTTATAGGAATTACAAGGGAATAAGGATGTTAAAATTAGATATAGGAAGTTATTGAACGGGTGCGATCCTTCAACAAGAGGTATCGTTTTTCTCTTATTGTGCTAACGTGGCAGTTTAGTTGAACAAGTTATAAATTGAATAGTTTGAAGTTATAGAGCATTTCTTTGTAATGAGGAATGCTTTTTATCTTTGTCTAAAATTAAAAGGATATTTATATAACAATAAGAATATAATTAAAAACGATAATAATTTATTGTAAAACGATAAACATTCTGTTAAAATCAAATTGAAAATAAATAGGAGAGGTGCTTTTTATGAAACAAGGATCAACATTGTTTTTAAAAATAGCTGTTTTTATTATCGGAACTCCAGTTCTTGCTTTATGTATATTTGGGTTGCCTTGGTTAGCTAATAATCCAGTAAATCCAGATTATGCCCATATACTATATCCCATTTTAATCATTATGTATGTATCAGTGATACCGTTTTTCGTTGCGTTGTATCAGGCTTTTAAACTTTTAAGTTATATTGACAAGAACAAAGCGTTCTCGGAATTATCTGTAAAGGCTTTAAAAAATATAAAATATTGTGCAATCACAATCAGTGGCTTATATGTGGTTGGTATGCCATTCTTCTATATCTTGGCGGAGTTAGACGACGCCCCAGGTGTCATATTGATTGGAATGCTCTTTATTTTTGCTTCAATGGTGATTGCAGTCTTTGCTGCTGTTCTCCAAAGGCTTTTACAAGAAGCCATAGATATAAAATCAGAAAATGATTTAACGGTCTGAGGTGAAAACAATGGCGATTATAATCAATCTTGATGTGATGTTGGCTAAAAGGAAAATGAGCGTAACAGAACTTTCGGAGAGGGTTGGAATAACAATGGCTAATCTTTCTATATTGAAAAATGGAAAGGCAAAAGCAATTAGGTTTTCAACTTTAGATGCAATTTGCAAAGCATTAGAATGTCAACCTGGGGATATTTTAGAATACCGAAGTGATGAAGACACCAAAGATTAATAAAGTAGGAAACATTGAAAGGAAAAGAAAGTTATTCGATGGTAAACCTATGCATGAGAGCACTAAAACAACTTGTTCGTTTTGGTTGGGAGCAGGCCCTATCATGTTTGTTTCCTGTCGTTATTTTTGCCTCTTTGGCTTTTACACAAATCATGCCACTTCCCTTCCTACCACGGTATGACTGGCTGCTCATCATCTGCCTTCTGATGCAGTGGTGGATGGTACGTTCCGGGCTTGAAACACGGGATGAACTAAAGGTTATCACATTGTTCCACCTTATTGGACTTGCTCTTGAACTTTTCAAGGTACATATGGGATCCTGGTCTTATCCAGAGGAAGGATATTTCAAAATTTTTGGAGTGCCTTTGTATAGTGGATTCATGTACGCAAGTGTAGCGAGTTATCTTTGCCGGGCGTGGAGGAGGTTTAAGGTCGAACTGGTTAAGTGGCCACCGTTTTTGGTAGTTGTACCTCTTGCAGCTGCGATTTATTTGAATTTTTTCATCCACCATTATTGGATTGACGTTCGTTGGTGGTTATCTGGACTTGTAATTATCGTATTTTGGCAATCATGGGTCACCTTCGAGGTTGATGGAACTCGTTACCGTATGCCACTCGCACTTTCTTTTGTGCTCATCGGATTTTTTATATGGATAGCCGAAAATATCGCAACGTTCTTTGGAGCTTGGGAATATCCAAACCAAACCGATGCATGGAGTCTCGTTCATCTAGGAAAGGTGAGTTCATGGTTCTTATTAGTGATTGTTAGCATTCTTATAGTAGCGACGTTAAAGCAGGTTAAGGGAAAAAAATCCACTATTTTTTAGGGTTTAAGTTCTCCTAGCGTACAAAATTCCGAATAAGATAAATTTGAAAAAGCAACGTTCGAATTGTTGCTTTTTTCTTTATAAATAGCTTTTAATAATACTGCCGGAATGTATTTATTAGGGGTTCTTGTGAAAATATTCACTTAAACTATAGGGTGCGTTAGTGGAATAGTGACGTTAAAATTTAAAGCTTGAGGACAAATTTTCCTCAAGCTTTTTTGTGCGAATTACTATGTGATTTTTACTGCGGATTATCTTGTTAATTTAAGGTTTTCTGGAACTACTTATCGTAAGGGTCTGTAGATAGCCTCTTCATCTTTTACCAACCTCGTTTATACTGCACAGGTGCTTCTAATTCAACTCCAAGTTCTTTTGCTGCTGTTCTTGGCCAGTATGGATTACGCAACAGTTCACGGCCAATAAACACTAAATCGGCACGTTCGTTGCGGAGAATTTCTTCTGCTTGCAACCCGGAAGTAATGAGACCGACCGCGCCGGTAGCCACTCCTGCACCTTGGCGGATTTGCTCGGCAAAGCGAACTTGATAACCTGGATAAACATCGATGGAAGCAGGAATGACAGCTCCTGAACTGACATCAATTAAGTCAACGCCTTGCTCTTTCATCCGCTTGGCATATTCAATATAATCTTCGACAGTAAGTCCTTCCGGATGATAATCGGAAGCAGAAATGCGGACAAACAGCGGACCGTCCCATACCTCGCGAACGGCATCAATGACCTCGCCTAAGAAGCGGTAACGATTGGCCGCAGAACCGCCGTACTCGTCCTGCCGCTTATTCGTTAGCGGCGATAAAAATTCGTTAATTAAATAGCCATGTGCCGCGTGAATTTCGATGATATCAAATCCTGCTTCTTTTGCGCGGCGCGCCCCTTGTTGAAACGCTTGAACGGTATTTTCAATATCTGCTTTTGTCATTTCTTTCGGCACGCGCATATGTTCATCGAAAGCAAGCGGCGAAGGAGCGATAATTTCCCCCTCAACCATCGCTTTTCGACCGGCATGAGCTAGTTGGATGGCGGTTTTTGCCCCGTGTTCTTTCATTAAAGAAACTAATTCTTTAAGACCAGTGATATGTTCATCGCTCCAAATTCCTAAATCCCGTGATGAAATTCTGCCTTGAGCCGTGACAGCGGTCGCTTCGACAACGATAAGTCCGACTTGGCCGACGGCACGTGCGGCATAATGAACTTTATGCCAATTTTCTACTTTTCCGGCTTCGTTATGACAGGAATACATGCACATAGGAGACATCACAATGCGGTTTTTTAGCGTAACTCCTTTAATTGTATAAGGTGAGAATAGTGTTGCTGTCATATCAATCCCTCCCGCAAATAAGTAACTTCGTTTGCATCATAGCATTTTTAAATGGAAAAGAAAAACAATTTGCATTTTTGAAACGGGAGGTTTAAAACGACTTTTTCGCCACTTGATGAACAAAGAGTATTAGCAATACGAAATGAACGATATAAATGTAAATGGGCTTTTCAACATGTTATGTCTCTTATCCGATTTTAGCGGTTAACCGAAGCAATAATTTAAGTCGAATCTATAAAGTTACGCTTTGCAGTATCCGAGTATAAAACGAATAAGACATAAAAGAGAGAGGTATCTTCATCATGCGGATGTCTCATTTTTGTGTCGACTAGGATGAATTTTGTTAAGCACCGATTTCAACACCTGCACTTGCAAAACCGGTAAGAGTATCGAGGAGAGGCGCAGTTGTATCTAAAGAAAAAACCATTAATAGTTTGTCACCTGCAGCTACCGGTAATGCCGTTGCAGCAGTACCAGATGCAGTATCGCCAACGACAACAACAGGGCCTAAGACCGGTAATAAAACAGCAGCGCCTGTTGGAGTAAAGGTGTTGCTATCTGCAGGACTACTCCATAATTCTGCTCTAACTGTTCCGGCTGCACCTAAAGTTATTCCCACTGTAACGCTGAAGAATGCAGAGATGGATGTGACCGTTCCGGCGCGTGGAACGACAAATGCAAAGTCAAGAATCCCCCCGACACCACCTAGAGTGATTGTTCCTCCGCTAATATCAACAGCTGGAAAAGAACTTCCGAATCCAAGGAGAGCCGCGGTATCAACAACACCACCTAAAACACTAGTTAGTGCAATAGCATCACCTGATGCAAATGGAACTATAGCCGTAGATCCAGGTGTACCTGGAGGCCCTTGTTCACCTGGAGGCCCTTGTTCACCTGGAGGCCCTTGTTCACCTGGAGGCCCTTGCTCACCTGGAGGCCCTTGTTCACCTGGAGGCCCTTGTTCGCCTGGAGGCCCTTGCTCACCTGGAGGCCCTTGTTCGCCTGGAGGTCCTTGTTCACCTGGGGGGCCTTGTCGCACAGGTCCATGTACGGTTACATGTACATTGTTACAGCAACAGTTCGTGTTGAAAGGCCATTTTCTATGTGACAATACGTTTCACCTCTTTTAATCTGAGATATTTCAATATATGAGCTAGAATAATCAGTTTGATTGGACAAGTGCCTATATTATGAAAATTAAGAGATTTCATATTTAGAGAATGAAATAATCGAAAGAAGTATTCTTTCTTTTTAATTGTAAATTTTTGGTTTTGAGAATGTTCATTTATGTTCTAGCAATCATACTAACTAACAAGAGAGCAAAGGACATAAGAGACTGAACGATTTGCATTCATGAGCGAAAAACATATTAAAAATGAGGCTGTCTCATAAGGGTCTGACCCTTTGGTTTTTGAGTCAGCCTCGATGAAGCCGGAGCTGTCACCTCGAAGTCTCCCGGTCGTTCAGCGGTGTGTTTTTACTAATTGTAATAACGATTGCCCCAGTTCCGCAGAGCGTTTGGCTGCGCGTTTAATACAGGAGATCACGGCTTCTTGATAGCGATAGTCTTCCAACACTTTAATGCCGGCCTCTGTCGTGCCGCCTGGACTAGTTACTTCTTTCCGTAAAACGGAAGGATGTTTTTTTGATGATTTTAACATTTCTGCTGCTCCAATAATCGTTTGTAAAATTAAATCTTTCGCAACGGATTGTTCGAGCCCGATTTCTTCAGCTGCTTTTTCCATCGCTTCAACCATGTAGTAAATATAAGCAGGTCCGCTTCCAGAAAGAGCTGTCACGGCATGTAAATCTTCCTCAGGAACAACAGTGACAGCGCCAACTGTACGAAACAACTCTTTCGCAATGGCTAAATGTTTGTCATTGGCATAGCGGCCTAATGCGAGTGCTGTTGCTGATTGGCCGATGGCTGCTGATGTATTTGGCATCGCACGCACAATGGGTACATTTTTTCCGATTAATGAAATAATTGTTTCCGTTGATACTCCTGCTAATACTGAAATAATAAGCTGATGTTTGTCAATTGCTTGAGCGATGGAAGTGATTCCTTCCGCAACATCTTTTGGCTTCATCGCCAAAATGATGATATCCGCTTCTTTCACTGCCTTTTCTTTATCGGCTTCCACTCGAACGTGATAGGTGTTTTGTATATATTCAAGCCGCTCCTTATTGCTTCGGTTTGTCACAATAATTTGCTCCGGTTTATATAACGTTTTTGTCATACCGGAAATTAATGCTTCCGCCATCGAACCCGCTCCGATGAAGGTGATTGTTTTCGTGTTTGTCATTTTTTATCCCTCCAAGAAGTTGATAATAAATAAAAAAGACCTTTCGCCCCTGCAAAGGACGGAAAGGTCTTATATTTCCGCGGTACCACCTTTATTGGCGCCAACATAGCGCCCGCCTCTTACCGATAACGCCGGTTTTGCGTTTAGGTTTGCCTAACAGCTCATGGGGCAGGTTCAACCATCAAGAGGGTAATGAAACCTCTCAGCCTGCGGGTTTCACTCTCTTATTACCATTGATGATTTACTATTCCCAATCATCGCCTCTTTAAACTGTTCAGTTTGTTTGCAATTATGCATCGAAATAAAGGTGTTGTCAATGAGAGAATCAGAAAATTTTAATAATTTTTTGCACGAATTATTCAAAAATAATGACAAAAAAAGAGAATAATTGTAAACTTTTAAGAGAGTATCATCGCTTTTATGTAAAATTATTATTAAAATATAATAATAAAAGGGGACTTCATCAATGAGCAATGAACAAATATATCGTATTACCGTTCCGACCCCGTTTGCTGTCGGAGATGTGAACATGTATTTAATTAAAGGCGAAACATTGACACTCGTAGATGCTGGTGTTAAAACAGAGGAAGCATGGCAAATGTTTCAGCATCAATTGCGCCAACTAGGTTTTACTCCTTCGGATATTGAGCAAGTGGTTCTTACACACCATCATCCTGATCATGTCGGGTTACTTGATTATTTTCCTTCCTCTTTGCATGTGGTCGGTCATATAAAAGGGGAACGATGGTTAAGCAAAGCACCGGAATTTCTTGAGAAGGATCAACAATTTTTTGAGCAATTTTTAAAAGAATGCGGGGTCGAAAATGCTTTTTTAGCTCAGTTATCAGAAATGCGGAGCTCGCTTCGTTATTCTTGCCGGCGCAGCCTTTCAGCAACGATTCAAGAAGGAGATGCCATTTCGGGGTTATCTGGTTGGACGGTGATTGAAACGCCCGGTCATGCGCAAAGTCATATCGTGCTATACCGTGAGCAAGACGGGCTTATGATTGGAGGAGACCATTTGCTTTTAGCCATTTCTTCCAATCCGCTTTTAGAGCCGCCTTTTAATGGCGAAACGGAACGGCCAAAACCGCTGCTTCAGTATAACCGCTCGTTAAGAAAGCTGTTTGATTATCATATTTCGCGCATTGTTACGGGACATGGCGATGACGTAACCGAAGTAAAAGAACTGGTCGAAAAGCGGTTAAATAAACAGCGGGAGCGGGCGTATCAAGTATTGGATATGCTTAAAGCGAGGCCGCTAAGTGCATTTGACGTATGCAAGCAGCTGTTTCCAGCCGTTTATGAACGGGAATTTATATTAACGATGTCTGAAACAATCGGGCAGTTAGATTATCTCGAAGACATTGGCAAGGTCGTTAAACGGAAAGTTGGCGAACATTATGTGTATGAGGCAAAATAAGCAATGAGGTGACGTTTTTTGAAGCTTGCAGGAAAACATATTGTCATTACAGGAGCATCAGCAGGAGTCGGCGAAAAAATAGCTTACGAAGTCGCTAAACGCGGGGCGACGCCAATTTTGCTTGCAAGAAGCGAAGAAAAGCTGAAAGAGATTGCAAGTGATATCCGATCTAGTTATCAAGTTCCTTGCTATTATTATCGTTTGGACGTCAGCGATTTAACGGCTGTTGAAACGGTGTTCACACACCTTTTTCATGAGGTGAAGACGGTTGATGTACTAGTAAATAACGCTGGGTTTGGCGTATTTAGAAACGTCGAAGATATCGACTTGACAGAAATGAGAAAAATGTTTGAAGTGAACGTGTTCGGTCTTATTGCCTGTTCGAAAATCGCGCTTTCTCATATGGCAGAGCGTAAAACGGGGCATATTATTAATATTGCTTCACAGGCCGGGAAAATGGCTACTCCAAAATCGAGCGTTTATGCGGCAACGAAACATGCCGTATTGGGATTTACAAATAGCCTGCGCATGGAAGCAGCAAAGTTGGGAGTCTATGTTACGGCGGTTAATCCAGGACCAATAAAAACGAACTTTTTCGACATTGCTGATGCGTCAGGAAGTTATGTGAAAAATGTTGAGCGCTATATGCTTGATGCAGAAGAAGTGGCGCGCCGCGTCGTTGATATTATGTTGACACCAACACGCGAAGTAAATCTGCCGCGTTGGATGAATATTGGCAGCAAGTTGTATCAACTGTTCCCGACGCTTGTTGAGAAAGCAGGCGGAAAAGCGTTTTATCAAAAATGACGCTGGTTTATGAAGGAGAGGAGTTGCTGTATCTTATAAGGAGAAAGCTTTTTTTCTCCATTTCCCAAGAGGGGGTCTAAGGCCGCCTCTTATTTTGTGAGATGTTCATAAATGTGTCATTTTTGATAGTAATGGTTATGAACGGAAAATTCAATAACTGTCATAGTAGTAAAATAACAAAAAAGGAGTATCAACAACTATGAAAATCACATTTACTGATAAAGCGATCGAAAAGCTAAAACCGATTTTGTCTCGTACGAATAAGCAGTTAAAATTAAAATATGATACAGATGGCTGCGGTTGTGCAGTGAATGGGGTGACGGCCCTTTGGCTTGTTGAACATGCAGATCAAGATGATATCGTTGTCGACACAAATTTTGTACCGATTTTACTTGAAAAATCGCGGCTCGTTTTTTATGATGAGACAATGACAATTGATACGGTTGAATCGGTCGGATGTTTTCAGTTAAAAAGCCCAAGCGAGATCATTAATCCGCGCATGTCGTTAGTAGAAAGAAGTGAACGCAATGAATGACAAATTAAAACAAATCGGAAATATCGCCAAAAATAAAACATGGGTGTCTTTTTTGCACGAAAACCATCCATACAGCTTATTGCATTGGTCCATCGCCGGAGTGTATCAAGAACCGAAAGATGTTTGGCTTTTGCAGGACGAAATGACGTTTGAAACACGAGAATTCGCCACGCTTAATGATGCGCTTGAATGGATGGCCAAACACATGGAGCATATAACAGAGGTTTTATAAGCGGGGGTCAGACCCCCGCTATGTTCACGCGGTGATGTGTTAAAGAAAAAGGTATTTATTGTGGTGCATTTTGTCTTTTTGTCGGGTGAGTTGCTTTTTCCAGTTCTTCTTTGGCGATCACTGGCTTTACAGTGTCGGCATTCGGTTTCCCTTTTTGTCCGTGGTTTTTGGCCATGATGTTCGCCTCCTTCTATATAATTTGATATTCGCTATTATCATGAAGAAAAACGTTTGTTTTTATGCATAGGGGGAATGAATTGTGAAAAAACGCCGTCAACCATTATCACCAGAAAAAGAGGAGAAAATAACGTTAAAAGATCATCTTCATTCCAATTTATTTGAGCAATTAAAGGCGAAGAAGAGGGAATTGGAAGCAGAAGAACAGCGAAAAAAAGCGGAAGAAGCAGCAAAAAGACGCGAAGAACAAAAACGCCGCGAGAAAAATAAATCATTTGAAGAATTGTTAAACGAAAGCGACTTAGATTGGAGAAAATTTAAATAGGGATCAGACCCCCATGCTGCGTTAACGTGGTGAAGCGATGGGGGCAGACCCCTTTTAACGATGTACATCATATACAGACGATTTTGTCAGTTGTTTTAGCCATTCATATTCTTCGGCTGTTAAACTTGGTGCAGAGGCAGCGGAAATGTTTTCTTTGAGCTGTTCAAGACTGCTTGCTCCTGGAATAACAGCGGCAACAACTGGGTGTGCTAAGCAAAATTGCAAGGCGGTTGCTGTGAGCGTGCGGTTTTTCTTCATTTTTTCCTTGATTTGTGGGAGAAGCGTTTGCAGTTCAGCATATGTATAGTCAAGATAGCCGTGCTCTTTTACGCTTTCATTCGCCATTTCTAATGGTCGTTCTGTCAACAATCCTTTTGCGACTGGCCCGCGGGCAATCACACTAATGTTGTGTTCTTCCAATAACGGAAACCATTCTTCTGGACGTCGGTCTAATAGGCTATATTGCATCATGACGCTTACGATATTTGAATGTTTCACATATTCGCGAATGACGTTCGGACGAATCGACGAGATGCCGTAATAACGAATGACTCCTTCTTGCTTCAGCTCTTCAAATGCTTCAATCGTTTCATCGATTCGATCTTCAATCGTGCCGCCGTGAAGCTGATATAAGTCGATATAATCGGTTTGCAAGCGGCGTAAGCTGTCTTTCACTGCTTGTTTTATATATGCTTTTGAAGGATCCCAATACCAACCTTCTTTTCCTTCTTCCCAGCGGTTTCCTACTTTTGTTGCCAATATCACTTGTTCCCGCTTTCCTTTCATCGCTTTCCCAACAAACTCTTCGTTCAAGCCGCGATCGTAAAGATCGGCAGTATCTAAGTAGTTAATGCCATACTCCAGCGCTTCGTGAATGATTCGAATCGCTTTTGTCTCATCTGTGCCAAGCGACATACAGCCAAGACCGATTTCGCTCACATATAAGTCTGATGAGCCAATACGTCTTTTTTTCATAAAAATTCCTCCCTCCAACTAAACACATTTTACAATGAAAGGTAAAAAAACCTCAAATATAGTACAATAAGATGGAAAATAATATAGACGGGAGAGCGAATGATATGGAACATTTAGTAGAAAAAACAGTTGCGAAAAAACAGATTTTTGCTGGAAAAGTCATTGACTTATATGTGGAAGAAGTGCTGCTGCCAAATGGGAAAACAAGCAAGCGGGAAATTGTGAAGCACCCAGGGGCGGTGGCGATTATCGCAGTGACATACGAAGGGAAAATTGTACTCGTTCGTCAATATCGTAAAGCAATGGATCGCGTCTTAGTAGAAATACCGGCAGGAAAATTAGAGAAAGGGGAAGCACCGATCGCCACTGCGCGTCGGGAATTAGAAGAAGAAACGGGCTACAAGTGCGAAACTCTGCGCCACTTAACTTCCTTTTATACATCACCGGGTTTTGCTGATGAGATCGTCCACTTATATATCGCGGAAAATTTATCAAAACTAGAAAATGCCGCATCGCTCGACGAAGATGAATTTGTAGATGTGTTGGAAGTCACGCTTGAGGAAGCGTTGCAGCTTGTCAAAGAACAGCAAATCTATGATGCAAAAACAGCGTATGCGATTCAATATTTACAACTGCAACAAATGTTAGGAGAGAAGCATGAATAACTATTATGTTGATTTACATATTCACATTGGCCGGACTGCATCGGGAAAACCGGTAAAAATAACGGGGGCGAAAACGCTAACGCTTCCGAATATTTTAACCGAAGCTTCGGAAACAAAAGGATTAAATATGATTGGCATTATTGATTGCCATGTGCCGGAAGTTTTGGCTGAAATCGAACATGGCATTTTGACGGGAGCATTCACAGAACATCAAGACGGCGGTGTGCGTGCCAATGATATGACCGTTATTTTAGGAAGTGAAATTGAAGTGTATGATGAACATTGTCAAGGTCCGATTCATGTGCTTGCTTTTTTTCCGACGGTTGAGACAATGCGCCTATTTTCACAATGGCTGGAAAAACGGGTAAAAAACATTTCATTAAGCTCACAGAGAATGTATGGTTTAGGAAAAGAATTACAAAAGATCGTTAAGCAGCTAGGCGGATTATTTGTTCCGGCACACGCGTTCACTCCGTTCAAAAGTCTTTACGGCAAAGGTGTGCGTAAAAGTTTAACAGAAGTGTTTGATGCCGATTTAATTGATGCGATTGAGTTAGGGTTGAGCGCGGATACAAAGATGGCAGACCAGATTGCTGAGCTTCACCGTTATTCGTATTTATCGAATTCCGATGCCCACTCGCTTAGGAAAATCGCTCGGGAATATCAAATTATTCGCATGGAAGCAGCGACTTTTGCCGAGTTGAAAAAGGCATTAAAACGAGAAGAAGGACGCGCGATGGTCGCCAATTATGGACTTAACCCATTGCTTGGAAAGTATCATCAAACCGTCTGTGAAAACTGTTTGCATCCGCTTGAAAACGGGAACGAACCTTGTTCTGTTTGCGGACATCGCAAACAAATAAAAGGGGTTTTTGAGCGCTTGCAGGAATTGAAAACAAGCACTGTTTTGCCCGGCCATCGTCCGCCTTATATTTATCAAGTGCCGTTAGAGTTCATTCCTGGGCTCGGTCCAAAAGCGTATCAAAAATTGCTCTCTTATTTCGGAACCGAAATGCGCGTGTTACATGATGTGTCTTGCGAACAATTAACAGAGGTTGTCGGAGAAAAACTGGCGAATCTCATTGTTCTCGCACGTTCTGGAAAGCTCCATATTCACGCTGGAGGCGGCGGCAAATACGGAAAAATCGCTCCTGAGTAGAAGGAGCGATTTTTGTTGGCTCCTTTTTCTACTAAATCTTTTTCCCTGTCATAGATTTCAAATCTTTTCATACAATCTACTAAGAGTATGATAGGGGGAAAGACTAGAAATGAGAAGACAAACTTTTAAATCTGCGCTTATGCTGCATTTTCGCGAGCATTCATCGATTTATTTGTTTATGATTGTTTTATTTTTAATGGGTGTTGTTTTTGGGGCGATTGTTGTGAACAGTTTAAATTTTAGTCAAAAACAAGATTTATATTATTACTTAACGCGCTTTTTTGGACAAGTATCAAGCGGAGAACTGGCCGGCGCATACGATATGTTTCAACAAAGTTATTTTCATAATATAAAATACGTCGGACTTATGTGGATGTTAGGAATTTCGATTATCGGATTGCCAATTATTTTAATTTTGCTGTTTTTAAAAGGCATCGTTGTCGGGTTTACCGTTGGATTTTTAGTCAATCAAATGGGATGGCACGGATTTTTATTATCATTCGTTTCGGTTATGCCGCAAAATTTGCTTGTCATTCCTGCTTTTATCGTTATGGGGACTGTATCCGTATCGTTTTCATTAAAAATGGTGCGCAATCAGTTTATGAAGCGCGCTTATGAGCCGGTTTTTCCAATAATTGTCCGCTATATGCTTGTCATAATATTTGTCAGCATTGGTTTATTAGCTTCATCGTTTATTGAAGCATATTTATCACCCATATTGATGAGAGAAGTGATTCAAACAATAAATAAATAATAATTATCATATAATAATCATTTTATTTATTAGTTTATAATCATTTTATTTTGACACTTTCATTTCTTTTGTTATAATTATGGTTGAATGGCGTGGGAGGGAGTAAAGATGGAAAGTCGTATTGAACGAATAAAAAAACAGCTACACACGGCTGGCTATAAGCTTACGCCGCAACGTGAGGCAACAGTTCGAGTGCTTTTAGAACATGAAGAGGATCATTTAAGTGCGGAAGACGTATACCTCCTCGTTAAAGAAAAATCACCTGAGATCGGTTTAGCGACAGTGTATCGAACACTTGAGTTGTTAACGGAGCTGAAAATTGTTGATAAAATTAATTTTGGAGATGGCGTGTCGCGTTATGACCTTCGCAAAGAAGGGGCTGCTCACTTTCATCACCATCTCGTTTGCATTGAATGCGGTGCAGTTGATGAAATTCAAGAAGATTTGCTTGAAGATGTCGAAGCGATTGTTGAGCGGGATTGGAATTTCAAAATTAAAGATCACCGTTTAACGTTCCATGGCATTTGTTACCGCTGTCAAGAAAAAGAACAGAAAGAGGAGCATGAATGACTTCGTAAAAAACCTTTTCAAGTTTGAAAAGGTTTTTTAGTTTATATGTATAAATGAAAAAAAATATGGCATATCCTCTATTAAATAAAGTATTAAATACGGAGGAAGGCCATGAAATCTTGGATAAAGATGTTGCTGCAGATGTTAAAAGTGTTCCTTTTATTTACGGGTTGTACAATTTTATTTTATTATAGTATTGTATGGATGAATCAAGAGTATGAGAATTACCATCGCTACGATGAGCCTGAAGGTTCAGCATTAAAAGTGTCGACGGTAGGACAGCATCGAAGCGATTGGCTGGAACGATTGTTGTTTTTTTATCGAGATGGGGAGTAGAGAGCATTGGAAAACCATATAAAAGATTTCATTCACTATTTGATTGTGGAAAGAAACTTAGCACAAAATACGATTGTTTCATACGAACGGGATTTAAAAAAGTATATGCAATATCTTATCAATGTGGAGCAGCTTGATTCGTTTAACGATGTATCGCGGCTTCATATCCTTCAATTTTTAAAATTTTTAAAGGAAAAAGGAAATTCACCAAAAACGATTGCAAGGCATGTCGCCTCGATTCGTTCGTTCCATCAGTTTTTATTGAGAGAAAAGGTAACGGAGCGGGATCCATCCGTTCATATTGAATCTCCTCAAGTAGAAAGAACGCTTCCGAAAGTGTTGTCAACTGCGGAAGTGGAGGCTTTGCTGGAGACGCCGAAAACGAATACACCATTTGGTATCCGCGATAAAGCGATGCTGGAACTATTATACGCAACAGGCATTCGCGTCAGCGAGCTTGTCAATTTGAACATATCAGATGTTCATTTAACGATGGGCTTTGTGCGCTGTTACGGAAAAGGGAATAAAGAACGGATTGTGCCGATTGGCAGCATGGCAACGAAGGCATTAAAATTGTATATCGAATCGGCAAGGAGAAAGCTTATAAACCCGAAAAAGCCAAAAACGGAAGCGCTTTTTCTGAACCATCACGGAGAGCGTTTGTCAAGGCAAGGGTTTTGGAAAATTTTAAAGAAGCTTGCCAAAGAAGCAAAAATTGAAAAAGAATTAACTCCTCACACATTAAGACATTCGTTTGCCACTCATTTATTAGAGAACGGTGCTGACTTAAGAGCTGTACAAGAATTGCTTGGACATGCTGATATTTCGACAACGCAAATCTATACCCATGTTACAAAAACAAGATTAAAAGATGTATACAACATGTATCATCCGCGTGCATAGTAGTTTGATAGTTTATTAGTTATTAGTGTTATAAGGCTGAATCGATCAGCCTTATTTTATTTTTTTATTGCTTACAACGATGAAAACGTTTTATAATCTAGTTGTCAGACTTCTGACCAATTTTTATTGCTTGTTTTTTGCCAATTAGGAAATCATATAAGTTAGAAAGCAATTTTATTACACTCAGGAGGAATCGACGTGAATCATTCATATAAGCGTGTATTTTTAATTGTGATGGATTCGGTTGGAATCGGTGAAGCGCCGGATGCGGAAAAATACAACGATAAAGGTGCCGATACTCTTGGACATATTGCTGAGCATCGCGGCGGTTTGAACATGCCGAATATGGCGAAGCTCGGTTTAAGCAATATTCGCGAAATTAAAGGTGTGCCAAAAGCAGAAAAACCGCTTGCTTATTATACAAAAATGCAGGAGGCATCTGCCGGTAAAGATACGATGACAGGGCATTGGGAAATTATGGGGTTAAAAATTGATACTCCATTCCAAGTGTTTCCTGAAGGTTTTCCGAAAGAATTGATTGACGAATTGGAAAAACGGACAGGCCGCAAAGTGATTGGCAATAAGCCGGCAAGTGGCACAGCGATTATTGAAGAGCTTGGAAAAGAGCATATGGAAACAGGCGCTTTGATCGTTTATACATCGGCGGATTCTGTATTGCAAATTGCCGCTCATGAAGAAATCATTCCGCTCGATGAGCTATACAGCATTTGTAAAATCGCCCGGGAGCTGACGTTAGATGAAAAATATATGGTTGGGCGTGTCATCGCTCGTCCGTTCATCGGAACACCGGGTCATTTCCAACGGACTGCCAATCGTCATGATTATGCGTTAAAGCCGTTCGGGCGCACAGTGATGAACGAATTGAAAGATGCGGGATATGAAGTGATTGCCATTGGTAAAATTTCCGATATTTATGATAACGAAGGTGTGACAAAATCATTGCGCACAAAATCAAATATGGATGGTATGGATAAATTAGTTGAAACGTTAAAAATGGATTTCACAGGGCTTAGCTTCGTAAATTTAGTTGACTTTGATGCCTTATACGGACATCGCCGCGACCCGCAAGGTTATGGAGATGCGCTTGAAGAGTTTGATGCCCGTCTTCCGGAAGTATTTGAATTGTTAAAAGAAGACGATTTACTCATGATTACCGCAGACCATGGCAATGACCCTGTACATCATGGTACGGACCATACGCGTGAATATGTGCCGCTTCTTGTATACAGCCCAAGCATGAATGGCGGAAAAGAACTGCCGCTGCGCCAAACATTTGCTGATGTTGGAGCAACGATCGCCCATAACTTTAACGTGACAATGCCGAAATACGGCACAAGCTTCTTAGAAGAGCTAAAATAGGAGGAATATCGATGAACAAAGCAGCTATTGAAAAAGCCGCGAGCTATCTAAAAGAAAAATTCCCAAAAGCACCGCAAATCGGCTTGATTCTTGGCTCAGGTCTTGGCGTTTTGGCCGACGAAATCGAAAATGCGATCAAAATTCCTTATCGCGAAATACCGGAATTTCCTGTGTCAACGGTAGAAGGGCATGCAGGTCAGCTTGTATACGGTCAATTGGAAGGCGCAACTGTGCTTGCGATGCAAGGCCGTTTTCACTACTATGAAGGATATGATTTTGAGAAAGTGACATTCCCGGTACGGGTAATGAAAGCGTTAGGCATTGAGCAGTTAATTGTAACGAATGCGGCCGGAGGAGTAAATGAAAGCTTTCAACCGGGAGATTTAATGATTATCACGGATCATATTAATAATATGGGCGGAAACCCGCTAATTGGTCCGAACGATCCGGCATTAGGAGTGCGTTTCCCTGACATGACGGAAGCCTACAGCAAACGTCTCCGCAAGCTGGCAAAAGAAGCAGCATCAAAATTGAATATAAAAGTGCAAGAAGGCGTTTATGTCGCCAACACAGGTCCTTCATATGAGACGCCAGCGGAAATCCGCATGATTCGCACACTCGGTGGCGATGCTGTCGGCATGTCTACTGTACCTGAAGTGATTGTAGCCCGTCATGCGCAAATGGAAGTGTTGGGAATTTCTTGTATTTCCAATATGGCAGCAGGTATTTTAGACCAGCCGTTAACACATGATGAAGTAATCGAGACAACGGAAAAGGTAAAGTCTGACTTTTTGCGTTTCGTCAAAGCGATTATTGCGGAAATGGCGAAATAAAACAGCCTTTCCGCATTACACATATATTTTTTAATAAAGGGAAAAAGGTGATAAACGATGAGAATGGTCGATTTAATTGAAAAGAAACGTGACGGATATGCTTTAACAAAAGAGGAAATTCAATTTATTATTGAAGGTTATACAAAAGGTGATATTCCAGACTATCAAATGAGCGCCTTTGCGATGGCTGTCTTTTTCCGCGGTATGACTGAGGAAGAAACAGCAACGTTGACAATGGCAATGGTTCATTCCGGAGATGTGATTGATCTTTCAAACATCGACGGAATTAAGGTTGATAAACACTCGACAGGCGGTGTTGGCGATACGACGACATTAGTATTAGGTCCCCTTGTCGCTTCTGTTGGTGTTCCTGTGGCGAAAATGTCGGGACGCGGTCTTGGACACACCGGAGGAACCATTGATAAATTAGAATCCGTTCCTGGATTCCATGTTGAAATTGATAACGATGAGTTTATTCGCTTAGTGAATCAAAACAAAATTGCTGTCATTGGACAGACGGGAAATTTAACTCCAGCGGATAAAAAACTGTATGCACTTCGCGATGTAACAGCAACGGTAAACAGCATTCCGCTCATCGCTTCTTCGATTATGAGTAAAAAAATTGCGGCGGGGGCTGATGCGATTGTACTGGATGTTAAAACAGGCGCAGGCGCATTTATGAAAGATTTGGAAGGGGCGAAACAGTTAGCCACAGCCATGGTGGAAATCGGCAAGCGAGTAGGCCGTAAAACGATGGCGGTTATTTCCGATATGAGCCAGCCGCTGGGATTTGCGATCGGAAATGCGCTTGAGGTGAAAGAAGCAATTGATACGCTAAAAGGAGAAGGACCGAAAGATCTCGAAGAATTGTGTTTAACATTAGGCAGCCATATGGTTTACTTGGCAGAGAAAGCAGCATCGTTAGAAGAGGCGCGGGCAATGCTTGAACAAGCAATGAAGGATGGCTCAGCGCTTGAAACATTTAAAACATTCTTAAGTGCCCAAGGCGGCGATGCTTCTGTTGTCGATGACCCATCGAAGCTTCCGCAAGCGAAATATCAATTTGAGTTAGAAGCTAAAGAAGACGGTTATGTTTCAGAAATTGTGGCAGATGAAATCGGAACGGCGGCGATGCTTTTGGGTGCAGGGCGCGCTACAAAAGAATCAACGATCGATTTAGCAGTCGGTTTAGTGCTGCGCAAAAAAATTGGCGATCAAGTGAAAAAAGGTGACTCCTTAGTGACCATTCACAGCAATACAGAAAACATTGAAGAAGTAAAACAAAAGCTGTACGAAAACATCAAAATCTCAGCAGCACCGGTTCAAGCACCAACATTAATTTATGACAAAATCTCCTAAAAACATAAAAGGGGTCTGACTCCAACACGTTAACGCGGTGAGGGTCAGACCCCCTTTTTTTATTTTGTTTTGTATAAAAATGTATCATTTGGAAAAAATGGCATGTATAAAGAATGGAGGTTTGGGACATGAAGAGGTTGTTCATAAGTGTTTTTACATTTCTGTTTGTGTTTACCATTTCCGCAGGCGTCCAAGCGGAGGAAAAAGCAAAAACGAATAGACAAAATGTAGAGCTAGCAGATGAGGCAAGATCAGCGATTCTCATTGAACGTGATACTGGAACTGTGCTGTATGAAAAAAATGCACATGAAAAACTGCCGCCGGCGAGCATGACAAAAATTATGACGATGCTTTTAATTATGGAAGCCATCGACAAAGGCGAACTGACATTAACAGAAAAAGTGCGCACGAGCGAATATGCTGCTTCTATGGGCGGATCACAAATTTTCCTCGAACCAGGAGAAGAAATGACGGTTGATGAACTATTAAAAGGCATTGCCATCGGTTCAGGAAACGATGCCTCGGTCGCAATGGCAGAGCGAATTGCCGGCTCTGAAGAAGCGTTTGTCGCCATGATGAACAACAAAGCGAAAGAGTTAGGACTAAAAAATACATCATTTAAAAACTCCACCGGCTTGCCAGCTGCAGATCATTACAGTTCAGCTTATGATATGGCGATAATGGCAAAAGAGCTCTTGAAATATGAACAAATTACAAAATATACAGGTAAATACGAAGACTATTTGCGTGAAAATACAGATAAAAAATTTTGGCTTGTGAATACGAACAGGCTTGTCAAATTTTACCCTGGAGTTGATGGAGTAAAAACAGGGTTTACGAACGAGGCAAAATATTGTTTAACAGCAACGGCTAAAAAGGATAATATGCGCGTTATTGCGGTCGTGTTTGGCGCACCGACACCGAAAGAGCGCAACGCACAAGTGACAAAAATGCTAGATTATGCATTCAGCCAATATAAAACACACCCTATTTATGAGCGAAATCACGTCATTAGCAAAGCCAATGTGAGCAAAGGAAAATGGAATGAAGTCGATATTGTCACATCAGAGCCAATTTCCGTTTTAACGAAAAAAGGGGCGTCCATTAAAGACATTAAAAAAGTGATTGAAGTGAAAGAAAACATAAAAGCACCGATTAAGAAAGGCGATCCACTCGGCACACTTGTGTTAAAACAAAACGGCAAAGTGGTTCTCGAAAGTCCGCTTGTCGCTAAAGAAAATGTTGAGCAGGCAAGCTGGTGGGATTTATTTAAACGGACATTCGGCTGGTTTGTGAAGTCCTAAATGACTTGTCAATTTTTGTATACTGTTTTCTAGTTTTAGCGAATAGTCACTAGTTTTGTCGTGAATGAAGGATTCTAGGCTTTGTTCATCGAAACTCTCCCTATCCGAGTTAACAAGGGGGAAAGTGCAATGAGTCTTACGATTAGTCTTGAAGTCAAACATGATGTATTACTCATTCGTCTCGCAGGCGAGCTGGATCATCATACGGCTGAGGAACTTCGTACAAAAGCAGCTCATTTATTGGAAAAAGAACAAATTCGTCATATTGTTTTAAATCTCGAGCATTTAACATTTATGGACAGTTCGGGACTTGGAGTGATTTTAGGACGATACAAGCAAATTAAGAATATCGGTGGCGAAATGATCGTTTGCTCCATTTCCCCATCTGTGAAAAGGCTATTTGAAATGGCGGGTCTATTCAAAATTATTCGCTTTGAAAGCGATGAACAATATGCATTAAAAACATTGGGGGTGGCGTAATGAGAAACGAAATGCACCTCCAATTTTCCGCGCTTAGCCAAAATGAATCATTCGCTCGCATCACTGTTGCGGCTTTTATTGCCCAGCTCGATCCGACGATGGATGAGCTTACAGAAATCAAAACTGTCGTTTCAGAAGCAGTAACGAATGCCATTATTCACGGCTACAATAACGATCCGAATGGAATTGTATACATTTCTGTTGTCATTGATGACGGTGTTGCGGAAATTACTATTCGCGATGAAGGTGTCGGCATCGTTGATGTTAAAGAAGCGCGCCAGCCTTTGTTTACGACAAAACCAGAACTTGAGCGCTCAGGAATGGGCTTTACGATTATGGAAAATTTTATGGATGAAGTTGTTGTTCATTCGGAAATCAACAAAGGAACAACCGTTCATTTAACCAAATATTTAACGAAGAGCAAAGCGCTATGCAATTAAGGGAGACATGCCTATGGATGTCGATGTCAAACAAGAAAATAATCAGTCGCATTTAAAAGATCACGAAATAAAAGAATTGATTCGCCGAAGCCAAGAAGGAGACCAAGAGGCGCGGGATGAAATTATCGAAAAAAATATGCGCCTCGTTTGGTCGGTTGTTCAGCGTTTTTTAAACCGTGGTTATGAGCCGGACGATTTATTTCAAATCGGCTGCATCGGTTTACTAAAGTCAGTTGACAAATTTGATTTATCATATGATGTTAAGTTTTCGACTTATGCAGTCCCGATGATTATCGGTGAAATTCAGCGGTTTATTCGCGATGATGGAACGGTTAAGGTCAGCCGTTCTTTAAAGGAAACAGGCAACAAAATTCGCAAGGCAAAAGATGAATTGTTAAAACAATACGGAAGAGCGCCAACTGTTACGGAACTTGCCGACTATTTGAATATATTGCCTGAAGATGTGATTCTTGCGCAAGATGCGAGCCGTTCGCCAACCTCGATTCATGAAACGGTTTATGAAAATGACGGCGACCCAATTACGCTTCTTGACCAAATTACCGATCAAACTACAACATCATGGTTTGACAAACTTGCTTTAAAAAAGGCGATTGAAGAGCTCGACGAACGAGAACGGCTCATTGTTTATTTGCGTTACTATAAAGACCAAACCCAATCAGAAGTGGCATCTAGATTAGGCATCTCTCAAGTACAAGTCTCAAGATTAGAAAAGAAAATATTGCAACAAATAAAAGAACGAATGGATGAGTGACATCCATTCGTTTGTTTTTTGCTGTTTAAAGTTGTGCTAAATAAAAGTATTTGTGTGAAATTTTTGGAAAATATGATTTCCCTGCATGATTGCTTCAGCGCTCAAACATACTATTTCATAAGGAATTTCATGCGCAGGATGTGAGACAGATGGAGAAAACGGTATTTATTAGGCTGCGTAATCGTGTTCAAGTACATCCGAACGCGGATGTATGTATTGGGGATATTGCACAAATGATTATAAACGATCCAGAACTTATTGAAAAACTAAAAAAAATTAGGATTTACCAAATAAAAGCGAGCGATAAAAATATCGTTATTATTGACATGATGAAAGTAGTTGAGGCGATACTGGATTTCGATTCGTCTCTTGATATTCAAACGATTGGTCCTGCACAAACGATTATTGAAGTCGTATACAAAAAAAGAAATTTGACAAATCTTTACTTTGCGTTAATTTGGCTGCTGCTGTTTATCGGTTCGGCGTTAGCCATTATGAATTTTCATGAGGATGTGAGCATGCAGAAAGTGCATCAGCGCCTGTATACGATTATTACAGGCGAAAAAGCCGATAAACCGCTGCTATTCCAAATTCCTTACTCCATCGGCTTGGGAATTGGAATGATTTTGTTTTTTAACCATGTATTTCGCAAGCGAATTAATGAAGAACCAAGCCCTCTCGAAGTCGAAATGTTTAACTACCAGCAAGCGATCGATCAATACGTCATTGTAAATGAAAACAAAGAGAGCATGAGGAGAATTCATGACGATTGACGTCATCCTCACGATTATGATCGGCTTGGCGGGAGGCTTGGCGGTGGGGAGCGGCTTTGTTGCTTTTATCGTTGTTCTTGGCGTGATTCCGCGGCTTACGCAATTGACAAAAACGATGAAATGGATTCATGCGTATGAATGGGCTGTGGTATCCGGTGCACTGACAGGAGGGTGGATAAGCCTTCGTGATACGGTGTTGTCTTTATCAAAATATTTGTTAATTCCATTGGGACTTTTTAGCGGCGTCTTTATTGGAATGCTTGCAGCCGCTTTAACAGAAGTGCTGAATGTATGGCCCATTTTAGCCAAACGAATTGGCGTAGCGGAGAAAATTGTCATTTTACTGATGGCAATCGCCTTTGGTAAAGTATTTGGTTCTTTGTTTCATTGGATTTATTTTGTTAACCATTGATAAAGAAGCTGTTGACCTCATACACCATATAGGGTCACTTACCAAAAAGCTGGACAGCATATGTGCGCCTCTTTGCAGACAAATTTGAATATATCGCCCGCCTACGGTTGGAAGAATTGTTTGAAAAAAGCTCTGGGGAGGGACTTGTATGAAGTTACGAGATCACTATCAAGAAGCGGTGAAACTATTTCAACCGAAACCTTCCTATTTTTTTAATTCGCTAAAAGCTTTTTTTGTCGGCGGTTTCATTTGCGCAGTCGGTCAAGCGTTACAAAATCTTTATATAGAAATTTTTACACTACATATTTCGGTGGCACAACAGATGGTGCTTGGAACTTTCATTTTGCTTGCAACATTGTTAACAGGGATGGGAGTGTATGACAAAATTGGACAATTTGCCGGGGCTGGTTCGCTGATTCCAATCACCGGTTTTGCTAATTCATTAGCCAGCGCAGCTATTGAGCATCGCAGCGAAGGTATTGTTCTTGGAGTTGCCAGCAATATGTTTAAAGTGGCTGGTGCTGTTATTGTATATAGTGTTGTCATCGCCTATATTCTTGGCGTCATTCACTATTTATTTTCGACCTTATTCTAGCTTGAAGGAGGGAGCGGCGTGAAGCTTGTCGGAAAGCAAACATGGATATTTGAAAATGAAGTATACCTTCAAGCAGCGGCGACCGCTGTCGGACCAACGGAAACGGAAGGACCGCTTGGCGAACAATTTGATGTAACTTATCAAGATTTGTATTGCGGAGAAGATACTTGGGAGTTAGCGGAGCGGCGTTTAATGAAAGAAGCGGTGCAAATATGTTTAACGAAAGCAAAGTTAGAAATAAATGATATCGACTTTTTTTTAGCAGGAGATTTATTAAATCAAAATGTGACAGCGAATTATACAGCCCGCGATTTTCCGGTCCCGTTTTTATGCATGTTTGGTGCCTGTTCAACGTCAATGGAGACGTTAGCTGTAGCTGCGGCACTTGTCGACGGTAATTTTGCCAGACGAGTATTAACCGCGACAAGCAGCCATAACGCCACTGCAGAAAGGCAATTTCGCTATCCAACCGAATTTGGCGGACAAAAACCAAAAAGCGCCACCTTCACTGTAACCGGGGCCGGAGCGGCACTTGTTAGCCGGGAAAAAAGCCTGTTCCGCATTACCGCGGCAACCATCGGAAAAGTCGTTGATTTCGGGATGTACAACCCGCTTGATATGGGGGCAGCAATGGCGCCGGCTGCGGCATCGACGATTCGGCAGCATTTCCAAGATTTAAAAACTTCCCCGCAAGACTATGACTTCATTGTTACAGGCGATTTATCAGGAGTAGGCAGTCCGATTTTGCGGGAGTTGTTACGTGAAGAAGGATATGATCTTGCTGATAAGCATCGTGATTGCGGTTTGCTGATTTACCGGACGGACCAAGAAGTGTTTGCCGGAGGAAGCGGATGTGCTTGCTGCGCCGTTGTGACATACGGCCATTTATTAAAGGAAATGGAAAAAGGGAATTTGCGGAAAATTTTCGTTGTTGCAACAGGGGCATTGTTAAGTCCGACGATGATGCGGCAAAACGAATCTATACCTGCCATTGCTCATGGAGTGGTGTTAGAAGCGGTGAAGGGGGAAAAGTAATGGAATATATTTTTGCATTTTTGGTGGGCGGAATCATTTGTGTATTCGGTCAGATGGCAATGGATGTGTGGAAATTTTCACCGATTCATGTGATGAGTATGTTCGTTGTGCTAGGAGCCCTTCTTGGAAGCATCGGGGTGTATGATTGGCTCGTCTCTTTTGCTGGTGCCGGAGCCATCATTCCAATTAGCGGTTTTGGTTATGCGCTCATGGATGGAGTTGAAGCAAATATGCAAGAGAGCGGCTTGCTTGGCATTGGACCAGGAATGTTTGCCCAAACGGGTATCAGCCTTTCTGCGGCAATTTTGTTCTCTTTTCTCATTAGCTTGATTGTTAAGCCGAAAGGATAAGCAAAATGTAAAAAAGACAGGTCATATTAGTGACAGATGGTGATGAATTGGTGATATTGGAAAAATGGACTATAACGATCACATTCAATACGGCTCGCCTATTACAAGAAAAGCGGTAGAAATGATCCTCGAAAGGAGCGGGTACTATGGCAGCAAAGCAAAAAAATCATATACCAATTTCTGAAAAACTGAGTGACAATGAGAATTTTTTTAAAGAAAAAATCGGTGTAGGCACCAGCTTTGACTTAGGAATTCGCAAGCTGAAAGTGCTAAATAAAGAAGTACATATTTATTACTGCAATGGTCTTTGTGATACGCAGTTTATTATTGAATTGCTGAAAGAGATTGTTGATATTAACGATCATGAAAGACAGCGGGCGCAGGCGAAGCAAATTATTGAAAATCGTCTCGTTCATCAGCAAGTAACCCCTGTTGAAAATCTTGACGAAGCGGTTGACAAGCTTTTGTCAGGATTAATTGTCATTCTAATGGAAGGAGAATCAAGCGGATTTGTTGTCGATGTCCGCAGTTATCCGGGACGGCAGCCGCAAGAACCGGATACGGAAAAGGTTGTTCGCGGGGCGCGCGATGGCTATGTGGAAAATATTATCGTCAATACGGCATTAACGAGAAGACGGATTCGCGATGAGCGGCTGCGCTATGAAATTATTCAAGTTGGCGAACGTTCGAAAACGGATATATGCATCGCTTATATTAAAGACGTCGCCGACCCCGGTCTTGTTGAACTGATTAGAAAAGAATTGAAAGCAATTAAAATTGACGGTTTAACAATGGCGGATAAAACGATCGAGGAATTTTTAGTGAAGCAAGGATATAACCCGTACCCGCTTGTCCGCTATACCGAAAGACCGGATGTTGCCGCCACCCATCTTTTAGAAGGGCATGTCATTATCATGGTTGATACATCGCCGAGTGTCATTATTACGCCGACGACCTTTTTTCACCATGTACAGCATGCCGAGGAATATCGGCAGTCGCCGGCAATTGGGACATTTGTGCGCTGGGTGCGTTTTATCGGAATTTTCGTATCGATTTTTCTATTGCCGCTTTGGTATTTATTTGTCATCGAGCCGTCTTTGCTGCCGGAAAAACTTTCGTATATCGGTCCGAATGAAAAAACGAATATCCCTACCATTGTTCAATTGTTTATTGCTGATATCGGGGTGGAGTTTTTGCGTATGGCAGCGATTCATACGCCAACTCCTTTATCGACAGCGATGGGTTTAATTGCTGCGGTATTAATCGGAGAAATTGCGATTAATGTCGGATTGTTTGTGCCGGAAGTGATTCTTTATATTTCTGTTTCCGCCATTGGCTCATTTGCAACACCAAGCTATGAGTTAAGCATTGCGAATAAAATTGCCCGTCTGTTTCTTTTATTAGCGGTAGCTTTCTTTAAAGTGCCTGGCTTTGTGATTGGCGTAACGATTTATATATTGCTTTTAATACAAATTCGTTCATTGAATACTCCGTATTTATGGCCGTTTATTCCGTTTAACCCATCAGCGTTTTTGCAAATTCTCGTCCGCCGCTCTGTGCCCGGTTCAAAAGTAAGACCGAGCATTGTGCATCCGCAAAACCGTCAAAAACAGCCAACCTAATTTTGTAAAAAAACTAGTTGCAACTTTTTATAAGTTGTGATAATTTATACGTAATCTTTTTACCGCGGAAAAGGCAGTTAATCGTTGCTTGTTAACTGTCTTTTTTGATTTATATATGAATAAAAATTATTTTTTTTGAATATTTAATCTTATAGGAACGAGGGGTTGACATGTTTTTTCATGGGACAAGTCGCGTAAATGACAGAGGGCATTTGGAAATCGGCGGTGTCGATGTTATTGACTTAGCGAAAGAGTATGGCACGCCGTTATATATTTATGATGTTGCGTTAATTCGCGAACGTGCTCGTGCTTTTAAGCAAACGTTTGAAAAGCATGGTGTGAAAGCGCAAGTCGCTTACGCAAGCAAAGCGTTTTCAACAATGGCAATGGTGCAATTAGTAGAAGAAGAAGGGTTGTCGTTAGATGTTGTTTCTGGCGGCGAATTGTATACAGCGTTAAAGGCGGGATTTCCACCTGAGCGCATTCATTTCCATGGGAATAACAAAAGCTATGAGGAACTGGAAATGGCGCTTCAACATAAAATAGGCTGCTTTGTTGTCGATAATTTTTATGAATTGTCCCTTCTCGAACAGTTAAGCAAGCAGCATGGCGTGACAACTTCCATATTGCTAAGGGTAACGCCGGGAATTGAAGCGCATACACATGACTATATTTTAACAGGACAGGAAGATTCGAAATTTGGTTTTGATTTGAATAATGGCCAAGCGGATGAAGCGTTCGAAAAGGCATTGACATCTGAGTCTTTCAAAGTATTAGGGCTTCATTGCCATATCGGTTCGCAAATTTTTGAGACGACGGGATTTGTATTAGCGGCACAGAAAATGTTTAAGAAAATCGGGGATTGGAAAGAAAAATTCGGCTTTGTGCCGGAAGTTGTCAATCTTGGCGGCGGTTTCGGCATTCGCTATACGAACGAAGATGATCCGATTCCGGCTTCCGTGTATGTTGAACAAATTATTGCTGAAGTAAAGAAGCAAGTAGCAGAGCTTGGCATCGCCATGCCGGAAATTTGGATTGAGCCGGGGCGTTCGTTAGTCGGAGATGCCGGAACGACGATTTATTCGATCGGCTCGCGGAAAGAAGTGCCAAACGTCCGTCAATATGTAGCGGTGGATGGCGGCATGAGCGACAATATCCGTCCGGCCCTTTACGAAGCAAAATATGAGGCCGTACTCGCCAACCGTGTTCTTGATGAGAACGAAGAAGTTGTTTCTATTGCCGGAAAATGCTGTGAGTCGGGAGATATGTTAATTTGGGATTTGCCGCTTCCAAAAGCGCAGGCAGGCGATTACTTAGCCGTATTTTGCACAGGAGCTTACGGCTATTCAATGGCGAACAATTATAACCGCATTCCGCGTCCAGCTGTCGTATTCGTCGAAAACGGCCAAGCACAGCTCGTCGTCAAGCGGGAGACATATGAAGACTTAGTCAAATTGGATGTGCCGCTCAAGGCGAAAGTGAATAAATAAAAATAGAAAAGAGATTGTCTCAAATGTTCCTGGGTCAGACCCCACAATACAATCAATATATACATGTTGGATAAATGAACGATATATTATGAAACGTGCGTGAGGTCAGACCGTTATGAGACAGCCTTTTGAATAAATTGATCGTCATTCGCTCTTCAGCAAAAGCGATAATGATTGAAAATGGCTGCTTAACTAACAATAAAGCAACAAGAGCATTATACATTCTTATGCAGCTACTTGATGTTTATAGACTGAAAAATAGATTTTGAAGCGAGACTGTACAGACAGAGTGAGGCTGACCTAAA
This sequence comes from Paranoxybacillus vitaminiphilus, assembly GCF_003259935.1. Classification (GTDB taxonomy): domain Bacteria; phylum Bacillota; class Bacilli; order Bacillales; family Anoxybacillaceae; genus Paranoxybacillus; species Paranoxybacillus vitaminiphilus. The sequence goes on along the minus strand of NZ_QLMH01000002.1, from coordinate 210,277 downwards.
AGCAAAGGGTCAGACCTCACCATCATTATCCTAACAATGGATCAAAACTATACGCGTGAGGTCAGACATTATCGATCAGCCTCGGTATTTATGAGGCAGCCGCTATTGGTTTTGCTGCTTTTCTGAAGTAAACGCCTCTTTAATCGCATTCCAAATTTCTTTTAAAATGTCAATAATATTTTGAATAAACGTTTTTCCTTCTTCCGATTGCAAGAACGTCGAAAGTTTATCTTTTGCTTTGCTTAATTGGTCATTTACTTGGTTCCAGTCGATATTTAAATTTTTCATTTTGTTAAATAACGAAATTAAGCTGTTGATTTCGTCTTCTGTTAGCGTAATGCCTAACTCTTCGGCGATGCGTTCAATAAGGGCGCGCAAGTCTGCGTCGGTTTTTGGTGGATTTTTGGCGATTTCCTCTTTAATTCTTGTCAAAAGTGCTACAGCTTGATCATTACCGATTGATTCACCGAGTTTTGCTGTTTTAACCATTTCCTCATTGGCGACTTTTTTCACTTCATCAGGAATGATTTTGTCGGAAGAAACTTCATATGCCTTCATTAGCCCGGTCAACGCAGCCGTTCCGGAAACAGGGAAAGGGGCGGTAATATAAATTTTTGCGTCTTTTACCCCCGCAGTAATGAGGGCGTTTGTGTACATTTCTTCCGTTACCCATGTGATATTATTTGTTTCGACGTCAAGCCCTGAGCCTTTTGCACCGATTGTAATCATCGATGACGAAATCGCCTTTGTACCAATTTGCGCTTTTGGAATGACACCGCCAAGATATTTATGTTCTTCGGCGTTTGATACGGTAATGGTTTGTGCATTTTCTGGCGCCTTCATTTCATTTAACACTTGTTGTTTTTGTTGCTCTGTTAAGTTTTCACCTAATGTAATAATGACATCGCCCTCTGCTGCATCGGCAGCGGCAATCGCTGGATAGACAAGCAGGAGTGACGTTAATAACAATCCCGCAATGTTTCGCTTCAATATCATTACCTCCCTTTATTTATACATGATCCTTCGTTTCTACTTGTCCATTCTTATTGTACATAGAATATTTGGAATATAGAAGCGAAATATAGTAGAATAAAAAAAGCGCGTTTATTTAGACGATTCAAACAGGATGGAGGTTTCATGATGAAAAAAGCGTTAATTGAAATGGAAAACGGTGACCGCATCGTAATCGAGCTATTCCCGAATGAAGCACCGGGAACGGTGGCGAACTTTGAAAAATTAGCCAACGAAGGTTTTTATAACGGACTGACGTTCCATCGCGTCATTCCAGGCTTTGTTGCCCAAGGTGGATGCCCAAGGGGAAACGGGACTGGCGATGCTGGTTACACAATTAAGTGCGAGACAGACAACAATCCGCATAAACATGTGACTGGTGCTGTTTCAATGGCACATCGCGGCCGTGACACGGGAAGCTGCCAATTTTTCATCGTTCATGAACCGCAGCCGCATTTAGATGGGGTACATACGGTATTTGGACAAGTCATTGAAGGAATGGACGCTGTTTATCGCATTAAACAAGGCGATGTGATGAAAGAAGTAAAAGTTTGGGAAGAGCAATAACTTCTGGCGAAAAAAGACTTAACAGATTAGCGGCTGTTAAGTCTTTTTTTGTATAATGGAGCTAAGAGGTGAAAAAAATGAACCGCAGCAATTGGATTTTATTTTCCATTTTATTAGGAGCAAGTTTGATTTGGGGTGTGGTTTATTGGCTATTTATTGCGAGTTGATGAGCATCTCATCATAGACAAATGTTTTTATTGTGCTATAATGATAAAAAATTTAATATTGTTTATCCTTCGGGGCAGGGTGAAATTCCCGACCGGCGGTATTGAAACGAATTCGTTTCTCAGCCCGCGAGCCGTATAGGCACGATCCGGTGCGAATCCGGAGCCGACAGTATAGTCTGGATGGGAGAAGGATTATGCGCAGCACATTCAACATAAGCTGTTTTTTGCCCATGTTCGTTGCTGCGTCACATGTACACCAGTGACAGCGATAAGGGTGAAAAACAAGTTTGTCGGCCAATTTATTTGCAAGTTATAGTTGGTCGAGAAGCTATGTATACATAAAATAGCTTTCATACAATGAATGATGTGCTGTGATTTGACACGCGAAAAATGTCAATGAATAATCGTTCTTACATAATCCTGCCCTAGGACTTTTATCCTAGGGTTTTTTTATGCAGAAAGGAGGCGTCAATGTGAAACGGGATGAATATTATATGCGATTTGCGATCGAACTAGCTAAAGCGGGAATCGGACAAACGTCTCCTAATCCAGTCGTCGGTGCGGTCGTTGTGAAAAACGGTGAAATCGTTGGATTTGGCGCACATTTAAAGGCGGGTGAGCCGCATGCAGAAGTCCATGCGCTGTGTATGGCAGGTGAGAAGGCGAAAGATGCTGACGTGTATGTGACGCTTGAGCCATGCAGCCATTACGGCAAAACGCCGCCATGTGCGGATTTGCTTATTGAAACAGGGGTTAAACGCGTGATCATCGCGACAACTGACCCGAATCCGCTTGTTGCCGGAAAAGGCATCGCCAAGCTGCGCCAAGCAGGGATTGAAGTCGATGTCGGCATTTTAAAACAAGAAGCAGATGAGCTTAATCAAGTTTTCTTTCACTATATCGCGACAAAAACGCCATTTGTTACGTTGAAATATGCAAGCAGCTTAGATGGAAAAATTGCGACAAAAACGGGAGAAAGCAAATGGATTACCTCGGAAGCGGCGCGGCGTGATGTTCATCGTTATCGCCATCTGCATGATGCGATCCTTGTCGGTGTCAATACGGTGATTGCTGACAATCCAAGTTTAACGGTACGGCATGTAGAAGGGGGAAAAAACCCGATCCGCATCATTTTAGATACACATTTGCGCACGCCTCTCGATGCGAACGTCGTTAACGATGGGGAAGCAGAAACATGGATTGTTGTCGGCAGCGGGGTAAAAGAGGAGAAAATCGCGCAATACAGCGGGAAACATGTGCAAATTATCAAAATGAATCAACCTAAAATCGTCATTGATGAGTTGTTAAAGGTGCTTGGAGAGAAACAGGTTACTTCTTTATTTGTTGAAGGCGGGGCCGAGGTGCACGGCAGTTTTATTGAAGCAAAAGCGGTTAATCAAGTGATTGCTTATATTGCGCCGAAAGTCATCGGCGGAAAAGATGCTCCTGCTCCGATTGGCGGCAGCGGTTTTGCGCAAATGGCAGATGTGATGAATTTGAAAATCAAAAGCGTCGAAACGATTGGCCCGGATTTAAAAATCGTTGCTTTGCCTATTACAGATGAAAAGGATGAGGAATGATGTTTACGGGAATTATTGAGGAAGTCGGTACAATCGAACAAATGAAGCAATCAGGAGAAGCGATTGTTTTGACAATTGGTGCCCGCAAAATTTTAGAGGATGTGAAACTTGGTGACAGCATTGCCGTCAACGGTGTTTGCTTAACGGTCACTTCATTTACTACACAATCGTTTACCGTCGATGTTATGCCGGAAACGGTTAGAGCGACTTCACTAAGGACGCTAAAACGCGGATCGAAAGTGAATCTTGAGCGGGCGATGGCGGCAAACGGCCGCTTTGGTGGTCATTTCGTTTCCGGACATGTTGATGGAGTCGGAGAAATTATTCGCAAAGAGCCGGTTGCCAATGCTGTGTATTACGAAATTAAAGTTCCAAAAGAGTTACGAAAATATATGATTTTCAAAGGATCAGTTGCGGTCGACGGGACAAGTTTAACGATTTTTGGTTTGACGGATGATACGTTTACGATTTCCCTCATTCCACATACCCGAGCAGAAACGATTTTAGGAGACAAACAAGTCGGCGATATCGTGAATATAGAATGTGACGTCATAGGTAAATATGTCGAACAGTTTATAAAAGGAAAAAAAGGTGAGCAACCTAAGTCAAACATTACGCTCGAATTTTTAGAAGAGCATGGATATAAGTAAACTCAAAGGGGGGAACGATATGTTTAACACAATTGAAGAAGCGATTTATGAACTCATGCAAGGAAAAGTGATTATCGTTTGTGATGATGAAGATCGAGAGAACGAGGGAGATTTTGTCGCATTAGCGGAAAAAGCGACACCTGAAGTGATTAACTTTATGATTACTCATGGCCGCGGGCTTGTATGTGTACCAATTACGGAAGAGCTGGCCGATAAGCTGGAATTACACCCAATGGTCAATCATAATACAGATCCGCACAGCACCGCTTTTACTGTCAGCATCGACTATAAAACAACAACAACAGGCATTAGTGCGTTTGAACGTTCGGCGACGATTCAAGCGCTGTTAGACCCGAATACTAAGGCAAGCGATTTTAAGCGGCCGGGTCATGTGTTTCCGCTTGTGGCCAAAAACGGAGGAGTGTTGCGCCGCGCCGGACATACGGAAGCAGCCGTTGACTTGGCGCGGCTTTGCGGAGCAAAACCAGCGGGGGTTATTTGTGAAATTATTAAGGAAGACGGAACAATGGCAAGGGTGCCGGATTTACGGAAAATCGCCGATGAATTTGATTTAAAAATGATTACGATTAAAGATTTAATCAAATATCGCAACCGAAAAGAAAAATTGGTGAAGCGCGAAGTGGAAATTACGCTGCCGACGGAATTTGGCGAGTTTCGCGCCATTGGCTATACAAACTCCGTAGACAATAAAGAGCATGTCGCGCTTGTCAAAGGAGAAATCATTCCAGATGAGCCCGTTCTTGTTCGCGTTCATTCTGAATGCTTAACAGGAGATGTATTCGGTTCGCACCGCTGCGATTGCGGACCGCAGCTTCATGCGGCGCTTCGGCAAATCGAAGAAGAGGGCCGCGGCATTCTTTTATACATGCGTCAAGAGGGCCGCGGTATCGGCTTAATCAACAAATTGCGCGCCTATAAGCTTCAGGAACAGGGATATGATACGGTGGAAGCGAATGAAAAACTCGGTTTTGCTCCTGATTTGCGTGATTATGGCATCGGAGCGCAAATTTTAAAAGATTTAGGTGTGACAAAAATGCGCTTGTTGACAAACAACCCGCGCAAGATTGCCGGATTAAAAGGGTACGATTTAGAAGTGGTCGAGCGTGTGCCGCTGCAAATGCCAATGAAAAAGGAAAATGAACGATATTTAAAGACAAAATACGAAAAGTTAGGACATATGTTACACTTTTAAGGAAATTGTTGTAGAGACACAAAAATTTTTGTATTATGAAAGCGATTAGCCATCTTGTACTAGTTGATGGTTCGACAATAGGAGGATGGATGGAATGATGAAGGTAATAGAAGGAAATTTAGTGGGTACAGGGTTGAAAATTGGTATTGTTGTTTCACGTTTTAATGAATTTATTACAGGTAAATTGTTATCTGGCGCGATGGATGGTTTAAAGCGTCACAGTGTTGACGAAAATGATATCACAGTGGTTTGGGTGCCAGGTGCATTTGAAATTCCGTTAATGGCGAAAAAAATGGCGGAATCAGGAAAATTCGATGCAGTCATTACATTGGGAGCGGTTATTAGAGGGGCAACAAGCCATTATGACTATGTTTGCAATGAGGTGGCAAAAGGTGTGTCACATGCTGCTTTATCAACAGGCACACCGGTCATTTTTGGCGTCTTAACGACAGATACGATTGAACAAGCGATTGAACGAGCGGGCACAAAAGCCGGCAATAAAGGATGGGAAGCAGCTGTAAGTGCAATCGAAATGGGAAATGTTCTTCGTTCTTTTGCATAAAAATATAAAGAAGTCTTTCACTCATCAAAACCTTTCAGCGTTTTGCTTGAAGTGGAAAATAAATTGCAGTTCATCATAGCGAATGTATGGGGCTGATCCAAAAGCAAAGTGTTAGCCTCCGCAACACAATATATGGGACATAGCATTTGATAAATGAACGATATATTGTGAAATCCACATGCGGTCAGACGCTTATGGGCAGCCCGAGCGGCAGATATATGTAAAGCTGTTTTTGTATGGTATTCATCGTAAGTCGTTTAGAATCCCCGCTCAAGGGGAGTTCACAATCGGAAAAATAACGTTTATAATACCTAATTAGAAAATGACTGAGCTGCTTTTCTGGATTGAAGAAAAGTCTTGTCAGTAATGAGGGATTATTTATGCTTATTCGTTATCGAAAAAATTATGAAAAAATTGCGATGGGGCTTCTTTCATTCATGCCTTCGGAGAAAGACTTAAAAAAGCTCCAGCAAACGATTAAAAACTATGAAGTAAACGATGACTGGCAACTGTTTTTATGGAAAGAAGACGATGATATTATTGGAATTATCGGCATTTTGCTTCTTGATGACAGAATTGCTGAAATTCAGCACATTAGTGTAAATCCTTCACACCGTCATCAAGGAATCGGAAAGCAAATGGTCAAAGCATTAAAAGAGATGTTTCCGCAATATGAGTTTCGAGCAAATGCATTTACGGCAGCTTTTATCGATAGGTGTGAATGATAAGAGGCTGACTTTTATTGGTCAGCCTCTTTCTTTTTTTCTCTAAGCTTTTTTCGCCTCTCGCGTTCCTCGATTACGTCTGTGCGGTCACGCAGTTTATGTTTATGAAGAAGATATTCATTGGAAAGATCGCTTTCTTTTCCCCATTGCAACTGAAGCTGTTTACAAAGATTTTGACACATTTCGAACAATGTTGCATCTTTAATAGGTAAATTCATGCTTGCATATGGAAGCCGATGTTCAATGTCTTTGCTGCGTTTTTCAAGCTGCTGCACCAATTTTGGAAAATCCATGCCTAATTTTTCTATAGCTTCTTGTTCCTTATAAGCCAACAAAAGCGCTTTTTTCATCATGCGCTCTGCACCTTTCCAATTTTGACGGCGGTGATGATAAAGAGCGACGGCAATTTGAATCAAAGCGACCCAAACTTGTTGTCGGTTTTCGGGTGGTTCTTTTTTCCAATATTCTTCCAAAATTTCATGACACTCAAAATAATCACGATCCGTATGAAAGTGAAGAAGAAAGTCAACATACGCTTTTGGATACATGGGTTGTTCTCTCCTAACGCCAATTAGTTGTATTCGTATTGTATCATAAAATCATGAAAAATTTTGTTGGACAATGATTTAATATCATCTATACTACTTAAGGATAGTGTATTTGGAATTGGTGGGATGAACGTGCAGTACAACGTAAAAATTGATGCGTTTGAAGGACCGCTTGATTTATTATTGCATCTCATTAACCGCTATGAAATTGATATTTACGATATTCCTGTAGCGGAAATTACCGAGCAATATATGGCGTATATTCATGCAATGCAAGAGTTGGAGTTGGATATTGCAAGCGAATATTTAGTGATGGCAGCTACGCTTTTAGCGATTAAAAGCAAGATGCTGCTTCCTAAACATGAAGAAGAACCGCTTGACGATGAGATAGAACCATTTACAGAAGACCCTCGTGAAGAATTGATGCAGCGTTTGCTTGAATATAAAAAATATAAAGAAGCGGCACGTGAGTTGAAAAAACGTGAAGAGGAGCGATCGCTTTTATTTACAAAACCACCGAGCGATTTAAGCGTCTATGCGTCAAAAATCAACGCCCAAAACCGCCCGCTCGATGTAAATATATACGATATGCTCGGTGCTTTATCAAAGTTATTGCGCCGCAAAAAGCTGCAAAAACCGCTGCATACCAAAATTACAAAACAAGAGATTTCACTTGAAAAACGAATGGATGAGATTTTAAAAGAGTTAAAAAAAGAGAAAAGACGAAAAAATTTCAATGAGCTTTTTCCTTATTATGACCGCGGACATATTGTAGTGACGTTTTTAGCAATTCTTGAGTTAATGAAAAAAAATCTGATTATTATTGAGCAGGAAAGAAACTTTGCTGATATTTTCATCTCTAGCAACGAAGGAGTGAAAGCGGATGGAGATGAATGACTATAAAGCGATCGTCGAAGGGTTATTATTTGCTGCCGGAGATGAGGGACTTTCGCTGCCGCAAATTGCTTTAGTGCTGGAGCTGAGCGAGGAACAGACGCTTCAAATTATCGAAGAGCTAAAAAAAGATTGCCAGCAAGCGTATCGCGGTATTGAAATAAACGAGATAGCAGGGACATTTCAGCTGACAACGAAAAAAGAACATGCGCCTTATTTAAAGAAATTAGTAGAGTCGCCAGGTTCATCTTCTTTGTCGCAGGCGGCGCTAGAGACGCTTGCGATTATTGCATACCGGCAGCCGATTACAAGGGCGGAAATTGAGGAAATCCGCGGTGTCAAAAGCGACAAACCGCTGCAAACATTAATCGCCAAGGCGCTCATCAAGGAAGTTGGAAGAGCAGAGGGAACAGGCCGCCCGATTCTTTACGGTACAACAAAAGAGTTTCTTGATTATTTTGGATTAAAAACGATTGAAGAACTGCCGCCGCTTCCAGAAATGGCTGAGGAACAAGAACGTGAGCAGGAAGCTGATTTGTTCTTTGAAAAATTCGCAGAAAATTTCGGTGAATTGAAATAATTTTCGCATCATTTGCTATATTATATGTTAAGATAATAGTAAACTTTTGAAATGCTGCCACGGTCTAAGGGGTGTTGATATGCTAATTCGGCGATGTAAAGGTTATGAATTGGAAAAAGCGCAACCGAATACGTCTGAAGATTTTTTTAACCGCTCCGAAGTGACGTTCGTGGAAGACGGAAATGAAAAGACGTTGCACGTGTTATATGTGCGCTATTTTGATGAGTTGTTTCCGTCATTTACTCCATACGAACAAGACCCCATTTTTACGGTGGGTCAGCGTGAGGTATGTTTTAAAGATATTGTTGCTTTAGTTTGTTTATTAAAAAATCCAGGCTTTCGTCATCGTAAACGGGTCTACATTAACTCGGAGAAAGAGTTTCAGTGCTATTTTGAGCATGTTGAGTTTGACAAGCTGCCAGAGATTTTTTCCGCCATCGAAATGAATAACGGCTATGAACTAAAATCGCCGCTTTTGTTTATCAAACAGCCATCTTAAGCGGTTACGGAGGGTTATGTATGGGAAATACAATCGTACTTAATCAAATGAAGCAAGTGGAAGCATTTTTACAGCAAACTGTTGAAACGATTTCTGATTATTTAAACAACACAACAATTACAAGTTTGTTAAATGAACAAGCGGACGGCGATAAAGCCTACTATGAATTGCTTCTTTCTGATTTGCGCCGCCTTGTTGTATATTGTGAAGAAGGATTGGAAGCATGCCGCGTTGTTCTTCATGATGAGCCGTTCCGTAAAGCGGCTGCGGAAAAAACGCTGTATCGCATTTATCATTCGTGCATAGAGGAATTTTTTGCCCCAAAAAATGAGGGATGGTATGAAGACAGCCGTTCGGCTTATACGGGACGCAACTCGATTAAATTCCGGCAAACGCCTCCGCCTTCGCTGAAAAACTTGATTGCATCGCTTGAAAGCGGCTTTCAAACGATTCGCGAAGAATTAGAGTTTTATGAAACGGATTACCGAACAAAGATAATTCAGTCGAAATAAAGAGAGGACAGAAGAGGCTGACTCATAAGTGTCTAACCTCGCATGCATTTCACAATATATAGTTTGTTCTATATATTGTGTTGTGAGATCTGACACTTTGTTTTGGGGCAGCCTCTTCCATATTTTCATGCCTTTCTTTTTCAGTTTCGTCTCTGTTCAACCGGGTTCGTCATTTCATTGCATCTGGATATTCTGCCGCATCTAACCTCTATAGCCATCATGGTGCAGCAGATGAACATTAGGAACGTTTTTCCTTTCATGTTCAAACGTCTGCATCTCTTTTTCATGAAGATGAAACACTTTCTCTTCAAGCGCATATGATTATGATATCGCTATGAACATTTAGGAGGAGGTTTTTTTGTGGAACAACAAGCTCTGTTTCAACAGTACATTGATGAAGTGTTAGCTTGGAGTGAACAGATGAAGGAAGTGTTTCGCGGACAGAAGGAAACAACACTGTATGAGGAGTTAGAAGCATTAACGGACGTGATTCGGGCGAACGATGGTGAATGGACGGAAACGTTTATCTATTCCCTTCAGGAAACGGTCGATAAGCTGCATAGAAATGCAAATGAGCTAACGGATGTAAGACAGCAGGTGCAGCGCGTTCCTAGCGGAGGACACAAGCTCCCGCCGCTTCCGTATGCATATGAAGCTTTAGAACCGTATATCTCCCGTGAAATAATGAGACTGCATCATACGAAACACCATCAAAGCTATGTCGACGGGTTGAATCAAGCGGAAAAAATGATGCAAAAAGCGCGGGAAACAAATGATTACAGCCTTTTAAAACATTGGGAACGCGAAGCGGCGTTTCATGGCTCCGGACACTATTTGCATACGATTTTTTGGAGCAATATGACACCAAATGGCGGGGGAAAACCGAGCGGAGAACTGCTTCAGCAAATCAATCGGGATTTCGGAAGTTTTGAAAAGTTTAAAAAGCATTTTACCGAAGCGGCAGACAAGGTGGAAGGTGTCGGCTGGGCATTGCTTGTATGGTCGCCGCGTTCACGCCGTCTTGAAATCTTACAGACGGAAAAACATCAGTTGATGACGCAATGGGATACGATTCCGTTACTCGTATTAGATGTTTGGGAGCATGCGTATTATTTGCAATATAAAAACGACCGCGCCGCTTATATTAACAATTGGTGGAACATTGTGAACTGGCGGTATGTAGAGCAACGATTTAAGGAAGCAAACAAATTGCGCTGGCAGCCGTATTAATTGTCATCGAGTCTGGCTCAAAAGGATAAGAGCAAGCCTCTTTACGCATTGTCTTAACTAACATTTACATAAGTGATATTCAGCATGAGGAACATGAATTTCGAACATCCTCAATGGCGTTTATAATTCTGCGTTTCTTTGTAACTTGTACATTTCTATTCATATCAAAGGTTTTTGCGCATAAACTTGTACAAAACGGCAAAAGGGATGGGATTACATGTTACTAGGGAAACGCTCTTTTTTTGTTATGATTGCGCTCATGCTGTTTTTTTCATGTATTCCGGAACAAACAGTGTCCGCACGTTCGGTAAGCGCTCAAAGTGCTATTTTAATAGAACAGACATCAGGGAGAGTACTGTTTGAAAAAGATGCCCGTACGAAGCGACGAATCGCAAGCATTACAAAAATTATGACGGCGATTTTAGCGATTGAATCGGGAAAAATGGAGGAAATCGTCACTGTCAGCAATCGGGCTGTTCGCGCGGAAGGCTCGTCCATTTATTTAAAGCCGAATGAAAAGATTAAGCTGAAACATTTAGTGTACGGTCTTATGCTCCGCTCCGGAAATGACGCAGCCGTTGCGATTGCCGAGCATGTCGCTGGCAGCGTTGAAGGTTTTGTGTTTTTAATGAATCAAAAGGCAGCGGAAATTGGCATGACGAATACGGAGTTTGCCAATCCGCACGGTTTGGACGATGCGGAAAACCATTATTCGACCGCTTACGATATGGCGCTGTTAATGCGTTATGCGATGCAAAACAAGGAGTTTCGCAACATTTCCGGAACAAAAGTTTATCGCGCGCCCAATCCCGATGAAAGATGGGACAGAGTATGGCGCAACAAAAATAAATTGCTGACAAATCTTTATGACTATTGCACGGGCGGAAAAACGGGATATACAAAGCGGGCGAAACGTACCCTTGTCACCACCGCTTCTAAGGAAGGATTAAATTTGATTGCCGTGACATTAAATGCACCTGACGACTGGAATGACCATATTGCGCTGTATGAATACGGATTTGACAACTATGTTTTGGCAAAAGTCGACGATGGACGAATTGTAAAAAATATTAAAGACCGCTTTTATCGTAAAAAGGTCATAGCAAACCGCGACTTTTTATATCCTGTGACGAAAGATGAGCTGGAGAATTTGCGGATCGAAATCAAACTGCTGAAACCGAAGCGGAAAGAATGGGAAAATGAAGACAACGTGCCGCGTATAGTTGGAAAAGCCATGCTGTACTTGGACGATGAGGTTGTTGATGAAATGCCGTTGTTCTATGAAAGCAAGCATGAAGAAACGACGAAAAAATCGGTATGGGACATATTCAGCTTTTTAGGTGTGGGCGAAAATGGTTAATATCATTTGGGTAATGATGGCGCTGATTGGGATTGTGTTTGCCGCAGTGAACGGTACGATGGACGAAGTTAATGCGGCAATTTTTAAGGGAGCAAAAGAAGCGGTTACAATCAGCATTGGAATGATCAGTATTTTAGTGTTTTGGTTAGGTTTGATGAAGATTGCCGAAGAAGCCGGATTGTTAAAAGCATTAGGGACGCTCGCCAAACCGATTGTTAAGCGTTTATTTCCGGAAGTGCCGCCTAACCATCCGGCGATGGGGTATATCGTTTCCAATATGATTGCGAACATGTTTGGGCTCGGAAATGCAGCGACACCGATGGGGATTAAGGCGATGGAAGAACTAAAAAAATTAAACGGCAATAAAGACGTTGCAAGCCGCTCGATGGTGACATTTTTAGCGATTAACACATCAAGCATTACTCTTATTCCGGCCACGGTGATTTCGATTCGGATGACGTATGGCTCCGCCGCACCGGGAGAAATCATCGGCACAACATTAGTCGCATCTGCTTTAGGGACAATCGGTGCGGTTTTTATTGACCGTTACTATTATTGGAAACGAAGCCGTAGAGGGGGGAGGTAACCGTGAATTTCGTCCAGCTCGTTTCAATATGGTTAATCCCGGTGACAATCGGGTTGATTCTTCTCTACGGTACATTCAAGAAAGTACCAACCTATGAAGCGTTTGTTGAAGGCGGTAAGGAAGGGATTGAAATCGCTTTTTCTGTTATTCCGTATTTAGTCGGCATGCTCGTATCGATCTCGATTTTTCGTGCTTCCGGGGCGCTTGACTATTTTATGAACTTTCTTGAACCCGCCATTCATCTTATTGGAATTCCTGCTGAAGTTGTTCCGCTGGCGATGATCAGAACGATTTCCGGCAATGCGGCATTAGGAATGACAACGGATTTAATTGCCACATATGGACCGGATTCATTCATTGGCAGGCTTGCTTCCACGATTCAAGGCAGCACGGAAACAACGTTGTATGTGTTAACGGTTTATTTTGGCGCTGTCGGCATTAAAAAAATGGGGGATGCCCTAAAAGTCGGAATCTTGGCGGATATCCTTAGTTTTATTCTTTCTTTTCTTGTTGTATTATTAGTATTCGGAAGATAAAAAGTAACCTATCATTAGGTTGCTTTTTTATTTTGCTAAAATAACAGCGATTATGGTAAAAATAGATGGGATAGAATGCTTGTATATTTAAAACGGAAACAGTAAGATGATTGAAGAGGTGAATAGGATGGAACGATTGCAGAAAGTGATCGCACACTCAGGTATTGCATCACGAAGAAAAGCGGAAGAACTCATTTTGCAAGGAAAAGTAAAGGTAAACGGGAAGGTCGTAACAGAGCTTGGCGTGAAAGTAAGCTCTCAAGATAAAATTGAAGTAAACGGCATTCCTGTTGAAAGAGAAGAACCTGTTTATTATCTTCTCTATAAACCGCGCGGCGTTATCTCAAGCGTGAAAGATGATAAAGGAAGAAAAGTCGTCACTGACTTTTTGAAAGATGTGGACAAGCGGATTTATCCAATCGGCCGTTTAGACTACGATACATCGGGATTGTTGCTGCTAACAAACGATGGCGAGTTTGCCAACCTGTTAATGCATCCGCGCTATGAAATTGAGAAAGTGTATATTGCGAAAGTGAAAGGAATACCGACGCGTGAGCAATTAAAGCAGCTCGAAAAAGGGATTCTTCTTGAGGATGGCATGACAGCACCGGCAAAAGTGAAAATGCTTTCATTAGACAAACGCAAACAAACAGCGATCATTGAAGTTCGCATTCATGAAGGACGCAATCGTCAAGTGCGCCGCATGTTTGAGGCGATTGGACACCGCGTGATGAAATTGAAACGCGAGCGTTACGCATTTCTTGACTTAAAAGGATTAAATCCGGGGGAATATCGCGAGTTGTCCCCTCATGAAGTGAAACAGCTCCGCGCGCTTGCGTTATCGGGCGGACATAAGTAACCCGCCCATTTTGTCACACAACCTTCAAATAATTTTCATTATTGAAACAGTGAGTATTGGTATAATGAACAATGGGATATTTTAATCTATTGGTTTTGGGAGAGTAGACTCATGAAAAAACAACGTCTTTTGCTGCGAACGGTTATTTTAATACTGCTGTTAGGAGCGGTCGGTTATACAATTTATGCGAACTTTTTTACAGAAAAAACAAGAGTAACCGTCGGTTCGGAAGCACCTGATTTTGTTTTAACAGATTTAAACGGTAAAAAACATCGTTTATCGGATTATCGCGGCAAAGGTGTGTTCCTTAACTTCTGGGGAACATGGTGTAAGCCGTGTGAAAAAGAAATGCCTTATATGAACAGGCAATATCAGGTGTATAAAAATCAAGGAGTTGAGGTTATTGCCGTCAACGTTGGTGAGCCGGAATTGGCGGTAAGAAAATTCGCAGAACGCTTCGATTTAAAATTCCCGATCGTCATTGACCAGCAGGACCAAGTCATGAATGCCTATGACATTGATCCATTGCCGACAACATTTTTAATCGATAAGGATGGAAAAATCGTCAAAATTATAACAGGAACAATGACGGAAAGCATGGTTCAACAATATATGGAAAGCATTAAACCGTAGGGAGTTTTTAATATGGAAAAAGTAAAATGTGAATGTGGTCATGTCAATCCGCACGGAACCGTTTTATGTGAGTCATGCGGGAAACCGATTGCAGAAGATTCAACAAAAAAACTGCTGGATATGCGCTATGAAGGAAGCGCACGCCGCTCGCAAACATATAATAAAACGATAGTTGATAAAATTTGGAATTTCTTTTCATCTGTAAAGGTTGGAGTATGGCTCATTGTCATTACGTTATTAGCGTCTGCGATTGGCACGATTTATCCGCAGGAAATGTACATTCCGCCGAACGTTACGCCGGCGGAATATTATGAAGATCAGTATGGCTGGACGGGAAAGCTTTATTATGAACTCGGATTTCATAACCTGTACGGCTCATGGTGGTACATGCTGTTAATTGCATCAATTGGTGTGTCGCTTGTCATTTGCAGTCTTGACCGTGTCGTTCCGCTGTATCGCGCTTTAAAAAACCAAGGTGTTGTGCGCCATGAAACATTTTTGCGCCGCCAGCGTCTGTTCAGCGCTTCAAAAGTGGACAACTATGACAAGCTTTTTGCTGAGGTAAAGGAAAAGCTGGCAAAACGCCGCTATCATATCCGTGAAGAGAATGGTAACATTTTAGCGGAAAAAGGCCGCTTCTCGCGCTGGGGACCGTATGTCAATCATATCGGTTTAATCATCTTTTTAATTGGTGCGATGCTTCGCTTCGTACCAGGGATGTATGTCGATGAAGTATTATGGATTCGCGAAGGCGAGACGAAAGAAATTCCGGGAACAAACGGAAAATACTTTTTAAAAAATGAGAAATTTACGTTTGAAGTCTATGAAAAAGATAAAGAAAAAGAGGTGTTCCAAGAGGCGATTGACCGCGTCGGCAGCGGCATGGTGGCAAAAAACTATCAGTCCGATGTTGTGCTGTATGAGCGCGTCGGGCCTATCGTGCCAGGGGAAGAACCAAAATTAAAGAAAGTAAAAGATTATAAGATTCGCGTCAATGAACCGCTCAAATATGACCATTATGCATTGTATCAGGTTGATTTTAAAATGAATGAACCGAATAAAATGTCGTTTCACTTAGTTGATAAAAAAACAAATGAACAATTCGGTCTTGTAACCGTTGATTTGCGCAATCCGCAATCTGCGTATGATTTAGGAAACGGATATCGTGTCGAACTTTTAAGCTATTTTCCGGATTTCTATTTTGACGAGAATGGCAATCCAGCGACAAAATCAAAAATTCCCAACAATCCGGCATTTGTCTTTAAAATGATGACTCCTGACAAACCGGAAGGAGAAGTAAGCTTTGTAGCCATTCGCCAAACGATTGAGCCTTTCGGTGACAATCAATATAAAATGGCGTTTGCCGGCCTTGAGACGAAAAATGTTTCTGGACTCACTGTGCGTCGCGACTTCACACTTTGGATTCTTGGAGTAGGCGGAACGATTTTTATGATTGGACTTATTCAAGGAATGTATTGGAATCACCGCCGTATTTGGCTCAAGCATGTCAACGGTGAAGTGCTGTTTGCAGCACACACGAACAAAAACTGGTACGGCTTAAAAAATGAAATCAGGCAAATCATTGACGGCACAGAACTTGTAATGCCGGTTGACCAAGTGGAAGAAGCGAAAAAAGGAGCGCGAGGAGGGGATGACAGTGGCGCAGCTAAGTAGTACATTGCTTTATATCGCCTTTGTCTTATATTTGCTCGGCACGGTTTTTTTTGGCGGTGCGATTCGCGATAAAAAAGCGAAACGCAGCACGAACCGCGCGGCAACGATTGGAATTGCGATCACGATAATCGGATTTATTGCCCAGTTAGGATATTTCATTACAAGATGGATCGCCGCAGGACATGCCCCTGTCAGCAACTTGTTTGAATTTACGACATTTTTCGGCATGATGCTTGTCGGCGCCTTTATTGTCATTTATTTTATTTATAAAATAAGCATATTAGGTTTATTCGCTTTACCTGTTGCGATTTTAATCATTGCCTATGCAAGCATGTTTCCGCGGGAAATTTCTCCGCTCATTCCGGCATTGCAAAGCGACTGGCTGCATATTCACGTAACGACAGCGGCGGCTGGAGAAGCGATTCTTGCGATCAGCTTCGTTGCAGGGCTCATTTATTTGATTCGCGTCGTTGATCAATCAAAGCCAAGCAAGCGTACATTCTGGCTCGAATTTATTCTTTTCTGTTTAATAAGTACGCTCGGCTTTGTGCTTGTGTCGACATCCTTTAAAGCGGCTGATTATGAGGCAAAATTTACATGGATTGATAAAAACGGTAAAGAGGCGGAAACGGTGTATGAAATGCCGGCATTAGTCGGCCCTCATAAAGGAGAACTGCAAACGGCCGATCGCTTTGAACCAATCGTTGAAATGCCGGCCATTATTAATGCGAAAAAGTTAAATACCGTCATTTGGTCGTTAATGGGAGGATTTGTTTTATATTGGCTGCTGCGCCTTATTTTGCGCAAGCGGATTGCCGCTAGTTTACAGCCTTTAGTCAAAAATGTTAACTTGGATTTAACCGATGAAATTGGCTATCGTGCGGTGGCGATCGGTTTTCCTGTCTTTACGCTGGGTGCGCTTATTTTTGCGATGATTTGGGCGCAAATTGCCTGGACCCGCTTTTGGGGCTGGGATCCGAAGGAAGTATGGGCATTAATCACATGGCTCTTTTATGCAGCCTTTTTGCATCTTCGTTTATCAAAAGGATGGCACGGTGAAAAATCGGCTTGGCTTGCGGTCATTGGTTTTGCGATTATCATGTTTAACCTAGTGGCTGTAAATTTAGTAATTGCTGGATTGCATTCGTATGCAGGAACATAATAATAACGGAAGAGGCTGACCCAAAGCAAAATGTCAGATCCCATGACACAATATATAGGACATAATATAAAATGGACTATATATTGTGAAATACATGTGAGGTCAGACGCTTGTGGGTCAGCCCCTTTTTCCATATTTGTCGAAGAATCCATAGAAGGGAAGTCCGCACTTTTGTAAAATAAACAATGGAGGGATATTCATCATGGAGAATAAGCAAATTAAAATTTTAGTCGTCGACGATGAAGAGCGTATTCGCCGTTTGTTAAAAATGTATTTGGAGCGGGAAGAATATGCCATTGAAGAAGCGGATAACGGAGATGACGCGTTAACGATGGCACTCGAAAACGATTATGACTTAATTTTGCTCGATTTAATGCTCCCGGGCAAAGATGGTATTGACGTATGCAAGGAAATTCGCGAAAAGAAAGCGACACCGATCATTATGTTGACGGCAAAAGGAGAAGAGGCAAACCGCGTGCAAGGCTTTGAAGCAGGTACGGACGATTATATTGTCAAACCGTTCAGTCCGCGCGAAGTAGTGCTCCGCGTCAAAGCGCTGTTGCGCCGTGCCGCTAATTCTACATATATTCAGACGAATACAATAGCGAAGGATGTGCTCGTTTTTCCGCACTTAACGATCGATAATGATGCGCACCGCGTGATGGCGGATGGCAAAGAGGTCAGCTTGACGCCGAAAGAATATGAATTGCTTTTATTTTTAGCGAAATCCCCTGACAAAGTGTTTGACCGCGAACAGTTATTGAAGGAAGTCTGGCATTATGAATTTTTTGGCGATTTGCGGACAGTCGACACGCATATTAAACGTCTGCGCGAAAAATTAAATAAAGTTTCTCCAATTGCCGCGAAAATGATTGTAACGGTTTGGGGAGTAGGCTATAAGTTTGAGGTTGTGAACGAATGATTGTGTTTTGGCGCAGTGTTGTTGGGAAACTTTGGTTTACTATTCTTTTGCTTGTTTCGTTTGTTTTGTTTATTTTAACTATTCTATTATTAAAGTTTTTTGAGAACTACCATGTGGAAGAAGAAGAAAAAAAGTTGACCCAATTAGCGACAAAAGTAGCGGCAGTGATGGAGGAATATGAAGATCAGAAACTCGGCCGCTCGATTGCCTGGCGGCTTGTAGATGATATATCGAAAGCCGTGATTATTGCCGATGACGAGCATTATTGGTATTCGCCAGATAATAAAAAGCTGGCCGATATCCCATTAACATTTATTAAGAAAGATCCGGATTTAGCGAAAGTATTTACGGAACGAAAAAAAGTGCATAAAAAAACGTATTTGCCTAATATTCAATTAGGAAATGACCGCTATAGCGAATTATTAATTGTCGGTGTGCCGCTTAAGATGGAAAACGGGAAGAATGGTGCGGTCTTTATTTATCAGTCGCTTAAGATTGTTGAAGATACGACAAGGCATACAACGAAATTTATTTTTCTGGCCGCGTTTATCGCCATCATCTTAACAACGATTTTTGCGTTTTTCTTGTCAACGAGAATTACTGCCCCGCTTCGAAAAATGCGCCAGGCTGCTTTTGAAATGGCGCGCGGAAAGTTTGATACGAAAGTGCCGATTTTAACACATGATGAAATCGGGGAGCTTGCCATGGCGTTCAATCAAATGGGGCGCCAACTGCAATTTAATATGAATGCCTTAAACCAAGAAAAAGAGCAGTTATCCAGCATTTTAAGCAGCATGGCTGATGGAGTCATCACCTTTAACCGCAATGGAGAAATTTTAATTACGAATCCTCCGGCAGACCGATTTCTTCAAGCTTGGTATTACGAGCAAGGATGGCAGGCGAACGAGATGGCACAGCTGCCCCCGCAAGTCAATGATTTATTTGCCCGCGTTGTTTCTGAAGAAAAGGAACAAATGACGGAGATCACCCTCCAAGGGCGCAGCTGGGTGATTTTAATGACACCGCTTTATAATAAAACAGTGATTCGCGGTGCTGTTGCTGTTTTGCGCGATATGACGGAAGAACGTCGTTTGGACAAATTGCGCAAAGATTTTATCGCCAATGTTTCTCATGAGCTGCGCACGCCGATTGCGATGCTTCAAGGATATAGCGAGGCGATCATTGATGACATCGCTGCTTCTGAAGAAGAGAAAAAAGAATTGGCGAAAGTGATTTATGATGAATCACTAAGAATGGGCCGCCTTGTGAACGATTTATTAGATTTGGCGCGCATGGAAGCAGGGCATATTACCCTAAATTATGAGACGGTCGAGCTTGGGCCTTATATCGAGCGGATTATTCGCAAGTTTCAAGGGATGGCAAAAGAAAAACATGTTCATTTGTCATGTGAAATAAAAGAACGAGACATGATGGTGCAGTTAGACCCTGATCGCATCGAACAGGTGTTGACGAACTTAATTGATAATGCGATTCGTCATACAGACGCGGGCGGATCCGTCAATGTCATGGCTGAACGAAGCGGGGATGGTATCCAAGTTCAAGTTCAAGATTCCGGTTCCGGCATTCCGGAAGAAGACTTGCCGTTTGTGTTTGAACGCTTTTACAAAGCGGATAAAGCAAGAACCCGCGGCCGTTCAGGCACAGGGCTTGGCCTTGCGATTGCGAAAAACATTGTCGAAGCTCATAAAGGAACGATTTCCGTGCATAGTAAACTGCATGAGGGAACAACGTTTACGTTTTATTTGCCGGGTAAAAAAGCAGAAACGAGATAGTGAGCGGCAATGCAAGAAATCTGAAACAAAACAGCCCCGGGGCTGACCTATAGGTGTCTGACCTCACGTATAATCCACAATATATCATTCATTTATCACTTTGGGTTGTGGGGTCTGACGCTTTGCTTAAGGTCAGTCTCTTTGTATTGTGGAGGTTTTTTAGTAGTAGTTTATATAATGTTATGATATTTGCAAAAAAGATTTCTATAAGGTGCAAAAATAATGAAAACAAAGCGGATACTTGTTACCAATGCCACAGTTTACTTAGAAAATAAAACGATTGATAAAGGTTACGTGCTAATAGAAAACGGCAAAATTTTAGACATTGGTTCTATTCAATCACTGCCTCGATTACATGATGATATGGAGATTGTTGAACTTGATGAAAGCTATAAACTGGTTCCTGGTTTCATCGACCTTCATATTCACGGCGCTGCCGGAGCAGATACAATGGATGCCACTTTGCAAGCGCTAAAAACGATGGCGAAAATCTTGCCGCAAGAAGGAACAACTAGTTTTCTCGCAACGACGATGACAACTTCTCTGGAAGACATTGAGAAAGCGTTAAAAAATGCAGCCAATTACATTCAACATGAAAACAGCTTTGGAGAAGCCGAACTGCTCGGAGTTCATCTTGAAGGGCCGTTTATTTCACCGGAAAGAGCCGGAGCGCAACATCCGGGGCATATTATGGCTCCTGATATCGAACTTTTTAAAAAGTGGCAGGAGATCGCCGCTGGTTCTATTCGGCTTGTAACGTTGGCACCGGAACAAGAGAACGGTTTGGAATTAACACAATATTTAAGAGACAGCGGCGTTGTTGCTTCCATAGGGCACTCTGATGCAACATATAAGGAAGTCGTTGCGGCAATCGCGGCCGGAATTACTCACGCTACTCATCTTTTTAACGGCATGCGCGGCATTCATCATCGCGAACCGGGAGTAGCCGGAGCGGTGCTTATGCATGATGAAGTAAAGTGTGAAATGATTGCAGATGGCATTCACGTAGGACCGGAAATGGTGCGTTTTGCTTACTGCAACAAGGGGGCAGACGGCATCGTTTTAATTACCGACGCGATGCGCGCCAAATATCTCGGTGCAGGAACATATGATTTAGGCGACCAAGAAGTCACTGTTGATGGCGAAAGAGCCATATTGAAAGATGGAACGCTGGCAGGAAGCGTTTTAAAGCTAAAAGATGCCATGAAAAATATGATGTCTTTCACAGGATGCTCACTTGAAGATGTTATTCGCATGGCTGCTTGGAATCCAGCAAAACAATTGCAGCTTCTTGACCGAAAAGGAAGCATTCAAAAGGGGAAAGATGCCGATCTCGTCGTCCTTGATGAGGAATATGATGTTGTTATGACGTTTTGCCGTGGGAAATTAGCTTATTCCAAATGGGAGTCTTTATGAAACTTTTGTTAGATTGCACTGCTTCTGATTTTCACCATATGAATGGGAAACAAATGAACCTCTCCCACCGACACGTTGTTTAGAGGTGGGAGACTTCTCGGTGAACATGTTAAAACAATCGATAAAAACGTCAGAAGGAAGAGTAATTGTTTCAGAAGTCATTGGAGCGAACGAAGCCGGTAAACAACTAACTATATGTTATTGTTTATCGGTTTTTATTATTCTATTTGAGAAGTGGAAATTTCATAAAAGGGTGGCGTGAAGCCGAAACATATCATTCTGTTGCTGTTTATGTAACGGATGAAAAACAAAATGATTTTCTTATTGTCAAACCTCATAAGTTGCTTTAATATAATAACTGTAATTGTTCGACAATTTCATACAATTGCATACGATGGTCAAAAAGGTGTCGAACGAGCCAGTGCGCTTTAGTAGGCTTAATAGGGAATCTGGTGAAATTCCAGAACTGTCCCCGCAACTGTAAATGCTGACGAAATGAAGTAACCACTGTGCGGTGCGATGGCAGCAGCTGTTACCCGCATGGGAAGGTTCAGAGTAGGATGAAGCATGAGTCAGTAGACCTGCCTTTTTGCCTAGCGTGTTTCCTATCTTCGGGGAGTGAGATAGTGAAACGGTAGGAGAATACTTCTGCATAAGGGGTATTTTTGCATATTTTGCCGTTTCCAACTCATTCCAAAACCGGAATGGGTTTTTTTGTTGTCTATACAAAAAATATAATATCAGGGAGAGAAGAAGAATGAAACCGTTGAAACACTATTTGTTGCTCGTTGTTTTCTTGTTGACGTTCGGCTTAGTCGTCGGATGCGGCAACGAAAACGTGAGTAACAAGCAAACGGAACAAGATACGAAGCAAGAAACAAAAACAGAAGAAGCAGCGTTTCCGGTGACGCTGACAGACGGTTTAGGAGAGAAAGTGACCATTGAAGCCGAGCCGAAAAAAATCGTTTCGTTAATCCCAAGCAATACAGAAATTGCCTATGAGCTAGGATTAGGAGAGAAGATCGTTGGTGTCTCAGATTTCGATAATTATCCAGAGGATGTAAAAAATAAAGAAAAAATTGGTGACTTGATGAATCCTAATATCGAGAAGATTATCTCCTTGCAACCTGATCTAGTGTTGGCTCATGCTTCAGGAGAAAATCAACAAAAAGAGGGTTGGCAGCAATTAAAAGATGCAGGTATTACAGTACTAGTTGTTCCAAATGCAAAAAAGTTTGAAGATGTATATAAATCGATTGAATTGATTGGAAAAGCAACGGGAACAGCGAAAAAAGCAGAAGAGATCATTAAAAACATGAAAACAAAGCTTGCTGATATTCAAGAAAAGGCAAAAGCGATTAAAGAAGAAGAAAAAGTGACTGTTTGGGTAGAAGTATCGCCTGTGCCAGAACTTTATACGGCCGGTAAAGGAACATTTATTCATGACATGCTGGAAATGATTTCGGCGAAAAATGCAGCGGGAGATCAGGAAGGATGGCCGATGTATACAGAAGAAAAAGCAGTCGCTTTAAATCCGGATGTCATTGTGACAACATATGGCTATTACGTACAAAATGCGGCTGAACAAGTAATGGCGCGTCCAGCCTGGAAAGATGTACCTGCCGTGAAAAATAAACGTGTATATGATATTCATAGTGATTTGGTGGATCGTCCAGGTCCGCGCCTTGTTGAAGGAGTAGAGGAACTTGCAAAAGCCGTTTATCCGGAAGTCTTTAAGTAATTCAACAGCAAGCCTTTATGCGATTGCCATCGCGATCGCTTGCTTGTCCATTTTGCTCGGGATATCGATAGGAGCTCTATCGATTCCCTTTTCTTCTATTATCCGCATTTTTCTTCATGCATGGTTTGGAATGCCGCTGGGTGGGGACATTTCGCAAAATCTTGTCCAAGTGGTGATGATGATTCGGCTGCCGCGTGTCATATTGGCGTTCTTTGTTGGTGCGTCATTAGCACTCGCAGGCGCAGCTTTTCAAGGATTGCTGAAAAATGTGCTTGCTGATCCATATACGTTAGGAGTATCTTCAGGTGCTTCCGTCGGTGCGGTGTTTGTATTATTTTTTGGAATTCAGCTACCGCTTATCGGCGAGTTTACATTGCCGACGGTAAGTATTATCACGGGGCTTTGTACATTATTTCTCGTTCTTGCCTTTGCAAGAGCAGTGGAAAAAAAGATGTCCATTGAAACCATTATTTTAACGGGAATTATTTTCAGCGCGTTTTTCAGCTCTCTCATTTCCCTAATGATCGCCTTAACTGGGGAAGAGCTGCGGCAAATTATTTCGTGGCTGTTGGGAAGCGTCTCCATGCGTGGCTGGGATTATATTATGATGATGTTTCCATTTTTGGTGATGGGCTCATTGCTTCTTTTCATGAATAGCCGTGAATTAAACGCGTTTGCTTTTGGTGAGTCAGCAGCAGCGAATATTGGAGTAGATGTCGCGAAACGAAAACTGATGATTTTGACAGGAGCCTCATTGCTTACCGGAGCGGCTGTTGCCGTGTCAGGAACTATCGGCTTTGTTGGTTTAGTTGTTCCCCATATTACTAGAATCATATGCGGGGCGAATCATCGCCGCCTATTGCCGTTATCGTTTTTGTATGGCGGGGCCTTTCTTGTATTAGCTGATTTGCTCGCGAGAACGATTATTTCTCCGCGTGAATTGCCGATTGGCGTGATTACATCATTGATTGGCGCGCCAATTTTCGCATTTCTTTATTTTAAAAGGATGAAAAGAAAGGCGGGATGAGCATGTTGCGGTTAGAGAATGTCTCATATAGTTACGGCAGTGAGGTTGTGCTAAAAGATCTTACATTTTCTGTTCATAAAGGAGAATTATTTGGGATTCTAGGGCCGAATGGAAGCGGAAAAACAACTTTGCTGAAATTATTAAGCAGAGAATTATCACCGCAAGCTGGAACGATTTCACTCAATGGAAAAGCACTTTCCTTTTATAATCAAAAAGAGTTTGCGCGTCTTGTTGCCGTGTTGCCGCAAACGGTCGAGATGTCTTTCGGTTATACGGTAAAAGAAACGGCTGAGCTTGGGCGCTATGCTTACCAATCATCATTGTTTCCGAAATGGACGGAGGAAGATGAGAAAGCGGTAACGGAAGCGCTGAGGCAGGTAGATTTATGGGAAAAACGTGATAAATACGTTGATAGTTTAAGCGGCGGCGAACGGCAGCGGACGTATTTGGCAAGAGCACTTGTACAAGAGCCGGAAGTGCTGCTATTGGACGAACCGACCAACCATATGGATATTGCCCATCAGATGAATTTGCTTAATGCATTAAAAAGGTGGACAAAAGAAAAAAAGTTGACGGTGATTGCGATTTTTCATGATATTAATCTTGCCAGCTTATATTGTGATCGCATCCTTTTACTTCATAATGGAGAAATGATTGGAGTCAATAAGCCGCGCCATCTTGTTGATGAACGAATCTTGCAGAAAGTGTTCCAAACTTCAGTGAAACGGCAAGAACATCCTGTTGTTCCGAAGCCGCTTATTACGTTTCTCCCGAATATAGAAGCTTTTGGAGAGCATTGCGGGGATATTCGCGATAAAGTCACAGTGACAGCCAATGATGAAATGATTGCCATCAAAACGATGCACCCGTTTAAAGTGTTTTCTTCCGCACTTGTCGGAGCAGGGTTTCAATGGGCGACCCGCTTTGTGAACCGTCATGTTCCGAAAGATTATCGCTGTGATGATGCTTGTGAAGAAATGAAACAATATTTGCGCATGCATGACTTTGATATTCACCGTACGATTGGCATGATGACGGCCGTTCGTTTGGAAGATGCTGCTTATGTACATATGAAAACGGAGTGCTTCTCTTTGTTTACCGTCGTAACGGCGGGAGTAGGAAACGCCGTTGATATTTCCAAGGCGTGGGAGCGGGAAATGCTCACGCAAGGGCCGGGAACGATTAACATGATGATTTTTATCGACGGTCATTTAACAGATGCCGCCTATGCCCAGGCAATGATGACGGCAACGGAAGCGAAAGTGAAAGCGTTATTTGATGAACAAATCATCGATCCGGAAACGGCTACACCGGCGACAGGGACATCAACTGACAGCATTGCCATTGCCGCCACGCAAAAAGGTCATTATTTTGAATATGCCGGAACGATTACGCCAATTGGGAAAGCCATTGGGCGTTCTGTGTATGAAGCAACAAGACAGGCGCTTCAAAAATATAGGGAGCGAAGAAGGGAATATCAATGATGGAACATCTGCTGGCGATCATCATCGCCGTCATTCTTGATTACTTTATCGGTGATCCGCGCTGGCTGCCCCATCCTGTCCGGGGAATGGGAATGCTTATTTCCTATTTGGATCGCCGCTTCAATGATGGAGAGTATCGAAAATTAAACGGGATATTGACGCTATTCATCGTCTGTCTTGTTGCTTATGCGGTTAGTTTTACCTTCATTCATATGAGCTATCAGCTTTCAACGGTATTGGGGATTATCGTAGAAAGCATTGTCATCTTTACAACGATTGCAACAAAAAGTTTAAAAGATGCTGCCTATGAAGTGTATATCCCGCTTAAGCAAGGCGATTTAGTCAGCGCCAGAAAGCAGTTAAGCATGATTGTCGGCAGGGATACGGAACAATTAGACGAAGGAGAAGTGGTGCGCGGCTGTGTGGAAACCGTTGCCGAAAATATAAGCGACGGCATTACTGCTCCGCTTTTTTTCGCTCTCATTGGCGGCGGAACGTTTGCGTTTGTTTATCGGGCAGTGAACACATGTGATGCCATGCTCGGTTATAAAAATGAAACATATATCGATTTCGGCTGGGCTTCGGCGCGTTTTGACGATCTATTAAACTTTTTACCTGCACGAATCACCGCGTTTATGATAATATTTGCCAATGTGAAGCTGAGCCCTTTTTCTTTAAAGCAATGTCTAAAACTTCTTTTTCGCGATGCAAAAAAACATCCAAGCCCCAACAGCGGCTGGGGGGAAGCGGCAATGGCGGCCCTTTTAGGTGTGCAGCTTGGCGGAGTCAATACATATAAAGGTGTTGTATCTGTACGGCCAAAGCTTGGTGAGCCGCTTGTGAATTTGCGAAAAGAACATATTTGTGATGCTGTAAACGTCATGGTTCGTACGGTGGTGGCCTTTATTGTGCTGCTTTGTTTAGGGGGGATATTGATTGAATTTGCCGTCACATGGAGCTAATCCGCATCTTTTATACAAAAGCCTTCGCCTTGAACAGCCTGAACGCTCGGTTGATTTTAGTGTCAACACAAATCCATATCAGCTGCAACTGGAGCAAATTCCTTCACAAGAGGAGTTTTACCAATGGATGCTGGAATATCCTGACCCGGATTCGTCTGAACTAACGAATCATTTAGCTAAAATAGAGAAGGTTAGCAAAGAGCAAATTTTAATCGGCAACGGTGCTTCGCAATGTATTTACCTGCTTGCCCAATTATTTTCCGGGAAAAGAGCGGGAATGATCGAGCCGACCTTTTCTGAATATCGCGCAGCCTGTATCGCTAACGGCTGCAAGGTGAGTGCGATTTATACAACAGAAGAGTGCGGTTGGAAATGTGATCTTCATGAAATTGAAAATGATTTAAAAGATATTGATATTTTATTTTTATGTCAGCCGAATAATCCGACAGGAACGGCGCTATCGCAAGAAGAATTATATCATGTGCTCCAAATAGCGGAAAATGCCGGCACGTATGTGATTATTGATGAGGCGTTTTATCATTTTTGGCTCGATGGATTTTCGGCCGTTCAATGGCTGCAGCAGTTTCCGCATGTGATTGTGCTGCGTTCTTTAACGAAAATGTATCATTTGGCGGGAGTACGCGTCGGTTATGTGGTTGCTGATGAACATATTATTCAGCAACTAAAAGCGATACAGCCGCCATGGAGTGTCAATCGGGTGGCGCAGCAATTCAGCTTGCGTTTATTACAAATGACTTCCTTTGTCGAGAAAACAAAACAGAAAATCGCCGAGGAGCGGGAAAGGGTCACGAAAATACTGCAAAATGCCGGCTATTATGTGTCTCCGTCTGTCGTGAATTTTTACTTGCTTCGAAAGCCAGGGCAGCAAACCGAACAGCTTATGCACGATATGCTCAAAGCTGGTTTCGTTCCGAGGCATACGTATAATTTCTATGGGCTTGAGGGAAAGTATTTGCGCTTAGCGGTGCGAACAAAAGACGAGAATGAGCGTTTATTACATTTTTTAGTAAGGTGGAAGCAATGATTGTTTTTATTAGCGGGGGTGTCAGAAGCGGAAAAACGCATATGGCGGAACAATGTGTGCAACAAATCGTTTCGGAAAATGATGAAGCACACTATATCGCTACTGCGAAAATAACGGATGAAGAAATGAAACGACGAATCATTCGTCATCAACACGAACGAAGCCTTCATCCTCTTTCGTGGAAGACGTGGGAGCAGCCTGAAAAGCTGCATACGATTGTCAATCGCTTCGGCAAGAATGACGTAATTTTATTAGACTGTTTAACGAACCTGCTGGCAAATGAATTATTTGCGGATGAGTTTTGGCATCAGGAAGATTCGTGCTTGAAAAAGGCAAAGAGTATATATGAAGCGATTCGAATATTAGGAAAAAACAGTAAAGCACTTGTGGTTGTTTCCAATGAAGTATTTTATAACGGGGTTCCCGAAGATGTCGGTACATACCACTTTATGAAAATGTTAGGCTGGCTGCATCAACAAATTGTCGCTTTGGCGGACAAAGCGATTCTTGTGCAAAACGGTGTACCGTTCCTAAAGAAAGAGGGGACAAAGGAATGAACAATATCATTGGTGGACTGCTTTTATCGTTGCAGCTGTTAACGACGCTTCCGATTCGCAAAACGGTACAATGGAATAAGCATAGTGCGCGTTGGTCCGTGCGCTTTTTTCCGCTTGTCGGCGGATTGCTCGGTGGATTACTGGCCGCTCAATATTGGCTGTTTGCTCATTATACTTCTGTCTCTGCACTTTTTCTTTCGCTTTGGCTCCTGTTTTTCCCGGTTCTTTTTTCCGGCGGCCTACATTTAGACGGTTGGATGGATTGCAGTGACGCCTTTTTTTCTTACCGTGACCAAAAGCGGAGACAGGAAATTATGAGCGATTCGCGCGTTGGTGCGTTCGCGGTCATTTCCGTTATTTTTCTTCTATCCTTTCGCTTTTTGTTTATATATGAAACGATAATGAGCGGTATGGAACTTACTTTTCTCTTACTAATTCCATTTTTATCGCGCAGCTTTATGTCTCTCTTGTTAATTCAAGGGCGGTTGGCAAAGCCAAACGGGATGGCGGCTGCGTTTCGTGAACATGTTAACACTGTAGATGGATGGATCATTGCTGCCGTTTTGCTTGTTATTCCCTTTTGTTTGATAGTTTTCGATATCGATCAACTATTTTCTATAAGTCTATTAGTTGTTAGTGCGTTTATTTGTTTGATTTGGTCGCAATCGTTTTATAAAAAACAGTTTGGCGGCATCACCGGAGATACGCTTGGCGCGTTTGTGGAAGGTGTTGAGACATGGCTGTGGTTTACGATATGGCTATTACGCTGCTTCGGCACGGTTTAACGAAGGAAAATGAACAAAAACAATACATTGGCTCGCTGGATGTGCCGTTGTCAAAGGGCGGTATGAAACAGTTAAAAGAGCTGGCTGCACTTTCATATCCAAAAGCGGATTTATTTGTTACAAGCGATTTAAAACGCTGTCAGCAGACATATGAACTTCTTTTTCCAAGTACATCTTCTCCACTCTTCGTAATGAATGAATGGCGTGAAATTCATTTTGGAGATTGGGAAGGGAAAACGTATGATGAATTAAAAATGCTGCCGGAGTACCAACAATGGTTAACGCAGCCATTTGGTATTGCGCCGCCGAATGGTGAAAGCTTTTTGCAGTTTCAAGCGAGAGTGGAGAAAGGCTTGTGGAAAGTGATGGAGCTATTTTCTACTTTTCACGTCCGGCACATTGCGGTCGTCACACACGGCGGACCGATTCGCTATATTCTTGAACGGTATGCCCCCGTTGAACGTTCATTTTGGGATTGGCACGTTCCATTTGGCTGTGGCTTTACACTATATAGTACATTGGAGCGGTGGAGGGAGCGCAAAAGATGCATTTTATTGTCGGTGGTGCCTTTCAAGGAAAACGAAAATGGGTTAAAGAATATTATCAATTAAATGACGGTCAAGGGCATATTTGGTGCAATGGCTATGAAACGGAATTTTTCTTGCCTCATCATAAAATGACGCGGTCCGTTATTGTTTTTGAAGGATTGGAAATGTTCATTCGCCGAACGCTTCATACAGGCGTCATGTCATGCCGCAATGAATGGCGAGAGGCTTTTCGCTTATGGCAGCACTGGGAAAATGAAGAAGCGGAAAGGAGAGTGATATGGATCGGCTGCGAAATTGGTCAAGGAATTGTTCCAATCAATGAAGAGGAACGGAATTGGCGCGATGTGACAGGCTGGTGTTATCAGGAATTAGTAAAGATGTGCGATCGGGTAGACCGCGTTTGGTGCGGATTAGCAGAACGAATGAAGTAAAAGGGGGATTGGAAAATGAGATTATATACACGGACAGGTGACAAAGGGAAAACGAGCATGATCGGTGGAAGAGTCGATAAAGATCATTTGCGTGTTGAGGCATACGGGACGCTCGATGAAGTCAATTCATTTGTCGGTCAGGCGATGACACTGCTGACTGATGAACGCTTTCAAGATATTTATGCGGAGCTGCAAAAAATTCAACATGAATTGTTTGATTGCGGCGGTGATTTAGCGATTGTCAATAACAAACTGCCTTACAAAGTGACAAGCGAGATGGTCACGTTTTTAGAACAACGAATCGATGAGTATATTAAACAGGCTCCGCCGCTTGAAAAATTTATTTTACCGGGCGGTTCGCCAGCAGCGGCGGCGATTCATGTCGCGCGGACGGTAACAAGACGGGCGGAACGTTGCATCGTGTCATTAAGTAAAGCCGAACCGATCAATGAAATTGTCCTACAGTATGTGAATCGTCTATCCGATTACTTTTTTGCCGTTGCCCGTGTGATTAATGCGCGCTTAGGGGTTAAAGATGTCGAATACGAAAGAAGCGCCATTGTGTTTCGTGATAAAGAGGAGAGATAAAATATGACAAATTACAGCGGGAAGATGCCACATGCGTGATGTTTTATTTTTGCCTCTCGATAGCGAAGAAGAGCTGGTGATTGCTACAGATTGTTCCGGCGGTATCGGCTTAAAGGAAGCGGATGTAGTAAAAGTTCCATATGAAATCGTCAGCTATTATGGCGCAAGGGTAGCCCTGATGGAACTGATGAGCGTTGGTGCCGTTCCGATTGCCTTTGTATTACAGAATTTTGTCGGTGATAAGGAATGGAAACGGCTTCTCAAAGGGATTGACCAAGCGTTTGAGGAACTTCATTTATCAATTCCTATTACTGGAAGTACGGAATCGAACATTCCGATGATTCAGTCGGCTGTCAGCTTTACAGCGATTGGAAAAGTCAGTAAAGAAAATAAACGCATCGGCATCACTCCTCCGCAGGCGAAATTCGCTGTGATTGGGGAGCCTTTAGTCGGCGATGAAGTGGTGAAGCGTCAAGAGCGGGTATTGCCGCTGCCGTTATTTCAACGGTTATTAACTTTACCCGGTATTTACGAAATCGTTCCGATCGGTTCAAAAGGAATTTTTCATGAGCTGAAAGGGCTGATGGAGATCAACGGTTTTGCGCATCAGGAAGTTTTCTGTTCCCTTCCGCTCTTTGCCTCATCAGGTCCGGCAACAGCTGTACTGATAAGCTATTGCCCGGAGGCTGAAGGAGAGATTAAAGAAACAGCCGGTAACTACTTTTTTTTAATCAATTTAAAAAACTAACAAAAGAAATAGACGAAAGGAAGAATATACGATGATATTCTTCCTTTTTTTATATAAAAAGATTAAAGTAAAAGTATGTAACAAAACTGGGTAAATGAACGACCAATATAAAAGAACGGGAGGGGAGCGAATGGACACCGTTTTTGATGAACTGTATGAGAAATATCATCAAGACATCTTTAATTTTTTATTTTATATGGTGAAAAACCGTGAACAGGCGGAAGACCTTGTTCAGGAAGTATATATAAAAGTATTGCGCTCCTATAAGCATTTTGAAGGCAAAAGCAGCGAGAAGACATGGTTGTTTTCGATTGCAAAGCATGTGGCGATTGATTTTTTTCGCAAACAAAAAAGCTGGCGGGCAAGAATCATTGAAAAGTTTGACTGGGGAACACGCCAACTGCAGGATCCTGCCCCCTTGCCGGAGGAAATTGCGATTCAAAATGAAGATGTACAGCTGATGTATCGCTGTTTAGATAAATGCACAATAGATCAGCGTTTAGTCATTGTATTGCGCTTCATTCAATCGCTGTCGATTGCCGAAACAGCTGAAGCGCTCGGATGGACGGAGAGCAAAGTGAAAACAACGCAGCATCGTGCATTAAAATTGCTAAAGGCAGAGATGGAAGCAGAAGCAGCGAAGGGAGGAATGCGCCGTGAGAAGATTCGAGTGGAATGAGAAGCAAATGGAACAGCTATTACAGCAAATGCCTCATATTGCCGATGAACGTTCAAAAGAAGCCGTCTATGAACATTTGTCGGCAAAGTTACAAAAGAAGCGGATAAAAGCTTGGGGTATTCCATCGATGGCTTCTGCAGCAGCTCTCTTTCTTTTTATCGTTCTTGGTTCATCGTTTATTGCAAGGCATGAAGTCGAAGAAAAAGCGGGCGAAAACGCAGAGAAACGTGCGATTGTGATGGAAATGCCGGCAAGCGAACAGGAAGAGAAAGCCGTTAGCGAACAATCGGCAGTCATTCCATCGCGGGTTGTCAGCAGCACAAGCTGGCAAGAGCAAAATGTTGTCGTGTTTGGCATCCCAGATCTACATGCGCAACATGTCATTCCTGTAAGCATATTGGTTGATAAGGATAAAAAGTCTTATAGTGAACAGTTTGAACAAGCAAAAACCGTTTTAAAAGAAGCTGAGTGGGGCTTATCGGAAAGTTTGTTAGACCCGCTGACCATTGTCCAGTCCAATGAAAACGGACGATTAACCGTTCGCATACCAGGTGATCATTCTGTGTTTAGAAGCGGAACAGCTGGCGAAGTGATGTTTTTGGACAGCATTGAAGAAACGTTTCGTTGGAAGGGAATAAAAGAAGTTGTTTTTTCTACGGATGGCAAAAAGGGAATTCAACTTTCACATACCGGCAGGCTCGATTCATTAACGGTTGATCAAACAAAACGAGGCTATTTTCTGTATCAGCTCGATGCAGCTCACCCGGTTTTTTTAACACCAACGACTGAGTCGTTTGCTGATATACAATCCGCATTAGATAAAATGGATGATCCGGCAGATTCGCTGCTTCAACCGGCGATTCCGAAAAACGTTAAAATCGAGGCGGTTCGCGTGAATGGAGATGAAGTGACTGTTCAATTTTCAAACACGTCACAGCTTGAGAATATCCCGGAAGTTCTTTGGATGCTTGAAGCGATTTTGCTTACAGCGAAAGAGTTTGGATTTAAGTCGGTCATGTTTACAGGTGGAAATGTGAAGCAAATTGGGCCTTATACGTTTAATATAAAAATTGGCGTTCCATTGGCACCTAATCCAATGCCGTTAAATTAATTAAGGAGATGACCGAAAAGCGTCTGACCTCATGACCTAACGCTATGTACGATATATTTCGGTTGTGGGGTCTGATGCTTTGCTTAAGAAATTGTAAAAATTCGACTTGATATGTTCTAATTATTTTGTTTTTCACATAAGACATATATGGTGAAAAAGACAGAAGGAGGGAAGACGGATGGAAGACATTATGAAGCGTTTGCTTGTTGTAGCGGGTATGGCGGTGTGTATCCGTTTATTGTTTTTAGTCGGCATGACCCATTAAAAATTTAGAAAATTCGTTAACCTCATTGTCCTCTTATGAAAAAGTAGGATATAATAAGGAAAATTACAGTATAGTAGGAGGCACTGATATGTTAACGGATTACCACAATCATTTAGAACGAGGAACATTAACGCTTGATTATTTGAAACGGTTTACGGATGAAGCAGAGCGAAAGGGAATTCAGCATTTTGGTATTTCTGAACATGCCTATCATTTTTATCAAACGAAAAATATTTTGTCAAATCCGTGGGTCGATGAACGAAGATATTATGATATGGACGATTACGTTAAGCTATTTCATGAGGCGTGGGATGCGGGAATTGATGTGAAAATGTCGATTGAAATGGATTATACGCCTGGCAAGCATAAAGAAATGGAAGAGTTTATTAAATCATATGAATTTGACTATGTTATCGGTTCCATTCATTGGGTGGATGACTTTGGAATTGACTTGGCAGAATACCGAAAAGAGTGGGAACGGCGAGATTTATACGATACATACCGCAAATATTTTGATCAAGTTGTAACATTGGCTGAATCGAATTTATTTGATATTATCGGTCATTTAGATTTAGTAAAAATTTTTAAATACATTCCGCAAGATGAGGAATTTTTACTGGAGCAGTACGAACGGGCCGCTGCGGCGCTGGCGAACTCAAAAACGTGTGTTGAAATCAGCACGGCAGGACTGCGAAAACCAATTGGTGAATTGTATCCAGATAAGAGACTATTGCAAATGTGCTTTGACAGAGGGGTGCCGATCGTATTATCGTCTGATGCCCATGTTCCGGAGCATGTAGGAGCGGATTATGACAAAGCGATCGAACTGGCAAGAAGTGTTGGCTATACAGAAATTATGACGTTTGAAAAAGGAGAACGAAAAGCAGTCCCTCTTGGGTAAAAAGAAAAGCGGAAGCGCCGCGATTAGCTCTTGAAGCCAAATGTTCTTCACCCGCAGAAGTGCTTGACACTTCAAGGGGGAAGGTTATTTGGCACAAAGAGCAAGGCGCTGGAGCTAGACAAAAAGAAAAGCGGAAGCGCCGCGATTAGCTCTTGAAGCCAAATGTTCTTCACCCGCAGAAGTGCTTGACACTTCAAGGGGGAAGGTTATTTGGCACAAAGAGCAAGGCGCTGGAGCTAGACAAAAAGAAAAGCGGAAGCGCCGCGATTAGCTCTTGAAGCCAAATGTTCTTCACCCGCAGAAGTGCTTGACACTTCAAGGGGGAAGGTTATTTGGCACAAAGAGCAAGGCGTCGAAGCTAGACAAAAAGAAAAGCGGAAGAACCGAGGTAACTATGAGTACAATTGCAAAAACTCCACAACCGCCTTATTATGCTGTCATTTTTACATCTGAGCGGACAGAAGGAGATAATGGATACGAAAAAATGGCGGATAAGATGGTAGAGTTAGCTTCTAAACAACAAGGTTTTTTAGGGGTAGAAAGCGTTCGTGACCAAAACGGAATAGGTATTACAGTTTCTTATTGGGAGTCCTTAGAAGCCATTCAGAATTGGAAAGATAACGCAATGCATAAAGTTGCACAAGAAAAGGGAAAAACAGAATGGTACAAACGATTCGGATTGAGAGTCTGTAAGGTAGAACGTGATAATTTCTTTGAGAAATAAATCCCCTAAAAACGTATTTTGGAGCTTTTTTAGAATGTAAGTTTAGCAGTATGAAAAACGCTCGGAATGAAAAATCCGAGCGTTTTTCTTTATGATTTATATTGTTTTTTGTGTTAAATATATTGCTTACTTGCCGTTTAACATTTTCCTTTCATGAAGTGGATCCATTAGAATGGTCTACCGCTTCTTTTTCTATCATTCTAGTTCAATTTCGTTTATACTTCGATCTTTTTC
This sequence comes from Paranoxybacillus vitaminiphilus, assembly GCF_003259935.1. Taxonomy (GTDB): domain Bacteria; phylum Bacillota; class Bacilli; order Bacillales; family Anoxybacillaceae; genus Paranoxybacillus; species Paranoxybacillus vitaminiphilus. The sequence goes on along the minus strand of NZ_QLMH01000002.1, from coordinate 174,768 downwards.
ACTACCTCAATATCTGCAACTTCGGACAGTTTTTCAACGATCGAATCGTCTAATGGCTTATCAAGCGACAGCATCATGATTGCTTTTCCGCCGGCAGCTTGACGTCCTACCTGCATGGTTGCAATGTTCACTTGATGATCACCCAAAATTTTTCCAACTTGTCCAATCATCCCCGGTTTATCTTGATGTTGAATGTATAAAAGATGACCTTCTGGAGCAAAATCAATCGCAAAACCGTTAAAATGGACGATGCGGTCCCCATAATTTGGAATATGTGTGCCTTTAATCGTAAATGTTTGCTTTTCTCCATAAACGGTTAAGGAAATCGAGTTCGCATAGCCTTCAGAGTTCGTCGAGAATTTTTCACCAAAGATGATACCGCGCTCTTTGGCGATCATCGCCGCGTTTACTTCATTTACGGTCGAAGCAACGCGCGGTTTTAAAAAGCCGGCAAGCAAGCTGCGTGTAATAAAGGTTGTTTCCAAATCGGCAACGGTTCCAGAGTAAGTAATGGCGATTTCCTGCACAGGCTCGACCATGTATTGTGAAGCGACCGTACCCATTTTTTTCGCTAAATTATAGAATGATTGAATCTTTTCATAAACCTCTTTTGATAATGTTGGCAGATTAATAGAGGACGTAACTGGTTTTCCTTCTAAAAATTTCAATACTTCTTCTGCCACTTGAGTGGCCACATTTAATTGAGCCTCGATCGTTGACGCCCCCAGGTGCGGTGTAACAATGACATTATCAAACGCAAGAAGCGGATGGTCACCAGGCGGTTCTTGCTCGAATACGTCAAGAGCAGCACCGGCAACATGACCGCTTTTAAGGAACTCTGCTAACGCCTGCTCGTCAATAATGCCGCCGCGTGCACAGTTCACAAGGTAAACGCCTTTTTTTGTTTTTGCTAAATTTTTCGGGCCCAGCAATCCTTTTGTTTCTTTTGTTAAAGGGGTATGTACCGTAATAATATCGGAAACGGATAACAATTCATCGAGCGTGCAAGGCTCTACTCCGATTTTTTCCGCTCTTGCTTTTGTTAAAAACGGATCATATACATGAACTTTCATTCCAAAAGCACGCGCGCGTTTTGCTACTTCCGAACCGATTCGGCCAAAGCCGATAATTCCTAAATGTTTTCCGTATAATTCGCTGCCGACAAATGCGGAACGATTCCATTCCCGTGACTTCACGGAAACATGTGCTTGGGGAATATGGCGCACAAGCGCAGCAATCATCGCAAATGTATGCTCTGCCGTGGAAATCGTATTGCCGTTAGGAGCATTGATGACAACGACTCCATATTTTGTTGCCGCATCTACGTCAATGTTGTCAACACCGACTCCAGCCCGGCCGACGATTTTTAAGTTTTTCATTTTAGCCAGCAGCTCTTCTGTTACTTTTGTCGCGCTTCGTACAAGCAAGGCATCAAACTGATCAAGAGATTCTTCCACTTCAGCAACTTTTTTTTGCACGACTTCAATATGTTCTGCGTTTAATAGAGGGGCTAATCCTTCTTCGCTGATGGAATCAGATACTAAAATCCGGAACACGGTGATAACTCCTTTCTTAAATGTATATTTTTTAAATTTCTGATAATTTATCATACGAAAAAAAGGCTGTCAATGAGCTGAGAAGAAGTCATACAAATGTAAGCGTTTTTATCTTAAATGTTCGGAAATTGCTGTATGAAAACAAAAGAGGCGACCTGAAGCAAAGTGTCAGACCACATTACACAATATAATATACATTGTGAAATGGACATGAGGTCAGACACTTTTATAGGTCAACCCCTTTTTATCAGCTTATTATTTCTTTTGTGCGTTATAGCGGGCGATACACTCATCAATTAATTTAGCAGCCGCTTCTGGACCTTCCCATGTGCCGATTTCTGTTTTCTTGCCTTCAAGGTCTTTATAGCGCTCGAAGAAGTGCGCGATTTCTTTTAATTTATGTTGTGGTAAGTCTTCGATGCTGCGAATTTCATCGAAGCGTGGGTCTTCCACTGGAACACCGATTAATTTTGCATCTTCTTCGCCGCCGTCGATCATATTTAAGTAGCCGATGACGCGCGTATCGATAACGCAGCCAGGGAATGTAGGATTTGTCACAATAACTAAAATGTCAAGCGGATCGCCATCTAGCGCAAGCGTATTTTGTAAGTAGCCGTACTCAGCCGGATAAAACATTGGCGAGAACAGGACACGGTCTAATTTAAAAATGCCGCGCTCTTTGTCAAACTCATACTTGTTTTGACTGCCAGTAGGAATTTCAATAAATGCTTCTACTATTTTGTTTTCAAAAGCCATCGACAATTTCCTCCTTAATAGGTATGTATGCTTTTATTATAGAATATGAGAGAACGAGTAGCAACAATTGACAAGAAACTCTTTCATTCAAGATTTTATCCAACAAGAGGCGGGTAAAAACTTGTGGCACTGTTCGATGCAGGGAAACGGCAGATAGCTGTATAATGATAAAGAGGCTGACCCGAAAGCAAAGTGTCAACCCCACAACACAATAATATACATTGTGAAAGGAACGTGAGGTTACACACTTATGAGTCAGCCCTTTTTTCTTCTTATTCGAATTTATTAGGATCTCCATCGAATGGCTCGTCAGCAACTTTAATAGAGTCTGTTGGACAGCCTTCAAATGCATCCATCATATCGTCGATTAAGATTTCTGGGACTTCTACGATACCTTGGTTGTCGTCAAGCGTTACGTAAGCAATGCCTTCATCATCATAGTCATAAATATCTGGAGCAGCAGCACCGCAAGCTCCACACGCGATACAGGTTTCTTTGTCAACAATCGTATACTTTGGCATACAAAAAACCTCCTGAGTTCGATTTTACGGTATTAGTTAATAGATCCTGCTAACGAGGATATGTAAGTTGGAAACGTATTCCTCATAGTATAATAATAAAACTGTTCCAATAACTTTTCAATAGAAAAGTCCATTGAGAATGCTTATCATGCTAAGGGTTGCCCATTTTTATGTATACTTATACATGAAAACGCCCGACAGATTTTGCTACAATAGAATCAGTGATTCGACAAGTTTTTTAGGGGGAAAAAGCGAGATTGAACTATTTACATTGTATTGTTTTATATTGTTTGCGCCAATTTCGCGGTGAACGATCCTTATCGGCTATTTATCACTTGCTTAAGGGGAAAAAGTCATCGCAGACATTGCAGGACAGTAAATGGTTTCAATTAGAATTTTTGTTTGGTGTATTAAAAGATGTGAAGAAAAAGGACGTAAATAAAACGTTTCAGCAATTGCAGGAGAAACGTTTCATAGAGTGCATCAATGAGAAGCACTATCAGCTGACAGATCTGGGAAATAAATGCCTTGATGACTGGTTGACACGTCTGCCGTTTCCTTCTTATTTAAACGGGCTTAAATACTATCAACAAACAGCGCCATTTTGGTATCGTCTTTCCCTTGTCATCCAAACATTATCCAACCTGCTTCATAGGCGGAAGTTTGAACCAATTCACCGCCATGAGGAAACACTTGCATGGGTTAAGCGTTATCTTCTTTCGAAAAAACAAATACACGACTTAGGAAAAAGGCTTTATCGTGAATTAATTGCGATTCTGTCTGCTTTTTCTGATGAAGAAGCCGAAATGTTTGTCTTGCGTTTGACAAGCTATGAACGAATTGGCTGGACAAATGAGCAAATTGCGGTCTTTTTCAACAGGGATCCCATCTATGTTCAGCTTGTTTTTCAGCATATGTTGCATTATATGATAGCCCGGGTAGAAAAGGATAGAAATCGCTTCCCTGTTTTATATGAGCTGCTAAGTGACCTTTATGTGCCTATCCCTTTAACGATGTCGACAAGAAAAACGTATGAATGGCTGCAAAAAGGAAAAAGCATCGAGCAAATTGCGCGAATTCGCAAGTTAAAACGAAGCACCATTGAAGACCATCTTGTCGAAATTGCCGCCAATATAAGTGATTTTTCGCTTGAGCCGTTTGTTGAGCAGCAAACGATCGAAAAAATTAAACAAACAGCCGCTCGATTGCAAACCAATCAGCTGAAGAAAATGAAAGAAGCACTAGGAACAGCAGTGAGCTATTTTGAAATTCGCCTCGTGCTTGCGAAAGTCGGTGGGAAACGTGAAACTTGAAACGATATTAAAAGAAAAGTTTGGTCATTCTTCCTTTCGAACAGGACAGCGTAACATTATTGAAGATGTTTTAAATGGAAACGATGTTATTGCGATGCTGCCGACAGGCGGCGGAAAATCGCTTTGCTATCAGCTCCCGGGATACTTGCTTTCCGGCAGTGTGCTGATTATTTCTCCGCTCGTTTCGTTAATGGAAGATCAAGTACAGCAAATGCGCAATCGCGGTGAAAAACGAGTGATCGCCCTTAATAGTTTTTTGTCTGCTCATGAAAAAAAAGAGGCGCTTGCGCATTTAAACGTTTACCGCTTTATTTATGCTTCCCCGGAAATATTACAGTCGCCCAAACTGCTCAACGCTTTATTGAAGGTGAACGTATCCTTGTTTGTCGTCGATGAGGCACATTGTATTTCGCAGTGGGGACATGATTTCCGTCCGGATTTTTTAAAGCTTGGGCAAATTCGCCAGCGCCTCGGCAATCCGCCATGTTTGGCGCTGACAGCGACAGCAACGGCGGAAGTCATTGAGGATATCGCCGCTTCTCTTAAAATGCGCAATGTAAAAAAACATTTGTATTCCATTGACCGTCCAAACATTGCGATCAAGGTGGAAACGACGGAGTTTTTACAAGAAAAAATCGAGAAGCTGCTTTTTTATGCGAAGTCTTTGCAAGGCCCGGGCATCATTTATTTTTCAAGCCGGCAGTGGACAGAAAAAGCGGCCAATCTGCTTAGAGAAAACGGTTTGAACAAAACGGCATATTACCACGGAGGCATGGATGCTGAACAGCGAATGCTCATTCAACAGCAGTTTTTGCACGATCAATTAAATATTGTCTGCTGCACAAACGCTTTTGGAATGGGAGTAAATAAAGCCAATATCCGTTTTGTCATTCATTTTCATCTTCCCGCTCAGATGGAATCGTACGTACAAGAAATCGGCAGAGCCGGCCGCGATGGAAAGGATAGTGTAGCGATATTATTGTATACCAATGGCGATGAGGACATGGTACAATCTCTTATGGAGATGGAATTGCCGACAAGAGAACAGGTCGAACAATTATGTAATCGGCTATCTATGAATCTATCGAAAAGCGAGTTGGAAGCATATGCGCTCGACCGTATTGGGCTGACCGAAGTGCAATGGCGGTTAATGGACTATTTATTGGAACATTATTCAGCAGCAGGATGCGCTGATACAACAGATTTATGCTGTCAGTTCATGAAGAAAATCGAAAGCCGCAAACAATTAAAACAACAAAAATTGAGAGCGATGCTGCGGTGGATTTTTCATGCTCATTGCCGGAGAGAACAAATTTTGTCCTATTTTGCGGAAGAGTTGACAGAAAAACCTGAAGCGTGCTGCGATATATGCGGATTCGATATAAACCGTTACTTTTCAAACAGCCGTTTGCAGCGAAAGACGGCGGCGTTCGATTGGCACGACGAATTAAAAAGAATTTTCTTTTGAAATGAGGACATTAGAGAATGAAACGTCAAGCAGAGCTCATTCAAGCAATGAGCGATAAAGAGGTGCTCACCCATTTATATATGACACAGCTTTTATTATTGGCTTTATCTTTCATCATTGGTTTATTCTTTTTTGATTGGGAATCTTTCAGGCAGCTCTGGCAATTTTCATTTCATGATGTCATTGTGTATGGAGCAGGGAGTGGGCTCATCGTTCTTATCGTTGAGTTTTTATTGATGCATTATTTGCCGGAAGATTGGTATGACGATGGCGGAGTGAATGAAAAAATTTTTCAAACCCGTTCGATTCCGCACATATTTTTTCTATGTCTTCTGATCGCTTTTAGTGAAGAAATATTGTTTCGCGGGGTCATACAAACGAATTTTGGTCTTGTGTTTGCAAGCATCATTTTTGCGGTATAAAAATGTTTTTGTTTATTGTCGTTGTTTTGCTTAGCTTTTTTCTCGGCTATGTATACGAGCTTACGCATAGTTTGTGGGTGACAATTTTTTCACACTTCTTTATCGATTTCGTTTTAGCAGTGAAAATTCGTTTCGACTATCTTCAAGCCAAGCGCAAAGAGCAATATTGAGGTGAAGGAACATTGATGAACAAGCCATCTTCGCATGATCAGGCAGAAGGATTGCGGCAGCAAATACATGACTTGAAACAAGAGGCAAATGAACCGGATGCTTTCTCATTACCGCCGCGCAGTGAAGTGCATAAAAAGACGAACAGAAAAACAAAATGGAAAATTAAATATCCAGTCATTCGTCTGTTGGCGCTCTTTTTTATTCTTCTGCCCATATCGATTTTAAGCATTTATTATTTATATGATAAAAAATCGACAAGTGTGATTATGCTGAATGAAAATAATAGCTACGAAACAGTCGATATTGCTGATGAAAATGATGAGCAAAAAACGAAAATAAAGCAAAATTCTCAACCGATACAATCAACAAGCAGCGAGGAAGTAAAACCGCCGGCTGATGAGCGCCAAGCTGTATCGGAAACAGAGCAAACAGAAAGCGATGAGAAGGTCATTACTCATGTCGTTCAAGAAAACGAAACATTATTCAGCATTGCGATGAAATATTATAAAAGCGATGAAGGAATGCAAATCATTAAAGAATGGAATGAATTAGACAGCTCACAACTTCATAAAGGGCAAGTGTTAAAAATTCCGGTGTTTGAAATGTCAAAGTAAAGGTTGCCCGATAAAGGTTTGACGTGACGCATCATTCACAATAAAACATGATGTATGATGGTGGCGTGATGTCTGAGCCTTTGCTTGGGACAACCTTTTTTCTTTTAATGGTACAAACTCGTTCTAAATTTTTAACCTTGTACATATATTCTTCATAGTAACCGACAACATTGGGGGAGAAAGAATGGAATGGTTTCATGAAAGCATCGATGAAGTGACAAAGCAAATGATGTTAGCTGTCATTGAGAAAAAGCAAAAGTTTGCGCGGTTGAGTATAATCGTAAAAACGTTGCAGATCATTACGTTTATTGGATTTAGCAGTTTTTTTATTTATGTGGCTCTTTTTATTGTTTATCCGAATTACTTCATTATTAGCTCCATCATTGACAGTTTTTTAAACCGCTCTGAACATTTATACATATTGCTTATTTTGTTTTCGATGTACTGGAGCATTCTTTTTTATCGAAAAAAGTGTGACAAGGCTGAAGAAGAATTTCATGCGCTGCGCTGCGAAATTATTCAAAAAAGCAATGATTTATGGAAAGAGGAACAAGAGTGGAAAGAGCGTTATAAGCTGTTTGAATGGATGAAAAAACAGTATGACATTAATTTATACTATGAAAATAAGTAAGCCGACTCAAAGGCAGGACCTCTGTACTGATGAGCCAGCTAGTAAACTAGAAAAACTTTTTTCGGTCGCGCTCTTCTTTTAAAATTTCCACCGCTTCACGGAACCGCTGGGCATGAATGATTTCACGCTCACGCAAGAAACGAAGCCCGTCATTTAAATCAGGGTCATCACTCATATTAATAATCCATTGATACGTTGCCCTCGCTTTTTCTTCAGCAGCGATGTCTTCGTAAAGGTCAGCAATCGGATCGCCTTTTGCTTGAATATATGCGGCTGTCCATGGAACGCCGGCTGCATTATGATAGAAAAGAGCATTGTCGTGGGTTACATAATGGGCGTCAAGCCCAGCTTCTTTCAGCTGCTCCGGCGTTGCATCTTTCGTTAATTTATACACCATCGTCGCGATCATTTCGAGATGGGCGAATTCTTCTGTTCCAATATCGGTTAACAAACCAATGACTTTATCTGGGATGGAGTAGCGCTGGTTCAGGTAACGAAGGGCAGCGGCGAGCTCGCCATCGGCACCGCCATATTGCTCAATGAGATATTTGGCTAGCTTCGGATTGCATGTACTCACTCTTACCGGGTATTGCAATTTTTTTTCGTAAATCCACATGGTTTCCCCTCCCGGTCACACCTTTATACTTGCCATGGCCATGGTGTGTCGTCCCAATTCCACGGGTAATTCGAATAACTGTTGCCGTACTGCTGAAGTGGCCCGTATGATGTTTCGTATTGTTTTTTTAGCTGTTTTCGTTTCTGCGCCAGCTGATTAAACTGTTGAATCGCTTGATAGTCGTGCGGATGGGTGTCCAAATACAACGTTAAATCGATGAGGGCAAAATCAACGGCTTGCAGTTGTTCAAGAAGCTCATAATATTCTTTTGGCATTTGTTTCATTGGCCATCACCTTTATGTGCCATTTCATAAGGGCTGTAATAAGGGTCGTAAAATACCTTCCAAAGCGTTCCCTTTTTTAATGCCTCATGGAGCGGGAATTGCGGCAAATTCGGCGGCTGAAATGCAATATAAAGATTCGGTGGAGTGACGTATGTTTTCGTACGTATTGGCTGGCAAGGATCAAAAGGGCTTACATACGGATGGTACTGCTTTCGGGTTGTAAACATGGCGAACCTCCTTTTACAATGCATCACTTTATATTTATGATGTTGTTTTTTATTCATGACAACAAAAGCGCCTTGATTGCTTGCTGATAACAGCATTTGCTTTCATGAAATTCTCCCTCTTGGCATACAAGTGGAACAAAGAGGAGGGATTTTATGAGATTTAAGTTATTTTGTCTTTTCGTTGGCTTTATTGGTGGATATTTTATGATTAGCTGGATGCCGGATGTGACCCCGTTTCATTTTACGAATTTTATCACGGAATTTATTTTTAATCCGCTGAAGTCGTTCTTAGCGATGATTTCTTTTTTGATCGGTTTTTTGTCTAATGCCGTTCTCATTCGCACCGCTGTTGAAGAAACGATATTTTACTATTCCGGACGCGAAGTGCGGCTTGGCGAACTCATTGTTAGTTGTGGAGTTGTTGCCAATTTTTATTTTTTATTTCAAATGAATGTAATATTAACGGGTTTGTTTTTAATTTTTTCTATCTTTTATGGTATGATGTCGATAGATTTACAGCGGAAGAGTAGATATAAAAACAATCTGTAGGGGGATTTATGTTTATTTCACTAGCTGTTATTATTATATTCCTTTTTGTTTACATGTGGTTTGAAGCGCATCGTAACAGAGTTACTTATACAAATTTGATATTTCATGAATTTCCTAAAAGTTTTGGGGAGATGTCAATCTTTTTTATCTCGGATATTCACCGGCGCAACATATCAAAAAAAATTATTAATGAAGTAAAAGGGAAAGCAGATATCGTGATTATCGGTGGAGATTTGACCGAAAAAGGCGTGCCGTTTGCGAGAGTCGCGAAAAATATTCGGCGTTTAAAAGAAATCGGTCCCATTTATTTTGTCTGGGGCAATAATGATTATGAAGCTGATTTCCGTCAATTAGACAGCTTCTTAACGGAAGAAGGAGTGAAGACTTTAGACAACACAGCTGTTATTTTTGAATCAGAAGAAGGGGAAAAAATCGCCTTGCTTGGTGTTGATGATATGAGTAAAAATCGCGCTCGGCTTGATTTAGCTCTCTTAGACGCAGGTGATGAAGGGTTTCGCATTCTTGTTTCCCATAATCCGGCGATTGTTGACAAAATTCAAGAAAATCAGCGCATTTCTCTTGTTTTAAGCGGACATACACATGGCGGTCAAATCCGGATCTTTTCATTTGGAATTTATGAAAAGGGCGGCGTGCGAAAAACAAATGGAACAACAGTAGTTGTAAGCAATGGATATGGGACAACGGCTCTCCCGTTTCGCCTTGGTGCACCGGCCGAAACACATCTCATTACGTTAAAGTCGATGTAAAAAACATATACAAAATTTACGTATGTTGTACAAATCAGCTATAATTGACAAAAAGGATAAATTCGACTATTCGCTCAATAATTGATATGATTTTTTTATGATTCCTATTAATCGTTTTTGCCGAAAACAGTTTCTTTATCAGAGCTTAATGATAGCATGAGTTTAGGCTGTTTATCTCTTCGTTAAATAAAGATTGCGGCGATTTATTTAGGGACAAGCATTGCTGAAAGGGATATAGATGTTGTCGCTGCTGAAGTGAAGTCCATTATACACATTAAAACCAAACATTGAAAAACGTTTGCCCTGATTGACCAATATCCCGGCTTCATCATTGGCGTGGGTGGCCAACCGTTTGAACATTTTGCAAAAAAAGAAATTTATATTGTTGAATAGACAAAAAATGAACAGAAGAATGGCTTAAAAGCAACAGTAGGACAATGAGAGGAAAATTGTCATTTTATTGAATATATTGCTTGTCTAAATGTATAGAAACGATGTAAACTCATTAGTAAACAATGAAAGAACCATTTACATTTTTTTTCATACAATGAATATAAGAAGATGGCTGTGTAGGTAAGGAGGGATGTTTTATGAGACTTGAACGATTAACTCATAACAAAATTAAGATTTTCCTAACATTTGATGATTTAATCGACCGCGGACTAACGAAGGAAGATCTTTGGAAAGATTCGTTTAAAGTACATCAATTATTTCGCGATATGATTGAGGAAGCAAATGAAGAACTCGGATTTGAAATTAATGGATCAATCGCGGTGGAAGTGTACTCTTTACCGGCACAGGGAATGGTTGTCATTGTTACGAGTGAAAACCAAGACCATGACTTGGAGGAAGAGTTTAGCGACGATTATATCGAAATGCAAGTAACTCTCGATGAGAGTGAAGATATATTTTATGAATTCCAGGAGTTCGAACATATTATCCAATTATGCCAGCGTTTGTATGCGCTCGATTTTCTAGGCGGAACGTTATATTCATATAATGGGCGCTTTTATTTACACTTTGCCGACCCTTCTCATATCGATATGAACGATTTTGTCGCAATATTAGCCGAATTCGGGAGCCCATCAACGATTACGATTCATCGCGTTCAAGAATATGGCAAAAAATTAATCGACTCGAATACCGTTCAACAAATTTATCAATATTTTATCAAAAGGAAACAAGCTGACTCATAATGGCTGAAGGCTTCAAAAATATATAAGAGTGAGTTCGTTGTGCTCACTCTATATATTTATATTTTGGCCATTGATTTTGGAGTCAGCTTCTGCTTTTTATCGATTTTACGGAGCAAATGTTACAGCGGCTAAAAATTATGCTTAAAAAATAAAAAGCTGCTTTTCAGCATGATGGAAGAAATAGTATGCATTTTTTTGAACCATTGGTATAAAAGTGATGTAAACGGTTACAAAAAAATATAAAAAGGTCAAAAAATCGATTTTTTTCCTTTGCATAAATAAGTTGACAGTGTATACTATGACATGAAAGGTGGACAATAACTTACAAAGTGATTTTATGGGAGGTTTACTTATGGTAGCCGACAAGCATACCAACGAAGAAAAACATGATGTACTAAAGGCGACGCAAATTGTCATACATAGAGCTCTGGAAAAGCTTGGCTATCCAGAAGAAGTATATGAGCTGTTAAAAGAGCCGATTCGCATGCTGACAGTGAAAATTCCTGTGCGTATGGATGACGGTACAGTGAAAATTTTTACCGGCTACCGTGCCCAACATAATGACGCGGTTGGTCCAACAAAAGGGGGCATTCGTTTCCACCCGAATGTAACAGAAAGAGAAGTGAAAGCTTTATCGATTTGGATGAGCTTAAAGTGCGGGATTGTCGACTTGCCGTATGGCGGTGGTAAAGGCGGTATCGTCTGTGATCCACGAACAATGTCGTTCCGCGAGCTTGAGCGTTTAAGCCGCGGCTATGTACGTGCGATTAGCCAAATCGTTGGGCCGACAAAAGATATTCCGGCTCCAGATGTGTTCACGAATTCGCAAATTATGGCCTGGATGATGGATGAATATAGCCGCATCGATGAATTTAACTCTCCGGGATTTATTACAGGCAAACCGCTTGTGTTGGGCGGTTCACACGGTCGTGAAACGGCAACGGCAAAAGGGGTAACGATTTGTATTCGTGAGGCAGCGAAAAAACGCGGTATTGATTTAAAAGGGGCACGTGTCGTTGTGCAAGGTTTCGGTAACGCAGGAAGCTTCTTAGCGAAATTTATGCATGATGCGGGGGCAAAAGTCATCGGTATTTCTGATGCTTACGGTGCGTTATACGATCCGAACGGTTTAGATATCGACTATTTGCTTGACCGTCGCGACAGTTTTGGAACAGTGACGAAACTATTTAAAAATACAATCACAAACAAAGAGCTGCTTGAGCTTGAATGCGATATTTTAGTTCCAGCAGCGATCGAAAACCAAATTACAGAAGAGAACGCTCACAACATTAAAGCAAGCATTGTCGTTGAAGCCGCGAACGGTCCGACAACATTAGAAGCAACAGAAATTTTAACGCAGCGCGGTATTCTCATCGTTCCGGACGTATTGGCAAGCGCCGGCGGTGTAACCGTTTCTTATTTTGAATGGGTGCAAAATAATCAAGGTTATTATTGGTCAGAAGAAGAAGTAGAAGAGAAGCTTGAGAAAGTAATGGTGAAAGCGTTTAACAATGTTTATGAAACAGCGCAAACGCGCCGCGTTGATATGAGGCTTGCCGCTTATATGGTCGGTGTGAGAAAAATGGCGGAAGCATGCCGTTTCCGCGGCTGGATTTAACCGTTTTCTAAAAGAAGTCTCTCTCTGGGAGAGATTCATAAATTGAAAGTTCCTTAAAAATCTCCTATCATTTTTATGGTAGGAGATTTTTGTTTCCAGTGACTGAGTATGTTTCATAAGAGTCTGACTTCACTAACAATATATAGCTCATTTATCTAACATTATGGCTTATTTATTGTGTTGTGGGGTCTGACCCCTGGTTTGATTATTTTGTTTAAGGGAGTGAAAAACGCATGAAAAAAGAGAAAATCATCATCGTCGGCGGCGGACCATGCGGCCTTGCGGCGGCAATAGCCTTGCAAGATGTTGGTTGCAAGCCGTTAGTCATAGAAAAAGGAAATATCGTTAATGCAATTTATCATTATCCAACACATCAGACATTTTTTAGCACAAGCGATCGCTTAGAAATTGGCGGTGTTCCGTTTATTACGGAAAATCGGAAACCGAAGCGGAACCAGGCGCTCGCTTATTATCGGGAAGTGGTGACACGCAAGCAAATTCGCGTCAATACGTTTGAAAAAGTAGAAGCGGTCGAGAAACAAGCGGATGGGACATTTATCGTAACAACAACAAAAGACAAATATGAAACAGATTATGTCATTATTGCCACGGGATATTACGACAATCCGAATTATATGAACGTCCCGGGAGAAGATTTGCCAAAAGTGACTCATTATTTTAAAGAAGGGCATCCGTATTATAATACGGACTGTGTCGTGATTGGCGGGAAAAACTCAAGTGTTGATGCAGCATTGGAACTTGTAAAGGCAGGAGCCCGCGTGACCGTACTATATCGGGGAAATGAGTATTCTCCAAGCATTAAACCTTGGATTTTGCCGGAATTTGATTCGCTTGTACGTCGAGGAGTTATTAAAATGGAGTTTAACGCCCATGTAAAAGAAATTACGGAGGATGCCGTCATTTATACAGTCGGGGACGAAGTGAAAACGATTAAAAACGATTTTGTTTTTGCGATGACCGGTTATCATCCTGACCATGAGTTTTTGAAAAAAATGGGCGTCGGTATTGATGAAGAGACGGGCCGTCCGCTTTATAATCCTGACACGATGGAGACAAATGTGGAAGGGATTTTTATTGCCGGAGTGATTGCTGCTGGGAATGATGCGAATGAAATTTTTATTGAAAACGGCAGATTCCATGGTGAACAAATTGCTGCTTGCATCGTTGAGCGTGAGAAGAAAAATCGTTAACATCATTGCGTAAGAAGTTTTCTGCTTCAAACGAAGTTAAGCGGCGGATCGTTCACTCATTTTAGAGACTGGCCCGTAAGTGTTTGACCCGTTATAGTGTTGCGCGGTCTGACACTTTGCTTTCGGGTCAGTCTCATTTTGTTTGCGGAGAATGTTACTCGATTAATCCATAAACATTTCCTGTAATTTTTCATCGTCATTTGTCATTTCAAGGGCAACGAGCAGTTTAATTCTCGCTTTTTGCCCGTTTAAACCGTTTGAAAAGATAACGCCCATTTCTTTTAATTGCTTTCCGCCGCCTTCATAGCCGTATATATCTTGGACAATTCCGTTAAAACAGCGGGAAACGAGAACGATTGGAATCTTTTTTTCCAACAGCGATTTAACGCCTTTTGTTGCTTTGGGCGGGAGATTGCCTTGACCGAGCGCTTCAATGACGAGACCATCGAGCGGCAGCGTTTGAATGGCATCAAAAAGCATATCATCCATACCGGCATATGCTTTTAGAAGCACAACATTTTTCGAAAGCTGGCGAATCGGGTAAGTCACTCTTTTTGTTGGCGAATGATGAAAAAATACGCCGCGTTTTGTAACAATGCCAATCGGACCATATTGCGGGCTTTGGAATGTAGCAATGTTGCTTGTATGCGTCTTTGTTACGTTCTTTGCCGTATGGATTTCGTCATTTAATACAACAAGAACGCCTTTTCCTCGTGCTTCATCGCTTGAAGCAACTTTCACCGAGGAAATGAGATTATATAGACCATCCGCGCCAATTTCATTGCTTGAACGCATCGCACCTGTGACAACAATTGGTACATCTTCTTGGATCGTTAAATCTAAAAAATAGGCGGTTTCTTCAAGTGTATCCGTTCCATGAGTGATCACCACTCCTTGAAAATGTTCTTTTTTAATTTTTTCCTCAATGGTATTGCGAAGAATCAGCATTTCTTTTGGTGTCATATGTGGAGATGGCAAATGGAATAATTCTTCGACATGAATATCGGCCAGTGTCTTTAAAGAAGGAGTTGTGTCATGAAGCGGATTTTTTTCACCCGGCTTGACCGCTCCTGTTTTTTCATCTTCTTTCATTGAGATGGTTCCGCCAGTATGAATGATTAAAATTTTTTTCATTCGCTTCTTCCCTCCATATTTTCTCGCTGTATAGATAAGAAAAACAGCTGAATTCCGTTTTCAAGACAATAATATCATGTTACCATTAAAATAAAACGGATGGAAACGAGGAAGTTTTATGTTGACGGTTATTTCTGCTGGAATTGCCCCTGGGCTTGCGCTGCTCAGCTATTTTTATTTAAAGGATGAATATGAGACAGAGCCTTTAACGCTTGTTTTTCGTACGTTTATGTTCGGAGTGATTCTCGTTTTTCCAATCATGTTTATCCAATATGTGCTTGAAGTTGAAGGAATCGTGACAACGAATTTTTTGCACGCCTTTCTCGCTTCAGGTCTGCTGGAAGAATTTTTTAAATGGTTTATTGTTTATTATTCGATTTTTGACCATAAAGAATTTGATGAGCCCTATGATGGGATTGTTTATAGTGCGAGCGTATCTCTCGGCTTTGCCACACTTGAAAATATTCTCTACTTGCTTGCGCACGGCGTTGAATTTGCTTTTACAAGAGCGCTTCTGCCTGTTTCCAGCCATGCGTTGTTTGCGGTCATCATGGGTTTTTATCTCGGTAAGGCAAAGTTTAAAGGGCAAAAGAAAAAATATGTATTCCTTTCCTTTTTCATTCCGTTTTTGCTTCATGGCATTTATGACTTTATATTATTAACGCAGGAAAAATGGATGTACTACATGCTTCCATTCATGATTTTTTTATGGTGGATGGCATTGCGCAAAATAAAGCAGGCAAAAGGATTAGCATTGCGCCATATCGAAGGGACGATGAAAAGCCAGGCTTAATGAGAGCTTGGCTTTTATTTTTGCATAAAAAGGAAATATGTGCAAAAACTACTTTATGAAATGATTGCAACGTATAGAGGAGGTACTGATGTTGCGCAAAGCGATAATTTGTATAATGTTTTTGCTCATATGCTATATTCGTGCCGGAGAGGCTGAAGCCTTTTCGAATCAAGTGATTCAAAAAGGAGCCGTTGGCGATGATGTGATTGAACTGCAGGCAAGATTGCAATATATCGGCTTTTATAACGGCAAAATTGATGGAGTGTTCGGATGGAGTACATATTGGGCAGTGCGAAACTTTCAGTATGAATTTGGCCTGCCTGTTGATGGTTTGGTCGGTGAAAGCACGAAAGTAAAGTTAGTTAAAGTTTCTAAATATAATGAGCGGTTTGTGAAGGAACAAATTCGCAAAGGCAACCAATTTACTCATTATGGTGGAAAGCCGTTAAGCAAGCAAACGAAAAACAAAGCGGAAAATACAACGAAAAAAGCAGCAGCGGTCAATGTGCCAAAGGGTTTTTCCAGAAATGATATTCAGCTTATGGCCAACGCTGTCTATGGAGAAGCGCGCGGTGAACCATATATCGGTCAAGTGGCTGTTGCGGCCGTTATTTTAAATCGCGTGAAAAATCCCGCGTTTCCTAAAACGGTTGCAGGAGTGATTTTTCAACCGGGGGCATTTACAGCGGTAGCCGACGGACAAATATGGTTAACCCCGAATGAAACAGCGCGAAAAGCCGTGCTTGATGCGATTAACGGCTGGGACCCTTCAGGAGGGGCGATTTATTATTTTAATCCGGATACAGCGACAAGCGGATGGATTTGGAGTCGTCCACAAATTAAACGAATCGGCAAGCATATTTTCTGTAAATAGATTGGAGGTGTTGAAATTGGTCAGAGCATTTTTAATCGGAATTTTATCACTTGGAATCATCGGAACCGCCTATTGGGGCTACCGTGAACATCAAGAGAAAAATGCGGTATTGCTGCATGCAGAAAACAACTACCAGCGCGCCTTTCATGATTTAACGTACCAGGTTGATTTGCTTCACGACAAAATCGGTACGACATTGGCGATGAACTCGCGCACTTCGCTGTCGCCGGCTCTCGCGGAAGTGTGGAGGATTGCTGCTGAAGCTCATTCTTCTGTCGGACAGCTGCCGCTTTCCTTGCTTCCGTTCAATAAGACCGAGGAGTTTTTAGCAAAAATGGGGGAATTCAGCTATCGGACAGCGATACGTGATTTAGACAAAGAACCGCTGACAAAGGAAGAATATAACACGCTGCAAAAGTTATATAAAAATGCTGCGGATATTCAAAACGAACTGCGCAATGTTCAATACTTAGTATTGAAAAATAATTTGCGCTGGATGGATGTAGAACTGGCGCTTGCTGCCAATCAAAAAACGATGGATAATACGATTATTGATGGATTTAAGACGGTGGAAAAAAATGTTGAATCATTTTCGGAAACAGATTTCGGTCCGACATTTACCAACTTAGAAAACGAAAATCGCGAATTGTCCCGCGCTAAAGGAAAGCCGATTTCTAAAAAAGAAGCAAAGGCTGTTGCGAAAACCTTTTTGGGTTTGAAAGGAACGGAAAAAATATCGATTGTCGAAAGCGGAAAAGGAGCGCTCAACCGTTTTTATAGTCTAACTATTTACGATCCAAAGACGAAGACCGAGACGTATATGGATATGACGAAAAACGGCGGCTATCCGATTTGGGTGATTGACAACCGGCCAATTCGAACACAAAAAATGGGTTTAAATGAGGCGACCATAAAGGGATTGGAATTTTTAAAAAGACATAAGTTTACGAATTTAGAGCTGTATGAAAGCACACAATATGACAATGTCGGAATTCTTACGTTTGTGACAAATAAAAATGGCGTCCGTATTTACCCTGAGGCGATTAAGATGAAAGTCGCCCTTGATGACGGTACGATTGTTGGTTTTTCAGCGCGCGACTATTTGTCATCTAATATCATCGACGCTGTTCCCAAGCCGGCATTAACAGTCTCTGAGGCGAGAGCAAAAATCAACCCGAATCTGAAAGTAATGGAAGAACGGCAGGCGATCATCGTCAATGATGTAAACGAAGAAGTTCTTTGTTATGAGTTTTTAGGGACACTTGGCGATGACACGTACCGGATTTTCATCAATGCGCAAAATGGCATGGAAGAAAAAGTCGAAAAACTTCAAGATACGGAGCCTGTATATGGAAATATTTAGAGAAAAAGGAAAAGCAGTCGTGCTTTTCCTTTTTTTATTCCGTGTTTTAATATAAAATTAGGTTGGTTTAAGTCATAAAAAATGAACGTAAAGCAGCAATTGGGGGTATAAGACGTATGTTAAAAATAGGAAGTACGTTAATTTTAGAACCGACCGATGGACAAACAGAGCACAAATATAAGTGTAAAGTAGCTGACATTTTTCCTAACCGTATACATATCGACTATCCGGTGAATATGGAAACAGGAAAAATCGTCTTCTTATTAAACGGTATGCAGTTTAAAGCAAGTTTTGTCGGAAAAGACCATTCCCTTTATTTATTTGATACGGAAGTAACAGGGAAAATAAAACAACCGATTCCGCTCGTCGTGCTTTCTTATCCGGGAGAGCGGGAGCTTATTCGTATACAGCGACGGCAATATGTTCGTGTAGAGGCGAATGAGGATATAGCCATTCATCCGTTTAATGGGGAATTTTCTCCGTTTACAACGATAACGAGTGACATAAGTGCAGGTGGAGCGGCTGTTGTTCTTCCTTACAAAATAAAAGGATTGGAACCGGGAATGAAGGTAGAGACGTGGCTGGTTCTTCATATGCGCTCAGGAGATATTCATCATTTAAATATCCCATCTAAAATCGTCCGTATTTTTAAACAAGAGCATTCACCTGTGGAGAAAGTATCGCTGCAATTTCTTGATATGACGCAGCAAGAGCGGCTGCTATTAATTCGTTATAGCTTTGAAAAGCAGCTGGAGAAGCGGCAGAAGGGCATAGATGAAGAATAAAGCCGGGAACAAAATGGAATAATATCAAATAAAGTGTTGTTAGCAGAAAAATGGTTTTTTTACAGCCGAAGCAAAAGAAGGGCGGACAGGTATGAAACGAATCGAACGAATTTTACTGAAGCTAGTTGTCATTCAATTTATTTTTTTGCTTATCGCCCAATTTATGGTTCTATATACGCCATTTTCCCCTTATTTAGGAAAAATATATGATTATGAGGGGGTAAGTAAGAATCATGCCACGAAAACCATTGAAACATTCGACCAATAACGGTCCATATGTTAAAATAACATCGAATGCAGGAGTTTCCTGCTTTTTTTCTTGATAATAAATTTATTTTTATAAGTTTGGGAGGCAGTATGAGTACACGTATTTCAATTGCGATTGATGGACCAGCAGCTGCTGGAAAGAGCACTGTAGCAAAGAAGTTAGCGGAAAAGCTTTCATATCTTTATATTGATACAGGAGCGATGTATCGTACCTTGACGTATCGCGCCTTACAAGAAGGAATCGATTTAAATGATGAGCATCAATTACTGAATATATTAAAAGATACATATATTGAATTGAAGCCATCCGAGCATGGACAGCTTGTGTTCATGAACGGTGAGGACGTTACCGATGTTATCCGGCAGGCGGATGTGACCAATTCCGTATCGATTGTTGCAAAACATCAATTAGTGCGCGAGGAGATGGTGGCCCGGCAGCGCGCATTTGCCAAAAACGGCGGCGTTGTCATGGATGGACGAGATATTGGGACACATGTACTTCCAAATGCGGAGGTAAAAATTTTCTTAAAGGCATCAGTGGAAGAACGAGCGAAACGGCGGCATGCGGAAAATTTAGCAAGAGGATTTGAATCGGATTTAGAGAAATTAAAAGAAGAAATTGCTTACAGAGACAAGCTTGATTCTGAACGAGAAATTGCGCCATTAAAAAAAGCAGAGGATGCTATTGAAATTGACACAACTTCTTTATCTATCGATGATGTTGTGAACAAAATTATGGAGATTGTTAGCGAAAGGATTTGATGGCGTTGAGCTTTTACTCATTTGCTAAAGGTGTTGTTTCCGGCATTTTAAAATCTGTTTATCGTATTGAGGTCGTAGGGTTGGAGCATTTTCCGAAAGAAGGAGGGGTACTTCTTTGTTCCAACCATATTAGCAATCTCGATCCACCTGTGGTAGGGATTACTGCTCCACGTCCGATTCATTTTATGGCAAAAGAAGAGCTGTTTCGCGTGCCGATTTTAAAACATATTATTGGAAACTTGAATGCCTTTCCTGTCAAACGGGGAATGAGCGATCGTCAAGCATTGCGCACAGGGCTTGATATACTTAAAGATGGCAAGGTGCTCGGTATTTTTCCAGAAGGGACGCGAAGCAAAGATGGAAAGCTTAGAAAGGGATTGGCAGGCGTCGGTTTTTTTGCTTTGCGGACAAATGCACTCGTTGTTCCGTGTGCGATCGTCGGTCCATATAAACCGTTTCGAACGTTGAAAGTTGTATACGGAAAGCCGATTGATATGCAGGAGCTCCGCGAGAAAAAGGCTTCGCCGGAAGAAGCTACGGAATATATAATGAGTCATATTCAAGCTCTTTTAGAACAACATTAAGCGTTGCAGCATCGCAACGTTTTGTTACATTAATTTTCAGAAAATATGGTATAATATTTTTAAGAAGCTTGTTCTCTATTTCCATTTTAAGGAAGGGGATAGAGGTTTTTGTCAAACATTCCCGTGAACGGCTTCGCCATGTGAACTTAAGCCGTGTATTTAAGGAGGTTTCAAGATGGTAGATGATATGAATTTGGATGTAAAAGTGTATCAAGTAGGCGACATTGTGAAGGGACGTGTCGCAAAAGTTGAAGACAAACAAGTGTTGATAGACATTGAAGGGAGCAAGCAAAGCGGAATCATTCCCATTAGTGAACTGTCCAGCCTCCATGTTGAGAAAGCGGGCGATGTTGTTGCCGTCGGCGATGAAGTAACCGCTAAAGTAAAAAAGGTGGAGGAGTCTGCAGATGAAGATGATGGACTTTTAATTTTATCGAAAAAAGCAGTCGATGCGGAAAAAGCATGGGAGGATTTACAGGCGAAATTTGAAAGCGGCGAAGTGTTTGAGGTCGTTATAAAAGACGTCGTCAAAAGCGGTCTTGTCGCTGATGTCGGCGTAAGAGGCTTCATTCCGGCTTCATTAGTAGAAACGCACTTTGTTGAAGATTTCTCAGACTACAAGGGTCGCACGTTAAAGGTGAAAATCGCGGAACTAGATCGCGAGAAAAACCGTGTCATTTTGTCGCATCGAGCTGTTCTTGAACAAGAGCAGGAGGAGGAAAAAAAGCAAGCTTTTAACAAAATCGAAGCAGGCCAAGTATTAGAAGGAACGGTTCAGCGAATTGCTGATTTTGGCGTATTCGTTGATATTGGCGGTGTTGATGGATTAGTACATATTTCTCAGCTTTCACATACTCGTGTGGCCCATCCTTCTGAAGTGGTACAGGAAGGTCAAACCGTAAAAATAAAAGTGCTTTCCGTTGATCGCGATAATGAGCGAATTTCTTTGTCAATTAAAGAGACATTGCCCGGGCCGTGGGACGGCATTTCGCAAAAGATTGCTGCAGGTGACGTAGTTGAAGGAACAGTAAAACGTCTTGCCTCATTCGGTGCATTTGTTGAGATTTTTCCTGGAGTGGAGGGGCTTGTCCATATTTCACAAATTTCGAATAAACGCATCGCTAAGCCGCATGAAGTGTTAAAAGAAGGCGATGTTGTAAAGGTGAAAGTGCTGGATATAAATGAAGCGGAACGGCGCATGTCTTTAAGTATGAAAGAGTTAACAGAAAATGTCGCCGATGAGGAAGACTACAGCGAATATACGCAAACTTTCAAGGAACCGGCTGGATTCCAAATTGGTGAAGTGCTTGGCGAGCAGCTAAAGAAATTAAAACAGAAATAATGGTGATGGAAGGTGAGCAGAGCAAAACGAAAAATGGACCATATCGAACATGCGCTATCAACAGGTCAAGCGAGGGCGCATGGTTTTGAGGATATAACGTTTGTACATCAAAGTCTGCCCAATTTATCCACCTCACAAATTGATTTACGGACGACGTTAGGCGAACTTTCGTTAAGTTCGCCTATTTTTATCAATGCGATGACCGGCGGTGGCGGGAAAGCGACTTTGAAAATTAATGAAGCATTAGCGATTGTTGCCAAAGAATGCGGCATCGCGATGGCAGTTGGCTCGCAAATGGCAGCAATTAAAGATTCACGTGAACGCCCGTCATTTGAAATTGTTCGAAAGGTGAATCCAAATGGCGTCATCTTCGCTAATCTTGGCAGTGAAGCGACGGTAGAAGAGGCGAAGCAGGCAATCGATATGATTGAAGCAAACGGTTTGCAAATTCATTTAAATGTCATTCAAGAGCTTGTGATGCCGGAAGGAGACCGCGATTTTACGAATGCGTTAAAACGAATTGAACAAATTGTTCAACAGGTTGAAGTACCTGTTATTGTAAAAGAAGTAGGATTCGGCATGAGTAAAGAAACCGCTTTGAAACTGGCGAATATTGGAGTGAAAATTGTTGATGTTGGCGGCTTTGGCGGCACTAATTTTGCGCGGATTGAAAACGAGCGCCGCCTCCGAATGCTTACTTATTTTAATGATTGGGGACTAACGACAACCGCTTCGATTGTTGAAGTATCCCAGACCGTTCCGCTTTCTGTCATTGGAAGCGGGGGGCTGCAAAATGCGCTTGATATTGCTAAGGCGTTGGCGTTAGGAGCGTCAGCTGTCGGTTTTGCCGGCTATTTTTTAAAATTGTTGCTTGAAGAAGGAATCGAGTCATTAATCGAGGAAATTGGGAATTTGCATTCTGATTTGGCCATGATTATGAGCGCTCTTGGTGCGAAAACGATTGAACAATTACAGTGTGTTCCGCTTGTCATTCGCGGAGAAACGCATCATTGGTTAACGGAAAGAGGGTTTGACACGAAAGTATATAGTTGTCGATAAATTCCCCCCTTCATCCCGATGACTAAAATCATGGGACGAAGGGGTTTTTAATTTTCTTCTGCGAAGTCTCCCCCATCTAAGCATAAAACGGAAAATTGAACAGTTGATGGTCGTCCATAACGGGAAAAGTCCATGATCGTCTATGCTTCTCATCACTTTTTGAATTCGGTTTTTCTTAGAAACTGAGAAACCATTCGCTTTCTTATATGTTTTGTTTATATAACTTTATTGTCAGATAAAGGATTATCGCTTTTTGAAAGTTGAACACCAAATTCAACAATTTGAGAAAAAGTTCATGCAGTGCGTTGGCTATTTGATTTTTTCCATACTTTGAAAGCTGACTCGATTTATAATCATTGAGTCCGCTTTTCTTATTGCTTGTTTCGTTCTCTTGCTGCTTGTGGATCTTCAAGTCTTGACGCACCCTTGTATTCAATCGATTGATCGCGGTCGGATTCAACGCGACGCGATTGCTTTAATTTTTTTTCTTGGCGATCTTTTCCCATGACGTGTGCTCCTTTCCTGCTTTTCATTTTTACTATGTCAATTTTTGTTTTTCTTATGCATCGATTAAGTTTTATAAAAACATGAAATAATGGGAATAGTAGGAGGTGAGAAGATGGATGGGATTTATTTTTATTGGTTTTCATGGATGCTCTGGGTGATTTATACGTTTCTTATGAAAAAGGATAAAGTGCGTATTTTATTTGCGGTGACTTTGCTTATGTTGATTGCGTTATCGATTTATGAGATATCAATCGGTCCATTTCAGTTGACATTATCTTATCTTTTTATTCTTTTTATGGCGTTTTATTTTGCAGCAATGAGAAGCAGATGGCAGTTTATTTATATGCTGATCGGTTCAATGATTGTGACGCTTGCGTATGTATCTTTCCAATTATTTGCATTGTTTGACCCGATTTGGGTGTTTCTGGACCGGACATGGATGCTCGCTGTTATTTTAACCATCATTGTGATCCTGCTTTATGGCGGTTTTTATTCCCGCTTGTTATGTTTCATTATCGGCTCTTGTCAAGGGGATTTTTTATATGCGGTCATATTAAAGCGTTTTTCTTTTCCACATGTTATTGGTTCTTTAGCGTTTTTTGATATGCTTCTCCTTTCTTGGTCATTGATGTTCGGTTGGTTTGTTTTGGAAAATGCAAGCGCTTATGTCGATTTATTGGCACAAAAGGGAATGAAGGAGACGAAGCAGTCATGAATGAGTATACATTTCCAATCTTGTTTGGTGTGTTTGTCGGAGTCGTAACAAGGCTATATTTGTTGAAAACGGATTATCGGCAATATCCTACATATCTTCACGGGAAAATTATTCATATCGCGTTAGGATTCATTGCGGCGGGATTAGGAACGATTGCTGTTCCTGCCATTATGGAAAAGGAGTTTGCGGCCATCACGTTTTTAGCATTAGCTGCTTCCCAGTTCCGTGATGTACGCAATATGGAACGCAACACATTGAACGAATTGGACCAATATGAACTAGTGCCGCGCGGGAAAACGTATATTGAAGGAATTGCGATTGTATTTGAAGGAAGAAACTATTTAGTGATTTTTACATCGTTTATTTCGACGCTTGCTTATCTTGTTTGGAATATTTGGGCCGGGGTGATTGCGAGCATCATCGGTTTGTTAGTGGCGCGAAAATTTATGTCTGGAAGCCGTTTAAAAGATATAGTGGATATTGAATATGTAGAACCCCATTTTAAGGGAGCGGGATTATATGTAGATAACATCTATATTATGAATATTGGACTGCCGGCAAGACAAAAGGAAATTTTGCGCTACGGGATGGGATTTATTTTGAAACCGAAAAATTTTAACGCACGTTCAACGATTGCGAATTTAGGACAGAGGCAAGCGATTTTGCACGACGTTTCAACAGCGCTTGGGGTATATCGCGATTCAGGAACTCCTGCTTTGGTGCCGCTTGCAAAACGCGATTTAGATGACGGACGGGTCGGGATTTTTATTTTGCCGCAAGAAAAAGATATTGAAAAAGCAAAGGCGATTATCGGCAATGTGCCAACATTAGAAAATGCAATTCGCATGCCGACAGAATCAGAAGCGAACAAGAAGGGAAGAAAATTGCGATGACGCATGAAAAGCTCATTTTAGCCGTCATTACAACAAACCCGAACAAAATTGCCGGCGGAGCCCCGATTTTTACATGTGGTACAAGAGAAGAAATGGAAACCATCGCGACAAACCTAGAAGCCATTCTTGACGGCATTGCCCACGCCTTATCCGACGAACTCCTCATCGTCGTTAAACATTAAAGTGGGGTCTGCCCCGCTATTGCTTCACCGCATTAATGTGATGGGGGTCAGACCCCCTGTTGTTGAAATGGGGAGTTTTTGGTACAATAAAACAGCTAGACCCTTCAGTGTATAGGAAGGGCTTCTTTTTTGTTTACCTTTTACATTGAGATGTAAAGTAATGAATTTGTGCATGTGGATACATACGATGTTGAGAGGAAGGGTGATAGAATGCCGAATCCAGTTGTAGCGATTGTTGGACGACCAAATGTTGGAAAGTCAACGATTTTTAACCGAATTGCTGGCGAACGTATTTCCATTGTTGAGGATGTGCCAGGAGTTACACGCGACCGCATTTATAGCAGCGGCGAGTGGCTCAATCGAAAGTTTAACATAATTGATACAGGTGGAATTGATATTGGTGATGAGCCGTTTTTAGCGCAAATTCGCGAGCAGGCGGAAATTGCTATTGATGAAGCAGATGTGATTATTTTTATGACAAATGGCCGCGATGGTGTGACAGCAGCGGATGAAGAAGTTGCGAAAATTTTGCGCCGTTCCAATAAACCGGTTGTGTTAGCGGTGAACAAAATTGATAACCCGGAGATGCGGGAAAACATTTACGATTTCTACACGCTCGGTTTTGGCGAACCGTATCCGATTTCCGGTACGCACGGTCTTGGCCTCGGTGATTTATTAGATGCGGTTGTTGCCCATTTTCCAAAACACGAACAGGAAGACTACGAAGAAGATGTCATTAAATTTTGTTTAATTGGCCGTCCAAATGTCGGCAAATCATCATTGGTCAATGCGATTTTAGGTGAAGAGCGCGTCATTGTCAGCGATATCGCAGGAACGACGCGGGATGCTGTTGATACAAATTTTACCCGTGAAGGCCAAGAATATGTCATTATTGATACAGCAGGGATGAGAAAAAGAGGAAAAGTGTATGAAAGCACCGAAAAATATAGTGTGCTGCGCGCTTTAAAAGCAATTGAACGTTCGGATGTTGTGCTTGTTGTATTAAATGCCGAAGAAGGAATTGTCGAGCAAGATAAAAAAATCGCCGGCTATGCTCATGAAGCGGGGCGTGCGGTGATTATCGTTGTTAACAAATGGGATGCGATTGAAAAAGATGATAAAACATTGATTGAGTTTGAACGGAAAATTCGCGATCACTTCCAATTTCTTGATTATGCGCCGATCGTATTTGTTTCTGCGAAAACAAAACAACGCCTTCATAAACTATTGCCAATGATTCAAATGGTCAGTGAAAATCATGCGATGCGCGTTCAAACGAATGTGTTAAATGAAGTAATTATGGATGCAGTAGCGATGAATCCAACCCCGACACATAATGGCCAACGTTTAAAAATTTATTACGCAACACAAGTAGCTGTAAAGCCGCCTACATTTGTTGTGTTTGTCAACGATCCAGAGTTGATGCATTTCTCTTATGAACGCTTCTTAGAAAATCGCATTCGCGACGCATTTGGTTTTGAAGGAACACCAATTAAACTCATTGCACGACCGCGCAAATAAAAATATAAGAACGGGAGGTGATGGAACATGGAGCAAATTGCTGTTTTAGGTGCCGGAAGCTGGGGAACCGCTTTAGCGATGGTGCTTGCTGATAACGGTCATACGGTTCGGTTATGGGGACATCGCCAAGATCAAATTGATGAGATTAATGAAAAACATACAAATGAAAAATATTTACCCGGCATTCAATTACCTGAAGCGATCGTCGGCTATGCTGATCTTTGCGAAGCGTTAACGAATATTGAAACAGTTGTGCTCGCTGTTCCGACAAAAGCCATCCGCGAAGTATTAAGAAAAGTGCGGGCATGCTTAAAAAAGCCGATTACGATTGTCACTGTCAGCAAAGGGATTGAGCCTGATACGCATAAGCGTATTTCTGAAATTATTGAAGAAGAAATGGCAGGCCCCTTTCTAAAAGACGTAGTCGTTTTATCAGGACCAAGCCATGCCGAGGAAGTGAGCAGGCGCCAGCCTACTACTGTTACTGTCTCTTCAAAAAATATGGAAGCAGCGGAACGCATTCAAGATTTATTTATGAATCATCACTATTTTCGCGTTTATACAAATCCAGATTTAATTGGCGTTGAAATTGGCGGAGCATTAAAAAATATTATTGCGCTGGCGGCTGGAATTACAGATGGATTAGGATATGGAGATAATGCGAAAGCGGCGCTTATGACGCGGGGATTAGCAGAGATTGCCCGCTTAGGGAGCGCGCTTGGAGCCAATCCGCTGACATTCGCTGGACTAACAGGCATCGGCGATTTAATCGTTACGTGTACAAGCGTTCATTCTCGAAACTGGCGGGCCGGAAATTTACTGGGAAAGGGAAAAAGTCTTGATGAAGTGCTGGAAAATATGGGAATGGTTGTCGAAGGAGTACGCACAACAAAAGCGGCCTATCAGCTTGCGAAAAAGATGAACGTTGAAATGCCGATTACAACCGTTTTATATGATGTGCTTTTTAATGGCAAAGATCCAAAAGCAGCGGTTGACTCATTAATGTCGCGTGTGAAAACACATGAAATGGAAGATTTATCGAATATATTAGTGGAGCGGCAATACTAAATGATTTGTGAAAATAGGCGATAGACGATGCAATAAAGTTTAGCCTTGCATACAATACTACGAACAAATATAGACCTGAGTCCCGGACAAAGGGTGGCATCAACATATACTGAAGTAAAGAGCCCCGCTTTACTTCAGCTTTTTTTGTGCATGAGCAGAGTAATCTATTAGATTCGTTTCGCGTTTATGATATAATGGTTGTCGAAAAAAGGGGGAAATACAATGTCGCCAGCGTTAGTAAAAATGTGGATTGCTTTAGCATCGATTGCTTTCATGTTTATTTCCGTATTTTCCATTTACTTCAGCCGATATAAGACGAAAAACAAATTATTGAAGTTTATTTTTGCCCTTATCGCATATGTGTTAATGATTTTAGCGGGATTCATTATTATTTTTGTCGTGTTCAGCGGTCCGGTGCAAGAGTAGTCCAAATCTAAAAGGATGAGGTGTTATGAAAGCATTTTCAAAGCTTTTCGTCGTTGTTTCGATGATGCTGTTGCTTTCAGGATGTTTATATCCTGAAGAGCGGTTACAACAAAATCAAATTCCGTATCAAGATCAAGTAGCGTCCGTACAGTCGGCTGTCGATCAGTATCGCGAAGCAACCGGCGGCTTATTGCCTATTCATAATCGCGATATGAAAACACCGATCTATCAAAAGTATCCCATTGACTTTAATAAATTAATACCGAGGTATATGCAGGAACCGCCGGGAAATGCTTTTGAAAGCGGCGGCGTTTTTCAATATGTTCTTGTCGATGTCGAGAAAAAACCGACAGTGAAGCTGCTCGATTTGCGCATTGCTGAAAAAATACGCGAACTAAAGCTGCGCATTAAAATGTACCGTGATGCAAACGGATATCCGCCGTTTAAAGACATGGTTGCAGAAGGGATTTTTACATTGGATTATAAAAAGCTTGGATATAAAGAGCCTCCTTATGCAATAAGCCCTTTTTCCGGAAACAATCTTCCGTTTCTTATTGACTATAACGGCGAAATATATGTCGATTATCGAATGGATTTGTATGACGTATTGAAAAAAGTGAAACATTCGTATCGACCGGGAGAGGATATCCGCGATCTATTAGTAAAAAATTCGTTATTCGTTCCAGCTTACTCTGTGCCATATACGATTGATCCGAAAAAAAATGAACCGATTTTTTTAATAAAATAAGTCATGAGCCCTTCTTTAGAGAATACATTCTAGAGAAGGGATTTTTTATTTTTTAGTCATAAATCAATAGGACAACATCATATTCATATAGTGTCCTAGAATACTAGCAAAAGGGTCAGTTTGTCCAACGACTCGAAGACTGGAGGGGAGTCATTTGGAAAAGTTCGATATTTTTAAAGATATTGCTGAACGGACGGGCGGAGATATTTACCTAGGGGTAGTCGGTGCGGTACGTACAGGCAAATCAACGTTTATTAAAAAATTTATGGAGCTCGTTGTCATTCCAAATATCGGGAATGAAGCAGATAAAGCGCGCGCGCAAGATGAGCTGCCGCAGAGTGCAGCTGGAAAAACCATTATGACAACGGAGCCGAAATTTGTTCCAAATCAAGCGGTCAAAGTAAAGGTTGATGAAGGGTTAGAGGTGAATATTCGTCTAGTGGATTGCGTCGGATACGCTGTTCCTGGCGCAAAGGGCTATGAAGATGAAAACGGACCAAGAATGATTCATACACCTTGGTATGAAGAACCGATTCCGTTCCAAGAAGCAGCGGAAATCGGCACACGAAAAGTCATTCAAGAACATTCGACGATTGGTGTCGTCGTTACAACAGATGGAACGATTGGCGAGATTCCTCGCCAAGACTATATTGAAGCGGAAGAGCGCGTGATTAATGAGCTAAAAGAGGTCGGTAAACCGTTTATTATGATTATTAACACCGTTCGACCTCATCATCCGGAAACGGAAGCGCTTCGCCAGCAATTAAGCGAGAAATATGATATTCCCGTGCTGGCTATGAGTGTTGAAAGCATGCGCGAAGCAGACGTTTATAACGTGCTTCGTGAAGCATTATATGAATTCCCTGTACTTGAAGTGAATGTCAACTTGCCAAGCTGGGTCATGGTGCTTCGTGAAGATCATTGGCTTCGTGAAAGCTATCAAGAAGCGGTAAAAGATACGGTGAAAGATATTAAACGTTTGCGCGATGTCGATCGTGTTGTTCAACAGTTTGGACAGTATGAATTTATTGAGCAAGCCAGCTTGGCAGGAATTGAAATGGGGCAGGGAATTGCTGAAATTGACTTGTACGCACCTGATGATTTATACGATCAAATTTTAAAAGAAGTTGTCGGGGTGGAAATTCGCGGCAGAGATCACTTATTGCAGCTCATGCAGGAATTTGCCCATGCAAAAGCGGAGTATGACCAAATTGCTGACGCGTTGAAGATGGTGAAGCAAACGGGCTACGGCATCGCCGCCCCTGCACTTTCTGACATGAGCTTGGATGAACCGGAAATCATTCGTCAAGGATCCCGCTTTGGAGTGCGCTTAAAAGCGGTGGCTCCTTCGATTCATATGATTAAAGTCGATGTTGAGTCTGAATTTGCACCGATTATTGGTACAGAAAAACAAAGTGAAGAATTAGTCCGCTATTTAATGCAAGACTTTGAAGATGATCCATTATCGATTTGGAATTCAGATATTTTCGGCCGTTCGTTAAGTTCGATTGTCAGAGAAGGCATTCAAGCGAAACTAGCGTTAATGCCGGAAAACGCTCGCTATAAGCTGAAAGAAACATTAGAACGAATCATTAATGAAGGTTCTGGAGGACTTATTGCGATTATATTGTAATTTGGGGGCTGATCTATCAGTGTCTGACCTCATGTATAGCTCATAATATATCGCATGTTTTTCCCGCTGCTATGTCCTATAAGATGTTTGAAGGGGTCTGACACTTTGTGGTCAACCTCTTTTTTGTTTTTGATACACCCATTGGTTTCTCCTGCTTATGGAGCCTAGTGGAGATCAAGCGCTTAACGTTTTTATACGAAAGCACTTTGTGAATGCCAAGTTTGCTGAGGATGCTTTTTGTCGAAACTGGCGTGACATGCTTAAAAACATGGATTTTATCTTGATAAGAAATAGGACATATGATAATCTTTTATCAGAAATTCTTAGTTTCGTTGGTGAAATATGCCTAAATTGCATTGTTTTGCTGAAAATATGTTGAATTATGCACGTGAATCGTTTAATATTAGGCGTGTCACATGTATAGAAAAGCGTAAAAGTGTGAAGAAATGAAAGTAAGTGATTTTTATGAAATGTTAACATCTTTGGGAGGAGGTGAATGGCATGAACAAGACAGAACTAATCAATTCAGTTGCAGAAGCTAGCGGTCTTTCTAAAAAAGATGCAACAAAAGCAGTTGATGCTGTTTTCGAATCTATTACGGAAGCTCTTAAAAATGGCGATAAAGTTCAATTAATCGGTTTCGGGAACTTTGAAGTACGCGAGCGCGCAGCACGTAAAGGACGCAACCCGCAAACAGGTGAAGAAATGGAAATTCCTGCAAGCAAAGTTCCTGCATTTAAACCAGGGAAAGCTCTTAAAGACGCTGTTAAGTAATGTTACATAGATTTGGTTCATTTCAGCCAGAGAAAGAGCTTTCAAAGAAGGGTTAGCCATCGTGCTTACCCTTCTTTTTTGCTTTTGGAGAGATAAGTATGCTAGAATCTGATTACATTTAACATACTTGAAGCTGAAGAAGATTGCCCGTGCGAAGTTTCATTGTGAATGGAATGATAAAAAATTGACAGTGCTTGCCTTGTTGCGCGATAGTTAAAGAAGATATCTTATTGCATTGAGAGGAGGGTAATGCCGGAATGTATCAACAGAACGATTATATTGTCATTAAAGCGTTAGAAGATGGTGTAAATGTTATTGGCTTAACAAGGGGAGCTGATACGCGCTTTCATCATTCGGAAAAACTAGATAAAGGTGAAGTATTAATCGCTCAATTTACGGAGCATACGTCTGCGATTAAAGTACGCGGAAAAGCGGTAATCCAAACGAGCCATGGGGAGATTACTTCCGAGGCTAAAAAGTAACGGGCGAATTTGCGATAAAAGCGCGCCAATTGTGAGAAAGTTATGCTATAATTGGATTTGTCATGTTTTGATAACGTTATTTTTGGGGAAGCAAGGGTGATCATGTTGAAAACGATTGTAAAAACAGTGTTGACGTTAAAGGAAAAAATTCAACAATTCCTTCATCATCCGTATTTAATCCAGCACATAGCAACAAGACAAATTGATGAAGATCGGATTTTATTGTCGCTTACAGTATTGGAAAATGCCAACCTTTCGGAAGAGGAAATTCAACATCATATCGTTCCGATGATGCTTGTGCAAATCGCCCTTGATACCCATGATGAAGTGACGAACTCTTTGCCGGATAAAATGAATGATCCGCTAAAGGAAAGGCAGTTAACCGTATTAGCCGGGGATTTATATAGCAGTTTATATTACAATTATTTAGCAAAAGCCAGCCATATTCAGCTTATTGGCTTATTTGCTGAAGCCATTAAAGAAATTAATGAGCATAAAATTCGTCTTTATCAAAAAGATATTGAACGAATTGAAGCTCTGTTTCATAGTACTGCCGTCATTGAATCTTCCTTAATATGTAAAATGGGTGAATATTACGGTTCGCATACATCGTCTAAACTGACTTATTATTATCTTTTGTTGAAGCGGTTGAATAAAGAAAAAGACGCGTACTTAAAAACGGAACATTCGCTTATTTTTGAACAAATGGCCGCGATTTTATTTTCGAAAAATAAAGAAATAACAAAGGAACAAAAAAATTATTTGCTTCATATTTGCAATCGTTACATTGACTATTGCAAAGAAGAAATTCTTAAACTGAAATTGGAAGTGAACGAGCTGCTTAAGGCGAGACTGTCAGAGTTAATTGGCGATTACTCAATGATGGCGAAAAAGACGGTGGAAGAAGGGTAGATGTATGCAGCAATCAAAAGAAGAACGAGTTCATCATGTGTTTGAAAAAATTTATAACCATTACGATAAAATGAATTCTGTTATTAGTTTCAAGCGGCATTTAGCATGGCGAAAAGATACGATGAAGCGAATGAATGTGCAGAAAGGAACAAAGGCGCTCGATGTTTGCTGCGGAACAGCTGATTGGACGATTGCTTTGGCAGAAGCGGTCGGTCCAACCGGTGAAGTATACGGGCTTGATTTCAGTCAAAATATGTTGAAAGTGGGCGAACAAAAAGTAAAGGAGCGCGCTTTGCAAAATGTAACGCTCGTTCATGGAAATGCGATGCAGCTGCCGTTTCCTGACAACATGTTTGATTATGTTACGATTGGATTTGGTTTAAGAAATGTGCCTGACTATATGACCGTATTAAAAGAAATGCACCGCGTTGTGAAGCCGGGAGGAAAAGTGGTTTGTTTGGAAACATCACAGCCGACATTGATTGGCTTTAGGCAGCTATATTATTTTTATTTTCGCTTCATTATGCCGCTGTTTGGAAAAATATTCGCCAAAAGCTATGAAGAATATTCATGGCTGCAGGAGTCGGCACGCGACTTTCCGGGAATGGACGAGCTTGCGCAAATGTTCCGCGCTGCCGGGTTCGTCAACGTAGAGGTAAAGCCATACACATTTGGTGTGGCGGCGATGCATTTAGGATACAAACCGCGAGATTAAGGTGACAAATATGAAATTAAAAGCGATGTATTCGTTTTTGAATACAGATTTAAACATCGTTGAAAAAGAGCTGGAAACAGCGATTCAGTCCAATTATCCGCTTCTTAGCGAGGCTTCTCTTCATTTGCTGCAGGCAGGCGGCAAGCGGATTCGTCCGGTGTTTGTGCTGTTAGCTGGAAAGTTTGGAAACTATAACATTGAACGAATGAAACATATCGCTGTCGCATTAGAGCTCATTCACATGTCTTCGCTTGTGCATGATGATGTCATTGATGACGCCGAGCTGCGGCGCGGGAAGAAAACGATTAAGGCGAAATGGAGCAATCGCTTTGCTATGTATACAGGCGATTATATTTTTGCCCGTTCGCTTGAATTAATGACAAAGTTCAATCAGCCGCTGATTCACCAGATTTTAGCCCATACGCTTGTCGAAGTATGCCGCGGGGAAATTGAGCAAATTAGCGACAAGTACCGCTTTGATCAAAATTTACGCTGCTATTTGCGGAGAATTAAGCGGAAAACGGCATTATTAATTGCGGTCAGCTGTCAGCTTGGCGCGCTTGCTGCCGAGGCGCCTAAAGAGATTCATGAGCGCCTTTACTTGTTTGGCTATTATGTCGGAATGTCGTTTCAAATTACCGATGATATCCTTGATTTTATCGGCACCGAAGAGCAGCTTGGCAAACCGGCAGGCAGCGATTTGCTGCAAGGAAATATTACTTTGCCTGTCTTTTTTGCGATGGAAGATGAAAAAGTAAAAGCAAAGATTACGCAAATTACTCCTGAAACACCACCGGATGAGATGAAAGAAATCATTTCTCTTATTAAACAAACCGGGGCGATTGAAAAGTCATACGCTGTCAGCGATCGCTATTTGCAAAAAGCGTTTGCTGTTTTAGAGCAGCTGCCGAAAAATAAGGCGCGCAACACGTTTTATAATATCGCGAAATATATTGGAAAACGAAAATTTTAAACCGTTTTCATTGGAACATGTTGCTAACTTGTCTAAACAATGATACTATTTCTATGGGAATCCTGTATTCCTGATACATAACAAAGTAAGGGTGGAGAATACGTTATGGAAAGAACATTTTTAATGGTCAAACCTGACGGGGTTCAACGCAATTTAATCGGTGAGATCGTAGCTCGCTTTGAGAAAAAAGGGTTTCAACTTGTCGGCGCTAAATTAATGCAAGTGTCTAAAGAATTAGCAGAGCAGCACTATGCAGAGCATAAAGAGCGTCCATTCTTCGGTGAACTAGTTGATTTCATCACATCCGGACCGGTATTTGCAATGGTTTGGGAAGGCGAAAATGTCATCGCGACAGCCCGGCAAATGATGGGGAAAACAAATCCGCAAGAAGCAGCGCCTGGAACGATTCGCGGCGATTTTGGTTTAACGGTTGGCAAAAACGTTATTCATGGCTCTGATTCGCCGGCCAGCGCAGAACGTGAAATCAATTTATTCTTCAAAGAAGAAGAGCTTGTTAATTATTCCAAATTAATAAATGAATGGATTTATTAATCATAAGGTGAGGCGATTGGCTCAAGTTACGGGTCAGTCGCCTTTATATTTTTATAAAATTATCTATTTTTTCCATTCGATTTTACGCTATACTAATAGTTAAAGATATAGACTAGGGTGAAGAGGAGAAGCACGCTGTATGAACGATTATCAACAGTTTATTGCGAACGTTAAAAAGAAAACGGGCATTGATTTGGCGCAGTATAAAGAGGCGCAAATGAAACGGCGCCTTACTTCATTATATGAAAAGAGAGGATTTAAAAACTTTCATGAATTTTTTACAGCGATGGAAGCCGACGAAAAATTATTCCATGAATTTCTTGATCGCATGACGATTAATGTTTCAGAATTTTATCGTAACGCCAAACGCTGGGAAGTGCTTGAGAAAAAGATATTGCCGAAGCTTTTGGAGCAGAATAAGCGGTTGAAAGTATGGAGCGCAGCGTGTTCCACCGGAGAAGAGCCGTATACGTTGGCGATCATTTTATCGAAGTTGATGCCGCTTTCCCAAGTTTCTATTTTGGCGACAGATATCGATGAAAACGCTATTTCCCGTGCAAAAATCGGCGTTTATTCAGAACGCTCTTTGCAGGAAGTTCCGGAAGAGATTAAGAAGAAATTTTTCACAAAAGAGGGGCTGCACTATAAAATTAGCGAAGCTATAAAAAGGGCGGTTATATTTAAAAAGCATAACTTGCTTTCAGATCCATTTGATGTAAATTATGATTTAATTGTGTGCCGAAATGTGTTAATTTATTTTACTGAAGAAGCGAAACATGTCCTTTATCATAAATTTAATAAAGCCTTAAAACCGGGCGGCATCTTTTTTGTAGGCAGTACCGAACAAATTTTTAATCCGCGCTTATACGGATTTGAAACAGAAGATACGTTCTTTTACCGGAAAATTCAGTAATGGCAAAAGAGTTCATCGAAAAGATGAATTCTTTTTTTATCATAGGGGTTCCAAAACAGCAATTTTATGTTATATTGTTACATAATCGCTTTAAAGAGTTGAAGGGAGAGAATGAGATGAGATATTTGACAGCAGGAGAGTCACATGGTCCGCAGCTAACGGCCATTTTGGAAGGGGTGCCTGCCGGGTTGCCGCTTGTCGCTGAGCATATCAATACCGAACTTGCCCGCAGGCAGAAAGGATATGGACGAGGCCGAAGAATGCAAATTGAAAAAGATAAGGTCAAAATTTTAAGCGGTGTGCGCCATGGAAAAACGTTAGGTTCGCCGATTACGCTTGTCGTTGAAAACCGCGACTGGAAACATTGGACGAACATTATGGGAATTGAACCGCTTGAAGAAGAAGGTGCAGAGGAAGAAGTGAAGCGGAGAGTGAGCCGTCCGCGTCCGGGGCATGCCGATTTAAACGGGGCGATTAAATACGGACATCGCGATATGCGTAATGTGTTGGAACGCTCCTCGGCGCGGGAGACGACGGTGCGCGTTGCCGCTGGAGCCGTTGCAAAACAAATTTTAGCGCAGCTCGGAATTAAGGTGGCTGGTCATGTTCTTGAAATCGGGGGAGTGAAGGCGAAAAACTTAACATTTTCTTCACTTGAAGAACTGCAGCAAGTAACGGAGCAATCCCCGGTTCGCTGCTTTGACAAAGAGGCAGAAACGAAAATGATGGAAGCCATCGATGAAGCGAAGAAAAACGGCGATTCGCTCGGCGGAATTGTTGAAGTGATTATCGAAGGTGTTCCTGTCGGCGTCGGCAGCTATGTGCATTACGATCGAAAATTAGATGCGAAAATTGCCGCAGCGATGGTGAGTATTAATGCATTTAAAGGTGTCGAATTCGGCATCGGTTTTGAAGCGGCAAGACTTCCTGGCAGCCAAGTACATGATGAGATTACTTGGAGCAAAGAAGAAGGATTTAAAAGACGCACGAACCGTTCCGGCGGATTTGAAGGCGGCATGACAACGGGAATGCCGATTGTTGTCCGCGGGGTAATGAAGCCGATTCCGACGCTGTATAAGCCGTTGCAAAGCGTTGATATTGAGACGAAAGAGCCGTTTGCCGCGAGCATTGAACGTTCGGACAGCTGTGCCGTTCCTGCTGCAAGCGTCGTTGCCGAAGCTGTCGTGGCATGGGAAGTAGCGGCAGCGATTGTCGAGCAATTCGGTCAAGACCGCATGGACCTCATTGCGGAAAATGTTGAAAAAATGCGCCGTTATGCAAGGGAGTTTTAAAAATGGAACAAATTGCAATTGAAACGAAATCAAAGCGCTATTCCTTAGTTTTAGGGGACGGAGCCCTTCAGCTTTTGCCGCAGCAGCTCAAAGCTTTGCCGAGGAGTATATCGAATATTTTGATCGTTACTGATGAAATTGTAGAAAAGCTTTATTTATCAAAGCTTGTTTCCATTTTAAGCGATGAATATAAAATCTATACCCATACTGTCCCGAGTGGAGAAAAAGCCAAATCATTCGAACAGTATTACGCATGCCAAAGCGCTGCGCTTACATACGGACTTGACCGCGATTCTGTGATTATCGCATTCGGAGGCGGCGTTGTCGGAGACTTGGCGGGGTTTGTCGCCGCCACTTTTATGCGCGGTATCCGATACATCCAAGTGCCGACAACACTTCTTGCCCATGACAGTGCTGTCGGCGGCAAGGTGGCGATTAATCATCCGCTCGGCAAAAATATGATTGGTGCGTTTCATCAACCTGAAGCCGTTATTTATGACATTTCTTTGCTAAAATCGCTTCCGGAAAAAGAGATGCGTTCCGGCTTTGCCGAAGTGATCAAACATGCGCTCATTAAAGATGCGGACTTTTATCACTGGCTGAAGGAGCATATACGCAACCTCAATGACTTGCAAGGAGAAAAATTGCAATATTGCATTAAAAAAGGGATTCAAATTAAAGCGGACATTGTTCGTGAAGATGAGAAGGAAACAGGCATTCGCGCCCATTTAAATTTCGGCCATACGCTCGGCCACGCGCTTGAAAGCGAGCTCGGATACGGTTCGATTACGCACGGAGACGCTGTCGCATTAGGTATGCTATTCGCGATTTGGTTGAGTGAGAAGGAATATGATACATTGGGTTATCGCGAATTTGTTTCGTGGTTTGAACGCTACGGCTTTCCGATTTCAATTCCGAACCATTTGGAAGCAGCGCGTCTTCTTGAAAAAATGAAGAGCGACAAAAAAGCCAAGGCAGGGAATGTTCATATGGTACTGCTAAAGGATATTGGTCATGTACAAATAAAACCATTTGAAAATCAACAATTACTTGCCTTCATTCAACAATTTTCGCAATTACAATCAATGAAATAAGAAGGGGGGATAAAGATGCTCAGGGGAATAAGGGGGGCAACAACGGTTGAGCGTAACGAGGAATTAGAGATTACACAAGCAACGGAAGAACTATTGCGGGAAATGATTAAAGCAAATGATGTAAAAGCAAGCGATGTTGCTTTTGTACTGATTTCGGCGACGGATGATTTAACGGCAGCGTTCCCGGCCAAAGCGCTGCGCAATATTGAAGGCTGGACATACGTACCTGTTATGTGCATGAGGGAAATTCCTGTTCCTCATTCATTGCCGCGTTGTATTCGCGTCATGATGACAGTGAACACAACGAAGCGGCAGGAGGAAATACGCCACATTTATTTGCGCGAGTCGGTACAGCTTCGGCCAGATTTGTCATTGACAGGAAAAGAGAAACTATAATATTATTAAACTTAAATGAATCATTAGTTAAGTAAGATGAGTTGAGAATAGACGAGAATGAGTGAGTTTAGTTGAGGTGAGCAGAGGACGTTTTGCATATTTTTGAGGCTTTGTCCTGCAGGGAGCTGACCTCGCTCACAATACACAATATAGGAGACATTTCCCTAACATGAACATGCTATGCGGTATATTGTGGTTGCGGGGTCTGCTCCTTTGTTTTTGAGACAGCCTCTTATTTGATTTCCCCTTTCAACCCTCTAAACCCTCATTCTCCGTCCACGAAAAATGGAGGAGAGAATGATGACGATTTCCGCGTTTTTAGAAGATGCTTCACGCTTTCAAACGATTCCAATCATTCGCCGGTTTTTTGCCGATGTACTCAACCCGCTGCAAATGTTCGAAAATTTGCAGGAGGAAGCGGTCTTTTTGCTAGAAAGCAAAGATGAACAATCCCCATGGTCGCGCTATTCGTTTATCGGCCTGTCTCCCTTTATGACAATCGAGAACATAGAC
This sequence comes from Paranoxybacillus vitaminiphilus, assembly GCF_003259935.1. Classification (GTDB taxonomy): domain Bacteria; phylum Bacillota; class Bacilli; order Bacillales; family Anoxybacillaceae; genus Paranoxybacillus; species Paranoxybacillus vitaminiphilus. The sequence goes on along the minus strand of NZ_QLMH01000002.1, from coordinate 135,576 downwards.
GGTACGTTATTTTCTGTCGTTGGCAGCCAAGGTGAAACGCTCTTAAAAACGACAACGTTGCAAGAAGCGTTTTTATTTGTCAAACAGGAATTAAATATCAAACCGATTGAATCGGAAGTTCCGTTTAGCGGCGGGGCAGTCGGGTTTTTAAGTTATGATATCATTTCCTCAATCGAAAAAATACCGCGTCACCCGCATGATGATTTAATGCTTAAAAAAGCGCATTTTCTGTTTTGTGAGTCGCTCATTGCGTTTGACCATATGAAAAGAGAGCTCATTATTTTTCACTATGTGAGATTGTCTCCGCATGACACAAAACAAACCATTATCCAAAAGTACGATGAAGCGGTGAAAAAAGTAAACGAGCTGATGAAAAAGGTTGCTCAAGGCTTTACGCAACAAATTTTACCGATTTTTTATGAGGAACAAGAGGTAAAGGTAACGTTTGCTGAAATCGCCTCGACGTATACGAAAGAAGAGTTTATTCGCGCTGTGGAAAAGGTGAAAAACTATATTGCCAGCGGTGATATTTTCCAGGCGGTGTTGTCGCAGCGCTTTACCATTCCTATCCGCATCAATGGCTTTCAATTATATCGCATGCTGCGGCAGGTTAATCCGTCACCATATATGTTTTATATCCGGATGGACGGTTTTGAAATTGTAGGGAGCTCTCCAGAAAAATTAATTCAAGTGCAAAACCGTCATATTGAAATTCATCCGATCGCCGGAACGCGAAGAAGGGGGACGACCGAAGAAGAAGATCGCTATTTTGCTGATGAACTGATGAACGATCCGAAAGAGAAGGCGGAGCATTATATGTTAGTTGATTTAGCGCGAAATGATATTGGAAGAGTAGCAAAATACGGCACAGTAAAGACGCCGGTTTTAATGAAGATTGGGAAATTCTCACACGTTATGCACCTTATTTCCAAAGTGACAGGAGAATTACGGGAAGACACTCATCCTATTGAGGCGTTGCTCGCTGCTTTTCCGGCGGGAACCGTCAGCGGTGCACCAAAGGTAAGAGCGATGCAAATCATTAACGAACTTGAGCCGACAGCGCGGAATTTATATGCGGGAGCGATAGCGTATATCGGGTTTGATGGAAACATCGATTCATGCATTGCCATTCGCACGGCCATTGTGAAAGACGGCTATGCTTATATCCAGGCGGGGGCCGGCATTGTCGCTGATTCAGTGCCGGAATTAGAATGGAAAGAAACGCATAATAAAGCCAGTGCGGTCATCAAAGCGATTATTCTAGCGGAGCAATTGTTTCAACAAAAGGGGGAGGCTTATGTTTAAAGAATTGTTAGCGAAATGCATTGAAGGGAATACGTTAACGGAAAGCGAAGCATATGAAGCGATGGTGGCGATTATGTCAGGGAAAGCAACAGCCAGTCAAATTGCCAGTTTTTTATCGATCTTGCGTTTGCGAGGCGAGACAGTTGATGAATTAACAGGACTGGTAAAAGGAATGCAAAGCCACATGGTGACGGTCGAATATGACGAAGATGTGATCGATACGTGCGGTACAGGCGGAGACCAGGCTTCTACCTTTAATATTTCTACAGCCGCAGCCATCGTTGCTTCATCGCTTGGAGTCAAAGTAGCCAAACACGGGAACAGAGCCGTATCATCGAAAAGCGGCAGCGCGGACGTTTTGGAAGAGCTGCAAATGGATATTCAGACGACTCCGGAGGAAGCGAAAAAGGCTCTTCAGGAAAAAGGACTCGCTTTTTTATTTGCCCCGCTGTATCATTCGGCGATGAAACATGCTGCCGTACCGCGAAAAGAAATTGGTTTCCGCACCGTTTTTAACTTGCTTGGACCGATGGCGAATCCTGCTAAGTGCAAACGGCAAGTTATCGGTGTTTATTCAACTAGCTATGCGGAAAAAATGGCCCATACGCTAAAAAAGCTTGGTTCTGAACATGTCGTTCTCGTTACCGGCCGGGATGGCTTAGATGAATGCAGTATTGCTGCTCCTACCGATATCGTTGAATTAAAAGACGGCAACATTTACCGTTTTGTGCTAACTCCAGAAGACGTCGGGCTGCCTAGAGGGGAGCTGCGCGATATTCAAGTGCAAACCGTTAAGGAAAGCGCCCAATTATTAAAGGAAGTTTTACACGGAAGGGCGAACGAGAGTGCCATCAACATCGTCAGCATCAATGCGGGAATCGCGCTGTATGTAGCAGGGAAAGTCAACTCGATACGCTCGGGAACCGAAATGGCAAAAGAAGCGATTGCTAGCGGAAAAGCGTTATTCCATTTTCAACGTTTACAAATAAAAGAGAGGGAGAAAACATGCTTGAACAAATTTTAGAAACAAAAAGAAAAGAAATCGAGACGCTTATCTTGCCGCCGCAAAACGATGTCAAAAGGATATCGTTTATCAGTGCGTTAACACATTCTAAGCGGAAACCGGCTCTCATTGCTGAAGTGAAAAAAGCCTCTCCATCTAAAGGAGTGATTCGCCCAAATTTTGAGCCTGTGACCATTGCTAAGGCATATGAACAAGCGGGAGCTGCGGCGATTTCCGTTCTCACCGACCAGCGGTATTTCCAAGGACATCGCGATTACTTAATACAGATTAAGCAAGCGGTTCAAGTTCCGATTTTACGCAAAGATTTTATTATCGAGCGAAAGCAAATCGAAGAAAGCGTGCGAATCGGGGCAGATGCCATCCTTTTAATCGGCGAGGCACTGGAGGCGAAAAAGCTTTACGAACTTTATGAAGAAGCCTATGAAAAAGGACTAGAGTGTCTCGTTGAAGTTCATGAACGAGATACATTAGAACAAATTTTATCCGTGTTTACTCCTAAAATCATCGGCGTTAACAACAGAAATTTAAAAACGTTTGAAACATCGCTCCATACAACAAAAGAAATGGCCCAGCTGCTTCCAAAAGAAAGTTTGTTTGTCAGTGAAAGCGGTATTAGCAGTTATAAAGATATACAAACAGTAAGGGAATACGGGGCGGATGCCGTTTTAGTCGGGGAGTCGCTTATGAAAAAAGAAAATGTCATGTTGGCGGTTCGTGAACTATTCGGCGAGGTGAACGGCATTGTCGGTACTTCTTAAATATTGCGGCCATCGTTCACTTGAAGATTTGCAAACAAGCGCCGGCAGCCGCGCGCATTATCTTGGGCTTATTTTTGCACAAAGCAAGCGTCAAGTGCAGCCGGGCGAAGTGAAAGAATGGCTGAAAACGGTGCCGTTAAACGGGAAAAAACTCGTCGGGGTTTTTGTCAATGCTTCCGTTGCCGAAATTATGCATGTTGCGAAAGAAGTACCGCTCTCGATTATTCAATGTCACGGTACAGAGACACCGGAGCAAATCATCCAAATAAAAAAAGCGGCCCGTTTGCCCGTCTGGAAAGCGATTCATCATAGCGAAGAGGCACTGGAGCAAATGAAGCATTTTGCCGGCATAGCAGACGGATATATTATCGACAGCAAAGTGAAAGGAGAATGGGGTGGTACTGGAATCTCATTTAATTGGGAGTTTGTTCCGTCTTATCTTTTCGAAGCAGAAAGACAGGGAGTCCGTTGTTTTATTGCCGGCGGCGTCCATCCGGACAATATTGAGGAATTATTGCGTTACCGGCCGCATGGCATTGATATAAGCAGCGGCATTGAAGAGCGCGAAAAGAAAAATAAACGAAAAATACAATGGATCGAGGAGAAGGTGGGAAAATATGAGAGCTGTTCCTGATGAGAGAGGTCGATTTGGAGATTTTGGCGGCAAGTTCGTTCCGGAAACATTGATGCTTCCGCTTGAAGAAATTGAAAGAGAATTAACAAAAGCGTTGGCAGATGAACGTTTTATGAACGAATATTTGCAAGTTTTGCGTGAATATTCAGGAAGACCGACCGCGTTAACGTTTGCGAAAAATTTAACAGAAACATTCAACGGAGCAAAAATTTATTTTAAACGCGAGGACTTAAATCATACGGGTGCACATAAAATCAACAATGCGATTGGGCAGGCACTGTTGGCAAAACGAATGGGCAAGAAAAAAATTATTGCCGAAACAGGAGCGGGACAGCACGGGGTGGCAGCAGCGACTGTAGCGGCAAGATTCGGTATGGAATGCATCGTTTTTATGGGAGAAGAAGATGTAAAAAGGCAGGAGCTGAATGTGTTCCGCATGAAATTGCTTGGTGCAGAAGTTGTTTCCGTTGCAAGCGGCAATAAAACATTAAAGGATGCGACAAACGAAGCGATTCGCTACTGGGTACAGCATTGTGACGACCATTATTATATGATTGGTTCCGTTGTTGGTCCGCATCCATATCCGTTGATGGTGAGGGAGTTTCAAAAAATTATTGGCGAGGAAGCAAAGCGGCAATTTCTCGAGCGGGAAGGAAAACTCCCTGACGTAGTCGTTGCCTGCGTCGGCGGCGGCAGCAACGCGATTGGCATGTTTTATCCATTTTTAGAAGACGATGTTGTCCTTGTCGGTGTTGAAGCAGCTGGAAAAGGAATTGATACTTCTTATCACGCGGCCACGATCACCAAAGGAACAAAAGGAGTGATTCACGGTTCTTTAACTTACCTTTTACAGGATGAGCATGGACAAATTGTCGAACCTTACTCGATTTCCGCCGGGCTTGATTATCCTGGTGTTGGTCCTGAACATGCTTATTTGGCAAGCACGGGGCGAGTGCAGTATGAGAGCATTACTGATGATGAGGCATTGGCGGCTTTGCAGTTAACGGCACAAGCAGAAGGAATCATCCCGGCGATTGAATCGGCTCATGCGTTGGCAAAAGCGTTTCAAATCGCTAAGGAACAGCCAAAAGAAGCGGCGGTGCTTGTCTGCCTTTCAGGACGCGGTGATAAAGATGTCCAGACAGTGATGAACTACTTGCAAGGAGGGGAACGTGTTGAAGTTACCAACTGCTAATAAAACAATGTTTATTCCGTTTATTGTCGCCGGCGATCCGCATCCGAGCGTGACGGTAGAGTTAGCGTTAGCGCTGCAAAACGCCGGTGCTTCTATTCTTGAACTTGGTGTTCCGTATTCTGATCCGCTGGCGGATGGACCGATTATTCAAAGAGCCGCCCAGCGCGCTTTAAAGCATGACATGACGCTGAAAAAAGCGATCGAACTCGTCCCGCTCATGCGAAAAAGAGGAGTGCAAATTCCAATTATTATCTTTACGTATTATAATCCTGTGTTACAATTAGGAGAAGAATACTTTTTCGCTTTAGCGCAAAAAAACAATGTAGATGGTGTTCTTATTCCGGATTTGCCATTCGAAGAAAGCGGGCATATACGTCAGCTGAGCGCACAATCGGGTCTTTCGTTTATTTCATTAGTTGCACCGACTTCGAAAAAAAGAATTGAAAAAATTGCCTCCCAGGCGCAGGGGTTTTTGTACTGTGTCTCTTCATTGGGGGTTACAGGAATACGTGACAAACTGCCTAATGAGCTTTACGAGTTTTTGGAAGAAGTGAAAACCCATAGCAGTGTCCCAGTTGTTGTCGGCTTTGGCATTTCAAGGAGCGAACAGGTTCAAGCATTGAAAGAACATTGTGACGGTATTGTCATCGGCAGCGCTCTTGTGCAAAAGATTGAACAGTTAGCCGATTGTTTGCTGCAGGAGAAGACAAGAAAAGATGCCTTAATACAATTTCAACAGTATGCTCAATCGTTAGTTGAGCCTTTAAAACGTGAATGAGATGAGGTGAACAACGTGAAAGTGAAAAGTCAACTTTTGCAATTAACTCCATACAAACCGGGAAAACCAATCGAAGAAGTAAAGAAAGAATACGGTTTCGAAAAAGTTATCAAACTGGCATCGAACGAAAACCCATATGGTTCTTCGCCAAAAGCAAAAGAGGCGATTTTGCAATCATTAAATGATTTAGCGATATATCCTGACGGCTATTCCCGGGCTCTGCGCGAAAAATTGGCTAAACATTTGGGAGTCAATGAAACGCAGATTATTTTCGGCAATGGTTCCGATGAGGTTGTGCAAATCATTTGCCGCGCCTTTTTGGAAGCGGGAACGAATACGGTGATGGCTACGCCGACCTTCCCGCAATATCGGCATAATGCAGTGATTGAAAATGCGGAAGTTCGCGAAATTCCGCTTGTCCATGGCAATCACGATTTAGAAAGCATGCTTCAAGCGATCGATGAGAATACGCGCGTCGTTTGGATTTGCAACCCGAACAATCCGACAGGTACATATGTGCGGGAACATGAGCTTTTATCGTTTTTAGAAAAAGTTCCGAAACATGTTCTTGTCGTTGTCGATGAAGCTTATTACGAATATGTGCAGGCGGAAGATTATCCACAAACGGTTCCGCTTTTAAACGAATATGACAATTTAATGATTTTGCGTACGTTTTCGAAGGCGTACGGCTTGGCAGCCCTCCGTGTCGGCTACGGCATTGCCGGCGAAACGTTAATTCGACAAATGGAACCGGCGCGCGAACCGTTTAACACGTCAGTGCTCGCCCAAGCGGCAGCCTTAGCGGCGTTGGATGATCAGGAGTTCATTAAAGATTGCGTGGAGAAAAACAAACGGGGGTTGGAACAATTTTATCGTTTTTGCGATGAACATCAGCTTAAATACTACTATTCTGAAGGAAACTTTATTTTAATCGACTTTGGCATTGAAGGAAATGAAGTGTTCCAATATTTGTTAGAAAGAGGTATTATCGTCCGCTCAGGGAACGCTCTTGGTTTTCCAACTTCGGTAAGAATTACGATCGGTACAGAAGTACAGAACAAGGAAATATTGGCAGCATTAACAGCGATGTTGAAGGAAAAACAGCTTGTGTAAGTGCACAAGCGGTCGAGGCTGATCAAAACGAAAAGTGTCAGACTCCGCGCAACACTATATATAGGACAGAACAATAAGCTATATATGGTGGAATGTGCGTAAGGTCAGATATTATGGGTCATCCTCGATCAGTGCTTTAAAGAAGAAGGTGAATAGTTTGAAAGGCAACGTAGTGATTATCGGTCTTGGGCTGATTGGCGGTTCCATTGCTTTAGCCATAAAAAAAGAGCACCCGGAAGCACGGGTAATCGGTTATGATGTGAAGGAAGAGGAGGCAGAATTAGCGCGCTCTTTAAAAATTATTGATGAAATCGCCTCTTCTTTTGAAGAAGCAATCACCGAAGCGGATTTGATTGTTTTAGCAACCCCGGTGATGCAGACAGAAAAAATTTTAGTGGAAATAAGCGGTTTTCATTTTAAAGAAAATGTCATTATTACCGATGTCGGCAGTACGAAGCAACGAATTGTTGAACATGCGGGCAAGCTGTTAAAACGGGGGATTGCCTTTATTGGCGGGCACCCGATGGCAGGTTCGCATAAAAGCGGTGTTGTGGCGGCAAAAGTTCATTTATTTGAAAACGCCTTTTATATTTTAACGCCGACAGAAGATGTTCAAGAAGTCCAAGTGGACAAATTAAAAGAGTGGCTGAAAGGAACGAAAGCGCGGTTTGTTGTGCTTTCGCCGAAAGAACATGATCGAATTACCGGAGTGATCAGCCATTTTCCGCATATTATTGCTGCTAGCCTCGTTCATCAGGCACAGCGGTACGAACGGGAAAATGAGCTTGTCAGCCGGCTTGCTGCCGGGGGATTCCGCGACATTACGCGAATCGCTTCAAGCAATCCGGGAATGTGGCGCGATATTTTATTACATAATCGGGAAGAATTGCTGCAGCTTTTTGATGTTTGGCTGCAGGAAATGAGCATTGTTCGTTCTTTTGTTGAAAAAGGAGATAGTGAACAAATTTATAATTATTTTGCTGAAGCAAAGCAATTTCGCGATGGTCTGCCAATCCGCGCGAAAGGCGCGATTCCTTCCTTTTACGATTTGTATGTTGATGTTCCTGATTATCCGGGAGTTATTTCGGAAATTACAGGCTATTTGGCAAAAGAGCGTATTAGCATTACAAATATCCGCATTATTGAAACGAGAGAGGAAATTTATGGGGTTCTTCGTTTAAGTTTTCAAACGGAAGAAGACCGTGCCAAGGCGAAACAATGTATTGAAACATATACAACGTATAAAACATATGAAGTCTAATGTCTAATAAGGAGAGAGAAAGCTATGAAACCATTGCGGACAAATGTTTCATCGCTGCGGGGGACAATTGAGGTTCCCGGTGATAAATCGATTTCCCATCGCGCTGTCATGTTCGGGGCGATTGCCAATGGCACGACGACCATTTCTAATTTTTTAGCCGGAGAAGACTGCTTAAGTACGATTGACTGTTTTCGCAAATTAGGAGTTTCGATTACACAAAACGGCAGTGAAGTCGTTGTTGAAGGAAAAGGGATCAGCGGTTTACAGGAACCAACGGAAATTTTAAACGTCGGCAATTCCGGCACGACAACGAGACTTTTACTTGGCATTTTAGCGGGATGCTCGTTTCATGCCTGCTTAATTGGCGATGAATCGATTGCGAAGCGGCCGATGGCAAGAGTGACGAACCCGTTAAGAGAAATGGGCGCGAAAATTGACGGACGGGAGCACGGCAATTACACACCGCTGTCGATCCGCGGCGGAAATTTACAAGCGATTCGTTATACATCTCCGGTAGCAAGTGCCCAGGTAAAATCAGCGATCTTGCTGGCCGGACTTATGGCAGACGGTACGACGACGGTCATCGAGCCGCATAAATCACGCGATCATACAGAAAGAATGTTAAAGGCGTTCGGCGGAGAAGTCGTTGTGGATGGGCTGACTGTATCTGTAACAGGGAAACAGCAGTTGACAGGTGCCGACATTGACGTACCCGGCGATATTTCATCTGCCGCATTTTTCTTAGTTGCTGGTGCGATTGTGCCAAATAGTGAAATTACATTAAAAAATGTAGGGTTAAATCCAACGCGGACAGGGATTATCGATGTGCTTAAGCAGATGGGAGCGGACATTGCCATCGAAAATGTTCGAAACGAAGAAAGCGAACCGATGGGGGATATTACCGTTCGTACATCTGAACTTAAGGGGATCGAAATCGGCGGCGAGCTCATTCCGCGCTTAATTGACGAAATTCCAATCATTGCCTTGCTCGCGACGCAGGCGGAAGGGACAACGGTTATTAAAGATGCCAGCGAACTGAGAGTGAAGGAAACGGACCGCATTGCTACGGTCGTTTCCGAGTTAAGCCAATTAGGTGCTGATATTGAAGCGACTGAAGACGGAATGAGGATTCGCGGAAAAACGAAACTAAAGGCAAATCATATGGTTGTTGACAGCTACGGCGACCATCGAATCGGCATGATGTTGGCCGTTGCCGCATGCATAACGGAAGGCGAGCTCACACTTAACCGATCCGAAGCGATTGCCGTTTCTTATCCAAGCTTTTTTGAGCATTTGCAGCTGTTAATAAAATAGACTATTTTCGTAAACATTGCTGCTTTTCACGCTATAGCGTGACATAACAAGCGTATATAGCTTGCCTATGACAGTCGAAAAGCTGCGCAACAAATTTTTAAAAAAAGAGCTATAAAATAAGACGGTGTAATTTTTCATGGTTCGCCGGCAATAAACATACCTCATCTTTAAATGATGAGGTATTTTATATTTTCACAAATTCATAGTTTTCCCTTTTTCATCATAGCTTGTCTTAAGGACAAATATGATGGGGGGATGTAAACGTGCCGTATATTATCGAGCAGGCAAATGTATTAAAAAATAATAAGGTGGAATGTTGTTCGTTAGTGATTGACGACAACCGCATTGACTATATGAGCAGGAAAATCTCCCGCTATCATTTCATTCGCATGCCTGTGGACGAATTTGTGTTAACAGCGGGATACGTGATGCTTGACTTTTCGTTTCAGAAGCAAAGAACGTTTGAACAATTTAAACAATATGTGCAGCAGCATTTTATTTCCCGAGGCTGTACAACATTGCTGGCTGTCTGTGATGTCCGTTATGAAAAGCAGTTGCCAAAAGCGCTGCAGCAATTGCGGCAGCAGCTGCTCAACAGCCCGATTGATTATTTTATTGGTGTAAAAATTCCGCTTCGCACCTTAACGCCGTCATTTGTACGGGAGTGCAAACGCTGCAAAATTCCGGTCATCTTTATTGAATTGGATGGGGAGGAAAATTTGGCAAACGTGCCTTGGTATTGGATTTACGAGGCGCTATCTCCCTATTTTCTTGCCTTTTCTCCGCATTGGAAAAGCCAGCGAGCTTTATCGTTGCAGCAAAAACAATGGAGGCAAGTTTTAAAGGAACATAAAATTCCGTTTATTCCATTTTCGCTAAAAGAACGTACGCCGCTTTCATTAGAGGTGTTAAAAAAAATCGGCATTTACCCGCAAAAAGGAGATATCCGCATCGGCGGCGAAGTAGATTATAACTTGTATGAACACATGCCAACAAGCCATTTAGTTGCCGAAAAGCCGATTGTCGATTATGATAATCATGTTCCAACGATTACGGTTCATAAAGGGAGATTGTTAAAAGCAGGAGAGCAAATCTATTTTTATCCCGGTTTTGGCAAAGAATGCGTTGTTCGTGCCCCGGGAATGTTTGCCGCACATTTTGATGAAAGAAAGGGTTAGCGAGAATGATGCCGATTGAGAAACTCGTTCGTCTTGTCGAAAACGGAGAAATTGAGAAAGCTCTTAAATTAATACCAAAAGTAAAAGCGGAATGCAGCGATGAAGAAAAATATATGTTAGCGGAACATCTTTTTTCATGGGGGCTCCTTCCTGAAGCGCGCGATATTCTTGAAGAGCTGTCTTGCCGCTATCCTGATGAAGGAGATATTTTATTGTTTTTAGCAGAGATTTATACGGAGCTTGACGAAGAAGACAAAGCGATTGATATTTTAGCAGAAATTGATGAAAACGATCCGATCTATCCCCGTGCCTGCCTGCTTGCCGCTGACCTTTATCAAATGCAGGGACTGGATGAGGTAAGCGAGCGTAAACTGCTTCTTGCCTACGAACAACTGCCGGATGAGCCAATTATTCAATTTGCTCTCGGAGAATTTTATTTAACAAAAGGAGAATACCAAAAGAGCGTTGAATTTTATAAAAAGGTATTAGAAAAAGAAACGGCGCTTGCCGGCACCTCTATTTCGCAGCGTCTCGCGGAAGCATTAAGTTTATCCGGCCGGTTTGAAGAAGCGCTTCCGTATTATGAAGAAGCGTTGAAAGAAAAGCTGGAAATTCATACGCTGTTTGGCTACGGATTTACCGCGTTTCAAGCCGGCTATTACCAAACGGCGATTGAAAAGCTGAAAGATCTTAAAGAGTTAGATGCAGAATATGTGCCATTGTATTTATATTTGGCAAAAGCATATGAGCATGAGGGTGATTTGCAAAAAAGCTATGACACAGCAAAAGAAGGCTTGAAAGTAGATGAATGGAATAAAGAATTGTTGTTGTATGCCGGCAAAATTGCTCTGAAACTTGGAAAGCCGGATGAAGCAGAAGAACATTTACGCGCAGCGGTTCATGTTGATTCGGGATACTTGGAGGCGCTCTTGACATTGACGAAGCTACTCTTGCATCAGGAACGCTACGAAGATGTCGTCGCTTGCATCGAAGAAGCGATGAAGCAGGGTGAGTATGACCCGCAGTTTGAATGGGATTTAGCGCGGGCAAAACATCAGCTAGAAATGTATTCCGATGCATTAAAACATTACCAAGAAGCATATACTTTCTTTAAGAACGAAGTCGATTTTCTTGAGGAATATGCGTATTTTCTCATCGAGGAAGGAAATCGCAAAACAGCGAAGCAATTGTTTGAACAAATTTTGCAAATCGATCCGACCCATACGGAAGCGGCAGAAATGGTTCTCCAACTGGAAGAAGAATGAGAAAAGCGGTTGCAGGCATTGGAAAAGCAGAAATCGAATAGTCAAAGCATATACCTCTTTCTTATTGAAAATATAGAGGAGGGAAGCGGAATTGACGACCCATGTATCCGTAAATGAAAAAAAAGAGTTTATCCGTTGGTTTTTGAGCAATTATCAGCTGAAAAGGCGTGAATGTGTTTGGATCTTAAACTATTTAATGAGCCATGATCAGCTGATGCAAAAAGTGCATTTTGTGGAAAAAGCGCAATACTGTCCGCGCGGAATGATTATGTCAACACATTGTGTTGATGATGTACCGTTTCGTTTTTATAAGGAAAACGTCATGACGACAGATGCGGAAAAGTCATTCCATGATATCCGCTTAAATCGGGATGAGGATATTTACATTCAGCTGAACTTTCGAGCTTCCTTCCATTCTCCGCAATATGTAGCTGTGCTGGAGGAAAATCCGTATATCCCGAAACATTTACAAGTCAATGAAAAAGATCAAATTTTGGCGGAGCAATTTTTAGAGAAATCGATACAAAATTTTCAAAAAGAAAAACTGATGAAATTAATTGATGAAGCGCTTGACCGCGGTGATGAGCAGGAATTTAAGCGTTTGACGGATCAATTGAAGCGCTTATGGGGATGACCGTAAAGCAAAGTGTCAGCCCCAACAACCATCATATGCAGGACATAATGAAAACACGATATATGGTGAATTACGCGTGAGGTCAGACACTTTTGGGTCAACCTCTTCTTTTTTGTGTTAAAATGGTTAAGATGAAATTCACTAAATCAGAGGAGAGAACAGACATGAAATGGACGGCGAAAGATGTTGAAGTCTATTTGCAAGAAAAAGAATATATAGATACAGCTGTGATTCCGCTTATTCCGCTGACATTGGAAAAAAACGTAAAGTCCATTGCTTCGATGGGAGAGTTTGTGCAAATCATCGTAGGCGAGCTTGAAAGACAATTTAAAGGAAGAGTGTTTTTATTGCCGCCGTTTACATATTTCACATCAGAAAGCATGGAAGAAAAAATCAAGCGGATTGCCGATTGGACAAGCCAGTTAACAGCGAACGGAATGAAGCATATTTTTTATGTGACGTCCGATACGGAGTGGAAAGCAGGAGAAGCTAGTTTGCCGGGCACGCTTCTTTGGCTGCCGTCGATTCCGCTTGAGCATATGGACGAAAAATATAAGCAGCAAATCGTGATGGATCAAACTTCGCAACTGATGAATTTATTAATTTCGAAGTGGTCATAAGCAAAAAATTGTCATAACGTGATAGCGGTTACAGCAACGAGAATATTGACCTTGTCGATTTCTTGAGATATCATTAGAATGTCCTAGTTTTATATGTGTTATGCTATTGTCCGGATGGACTTAACTTTATATAGAGGGGGGAAAACAATGAGCGAGAATAAGCATCGGGTTTCGAGACGGCAGTTTTTAAACTACACCTTAACTGGCGTTGGCGGATTTATGGCTGCGGGGATGTTGATGCCGATGGTTCGTTTCGCATTGGATCCAATCTTAAAGGAAGAAGCGGGAACTGAGATGGTTGCTGTTGCCCAAGTGAAAGATATTACGACAGAGCCGCAACGCTTCGACTTTAAAGTAAAGGTAAAAGATGCGTGGTATGAATCTGAAGAGCCAAAATCCGCGTGGGTGTACAAAGATGACAAAGGAGAAATTGTTGCACTTTCTCCGGTGTGCAAACACTTAGGATGTACAGTCAACTGGAACGGTGATAAAGGGAATCCAAACCGTTTCTTCTGTCCTTGCCACTATGGTTTATATGAAAAAGATGGCACAAACGTTCCAGGAACGCCGCCTATATATCCATTAGACCGTTATGAGCTAAAAGTGAAAGACGGTACGTTATACTTAGGTAAAGCGAAACCACGAGGGGAGGCGTAATACGTGTTAAATAAGATTTATGATTGGGTTGACGAGCGTCTAGATATTACGCCTTTGTGGCGGGATATCGCTGACCATGAAGTTCCGGAACATGTTAACCCTGCACATCATTTTTCGGCATTCGTTTACTGTTTTGGCGGATTAACGTTCTTCGTTACGGTCATCCAAATTTTATCCGGTATGTTTTTAACGATGTACTATGTTCCGGATATTAAAAACGCATGGGAGTCCGTTTATTACTTACAAAACGAAGTGGCATTCGGACAAATTGTACGCGGTATGCACCATTGGGGAGCAAGCCTTGTTATTGTAATGATGTTTTTACATACATTGCGTGTCTTCTTCCAGGGCGCATACAAAAAACCGCGTGAGCTAAACTGGATTGTCGGCGTGTTAATTTTCATGGTAATGATGGGGCTTGGTTTCACTGGCTATCTATTGCCATGGGATATGAAAGCGCTATTTGCGACAAAGGTAGGTTTGCAAATTGCTGAAGCGACACCGGTGATTGGTCCAACGATTAAAACATTATTAGCTGGTCATCCGGAAATCGTTGGTGCGCAAACATTAACGCGTTTCTTTGCGATTCACGTATTTTTCTTGCCGGCTGCGTTGCTTGGATTAATGGCAGCTCACTTCTTAATGATTCGTAAACAAGGTATTTCCGGTCCACTGTAAAAATTACGCTGTACGGTGTGCGTTAGCCTATGAGAAAAAGGAGGGGGACATGAAATGCATCGCGGAAAAGGGATGAAATTTGTCGGCGACTCCCGTGTTCCTGCTGAGCGAAAGCCGAATATTCCAAAGGATTATTCGGAATATCCTGGGAAGACGGAAGCGTTTTGGCCGAACTTCTTATTAAAAGAGTGGATGGTAGGTGCCGTATTTTTAATCGGCTTCTTATGCTTGACTGTTGCCCATCCATCACCATTAGAGCGTATCGCTGACCCAACGGATACGTCGTATATTCCGCTTCCGGACTGGTATTTCTTATTCTTGTATCAATTGTTAAAATACTCATATGCATCAGGTCCTTACACAGTCGTTGGTGCGATTATCATGCCAGGTCTTGCGTTTGGTGCGTTATTGTTGGCGCCATTCTTAGATCGCGGACCGGAGCGCCGTCCAACGAAGCGTCCTGTTGCGGTTGGAATGATGCTTTTAACGTTAGCTGCAATCGTCTTCTTAACTTGGGAATCTGTCGTGACTCACGACTGGGAAGCAGCAGCTGAACAAGGCAAGATTCGCGCGGAAGTGGAAATCGATAAAAATGCGGACGGCTACAAAATCGCCCAAGCGAATACATGTACGACATGTCATGGTGAAAATCTTCAAGGCGGTCCTGCAGCGCCATCGCTTGTCGGTACAGGCTTAAGCGCTGAGGAAGTAGCGAAGATCGCCAAAGACGGACAAGGCAGCATGCCAGGAGGTATTTTTAAAGGTACAGATGAAGAGTTAAAGAAGCTTGCAGAGTTTATTGCAGGTTTGAAAGCGGAATAATGCTACAAAAAGCTGGCTAGCTTATAGTCAGCTTTTTTGTTTACTTCCTGCATACTATTGGGAAAGTTGGTGAAATATGAGATTTATCTTTTCGCTGCTCATGCACCGTTCTGTTTTATGGCTTTTGCTGATGATGAACATATTGGGAACGATTTACGGATACATATGGTACGGAAGTCAACTATCAGAAACTCCGCTGAGGTTTCTGTTATTTGTACCGGACAGCCCGACGGCAAGTTTATTTTTTGTTTTTGTGCTCATTGCGTTTTTATTGGGGAGAAATTGGCCGCTTTTCGAAGCGCTGGCAATGGTGACTCTGTTTAAATACGGCATTTGGGCGGTTGTGATGAATTTGCTTGTTTGGAAAGTGACAGGAACGCTCGATTGGGTTGCCTGGATGCTCATTTTATCACACGCGGCAATGGCGCTTGAAGGAATATTGTATGCGCCGTTTTATCGAATCAAACTGCGGCACTTAGCATTTGCGGCCGTTTGGACATTGCATAACGATGTCATTGACTATGTTTTCCGCATGCTGCCGCGATACAGCATGCTCGATGAGTATATACCGCAAATTGGTTATTTTACCTTTTGGCTGAGCATTGTTTCGATTAGTATCACCTATTTTCTTTGCTTTCGTTTAAAGCGCGTAAAATAGAGGTCTACTCTTGTCCACCTCTTCATACATTGTTAGTAGGTAGCGGAGGAGGGACAAGAATGAAGAGAAAAACCTTCATATTCATTATGATTTTTATGATGTTATTTCCATATGTTGTATCTTCGCAAACAACAGATGATTGGAAAAAGCTAGATCAAATTTCCGATGAGGCGCTGCGACTGGCAAAAAACAAAAGATTTGAAGAAGCAAAACAAGTGTTAACTCATTTTTCTGAGGAGTTTTTTAAGCTCAATGCCCGTGAACGATTAAAGTCGATGGATGAACTTTATGTGGTTACAATTACTCATGAAAGCGCATTAAAAACCGTAACAGCTGCAACTTTACCAGCAGAAGAACGGGTGGAAGATGTGACCCGCTTTCGTCTTGTTATTGATGCGATTCGTTCTGATCATCAACCGCTTTGGTCGGAAATGGAACACTCGATTATGGCGGCATTTTATCGAATGAAAAAAGCAGTTGAAAACAGAAATATGCAAGCGTTTCAATCATCGTTTCAGCTGTTTTTAAATCAATATGAGATGATTGAACCGAGCGTGAAAATTGATGTTGCACCGGAACGGTTTAAACGTGTTGCTGCAAATATAGAGCTGTTAGAAGCACCGGCATTTTCCCGGCTCAGCCCTGACAGCCAATTAAAACAGCTTCTTCAGATGGAACAAGACTTGCAGGCACTATTTGACGGTGTGAAAAAAGATGAAGCCGATCCGTCATTATGGTGGGTCATCATTTCAACAGGAAGCATCATCATTTTAACATTAAGCTATGTTGGCTGGCGGAAATATCGCGGGGAAAAGGAAAAGAACAAATTACATGAGAAAGAATAAAAGAGGCTGTCCGATAAGCATCTGCCCTTATGCCGGCTATGGTTATGAAGCGGCATCGTTATGAGGTCTGACACTTTGTGTTTTGAGACAGCCTTTGTTTATTATATTTTTCTACCTAAGCGGCGATAGGCGGGAGAGATTCAATGTTCAAGCGGACGTTTATTTTCATCTAAAGTAAAACCTTCTCCCAATACATCATGCACGTCGCTTACGGCAACGAAAGCATGTGGATCAACGGATATAATGACACTTTTTAAGCGGGAAAGTTCATTTTTCGCAACGACGCAATAAAGGACATCACGTTCACGCTTTGTGTAAGAACCTTGTCCTTTCAATATCGTTACGCCACGGTCCATTTCATTCATAATTTTTTCGGCGATCTCATTACTTTTTTCGGAAATGATTGTCGCCCCTTTTGCCGCATAACCGCCATCCTGCATAAAATCGATGACACGGGCGGCAACAAATACAGCAACGAGCGTATACATCGCTTCGCGGTAGGAAAGGTATAAAATCAGGGATAACGTAATGACGACCGCATCAAACACAAACATCGTCTTGCCCATGCTGATGCCTTTATATTTATACACGAGCCTTGCAATAATATCAACGCCGCCAGTCGTTCCACCGTAGCGGAAAATAATCCCGAGACCGATTCCGATAAATACACCGGCAAATAGCGCGGCCAATGTTAAATCGTGTTTTAAAGGCATATGAATCGCATAGCGCTGGAAAATCCAAAGAAAAACAGATAAGCTGACCGTACCAATAACGGTATATAAAAAGGCGTTACGGCCTAGCAATTTCCAGCCGATCAGAAACAGTGGAATATTCAACGCTAAATTCGTATAGGAAGGATCCCATTGAAACAAGAAATAAAGAAGAAGAGTAATCCCGGTAAAGCCGCCTTCAGCCAAATTGTTTTGCATATTAAAATGAACGAGTCCGAAGGCAAAAATAGCAGCACCAAGCAAAATAAAGAAAATGTTTTTTATTTTTAATCCGAAAATCATAAAGACCTCCTTGTACATGAAGAATAGTCGGCGCCCTTAATTATAGAGGAAGTTATCGTTGCAGGCAACGAACGTAGAAAACATTTGTCAAAGTCGCTCGTTTTGGCTAACATGAAAGAATGAGAGGTGACATAAATGTCAGAAAAAACAATGAGACAAATGCAGGAAGAAGTCGATGCATACATCAGCCAATTTAAAGAGGGTTATTTCAGTCCGCTTGCGATGCTCGCAAGGATGACGGAAGAATTAGGGGAGCTGGCACGGGAAATTAACCATTATTATGGTGAAAAGACGAAAAAGAAATCGGAAAAAGAAAAAACGATTGAAGAAGAAATGGGAGATTTGCTGTTTGTGCTGATTTGTTTTGCCAACTCTCTTCATATTGACCTTCAACAAGCTCATGATTTAGTGATGGAAAAATTCAACACAAGAGATAAAAATCGCTGGACAAGAAAAGAAGAGGGAAAGGAGTAGACGGTTTATGAAAACAATCAAAATTGTTGTGGCCGGCCCGCGCGGAAGAATGGGACGGGAGGCGGTATCATTAGTACATAACACGGAACATTTTCAGTTAGCGGCGGTAATTGACCGCATGAACGATGGACAAAGCCTTTCTGCTGTAGACGGCTTTTCCGGAATTGATGTTCCGATTTATACGGACATCGAGCGCTGTTTTCAAGAAGTAAAGCCGGATGTATTAATTGACTTAACGACTCCGGAAGTCGGAAAAAAACATACAGAATTGGCCTTGCATTACGGTGTTCGTCCCGTCGTCGGCACAACAGGATTTACAAAAGAAGATTTAGCGCGGTTAACAGAGCTGGCAGAAGATAAAGGAATTGGTGCGATCATCGCGCCAAACTTTGCTGTCGGCGCCATTTTAATGATGAAATTTGCACAAATGGCAGCGAAATATTTCAACGATGTTGAAATTATTGAGCTCCACCATGATCAAAAATTAGACGCGCCGTCAGGTACAGCTGTGAAAACAGCGGAACTTATTTCTATGGTCAGACCTTCCAAAAAGCAGGGGCATCCGGAAGAAAAAGAAACATTAGAAGGTGCAAGAGGCGCAACGTATGATGGGATTCCGATTCATAGTGTACGCCTGCCGGGACTGATTGCCCATCAAGAAGTCATTTTTGGCGGAAATGGACAAGCATTAACGATTCGCCATGATTCATTTCATCGGGCATCGTTTATGTCAGGGGTTAAACTTTCCGTGGAGACAGTGATGAAATTGAATACACTTGTCTATGGATTGGAAAATATTATTGAATGATAGGAGAGGAGAAGATGAAAATCGCGCTCATTGCCCATGACAAAAAGAAGGCGGATATGATTCAGTTCGTGATTGCTTATAAAGCTATTTTGGAAAAGCATGAATTATATGCAACGGGAACGACAGGCTTGCGCATTCATGAAGCGACAGGCTTGCCAATCCATCGCTTTCAGTCCGGACCGCTCGGAGGCGATCAAGAAATTGGCGCAATGATTGCACAAAACAAGATGGATATGGTCATCTTTTTCCGCGATCCGCTCACCGCACAGCCGCATGAACCAGATGTGAGCGCATTGATTCGTCTATGTGATGTATATTCCATTCCGCTTGCGACGAACATGGGCACAGCGGAAATATTAATCAAAGGCTTAGAGCGCGGCGATTTCGCGTGGCGAAAAATTATCAATGAAAAACAAGGTGAATGACATGAACGATCGTTCATTACATATATTGGCCTTTGGTGCTCATCCTGATGATGTCGAAATCGGGATGGGCGGCACGATCGCAAAATATGCGCGCAAAGGCTATAAAATCGGAATTTGTGATTTAACATTGGCGGAACT
The DNA here is from genome assembly GCF_003259935.1 of Paranoxybacillus vitaminiphilus. Taxonomy (GTDB): domain Bacteria; phylum Bacillota; class Bacilli; order Bacillales; family Anoxybacillaceae; genus Paranoxybacillus; species Paranoxybacillus vitaminiphilus. The sequence goes on along the minus strand of NZ_QLMH01000002.1, from coordinate 115,979 downwards.
TTCATCAAATGGAACCGTCGAACGGCGGCAGCAGGAAGCCAAAGAAGCAGCTGATATATTAGGAGTGACAGAGAGAATTAATCTGCGGCTTCCGGATCGCGGCTTGCTAAAAAATGAGGCATTCATCAATAAAATTGTTTCCGTTATTCGCGAGTATCGTCCGAGCCTCGTGTTTGCCCCTTACTGGGTGGACCGTCATCCGGATCACGGAAATTGTGCGGCGCTTGTTGAAGAAGCGGTGTTTTCTGCTGCGATTCGCCGCTATGAGGATGAAAGAGGCTTGCCGGCCCATCGCGTCAAATCATTGTATTTTTACATGATTAACGGTTTTCAGCAGCCAAGTTTTCTTGTTGATATAAGTGATGTGATCGAACTGAAATTAGCTAGCTTGCGTGCCTATAAAAGCCAATTCGAAAAGACGGCCGATTCAGTGGACACACCGCTGACAAACGGTTATATCGAAACAGTGGAAAGTCGTGAGCGGTTATTCGGCAAAGAAGCAGGCGTTTCGTTTGCCGAAGGATTTATTTCTAAAAAACCGATTTTAATTTCAGACGATTTATTAGGAGAGATGAAATGAAACTAAAAATTGGCATTGTTTGTTATCCAACGGTTGGCGGCTCCGGTGTCGTCGCCACGGAATTAGGAAAGCTCCTTGCTGAACGGGGACATGAAATTCACTTTATTTCATCAAGCATGCCGTTTCGATTAAACAAAGTGTACAGCAATATTTACTATCATGAAGTGAGCGTCAATCAATATTCTGTCTTTCAATACCCGCCGTACGATTTGGCGCTCTCAAGTAAAATCGCCGAGGTGGCGAAGCGGGAAAAACTGGATTTATTGCACGTTCATTATGCGGTGCCTCATGCGGTTTGTGCTGTGCTTGCCAAACAAATGGTCGGAGAACATCTCAAAATTGTGACGACATTGCACGGAACAGATATTACTGTGCTCGGCTATGACCCTTCATTGAGCGAAATCATAAAGTTTGGAATTGAACAGTCGGATGTGGTGACGGCTGTGTCCAATGCGCTTGTACAGCAAACGTATGAGCTTCTTGAGGTCAACAAAGAAATTGAGACGGTTTATAATTTTGTTGATGAGCGTGTTTATCACAAAAAAGATGTTCAATATTTGAAAGAACAATACGGCATTCGCCCTGAAGAAAAAGTCGTGATTCACGTTTCAAATTTTCGCCATGTCAAGCGCGTGCCGGATATTGTCAAGGCGTTTCACCTTATTCAAAAGGAAATACAAGCGAAGCTCCTTCTTGTCGGTGACGGGCCGGAAATGATCGTTGTTTGCCGTCTCGTGAAAGAGCTGGGATTAAAAGATAAAGTGCTGTTTTTAGGAAAGCAGGAAAACCTTGAAGAGTTGTATTCCATAAGTGACGTAAAACTTCTTTTATCGGAAAAAGAAAGTTTCGGCCTCGTTTTATTAGAAGCGATGGCATGCGGTGTTCCATGTGTCGGAACGAAAATAGGGGGAATCCCTGAAGTGATTGAGGATGGAAAAACAGGGTATCTTTGCGAGCTGGGAGCTGTTGAAGAAGCAGCGGAAAAAACGCTGTGCATTTTGAAAGACTCTCAGCTTCATGCCTATATGGCTGGCGAGGCGCTGAAAAAAGTATATGAAAAATTTCATTCCGAACGAATTGTGTCGCAGTATGAGTTGATTTATCATCGCATTATTGAAGGTGTGAAGCCATGAAACAACCTTTTGCCAAAGCGTTATATATCATCAAACAATTGAAAGCACATGGTCATGAGGCTTATTTTGTTGGCGGGGCGGTACGCGATTTTTTACTGCGCCGCCCGATTGGCGATGTCGATATTGCTACTTCTGCGCTTCCTGAAGAAGTGATGCGCATTTTTCCAAAAACGATCGGCGTCGGAGTGGAGCACGGCACTGTCATGGTTCTCCATGAAGGAACTCCGTATGAAGTCACAACGTTTCGCACAGAAGGAAAGTATGAAGATTATCGCCGCCCTGAATCTGTGACATTTGTCCGTTCACTTCATGAAGATTTAAAACGGCGCGATTTTACAATGAACGCAATCGCTATGAATGAACACGGACAAATGATTGATCCGTTTGCCGGGCAGGAAGCAATAAAAAGGAAAATGATTCAAACGGTCGGCGACGCGAAGGCGCGGTTTTCTGAAGATGCGCTGCGCATGATGCGGGCGCTTCGATTTGTCAGCCAGCTCGGATTTTATTTAAGCGAGGAAACAAAAGAAGCGATTCAAGAACTTGCTCCGCTTCTTTCCCATATTTCTGTGGAACGGATTACCGTTGAGTTTGAAAAATTATTGCAAGGTGCCTATAGCCAAGAAGCGCTTGCGTTGTTAGTGGAAACGAATTTATATAAGTACATGCCGGGGCTTTCCGAAAAACGAGAGCAGCTTGAACAGCTTGCTTCATATAATTGGACGCTCTTAACGGAACGGGCCGAATATTGGGGGTTGTTTGCATATTTGCTCGACGTGAAGCAAACGTTAATTCCATTTTTGCGCCTTTGGAAGCTGCCAAATCAACTTATAAAAGATGTACAGGCGATTTTAAACATCTTGGCAGAAATGAAACAAAACAACGATTGGACAAAAGAGAAGCTGTACCGCTACGGTTTAACATATGCTTTATCTGCGGAAAAAATTCGTTCTTTGTTAAGCGGGGAAAAAGCTGACAGCAACATGGCAAAGCTAAGGCAGCTGTTTGCTTCGCTCCCTATTAAAGAGCGAAAGGAGTTAGCGATTAACGGAAACGATTTAATGAAATGGTTTAATAAACAAGGCGGACCTTGGGTGGCGGAAATGCTGATGTTTGTGGAAAGCGCCGTTATTTCTGGGGAGATCGAAAATAATGCTGAGCAAATAAGGGGGTGGCTGGCGCAGTGCAATCGGAAACTCGAAGAAAACTATTAGAGTTGTTTTCACAGGCAAAAGGCGATTTTATTTCCGGCCAAAAAATCAGTGAAATATTGGGCTGTTCACGGACAGCGGTATGGAAACATATTGAAGATTTGCGAAAAGAAGGATTTGAGTTAGAAGCGGTACGCCGCCGCGGCTACCGCATTATAAAAACTCCTGATAAAATTACAGCCAACGAAATTCAGTTTGGCTTAAAGACGGAAGTATTAGGGCGTCATATTTATTTTGAAGAAGAAGTCGATTCGACGCAAAAAATTGCTCATAAGCTCGCCTACGAAGGAGCTCCGGAAGGGACGCTCGTTGTTGCAGAACTGCAAAAGGCAGGGCGCGGACGGTTAAATCGAACATGGTTTTCTCCGAAAGGAACGGGGATATGGATGAGTTTAATATTACGTCCGCCCATTCCGCCGCAAAAGGCACCTCAACTAACTTTGCTAACCGCTGTTGCGATTTCACAAGCGATTCAAGAGGTGACAGGACTTGTTCCTGATATAAAATGGCCGAATGATATTTTAATGAATGGAAAAAAGTGTGTCGGCATCTTAACGGAACTTCAAGCAGAGCTAGATCAAGTTCGGTCTGTTATTGTCGGAATGGGCGTGAATGTGAATCATCAACTGTCAGAGTTTCCTGAAGAAATCCAATCGGTCGCCACTTCACTAGCAATCGAAAAAGGAAGTCCAATCAAGCGGGCCGAATTAATTCAAGAAATCTTGTTCAAATTCGAAACTTTGTATCACCAATATTTACAGCATGGTTTTTTGCCTATTAAGCTTCTCTGGGAAGGGTATGCGATTAGCATTGGGAGAGAGGTTGTTGCCCGTACGCTTCACGGCAATGTAAAAGGAAAAGCGCTTGGGATTACCGATGAAGGCGTGTTAATGCTTGAAGCAGCTGATGGAACGATTCATTATATTCATTCTGCCGATATTGAACTATAAAAAATATAGAAAAGTTGTTAGAATTTTGTTAAAATAAAAGCTGGTTACGGGCGGTATCTTATCGGAACCGCACCTTCTTTGTCATGAAAAATGTATTTCGTATCTGCCTTGATCCAAAATAACGGACTGGGACAGAGGGATGAAGTCAACCGATATGTGTGAGTGCGTCCTTCTTTCTCAACAGCAGGAAAGAAGGATTTTTTATTCGTCATGTCGTTCGGTGATTCATTTCCTCTGCTAAAAGAGGAGGTATCATGATGAAAACAAAAACCGATTTTTTAAAGATGAAAGCGAATAACGAACCGATTGTGATGCTGACTGCTTATGACTATCCGTCAGCAAAGCTGGCAGAAGCTGCGTCGGTCGATATGATTCTCGTTGGTGATTCGTTAGGAATGGTCGTGCTCGGATATGACTCAACGATTCCCGTTACCGTCGACGATATGATTCACCATACGAAAGCCGTTCGCCGCGGAGCACCAGATACGTTTGTCATTACCGATATGCCGTTTATGTCGTACCATATTTCGCGGGAAGAGGCATTGCGAAACGCTCAGCGCATTATGCAGGAGGCAGGAGCGAACGCTGTCAAAGTAGAAGGAGCCGGCCAAGTATTAGACGTCATTGCCGCGCTGACGGACGCAGGCGTGCCGGTTGTTGCCCATTTAGGTTTGACGCCGCAGTCAGTCGGGGTGTTAGGCGGCTATAAAGTGCAAGGAAAAGATGCAGAAAGCGCCCGGAAATTAATCGAAGATGCGAAACGGTGCGAACAAGCCGGAGCGATCGCGCTTGTGTTAGAATGTGTACCGAAACAGCTGGCAGCGGCAGTAACAAAAGAACTTTCGATTCCAACAATCGGCATTGGGGCAGGAGATGAGACAGATGGTCAAGTTCTCGTCTTCCACGATGTTCTTGGCTATGGTGTAGAGCGGGTTCCGAAATTTGTAAAAAAATACGCAAATATTCAAGAGACGATTGTACAAGCGTTATCAAGTTATGTGACAGAAGTGAAATTGCGGCAATTTCCTGAAGCGGACCATATGTTTACAATGAAAGAAGAAGAGTTAACAGCATTGTATGGAGGAAAAAGACAATGATTGTCGTAACAAACATTCACGATATGCAGCAAAAGATGAATCAATTCCGTCTGCAAGGAAAAACAATCGGCTTTGTGCCGACAATGGGCTATTTGCATGAAGGACATGTGGCGCTTTTAAACGAAGCGCGCAAACAAAACGATATCGTTGTGTTAAGCATTTTTGTCAATCCGCTACAGTTCGGTCCAAACGAAGACTTTGACCGCTATCCCCGCGATATGAAGCGTGACGAAGCAATCGCTAAAGAAGCCGGAGTCCATGTTCTCTTTTATCCAGATGTAGCTGAAATGTATCCGCATCCTTTGAGCATCAAGACGGTTGTTACTGAACGTGTCGATGTATTGTGCGGAAAGTCAAGGCCGGGGCATTTTGACGGGGTTGTGACGGTGTTGATGAAACTATTTAATATCGTTATGCCGCATCGTGCGTATTTCGGGATGAAAGATGCGCAGCAAGTAGCCGTTGTGGATGGGCTCATTCGCGATTTTAATTTTCCGATTGAACTGATCCCTGTTCCAACCGTTCGTGAAGAAGACGGTTTAGCGAAAAGTTCGCGCAATGTCTATTTATCCGAAGCGGAGCGGAAAGAAGCACCGGCTCTATATGGGGCATTACAAAGGGCAAAGGCGGCTATTGAAGAAGGGGAAAGAAGCCCGAATGCGATTCAAAATCTTGTGATCGATTATATAAAAACACATACTCATGCTGATATTGACTATGTGGAAATTTATTCTTATCCTGAACTCAAACCGATCGAAGAACTTTCTGGAAAAGTGATTATTGCTGTTGCTGTTCGGTTTACAAATGCCCGTCTCATTGATAATATTACACTTGATGTCGAGTAGGGGGGATTTTTCATGTTTCGTACGCTCATGAATGCGAAAATTCACCGCGCCCGCGTTACCGAGGCAAATTTAAATTATGTTGGCAGCATTACAATTGATGAAGATATTTTAGATGCTGTCGGCATGGTAGCGAATGAAAAAGTGCAAATTGTCAACAACAATAACGGAGCGCGTTTTGAAACATATATTATACCTGGGGAAAGAGGAAGCGGTGTATTCTGCTTAAATGGCGCTGCCGCTCGTCTTGTGCAGAAGGATGATATTATTATCGTTATTTCTTACGCGCTTGTACCGGAAGAAAAAATTGCCGAGCATCGTCCAAAAGTGGCGATTATGGATGAAAATAATAAAATTAAACAGTTAATTGTGCAAGAACCGGCAGCGACAGTGCTATAATAGAGGCTGACTTACAAAAGGCTGACCCGAAAGCAAGTGTCAGACCCCCGCAACCATAATATATAGAACGATGAATAAAAACACTATATATTGTGAGTGATGCGTGCGGTCAGACACTTGGGTCAGCCCTTTCTTTGAGTCAGTCTTTTTCTTTGTTAAAGCTAAAATGTCAAGATTGGAAATGGTTTCGAAAGTGACCGTTTTCCTGTCAATGAACATCGAGGTGGAACAATGAATCGACGCTTTGTAGTGATTGATTTAGAAACAACGGGAAACTCTCCGCAAAATGGGGATCGTATCATTCAAATTGGAATGGTTGTCATTGAAAATGAACAAATTGTCGACCGCTTTTCCAGTTTTGTTTATCCTGAGCGCGCTATTCCGCTGTTTATCCAGCAGCTAACGGGAATTGATGAAGCGATGATTCAAGGAGCGCCGCGCTTTCAAGAGCTGGCTCCCAAAGTGGCAAAGCTATTGGAAAAGTCGTATTTTGTGGCGCATAATGTGTCGTTTGACTTAAGTTTTTTACAAGAAGAACTGCAAATGGCAGGATTTCCGCTTTTCGGCGGACCGAAAATTGATACGGTGGAGTTGTCCCGCATTTTAATTCCGACAATCGAAAGCTATAAATTAAGCGAATTAGCACAAACATTAAAGCTGCCGCATGAAAATCCGCATCAAGCAGACAGCGATGCGGAAGTAACAGCGAAATTGTTTTTAGCACTGCTTGAGAGACTCAAATCGCTGCCGATTGTCACATTGCAGCAAATAGAGCGGCTGTCGCCGCATTTAAAGAGCGATTTGCATCATTTGTTAGATGAAGTGATTGGCGAAAAGCTTTTGTCGTTAAATAATGAGCGGCAATTTCATTTTTACCAGGGAATTGCTTTAAAAAAGGAAACATCGGCTTTACCAAAGGAAACATCGAATCATAGCGGCGCTTCGTCTTTTGAACAGTTTTCTGAACGGTTTCAATCACTGCCGATTGCCGGGTACGAACACCGGATAGGGCAATGGGAAATGATGAATGACGTGAACGAAGCATTCGAAACGTCGCAGCATGCTTTAATCGAAGCGGGAACAGGGATCGGCAAATCGCTGGCCTACTTAATTCCAAGCCTTTTTTTCGCTTATGAGCATAAGAAGCCTGTCGTCGTCAGTACGCATACATTGCAGCTGCAGGAGCAGCTTATTGAACGTGATATTCCCGTGCTGCGAAACATTACTTCTTTTCCGTTCAAAGTAGCCGTGTTGAAAGGAAAACGCAACTATCTTTCGCTTCGGAAATTTGTCCGTTTTCTACATGAACAAGACAAAAATTATGATACGGTGTTAACGAAATGCCAGCTGCTTGTTTGGCTGACAGAAACGGAAACAGGCGATGTCGATGAGTTAAATTTGCCATCGGGTGGAAAATTAATTTGGTCAACGTTGCAAATGGACAATGATGATGAGCCGGTGAAAGACATTGACTTTTTCCAGCGGGCGAAAAAACGGGCGCTTGATGCGCAGCTCATTATTACAAACCATGCTTTTTTGCTGCAGGACTTAACAGGGGAAACGCCTTTGCTTCCGGCCTATGAGTACTTGTTAGTCGATGAAGCGCATCATTTGGAGGACGTCGCAGCCAATTATTTCGGACAGCAGGTCAGCTATGTGACGATTCGCCAATTATTGCGGCGAATCGGCATGTCAGAAGAAGATGGGTGGCTGGCGAAGTTAAAAACGGTTTGCATGAAATTAGAAATGGACGTGGAAAAAACTTTCTTTGAATTCGATCAAATCATTGCTGAATTGCAATTTGAATTCGATGAGTGGTTCCGCATGATTCGCCGTTATGTGCTGCAGCGAAAAAACGAAAAGAACGCCGTCCGTATCCGCTATCGCTTTCAACCGCTGACAGAGAAAGGGAATCAATGGAAGGCGATTAACGAGCTGTTATGGCGCTTAATCGATCACACAAATGAATTTATAACAAAAGTAAATAACCTGCAGATGATGCTGCGGCAGAAAGAACAGGAAATCCGGCGTTTATCGTATGAATTTGTGTTTGATTATTTTTCGGATGCGGCTGCTTTTTCTAAGATGATAGAAACATTGCAACATTTATTGCTAAGCGATGATGATCTTATTGTTCGTTGGATGGAAGTGGATGTCAAAGGGGCAGCGAATGCGATCACGATTTACTCGCAGCCGATTCAGTTAGAAGAGTTTTTTGCTGAGCGGTTGTTTGCCAAGAAAAGAAGCGTTGTATTAACGTCTGCGACGTTGACGACGAACGGAACGTATTCTTATATGATTTCACGGCTTGGGTTAAATGATTTTTATCCGAAGTGCATAACAATCCCGTCTCCGTTTAACTATAAAGAACAGGTAAAGTTAATGATTCCGAGCGATTTACCGTCCATTTCTGATGTTTCTTTAGAAGAGTACGCTCATTCCGTCGCGATACAGCTCATGGAAATTGCTGAGCGCACAAACGGAAAAATGCTTGTATTGTTTACCTCATACGAATTATTAAAATTAACGGCTTCGATGATGAAAGAAATGAATATCGACGAACGTTTTGTGCTCATTGCCCAAGGCGTAAGCAGCGGCAGTGCCGCGAAGCTTACGAAAAGCTTTCGCCAATTTGATCAAGCGATTTTGTTTGGCACGAGCAACTTTTGGGAAGGAGTGGATCTCCCGGGAGAGGAGCTTTCATGCGTCGTCATTGTCCGCCTGCCATTTGCTCCCCCGGACGATCCGGTAATTGAAGCCAAATGCGAGCAAATTCGTGCACAAGGCGGCAATCCATTTTATGACTTATCGTTGCCCCAAGCGATTATTCGTTTTAAGCAGGGATTTGGCCGTCTCATTCGTTCAAGTCAAGATAAAGGGGTTGTTTTTGTCTTCGACCGGCGTCTGACGACCGCTTCCTATGGAAAATACTTTTTATCATCACTGCCTCCGCTTCAAGTGTACGAAGGACCTTTACATTCGCTTTTGACGAAGCTTGAACAGTGGCTTTCTTAAAACGGTAAAAAAGGCTGTCTCATGAGGAACTTACTTGCCCTTTTTTGAGACAGCCTTCCTTTAAAGGTGTAGGCGGGGGGAATTTTTATTAATTACATTTTTGAAATAAGCAACGGACCTGTTATAATATAATGGAAAGATGGGGCTGACAGATCCCTCAACCACCATATATCGCACATCATCTTTCATAAGTGTATGATGCGTAAGGTCAAGTCACTTATGAGACGGCCCCATTTATAGTGTGGACATTGTGTCATTTCTGTATAACTAACAAAATTTGTGTGATGTGAAAGGAGAGCGTTATGGAAAGCAAAATCGAAGTATTGGCAACGGTTAAGATTCAGCACTCACCCGATTTATATAAAATTGTCGACTGTTTAAACCGTACATTAAAAAAAGATGATTTAATGTTTGGTTTGGCATTGGATGAAAAAGATAAAGAAAAAGCAATATTTACCATTTACCGTACATAAGATGTGATGTTATGAAAAAGTGGTGGATCATTCTTTTTGTTTTTGTAGGTATGATCATTTGGCAGGCAGTAAATATATATGAGGAAGCACTTGAACCAAAGCAGCTTGCAGAATCAAAAGCCATGAAGCGTGCCGCGGGTGAAGTGCATTTTGCCGATATTGAAGAAATTTACACCTATTATGGTGACCAAGCATATGTTGTCATCGTTGGAACGAACAGTGAAAAAGAAAAAGTTGCTGCTTGGGTGCCTGAAAAAATGGACAACGTAATCGTCAAAAAAGTAAAAAGCGGTGTATCGAAACAAGAGGCGATTGCGAAGTTAAAAGCGGAACGAAATCCGAAAGAAATTATTTCCGCAAAACTCGGGATGGAAAAAGGAGTACCTCTTTGGGAGCTGACATATATCGACGATGATAATCGTTATTCATTTTATTATTTAAGCTTTGAAGACGGTACTTTTTTAAAAAGATATAGCTTTCAACAATAACATTTCAGGGGGAAAGGAATTATGAAGTTAGCAAAACGCGTTTCATCACTCACACCATCAACAACGCTGGCGATTACGGCCAAGGCAAAGGAATTAAAAGCAGCAGGATATGACGTTATCGGTTTAGGAGCGGGTGAACCTGATTTCAATACACCGCAGCACATTATTGACGCTGCTGTCAAAGCGATGAATGAAGGGCATACGAAATATACACCATCCGGGGGCTTGGCTGGCTTAAAAGCGGAGATTATTAAAAAGTTTAAGGAAGACCAAAATTTAAGTTATGAACCTTCGGAAATTATCGTTTGCGTTGGCGCCAAACATGCTTTGTATACGTTATTTCAGGTCATTCTTGATGAAGGCGATGAAGTGATTATTCCAACACCTTATTGGGTAAGTTATCCTGAACAAGTGAAACTTGCTGGCGGTGTCCCAGTTTATGTAGAAGGATTAGAAGAAAATCAATTTAAAATCACCCCGGAACAGCTGGAATCTGTGATCACAGAGCGCACGAAAGCGGTTATTATCAACTCGCCAAGCAATCCGACAGGCATGATTTATACGCAAGAAGAATTAGCTGCTTTAGGTGAAGTTTGCTTAAAGCATGATATTTTAATCGTGTCGGATGAAATTTATGAAAAGTTAGTGTATGGTGGACATAAACACGTTTCGATCGCGCAACTTTCACCTGAACTGAAAAAGCAGACGATCATTATTAACGGTGTTTCCAAATCCCATTCAATGACGGGGTGGCGAATCGGTTATGCAGCAGGCAACAAGGAAATTATCCGGGCGATGACAGATCTTGCAAGCCACAGCACATCCAATCCGACATCGATCGCCCAGTACGCCGCGATGGCCGCTTACAGCGGACCGCAGGAGCCTGTAGAAGAAATGCGCAAAGCGTTTGAAGAGCGCCTTAATATCATTTATGAAAAATTGATTCAAATCCCGGGTTTCTCATGCGTCAAACCACAAGGGGCGTTTTACTTGTTCCCAAATGCCCGCGAAGCAGCAACAATGGCAGGCTATCATACGGTTGATGAACTTGTCGCAGCGCTTTTGGAAGAAGCGAAAGTCGCGCTTGTCCCTGGTTCGGGATTCGGTGCGCCTGATAATGTCCGTTTGTCTTACGCAACTTCACTTGAACTGTTAGAAAAAGCGATTGAACGCATCAAACAATTTATAGAACAAAAAATGAATCGTTAAAGATAAAAAGAACGGGGCTGACTCCCATGCAAAGGATCAGTCCCGTTTTGTATGCCTTGTAGTGTGTTTATATGTTTATATAAAGAATGAAAGTCTCAACTCTCATTATTAAATACTTTTGCTTTTTTTAGCAGTGAGAAAAACTTCCACTTTTTGTCTTCAACGTCTTTTTCATGAGGGACAGTCTCATTTGTTGGGGAATCCTGTTGCTTTAGCGGTTCGTTATGAAAGTCTTGTTCTGTGAATGAATGGGCTGCAATTTCATCATCAGAAAAATTTGCTTCGATTATCACTGTTTTTTGCACTTTATCGGATATGATTGGTGAAGCACTGTTTGTTTCGTCACTTTCAAGTAAAGGCTCAACTGCTGTTTCGTGGGCTTCGCATTTCATCGCTTCAAGGTTTTCATGGATATTAGATTCTTTATTTTTCTCTGCTTGAACAGTAACGAGACTTTCAAGTGTAGGAACTATCTCACAATCGTTTTCTTCTTCAGCCTTCGTGGAGCGAGTATGATCTGTTTCTAATAGCTCCGCTGCCGCTGTCTCTAAACTTTCCGAATCTTCCCCTGTTGTCATACTCAGTTGCGCTTTTAATTCAGGCAAATCATTTAACAAGATATGGTTGAGGGTGTTTTCGTCTGACAAATAGTTATCTTGAGAGGATGTGTTAAAGAATGTCTGTATTAGCGCATTGGGTGATTTGTCATCGTCCTCTTCTGACTGTTTATGTCGCAATTGTTGAGGAAGTTTTGTTTCAATTCGTACATTTTTAATCCGATTTGTTTTCTGAGGATATACATAAGGCATTTGCGGATGGATTGGGTTTTGTCCTTTCTTTTTAATTGGCGATACGACAATCGATTGATGTGTTTCGTCAATGAATTCATTCAATTTAAGAAAGCTGTTTGTATGTGATGGTGTGTTTCCTGTGTTTTTCTTTATACTAGGCTGTTTTGGTGAAAGAGTTGTCTCTTTTTGTTTCTCTTCTACATAGGAATTGTTTGGTTGAGGTGTTAACAGATGGACTAACTGTGACAACATTTCTTTCATTTCGCTCATTTCTAGGTTTGGCGAATCTTCTTTTTTCTGATCAATTCTTTTGGTTAAATCTGAAAGCTGTTTCGATATTTTTTCTATTTCTTGCGCGAATTGAGCTGTCTTTTCAAGAGTAGCTTCCATTTCAACATGCTGATGTAAAATATGCTTTTGTAAAACGGCTAAATCCTTTTGTTTCTCCCTGTCTATTTCTAATAAATTTTCTTCGATGGCATGAAATTTTTTCATTAATAGGCGGATTTCTTCTTTCAAATTTTCTGTTTCCTGTTTTTGGATAAATAAAACTTCTTTTAATTCTTGAAAATCGCTTAACGCCTTGTCGCTGTTTTTTTTCAAAAAATCATAGTCTTTTTCCATGGTCGCAATCCTTTCTTTCCAAGATGTGAATGATTCTAATTGTGATTGAAACGAAAGATGCTTCTCTTTCATAAGAACACGTAAGGAAGAGAGTTCCCGCTCCAATAACTGCATGTTTTCCTCTATGCTCTCTTTTTCTTTTTCCAGTTCAGCTTGCTTTTGTTTCGAAGCAGCTGCATCCTTTAATAAGGATTTGATTTTTTCTTCATTTGCTTCCACTTTTTTTTGTAAGATGAAATTTTCTTTTTTTAATGCTTTCATCTCCTCATACAATAAACGATTTTCTTCTTTTGCTTCCTGTAATTGTGTTGATAAGCTGTCAATCTCTTGTTTTTGAGCAGAGATCGTTTCTTCATAATGATGGCCTTTTTCTTGAAGATGGGCATTTTCCTTTTTTAACTGTTCCATTTGTTCTTTGAGATGGTTCGATTGTTGATCGGATGGAAACGAAGCGAGCATGATTTTGTATTTTTCCAGTTCTGATTTGAGATGGATGATTTTTTGCTCCAATTGGATCGTTTTCTGCTCTTCGTTCACTGTCTCACCACCTTTTTAGCATTTTCATGTAGAAAATGCCCATTCTTTACAATATTGTATGCGAGAGCCTTATGAAGATTGACATTGTAAATGATTTACATATGATAAAAAAATAGGCGCTAGTACTATCACTCATGTTAGCAAATTACATAGTATAGAGTAGCCTGAAAAAACATAATGAAAGGAAGGTTATTCGATGCCGATTAACTTAGAGCAGTTTGCTCAACAATTTGATCCTGAGTGTATTCAAGTTTGTAAAGTATACGACTGGACAACAAATGTCATATCGCTCACAGATACTCCAACTTTTACTTTCTCTCCAGGTTCTCTGACGGATTTAACAAATCTTCAAGTGAGTTGCGCTGTAACACTCTTAGAATGTGTTGAAGACGCGCCACGGCGTGATATCGAATGTGTGGTAGGAGATCAGAGCGTTTCACTGCAAGTAGTGACATTAAGTAAAACGATTCAAGTCGTTTTAGAGGTAACTGGCACAACTGGAACAGGCACACAAACGACTGTCTTCAGTGATCCAGTATTGATTTCAATAAGTGAAGAAGTTATTCTTTGTGCCCCTGAGGGAACAACTGTATGTTGTAATCCAACACAAAATGCATTTAATACGTGTCGAGTCGGTGCCTTTACAGTGAATGCGGCTGCAAGCACAATTACCGCAACGATTGGATTAAGAATTTGCCAAAGTATTGTCGTAACATTTGATGTCATTTTAGAAGTGGCTGCTAGGTTTTGCCAACCTCGTCCAGAAATTATCTGCGAGGATGAATGTCCAGTGGATGTATTTCCACCGCAATGTCCAGCTGTCTTTCCAATTATGGGATAATATTGTAAAAGAGGGGAGTTCCCAACTTCTCTCCATTTTGAAAAAGAGGAGATTTTCTCCTCTTTTTTTCATACATATAAAGAACAAGTAGTATTTATTTTTACAAGGAGGAGAAAGATGAGCGATTCGATTTTTGAAGTGGAAAAGAAAATTCGTATGTTAGAACGGGATATACAGGAAGTCAAAGAAAGATTGAATGAAATAAAAAAAGCAAAAGAGCAGGGAAATGATCGTCAGCATGTCAGTGCTCTTTCCTATTTTACGTATTCTTTATTATTACCGAAAACTACGGAACAGAAGGGAACGGTCATCGCTAACTTTGTTATTCACAATACCGGTTCAGTTCCTCTTGAAAATCCTTTCATATGTCTGAAAGTGATGCCAAAAGAACGTGCCATATTGTCCGCTAAGCTTGGAGAGGATGTCCAATATGATCGCCGTTTGAATCCATTAGTGATGGAACCATGGCAATATATTAATGAAGATGCGAATAAGATCGTAGAGGAAAAAGGAGAATTCTGGTTAAAGCCTGTCCACATTTCACAAATCGAGGCTGGACAGAAATTATCTTTTTCCAATTTCCAGCTAAAGTTTGATATCGAAGAAGAACAAACGACATATAAGGTGGAAGGGTTTTTTTATTGCAAACAACTTCCAAATGGGGTTCGGGCTTTAAACAATATTGTCATTCATGTGTAACGGAAATGATTTCATCAAAAATAGAAATGTTCATAGAAAAATGAGATGAGAGGAAAGTATAGAGGAGGAGAGAAGTGGAATGGATTTGCTAGGAATGGGAAAACTGAGTCGTAGAATGAATACAACGTTAGTGAATGGAAAATGATAAATTAATTAAGGAGGCTGACTCAATATCTACTTTTGCCCTATTTGAGTCAGCCATTGTTTATTTATGCTTCTCGAACGACAAGAGCGTTTAATGCGCGAGTTTCTGCGGTAATAGTAGTTACAAAAGCTATAAGTCCTCCATCTGTTTCAATAACGATACGGTAAATGTGTGTTCCAACACCTGGTACGTCTACCCAAGTAAGGTTTGGGAATAAAGATGTGGTGGAGGTAACACCTAAGATAGGGATTAAGGGTTCAATATCAAGTGATGCAAGTGGTGTAAATGCTCCTCCATTTGTAGATCGTTCTAGACGATAAGTAATACCTGTTACTCCAGCACCAATACCGAGTACTGCTACTGCGAGTGATAGTTCAACCATGGAATCTAATTTTACTTCATCTCCGCTAAGCGTAGTGATTGGCTCAAGGCGAAGCACTTCAGTTGGGGTAATAGTTTCTGCTACGATAGGAACGTCTAAATCGGTTGTAGATTGTGTCCAAAACAAACGAGGAAATAATCCTCCATTACATAAGCAAGCCATAATATTACCTTCCTTTCAAATGTTTTATGCTTTCGCATCTATTTATAGTAAATGATATATATAGGAAAAATGTTTCGGTCAAATAACTATTGAATCACACATTTTTTTGATTTTATATAAATTTTTAGGTTATCTATTCCTTGTTGGTTTAACTAAGTCGCCTCCGCTTTTCTTGATGTCTAGCTCCGGCGACCAGCCGCTCGGGTCAAATAACCTTCCGGAGCGAAGTCAAAAGCGACTTCTTGTCCCGGAAGAACATTTGCCCATCGCGGCTAAGCAGGGCGCTTCCGCTTTTCCTATTGCTTCATTTTTTGTCGAAAGGTATAATATGAACTATGTTACACAGCATAGTTTTGCGAAGATTTTTGGAGGGACTTGTACGTGAAAACAACAATTGCTGAAGTAAGTAAATATGTAGGACAAGAAGTAACGATTGGTGCATGGCTTGCAAACAAACGTTCAAGCGGTAAAATTGCGTTTTTACAATTGCGTGACGGCACAGGGTTTATTCAAGGGGTTGTTGAGAAATCACAAGTGAGTGAAGAAGTATTTAAAATGGCCAAGTCGATCACTCAAGAGACATCATTGTATGTAACAGGGACGGTCCGCGTTGACGAACGTTCTCCGTTTGGCTATGAATTATCGGTTACAAATTTACAAATCATTCATGAAGCGGTTGACTATCCGATTACACCAAAAGAACATGGTGTTGAATTTTTAATGGACAACCGTCATTTATGGCTTCGCTCGAAGCGTCAGCATGCGATTATGAAAATTCGCAATGAAGTGATTCGCGCTACATACGAATTTTTTAACAATAACGGTTTTGTAAAAATAGATCCGCCGATTTTAACAGGCAGTGCGCCGGAAGGAACAACGGAATTATTCCATACAAAATATTTTGATGAAGATGCCTATCTTTCTCAAAGTGGCCAGCTTTATATGGAAGCAGCAGCGATGGCGCTTGGTAAAGTGTTCTCGTTCGGCCCGACGTTCCGTGCGGAAAAATCGAAAACGCGCCGTCATTTAATTGAGTTTTGGATGATTGAACCGGAAATGGCTTTTTATGAATTTGAGGACAACTTAAAGGTTCAAGAAGAATATGTCTCATATATTGTTCAATCTGTCTTGAAAAACTGTCCGCTTGAGTTAAAAACGTTAGGTCGCGACACATCGAAATTGGAACAAGTGAAAGCACCATTCCCGCGCATTACGTATGATGAAGCGATTAAACTGCTTCATGAAAAAGGATTTCATGATATTGAGTGGGGAGACGATTTTGGTGCCCCGCATGAAACGGCTATTGCGGAAAGCTTTGATAAACCAGTATTTATTACGCATTATCCAACAACATTAAAACCGTTCTATATGCAGCCGGATCCGAACCGTCCAGAAGTTGTGCTATGCGCCGATTTAATTGCACCGGAAGGATACGGAGAAATTATCGGCGGCTCAGAGCGCATCCATGACTATGAATTGTTAAAGCAGCGCCTTCAAGAGCATAACCTGCCGATGGAAGCATACAAGTGGTATTTAGAGCTGCGCCAGTATGGCTCAGTTCCTCATTCTGGATTCGGCTTAGGGCTTGAGCGCACGGTTGCTTGGATTACAGGGGTGGAACACGTTCGGGAAACAATTCCATTCCCGCGTTTATTAAACCGTCTGTATCCGTAATTGCATAAACATGAGGCTGTCTCAAATATAGATGGTCAGGCCCCTCAACAATATATATGGGCAATGGAGTAAACGCCCTTAAATATTGTCATAGTTCGAGGGGGGTCAGCCTTTGATGAGACAGCCTCTTTCTTGTCTGTTCAGCGATGATTTTTTTCGAAAAAATAGAATAGCAAGTAATATCCGCGTGTGAAATGTTCATGCTATACTTATAGTTGAGGTGTGTTCCAATGAACAAAGAAAAAATGGCGGAATGGTTGGCTGAAGGAAGCATTGCCATTCCAAAGCTGCTGTTGCACCATTACAAAAATATCGGGCTGACAGAAACGGAGTTCATGCTATTGCTGCATATTCATTCGTACATTGAAAGCGGAGTATTGTTTCCGACTCCGGCGCAAATTGCTGAAAAAATGACGCTTAGTCCTGCTGAATGTATGGATGGAGTAAGACGGCTTATCCAAAAGGGGCTGCTTGCCATTGAAGAACATGTTGATGAGCACTCCATCCGCATTGAAAAGTATTCGCTGAAACCTCTATGGGAAAAGCTCGTTCATCATCTTTTATCGGAAGCATTTTATGGAGAAAAAGAACGTTATGAAGAAGAGGAAAAAAGCTTATATACGATGTTTGAACAGGAGTTTGGCCGGCCGCTTTCCCCGTTCGAGTGTGAAACATTAGCGATGTGGGTGGATCAAGATGGGCATGATCCCGCGATTATTAAAGCCGCCCTTCGTGAAGCTGTATTATCAGGGAAATTGAATTTTCGTTACATTGACCGTATTTTGTTTGAATGGAAAAAGAACGGTATCCAAACCATTGAACAAGCACAAAGCTATGGAAAGAAATTTCGCAAATATCAGCAATCTTCTAAGGCATCACAGCCGCAAAGCGAACATAAGCAAACAATTCCTTTTTATAACTGGCTAGAACAATCTTGAACGAGGGCAAGGTCTCTCGTTTTTCTCTTGTTTGACGGAGGTGATTTTCTTTGTTGACGAAAAAACAAATTCGTTATTGTCTCGACAAAATGGCAGAAATGTTTCCGAATGCGCATTGCGAGCTTGTACACAGCAATCCGTTTGAACTTCTCATTGCCGTTGTATTATCGGCACAATGTACGGATGCACTAGTAAATAAAGTAACAAAACAGTTATTTCAAAAATATAAAGAGCCAAAAGATTATTTAGCCGTTTCTTTAGAGGAACTTCAGGAGGATATTCGTTCCATTGGATTATACCGAAACAAGGCGAAAAATATTCAAAAGCTTTGTCAGTTGTTACTCGAGAAATATAACGGAAAGGTGCCTAAGGATCGCGATGAGTTAATGAAGCTGCCTGGAGTTGGCCGAAAAACAGCCAATGTGGTTGTTTCCGTTGCTTTTGGCGTGCCGGCCATTGCGGTTGACACCCACGTAGAACGGGTCAGCAAACGGCTCGGGTTTTGCCGCTGGAAAGATTCTGTATTGGAAGTGGAAGAAACGCTCATGCGGAAAATTCCGAAAGAAGAATGGTCCATTACGCATCACCGTATGATTTTTTTTGGCCGCTATCATTGCAAAGCACAATCACCGCAATGTCATATATGTCCACTGCTTGAATTATGCAGGGAAGGAAAGAAGCGAATGAAATCAAGAGGTGATCGTCTTGCGCGTACCGAGTGAGTTTCTTCATCCATTATTTTATCGGGAGGGAGAAACGATTGAAACAACCGAGTTCGCGCCATTTCCACTGATGATGAAAAAGTTTTATTTTTATTACGATATAATTGCCTGTAAAGAAAATCTGGAAAACGAGCCATGGAACGATATCGAGCAGTCGATACCGGCTGTATGGCAGCTATGGAACGAAGAAAAAGAAAAGCTTGACCTTCTTTTTCAAAATCGCGATCGAAAAGCCGCAAGAGAACCAATGATTCGGGCGCTATCATACTTTCTTGCATGTTTATATTGGTTAAACGAAACGCGTGTCAAGAGCATTGTCAGCTGGGAAAGGGAAGTAAATACGTTACAAATGAAGCCGGTGAATTGTGTTGAGCGCCTGCAGTTTATCTTTGCAAAATGTGATTTATACCACTCTTTTATCCAATTGGGAGAATTATTTGCTGAGCTGACAAAACTTTATTACAAAAACTTGGCCATTAAAAAAAAGGGGCTATCTCATCAATCATGAGATAGCCCCTTTTTTAGTGGAGAGAGGAAGCTGACCCGTAAGTGTCTGACCTCACATGTATTTCACAATATATCGTCCATTTATTATTGTGTTGTGGGGTCTGACACTTTGATTGGGTCAGCCTATTTTTAACGATTTACTGCGTGTTGTCCGAGCTTTCGGAAACTCTTGGTCTATTAGGACTATTAGGAAGATTTACGTTGTTTGCGCCTGTTCCCGTTCCTGAATGATTATTGCCGTTTCCTGTGCCGTTTCCGTTATTATTCCCAGGAGGCGGAGTCGTTGGGTTTGTTTGCGGCGGTGTTACTTGGTCAACATTATCTCCCGGTTCATTATGATTGCCGTTATCCTCATTGTCTTCATCGCCGTCGTCATCGTCATTTCCATTAGGCTGTCCATTATTGTCTGGATTGTCACCAGGTGATGGCTGCTCTTCTGAATCATCTTGGTCATCCGTGCTTTCTCCTGGGACAGTAACAGTTGTTGCAACAGGCTCACTGCGACTTTGTTCTTTCTCACGAACGGCAGTTACTTCGAACGTATAAACAGCACCTGGAGTTGGTCCGGTCAGCGTTAATGACAAATCGGAAGCAGTAAGAACTTGTGATTCTCCCTTGTCATTTGTAATACGAACTTCAAAGGTGATGTCTTCTAATTCTTCGTTATTATAGCCCCATGATAAAGAAATAGAATTAGTAGCAGCATCATAAACTGCTTGCAGATTAGTGACAGGGCTTAATGGCTCTGGTTTATCTTCCGCTATTTCAGTAGGTTCTGCACCTTTGACAAAACATTCATAGACAATTTCCGTTTCAGGCGTATATTTTCCGGCAATCATTGGCGGATTTGATCCTTTTTTTATTGGCAGTTTCACAACGCTTTTCGGCATTTTAAAGTCTCCGCCTTTACCGTCGTCAACATGGCTGATGACGGCTTTAAATAGTAAGCGCGGAATTTTTTGTTCTCTTGTCGATAAGTATGCTGTATCGCTGCGCTTGCTGAATCCGGTCCATACCGCAGCTGTATAATTCGGCGTATAGCCGATGAACCAGCTGTCTGGTACAGCTCCTTCCGGTAAACCGAATTTTCGTCTTGTTTCTTTATCATAGTTTGTTGTTCCTGTTTTACCAGCGATGTGTAAACCGGGAACATTCGCCAATGTACCTGTTCCGCCAGGCTTGACGACCGATTTTAACATATCAGTAATCATGTAGGCTGTGTAATCTTTCATCGCTGCTTTTGGCTCTGGGGTCAAATCGATTTCCGTATTGTCCGGAAAGACAATTTTTTTAACGGCATGCGGCTTAATGTAGACGCCATTGTTTCCGAATGCGCTATAAGCACCTGCCATTTGCAATGGAGAAACCCCATCGCTTAAACCCCCAACCGCATATGACTCATATATTTCATCGAAGCCCATGCCAAGCTTGTTAGCAAATTTTTTCGCGCGTTCTAAGCCGACTTTCTGTAACGCCTTTAATGCCGGAATATTACGTGACTTAGCTAGGGCGACTCTCATTGACATTTGTCCCTGATAGGAACCGTCCCAGTTTTTAATAGGTGTTCCATCGGAATAAGAGTACGGTTCATCAACAAGCTGATGGTATGTCGACCACTTTAAATACTCAATGGCTGGACCATAGTCAAGAATTGGCTTAATGGTCGAACCAGGCTGGCCGACTCGCTCTGTTGCGAAATTAAATCCGAACGCGACTCCTTCTTTATCGCGTCCTCCGCCGAGTGCGCGAATTTCCCCGGTTTTTGTATCAAGAAGGGCAATACCTGCCTGTAAATCTTTTTTGTCCGTGAAATATTTGTCAGAGTTTAATAAGTCTTCGACATATTTTTGAGCCTCAGGATCTAATGTTGTGTAAATTTTTAAGCCGTCTTCAAAAACGTTGACGTCTGCTTCGTCCGTTACTTCTTTAATGACTTGATCGATAAATGCATCGTATGGAATAGCCGTATCTTGTTTATTTTTTGCAAGCATTGATTTGACAGGTATTTTCTTTGCTTTCTCTGCTTCTTCTTTTGTGATAAACCCGTGTTTTTCCATTAAGGATAATACAACATTGCGTCGTTTTTCCGCAGCTTCCGGGTATTTATACGGATTATAGTTGTTTGGACTTTGCGGCAAACCGGCGAGCAATGCTGCTTCCGCAAGGGTCAAGTCATTCAAATCGGTTTTATCGAAATAAAACTCTGCTGCTTTTTTCACTCCGTAGATGCGGTTGGAATAATAAACTTTATTTAGATACATTTCCAAAATTTCTTGTTTCGAATATTTTTGTTCAAGGCGAAATGCAAGCCATGCTTCTTGAGCTTTCCGCTTTAACGTTTTTTCTGGAGATAAAAACGAAAGCTTAACAACTTGTTGGGTAATCGTGCTGGCACCTTCTGCCCCAAATCCTTCTTTCACGTTGGCGATGACAGCCGCACCAAGGCGGATGAAATCGAGACCGTGGTGTTCGTAAAAGCGCACGTCTTCTGTTGCTAATACCGCTTCTTCTAACACTTTCGGTATTTCTTTATAAGAAATGTACGTTCGTTTTTGTCCTTCTGCACCTAACTCTGCAATTTTATGGCCGTTCATATCATAAATGGTTGATGATAACGGGTCTTTAATTTTCGCTTCATCAAGCGGCGGAGCATCTATGACAAAGTAGGCAAATGTAGCAATGCCGCTAACCATGCCGATAACTCCTAATAAAAGCAGCGACAATACGAGTTTTTTCAATAAAGAACTTTTCTTTTGTTTTCCGGATTTTTTTTGTTTCGATTGCTTTTTTGCATGTTTACGTTCTACACGAGAACGATATTCCCCTGTCATAAGCAAATCCTGCCTTTCCAATATTTGAAAGATTGATTTTGCACCAATGGTCCTAAACGGACGCATCGTTAAAGTAGACTTTTTCTACTATTTTAATATAATCAATCGGTGGTTGATAGCCAAGAGAAATATAATGGCCGTATTGCTCGACTTCGTGCTTGGCAATCGATTTTCGGCCGCCGGTTTGTTGGCGGTGCCAGAACGTGAGCAAATGCTTCGCATCGAGAAGATATGTTTCATTTAATGACGTAAACCGTAAAATCACAAAACAAATACCGCCGTGTTCGAGAATTTGTTTCATATGATGAATTTGGTGTTCATGAAAGTTTTGCAGCGGAAATGCTGTTTTATTCCGCGTTTCTTTTGCTTCGAAATCAATATATCTTCCTCTGTATATTCCGTTATAGTCGGTAGTGGATGCCTGTTTAAAATAAGCCTCTTTAATGACCGCGGCGCTTCGTTTTGGATAGTCAACATGGACGATTTGGATAGGAGTTGGCTTCTTATGGATAACAGCAATGCCATGCTCCCGATAAAATTCATTCGTGGCATTCAAGTCTTTTTCTAGTGTCATTCCACGATTTGCGTAATTTGTTTCAAGCAAAGAAGCAGGCTTTGCTTGTTTGTCTGCCTGATAAGCTCTTCCCCCGGGATATTTAAACATCACGGCTCATCTCCTTTTGAATGCCTATAATTATATCACAGCACAGCAAAAATGGAATGTAAATCGTTTGCAGTTAATAAAAAATACAGTCACAGTAATAACGGTTACCATAAGACAAGCTTTTTTGTCAAAAATATTAAAATGAAGTGTTATTGTCGAAACAGCTCGATATGAAAGAGCGTGCCGTTTTCTTTGCCGAATACCTTCTAGTTTTGTCGTCTCGGCAGGGAGGGAAAAGGAAATAGCGAATTTTAAATAGCGAATGAGGGACTCGGGGGGAGGAGAAATGATGGAAAGGAACTGGGTGAAAAAGGAAGAAGTGGAAAAGCAGTTAAATGAGATTTTTCAATTAATGCAGGAGATTGATTGTAAAATGGATGATATCATTTACTCTGTCATTGCAGAATATTGCGAGCAAAAAGAGGAACGTATTCATGAATTGACAAAACGGCTCGAAAAGGTGGAAAATCATTTATACAACGGAACAACGAAACAAGCAGATGCTTTTCAAAAAACAATTCCTATGTCAGCATTCAGTTAATGGCTTCAATCTATTCACCTTGCTCTTATTCACTCGGTCAGTCAAGATGAGGTGATATCATGCGTGAACAACTGAAGAAACTAACAGAGAAATTACTTGAGTATAATAATCGTATGATAGGAGTTTACCTGCAAGTGTCTGACCTCACGCACATTCCAACCTTTTATGTGGTGGGGTCTGATACACTGCTTTACGGTCAGCCTTTTATGTTTCGTGAAATTTTCGGAAACAAAAACTCGAATTTTGTAAAAAAAATAAAAAATCATAATTTACAAACTTTTCTGATAAATATATAATAAATTTGTAACAAAATTGTTATGAAAGAAAGAGAGGAGGGGATATTTTAGAAAGCGCTTACAAATCGTTTCTTGACTATGAAAACGTCGATGTTAGAAGAGCCTGAACACAATCCCTCCAAGTATGTCGAGCTGCATTGTTCCAACATTTCAGGAAAGGAAACAAGAGTTATCTTACTCTCCCTAAAATTATAGCATCCCCTTTACATCATTGAGCAGACCACCATTTATTCTGTTATATTGTCAGATACGAACAATAGCGAACGTATTACGAGTAATTATGCTTTTTAATTTTAACAAGATGCAGTATTACTGTCATAAATTTTTAGGATAAGCTAGGGGGATTATATATGGGGATATTGGATATTAAAAGCGTAACCCTCCGTTTTGGCGGGGTGGTTGCTCTTGATCATGTCAGTTTTGAAGTGAAAGAAGGAGAGATTTTTTCGTTAATTGGTCCAAACGGGGCTGGAAAAACGAGCATGTTAAACTGTATTAGTGGGTTGTACAGACCGACTAGTGGGTCTGTTTTGTTTAAGGGAGAGGATATAACAAATTTAAAACCACATAAGCGTGCTGCTCTGGGGATTGCAAGGGCTTTTCAAAATATTGAACTGTTTCCGCATTTGTCAGTGTTAGACAATTTGATGCTTGGACGACACGTAAGGATGAAAACAGGTGTCTTAGCCGGCGGATTGTATTGGGGAAAAGCCCAAAAAGAAGAAGTGGAGCATCGCAAAAAAGTAGAGGAAGTCATTGATTTTTTAGAGCTAGAGCACGTACGTAACACTCCGGTTGGAACGTTGTCATATGGGCTGCAAAAACGTGTCGAAGTCGGCCGGGCACTCGCGCTTGAACCAGAGATTTTGCTTTTAGACGAGCCTATGGCCGGAATGAATAATGAAGAAAAAGAAGATATGGCGCGTTATATCATTGACATTCATGAAGAAAAGAAGACAACGATTATTTTAATTGAGCATGATATGGGGGTTATTATGGATTTATCCAATCATATTGCCGTTTTGGATTTTGGTAAATTAATTGCATATGGAACGCCGAAAGAAATTCAAAATAATCCGCGGGTGATTGAGGCGTATTTAGGAGAAGAACATGTTGGATAGCAAAAAGGGGGGGTTACATGGGAAACATGACATTTCCTCAAGCATTACTTGAAAAAGCATTAAAAGCAGGGGATAAAGTTGCTTTGCGTGAGAAAGATTACGGAATTTGGAACGAATATACGTACAAAGATTATTATGAACAAGTTAAAGCGTTTGCGTTGGGGCTTGCGAAACTAGGCTTTCAAAGAGGAGACAAGTTAGCGATTATTGGCGATAACCGGCCGGAGTGGGTATTCAGCGAACTGGCAGCGCAAAGTTTAGGAGGGGTGTCTGTCGGCATTTATCAAGAATCTCTTCCCCATGAAATGAGTTATATTATTGATAATTGTGATGCGGTATTTGTTGTCGTAGAAGATCAGGAACAAGTAGATAAGATGCTTGAAATCGAACACGAAATTCCGAAAGTGAAAAAAATGATTTATTACGATGATCGGGGAATGAGAAATTATCGCCATGAGAAGTTAATGTATTTTAAAGAAGTTCAGGAGATAGGTGAAAGGTTTGCAAAAGAAGCCCCTAATTATTTTGAAAACGAAGTGAAAAAAGGCAGTTACGATGATACAGCGATACTGTCTTACACATCAGGAACGACAGGTAACCCTAAAGGAACGATGCTTTCCTATCGCAACTTATTCGAAATGGCAAAACATCTCTCAGAAATTGATCCTCTCGATGAAAACGATGAATATCTTTCATTTTTGCCGCTTGCATGGATTGGGGAGCAGATGATGACTCTTTCCATGGCTTTTCACAACAGCATCATAGTAAACTTTCCGGAAGAACCTTCTACTGTACTTGAAAATTTACGAGAAATCGGTCCGCATGTCATGTTTTCACCACCGCGCATTTACGAAGATATGCTTTCAAAATTTCAAGTTCGCATTCAAGATGCCAGCTGGTTAAAAAGAAAATTATATGAATGGTGTAAGCCGATTGGCGAAAAGGTAGCAGAAGCTCACTTTCAAAAGAAGGAACCTTCATTCGGGACGAAACTGTTATTTAAATTGGCAGACTACCTCATTTTTAGTGCCATTCGTGACCATTTTGGATTATTGAGAATAAAACGCGCCTATACTGGCGGTGCCCCGTTAGGTCCGGATGTGTTCCGCTTTTTCCACAGTATCGGCGTAAATATAAAAAGTATTTACGGACAAACGGAGGTGGCTGGAATTGCCTTTGTGCATCGGGACGGTGATATAAAACTAGACAGCGTCGGCATACCAATTCCGGGAACGGAAGTGAAAATTTCCGATGAAGGAGAAATTCTCATAAAAAGTCCGAGCGTCTGTCAAGGATATTACAAAAATGAGGAATCGACGAAGAAAACGATTGAAAACGGCTGGCTACATACGGGGGATGCCGGGTTTTTGGATGAAGAAGGCCACTTATATGTCATTGATCGCTTGAAAGATGTCATCCGCTTGCAGTCGGGGGAAATGTTTTCGCCGCAGTTTATCGAAAATAAACTAAAATTCAGCCCTTACATTAAAGAAGCGGTAGCGATTGGACGTGATCGTCCTTACGTTGTGGCGATTATTAACATCGATATGGCGAACGTCGGGCGCTGGGCGGAGAAAAACCAAATCGTTTACACAACATACTCGGATTTGTCGGCAAAACCGGAAGTGCTTGCGCTGATTCAAGAGGAAGTGAACGAAATTAACAAAACTCTTCCGGAGAAGGCACGCGTGAAAAAATTTGTGCTCTTGTACAAAGAACTGGATGCCGACGATGAAGAGCTGACAAGAACAAAGAAAGTACGCAGGCAATTTGTTGCTATGAAATATGCGTCATTAATTGAAGGGATGTACTCGTCATCCGAACAAATCAACGTGGAAGGCACCATTAAATACCGTGACGGAAAAGAACAAACGATTAAAACGACGCTTCAAGTCGTTTCAATGGGAGAAGGAGAGGGGGCTGCGTAATGTCGTTTTTTTTGCAAATGCTCGTAACGGGTATTGTTGTTGGAAGTGTCTATTCCTTAGTTGCACTCGGGTTTGTCTTAATCTATAAATCAAGTGACGCCATTAACTTTGCGCAGGGAGAGTTTCTGTTAGTTGGAACATATGTCTGTTTAACATTGGTCGCCAGCTATCATATTCCGTTTATATTGGCCGTTCTCATAACGCTTGTCTTTAGTGCCATATTAGGATTGGTTGTTGAACGCATTGTCTTAAGACCGTTTATTGGCAAGCCGGTCATTTCAATGATTATGGCAACAATTGGATTATCAAGTATATTGGCTGGTTTAGTTCATATTATTTGGGGGCATGAAACGCGTGTTTATCCAAAAGTATTTTCGGACAAACCGATTCAGTTAGGTGAGGTTGTTATTGCTCCGGTATATGCGTGGTCGTTAGTAATTGTTGTTGTTATGCTTGTCATCTTCACGTTATTTTTCAAATATTCCAAGCTCGGAATTGCCATGCGGGCAACGGCAGATGACCAGCAGGCTGCGTTATCAATGGG
This sequence comes from Paranoxybacillus vitaminiphilus, assembly GCF_003259935.1. Lineage (GTDB taxonomy): Bacteria > Bacillota > Bacilli > Bacillales > Anoxybacillaceae > Paranoxybacillus > Paranoxybacillus vitaminiphilus. The sequence goes on along the minus strand of NZ_QLMH01000002.1, from coordinate 88,635 downwards.
GATTAGCGTAAAGACGATTTTTGCTGTAGCGTGGGCGATCGCTGCCATTGTATCCGCTGTCGGCGGCGTGCTGCTTGGCAACATTAACGGTGTGAACTCATCGCTTTCAACCATCGGTTTGAAAGTGCTTCCTGTTGCTATTCTTGGCGGATTAGACAGCATTCCTGGAGCGATTATCGGCGGAATTATTATTGGAATTATCGAGAGTATGACGGGCGGCTATTTAGATCCAATGGTTGGCGGCGGATTAAAAGAAGTGATACCGTTTGTCATCCTTGTGCTTATCTTAATGATTAAGCCTTATGGTTTGTTTGGAAAAAAAGAAATCGAAAGGGTGTGAGACGATGCGAAATCCTTTTGTGATGGAATGCGGGGAGTTCCATGTCAGCTATAAGCAGGACATGGCCATTTGGAAAATTCCGAGAGTACGCACGAGGATATTTCTGATTGTTGCCTTTTTTGCCATTTTTCCCCTCATTGTTTCAGATTATGTCGTTAGCTTGGCAACTCTTTGCGGAATTGCTGCAATAGGTGCAATCGGTCTTAATATACTGACAGGATTTACAGGACAAATATCAATCGGTGTCGGTGCATTTTTAGGTGTTGGCGGATATACGTCAGCGATTTTAACGACAAAGCTTGGGCTTAGTTTTTGGCTGTCTGTGCCTCTTGCCGGAGTAATCACTGCCATTGTCGGCGCTTTATTTGGAATTCCATCCTTGAGACTAAAAGGACTGTATTTAGCCATTGCGACATTGGCTGCTCAAGTCATCATTTTGTTTGTGATTTCGAGGTGGGATTCATTAACGGGTGGTACAGCCGGGTTAGTATTATTGCGCCCGGAAATAGGAAATTTTGCGTTTACGAGTGAAGACAGTTATTACTATTTAATGTTTGTTATTTTATTAATAACAACCATTTTTTCTCTTAATCTATTTCGCTCCCGTGTCGGGCGCGCATTTATTGCCATAAGAGATCGGGATATTGCTGCTGAAGTAATGGGAATTGATTTGTTCAAATACAAAGTGATGGCGTTTTCCGTAAGCTCCTTTTTTGTTGGAGTGGCAGGAGCGCTGCTCGGACACTATACGATGATTGTCAGCCCCGAGCTTTACAGCATTTCCGTTTCTATCGAATATTTGGCAATGATTCTTGTAGGCGGGTTAGGCAGTGTGTTCGGTTCGATTTACGGTGCGGTATTCATTACGTTACTTCCGGTTGTGCTTCGTGCCTTTGTTGAGTTATTGAACGGGATGTTTCCGGGGCTTTCAGACGTGCTGGTCGGCATGAAAGAAGTTGTCTTTGGGCTTATGATCATTTTGTTTCTTGTATATGAGCCGGAGGGACTTGATAAAATTTGGCGCAATATTAAAAACTACTTTCGATTGTGGCCATTCTCTTATTAAATGAAAAAACATAAATGATATTCGTGATTAAGCGACAAGTGCATAAACAATGATAGAAGTATTTGTGCTTGTTGCTTTATTAATAAAATAAAATTTAAAAGGGGGAAAAGAACATGAAAAAAGTGTGGTCTTTACTTCTGATGATGGTGTTGACAGCAGGCATGTTGTTTGGATGCTCAGGAGGGGAGAAATCGAATTCCGACGGAGGCAGCAATTCGTCTTCCTCGGGAGGCGGCGAAAAAGGGACAATCAAAATTGGCGGACTGTTTGATATTACAGGAGCAACGGGAGATGTGGGCGCTCCTTATGCAGAAGGTGAGAAAGCTTATTTTGAATACATTAGCTCAAAAGGCGGAGTAAATGGTTATAAACTCGAGTTAGTCGGTCAAGATTACGCTTATAAAATTCCTGAAGCGCAAAAGTTATATCAAAAGTTTAAATCGAAAGATAAGGTTGCGGCGATTTTAGGATGGGGAACTGGTGACACAGAAGCGCTTCGCCAGCAGGTGGCTGCCGATAAACTGCCGTTTTTCTCGGCTTCTTATTCAGAAAATTTAAAAAATTTAAAAGAAAGCCCATATAACTTTTTAACTGCCGCATCGTATTCTGATCAAGCCCGTGCTGTGTTGAGATGGATTAAGGATAATCATAAAGATGGGACTCCAAAAGTAGCGTTAATTTATAACGACACAGCTTATGGTAAATCACCAATTCAAGATGCAAAAGACTTTGCTAAAGAAATCGGCGTAGAAATTGTCGATGAACAAATTGTTGATTTAAAAGCGTTGGATGCGACATCTCAGCTTTTAAATATGCAAAAGAAAGATCCTGATTATGCGATTATTCAAGAAACTTGGGGGGCAACGGCAACGATTTTAAAAGATGCGAAAAAACTGGGCATTAAAACGCAGTTTATTGGTCTCAATTGGTCAACAGGCGAAGGATTGCTCCCGATTGCCGGAGATGCAGCGGAAGGCTTCATTAGTGTTGTCACTCATGCGTTCCCGTATGAAGATTTGCCGGGAATGGCAGAAATTAAAGAATATCTGGAAAGCAAAGGTGAAAAGTTAGAAGACAAAAACCAAAAATTTATCCAGGGCTGGGTGACGGCGAAAATTTTAGTGGAAGGTATTAAACTCGCTGATGATCCGACAACAGGTGAAGGAATTCGCCAAGGTCTCGAAAAAATTAATCATTTAGATTTAGGCGGATTAGCCGCACCGGTAACGTTCACTCCTGACAATCACGCGGGAACAACTCAAATCCGCTTGGCAAAAGTACAGAACGGAAAGTTTGAAGTATTTACTGATTACTTCGGCTACTGATGAAGTAGAAAGAGGCTGACTCAAAAGCAAAGGATTAGACTTCACAACACAATATATAAAATCGCCATATGGCCGATATATTGTGAAACGCACGTGAGGTCAGGCCTTTATGAGGCAGCCTCTTCATGATAAGGGGGAAAGAAATTATGCTGACTTTAAATAACGTTGAAGTCATGTATAACCGTGTTATTCTCGTTTTAAAAGGAATGTCGATGGTAATACCGGAGGGGAAAATTGTCACATTGCTCGGAAGTAATGGGGCGGGCAAAACAACCACCTTAAAAGCGATTTCCGGCTTATTAAGAAGCGAGGATGGCGAGGTTACAGACGGATATATTGAGTTTAATGGGGAACGGATTGAAGCAAGTGACGCGGAAACGATTGTGAAAAAAGGGATTTTTCAATGCATGGAAGGACGCCGCGTATTTGAGCATTTAACTGTCGAAGAAAACTTGCTTGTAGGTGCTCATACGCGCAAAGACCGCCACAATATAAAGGAAGATATTCAAAAAGTATATCGTTACTTTCCAAAGCTGGAAATGCTTAAAAACCGCCAGGCCGGATATTTATCGGGCGGCGAACAGCAAATGCTGGCGATCGGCAGAGGGATGATGGCAAGGCCAAAAGTATTATTATTAGATGAACCTTCATTAGGGCTTGCTCCGTTAATGGTGAAAGAAATCTTTTCAATCATTAAGAGAATTAACGAAGAAGAAGGAACAACGATTCTCGTTGTCGAACAAAACGCAAAAATTGCCCTGTCCATTGCCGATTATGGCTATATTATGGAAAACGGGCGAATCGTAATGGACGGTCCTGTAGAGAGACTGCTGGAAAATGAAGATGTCAAAGAGTTTTACCTTGGCATGAGCGACAAAGGAAGAAAAAATTATCGCGAAGTAAAATCATATAAGCGAAGAAAGCGGTGGTTGTAAATGGAAAAGCAATTACAGCGGCTAGTAGAGTACGCATATAAACACTCCGCTCCATTCCGGGAACGGCTTAACGAGGTAAATCTTTTACCGGCGGATATTTGTACGATGAAAGATCTTGAAAAAATTCCAGTGCTAAAAAAGGAAGATTTGCCCGGGCTGCAAAAGCTGTCCTATCCGTTTGGAGGGCTTGCTACAAGATCTGCGGCGGAAATGGCGCGGATTTTCATGTCTCCCGGTCCGATTTATGACCCGCAAACATATGAAGGCGATTATTGGAGATTTGCTGAGGCGTTGCGTGCTGCCGGCTTTACAGAGCAGGACATTGTGCAAAACACCTTTTCTTATCATTTATCTCCAGCTGGTTTTATGTTTGATTCAGCGCTGCGTCACATTGGTGCAACGGTGATTCCGGCAGGACCGGGGAATCGGGAACTGCAAATTCAAATAATGTGCGATATACAAGTTACCGGCTATGTAGGCACCCCGAGCTTTCTCTCGCTTCTGATTGATGCTGTGGAGGAAAAAGGATGGACAGTTGGGAAAGAGCTGCGCCTAAGAAAAGCTTTTTTTACAGCGGAAATGTTGACAAATGAAATGCGGGAAAGTTTCGAAAGCAAAGGAATGGAAGTTTATGAAGGATATGGGACAGCGGATTGCGGTTGTCTTGCGTTTGAGGACAAAAAAGGTCCGGGACTTAAAGTAGCGTCAGGTGTGATTATGCAAATTTGCGATCCTGTTACAGGTACAGAGGTTTTTGATTCAGAAGGGGAAATTGTCGTTACTTTGTTTGATCAAAGCTATCCGCTTATTCGCTTCGGTACCGGAGATTTGTCTCGCTGGATAAAAGGATATGAAGGCAAACGAATTGCAGGTGTCTTAGGCAGAGTAGGCACAAGCGTAAAAGTAAAAGGGATGTTTGTCCATGAAAGGCAGCTGGCTAATCTGCTTAGCAATCATGGATATGAGAGATTTCAAGCCATTGTTACGAGAAAGGATGAGCAGGATATACTGGAAATCTTTGTTGAGTCAGATGAGCCATTAGATGAGCAGCTTGTTGCAAAGGTGAAAGAAGTCATTCGGGTCACACCGATCATTACACGAGTAGCTCACGGAACATTACCAAAAGACATAAAAAAGATCCTTATTGATAAAAGGGAGTGGAATAAATCGACAACACAATAAAATAAAAGCGGCTGTTCCAAGCAACGGAGATGGAACAGCCGTGCAAATGTTACAAATCTTTTTCTGCTTTCGTAGAAACAGGACGATCAGGTTCAATCGCAAACTCCACTCTTTCCGTGTTTTTTGGTGGAACATTGCTGCCGTGCTTCGGTTTTTCCTGTTTATGTCCTTTACGTTTATGGTTAAAATGAACGCCTCTACCCATGATGAAAGCCCCCTTTTTCTTTTTACTATGGCATTTCTGCAGCACCAATATACATAAAAAGAGGCTGACCATAAGTGTCTGGCCTCATGCACATTTTACACATATTCTGTCCTATATATTGTGTTATGGAGTCAGACACTTTGCTTTTGGTCAGCCTCATAGTTATAACGTTACATGAGAGCACTATATATGATGGATTTCTATTGCTCATAAACCAACGTATTCATCTACATAGTGAGGAGTATATGCCCCTGCTGCTTCTAATTCGCGAATGATATCGCGGTATTGGGTGATTGTCATTTGTCCGCGGAGGTAAATTTGTCTTGCGAAATCAAGCAGTTCGTTGACATCAGCCGGCTCATAATTTTTGAGAGAAATAAAATTCATTTTTAATTCCAGTACATTCACGTACAACTCCCCCTTGCTTTCTTTTTATTCATATTATCATGAAAGAAAACAATTTATGTAAATTCGAAAAATTGAAACTTCCGACAATTCATGACATGTTTCTCATTTCACCTTTCTGAGGTAAATGACATACACTAATAGCAGCCTAACTTGCGAGGGAGGGATTTTCGATGTATCGTTATCCACAATCATCCATGTTTCCAGCATCTTCATCAGCTTTTCCGTATTATGTATCGCACCCTTGGCACATGCAGCAAGCATTTCCATACTATCAAGGGCATGCATACCACCCTATGTGGCAGCAACCATCTTTTTCGCCGTATTCAACGCCTTATCCGAAGCCGCATTCCCCAATCAAGCCGCAAGCGCCTGGATGGCAGTCCATCATGTCGCAATTTAAAACAAAAGATGGAACGTTTGATATTAATAAAATGATGAATACAATGGGACAAATGGTGAACGCTGTCAATCAGGTAGGCTCAATGGTGAAAGGGCTGTCACAAACGTTTAAAATTTGACATTAATAAGGGACGTGAAAGGGGCTGTCCCAAAAGCTCCATGGTCAGACCCCACAACACAATATATAGGACATCATATTGGATAAATGAACGATATATTGTGAAATTCGCGTGAGGTCAGACCCTTATGAGACAGCCTCTTCAAAATAACAGCTCATAAACTTCATTCAATTGATATACACGCTCAAAATCCCGTTCATCCATCGCATATTTTATTTCATCCGGGAGAATACGGTCTAAACATGCGATTTCTTTTTGTGATAAATCGCGGACAAACTCTTCTTCATTTCTATAATTGTTTCTTATCAGCTTATGATAAATCATAAGGGGAGTTTTATCATGACGTTCGGTATAATTCGATAAAATTTCACGCAAATAAGCCAGTGTCTTTTCCACTACTTCTTCTCCCCCTCAAAAAATGCTTTTAATTCTTCACTTGCTTTATTTCTTTTGTCAACGTATGGATTTTCTTCTGTTACTGTTTGCGGGTCTAGGTTCGTTTTGATGACAAGTTTCACTTCCGGCGACGGTGCAGCAATGATTCGGTGAAACTTTTTATCTGTCTGCCTGTCCATTACACAACACCTCCTAGAACTAGAGTGACGAAACGAAGTGAAAAGTATGTATGAATAAAACGGAAGAATTTGTGAGAGTAAAATGAATAAGAATGGATAAACTTTAATATAGAGGTGAAGAATATATGACAAACCGCAATGATAATCGCGAACGAAAAAACAAATATCTGAACAATAAGCTGAACAATGAATTTGCCAAAGAATTCAACATTCAAAACGATCCGACGCCAGAGAAAAATACCGAATACGGCAGTAAGTCTCATAAAAATTAAAGCTGCCCCATAAGTGCCTGACCCCGCATATCCATAGTGATTGTGGGGGCGGACAATTTACTCGGAGGCAGCCTCGCTTATTTGTTCTGACGTTTAGTTTTCTTCCACATCAATCAATTTTCGTCGCTGCGGGAAACGAATCACTAATTTTCCATCTTGAAACGACGCTTTTATTTCTTTTTCCGAAACGGAGTAAGGCAATGGAATTGTACGGCGGATGTTTTGATAAGTTTGTTTTTTCTGATAAACATGAGTGTGTTCATTCACTGATTCCATCTTTTCATTATTTTTTACTGTCAAAATGAAATGATCGTCAATAAACTCTAATTCAATTTGATTGCGATTTACATTTGGAAGATGAGCGGTAATCACGTATTCTTGTGTTGTTTCATAAACGTCTATCGGGATATATGTTTGCTTAAACGTCTGCTGGAAATAGTCATCAAGCGTTTCCAGCATTTTTTGCAATGGCCGCTCATCGAAAAATTGATCGACTATATCAAACAAATATTGAAATGTATCATCATCTTTTTTCTTCTTGATGGGCGGTTGAAATTGTTCGCTCACAGCGGGCAGCTCCTTTCGTGATCGGTCATCCACTTTTCAATTTAATGTATGCATTAATATATGCATCAACTGTAAAAAGGTGACTTTACAAAAATAAATGAAACTTTTTTCGTTTAAATACGTCTTATTAAATGTAGAAGTGGAAAAAGACGCTGCCTAAAGAGTAAGGTTCATTTTTTCACGATATATCGGTTTAAAACGTAAGATGCTGATAGGACGTTGTACATATCGTTTAAATTTATGGATGAAAGGTGAGAGAAATCTTGGTTCATTTCCAACGAGAGAAAGTTGCGAAAAAAAATCGGGTTCGTTGTATTGTGGAAAAATTTAAGAAGCGCGGAATTAATATTAGTGCTTGTAAGCCAAGAGCTGCTATGTCTTTATCAACAGCAGGTGCATTTGACAGCACGAAAAAACTGTTTTGTTATGGTGAATTTAGTGAAAATTTTTACTAGATAAATGGGAAGTTTATGATATAATAAAGCTAAGTTAATATGTTGTCAGGAGAGCTGGAGAGACCATACATGCATGATAAGTGCAGACTTGTCATGTTTGTAATGGTCTCTTTTTATTTTATTTGTTGAACTGCCCGCACTTCGCTTTGTTTTCTTTCATGATCAGCTAAAAAGGGGGAGTTTTGCACATGTTTTCAAGTAGAAAACGCCAAATGCTTTTAGAGCAAATGAATGAAAATGTATATGATGTACTTATTATCGGCGGGGGAATTACCGGCTGCGGCATTGCGCTAGATGCAGCGAGCCGGGGCTTGAAAACCGCCCTTGTCGAAATGCAGGATTTTGCAGCCGGAACGTCGAGCCGATCCACAAAGCTTGTTCATGGCGGGCTGCGTTATTTAAAGCAGTTTGAAATCAAAATGGTGTCCGAGGTTGGCAAGGAAAGAGCGATCGTCTACGAAAATGGCCCGCATGTTACGACGCCGGAATGGATGTTATTGCCGATTTATAAATCGGGGACGTTCGGCAAATTTACGACGTCGATTGGACTGAAATTATATGACTATTTAGCGGGGGTGAAAAAAAGTGAGCGGCGGAAAATGTTGAGCGCTGAAGAGACGCTGAAAAAAGAACCGCTTTTGAAACAAGAAGGCCTTCTTGGCGGCGGCTATTATGTTGAATACCGAACGGACGATGCCCGGCTAACGATGGAAGTCATTAAAAAGGCGGCCGAACTCGGAGCGCATGCAGTCAATTATGTTAAAGTCGAAGAATTTCTTTACGAAAAAAAGAAAGTAATCGGTGTGCGCTGTGTCGATCAAATCAGCCGGCATTCTTACAACATATATGCGCGAAAAGTGATTAATGCAGCTGGCCCTTGGGTCGATACATTGCGCGAAAAGGACCGTTCTAAAACAGGCAAAACGCTTCGCTTGACAAAGGGAGTTCATATCGTCATTGATCAAAAACGGTTTCCGTTAAAGCAGGCGATCTATTTTGATACGCAAGATGGCCGCATGGTTTTTGCCATTCCCCGCGATGGAAAAACGTATGTCGGCACAACAGATACGTTTTATAACGAAGACATCGCCAGCCCAAAAATGACATCACAGGATCGTGAATATTTAATAAACGCGATTAACGGAATGTTCCCAAGTGTCCGTCTTACAGAAAAAGACATCGAATCAAGCTGGGCGGGATTGCGTCCGCTCATTCATGAAGAAGGGAAGGCGCCTTCTGAAATTTCCCGGAAAGACGAAATTTGGCAGTCTCCATCAGGACTGATTACCATCGCAGGAGGAAAATTAACAGGATATCGAAAAATGGCGGAAATGGTCGTCGACTTGGTAGCAAAGCAACTAAGCGAAGAAGGAGATGGAACGTATAAACCGTGCCAAACGAAAACATTGCCGATTTCTGGGGGGAATGTCGGCTCTTCCCATGCTTTTTTACAGTTTGTCGAGAAAAAAGCGGAGGAAGCACAGCAGTACGGTTTTACAGAAGAACAGGGAAGACAGCTGGCAAAGCAGTATGGGACAAATGTAGACCGGCTTTTTGCCATTAGTCAAAAATACAACGAAGAAAGCGGGCTCCCGCGCGACATATTTGCTACCCTTGTATATGCAATCGAAGAAGAAATGACTGTCAAACCTGTCGACTATTTCATTCGCCGGACAGGGACACTGTTTTTCAATATTGATTGGGTGCGGAAATGGAAGATGCCGATCATCAACTATATGGCAAATGTTTTAAACTGGACAGAAGAACAAAAGCGGGCGTATAGAGAAGAGCTGGAACAAGCGCTGCATGACGCAGTGGTTCCGTGTGATGAGCCGCAACGTTAAAAAAGTAAGCATATTATTTAGCAAAGAGGCTGATTCACAGTCCGGGGTCAGACCCCGCAACACAATATACGGCATAAAAGAACGATATATTGTGAAACGCACGTGAGGTCAGACCTTTATGTGACAGCCTCTTATCGCTTATTTTGTATAAATAAATGAAAGTCAATAGCCGGGAACAACGTATTGATTATCGAATCGGTTTATGGTAGTATCGTCATAAAAATATTTACTAAAATTTTAGTAAATAAAGTAGTTGAAAATCTGTTTATCATCCATTGGCGGGAAGCCTCGCGCTTCAACGTTCAAAGTGTGCACAATCATAATTGTTGAAGGTTCATTCAACGAACGGTGCTAAAGTAAGGGGGATTAAAATGGGGATTATATATAATGATTCAACAAAAACCTTTCATCTGCAGGCGAAAGACACAAGTTATATTATGCAAGTTGTTCGTTCAGGTTACTTAGCTCATCTTTATTGGGGAAAAAAAATTCGCGAGGCGAATATGCCAAGAAAGCTGCAATTTCTCGATCGTGCGTTTTCACCTAATCCTGAGCCGGCAGATCGCACATTTTCATTAGATACGCTTCCGCAAGAATATCCGGCATACGGTAATACCGATTTCCGTACACCTGCTTATCAAGTGCAGTTTGAAAACGGAACAACGGTTTCTGATTTGCGCTACCAATCACACCGCATTTTTAAAGGCAAACCGAAGCTGGAAGGGCTGCCGGCAACCTACATCGAAAACGAGAACGAAGCCGAGTCTTTAGAAATCGTTTTGCACGACGCTGTATCAAGTTTAAAAGCCGTCCTACTTTACACCGTATATGAGAACTTTAATGTCATTACGCGTTCTGTCCGTTTTGAAAATGAAGGAGAGCAAACGATTAAACTATTACGGGCACTAAGTATGAACGTAGATTTTTTTCATGCTGATTATGAACTGCTGCATCTTTCTGGCGCGTGGGCAAGGGAGCGCCATATTGAGAGAAGACCGCTCGTTGTTGGCACACAATCGATTGAAAGCCGCCGCGGGGCAAGCAGCCATCAGCATAACCCGTTTATTGCCTTGCTGCAAAAAGGGGCGGGAGAATACCATGGAGAAGTATACGGCTTCAGCTTAGTATACAGCGGCAACTTCCTTGCACAGGTTGAAGTAGACCAGTATAAAACAGCGCGTGTTTCGCTGGGGATTAATCCGTTTGATTTTACGTGGCTGTTGGAACCGGGGGAATCTTTTCAAACTCCGGAAGTGGTGATGGTTTACTCCGCCAATGGATTAAATGATATGTCAAATACGTATCATAAATTGTATCGGACGCGCCTGGCACGCGGTCAATACCGCGATCAAGAACGCCCGATTTTAATTAATAACTGGGAAGCAACCTATTTTCATTTTAATGAAGAAAAGATTTTACAAATTGCCGAAGCAGGCAAAGAGCTGGGAATCGAGTTGTTTGTACTCGATGATGGCTGGTTTGGCAAACGTGATAATGATAAAAGCTCGCTTGGGGATTGGTTTGTTGACAAAAATAAACTGCCAAACGGGATGGAAAGTTTAGCCCGGAAAGTTCGCAGCATGGGAATGCAATTTGGCTTATGGTTTGAACCGGAAATGATTTCAGTAGACAGCGAACTGTACCGCCGACATCCAGACTGGTGTCTTCATGTACCAAACCGTTCCCGTTCAGAAGGCCGTAATCAATTAATCTTGGATTATTCGCGTAGAGAAGTATGTGATTACGTCATTAAAGCGGTTTCAGATATTCTCAAGAGCGCACCAATTTCTTATGTCAAATGGGATATGAACCGTCATATGACCGAAATCGGTTCGTCCGCCCTGCCGCCGGAAAGACAACGCGAAACCGCTCATCGATACATGTTAGGATTATATCGTGTCATGGAAGAGATCACCTCCGCGTTCCCGCATGTTTTATTTGAAAGCTGTTCAGGAGGCGGCGGACGTTTTGACCCGGGCATTCTTTATTACATGCCGCAAACATGGACGAGTGATAATACGGATGCCGTATCCCGTTTAAAAATCCAATATGGCACCAGCTTAGTTTATCCGATTAGTGCAATGGGAGCCCATGTTTCCGCTGTGCCTAACCATCAAGTTCATCGGGTGACATCGCTTGATATACGCGGAAATGTGGCGATGTCGGGGAACTTTGGTTATGAACTTGACTTAACAAAATTAACGGAGCAAGAAAAAGAAAAGGTTAAAGAACAAGTTGCTTTTTACAAAGAAATTCGCCATTTAGTCCAATATGGTGATTTTTACCGAATTTTAAGTCCGTTTGAAGGAAATGAAACGGCTTGGATGTTTGTTTCCGAAGACAAATCCGAAGCGTTTGTTGCTTATTTCCGTGTATTAGCGGAACCTAACGCACCACTCTCCTTTCTGCGGTTAAAAGGGCTTGATCCAAACAAGAACTATCAACTGCTAGAAAATGGGGAAGTGTATGGCGGCGATGAATTAATGTATGTAGGTTTAAACATTCCGCAATTGCAGGGGGATTACGTGAGTTGCGTGTGGAGGCTGAAGGCGTGCTAATAAAGCGCCACTTCATCAGTGGGGGGTATCTTCATCCCCCGCTGATGTTAGTTGAACTTATCGCACTTCTAGCGTCCGTTATCTCCCACCCAAGCTGTTGAATAATGAAAAACAGTGTCAAGAATGTTTCTTAGACACTGTTTTTCATTTCTGAAAGCTTTTCCAAAATTCGCCGCTTCCTGTATAGCATCTTTCCTGCTTCAGAAATTCCTTCAATCATTGATTTATTTAATATAGCACCAAAAATAATCCCCACAATCGGAATCATTTGCAAAAGCTTTTTCCAGCCGTATTGGTCACGGAAGGTCATCATCACTTCCCGCCAGCCCTGCAGCTGCGAAAAAACTTGCTGATGTTCATCGTTAAAAGATGTTAATTGTTCAAAAATCGCTTTTTTGCCGACAATGTCAGCGGAGGAAAACTGTAAGCATTTAATAATAAAAACTCGTTCTCTTTTTTCTTTTGGATCGTATCCGTAAGCAATTGCGATTTCTTGCAATGTTTTTAAAGCAAGCCCAAGCAGTGCGGGGATGTCGATCGCCAATGTAAAAATGCCGCCGACACCGGTTGTCGCACCTTGATATTGCGCGAATGTGGCGCGGGACTGCACGATTTCGTCACAGACGCGGTCCATTGTTTCAATCGGAAAATGCTTTATCTCTTCCAATGGCGGAGTTGTGTCGTTTCCGGAAAATTTACTCAATATTTTTTGTTCTTGAACGAGGTATTGTCCGCCGGTTTGAATATAGCTGCCAATCTCATCAAGAAGCTGACCGACTTTTTTATGAATGAAAGACGGCGTCAGTTTATCTAATACTTTAAAAGGCAACCGTCCAAGCTTTTCCCAAAACCATAAATCTTTTTGTTCCTGTTCCCATTTCTCGATTTTTTTTAACTCTTCTATTAAGAATGCTTTTGTTTCCAATCTTGTAACCCCCCTTTTGGAAAAAGTGATGTATTTAGTTTGCCACAATAATACGTCTTATAAAAGAAAATGTTTCCGATTTAGAATATTTTTAGAAATTTTACGAATATATTTACTAAAAAGTTATTGACTATCATTAATATTTTTACTAAAATTTTTATCAGTAAGTGTAAACGCTTACTTAATGGTTTAAAGATTTATTAGGGGGAGGAGAACGATTTTGAGAAGGTATTGGAATTTTTTATTACTTTTAGTGGCATCTATGGTGCTATTGGCAGCTTGCAGCAAGAATGATTCGGCTTCATCAGACAAAGGGGAGAAAGTGACTCTTACAGCATGGGCTTGGAATGTAAACGTAGGCGCATTAAAGGAAGCAGCGAAAGAATTTCAACAGGAAAATCCAAACATTGAGCTTAAGGTGGAAGACATCGGGCGCCTGGATGTTTATGACAAATTATCAACAGGTTTAGCAGCTGGCGGTACAGGACTGCCTGACATTGTCTTAGTAGAAGATGATCGTATCCACGGTTATGTAGAAGCGTTTCCGAAAGGTTTTTTAAACTTATCAGAAAAAGGTTTTGATAAGCATGCAGATCATTTTCCGCAATTTAAGAAAGATTTAACAATGGTGGATGGAAAGTTTTACGCGATGCCGTTTGATGCTGGTCCAACAGGGATGTTCTATCGGAAAGATCTTTTTGAAAAAGCGGGAGTAAAAGCAGAAGAAATTGAGACGTGGGATGATTTCTTAGAAGCAGGCAAGAAGATTAAGAAAGCTACAGGCGCATACGCAATGCCGCTGGATAAATTTAAAGACGATCCGATTTTCCGGATGATGTTAAACCAATTAGGAGTTTACTATTTTGATAAGGATGGGAAAATCGATTTAACGAATCCAAAAGCTGTACAAGCAATGGAAATGTTAAAGAAATTTGACGATGCCAAATTAATTAAAGATGTAGATGGATGGAATGGAGTTGTTTCAGCAACAGTAGATGGCTCTGTTGCAACGATTCCGTTTGGGGCTTGGTATTACGGAACCATTATCGATCAAGCGAAAGATACAAAGGGAAAATGGGGAGTATTTCTATTACCTGCATTTGAAAAAGGCGGGAATCGCGCAGCAAACTTAGGGGGCAGCAGCTGGATGATTCCGGCATCTACAAAGCATCCAGAAGAAGCGTATAAATTCTTAGAGTTCTTCTCAACAACAAAAGAAATTCAATTGATGGCTATGGAGAAATATGGGTTATTCCCATCTTTATCAACTGCTTATGATTCAGAGTTGTTCACGAGCGGGGTTGAGTTTTTCAGCGGCGAAAAAATTTGGCAATTGTTTGCCAATGAGATGAAGGATATTCCAACGGCATATTATACAAACGATTATTCGATTGCTTTGGACGAATCAATTAAAGCACAAGCAGATGTATTTAATGGAAAAGATGTGAAAAAAGCTCTTAAAGAGGCTGCTGAACGCATTAAAGCCCGCACAAAGCGCGAGATAAATCGTTACTAAATTTAAAGGAGAAGATTGAAAACAGAATGAGGCTGACTCAAATGCAAAGTGTCAGCCCCCGCAGCCTATTCCCGGTTGTGTGCGGGGCAGACACTTATGGGTCAGCCCTGTTTTTTCATAAGCGGCGGTGGATGTTTGAAAGCGAGGTGTCTAGTTTGAAAACAAATGGGCCAAGTGCAAAAGTAGAGTTAGGAAAATCGCAAAAATTTCGGTTCCATTCTAAACAAATCGTTCCTTATTTGTTTATTGCTCCGGCGGTGATTTTGTTTGCCATATTCATGCTTTATCCAATTATTTACTCGTTTGTACTGAGTTTTCAAACAAACGATGGAGGACAATTTGTATTTGCCGGGCTGGATAATTATATGCGGCTTTTTAAAGACGAAATTTTTATAAAAGCATTGAAAAACACCTTTCTTATCTTAATTATACAAGTTCCGATCATGTTGTTTTTAGCCTTAGTTTTAGCGACATGTTTGAATTCTGCTTTGCTCAAGTTGAAAGGATTTTTCCGTGTATCATTTTTCTTGCCGGCGGTAACATCGCTTGTCGCATACTCGATTATTTTCTCCATCATGATGATGGGGGATGGAATTATTAATAAATTTTTGATGTCGATTGGATTGGATGCGGTTCCGTGGCTATCGCACCCTGTTTGGGCGAAAGTGGCGCTCATTATAGCGATGACATGGCGCTGGGTTGGCTACAATATGGTGATTTATTTAGCCGCAATGCAAAATATTTCAGAAGAATTATATGAAGCAGCAAGTATTGATGGTGCATCAAAAATCCGCCAATTTTTCTCGATTACGATTCCTCAGTTAAAACCAGTCATTTTATTTACGGCGATTTTATCGACGATTGGTACATTGCAGCTGTTTGATGAGCCATACACGTTAACAAAAGGCGGACCGAGTGACGCAACATTAACCATTGGAATGTATCTTTATCAAACAGGATTCAGATACTTTGATTTTAGCTATGCTTCAACAATTGCGTACGTGATTGTCGTTTTGATTGCTATTTTAAGTTTTATTCAATTTAAGATTTCGGGTGATGAGAGATGAGCCAAAGAAAGCTTTTGCAAAAAATAGGGTTGTATGCCGTTTTAACGGTTGGGGTGATCATTTCATTATTCCCATTTTATTGGGCGATGATTGGAGCAACGAATGAAAGCGGAAAGATGTTTTCGTCCACACCGACATTAGTACCAGGTACAAAGCTTATCGAAAATATAACGAATTTAAATGAGTCCATCGGTATCGGACGTGTCATGTTTAATTCATTATTTGTGGCCGGTACTTATACAGTGTTAAGTTTAATCATTTGTACGATGGCTGCCTATGCATTTGCCAAATTCCACTTTAAAGGCAGAAATGTAATATTTACGATATTTCTTTTATCGATGATGATTCCTTATCACGCTACGGTAATTCCGCTCTTTAAAATGATGGCGGCTTTTGGCTGGTTAAATACGTATAAAGCCTTAATTTTGCCGAATTTAGCGTATCCATTTGCGATATTTTTAATGCGGCAAAATATGTTGGCATTTCCTGACGCTTTAATTGAGGCTGCTCGTATTGATGGGGCAGGCGAATGGAGAATCTTTTTCCGGATTGTTCTTCCATCAATGAAACCTGCTCTTGCAGCAACGGCAATTTTCTTATTTATGTATCAATGGAACAGCTTTTTATGGCCGCTAATTGCCGTATCATCAGAAGAAATGTATACATTTCCTGTTGCTTTATCCAGCTTGTTTGGTTTATCACGTATTGATTACGGTCAAGTGATGGCAGGAGTAACATTGGCGACTGTTCCAATTATCGTTTTCTTTCTTGCGCTGCAGCGTCATTTCATATCCGGTATGCTTGGAAGTGCGGTGAAATAATATCGATAACAGCCGCTTCAAACCATTGACTGCTCCCTTTTATCATTCATTTAGATGTAAGTCCAGATAGAGGTTTCAGCTTTTTATATGGAAACAAAAGTAGGTATGTTTCTGCTACGTTGCGGAAGTTTGCGGCAGTAAAGGTAGGAGGACTATAATAATGAAACATTTAAAGAGAGACTTTCTTCAGTTATTCGGCGGAAAAGAGGAAGAGATTCGCATCTTTTTTGCGCCGGGGCGTGTCAATTTAATCGGCGAACATACAGATTATAACGGCGGGCATGTATTGCCGTGTGCGCTGCATATTGGGACATATGCGCTTGTCCGGCAAACGGCTGACTCGTCTATTCGTTTATATTCCAAAAATTTCCCTGAAGCGGGCATGATTACGGTTGATTATAAAGATTTATCATTTCATGAACAACACGGTTGGGCGAATTATCCAAAAGGGATTATAGCGGCCGTGCAGCATATGCAGCCGATAAACAGAGGCTTAGAAATTATGTATTACGGCAATATTCCAAACGGTGCCGGGCTATCATCATCCGCATCGATTGAGTTGGTAACGGCTGTATTGATGAATGAACTGTTCGATGCAAAGCTTGATATGATGGAGCTCGTGAAATTGAGCCAAAAAGTTGAAAATGAATATATCGGTGTGAACTGCGGGATTATGGACCAGTTTGCAGTAGGGTTTGGAAAAAAAGGACATGCGATTTTATTAAACTGCCAAACGCTTGAATATCGTCATTTACCTGTTGACATGATGGATTGCTCGATTGTGATTGCGAATACGAACAAAAAACGCGGCTTAGCTGACTCAGCCTACAATGAGCGCCGGGCAACGTGTGAAGCAGCTCTTTTTAAGCTAAAACAGCATGTTGACATTGACTCTTTATGTGACTTAACGAATGAGCAGTTTGAACAGTATAAAACGCTTCTTTCTCCTATGGAACAGAAGCGTGTGCGCCATGTTGTCTCAGAAAATGAACGCACAAAACAAGCGGTGTCGATTTTGGAAAGAGGCGATTTACAGCAGTTTGGTGAACTAATGAAAGAGTCGCATCTTTCTTTGCGCGATGACTATGAAGTAACAGGAATAGAGTTAGATACACTTGTGGAGGCGGCATGGAAGCATAAAGGGACAATTGGAGCGCGAATGACAGGCGCCGGTTTCGGCGGCTGCACGGTGAATATTGTCCGAAATGAATATATCGACTCATTTATCGATGAAGTAGGAAAAGAATATGTGAATAAAGTGGGCTACGAAGCGAGTTTTTATGTTGTGAAGATTGGCGACGGGGCAGGAGAAATTTTAGAGGAAAAGGAGACGGTTGTATGATTCTCGTATGCGGTGGTGCCGGATATATTGGAAGCCATGCAGTGTACCGTTTAATTGAAAAGGGAGAACAAGTCGTTGTTGTCGACAACCTGCAAACAGGCCACATTAAAGCGGTTCATCCTCAAGCGCATTTTTACAAAGGAGATATTCGCGATCGTGAATTTTTACGAAACGTGTTCCGAAAACATGACATTGAAACCGTTGTTCATTTTGCCGCGAATTCACTAGTAGGAGAAAGCATGCAGGAACCGCTTAAATATTACGATAACAACGTTTATGGCACACAAGTTCTTCTTGAGGTGATGAACGAATTCGCTGTAAAGCAAATTGTCTTTTCATCAACAGCAGCTGTATACGGCGAGCCAAAGCAAATTCCGATCGTTGAAACAGACCCGACCGTCCCGACCAGTACGTACGGTGAAACGAAATTGGCGATGGAAAAAATGATGAAATGGGTAAGCCGTTCCCATGGAATTCGTTATATTTCATTGCGATATTTCAATGTAGCCGGAGCATACGGAATGATAATCGGAGAAGATCACAACCCGGAAACACACTTAATCCCTCTCGTTTTAAAAGTGGCGCTGGGCCAAAGAGACGAGATTCATATTTTTGGAGACGATTATGATACGCCTGATGGAACATGCATACGTGACTACATTCACGTTGTTGATTTAGTTGATGCGCATATTTTGGCGGTAGAAAAGCTGCGAAGTGGAGCAGAAAGCAGCATCTATAATCTTGGCAATGGTAATGGTTTTAGCGTGAAAGAAGTCATCGAAGCCGCCCGCCGTGTGACAGGTCATGACATCCCGGCTCGGGTCGTGCCAAGACGTGCGGGCGATCCAGCGCGGTTAGTCGCTTCTTCGGAAAAAGCAAAGCGGGAACTCGGATGGGAACCGAAGTACACCAATATTGATGAGATTGTTGCATCGGCATGGCAGTGGCATCAAGCAAAACCAAACGGATATCGGGGTGCTTAATATGATCCATATTTACGAAGAGATTGAAAAGCTTATTCAATATGGAATCAAGCAAGGCTTGCTTCATCCCGAAGATGCGATTTATGCAAGAAACCGGATTTTAGCTACTTTAAAGCTGGAAGAATGGAAAAGTGTAGAAATAAAAGCGGATGAGATTGGCGCATCTTGTGATTCGATTCTCGAAAATATATTAGACTGGGCATATGAACATGGACGGTTGGAGACAAACACGGTGACGGAAAGGGATATTTTAGACGCCAATATTATGAATTGTTTAATGGCGCGGCCGTCCGAAATCATTCGTGAATTTTATCAAAGATATCATGAGCATCCTGAGAAAGCAACCGATTGGTTCTATTCATTCAATATTGCTTCCAACTATATCCGCAGCAATCGTCTTGCGAAAAATAAAATATGGAAAGCCGAAACAGCATATGGAGAATTTGACATGACGATCAATCTAGCAAAGCCGGAAAAGGATCCGAAAGAAATTGCGAGATTAAGAGATTTGCCGGCATCCAGCTACCCAGCCTGCTTACTTTGTGCAGAAAACGAAGGATACGAAGGCACGCTTCGCCATCCGGCCCGTTCAAATCATCGTGTCATTCCGCTGACTCTTGCCGGAGAGCAATGGTGTTTTCAATATTCTCCATATGTTTATTACAATGAGCATTGCATCGTTTTCAGCCGCGAGCACGTTCCGATGAAAATGGGAAGAGAAACATTTGTGCGCTTGCTGGAGTTTATCGAGCAATTTCCGCATTACTTTATCGGCTCTAATGCCGATTTGCCGATTGTCGGCGGTTCCATTTTGTCACATGACCATTATCAAGGCGGCAAATATACGTTCGCGATTGAAAAGGCAGAAATAGAAGAGAAAATCAACCTTCCGTTGTATCCATCGCTGACAGTAGGCATTGTTCGTTGGCCGATGTCAGTCATTCGTGTGCGCGGAACGAAAGAAGAAGTATTGAATGCTGCCGATCTTATTTATCGAACATGGAAACAATATAGCGACCCATCAGCCGATATTTATGCTTTCAGTGGGGATATACCGCACAATACCGTTACGCCAATTGCCAGACGCCGCAGCGGTTTGTATGAAATGGACATCGTTCTAAGGAATAACCGTACCTCCGCTCAGTATCCGTACGGCATTTTTCATCCACACGAAGAGCTGCACCATATTAAAAAAGAAAATATCGGTCTCATTGAAGTGATGGGGCTTGCGGTACTGCCGGGGAGATTAGCCGCTGAATTAAACAAGTTGGCGGATTATTTGATTCAGCGAACGAACCGCAACGAGTGGGAAGAATCAATGCTAAAACATTGGGATTGGTACGAAGAACTTTCCCATAAGTACCGTTCGATTACTTATGACAACGTGCACGAAATTCTCCGGCATGAAACGGGGAAACGATTTGAAAAAGTGCTTGAACATGCCGGAGTATTCAAAAGAACAAGAGAAGGAAAAGTAGCTTTTCAGCGATTTTTAAAGAAAGTGCAGGAGAGTCGCCATGATTAAAGAAGGAACATTTAAAGGTCTCGACAGTATTATTTTAGAAAACGAATATATGAAAGCTACCTTTCTTCCGGTGTACGGCAGCAAACTTGCCTCTTTTTACGATAAACAAGCAAATTGGGAATGGCTATTTCAAGCAAAAGATGATGTTCTTTCTCTTCCGCCTTACGGTGCATCGTTTTCTCATTATGATTCAAGCGGATTTGATGAGGTGTTTCCAACGATTGATGCATGTGTCGACCCGGTTAGCGGAAAACCGATACCTGACCACGGCGAAGTTTGGGCACTTCCATGGTCTCATAAAATCGAAGGAGAAACCGTCATTTTTTCAGTGAAAAGTCCTGTTTTTCCTTATACGTTGAAAAAGCAGGTGCGGCTTGAGAAAAACCGCTTATGTTTTGCCTATGAAGCAACGAATCATAGTGATGAACCATTTTATTTTATATGGACACCGCACGCCTTATTGCGGTGCAATGAATTTACCAAAATAATTGTTCCGCGTTATTTAACGAAAGTGATGACAGTCGAACACAGCACAGAGCATCTTGGAGAATGGGGAACGATCCATAACTATCCAATTACTATCTCGCAAAAAACAGGTCAGCCGCTCGATTTATCAAAAATGGAACCGGCTTGTGCAAACAATTGCGAAAAATTTTATTTTATCGAGCCTATAAAAGAAGGAAGATGCGGCATTGTGCAGGAAGACATAAAGCGTTCGCTTACTTATCATTATCCAGTTGATAAAATTCCGTATTTAGGCATTTGGAAAACGCAAGGCGGCTACCGCGGCGATTATAACTTAGCGCTGGAGCCGTGTACAGGTGTATATGACAATTTATATGTTGCCCATGCCATCCGCAAAGTTGGTTCGATTCAACCTTATTGTTCATTTACATGGTGGTTTCAAATGGAAATAGGAGGGAATAACTGATGTATGTAGGAGTAGACTATTATCCAGAACATTGGCCAAAAGAAATGCTTGAAGAAGATATACAAGGAATTAAAGAATTGGGAGCGAATATTGTCCGAATCGGTGAATTTGCGTGGCATTTAATGGAACCAAAAGAAGGGGAATTTGACTTTTCTTTCTTCGACCATGTCATTAGTAAACTAAAAGAATACGGTTTGTCCGTTATGTTTGGAACGCCGACTGCGACTTTTCCGGCGTGGCTTGCCAAAAAACATCCGGATATTTTATCGAAGGACGAAAATGGGAATACCCGCGTTTTTGGCGGACGGCGGCAATATTGTTTTAATTCAAAGACATATCGTGAGTATAGCGCGCGTATTACAAAAAAACTTGTTGAGCATTATCGAGATGAGAAGGCCATTGTCGCATGGCAAATTGATAACGAATTTGGTCATGAAGGAAGCGACATGTGTTACTGTGAACAATGTCACGAAGCCTTTCAGCGTTTTTTGCAAGACAAATACAAGACGATTGACAAATTAAATGAAGCATACGGCACGATTTTCTGGGGACAAACATATAACGATTTTACGGAAATTCCAATTCCAAAAAAGACGATCACAACACATAACCCGTCTTTACAGCTTGATTGGGCCCGTTTTCGTTCGTATTCTGTCAATAGTTATGCTCATGAGATGATCCGTATTGTCCGTCAATATAAAGGTGAACATCAGCTTGTAACAACGAACGTATCCGGCGGCTTTTTTAATAAATGGTTTGACCATGAGGAAAATGTGAGATGGCTCGACTTTGTTTCCTATGATAACTATCCTGTATGGGGCGGTTTAGCTGAACCAATCCCGCCGGCAGCGATCGCGATGACCCATGATTTCAACCGGGGACTGCTCGGCAAAAACTACTGGATTGTCGAAGAATTAATGGGCGCCCAAGGCCATAATGTGATTGGGTATTTGCCTCGTCCTAATCAAGCGAAAATGTGGTCATATCAAGCATTTGCCCACGGTTGTACGAATATGCTTTATTTCCGTTGGCGCGGGATGAACAAAGGGGCAGAGCAGTTTTGTTACGGAATTGTTGATCACAGCAATCGCCGGGGACGGAAATATAAGGAAGTTCAAAATGTTTTTTCCGATATTGTCCAATATGAAGATGTGCTTCAATCAGAAATTAAGGCAGATATCGCTGTTTTGTATGACTACGATAATATTTGGTCCTGGAGATTCCAGCAGCAAAGTGAAGGATTTGATTTTACGAATGAGCTGCTGCGGTTATATACACCGTTTTATAAATTAAATGCACATATCGATGTCATTCCGGTTAACAGAGATTTTGCAAAATATAAAGTACTGCTTGTTCCGGCGTTGCAAATTATCGATCAAGAGCTTGGCCGGCGTTTTACGGAATTTGTTGAAAATGGCGGTGTGCTCATCTTCACTTTCCGTACCGGTCTAAAGGACAAAAATAATAACATTCATTTTAAACAAGTATTACCAGGATATGTGAAAGAGATAGCGGGAATTGAAATTCATGAAGTTGAGTCGTTATCTGTGTCGCAATCCGTTCCGATTATCGGCGAAGGAAAGTATGCAGGAAAACGATTCAATTGTACGGTATGGCGGGATCTTATTACTCCGACTACGGCTGAAGTTCTTTACCGATATGAAGATCCGTTTTTCCCGTTAGCTGCTGTAACGAAAAACCATTACGGCAAAGGCACTGTTTATTATATTGGCGGCGGTGTCGATGAAGAATTAATCTCCGAAATGGCCAAAGAAGTTGTCGAGTTAAAACAAATTTGGTACGTTGAAAGTGATGATGGCTTGGAAGTTTATAAACGAACATGTGGTGACAAAGAGTATTTATTTTTACTGAATCATACGTCAGAAAGAAAAAAATTTGCAGATATAGAGCTTTTGCCATACGAAAGTAAAATTATCAAAGTGGAATGAATAAAAAATTCAGCCGTTTATGAAAGATGGCAAACGGGATTGGGGAGCGGTCAGAAAGGATGTTAGCAAATGGCGACTTTAAAAGAGATAGCTGAAAAAGCGGGAGTGTCGCTTGCGACGGTTTCGCGTGTGCTCAACTATGACACAACGCTGTCTGTCTCTGATGAAACGAGAAAACGTATTTTTGAGATTGCCCAAGAGTTAAATTACAAAACATTGCGTGAACGCAGCCAGCAGGCAGCTAAAGAGCGGCTGCGATTCGGGCTTGTCCATTGGTATTCAGAGCTGCAGGAACTGGGTGACCCGTACTACATGGCGATTCGTCTAGGTGTAGAAAAAGAATGTTTTCAACGTCAAATTGAACTCGTAAAACTGTTTAAACAAGATGGTTCATACCAATCAGAGTGGTTAACAGGGCTTGATGGAATCATCGCTGTTGGAAAATTCGGAACAAACGATATTCAAGTGTTTACATCATGTACAGAAAACATTGTCTTTGTTGACTCTTCTCCGGATGAGCATCGCTTTGATTCGGTTGTGATTGATTTCCGGAAGGCCATGATTGAAGTTTTGGATTATCTCATTCACAGCGGCCATAAAGAAATTGGCTATATAGGCGGACGCGAATATGTGGACGGAGAGCAGCTGATTAAGGATGAAAGGGAAACAACTTTTCATGAATACTTATATTTAAAAGGGCTATACCGTTCAGAATATGTATTTACGGGAAAATTTACCGCAGAAGACGGTTATCGCTTAATGAAGCAAGCGCTGACGTTAAAGAAACTCCCATCCGCTTTTTTTGTCGCAAGCGACTCCATGGCAATCGGGGCTTTAAGAGCGTTGCACGAAGAGGGAATCAAAGTGCCTGATGAAGTGGCGATTGTCGGATTTAATGACATAGCGACATCGAAGTTTGTACAGCCGCCGCTAACAACTGTAAAAGTATATACGGAATTTATGGGAGAAACGGCCGTGGAATTGCTTGTAGAACGGCTTTCAACAAACCGGGATATTTGCAAAAAGGTCGTGATTCCAACTAAGTTAATTGTCCGAGAAAGCAGTAAATAAACAGAGGCTGTCTTAAAAACAAAGGGTCGGACTTACACACACTGTATACTGTTGGCTGTTTGTGTTGTGTAAGCTCAGACCCTTATGAAACAGCCTCTTTTTATGCTCTGTTATTCATTAATGAAACTCAATATCGACGCGCTTTTTATGTTGGGAAACCGTTTTTGGAATATGAATTTCAAGCACGCCGTTTTTATACGATGCTTTTATATTCTCGGCAGAAGCGTTGGCCGGCAGCGTAATCGAACGCTGGAACCGCCCGAAAAAACGTTCGCGGCGATGGAGCTGTTCTTCTTTTATATCTTTGTTGCGCTCGATAGTGCCGCTAATCGTTAACACGTTGTTGTTCACATCAATGTTTACATCTTCTTTTTTCTCAAGACCAGGCAAATCGCAAGAAACAATGTACTCATGGTCCGTTTCGTGCATATCGATGCGCGGCATGCTCATATGTTCATTAAAGCGGGAAAATAACGCAGGAAAGTCCGTTGAGAAGAAACGATCAAAATCGCGTCTTATCGTATCGAAATGACGGAATGGATCGTACGGAATGAACGACACAAAAATTCCTCCCTAAAAGAATAATTTCGCTACATATTTTTTGCGAATATCGCTGTTTTATGCGAAAAAAAGAGCCGTGTTTGGCTCTTTTGCGGTGCAGTGAGAAAAAGCTCAATAATGACTAATTTTATTCATGACTTCAAGATGCAGCTTAATTAACTCGAGTTTTTCATGATCGTTTAGCGAGGAGAGCATAATTCGTTGCAGCGCGATGTAAAATTTCACTTCAGGCGACTGCCGCACGCGCGGATGTGTCATTTCATCGCGCAGTTCTTTTTCAATCGTTTCAAGCAATAGTTGCTTGCTGTTTTCCTCATTTAAGTTTTGGGCGTTTGCTAAAGAACGATTGGACCATAGTTGGCGGTAAGCGTTCAATAATTCAACAAAAGACAGCTTCACTTTAGGCCATCTCCTTTCATGATTGATGTAATGTGCCGATGAAGTTGAAAGTTTATGATAAAATTATACGTAAATAATAAAAAACGCGCTATAATATTATTGGTAGGCTGTCACAATCGAAAAATATATTGACAAACATAATAGAACGTGGTAAATTGAGGAAGCTGTCGTTCGATCAAATCGTTTTTGCTGAATTTTTGTATGTAAAATATATTGACAACATCCTATATTTGAATATAATAATTCTTGCTTGCTTTTAAAATATTTGGAGGGGTAGCGAAGCGGCCAAACGCGGCGGACTGTAAATCCGCTCCCTTTGGGTTCGGCGGTTCGAATCCGTCCCCCTCCACCATTTGGCAATATATTGACAATATAAGCATAAAAAAGCGATAGGGGCATAGTTTAATGGTAGAACAGAGGTCTCCAAAACCTCCGGTGTGGGTTCGATTCCTACTGCCCCTGCCAAAGATGATGGCGGCTATGGCGAAGTGGTTAACGCACCAGATTGTGGCTCTGGCATGCGTGGGTTCGATTCCCACTAGTCGCCCCATTTAGAACAGCGATGTGCCGTTACCAAATTATTTTCGTAAATATCGTCCTCTGATGTGGGTTCGCGAAGTTGTTTCTGAGTGCTTACAATGGGGTATAGCCAAGTGGTAAGGCAACGGACTTTGACTCCGTGATGCGCTGGTTCGAATCCAGCTACCCCAGCCAACATGTGCGGAAGTAGTTCAGTGGTAGAACATCACCTTGCCAAGGTGGGGGTCGCGGGTTCGAGTCCCGTCTTCCGCTTAGGACATGGCGGCATAGCCAAGTGGTAAGGCAGAGGTCTGCAAAACCTTTACCCCCGGTTCGAATCCGGGTGCCGCCTCCATCAATATCAAATACGGAAGTAGTTTAGCGGTAAACCTCAGCCGCGAGCGACACTTCCATGAATGAGCGGCGAGTTGCCTCGACGCATCCATCATCTCCGAATCAGCTGGCAGAGGAAGAGGCATGACGGTGCGTAGCGGAGATAAATATAGAAGAGTGAGTAACAAAATGCGGGTGTAGTTTAGTGGTAAAACCTCAGCCACGAGCGATGCATCCATGAATAGGCGGCGAGTTGCCTCGACGCATCCATCATCTCCGAATCAGCTGGCAGAGGAAGAGGCATGACGGTGCGTAGCGGAGATAAATATAGAAAAGTGAGTAACAAAATGCGGGTGTAGTTTAGTGGTAAAACCTCAGCCTTCCAAGCTGATGTCGTGGGTTCGATTCCCATCACCCGCTCCATATAAGGCTTTGGGCCTATAGCTCAGCTGGTTAGAGCGCACGCCTGATAAGCGTGAGGTCGGTGGTTCAAGTCCACTTAGGCCCACCATTAAATATTTCATGTCCCAGTAGCACGTTCGAGTAAGCATCTTTGGAATAACTACAGCGTACCACTCGAGCTGCATCTTGAATAAGCTTACTGAGTGCGGGACGGCAGAAAAAACAAAGTAAAGTGTAGCAAAACCGAATATAATTTTAATATTTATGTCCCAGTAGCTCAGCTACGAGCAGCGCATCAATGAATGAGCTGCGAGTTGTCCCGACGCATCCATCATCTTCGAATAAGCGGGAAGAGGAAGGGACAGGATAGAGCACGATCGAATTTGCATCATTGAAGTAACATCAGCACACCACTCGAGCCGCTTCTTGAATTGGCTTACTGAGAGTGGGGTGGAGGTAGAAACTGAGAAAGTATCAGCAAAATCAAATATGATTTTAATACTGTGTCCCAGTAGCTCAGCTGGATAGAGCAGCGGCCTTCTAAGCCGTCGGTCGGGAGTTCGAATCTCTCCTGGGACGTTTAAAACTCTCTTTCCTGCCTGGGGAAGAGAGTTTTTTTATCGGTTCTATACTAAATGTTTGGGTAAAGAATTCCATAAAAAAGAAGGACCGATTGGGACACATACGATGCGAAAAACGTTTGGATACCATTTACCAGCAGACGAAGGACGTCGCGATGTTGCAGCAGATTTTTGGACATTCGGCACCTTCGATTGCTTTGCGGTATATCGGTATTAGTAATGATATGATGGATCAGGCTTTAGAGAATTTCTCTCTATAAAAACAATGGAGTATTAAAGCATCAACATCTTCATTATTGTTTGATCAGTGATAACATTCATGTTATCATGGTTTTAACCGATAACATGAATGTTATCATTTTGAATAGGAAATAAATAATATGTAGAAGAGGAGCCGCGACAAATGAAACTAGAATTCTACGCCGATGGTCGCGGGCGTCAACCTGTTTACGATTGGATTCTTGAAGTACAGAAGCATGATAAAGAAACTTACAGGAAAACAATTATTATGATGAGTTATTTAGAAGAAAACGGGCAACTTATTCATGCTGGTGTCGTCTCACATAAAGATATTAAGAAATTAACTGGGACGGATGGGATTTGGCAACTTAGAATTAGTGACCATAGGGTGTTATTCTTCTATTTTGAAGGCGACACAATTGTTTTTACTAACGTATTTCCAAAAAAACAAAACAAAACTCCACGTGTTGAAATTAAGCGTGCAGAACAACGAAAAGAAGAATATCTCAATCGTAAACAGTGATGTCCACGACCGATTTATCGGTCGTAAGAATAATGCGGTACCTCTAGAGATTCTAATTAAATACGATTCCTATGTTGAGTGCAAATTTGCCAAAAAGGGGGAAGGTTTAAATGGAATATTTTGATGCTCTCTGATAAGTGTTATATCGATTATAAATTTACCGAAAAGGAGGAATTTTTAAATGAAATCTTTTGACGATCTCCGTAAAGAGTTAATGCAACAAGATCCAGAAGAGTACTTTCTGTTGGAGATCGTAGGTAAATTAATGGCTGCACGTGATCGGAAAAAGTTGTCTCAACGCGATCTTTCAAGAATGACAGGAGTGGCTCAAAAAACAATATCTAGGATTGAAAACGGAAAAGATGTACCAGAATTATCAACTCTTCTTAAGCTTGCGCGAGCTTTAGATTTAGAAATAACAATTGTTGATAAGAATGTAAAAAACGAACATTCATCTACAATAACGGTATGAAGATTCGTGTTTTAGTACGGTAATTAAATTAAGTAAATGATAAAAGTACCCGTGGTGCTAGTTGATCTTTACCGCTCAACTAGCCCAAGAACTACCAAGGTATATGCCAATAAAATTCCATCTAGTGCGAATAGGTTCCCGGATCACGAAACGATGCCATGTTCGTTCAGAGATATAACCAAGCAGTTTTGCCAAGAACATGGATGGCGATGATCACCGCATCTTCTTGTTTTAACAAGTGCCGATTTCTGCGTTGTAAGCGGGTTTGGATACAAGACAATTGGGTTGATACAAAAATAGAATGGCCGCATATTGTTTTTGAATTTTCGTTTGATCTGTTGTAAAATGAAAGTGCTCTTGCATGGGTCTTCTCCCATGCAAGGGCTATTTTTATATGCTCCAGATTTTATCTAGCACCACCGATTAAACAAATAAAGCCCTTCTCATACGAGAGGGGCTTTTTGTTATTGGGGCGGCAATTCTCCGCTAATGATGTCTTCAAACAGAATCCTTATTATGTATCCCTTCATGCAGCAACTTTAAGCTGGTTGTTTCAGTTCCTTATGATTGAGATAAAAACATTATAATATAATTAATGAAGAGATAGAAAAATTGCAAAAAGAAATATTTCAATTCCTCATAGTTAAGATAAAAACGACGCTACGGTTGACGATATGGCTGCCATTGCTAGTGGTTTCAATTCCTCATAGTTAAGATAAAAACTGAAAGGATTGAATATTCCAAGGTTGCTGTTGGAAGGTTTCAATTCCTCATAGTTAAGATAAAAACTTTAAGTTGAGATTATCAGAATAAAGCGTTGCATGTTTCAATTCCTCATAGTTAAGATAAAAACAAGAATTTAGTTGCCCGGTCATTACGCTGGCTCAATGTTTCAATTCCTCATAGTTAAGATAAAAACCTTTATATTTAGAGCTTTTGCTAATCCCTCTTGTGTGTTTCAATTCCTCATAGTTAAGATAAAAACTGGCGACAACTCCGTATGTGAAGCCGAATCCTCAAAGTTTCAATTCCTCATAGTTAAGATAAAAACCCAGCATCGGTGTATGGGATTTTTGGATTTGTCGCGAGGTTTCAATTCCTCATAGTTAAGATAAAAACCTCAGAATCTTAACGGAACTGGGGGGGATTTCTCGCGTTTCAATTCCTCATAGTTAAGATAAAAACTTTCAAATGAATCCATAGTCAAACCACTTGGTTGCACGAGTTTCAATTCCTCATAGTTAAGATAAAAACAGTTTCCGTTCATCAACACCCGGATTGAGTTTTCGGTTTCAATTCCTCATAGTTAAGATAAAAACGCAGTTGAAAAAGTGGAAATTCGTGGCGTTCTCACAATTGTTTCAATTCCTCATAGTTAAGATAAAAACCTTCCTGTTTTAACAAAGCGGTCATCTTTTAGCATGTTTCAATTCCTCATAGTTAAGATAAAAACCTTCTCTACTTGAATCGGCTCTCCGTCCATGAATCCGGGTTTCAATTCCTCATAGTTAAGATAAAAACCCGTATCTCTTTCGGATCCGCATTGACCGCAATCGAGAGTTTCAATTCCTCATAGTTAAGATAAAAACAATGTATTGACATTTTTTTCGTTCTGCCAAAACTCCAGTTTCAATTCCTCATAGTTAAGATAAAAACGGTTTTGCTTCGAAGAACTGTTTCTTGAGTCAAGCGGTTTCAATTCCTCATAGTTAAGATAAAAACGTTTTGTTGGATATTTGCCGATAGTTTTTTCGCTGTTTCAATTCCTCATAGTTAAGATAAAAACGGACCGGTCTATTACACGATCCAAAAGGGCGACACATGTTTCAATTCCTCATAGTTAAGATAAAAACGCTCCTGCTTATTCTTCAGCGGTAGATATACCGCTCAAAGTTTCAATTCCTCATAGTTAAGATAAAAACCAGAAGAGACAAGAAAATAAAAACTCGTCTAGGCGAGTTGTTTCAATTCCTCATAGTTAAGATAAAAACCTAAAAATGTCTGAAGGCTCTTTACAATCATATTTTTTGTTTCAATTCCTCATAGTTAAGATAAAAACGTTGTTCTTTTGCTAATTTCTTCTGGTATTTGAGAGTTTCAATTCCTCATAGTTAAGATAAAAACGAATCCCCTGTCACAACATCCGTCGCAGGAAAATTATGTTTCAATTCCTCATAGTTAAGATAAAAACGTACTCACAACAGGATTGATTGGCGACACATCAAATATGTTTCAATTCCTCATAGTTAAGATAAAAACTTTGACATTCGGCAAGATTCGTCTGACGCGGCGCCCGAGTTTCAATTCCTCATAGTTAAGATAAAAACCTCACCAAGGCAGGATTACCAAGGAAGAAGATTCTGTTTCAATTCCTCATAGTTAAGATAAAAACCCAAACGGAACCGCTGAAGCGTTCGGAATCGAAATAAGTTTCAATTCCTCATAGTTAAGATAAAAACCCAATAGGCGAACCTATTAGCTCCATCGCAACTTTTGTTTCAATTCCTCATAGTTAAGATAAAAACGCAATTTTTGACTTGAGAATGCTTGTCCATTTTCAGTTTCAATTCCTCATAGTTAAGATAAAAACTTGCAAGCAAAGCTGGATGCAGCTGAAATGAAGGTGTTTCAATTCCTCATAGTTAAGATAAAAACGGGGGCTAAGGGAAGGAGAAGTTTTTTTGCTTCGCGTGTTTCAATTCCTCATAGTTAAGATAAAAACTTTGTGCATCTCTTCAAGCAGCGTCCAGACGATGATGTTTCAATTCCTCATAGTTAAGATAAAAACCGATGCGGGACTCGTCGGGAGATTGGAAGTATATGAGTTTCAATTCCTCATAGTTAAGATAAAAACTGCCTTGTTGAATACATCCGTCAATTTGCTGATCATGTTTCAATTCCTCATAGTTAAGATAAAAACAATGTCATTGTGGTAGACATGCTGAGCATGAAGAAAGTTTCAATTCCTCATAGTTAAGATAAAAACCTTCTGAACGAACTAGCCAAAATTGTTTCACCTGTTGTTTCAATTCCTCATAGTTAAGATAAAAACCCAAAAAAATCGTTGATAATACATGGTTTTGATAATAGTCGAAATTTTGTTGTTTTTATTTTAGCGCAAACAGTGAATTTTATCAATTCGTTGTTTTTCTTGTATTTTCCGTATTTTCTGTATCGTTGCTTTAAAAAATAAAGTGTCGTCGATCCCCTAGGATTTTTGCACGATTGGGGGTCGACGACATTTAAATGATAGCCAATCCTGTTTGAAGTATGGTTATGTTCAAAGTTTGCTGCCTGCTTTATTCCAGCTCAAACGCCCAGTTTCCGTTGCGGAAGATTGGTTCTCGCTTGCCGTCTTTTGTGACGCCGTCAATATTCAGTTCGGCGGAGCCAATCATGAAATCTTCGTGAATTAAACTGTCATTTGCTCCGCATTTTTCCAGTTCTTCTTTTGACATCGCCGCCCCGTTTTTTAAGTTCGTCGGATACGCTTTTCCGAGAGCGAGATGGCATGCGGCGTTTTCATCAAAAAGCGTGTTGTAAAAAATGAGATTCGAACTTGAAATCGGTGAATGATGCGGCACTAACGCAACCTCGCCTAAACGGCGTGCTCCTTCGTCTGTGTCTAATAAATGTTTTAATGTTTCATAGCCTTTTTCTGCCGTAAAATCAACAACAATGCCATCTTTAAACGTCAATGTAAAATTGTCAATTAAGTTGCCGCCGTAATTGAGCGGTTTTGTATTGCGGACCACTCCATTTACACCGTCTTTATGCGGCATTGTAAACACTTCTTCTGTCGGGATGTTTGGGTTAAAGCGAACTCCGTTTTCGCTGACGGCTGCACCGCCGTGCCAAATGTGATTTTCGACAAGCTCGATCGTTAAATTTGTTCCCGGTCCTTCATAAATCAATTGTTTATATTGCTTATTGTTTAAAAACTCAACCATTTTCGCAAGGCGGTCGTTATGCTCCTGCCATGCCTGGATTGGGTTTTCTAAGCTGACGCGGGTGGCATCGAAAATGACGCTCCAAAGTTTTTCTATGGCTTCGTTTTCGTTTAGATGAGGAAAAATCTTTTTCGCCCAGGCAGGAGTCGGCACGGAAATAATTGACCAGCAATTGCGGTCTGACATGAGGGCGCTGCGGTAATTCATTAGCGCCGTTGAGGCTGCTTTGTTGAAATTGGCGATTCGCTCTGGGTGAATATCTTTTAATAAGTCCGGATTCGGCGAGTAAATCGATAAGAAAGCCGCTCCTTCTCCGACAAGCTGCTCCCTCGCTTGGGCTTTCCACTTTGGAAATTCATGAAACGCTTCATCTGGCGCATGTTTATATGTAATGTATGTAAGCTCTTCATCGTTCCATTCGACGTATACATGCTTAGCGCCGGCTTCATACGCTTTGACGGCAATTTTCCGGACAAGCTCGGCTGCCTCCAGCGGCGCGGTGATAAAAAGAGTCTGTCCTTTTTGAATATTTACGCCAACGCGAACAGCAAGCGCTGCATATTTTTCAAGGTTTTGTTCAAACAGGCCCATGCAGTTTTCCTCCTCTTCATGAAAATGGAATTGTATAGGTTTTTAGTATAATATAAAATACGCGAAAGATTCAAATTTTATAATAAAGGAGCGAACCAAAAATTATTTTGTAAAAGCGGTTGTAAGAGCATATGTGGGAGAGACAGGAAATAATGGAGGTTTATTTATGGAGAAAAAATGTCATTTGTTACTTGTTGATGGAATGGCACTGCTGTTCCGTGCTTTTTATGCAACAGCAATGAGCGGTTATTTTATGTTGAACAGTAAAGGTATTCCAACAAACGGGATACATGGCTTCATGAAGCATTTGCTAACAGCCATTCATACGTTAAAACCGAGCCATGTCGTTTGTTGCTGGGATATGGGAAGCACGACGTTTCGTACTGAATGGTTTCCTGATTATAAAGCAAACCGCGGTGAGCCGCCGCTGGAGCTGATTCCACAGTTTGACTTAGCGAAAGAGGCCGTTTCTGCGTTTGACATTCCGAACATTGGCGTGTTGGGTGCTGAAGCAGATGATTGTATTGGCACGATTGCGGCACAATTAAAGAATGAGGCGCAAGTTTCGATCCTTACTGGCGATCAAGATATGTTGCAATTGCTTGAAGAAAATGTCCATGTATACATACTTGATAAAGGAATCGGCAATTACAAAAAGTATACTTTGGAACGTTTTTACGAAGAAAACGGAATTTTGCCGAAACAGTTGGTTGATGTCAAAGCATTGATGGGCGATGCAAGCGATAATTATCCCGGCGTGCGCGGAATCGGCGAAAAGACCGCTTTCAAGCTCGTTCAACAATACGGTTCTGTTGAAGGGATTCTTGAGAATATCGGATCGCTGACAAAAGCGCAGCGGCATAAAATTACTGAGCAACTCGACATGCTTCATTTATCAAAAAAACTGGCAGCCATTTATTGCCGTATTCCGATTCAATTGAATATGGAAGAGGCGCGGTTAAACATCGATGAGGAAAAAGTGCATGCAGCATTTCAGCAGCTGGAGTTGCGCGGGTTAGATGCTTTGCTTGATAAAGTTTTAACATACGTCTCCTGCTTCAAGCGAAGTTAAGCGGTGATTGATGCAAAAGCGATGGATAAGCTGAACCACGCTGACCAATAGGTGTGTATTTCTTCCTTTCCATAGGCTTTTTTAAAAGGATAGTTGAAAAACAAAATCAGTAATCTTTTTCAACGGAGACACTCATGCCAATTTTTTGATACAACGATGCATTAAAATAAGCTATATTACATACTATTGGTTTTATATCTTTATGCTGCTTATTTTCAGGGTAGCTTTAATTAAAGAGAAAAGGACGACACATATCAGCCTATAATATGTATTCTTCTTTATTTTTAGGGATTTTTATGATTTAGGTCTTGATAAATGTGT
This sequence comes from Paranoxybacillus vitaminiphilus, assembly GCF_003259935.1. Classification (GTDB taxonomy): domain Bacteria; phylum Bacillota; class Bacilli; order Bacillales; family Anoxybacillaceae; genus Paranoxybacillus; species Paranoxybacillus vitaminiphilus. The sequence continues at coordinate 54,291 of NZ_QLMH01000002.1, read as the reverse complement.
TCTCGTTCTTTTTCATTTTCCATAAATGATTACGAGAAAGCTGGATTTTGTGTGAATGAAGATGTGGCGGTAATGGGAGAGTAAAAAATCGCGCGATTCTAACAAACTGTAAATTGACTTTTTAATGCATCTTTATTACTATATAATGGCATTAATGAGTTCATTTGGAGGATTAGCGAATGAAAATCACGTTAGCGCAATCGGTTAATCTTCTCGCTTTTCTTAAAAAACGGTCATATGAGTTGGAAGCTGAATTGTTCGAAATTCATACGATTACCATTCCAAAAGGGGAAACGTATATCCCGCCTGAACGGACGGTTGAGCAGATTCTTGATGAACTGGCCGAAATTCAGAAAGATATACTTGAACTGCAGGAACTCATCAATCGAACGAATATGCAGTATACGGTAGAGTGGGATGGCCAAAATATTCCGCTTATTCGCGCGATTGAGACGGCGAAAGTATTGCGCAATCAAATTCAGTTGTATAAGCGGCTTGGCGAGACAAAACAGCGGGAATATTATGGCGGAAATGTCGTCATGGAATTGGTTGCTTTATTTAACCCGGGCGAATATAAAAAGAAAGCGGAAAAGCTGTCCCGGCAAGTCGAATTGTTGTCCAGCCGCATTGATAAGGTAAATTATACCGTTGAACTGGAAGTCCCGCTTGCCGATAAATATTTAGACGCATAGGCAGCTTTAAGGGCATTTGGAAAAGTGCCCTTATGGGTGCCTGGGCACCAAACGAGAGCGCAGAGAAGTGTAAGCACCCCTTATCTTTGTGGGGAACAAAGAAGAAACGAGAAGCTAGCAAGCTCTTTTGTGTGGGAACGCGACCGGTGAACGTTAAACGCGTTACGTACTTACGGTTTACAGGTTACGAACGGAGAATCGTATTTTGCTCAATTTTACTTTCGCTTCGTTCTCTCGTCTCTCGTTTTTCTTATGCTAGGTTTCTTTTGAAAAAATGATCCGGAAGCAAAAGCCGCATCTAAAAAGCGGCTTTTTTCGTATAAATTGATAAAAGCTGAAAATTTCAGTTTACAATATTTGGATTATATCTTATTCTCATTATTGAATGATAAAAACACACACTCATGATTGGGGAAAGATTGATGAAAAACATGATTGCCGCTGTCCAGCTCCATATATTAATTTCGAAAATAAAGAAAAAGAATCAGACGTTCGTACTTGGATTTGATGGTTTTGGCGGTTCCGGCAAAACTACTTTGGCTAACGATTACAAGAGATTAATCGAAAAAGAGGGGCTTCGTGTCACTTTGCTGCATCTCGATGACATCATTAGAAAGAAGCAGGATCGATATAACACATCGTTTCCAGAATGGTATGAGTATTATTATTTGCAGTGGGATGTTGGCTATATCAGGCAACAGATTCTTGAGCCACTGCAAAAATCAGGATTTCTAGATTCATATATTCAGTTTTATGATAAAAACCTTGACCAACACTATGAGAAGAAAGTGGTTGTTCCTGAAAAATCTGTCTGCATGATTGAAGGTGTGTTTTTGCAGAGAGAGGAGTGGAGACCGTACTTTGATTTTGTTTATTTTGTAGATTGCGGGAAAGATAAACGGCTAAAACGGATATTAAAAAGAGACACGTATATTGGGAATGTTGCGGAAATTGTCAGAAAGTATGAAGTACGATATTTTCCTGCGGAAGAATATTATGAAAAGAAAAGAAATCCAAAATCGTTAGCTAATGAAGTGATCGTAAATACATAAAATGGAGGTTACTTGTGATGGTTTCTGCTTTTACAATGGCAGGCATGGTGCTTGCGATGCTCATTTCCCTTTTATTTCCCATCGGTTTGCTCATTTATTTGCGGAAAAAACAATTATTTTCGTGGAAACCGCTGGGGGTTGGGATTCTTATTTTTATTTTATTTTCACAAGTTCTTGAAAAAGCGCTCCATTTTGTCATGATTGATGCAAGCGGCCTGTCTTTGAAATGGACGGACAGCGTTTTTCTTTTTGTGTTGTATGCGACATTAGCGGCAGGAATTTTTGAAGAGCTCGGCCGCTATTTCGGCTTTAAATGGATGTTGAAAAACAACCGGGAATACAAAGACGGCTTGTCATTTGGTTTAGGTCATGGCGGAATTGAAGCGGTTTTAGTCGGAATGTTAGGTGCGATCAATGCGCTCGTTTTGGCAAGTCTTATCAATTCCGGTGCGTTTGATGCAACGATTGCTCCTGCGCTTCCAGCCGAACAAGCTGATTTCCTTAAGGAAAAAGTGCTAAACACGGGATTTGCCGAGTATATATTAGGCGGAATCGAGCGGATTGCCGCGATTTCATTCCATATGGCGATGTCGCTTTTAGTTTTGCTTGGCATTCGTGAAAACCGTTTTATTTTTGTTATTTATGCCATTCTTTTGCATGCGCTGATGGACGTCATTCCGGCACTTTACCAAGCGGGAGTTGTGACAAATGTTTGGATGGTCGAAGCGGCGATTTTGTTGTTTGGCATCGCCGGTCTTATGTTTACGCTGAAAATAAGAAAGAGATTTCAAGAGTAAAGAATGCTGACCTATAAATGTCTGTTCATTAACCGAATATTATATGGCTGACATTTTACCGAGGTCAACTGTTTTTTGTCTGTTTTTGATAAACGGAAAAAGGCCGTTAAGTTAGAAATAAAAAGAACGCCTTTTTCACAGCGTTCAAATTATTGCTGATCGATATTTCTGCTTGCATTTTTGGCAGCAAACAGCCCCGTCATACCGCTAAGAAAACTTGGGGCCAAACTCCAAAGAAAGAATCCCCATTTTCCTGTTAACAGACTGACGATGAAAAAAAAACAGCGGGAAACCGATCATGATGCCTATGGATATTTTTGCATACTTGTTCATGAACATGTGCGCTCCTTTTTCTTGATTATTTATTTTAAATTTTACCATTTTTTGTTGAACAAAAATATGCAAGTGGAGCAGGTAAATCATCTTTCTTTAAAAGAGATATCGTTGGGCATCATACCTGTAATCATTGCATCATTTGCTTATCCACTTGGCAATCGCAAAATGATGGACATATGTGCCGGCCGTTTAGATGCTTATCAACGTGTGCTGGGGATGACACTGGCCAGCTTACCATTTTGGCTTTTGCTTTCGTTATATGGTTTATTTACTACAGGTGTACCGGGTAAAGAACAAACTATACAATCTGTTTTAGTCGCAGTTTGTTCCGGGGTCATTGCCACAGTCCTCTTCTTCCGTGCAACCGATCTGGTGAGAGGGAATATGCAGAAGCTGGCTGCGGTCGAAGCAACACAATCGATGGAGGTGCTTTTCACAGTAGCTGGAGAATTAATTTTGTTAGCTGCTCCATTTCCTTCCGCTTTATCTTGGTTGGGCATGTTTATTGTCATGTTCGGTATGATTTCACATAGTTATGTTTCACACAAAAGCAAAGTTACCGGTAAACAAGAAGTTAGCGCCTGAAATGCATTATATAAATTTGTTTGAAAGACGATCATTCTTCCTTAACATTCTAAAAACAAATAAAAGAATCTTTTTATCCTGTTATTTCTTTCTTCAATATAAAGTCCTATAAATAAAAAAATCGATTCTCAGTTCAAGATAAAAAATCCGTCTTGAGTTGAGAGTCTCTAGTGATTTAGTCGGCATATTCAAGCTTTTATAATGAACCTCTCCCACCTACACTTTGCTTAGAGGCGGGAGACTTCTCGGGGAAGATGTTAAAACTTGAAACGAATATATATTTTTTAGAAAATTTAGAAAACAAAGTTGACATTTATGGATTTTGGCAGTAAATTTTTTATATATAAAACTAAACCAATGTGTTTAATTGGTTAAATAAAATCTTGCACACTTTTAACATTTGCCGATTAGTCAACGAATGGCATCTTCTTCTTTATTCTTAATGTAAAGAAGATTGGTGTCTTTTTTGAAAATTTTTATCAATATTAAATTCGAAGGGAGAAAATGATTATGCCAAATGAAAGAAAGCTTCAGCCTGAAACATTAGCTGTGCATGCGGGACAAGTGCCAGATCCTACAACTTTATCAAGAGCAGTACCGATTTATCAAACAAGCTCGTTTGTGTTTAATGACAGTCAACATGCTGCCGATTTGTTCAGCTTAAAAGAAGAAGGCTATATTTATTCGAGAATCATTAATCCAACGAACGATGTATTTGAAAAACGGGTTGCTGCTCTTGAAGGCGGTGTCGGGGCGCTTGCGCTTTCATCCGGCCAAGCAGCTGTGTTTTATTCCATCATCAATATTGCTTCATCTGGAGATGAAATTGTTTCTTCGTCAAGCATTTATGGCGGAACGTATAATTTGTTTGCTCATACGCTGCCTAAATTCGGAATTACCGTTAAATTTGTGGATTCCACCGATCCGAAAAACTTTGAACGGGCGATTACAAGCAAAACAAAAGCTTTGTTTGCAGAAGCGATCGGGAATCCAAAAGGTGACGTATTAGATATTGAAGCTGTTGCGGAAATTGCTCATCATCACTCTATTCCACTAATTGTTGATAACACCATTCCTAGCCCGTATTTACTTCGTCCAATTGATTTTGGCGCGGATATTGTTGTACATTCTGCAACAAAGTTTATTGGAGGACATGGAACTTCCATCGGCGGAATTATTGTCGATAGTGGAAAGTTTGATTGGAAGAAGAGCGGAAAGTTCCCGGAATTCACCGAACCAGATCCAAGCTATCATGGCCTCATTTATACAGAAGCTGCCGGGGAAGCTGCCTATATTACGAAAGCACGTGTTCAACTGCTTCGAGATCTTGGCGCGGCATTGTCGCCATTCAATTCATTTTTATTTTTACAGGGGCTTGAAACGTTACATTTACGTTTAGAACGTCATAGCCAAAATGCCTTAGAGGTAGCGAAGTTCTTAGAAAAAGAGGCAGCTGTTGAATCCGTAAGCTATCCGGGTTTAGAAAGCCATCCTTCTTATGAGTTAGCGAAAAAGTATTTGCCAAAAGGGCAAGGTGCCATCGTAACATTTGAAATTAAAGGCGGCGTTGAAGCAGGGAAAAAATTGATTGATTCTGTTCAACTATTCTCTCACTTAGCCAATATTGGCGATTCTAAATCATTAATTATTCATCCTGCCAGCACTACGCATCAGCAGTTAAGCAGTGAGGAACAATTAGCTGCTGGCGTTACGCCGGGACTTATTCGTTTATCGGTTGGTACAGAGGCAATTGATGATATTCTATATGATCTAAAGCAAGCAATCAAAGCTAGCCAAACTGTAACTTCCATTGTTAAATAAACTTTTCTGTAATCAATATACGTATTTTGAGCTCAATCAATGATGATTGGGCTTTTTTGTTGTGACAAACATGTTCATCACCTAATCAGTAATGTGCAACCATTCGCCGGCATGTTCTCACATCGGAAATCGAAATAGAAAAGGAACAAGGGAATAAAGAGTGTTATTTATGTAATGAACTGGAAACTGGTCAGCTTGTGGAAGTCAATGTCGACATTTGATGATGCTGTGAAATTTATAATGACTTTCAGAGGGGGTTCCGAAAGTAGAAAATGGGGATGCCCTTTTGTTAAAAAATAAAGTGCGAGAACACTTGGAATTGAAGAGCAGTACGGCATTGAAGAAGGGAAGCCGGCCAATTTGCTTGTACTGGCAGCTGAAAATGAATATGAAGCCATCCGCAAACAGGCTTGCGTCCGCTATTCGATCCGGAACGGTAAAATCATTGCGGAAACGAAACCGTGCGAGACAGTGATTCAATGGGGAGAGACAAAGGAAAAAGTAGATTTCAATAAATAACCGGAAGTGCCTTGGTGTGTAAACAATAAAAGTAAAAATACGGAAATCAGCTCATCGGCAAGATGGGCAGGATGGGTTTTTGAAAAATCGACATAAGAAGGAGTTAAGGAAGATAAAAAGAGCGGCCGGAATATTTGAAATGAATTTGTATTTTATTATTATAATGGCAGTTTTTCCTTCACAGACTGACGGACGGCATTTTCCGGCTGCTTTGTCCATTCTGCATTCGGTATACTTTTAAAACATAGGCAGGGTTCTCCTTTTTCTGGAATGTTTTGGTTTAATCAGAGAATCCCTGCCTTTTTCTTTTTATCTAGTGATTTGCTTACATAAATTTTATACATCATCTTATTTCAAATATAAATTGTTTTTAGAAAATTTATAAATTTATCTTGCTATTATCTTAAGAGTGTTTTATAATCTAACTAAACCGGTTTACTAAACCGGTTTAGTTCAATGGATGCAAATTATTATTTTGAGGAGATAAGTAAGAATGAAAAGAGTCACTATGCAGGATGTTGCGAAGTTGGCGGGAGTTTCCAAAAGTACAGTTTCGCAGTATCTTAATAAGCGCTATGACTATATGAGTGAAGAGACAAAGCAACGTATTGAAAATGCTATTAACATACTTGGATATCAGCCTAATATTGTTGCCAGAAGTTTGAAACAAAAAAAGACCTCAACGATTGGTGTTATTGTGGCGAATATACTTCACTCGTTTTCAACCAAAGTTATCAGAGCTATTGAAGATTTTTGTAATGATAATGATTTTCATGTAATTGTTTGTAATGCAGATGATGATCCGGTTAAAGAAGCGAATTATATTAATATGCTAAGAGCAAAACAAGTAGATGGGTTAATTGTTTTTCCGACAGGCGGGAATTTAGAGCTATATGAAATGATGGCAGCGCAAAACTTTCCGCTTGTGTTTGTAGATAGAATTATTGATGGATTATTGGTAGATACTATTCTTTTAGATAACGAAAAGGCTGCTTATCTGGCCGTTGAACATTTTGTGAATTATAGGCATACAAGAATCGGAATTATTACTACATCATTAAACCGCAAAGTTACACCACGAATTGAACGGATCGAAGGATATAAGAAAGCGATGACACATTTTGGGTTACCAATTGTAGATGAATATATTAAAGGAGTCGATCTGGACTACATTCAAAATGCACTGCACACAATGTTTTCTTTAAAAGAGCCGCCAACAGCCATTTTAGCAGGGAACGATTTAGTGTTAATGGAGATTCTAAAATATGCCAAAGAACATAGCATAAATATTCCTAATGATTTAGCTTTGATTGGAATTGATGATGTTCCTTTTGCGCCAATTTTCACACCGGCTTTAACTACTATAGCGCAGCCCGCATTTGAAATGGGAAAAAAGGCGGCTCAGATTTTATTGGGCAAAATAAAAAATGAACATCGAGAACAAGCCCGGATTCATCGTTTTCCACCGGTGCTTATCGTTCGGGAAACAACATAACAGAATAAGGTGAAGATAGATGCTTGATGTAATCACTATTGGCGATGGAATGATAACATTCAATCCATCAACAACAGGACCTTTAAGATTTGTTCATTCTTTTGAGAGAAAAATTGGGGGAGCAGAGTTAAATTTTGCAATCGGATGTGCCCGTCTAGGTTTAAAAACAGGTTGGATTAGCTGTTTGGGAAATGACGAATTCGGAAGGTATATTTTGAACTATATGCGCGGTGAAGGGATTGATACATCAGAAGTACGATTAGTAGATGGTTATCCGACTTCTTTAAATTTTAAGGAAATAATGGGGGACGGAAGCGGTCGAACATTTTATTACAGGAAGGATTCCCCAACTTTAACGATGTTACCGGAAGAACTTAATGAAGATTATTTTAAAAAAGCAAAATTACTCCATATTACAGGGGTTTTTTCAGCAATTGCTCCTAAAAATGTTGATATTATTCATAAAGCTTTGGAAATTGCTAAAAAATACGGTTTACTGATTTCATTTGATCCAAATATTCGTCTCAAATTATGGAGTGAAGAACAGGCAAGACAGACGCTTATTTCGTTCTTGCCATATGTGGATATTGTCTTAACCGGTGAAGAAGAAGCACAAATTTTGTTCGGTGTTACAACACCGGAAGAAATGATCGATAGCTTTAAAGCATTCGGGGCAGAATACATTGTCATAAAACGAGGAGAAAAAGGTTCAATTGGTGCTTACCAAGGTGAAAAGATTGTGGCAGAACCATACCAACCTCGCAAGGTAGTTGACACAGTGGGGGCTGGGGATGGCTTTGATGCAGGCTTTATCTATGGGATTCTAAATCATTGGGATCTAAAAAAATCTCTTTCTTTTGCCAATGCAGTCGGGGCGATGGTAGTAAGCGTTAAAGGGGATAACGAGGGATTACCATATTACGACGATGTTTTAGTTTTTTTGGGAGAAAAAAAATCAATTGAGAGATAAAAAGGTGAAGAGTATGAATTTACAGCTTGCGTTAGACCGTTTAACGGAAGCACGATGCTTTGAAATTGTACAACAAGTCGATAAATATGTTGACTGGATTGAAATTGGTACGGGTGTGATTAAGGAGTATGGAATACGAATAGTAGCGAAAATGAAAGAAAAGTATCCGGATAAGTGGATTGTCGCTGACATGAAAACTTGCGATGCCGGTAAACACGAAGCTTTGCAAGCGTTTCAGGCAGGGGCAGATATTACTACAGTGATGGCTTTTTCAGAGGATAAAACCATACTTGATTCACTAGAGATTGCACAAAAGTTCAATAAAAACATCATGGTTGATTTATTAGGTTTAAAGAATCGGGAAAGAATATATGAATTAAAGAATATGGGAGTACAGCTAGTTTCCCTGCATTTCGGAAAGGATTCGCAGCAACAAACAAAATTTAATTTAAGGATGTTTGATTTAGTCAAGGGAATCTCTGGCTTAAAAATTGCAGTTGCTGGTGGCATTGATCTACAGTCTCTGTCTCGGATTCTTTCAGAAAGCCCTTATGCGATTATTATCGGAAGCGCTATCACAAATGCTGATAACCCTCAAAAAGTAGCTTATGAAATGAAAAAAACAATGAACAGCCATACAGGTGCTTTGTGATATTTGTGTGGCAAGAAATCTGATTTGGTGGTGTTACTCTCTTAATATAGTAATAAAGTTTAACTATCATTTTTAGAAGCGTCCACAGGTAGTTTTTGAGGGGGAAGGGGGATTTATAAGTGATAAGAAACATCGTAACAACAATTTGTGATGAAGTGAAAACAATATTGTCAAATATAGCTGAAAACGAGGCATTGATTTTTGCTGAGCGCCTGAATCAAGCTAAGAGAATTTTTGTTTATGGGGAAGGGCGTTCAGGTTTAATGGGCAAAGCGTTCGCGATGCGGTTAATGCATGGGGGGTACGAAGTATTTGTTGTTGGAGAGACAATTACACCGAGTATTGGATACGGAGATTTGTTAATTTTAATTAGTGGTTCCGGGGCTACACAATCTATTTATAGTTTTGCTGTTAAAGCTAAAGAAGCAGGAGCGCAGCTAGGGTTGGTTACAACCAATCAAGAGTCTAAAATTGCAAAAATCAGTGATTTTTTATTAATTATTCCGGCTGCTACAAAATATCGTTTACCCCATGAACCGCAAACTATTCAGCCTTTGGGTAACCAATTTGATCAAAGTGTACATCTTTTATTAGATGCCGTTATCATTCATGCTTTGAGGAGCAATAAAAATAAAGATGAAAATTTAAATGAAACACTGCGGCAGCGTCATGCAAATCTTGAATAAATACATAATGGAAAGGAAGGCTTCTTATTTATGGCTGATGTAATTGTTTTCTTTGAAGAATTAAAAGAACTTTGTGCAAAAAAATTAACAAAAGCAGGAGTAAAACCTGAACATGCTGAGATCATCGCTGATGTTTTGGTTCATGCAGATTTACGTGGGGTAAGTTCCCATGGTGTTCTAAGAACAGAGCATTATGTGAAGAGAGTTAAGGCGGGGGGAATTAACTGTGACCCTAATATCACAGTGAAAGAGACAGGACCGGTGACGGCTGTTGTTGATGGTAATGACGGTTTCGGTCACGTAATTTCTAAATACGCAATGGAATATGCGATAAAGTTAGCTAAAGAAAAAGGAGTCGGCATGGTAGGGGTAGTGAACAGCAGTCACTGTGGTGCGCTGTCTTATTACGTCAGACAGGCTGCTTCTGAAAATCTAATTGGGATGGCAATGAGCCATACGGATAAAGTGGTAGTACCTTTCGGAGGAGCAAGACCTTTCTTTGGTACGAATCCTATTGCCTATGGATTTCCGGCAAGAAAAAATAAACCTGTGATATTGGACATGGCAACAAGTAATGTTGCATTCGGGAAAGTACTTCATGCGAGAGAAACGGGTAAGTCTATTCCCGCTGATTGGGGAGTCGATGAAAACGGAAAACCTACAACGAATCCTCATGAAGTGCAGGCTTTACTGCCTTTTGCAGGTGCCAAAGGATATGGTCTTGCCATGACCGTGGATATTTTCTCCGGTATTCTAGTTGGTGCAGCTTTTGGACCACATATTGTACCGATGTATGGGGACTATGATAAAAAACGTAAGCTTGGTCATTTTTACTGTGCTATTAATCCGGCAATGTTTACGGATCTCCAATCTTTCTTAGAAAATATGGATAAGATGATTGATGAAATCCATGAGATTCAACCGGCTGAAGGATTTGAAAGGGTCATGGTTCCAGGGGAACCGGAACAACTCCGTGAAGAAGAGAGAATGAAAAACGGTATCCCAGTTCCTGAAAGTATTTATAACTATTTAACTCAAGATGAATAGAGCAGAGACCGTAAAAGGTGCGGTCATAGAAAAAAAGGTCTTCCGTATTTTTAAAATCGGATGATGAAGTTCTTTACCGTTCATATTCCAAAAATTTATATATATTCAATATATATCCTTATTTCTAGTATCTACCAAATTATCGTTGTTCATAGAAAAAACAAGAAATCGATTTTTATAGAGGGAAGTGACATAACTTGGATGTTGTAACCTTTGGAGAAACAATGGTACTTTTCACTCCAGACTCAACCGGTCTAATGAGATATGCGAACCATTTCTCTAGAAAATTTGGAGGAGCTGAATCCAATTTTGCCATCGGCTTAACGAGGCTGGGACACCGAGCCGGCTGGATTAGTCGGGTCGGCAATGATGAATTTGGGAAAGCGATGGTTGCATTTATCAGCGGGGAAGGCGTTGATGTCAGCCAAGTAAAAGTGGACGAAACGGCACCAACCGGGATTTATTTTAAAGAATTCCGAAGAGCCAATGATGTTCGGGTTTACTATTATCGAAAATATTCTGCGGCCAGCCGCATGGTGCCTGAAGATTTAGATGAAGGATATATAGCTCAAGCAAAATATCTTCATATCACTGGAATTACTCCGGCTTTAAGTGAAAGCTGCCGTGAAACGGTGATGCATGGAATCGAGATAGCTAGGAAACATGGTGTCAAGGTAGTTTTTGATCCGAATGTAAGAAAAAAGCTTTGGCCGGAAGAAAAAGCAAGGAAAACGCTGTTAGAAATCGCTTCAAAGGCCGATATCGTACTGCCTGGAATTGATGAAGCGGAGTTTATGTTCGGACAAGCCGCTCCAGAGCAGTTGGGAAAGCGCTTCCTTGAACATGGTGCTTCCTTAGTTGTCCTTAAAGTAGGAGCTAACGGTGCTTACTATTTTACAAGTACAGAAAGCCGGCTGGTACCGGGATTTCCGGTTAAGCAGGTTGTCGACCCGGTTGGTGCAGGAGATGGTTTTGCTGCGGGTTTTGTGTCAGGATTGCTGGATGGATTAAGTTTTTACGATGCTGTGCAACGAGGAAATGCCGTTGGTGCATTTGCCACGATGGTGAATGGCGATGTAGAAGGGTTGCCTGATCGAACAGAGCTGGAGGCGTTTCTTCGTTCTGAAAATAAAGGTGTGAATCGTTAGAAAGGCAGGTGAGATAGTGATGAATTTATTAGAACAAATCAAAGAAAATGGTATTGTTGCTATTATTCGGGGAGCTCAGCCAGAGAATATTCTTCCTATCGCTAAGGCTTTACACGCTGGCGGAGTAAAAACGTTAGAAATCACTGTGGAAACTCCAAAAGTTTTGACACTGATCGAACAAGTAGCAAGTGAGATGGGGGATGAGGTAATTGTAGGAGCAGGTACTGTACTCGACCCGGAAACAGCCCGGGCGGCGATTATGGCAGGTGCAAAATTCATTTTTTCGCCTACTGTTAACATCGAAACGATTAAACTAACAAAGCGTTATGGTGTAATTAGCATTCCTGGAGCCTTAACTCCAACAGAAATTTTAACCGCTTATGAACATGGTGCAGATGTAGTTAAAGTGTTTCCAGCTAATATGTTTGGTCCTCGATATCTTAAGGATGTTCATGGACCAATGCCTCATATTCCATTGATGCCGACCGGGGGGGTGGATTTAAGAAATGTTGCTGAATATATTCAGGCAGGAGCTGTAGCCGTTGGAATTGGCAGCAATTTAGTCAATACAAAAAAGCCAATGGATGAAGCCTATTTTGAAAATCTCTGCAAAACTGCAGCAGAGTATATTCAAGCAGTTAAAAGAGCAAGAAATCAAGGTGAAACAAGGGGGTAAAAAATAATGAAAAAAATGAAATGGTTAGCTGTTATTTTAGCTGTTATGCTTGCTGTTGTATCTGGATGTGGTCAAAAACAAACGGGAAATAATGGTAAATCATCAGATAAAGATGGTGTAAAAACGATTAAAATTGCACATTATTTCGCGGCCGATCATCCGCAAAACATTGCTTTAAAAGAAAAATTCAAGCCAATGGTGGAAGAAAAGACAAACGGTAAGATTAAAGTAGAAATTTATGAAGCAAATAAATTAGGGGATGAAGCATCTTTCACAAATGGCGTTCGTAACGGAACAATCGAGATGGCGATCGCCGGAATGGGTTTACAAACAGCCCAGCCAAAAATCGGTGTTGTAGAATGGCCATATTTATTTAAAGATTATGAACATGCCCGTAAAGTGCTAAATGGGGAAGTAGGAGAAGAAATTAAAGAAGAGTTTCGAAAATTAGGTGTAGAACCAATTGGTTGGACTGTTAACGGATTTCGTGTTGTTTCTGCAAATCGTCCAATTAAATCTATGGATGATTTTAAAGGATTTCGTTTAAGAATGCCTAACGTTCCAATTTTTGTAGAAACCGGAAAAGCGATGGGGGCCAATGTAACTCCAATGGCACTTTCTGAAGTATTTACTGCATTAGAACAAAAAGTTATTGATGGACAAGAAAACCCGTATTTGACTTTAAAGGCTAACGGTTGGTATGAAGTTCAAAGTCATGTAATCGAAACGAATCATATGTTTAGTCCAAATGTTTACTTAATTAATAAGAAATTATTTGATGGATTCGATAAAGAAACGCAGGAGATTATTTTAGAAGCTGCCAAAGCATCCGCCGATTATCAATGGGAGTTAGCATTAAAAGCAGAAAATGAAGTAAAAGACTTCCTGAAAAAAGAAGGGCTGGAAATCATTGTTCCGGACCGAGAGTTTAGAAGTCAGTTAGAAAAGTCAGTAGAGCCAGTTTACGAAAAACTTTATAAACAATATGATTGGGCAGAAGAGTTAGTAAAGAAAATTCGTGAGCAATAACACGGCAGGTTCATGAGGCTGGCTCAAAAACAAAGGGTCAGACCCCATAACACAGTATATAGAACCATAAGATATATTGTGAAACGGGCATGGGGTCAGATCTTTATGAGACAGCCTTGTGAAATCTTCAATATTAGAGGTGGGAGTCATATGGAAAGATTGTTAAAAATTTTAAACAGCTCCTTAAATGCATTAATTACGATCATTTTATCGGCAATGTGTATTTTCGTATTTTTAAATGTCGTTTTGCGTTATGTATTTAACTCCGGATTAACCTGGTCAGAGGAATTAGCCCGTTATTTGTTTGTCTGGGTTGTTTTCCTTGGAGCTATTGTTGCATCAAAAGATAAAGGTCACTTAGGAGTAGATTTGCTTGTCAGCATTTTGCCGCGCGGATGGCAAAGGATTGCTTATGTATTATCAAATATCGTGATTATTATTGTACTTGGCTTATTTATTGATGGACTTATCAAAATGATGGCTTTGAACAGCGGAGTAACAGGTCCGGGAACGGGGTTGCCGGTAGCTTTGTTCTATCTTGCAGGTTTATTTGCCGCTGTTTGCATGATTGGTATCAGTATTATCCAAGCGGTACAGTTCGGATTTTTCAATCAGAATCCCCCGTCATGGGTGAAAGAAGCGGCAGATGCTAATGATGTTAACTTATCAAATAAGAATGGGGGAACTAAATCATGATTTGGATTTTTCTAGGCACGTTGTTCCTCTTCTTGCTTTTTGGTGTTCCGGTAGCAATTTCCATGCTGGTTAGTGCCATTGTCATGATGTTTGTATTAGGGATGTTTGACACGCAAATTGTTGCTGAAAATTTAATTAATGGCGCGAATAGCTTTGCGTTAATGGCAATCCCGTTTTTTATACTAACTGGAGAAATTATGAACGTTGGCGGTGTTTCTAAAAGGATTGTTGATTTTGCAAGCGCTTTAGTTGGACATATCCGCGGAGGACTAGGATATGTTGCGATTATTGCCGGTGTTATTTTTGCCGGAATTTCCGGTTCAGCTGTGGCAGATACGGCCGCACTGGGAGCTATCTTAATTCCGATGATGGTTGCTAACCGTTATAATAAAAATTCATCTACTGGATTAATAGCTTCGGTCGGAATTATTGGCACAGTCATTCCGCCAAGTATTCCAATGATTCTTTTTGGAGTAGTTAGCGGTGTGTCTATTACGCAACTGTTTATGGCAGGAATTATACCGGGTATTTTAATGGCAGTTGGTTTAATGATTGTCTGGTATTTTGTATCTAAACGGGACAACAGTGAAACATTGCCAAAAGCAACAGCAAAAGAAAGATGGAAAGCATTTACACGAGCATTTTGGGCGTTGCTTTTGCCTCTGTTAATTATTGTAGGTCTTCGCGGAGGAATTTTCACACCGACAGAAGCAGGGGTTGTTGCTGCTGTTTATGCACTAATTGTTAGCTTAGGTTATCGTGAGTTAAAATTATCTGATTTGCCTAAAGTGCTTGTGGAAACAGCGAAAACAACGGGAGTAGTTATGTTTTTAGCTTCAACAGCGATGGTATCTGCTTATGTTATTACAGTTGCACAAATCCCGGCGGAACTAGGTGCTCTCCTGGGTGGATTAACTGAGAACCCTACTGCACTACTGCTCATGATTATGCTGTTGCTTTTCTTAGTCGGTTGCGTCATGGACCTTACTCCTGCGATTTTAATCTTTACTCCAGTACTTCTTCCTTTAGTACAACAGGCGGGAATTGATCCAATCTATTTTGGGCTCCTCGTAGTTATTAACTTGTCAATCGGATTGATTACGCCTCCGGTAGGAACTGTACTTTACGTTGGCTGCGGTATCAGCAAAATAAGTATTATCGAAATGACAAAGGGAGTATTGCCATTTTTATTAGTGGAACTTTTCGTACTTCTTTTATTAACGATATTCCCGGAACTCGTTACGATTCCGTTGGGGTGGTTTGGCGAGTAATCCTATTGTATTAAATGAAAAAAACATACGGGGGGAGAAAATAGTGGCAAGATTTCAGGGGATTATTCCCCCTGTCCCTACTATTTTTAATGAGACAGGGAAGTTTGACAGAGCCGGAATGAGCAAATTGATCGATTTCCTCATTGATTCCGGTGTTCATGGATTGTTTTTCCTTGGAACAGGCGGGGAATTCAGTCAAATGTCGAAGCAAGAGAGGAAAGATGTGGCTGCATTTGCTACTGAATACGTGGCCGGAAGAGTTCCTGTTTTAATTGGAACAGGCGGTACAAATACTAGAGAAGTGATTGAATTAAGCTGGCATAGCGAGAAAATTGGCGCAGACGGAGTTGTGGTGATTAATCCATACTACTGGCCGCTCTCTGATGAAAATCTATTTGAGCATTATAGTGAAGTGGCAAAAGCGATTCATATTCCTATTTTACTGTATAATTTTCCAACTTTGACAGGACAGGATTTAGCCCCTGATTTTGTTTTAAAATTAGTTGAGAATCATTCGAATATTGTAGGGATTAAGGAAACAGTAGATGCCGCGGGACATATCCGGGAAATGATTTTAAAGGTTAAAAAGAAATATCCTTATTTTTCTGTTTTTGCGGGCTATGACGATCACCTCCTCAATACTCTCTCCTTAGGAGGCGACGGAGCCATATCTGCCAGTGCAAACTTTGCGCCACAGCTTACGATTGGAATTTATCAGGCATTTCAGGAGAAAGATTTTGCAAAAGCGATTCAATTGCACCAGCAGCTCGCTTATTTACCGATGTTATATAAAATTGATTCACCGTTTGTAACAGTTGTTAAAGAAGCGATACGTTTTATGGGCTTAGAAATTTCAACGCACTCTTTGCTGCCTTCTAGACCGCTGGGCGAAGAGGAAATTCAGTATATTAATGAAATTCTCAAACAAGCTGATTTATTATCTTAAGATGGGAGAAATTCATGAAAGTATTGCAAAAAACGTGGTGATTGAGAAGCTGACATGATTGAGTCAACTTACAAGTGTTTTGTTTGTGTTAGTTCGAGGCAGGAAAATTAAATAACGTTTGTTCAATAAATAACCGGAAGTGTCTTGAGGTATAAATTAAAAACAAAAAATCAGCTTGTCGGCAAAGTCGGCAAGCTGATTTTAATTTATATAAGTTCATGTTGAGACATCGCCTAAACAAAACGGGAAGATAAAAAGAACGGTCAAAAGGGAGAGGTTCATTATATTTTGTAAAACAGAAAGGAGTTATTATGAAAAATATTAGAAAAGAATATAAGGAAATAGATGAATATTATCGTTCAAAAGAGCAGAAAGGCGGTGATTTATTAGGGGTTCTTGAAAAAAACGGACTGTCTATTTTTTTGATATATTTACCATTTTGGCTCATCGGAAAGATATTATCTTGCTTATTTTCAATCGTATATAAGCGAATCAAATAAATGAAAGGGGTGCTCACTCCTCAATGAACGGGAGATGAATATTCCATCCATCACTTTTGTCTGGCAGAGTCGATTTGGTTTATCCATTGCATAATAATACGGACAAGAAGTGATAGAAGAAAGATGCTTATAAACGAGTACGTCCATGTCCATGTATGAAATGATTCTATCCATGGATAAATTCGTCTCCCGCTGCTTATTTGCTTGTCGTTTATTATACCGAAATAAAATTAAATATTTATCGATGTTGCTTCTGTTTGTTAATGTTTCTCTTCATAGAGTAAATAAGGAATTTGCTTTAAATCATTCATAACCTGCTTTTGGCTTATTTTCAATCGTTAATCGATATTTAAATTTATTTTCCTTTTTCATCTAGTCTCCCTTTTTATCATTATCAATATATTGAAAAAAGCTAGTGACCGAAACCTCTAAAGCTTCAGCAATATCAAAAAGAACTTCCAACGAAAAAGGTTTGTCTGTATTCGGAACTTCTATTTTACTAATGTAACTCTTGCTCATGCCAATTTTTTTAGCAAGAAGTTAGATTGAAGAAGATAATTCTATAATCTAATATCGTTTCTTCAATACTATAATCGTTGCTGAATAAGAAATGACAACCAATGCGAATAAACAAGTTAAAGCAAAATTAAATTGTTCTCCGTTTAATGGCATCTTAATATTGATAATAAAAATTATCAAATACCCTAACAAAAATGCAAAATAAACTGTCATCCCCGCAATGCCCAATATTTTATCCCCTCTTTCATCTCCCCCTTCCTTCTTGATGAAATACCACAAAAAGATGACCGCCACAAGCCCTACAAAAGATAAACCAATACCGATAACATTGAACATAACTATTCCTCCTCAATTAATTTATATTGAAAAACTTCCTGTATCTCTTTATCAAAAGCAGCCGCGATCTCAAACGCCAAAATCAGAGATGGATTGTAACGATTCGCTTCAATGGATGCAATGGTTTGTCTCGAAACACCGACTTTATTGGCTAAATCCTGTTGAGTCCATTTCTTTTCAGCTCTTAGAACATTTAATTTATTATGTAGTTGCCCGCTTCTTTTCATATTTGATTTACCACCCCTTCATTATTTAATGTAATTTATTTTTAACAATTTGTAAATTATTTCTTACATAGATTTGTAAAGAAATCCTCCAAAGTAATTTTGGTTCTTTTTGTTTTCATTTCACATGTTCGAGTTGTTTGCTAAAATAAACTAAAAAAGCCGATGTGAAAGGAGTAGATTGTTGTGAAAAAAACCGTTCGTGTAGTGGGTGCGGTGATTTATAATGAGGAAAATGCAATTTTATGTGCGCTGCGTTCTCCGGAAATGTCGCTTCCAAATTTATGGGAGTTTCCAGGTGGAAAAATCGAAAAGGATGAACGTCCAGAAGAGACGTTAGTAAGAGAAATTCAAGAAGAGTTGGGATGCACGATTGAGGTGTATGAAAAAATTGAAGAAGTGCATCATGAATATCCGAACGTAATTGTGAA
Organism: Paranoxybacillus vitaminiphilus; assembly: GCF_003259935.1. Taxonomy (GTDB): domain Bacteria; phylum Bacillota; class Bacilli; order Bacillales; family Anoxybacillaceae; genus Paranoxybacillus; species Paranoxybacillus vitaminiphilus. The sequence continues at coordinate 35,863 of NZ_QLMH01000002.1, read as the reverse complement.
TTTGCTTACATACAAAGCAAAAATCGTTGAAGGAGAGCCGAAAGCGAAAGAGCATGCGGAATTAAAATGGGTACCGCTTCAAGATCTAAACTCTCTTGAATGGGCACCCGCTGATATTCCGACAGTAGAAGCGTTATTAGCGGATAAGGTCGATATATAAGTCTTCGGGTACGGGGTGATGCAGCCGCCATTTAATGTTCATTGGTTTGTCGCCATAACTAGATACATAGTCGACTTCCCCAAGATACATAAATGGCAAGGTCATCCCGTGCATTTGATCGAATTTGCGCACAAACAAATGAATATGAATGCCTCTTTCTTTGTGGTAAATGTAATTTTGTCCGACAGAAGATGCGTGGGATGTTTGATTTTGACTTTGCCAGTGAAAATGACGTTGGTCGATAAAGTAATCTTTATATTGCAAGTGCTCTTCTACTTTTTCTGATTTGTTCAAGTTGACGAACAAGAAATAATGATTGCCTGCCCGGCTTACTCCTTCTCTCCAAGAGCCTTCTTTGACTCCTGCTTCAAATAAGAAAATGAGATCATTTCTCGTGTAATTTTGATAAAGAGTAAGTTTTTCTCCTTTTGTAAGAAATCTTTCTGGATGATATGTTCGTCTAAATTCAATAATTCCATAATCTATTCGATCCTTTAAATATCGATAAAACTCTGGATCTTCTGTTACCGCAAGAATATCATCATTTAATACAAATTTATCATCAACGACTTTGCCAAACGACCATTTTTGTTTTTTATATCGATTTGCTAAGCGGGCCATTGACTGTCTAATAAGCGTTTTATGTTTTTCTAAGTCAATTTTTGTCGCAAATCTTTTTTCTAACTGGTTGACGACATCTGTATCTGAAACGTTTTTTTGTAAAAAAGCTAATTCTAAAATAATAAAGTCATAAGGCCACTTGATTGGAAATTGGTTTTCGAGCCGTTCGACTATTTCACTCATTAACGGATGGTTCAAAATTTTTTGATCTAGTTCATTTACATCATTCATTTTTTCTTTTGTTTTTACCCATGATTGATACTTATAAATGAAAAATGTCAAGCTTGGCGATTGTTCACAATATAAGAAATCCAAAATCTCCGGAGATCGTCCAAGTTCATTTTTAAATTGTTGATATAACGACTTTAACATGTCCGTTGAATTCATTTTGATCGAATCGATACGATCTAAAATTTCTTTTTGTGTAATCGGGTCTAAATCAACGTAAGAACCGGCCGGCAAATCGGCAAACTCATGTGTTACAGCGACGCGGAGCGAATCCTTGTCAAAAGCTTTATGATTGATTTGCCCTGATAAAGCGAGCGGCACGACGAACGACTTTTGGTAGTTACCAATAAAATCGAGTATCGTGACAAATTCTTTTCCTTCTACTTTCCGCAATCCTCTTCCAAGCTGCTGAATAAAAACAGTAGAAGATTCTGTTGGTCTTAGGAAAAGAATGAGATTTAACTTTGGAATATCGATTCCCTCGTTGAAAATATTGACCGTAAAAATTAACTCTAAAGGATGGTTTTCATCTTCTAGCTGTTTAATGACCTTTTCGCGATAATCGATGCTGTGCTCACCGGTTAAATAGGTTGTATGATACCCGCGTTTGTTAGCTTGAATTTATCACCAAGCTTTTTTGCTGCATGAAGAATGAGAACTTCTATATATTCTTTTGGAGAAAGATGTTGAATGATATTCGATTCAGGATATGTTTTATTTGCGAGATATAGTTCTTCTAAGAAACCTTTCTTTTCCAAGTTACTCACCTAAACATTTAGTTTTTCTATATTTTATCAATGTAACGAAAAAAACTAGTGATGGGAACATCTAAAGCTTCTGAGATGTCAAATAGTATTTCTAGGGAAAAAGGCTTGTCAGTATTCGGAGCCTCAATTTTACTGATATAACTTTTGCTCATGCCAATTTTTTTAGCAAGATCAGCTTGTGAAAGTCCTTTTGCTTTTCTCGTTTCTTTTATCGCTTGACCAATTTTTTTATACTTATCGACATGCTTTCGTTCCATATTCCACCTCATACAACATTTTACAATAAATGATCTTTTGTAATATTTCACTTATAGTGAAACTTGATATACAGGTATGGTATAATGCAGATAATCATGTAGAATATGATAAGTAATTGTACATACGGAGGTGAAGCCTTTGAAAGGTACCACAGTCAAAGCCAAACCGTTTTTAAAATGGGCGGGCGGAAAAACGCAGCTGTTGGATGAGATTATGAGCCGGTTGCCGATAGAGATGAAAGAAGGAAAAATCACCCGATATATTGAGCCGTTTATTGGCAGCGGAGCGGTGATGTTTGAATTAGTTCAGACATACCACATAGAAGATGTATGGATTTGGGATATAAATCCAGAGTTAATTACGGTTTATCAAGTTGTCCAAAAGGATGTCGAATCTTTAATTGAGAGGCTTGCTCACTTGGAAAAACAGTTTCTGCCGCTGGAAAAGGAAAAAAGAAAAGAAATGTATTATTCGGTTCGTGATCAATTTAATGAAACATTATTGGATTTTGACTTTCATACTTACGGAGAGCATAAAATCGAACGGGCGAGCCAGTTTATTTTTTTAAACAAAACTTGTTTTAACGGGCTGTTCCGCGTCAACAAAAAAGGTGAATTTAATGTTCCGATGGGCGACTACAAAAACCCAACGATTTGCGATTCGGATAATTTAAGAGCGGCCAGCGCGGTGCTGCAACATGTAAACATTTATCAAGGAGACTATAAACAAAGCCGTGAGTTTATTAACAATAAAACGTTTGTCTACTTTGACCCACCATACAGGCCGCTAAGCACTAGCTCAAGTTTTACGGCTTACAGTAAATTTGATTTTACCGATGAAAATCAAAAAGAGCTAGCGCAGTATTACCGGGAATTGGACAAGCAGGGAGCTTTTTTAATGCTAAGTAACTCCGATCCGAAAAATACGGACCCAAACGATGAATTTTTTGATGAATTGTATGCGGGATTTCATATCGAACGAGTAACGGCTCGCAGAAATATTAACTCGAAAGGGAATAGCCGAGGAGCTATTAACGAAATTTTAGTAACCAATTATTTTGCTCAATAACCATTTTCGTTATTGAGCTTTATTTTTTGTAAAATTAAAGAAGAGTGCTAACATAAACGGTGGTGATGGAACAATGGCGAAAACGAAAAATGATATCGCTTGGGAACAAATTTTTAAGGACTATGATATTTTACATAAAATCAAACAAGACGGATTTTACGAAATCTCCGCTGATGTCATTCGCGAATACCGCGAACCGCGATTAATGTGTAAATTTGACCATGAAAACCATTTACCAGAGATTTTTGCAAAAAATCAGCTTTCCATTTTACCGATTTCACGAAGTGCCTATGTAATCGGAGATTTTTCAGTTTTTGCCGAAGTCACCTATCAGAAAATGAAGCCGCAGGAAGTGAATGTTCCTCATTACATCCAAACGATTCAACCGGATGATCTTTATAGTGAAAGCGCGGCCTTGCACTTTGCTTACCATAGCGGCATGATTAATGATTTTTTAGGTGAAGAAACGTGGCATACAGTAAGCGGCCGTATGGGATCTGGTGAATTTGCCTACTATATTGAAAGTAAAAATGGGCAGCGAAAGTATGTCAAAGTCAATGGTGCGCAAATTGAGATTGACGGCGGCTATGAAGGAAAGACGAAGTTTGCGATTATCGAAGCGAAAAAGGAAATGGTCAAAGATTTCAATGTAAGGCAATTATTTTATCCTTTTAAGGTGTGGAAAACCCGTGTTAACAAAGAAATTGTTCCCATCTTTTTCACGTATTCAAATGATATTTTCAGTTTTTTTATGTATGAATTTGCCGATGAAAATATATTCAATTCTTATCGCCTTGTGAAACAAAAAGACTATATCGTCTCACACCGTAAAATTACGGAAGCCGATGTTCAACAAATCGCTGCCAAAGCCATCCGCTTTGTCCCGGAGCCGCAAGTTCCTTTTCCGCAGGCCGATACATTTGCCCGCGTCGTTGATTTGCTCGGATTGCTGTATGAAGGGGATATGAGCAAAAATGAAATAACCGAAAATTACAATTTTGATAAGCGGCAGACCGATTACTATTCCAACGCCTGCATTTATCTTGGATTAGCCGAAAAATATGAAACAAGTGACGATGTAATGATTGCTTTAACGAATGAAGGCCGGAGGGTCATGGCGCTTCCGTATCGCGAAAAGTATTTAACATTAGCCGAAAAAATTCTTGAACATCAAGTATTCAAGGAAGTTTACGACGAATATGTGCGAAACGGACAAAACGTTTCAAAAGATTTTGTCGTTGCAAGAATGAAACATCACCAGTTGAACGGCTTAGCGGCAGAGTCCACATTTCGGCGAAGAGCCAGCACGATCATCGGCTGGGTGAAATGGATTTGTGAATTGTCGGAGAAAGATTAGGATGGTTCGTAAGAAGATAGGCTGTCTCATAAAGGTTTGACCCCACGCGCATTTCACAATATATCGTTCATTTATCCAAATGTCCTTTATTGTGTTATGAGGGCTGGTCTTGTTTTGAGACAGCCTATTCTTTTATTCATCTTCATAGGCTTTAAGACTACGTGAGGATTACTTTGCATGTAATTGAAGCGGTGCGCCTTTTCGGACACTTACGGTAACAATTTGCGTTTTAGGCGGGTTTAAGTCACACTTTCTAAATTTATCGAGAAAAATGGGGTCTATATATTCACTTAAATAATGTTCTTCGTCATGACGGATTCTCCTCTAGAATTTTGTAGAATTTTGGGAAAAAAGTACTAATTTTGTAGTATAATGATTAAAAAACGAAATTTTTACGAAGCAATGATGGAGTGAGGGGTTATGGCCTATACGATTCCAGAAACGATCCGCTCTACAGCAACAGCCGGGGAACGTTTATTGTTTCGGACGCTGAAGACGTATTTGCCGGATGATTATATTGTCTACTTTGAGCCGGAGATTCGCGGGAAACGGCCGGATTTCGTCATTATCGGTCCTGACTTGGGGCTTGTCGTGTTGGAAGTGAAAGATTATACGAAAAATACGTTATTTCAATTAAACCATGATGAATGGACGATTATAAGCGCAGCGGGAGAGCAGACGACGGTGAAAAGTCCGCTGAAGCAGGCGCGCGATAATATGTTCCACATTGTTGACGTTTTAAAAAAGGACAAAAACTTAATTCATTTAGAAGGAAAATACCAATTTCAGCTCAAGTTCCCTTACGGTTACGGAGCGGTGTTTACAAGATTATATCAGAAAGATTTTGTCCAAGAAGGGCTTTATGCGGTAATAGATCCGAATCTTTGCTTAACGCGTGACGAAATTGACCCAGATAAGGAGACGTTTAGTGAGGAAAATTTGTTTGAAAAAATATTGAATATGTTTATTGTTCCGTATCGTTTGCGGACGCCTTTGACGAAAGAAGAAATTGATGCGATTCGTTATCATCTGTTTCCAGAGGTGCGCATCAGTGCGGAGTTTAAGCCGCCGGTTCCGTATCAGGATCAGCTGCTTTTGTCGCTTCATGATATTAAAGCGATGGATCTCCATCAAGAAAACTTGGCGAAACAAATCGGCGATAAAAACAGATTGATAAGAGGAGTGGCCGGCAGCGGCAAGACGCTTATTTTAGCAAGCCGCGCTAAACTTTTAGCGAAGCAGCACCCGGATTGGAAAATCTTAATTCTTTGCTATAATATTTCGCTGGCGCAGGGCATTCGGCAAATGATTCATCATATGTTAAATGAACCGGACAGCTTATTTGACTTTGATTTTACAAAAGAAGACGGAAAAGCGGAAACGAAATGGGACAACATTATCGTCCGCAACTTTCATGAATGGCTGAAATATGACTTAAGAATAACGGAGCGGCAAATTCCTTCCATACTGGAGAAGCTTGAGAAAAACGAAGCAATTTTGCCGATGTATGATGCGATTTTAGTTGATGAGGGACAGGATTTCGAATCGGAATGGCTCGCTCTCATCAGTAAACGATTAAACCCGGCTACGCAGTCTTTATTGCTCGTTGAAGACCGGGCGCAGACGATCTATAAGAGGAAACGCTCTTATCTGCAAGACACAGGCTTGAGTTTTCAAGGACGTTCCAAAATATTGAACATTAACTATCGGAATACGGCACAAATCGTGAAGTTTGCCTGGGATTTTTATCGCACGCATTCGGTGTTGAAAAACAAAGTGGCGCATCGTGAGTTTGAAGGGGAAATTATCGCACCGCAAAGCACGAGGCGCAAAGGACCGGAACCGGGCATTTTCAAGGCAGAAAACTTTGCCCAGGAAATGAACATGGTCGTCCGGCAAATTCAAAAACTGCACGAAGAGAAAAACGTTCCTTACTCTGAAATCTTAATTCTTTACCGCGTCAAGCGAACACATCGGCAAAATATTATCGATACGATTAAAAGAAGTTTAGAACAGGGACAAATCCCTTATTATTGGCTTACGGAAGATGAAACAGCAAAACGAAAGTTCTCGCGCGATGATAATACCGTCAAAATCAGCACGATTGAAAGCAGCAAAGGGCTTGATTTTCAAGCGGTATTTATCGTCAATGTCGACAACATGCCATTTCCGCTCGAAGAAGATAAAGAACGGGAAGTTTCTTTATTATACATAGGCATGACAAGAGCAAAAGAATATCTGTGCCTTTCTTATTCCGGAGAGTCGGAGTTTACGAAATATTTTGAGAGGATAAGAGAGGAGCGACAAAACTCAAAGGATACGAAGGAAAAATATGTAAGATAAACATATAGGCTATTCAAATACTCCTATTGTTGATAGGTGAATAAAATGACTTGGAACCTAAAAATCGGAGAAATAAAAGAAACTTATTTAACCGAACAGCAAATTTGGCAAATATTCAATACGTTCTTTTCGCCAAAGTCAAAAAATACAATGACTTATAAATTCGGCCTTATTAAATCGCTAATTGAAAACTTGTATAACGTAAATGAAAATTTAGAATTGAATTATTACCAGTTATTTGAGTCGTTCACGAAAATTTATTGGAATCTAGTAGTGCATCATCAATTAAGACAAAGCAATAGTTCATCCATGAATTCGGGAATTGAAAAAGTATTAGTCAATTTTCAAAAAGAGCGCGAAATCCCAAATGATTTTCGCTTTGATAAGCTTCCTTATGCCCTTCAATTAGAGCTTGTTCAACAGGTAAAAAAGGTAGGAAAGAAATATGTAATCGGAGCGCTTTATGGAGATTCGCGAGGAGTCATCTATGAATTTGATTTAAAAAAAGAGTATATGAAAATGAATGAACCAGTCTATAAATTTATGCTAAAGTATCAAAAGGTTCTTACCTATTTGACGAATTATCATCTTGCTTTATTTTTAGAAAAATACAACAGAGCGGAAAATACAGTGCAGATGTTAATGAAAGTCGAAAATGTATCGAAGCGCTCTTCCCTTGATTTGTTTTACAATATGCTCATTTCCTTTGGACAAAAAACATGCTTTTATTGCGGGAAAACGTTAGATGGGCGAACGATAGCCCATGTAGACCATTTCATTCCGTGGAGCTTTGTACAAACGGATCAACTATGGAATTTAGTGCTTGCATGTCGAAGCTGCAATGTGTCAAAACGGGATCGTATAGCGAAAGAAATATTTTTAGACTCGCTTATCGAACGAAACGAACAGCTGGCATCATCTAAAGAAGCTATCATTATGAAGGAATTCAAATTTTATCAATCTGAAAAATTACAAAATTTATATTATTATTCCATTGTTAACGGCTTTGAACATCAATGGAGTCCAAATAAGTGACAATCAGGAGTAGAAAAAATAGGCGGAACCGTCAAGGCTGCCGGAAAATTGGTTAGTAAAAAGTGGGAAGGGGCAGGCCAATGGCTGGAGGATGTTGGCGGCAGTGTTCAATCCGCTTCAAAATCAGCTTTAGAGAACGCAGGCCAGTTTATGGATGGAGCAGTGCAAAGTACATATGGTATGATAAAAAAAGATGAGTTTTATAAACAAAAGGGATTACAGGATTTAAAAGATGCGACAGGAAGAACCGTCAAGGGAATCGGTTCAGTTATTAAATATACTGTTAATAATGCTGGAACTGCCTATAAAGGTTTGAAAAGCGGCGATATATAAATACAGATTGATTTTTCGGCATATGAATCTGCTCTTTTCTCCATTTTAAGCTCTCACTTAAGTCGTTTTTTCAATCTGAACCTATATATAAGAAGTTGCTGCGGTGCAAGATTTACAACACAAAGCCAATAATGTTCGCAAAGGCGTCTATACAAAGAAAGGAATTTACCATATTCAGCGCGTCAACGGGTATCATACTCGTTTGAAAAAATCGATGAACAGGCTTCAAGGGATGGCCACCAAATACCTTGATAACTGCCTTTTCTGGCATCGTTTTCACGAACTGAATAAGAAAATGCCGTTTCAAAAGCGGGTAAAGGAAATGCTTCTCTCATCGTGCCGAGAGGTAAACCTTGCTGCCGTTCAACATCTGAGAGAAGCATAATTCCCTTTATTGTTTTGTACGGTCAATTTTACTATTTCTCATTAATCCATATATTGTAAAGTAAACAAAAAATACACATAAAATTGTAAAAGTAATGCTATAACCTATCTCATTTTCGCGATATTTGTCATAAGCAAACATACCCATCACAATTGAATTGATAAATAAGTTCAATAGTATCAATGGGTAAATTTTTTTATCCATTGTTTTCCACCTCCCGCGCTATTATTCTACCATATTTTATCCATTCCTTTTAGAAAACAGCTATTTAAACTCGTGGTGCCAGATAAAAATCATTGAACATAAAAATAGGATTGACAAAAAGCAGAACGTCTTTTATTTTTTAATTAAATAATTAGATAATTTTCTAAATAACGAAATAATGATGGTGAACTAATATGAAAATGAATTTAGTTTATAAAGCACTTGCCGATGCAACACGACGAGACATTTTAAACTTATTGAAAAATAAAGATCTGACTGCAGGGGAAATCGCCGATCATTTCCGCATTTCGAAACCGAGCATTTCCCATCATTTGAACTTGCTGAAACAAGCGGACTTAGTGCACGCTGAAAAAAGGGGGCAGTACATCTATTATTCGATTAACACGACCGTCTTGCAAGATGTATTGACATGGCTTTTATCATTACAAGGAAAAAAGGGGGAGAAGGAATGAAAAAACATTCGTATTTTTTCTTGCTCATCATTATCAGTGTTGCGATTTCGCTATGGGCGTATCCGCAATTGCCTGACGAAGTTCCGACGCATTGGAATGCCGCCGGAGAAGTGGATGGTTATTCTTCTAAGCTTTTTGCCGTTTTATTTGGACCGATTTTGTTGACTAGTATTTATGGAATGCTGCTTGGAGTGGCAAAAATCGATCCGCGTAAAGAGAATTACAAAAAGTTTGCCGGAGCGCATCAGATTTTCGTGAACGCGGCGTTAACGTTTTTCGTCGCTATTCACATCGCCGTTATTTTCAGCGGTCTTGGTTACCGTGTCCATATGGATTGGATTGCCAATATAGGATTAGGGCTGCTTTTTATCATTCTCGGAAATTATATGCCAAAAGTTAAAGCGAATTATTTTATCGGCATCCGCACGCCGTGGACATTGGCGGACGAGACGGTTTGGGCGAAAACGCACCGCTTTGGCGGCAAAGTGTTTTTCATCGGCGGCGTGATGCTCATCGTTTCCGCGTTTATCCCTTCATCGTTTCGCGTCTTTCTTCTCATTTCATCCATCGTCTTTATCGCCATTGTGCCGATGGTGTACTCTTATTTCGTGTATAAAAAGGTAACGCAGACATAGGGAAGAGAGCCAATCATTTTTTGGCTCTTTCTTTTTTCCGGTATGATAAACAAACAGCTCCTCATCCTTGATACATATATGCATTGAGCAAAAATTAATTTATTGAACGATCAAAATGATAGTGTTAAGATGTAATAAATTGGATAAATTTGTGCGAGTATGGTAATGAAACAAACATATCCATAGTATTTAGCCAAAGGAAAACGGTTATATCAATGGCGGTCATAAAATACAAAGTAAAAATGAGGAAACACCATATCGGGAATATTAGTTATTTTTTGTAATTATACTAAATTCCTATATTTTGTTTAATAAGGTGGGGGAATCGTGACATTTATTCAAAAAGGGACGATAGAATATCAACGAGCAAGCTTTGCATTATTTCTCGGAGGTTTTTTGACATTTGGGATCCTTTATACAACACAGCCGTTAATTCCGGTTTTTGCTCAAGAATTTCATGTCTCGCCTACCGCAGCCAGTCTCAGTTTATCAGTATCCACCGGGGTATTGGCCATTGCCATGTTAGCGGCCGCTTCTATACTTCTATATCTGATAGGATGGGGAAAAAACAGATTATGGTTATTTCCATGTTTTTCACAGCTGTTCTTAGTTTGGTTACCGCATTTAGTCCTAATTTTATTTCTCTTATTGTCATTAGGTTCTTGTTAGGATTTTTTATTGCCGGGGTTCCTGCGGTCGCCATGGCATATGTTGCGGAAGAATTCAATCCTAACGGAATCGGCAAAATTATGGGACTTTATATAAGTGGTACAAGCATCGGAGGAATGGCAGGGAGAATAATAACAAGCGCTCTTACGGATTTGTTTAATTGGCGAATCGCATTATCAACAATGGGAATATTGGCTTTCATCTTGAGTATCGTGTTTTCGTTAATGCTTCCTGCACCCCGCAATTCTGTGAAAAAGACGATAAACTGGCGCTCTGCATGGGAGGCTTATAAAGTACATATCGTAAATAAACATTTGATGTCGCTTGTGATGCTTTCATTTTTATTAATGGGAAGTTTTGTCACATTATACAATTATATAAGTTTTCTTTTGGCAGAGCCGCCTTATAAGTTAAGCCAGACGCTCATTGGCTTTATATTTATTGTCTATTTATGCGGCTCATTCAGTTCGATTTATATGGGAAAAAAGGCAGACAAATACGGGTATTCGGTTATCGTAAAAGCATCAATCGGAATAATGATAAGCGGGGCAATCTTAACACTGCTTCCTTCATTGCTTGCAAAAATTATAGGGATCACCGTTTTCACCTTTGGCTTCTTTGCCAGTCATTCGATTGCCAGCGCTTGGGTCGGGGACTGTGCAGGAAATTATAAGGTACAAGCTTCTTCACTTTATTTGTTTTTTATTATCTAGGTTCAAGCATTGTCGGCTCTCTTGGCGGTTATTTCTGGTCGCACTTTCATTGGATTGGTGTTATTTCGTTAATCTTCAGTCTATTAATCTTCGGATATGTTCTTGTTTTATTAGCTCAAAAAAAAGAGGTTTATAAACGGCAAACTCGAATATGAATGATAAGGTTTTCATCGCTGGAGAAAGAGAAAAGTGAAAAGGCAGCTGATGAGGAAGATGGAAAACGGCTTACTGCTGCCGGTATAGCTCGCGGATTTTCCGTTCATGCTGAATCGTTTTGCTTGAAAGAAAGTCGACTGTTTCCTGTGTTTCAGTTAGTTCGGTGCGCAGGCTGTCTATTTTTGTTTCGAGCCGGTTGAATCGTTCGTTCATCTCATTCTCGAGCCGATCGATTCTTGCTTCCAATCGATTATTCATCTCTTGCATCTTTATTTCGAAACGTTCATTCATCTCTTGCATCTTTGTTTCGAACTGTTCGTTCATTTCCACCATTTGTGTGCGAAGTTGGGCTGCGTGAAGATCCAACGCTTTTAAAATTTCTTTCACTATTGTGTTTTGTTCCATTTTGTCACCTCCTTATGATTCATTATAAAGGAAATGGTAAAATGAGAAAAGATGAATCTACTGCTTGTTTACTTTTTTGTGAGAAATTTGAGAATTGCAGCGATGGAAATAATATCAATGATGTGAAATGTGTTACAATTACAATAAACAAAAGATCGATCAAGATACCTCGAAATATTTTGATAAAGGAGAAAAGCAAATGACTGATCAGTTAAAAGTTCAATTCAAAGACATCATGAAAGATAACGTGTGGACAGCGTTGCTGGAAAAAGCGAAATTATTCAGCCAGTTACAGCCATGGCAGTGGATGGATGACGATGAAATTTTTCTTGTTGTTGATCCGGAAACAGGAAAGAAATTGTTTTGTTCTGTCATCGGTGCGCTCGGTGAAGAGTTTGGTATGGTTGTTTATATTGGAGACGACGGATATAAAAGTTTGCGACAGACTCTAGAAAATCCAGCTTATTCTTCCGACTGCGTCTACTCCCAGCATGCGCTGCTCATCTCTTTTGTTAATCGAAATGAACTAGAAAAAGAAGATTACAAACTCATTCAATCGCAAGGAATGACGTTTAGAGGAAAAAAACAATGGCCGCAATTTCGCAGCTTCGTTCCTGGATATTATCCGTGGACGATTTCAGAAGAGGAAGCAAAATTGGCAATCGTTGCGCTAGATCAAGCCATTGATGTAGTGCGACGAGCGGAGAGCGGCTTTGTTATTCCACCTTTTTCAAGCGATGGAGCGATGTTTGCAAGAATCGGCGAAAAGAAAGGAAATGCCGTGGTGTGGCGTGATGAACTGATTTCGATGGACGAGCTGGAGATAAAAGGCGAGGAAACGGCGTATGAATTGCTTGTTGATCCGAAGCTGCTTGACACGGCTAAAAGAATCGGCGAAAAATATAACGCCCCGATCGAATTTGATGCTTCTTATGTGAATAAACCGGTTCAAGAGAAAAAAGGGGAGCGTCCGTATTTTCCAATTTTTGTTCTTGCGGCTGATTTGAAAACGCATCTTGTGATTCATCAAGATTTGTTGCCGCTAAATGACACGGCCATGCATGTACAAAAAAGCTTCCTTGACATGATTTTATCGCTTGGAAAAGTGCCGCGGGAAGTACGAATGAAAAGAACGACGAAAACGATGCTGGAACCTGTTCTGACACAACTTCCGATTCGTGTTTTAGAAGTTTCACAAGTTCCAATCATTGAACATGTAAGAAGGCTTTTTGAGAGATTTTAACATGTTCACCGGGAAGTCTCCCACCTCTAAACAATGTGTAGGTGGGAGAGGTTCATCCGGACCAATAGGATGTTTTTTGCTCATATTACAAATGTTGCTTGATTTTTGCAACCGTATTTCCTATTCCTTCATGAATCACAATATCGAATAAATCATCCATTTTTGTTGGTGTTTTATTAATAATGACTTTTTTGCTTTTCGGAGCTTCATAAGATAAATAAACAGGAATTTGATTAACAGGAGATACCTCAAGGCTTGTTCCCATTGCAATAAAAAGATCGCTGTTATAAGCTTTATTTAACGCTTCATCGAAATGTTGAACCATACCGCCAAACAGCACAACATCTGGTTTTAGAATAAAATTGCAGCTTGTTTTATTGCATCTTGGAATATCGTGTGCGTTAATAAACTTTAAATCGTATGTTGTTTTGCATTTTGGACATGTAGCCGTTTGCAAAGTTCCATGCAATTCAATAATATTGGAATTTCCTGCTTTATGATGTAATCCGTCAATATTTTGTGTCAAAATCGTTACGTTTTTCCCCATATCTTCTAATTCCTTTAAAAATAAATGTCCTTTGTTTGGTACAAAATTTCCCATTAACTTTAAAGAAAAAATTCGTTTATATTTTAGCCAAAAATCTTTTGGGTTTTTATTAAAATAGTATTCTGATATATAATGCTCGACATTTTCTTCTTGCGAATAAATCCCATTCTTGCTTCTAAAATCAGGAATTCCTGATTCTGTACTCATTCCTGCTCCGGTAAAAATGGTAATGTTTTTTGCGTTTTGAATGATCTTTGCAAGTTCTTTTATTTTTTCCATGGGCACACTCCTTTCTTTTTCTCTCTTAGCATAATTGTATAAAATTTATTACTGAATGAATAATTACATTTTCTGATAATAAATAGTTATTAACTTCAATAACTGCTTCTCTTTTACATAATCCCATCGGCAAAATCCTAATTTTGTATTATAATAATATAGAACTTTAATACAGTAAAGTTACTTTTCCATAATCAGCCAAATTCTATAAAGAAATGAGGGACGCAGCGATGCTCATTGCTTTAGACATGGACGGAACGTTGTTGAATTCGGAAGGGCGGATTAGCGGGAGAAATAAAGAAGCGATTGTGCGTGCGCAAAAGGCGGGGCATATTGTCGCGATTGCGACAGGCCGGGCGTATAAAGACGCGTATCGGCAGCTGGAGCGAGCCGGTCTTGTCTGCCCGATCATCGGTTTGAACGGCGCTTCGATTACTCTTGCCGACGGAACGCTGATGGATGATGTTCCATTAGAGAAAGAGAAGTTGATTCCTGCGCTCGAGTGGGTCCGCCGGCAGCCTGATTTGTATTGTGAAATTTATGCTGATCATGCGGTGTATGTCGGCTTACATAACCGAAAACATCTCGAGGATCTTGCGGACAGTGTTGCACAATCATACCCTGACTTAAGAGAGATTGTGAAGAAACAGTTTCAGCAGGCGATCGTTACATATGTGAACGACATTCGTGAGGTATGGTTAGAGAAGAATACGGTTTTTTATAAGGTTCTTATTTTTTCATTAAATAAAGGCAGGTTAGAAGAAGCTTCATTGAAATTGAAAGATGTTCCCGGCGTGACGGTGACTTCTTCGCATCCGAACAATATCGAAATCAACCACGAACAGGCGACGAAAGGGCATGCGTTAACGAAACTCGCATCCTATTACAAGATCGATATGAAAGACACAGCAGCGATGGGAGATAGTCATAATGACCTTTCGATGTTTGCCGTTGCCGGTTATCGTGTGGCGATGGGAAATGCCGCTCCGAAAGTAAAAGAAAACAGCGACTTCATTACAGCGGCGAATGACGAAGATGGAGTGGCGCTTGTTTTAGAGGAACTTGTAAAAAGACATCGCTAAGTGGAATTTTCCTTGAGAAGATAGACAGTCTTCTATATTTTAGAGGACTGTTTATCTTTTATGATATACTTTTACTCGTTTCGGTCGGTTTTTTACAATACCATCATAGTGTAATATTGCGTAGATGGTATTAGGGATAAAAAAGACCGTTATGTTATTGTTCGTTTGGTAGCTGTGGTTCATTTGTAAAGAAAGTAACGATATTAATAGGAGTGTTATCATTACAAAGAAAAATTGCATCCGTAACGGAAGTCAGCAGGAGGATTGGCACGGCTGTTTGTGAGACGTAGCGAACAGTGACAGGAACGGTTCGTCAAAGAAAAAGCGGTAAAGGAAATAAAAGCAGAACACCTTCCATCAACCAACTGTCATTTTGGATGAGGAAGGTGTTTTTTTGCTTCTTACTTAACAAATTCAAATTTGTTTTAATACTGAAAACCATCCTATTCACGTTCAAAACGGATTTTTTCATTTAGCCGTAACATTACATAATGTTCCCATCATTCGCAATTTATTCTATTTTCTTTCACAAATTTAACAAAATTTTATCTTACAGTTAAGAGAGTGAATGATAGCATGATTTTGAATAAAGGAGAAGCGTACCCCATAGGGAATGATAGTTTATTTTGATGGGAAAAATTATTTACATTTATGAAAAGTTTATATATCATAATCAATAATAGTAATCATTACGATTTATAGAAGGTTAGGAGGTAAAGAAATGTTTCAACATCTCAAACGTTTGTTCATATTGCTGTTTATCGTTATGCTTGCTGGGTGTTCCCTATCATCCTCTGGGGAAGAAAAGAAAGGAGGAAAAGAATTAACGTTGCTTTTTAATTTCCCGACGGATACGTTAGACCCGCATTTAGATAGTAATTATACGGCTGTTCGTGCAGGGGTCGGAGAAACGCTTGTCAAGATTAATGAGAAGCTGGAACTTCAACCTTGGTTGGCTGAAGAATGGGAAAGCAAAGATGGACAACATTGGACAATTAAAATTCGTGAAGGCGTCACCTTCCATAATGGAAAAAAAGTTGATGCTCAAGCTGTGAAGGATTCTTTAGAAAGGGCCATCAAAGATAGTCAAGCTGTAAAAGCAGCTTTAAAGATTCGTAAGATAGAAGCAAATGGCCAACTGCTAATCATTGAAACAGAAGAAGTATTTCCGCAATTTCCTTCAGAGCTTGTGCATCCAAACACAGCGATTATTGATGTGAGCGAACAGAACTTTGATAAAAAACCGATTGGCACAGGACCGTTTAAGGTGTCTTCTTTTGAGCCAGGGGTAGCTCTGAAGGTTGAACGTTTTGAAAAGTATTGGGACGGTAAAGCAAAACTTGAAAAAGCGACGTTTGCCTTTAACGAGGATGCGAATGCGCGGCTAATGGCGCTTCAATCAGGGGATGCGGATATTATTTTTAGACCGCCGGTTGAAAGTCTGGAGCAGTTAGAAAAAGAAGGAAATGTAAAAGTGCAGTCCGTACCCAGCTTACGCACACATCAGTTGACATTTAATATGGATAGTCCATATATGAAAGATGAAAATGTTCGGAAAGCTATCGATGCGTTCGTTGATCGCAAAGAAATTGCGGAACAGATTTTGAGCGGACATGCGGTAGAAGCGAAAGGTCCTTTCTTGACAGATTTTCCTTTCACACCATCTTATGAAGAGAAGAAACACGGAATCGAAGTGGCGAAACAATATTTTATCCAAGCAGGATTTAAAGTTGAAAACGGGAAACTTACGAAAGATGGAAAAAACGTTCAATTAAAAGCACTGACGTACTCAGCACGTCCTGAACTTCCTTTAATTGCCCAACTATTGCAATCAAAAGCGAAGGAACTTGGAATCGAGATAAAGATTCAACAGGTGGAAAATATTGATGAGTATTTGGCAAACAACGATGATTGGGATTTGGTTACATACAGCAATTTAACGGCTCCTCGCGGTGATGCGGCATACTATTTGAACGCAACATACGGGCCAAATGGAGCATTAAATTACGCTCACATTGATCATCCTCAGTTAACAAAGATCATTAACAAGTTGAACCAAACTGTTGAAGTGAATGAACGTAATGAGTTGGCAAAGCAAGCGTTAGTGATTATTGATCAAGAAGCGCTGCATTCCTTTATCGTACATCCGAATATTATCGTTGCCTATCGTGATAACGTAAAAAATTGGGTGACGAGCCGAAGCGAGTATTACATGTTAACAAAAGATTTGGATGTGGATAAATAAAATGGCTTATATAGTGAAAAGAATGATGGAGTTTCTATTATTTTTTCTCCTGCTTTCTTTTGTAAGTTTTGTATTTATAAAATTAGCACCGGGTGATCCTGTCAAGCAGATGCTCCGGGTCGATGAAGTGGCTGTTACGAAAGAACAGATCGAATCACTACGAGAGGAACTCAAGTTGAATGAACCTTTATACGTTCAATATTGGTATTGGTTAAAACGATTTTTTCAGTTTGATTTAGGTCATTCTTACATGACAAAGAAGCCGGTTTTTGATGAGTTGCTGTCGAGATTTCCAGCAACGGTTATGCTTACATGTACTTCGTTAATGGTGATGGTCTTTATTTCTGCGCCTTTGGGCACTTTGTCTGCGCTGTACAAAAATAAATGGATCGACCATGCGAGCCGCTTATTTGCCCTTGTTGGGTCCTCTATCCCCAGCTTTTGGCTGGGGCTTATTTTGATGGACCTCTTTGCCGTTAAACTTAATTTGTTACCGAGCATGGGAAAAGGGACATGGAAGCATCTCATATTGCCTTCGCTTACATTAGGGATTGCGATGTCAGCGGCTTATGTTAGACTGCTGCGGTCAAGTTTGTTGGAAAGTTTTCATAAAGACTATGTGAAAGCGGCAAGGTCACGTGGAATTAGCGAAAAGCGCATATTTTTCTTTCATGTTTTCCGTCACTCGCTCATTCCCGTTATCACAATTTTCGGGATGAGTCTTGGAAGTTTAATTAGCGGCACAGTTGTCATCGAGGTACTGTTTTCCTATCCAGGAATCGGAAAATTAATCGTTGATGCGATTGTTCGTAGGGATTATCCAGTCATTCAAGGGTATGTATTGTTTATTTCTCTTTTGATTGTCATGATTAATATTTTTATTGATATTTGTTACCGATACTTAAACCCTGAAATACGTTTAAAAGGGGTAGAAAGACGTTGAAAATTGCTAAATATGACTATTCGATGATAAGAAAATGGCTTCCTGTTCTTTTTTTATTTGCATATGTAATCACTGTAGCCATTGCCCCTGCATTTGCTCCTTATGATCCGCTAGAAATCAATATGAGCGATCGCTTGAGCGAACCAAGCGAGAAACATTTATTAGGAACAGACCATCTTGGGAGAGACTTGTTTTCTAGAATACTGGCAGGAGGACGAGTCACTGTAGGTACAGGATTTCTTGTATTAACGATTATTTTGATTGTGGGAGTTCCTTTAGGAATGTTGTCAGGATTTATCGGTGGACGATTTGATCGTTATTTTATGAGAATAATAGACGCCTTTCTTGCTTTTCCTGATTTTATTATTGCTATTGTTCTCAGTGGAATTTTAGGCCCGGGTATGGTGAATTTAGTTCTGGCTATTGTTGTTGCGAAATGGGGGAGCTACGTGCGGTTAGTTCGCAGTACTGTATTAGCGGAGAAGGAAAAAGATTATGTGTTGATGGCTGTGATCAGCGGCTTACCCGCTTATAAAATTATCCGAAAACATTTGCTTCCTCACGTAATGGGAAATGTGCTTGTTTTAGCAACGTTAGATCTCGGGAAGATCATCTTAATGATTGCTTCCCTATCTTATATCGGTTTAGGGGCACAGCCTCCAACACCTGAGTGGGGGGCAATGCTGAATGAATGCAAGCCGTACTTTTACAGTTCCCCGCATTTAATGGTGATTCCTGGAATTTTCATTATGTGTACAGTACTTATATCTAATTTAGCAGGGGATATGTTAAGAGATCGGTTGGATATAGAAAAGTAAAGGGGGAATACGATGACCTTGCTATCTGTTAGAAAACTGAACATTGCTTTTCATAACAAGCCTATTTTGAAAAATGTTGACTTTAATATTCGACAAGGGGAATGGTTTACATTGATCGGTGAAAGCGGAAGCGGTAAAAGTATCACCGCTTCCGCCATTGGAGGATTGCTCCCGGGAGAGATGATCATAACATCCGGAAGCATTTGTTTTGAAGATAAGGATATAACGATGCTTTCAAATAAAGAGTTTCGAAAACTAAGAGGAAAAGAAATTTCATTTGTTTTTCAAGACTATCAAAGTTCGTTTACTCCTTTTATTAAAATAGGAAAACAAATGGATGAAATGATACAGGCTCATTGTCAACTAACAAAAGAAGAAAGAAGAGAAAAGGCACTTGAAGCGTTGGAAGAGGTACAATTACCCGCAGAGCGTGTGTATGATAGTTATCCGTTTCAGTTAAGCGGAGGGCAACTGCAACGGGCATCCATTGCCATGGCGATGATGCTTAAACCTAAACTACTCATTGCGGACGAGCCGACTACTGCGCTTGACAGCATCACAACAATCCATGTGTTAGAGATAATGGCAAACATGAAAAAGAAAATGAATTGTTCGATTTTATTTATTACACATGATATAAGGCAAGCTAAAAAATATTCCAATACGATCGGAGTCATGAAACAAGGAGAGATTGTTGAAATAGGAACAAAAGAAACAATCATGTATCATCCTTCTCATCCTTATACGAAATTATTATTAAATGCTGCACCGACCATTAGACGTTTAGATCAAAACATCGTTTTACAATAGAAGGGAAGCAATCATGATGTTGGATGTACTGACTGCCAGAAATATTAAAAAAACGTATTCATCCGGTTATCGGGCTGTAAACGGTGTGTCTATATCGATAAAAAAAGGCGAATGTGTAGGGCTTATCGGAGAAAGCGGCAGCGGAAAAAGTACATTGGCGCGCTGCTTGCTTATGTTAGAAAAGCTGGAGGAAGGAGAAATTTTTTTATACGACAAGCCATTGCACTTGATGAAGAAAAGAGAAATTCGAAAAGTGCGCCACCATATGCAAGCTGTATTTCAAAACCCGTCAGCAGCCATTAATCCGAAACTAAAGATTATGGATTCACTAATGGAAGTTTTGGATACGCATCCTGAAATAACACCTGTTTATATACAAGATGTCAGAGAGGATCGGGAACGATGCGCTGCCCGATTGATGGAAATGGTAGGGTTGCCAAAGCGTTACTTGTATTGTTATCCCCATGAGTTAAGCGGTGGTCAAAAGCAACGTGTATCTATCGCCCGAGCGATTAGTATAGAGCCATCCATTATCATCTTAGATGAACCAACCGCAAGTTTAGATGTATGTACACAACAACAAATATTAAATCTCTTAAAGGAATTGCAAAAACAATTGAACCTCTCATATTTATTTATTTCTCACGATCTTTCGACAGTTTATTTTTTGAGTGAGCGTATTTTCGTGATGAAAGAAGGGGTTTTTCTCGACAGCTTTTATAAAGATGAATTGTTCTCTTTACAACGTCATCCATACACGAAAAAGCTAATAAGCTTGTTTGAAAGTTAAGGGGGACAACAATGACTCATCGAACATACCTTTCTTTAGCAATCCCGCTCATTATTTCAACCATTACTACTCCACTATTAGGAGCTGTCGATACCGCAGTTGTAGGACAACTTTCTAATCCAGCATACATTGGTGGTGTAGCGGTAGGAACGATTATTTTTAATACGATGTATTGGTTGTTCGGCTTTTTAAGAGTGAGCACGTCCGGTTTTACGGCTCAAGCCTATGGTGCGCAAGATGACAAGCAATGTTTTCTGTATTTAGCAAGACCGTTTCTCATTGCGTTATTCATTGGAATCATTTTTATCTTGATTCAGTCACCGATTAAGTCCAGCGCATTAACACTGATCAATCCAGATAAAAATGTAACCATATTTGCAGACGAGTATTTTTCACTTCGTATTTGGGGAGCACCATTTGCGTTAGCTAACTATGTCATTCTCGGCTGGCTTATGGGAATGACGCGTATTAAAATTTCTTTATTTTTACAAGTGTTTATGAATGCATTGAATATTGTGCTTGATTTATTTTTTGTTAATATCCTTCATCAAGGAGTGAAAGGCGTAGCTGCCGCTACATTGATTGCAGAAATGAGTGCATTTTTGATTGGCATGTATATGGTTTTAAAGTCTTTAAATCTCCGTCTTTCTGCAATTTCCAGCAACGAACTGTGGAATATAGAAGAGTTTAAGAAAATGATGACGGTCAATCGAGACTTGTTTATTCGTACTATTTGTTTATTAACAGTATTTAACATGTTTACGGCGAAAGGTGCAACGTTTGGCACTGAAATTTTAGCGGCAAATACCGTTCTTATTCAAATCCATTACATCATGGCCTATTTTTTTGACGGATTTGCCAATGCAAGCAGTATTTTAGTCGGGAAAGCTGTCGGTGCAAAAGACGAAAGTTTGTATAAACGTACTTTATTATTGTCTTTCCAGTGGGCAATCATTTCTTCTTTGCTCGTTATGCTCGTTTATATAGCGCTTAAAAATCCAATTCTACAAGTGTTTACAAACAATGAAAACGTGATTAAACTTGCCAGCTCGTATAGTGTTTGGGTGGCTATTTTCCCTGTTGCAGCGGGTTTCGGCTTAATTTTTTACGGTGTTTTTACAGGTGCAACAAAAACAGCTCCCATTCGGAACTCAATGCTTATCTCGCTGGCGTTCTATGTTATTTTTCTGCTGATGTTTACACCTTCTTTGCATAATCATGGGTTATGGCTTTCGTTTATTATTTTTAGTTTAGGTCGTTCGTTATTTTTGGTAATGTACATTCCTAGATTGAATAGAACATTATTTGAAAAATGAAATGTGGTTTATTTTATGTATCTCACTTTTTGAATGAAATTAAAGGAGCAATAGAGGCAGTTGTGAAAACGTTTGCTGTTGAAGCGGCGGCAAAAGGCATTACTGTTAATGCGATTAATCCGAGGCCGACGGATACGGGATGGATGAACGAAGAAATTAAACAACAACTCCTCCCAAAATTCCCGTTCGGCCGAATCGGCATCCCGCATGATGCCGCCCGGCTTATTCGTTTTCTCGCAAGCGAAGAAGCGGCATGGATTACCGGGCAAGTAAGGTGGGTTTATACTATACGAAACTAGCGATTAATAAATGCCAGCCCCCCCGGTGTGGAGGCTGGCTGTTTTTTACACCCGAATTTGTCCTGTTCCATATACAAGCGATTTCGTCGTTGTAATGGCGCGCAATCCCATTGGGCCGCGGGCGTGCAATTTTTGCGTGCTAATGCCAATCTCCGCTCCATAGCCGAATTGTTCGCCATCTGTAAAGCGGGTCGATGCGTTATGATAAAGAACAGCAGCATCGATCGATTGAAAGAATAAGTGAACGTTTTCCTGATTCTCAGAAACAATGGCTTCGGAATGCTTTGTTCCATATTGATCAATATGCTGAATCGCTTCCTTCACATTTTTAACGAGTTTGACCGCTAAAATCGGTGCTAAATATTCCGTGCTCCAATCCGCTTCATTTGCTTGATGAACAAATGAGTACGAGGAGAAAAGCGTGTTGTCGCCGCGAAGCTCGACACCTTTGCTGTGTAAAGCGGCCAACAACTCTTGGACGTAAGGCCAGTTTTCGTGAATTAAAACAGTTTCGACAGCGTTGCAGACGGATGGACGCTGTGTTTTGGCGTTAAGGACAATGTCAATGGCCATTTGTTTTTGGGCGGATTCATCAATAAAAATATGGCAATTGCCAACCCCTGTTTCTAAGACAGGAACGGTTGCGTTTCGAATCACAGACTGGATGAGGCCGGCTCCCCCCCGTGGAATTAATACGTCTAAATACTCGTTTAGTTGAAACATTTGATTCGCCGTTTCGCGGCTTGTATCTTCCAAAAGCTGGACGGCATCTGCAGGAATAGCCGAATGGGCCAGAGCTTGCTGCATGACGTGAACGAGTGCTTTATTGGAACGGAGCGCCGATGAGCTTCCGCGCAGCAGTACCGCATTTCCTGCTTTTAAGCAAAGGGTTGCCGCATCGACGGTTACATTCGGCCGCGCCTCATACACCATGCCGATGACGCCAAGAGGAACACGAATGTTTTTGATTCGTAATCCATTTGGCCGGGTCCATTCTTCGACCGTTTCGCCAATTGGATCAGGAAGGTTGATCACTTGGCGGACGCCATCGACGATTTGCATGAGGCGCTCGTTTGTCAGCTGCAGGCGATCAATTAATGCGGGAGAAAGTCCTTGTTCTTTTCCAAGTGCGACATCTTTTTCATTTTCCTCAAGAATCCATTCCTTTTGTTCAATGAGCGCATCGGCAATTTTAGCCAATGCTTCATTTTTTTCATTCGTCGATAGAACCGCTAATGTTTTTGCTGCTTTTTTTAATTGTTGGGCTTTTGTTAATAATTCGCTCATTTTACCAAACTCTCCTTTCTTAATGATACCCAGTTATCGCGATGAATGACTTCCGGCCGATGATTGATGGAATATAGTTTTGCTTTATCGCTTGACCATCCTTTTACTTTTTCTAAGTCAGCGGAAGAGTAATACACTTGACCTCTGCCGATAACGGCTCCTTTTTGATTGACGACTTCGACGACATCAAGTGCCTGGAATGTACCGAAAACATTTGTTACACCGGCTGGCAATAGACTTTTTTCACGCCGTAAAAGGGCGGCTTCTGCTCCTTCGTCGACTTCAATTTTCCCGGCAACATGTGCGTGGTAGGCGATCCACTGCTTTCGCATTTGCATATGGGATTGAAACGGGGCGCCAATATATGTGCCGTCTCCTTTTCCTTCTAAAATGTCGCGAAGCTTTTCTTTTCCTTTACCTGTTCCGACAAACACGCTTACCCCAAATGAAAGGGCTTTTTGCGCTGCAAGCAGTTTTGATTTCATCCCTCCAGTTCCAACAGATGAACCGCTGCCGCCTGCTGCTTCGATTAAATCGTCCGTAATTTCGGCCAGGAAGTTGTATTTTTTCGCGTCTTTATTCGTTTTCGGATCGCGATCGTATAAACCGTTAATATCCGTTAAAATAATTAAAGCATCGGCGTGTAAAAATCCGCTGACAAGGGCGGAAAGCATATCATTGTCACCGAAAGTCAGTTCTTCAACGGAAACGGAATCATTTTCATTAATGATCGGTACTACGCCGCAATTTAACAATTCGGATATCGTCGAGAATAAGTTATGAAACCGTTCCCGGCTATAAAAATCTTCTCTCGTCAGTAAAATTTGTCCGGTAACAATCCCAAATTGCCGGAATGCCGAAATATAGCCTTGCATTAATAAACCTTGCCCAACGGCTGCCGCTGCTTGTTTTCCTGCCGTTGCTTTCGGCCGCGATGGATAGCCGAGCGGACCGAAACCAGCAGCGACCGCACCCGAAGAGATTAAAATGACTTCATGACCTAACTCTTTTAAATAGGCAAGCGCTTCGACATGATCGAAAAGCTTTTGTTCAGAAAGCGCGCCTTTCTTATCGGTAAGAGAGCTGCTGCCAATTTTGACGACCACCCGCTGTTTTTTCATCCGATCACCTCTTTTGTCGACTAGTTATTCTCTTCCTTAAAAACGGGTGATTTATGAAGTTTTTAACGGCTTTATTTATATGAATTAAAGAAAAAACGCTTTTCCCCTTCCTGTAAAAGGACGGAAAAAGCGTTTCCGCGGTACCACCTTTTTTGGTGCATGCGCACCCAACTCTTGTCCCGTAACGTGGGAAAGACGGCTTATGTTTGCATAAGCGGCCGTGCAGGGCAGGTTCAATCGACTTCCCGTGAGGAACCTTCCAGCCTATGGGTTCCACTCTCTTGCACGTTCCATCGATCTACTAGTCCCGTACCGTTTTCATTATGAACGATTTTTTCAGAATTATCTATCAGAAAAGGAATTTTGTCAAGACCTATATAAAAAAGCGGAACAATCGAAATGAAAGGTATTGACAGATGCATATGGATATTTGAGGATATAAATGGAAGTTTCAATTTATATCCAAATTCATGAAAGAAAGGATGGACTGTATGTTTGTTCTGTGGAAAAACAGGCCTGTGCCGAAAGAAAAATGAGAAAAGGTCCGGCTGAATTTTAATGATGAAAGGATGAGATAAAGAGTGCGTATTTATGTTTATACTGCACTAATCGCATTGTATATCGTATCCCAGTTTATTTCCGAGCCTATTATCAACTATAGTATTGGAATGATAGCTGCAGCTGCATTAGTGATTTCAGCTTTTTATGCTAAAGGAGTCTATTTCATATCAGGCGCTATTTTTTTGGTTGTTGGAACGATTTTATTTATATACAATAAGCTCCCATGGTATACATTTATTTTGCATTTCGAGCAAGTACTGGGATTACTTTCTCTTTTTTTCGTATTGCCGTTTATGAATTCGCTTATTCGTGTCGGCCGTTACGATCAAAATCTTAGCTTATGGCTGCAGCATAAGATGACGGATATGGGTACGTTATACCGGCGCAGTTTTAGTGTTTGCCACTTATTAGGGCTGTTTCTTAATATTGCGACAGTGCCGCTGTTAGTAAAATCGCTTCATGCCGCATTGAGGGAGCTTCCGAAACATATCGCCAATAAGTTTTATACACAAAATTTATTGCGGGCATATGCGTTATGTCTTACATGGAGTCCGATGGAAGTGATGATAAGCACAACGATCGATATGACAAATGTAAAATATTATATCATCTTGCCGATCCTGCTTTTCATCGTCATGATAATGGTCATTGTCGAATGGTTTTTCACATCATATAAATACCGCCATCTTTCTGTATCACAGGTTGATTTGCAGACTGAACATTCCAAACAACTGTATCAAAAAGTGATCCAATTGATAGCCATGCTAGTCGTATTTATTTTCGCGGTTTCGTCGATACAGCATCTGTTTCATAAAGGATTTCTGTTTTCTGTCGTCATTTTGCTCGTTCCAGTTTCTCTATTGTGGGCGATGTTAATTAGAAGAACAAAACGATATATCGTCATCGCAACACAGCATTGGAAAGAGCGGACGAAAGGATTAGCCAATTATTTTTTTATGTTTTTGAGCGCCGGGCTTTTTGTGGAAATGTTGTCTCGTTCTCGATTGCAGACGGTGTTGGAAGCAATGTTCCAACTTGGAACAAAACAAACGCTGTGGTTGTATGCCATGATTGGCATCTATTTTCTCGTTACTTCTTTTATCGGGTTTCATCCTTTAGTCGGGCTCACTTTACTTGCTTCATTATTGCAGCCGATTTTGCCAACGATTCCTGCCGTTCCTTTATCGATTGTGTTGATATGCTGCAGCTTATCGACCGTGATGTATAGTCCTTACAACATATCTGTGTCGATTTTAGCGGAAGAATTGAAAACGAATCCGTACCGCATTGGAGTATGGAACATTTGGTTTGCGCTCGGCTATATGGCCGTCAGTATTTTCGTTGCATTTTTCATCGAAAAAATATTTTGGTATTGACAACGTTTACAAAAGAACATATAATCAGCGTAAAGTGATGCACTTTTCTGATAAATCACACCATTCCGATAATTTATTAGATCGATCTAATTGGTTTAGTTGTGATGACTTTTTATCTTTGATGTCGCCAATCATCATATGAAGGGAGGAATCATGGGGGAGTATAATTAAAAAGTTGTTTTAGATCGATCTAACAAACAAATAAATTAGATCGATCTAATAGATTAATAAAAAAAGTGATTTTTAGATCGATCTAATAAACAGTTTAGATGAAGAATTTATAGTGAGAATTCCATAGCTGCCTTTTTAGATCGATCTAACAAACGTGTTTCAATTTCTTGCGCCATAAATCATACAGATGCTTGTCCACAAGGAGAGAACATAGATGAAGCAAAGAAGCGCCTTAGATATGTATGCCAATGGAACGGCCTGGTGGGAGACATCCATCAGCGATATTAAAAAAAATGAAATTATTATTAGAGGATATCCGATTGAGGAATTGATCGGGAACGTATCTTACAGCCAAATGCTTTATCTATTATTATGCGGGGAGATTTTGAGTGAAAAAAAGGCGAAGCTGTTAGAATGCGTTCTCGTAGCAGGAGCGGATCACGGTCCGCGCGCTCCTTCGATTGCAGCGGCAAGAATGGCAGCTACTTGTGGCATATCGTTTAATTCCTGTGTAGCAACGGGAATTAATGTACTTGGCGATGTGCATGGGGGAGCTGTAGAAAAGGCGATGCATTTGTTTTATTCCACAGCTTCATTCGTTGCTGCCCACCCACAGCGGAGCATTTCTTCGATTGTAGAAGAACAGTTTGAAAAATTTAAGAATGAAGGAAAGAAATTACCGGGATTTGGTCATCAGCTGCATGATGATGATCCCCGTGTCAGACGGCTTTACGAGTTAGCCCAAAACTTAGTTGAAGAAGGAGAAATAGAAGGACGATATTTAATGATTGCGGAGGCATACCGGGCACACCTGGAACAATGGAAAAAGAAGAAAATCACGATGAATATCGATGGTGTTGCTGCTGCAATCCAATGCGAGTTATCGATCCCTGCTGAATCAGCAAAAGGAATTTTTGCCCTTTCAAGAGGAATGGGAATTGTCGCCCATGCTTTTGAAGAACTGAAAAATGGAGTATTGATTAAAGGACCATGTCCGAACCGGGACGATTTAGTTCGTTACTCAGGACCTTCTAAACGTCATCTTGAAAAGTAGGTGATTACAGTGAGAAAAGCACAGCCATATATTAACGGGAAATGGATTGATTCGAATCGGCAAATCGTGCCTGTCAAAAGTCCTTACTCCGGGGAAGTGATTGGTGAACAATGGTTTTCAACGGCTGAAGATGTTGAAAATGCTTTAAAGTCCGCTTATGAAGCGAAAAAGGAGATTGCCCGCATTCCTTCTTATGAACGTGCCAAGATTTTAAAGAAAGCAGCTATGCTGCTTGAAAACGAAAAGGAAAAGTTTGCTAGACTCATTTCTCTTGAATTAGGAAAGCCTTTAAAAAATACATTAGATGAAGTGTCCCGTTCGATTGAAACGTTGGAGCAATCCGCCGAAGAAGCAAAAAGATTAATGGGAGAAACGATCCCCGGGGATGCTTCGAAAAGGGGAACGAAAGCGATGGCGATGACGTTCCGTGTTCCGGTTGGAGTTGTCGCTGCGATTACACCATTCAACGCGCCGTTAAACCTTATTTGTCATAAAATAGGGCCGGCGTTTGCAGCAGGCAATAGCATTATTTTAAAGCCGGCGCCGCAAACTCCGTTGATCGCAACGGAATTATTAAAACTATTGCTGGAAGCTGGATTTCCAGAGCGTGGTATAAACATGGTTCTCGGTGGAGTGGAAGTCGGACAGCAAATCGTCAAAGATGACCGCGTCAATGTCATTTCGTTTACCGGTGGAGTCGTCGCCAGCCGCAATATATGCGAGCTTGCCGGAATGAAAAAAGTGCTGCTTGAGCTTGGGGGAAATGCAGCGACCATTGTTCATGAAGATGCCGATTTACAACGTGCTGCTGCCCTTTGTGCAAAAACAGGATATAGCAATTCAGGGCAAAGCTGCATATCGGTGCAAAGAATCTACGTTCATCAGTCCGTTGTTGAACCATTTACACAACTTTTAAAAGAAGAAGTGGCAAAGCTGAAAATTGGAGATCCGCTATTGCCGGACACAGACGTTGGATGCTTAGTCGATGAAATGGCTGCCGAGCGCGTGATGGATTGGATTGAAGAAGCATTGAAATCGGGGGCAAAGCTAATATTCGGAGGTAAAAAACACGGAGCGACCGTAGAACCTACTATTTTACTTAACCCTCCTAAACATAGCAAAGTAGTTTGTCAAGAAGTGTTTGGCCCAGTGGTAAGTATTATTCCTTATCAAACAATTGAGGAAGCGATTGAAGAGGCGAATGATTCTTCCTTTGGGCTCCAGGCCGGGCTCTTTACGAATCAAATTGATTTAGCTTACAAAGTAGCACATGAATTAGAAGTAGGAGGAGTCGTTATAAACGGAACGTCTAATTTTCGATTAGATCATTGGCCTTATGGTGGTGTGAAGAACAGCGGCATCGGCCGAGAAGGTCCGCGTTATGCGATTGAAGAGATGACAGAGTTAAAGATGATTGTGTTCCAAATCCCGGAATAGATTAAGTAGTTTACGAGCGAAATGAACATGGTGGTGGACATAATGCTGGAGCTATATTTAAAAAAACCAAACGAACTAGAACTGCGGCATGTAAACTCTCTGCCTCCTCCTAAAGATGATGAAGTAAAAATTCAAGTCATTTATGGAGGAATTTGCGGCTCTGATTTAAGTGTTTTCAAAGGAAAACTTCACTATGCTACGTATCCCATACGGCCCGGTCACGAACTATTAGGCATCGTGGTGGAAAAAGGAAAGAAGGCGAAGCATGACATAGGAACCCGGGTCGTTGTTCTGCCAAATACGTATTGCGGAACGTGTGATTTATGTGTAAAAGGCTATACGAACATTTGCCGCAATAAAAAGTCATTAGGCGTCAATGCGGACGGGGGGTTTTCACAAGAGTTCCTTATTTCATCAAAATATGTTTTGCCGATTCCTGATGACTTACCGGATGAAAGAGCGGTGTTAATTGAACCGTTTGCGGTGATTGTACATGCTTTTAAAAAAGTACACATTACGAAAGATACATCGATTGCGATTATCGGCTGCGGCAATGAAGGGATGTTAGCGGCTGCGTTAGCGCACCATTTAGGAGCAAAAGTGACAGCGATTGATATTAACGACAAGAAGCTTGAACTCGTTAAAAAAATTGGCGATATTCACACCATTTTCCCGCAGGAGCTGCAAAATGAAACGTTTGATGTTGTGTTTGAAGCGGCAGGAACAAAAAGCTCTGTTGAACAAGGGATTAAGCTGGTAAACCCGGGGGGAGCTATCGTTTTAATTGGTTTGGTACAGGAGGCCAATTTTCCAGTTATTCATATCGTGCGCAACGAATTGACGTTATACGGAACGATTATTTATCAGTTCCCATCCGATTATCTACAAGCAATTGAGTATTTACGAGATCCATCGTTTCCTATTGATCCGATCGTGTCTAAAATTTTACCGGTTACCGATTATCGGCATGCTTATGAAATGGCTGCTTCAGGTAACTTTGGCAAGGTCATTTTAAGTTTCAAGGAGGTATAACGGATTATGAAAGAATTAATTTCCCATCAATTAGTGAAATATTTAGAAAATCGGGGTGTGGAACATATTTTCGGTCTTTGCGGCCATACGAATATCGCTGTATTAGCCGCATTGGAGAAAAGTACGATCAAGTTTATTAACGTAAGACACGAACAAATTGCTGCACATATGGCAGATGGATATGCAAGAGCGAAAAAGACAACAGCGGTCGTTTTGTGCCATGTCGGTCCCGGATTAACGAATGCGGCAACAGGTGTCGCAAATGCAGCTCTTGACTCCGTACCAATGGTCGTGATCGCGGGCGATGTGCCAAGCCATTATTATGGAAAGCATCCGCACCAAGAAATTAATCTTCACGCAGATGCGTCCCAATATGAAATTTATCGTCCGTTTGTTAAACGTGCTTGGCGTGTAGACCGTCCGGAGTTATTCCCGGAAATTATTGAAAAAGCGTTCCAATTAGCAGAAAGCGGAAGACCTGGCCCGGTGTTAGTATCTGTGCCGATGGATATTTTTTCAAAAGAAGTGGATGTGGCTTTATTTGAAAAACTGAACCATCATACGAAAAAGCTGCACAAACCTTCTATCGATAACGAAACCGCTAAACAAATTGTTGAAAAGCTGATTAGTGCGAAAAATCCTTTGATTTATGTAGGCGGAGGCATCATGTTAGCGGATGCTTCTAAAGAATTGCAGGAGCTTGTGGATCATCTTAGCATTCCAGTCGCTTATACTTTGATGGGTAAAGGAGCGATTTCGGATGATCATCCATTTACTCTTGGAATGACAGGTTTCTGGGGAACTAAATTTGTTAATGATACTTGTCGAAATGCTGACCTCATTTTAGCATTAGGTACACGATTCTCTGAAGCGGATTGCAGTTCTTGGGAGTCGGAATATACCTTTAATATTCCGGTGACGAAACTGATCCATATTGATATTGATCCAAATGAAATTGGCAGGAACTATCCTACGGAAATTGGGGTAGTGGCAGACTTAAAGCAGGCTCTGACTGTGCTTAACCGCGTGGCAAAAGAAATGGTGCCGAACGGAAAACAAAATAAAGAATTACAACAACAGATTGCTGATTATAAACGAGATTTTAGAAGACAGAATCACGAACATATTGAAAATAATGGTTATCCGATGAGACCAGAACGCATCCTTCAAGAAGTGCGCGAAGTATTGCCGAGAGATGCTTATATTACAACGGATGTCGGATGGAATAAAAACGGGGTAGGACAGCAATTTCCAGTCTATGAACCTGGCACAATTCTGACTCCTGGCGGTTATGCAACAATGGGATTTGGCGCTCCAGCTGCCCTCGGAGCTAAAATTGCCCAACCTGATAAAGTAGTCATTTCTTTAGTCGGTGATGGAGGATTCGGGCAAAATCCAGCTGTACTGGCAACAGCTGCCGAAGAAAATATCCCGGTTGTCTGGGTCATTATGAACAACTATGCGTTCGGTACGATTGCCGGGCTGGAAAAAGCTCATTTCGGAACGACTCACGGCACTGTGTTCCAAAGAGATGGAAAACCGTATTCACCTGATTATGCGAGCATTGCAAAAGCGTATGGAATTGAAGGGGTAAAAATTCAATCGGCCGAAGAGTTTAAACCTGCCCTGCAGCGTGCCATCGAGTCTAATAAACCGTTTGTGATTGATGTCGAAATGCTAAATGTACCAACACCGACAGCAGGTCATTGGAATATTATGGACATTTATTCGCCAGGTAAGAACGTTCATCATGTATCTGTAAATATCTGAAAATTATTTATTGTATAAATATTTAAAATGTAAAGGGGGAATGATAGATGAATAAAGAAACAATCGTGAAAGAGGAAATGAAAATTAAAGTTCTCGATCCATTTAAAGACGGGAAGGAATTATGGTTAGGATTAGACAAACCGGAACTAAATCAGATTCGTAAGGTGTTCCAACTGATCACACCTGAAACTGTAGGTTCGAAGCATATGATGGCTGGAATTACGATCTTTGCCCCTGGGGAAGCAAGTTCTCTTCATAACCACCCCGGATCTGAGGAATTGGATGTAGTGATTAAAGGTTCTGGGGAAGTGGTTGATGCCAACGGAAATCGACGCCCGTTTAAAGAAGGCGACTATATGTTCATTCCAGAAGGTGAATACCATCAGCATGTAAATACGGGAAATGAGCCGCTTTGGTTATTATGGTGCTATAGTCCGCAAGGTTATTTACCTAAGGACTAATCGGGAATGGAGGGATTTTCCCTCCGCTCATCCCGGCAAAGGGGGAAATTTATGAAATCAAAATACGACGAACTATTTAGCTCCTTGGGTTATGAGGCTTTAAATGTCGTTATTGGTATTAATCCCTGTTCCATTTCTGAGGAAGAAGTTAAGAGACTAATAAACCTGATTGGTTTATCAGAAAACGATCCATCCCTTGAATCAGAAATGGAAAATATTATACAGAAATATAGTAATAATGCTGAAATGAAATTAAGGATGCTGCTTCATCTTGAACAACGCTATACAACTAATAGAAAGAGGGAGGACTATGAGTAGATTGCCATTAGAAGGAGTCAAAGTACTTGATGTATCTACTATGATTGCTGCGCCCTTTGGTGCCGTATTGCTCGGAGATTTTGGCGCCGATGTCATTAAGGTGGAAATGCCGGAAAAAGGAGACACTTTACGGCACGTGGGACCTTTTCTAGGGCATGAACCGCTGCGATGGCCTGGTTTATCCCGGAATAAAAAATCACTCACTCTTGATTTACGCAAAGAAGAAGGTATGGAAATTTTTAAAAAACTTGTCAGTAAAGTTGACATACTAATTGAAAACTTTAGACCGGGCACCTTGGAAAAATGGGGAGGCGGATATGAAGAACTCAAAAAAGTTAATCCTAATTTAGTTATGATACGTGTATCAGGATACGGACAGACCGGCCCGTTCCGTGAAAAAGCCGGCTTTGGAACTCCCGCTACTGCTTTTAGTGGATTTACGTATCTTCAAGGGTTTCCTGATCGGCCTCCTGTCAGTCCACCTTTCTCTTTAACAGATTATATTACAGGAATTTACGTTGCTTTTGCTGCGGTGACGGCCATCTATTACCGGGATGTGAATCCGAACGGCGAAGGACAAATGGTCGATATCGCCTTATATGAATCCGTATTTCGAATGTTGGAGTTTTTAATTGCTGAATACGATAAGCTGGGGAAAATTCGGGAACGGTCACCAGGATTAACAGGACACTCGAGCCCGGCGGGAACATTTATGACAAAGGATGGCCATTGGGTTGTATTAGTTACAAGTACAGATTCTACGTTTGAACGGCTTGCTAAAGCGATGAACAGAGAAGATCTTTTAACAAACGAGAAGTTTTGTACAAACGAGCGGAGATTGCAGCATAATGACGAAATAAATCAAATTGTTGCTGATTGGATTCAGTCGATGCCAAGGGAAGAACTCCTGCAGCTGTTAGATAAATACGGTGTCCCTGTCAGCCCGATTTTAAATATTAAAGACATTTTCGAACATCCGCATTATCAAGCGCGTGAAAACATTATTGAAGTCAAACATCCTCGTCTTGGAAAAATCAAAGTGCCAGGAATTATTCCGAAATTTGAAAAGACACCGGGAAGCATCCGGAATATAGCACCTGATTTAGGGGAACACAATTACGAAATTCTTCATGACATGTTAGGATTATCATCATCAGAAATACAAGAGCTTCAACAGAAAAAAGTAATATAAGAGAAAAGGCACAGACAAAATCACTCGCCTATTTTAAACTTTAATTAATTATAAAAAATGAAATCAATCAAAAGGGGTGTGGTTACTTTGAAAAAACTTCTTATTTTGTTGCTAACTTGTATTCTGGCTCTTGTGGGGTGTTCTAATGGTTCAAGTTCAGGAGAAAAGAGCAATGAAGCTGGAACTGCAAAACAAAAAGTAATGAAATTAGCTGTTGTTACATCGAAAGATCGCTCCCTTACAAAAGGGCTATATAAATTTGGTGAAATCGTCGAAAAAGAAACAGGGGGATCGATAAAAGTAGAAGTTTACCCTGATGGACAGCTCGGAGGAGATTTAGCTGTTTTCGAAGGTTTGAAGATGGGTTCCATCCAAGGAACTACCATGTCGACAGGACCAATCTCATCATTTGCTCCACGCTTCGCTGTTTTAGATTTGCCGTTTTTATTTAAAGATTCAGAAACCGCTTACAAAGTGTTGGACGGAGATGTTGGAAAAGAATTACTAAACGATTTACCGAGTGTAGGAGTGATTGGTCTAAATTATTGGGAGAATGGATTCAGACATTTAACAAACAACGTGAGAGAAGTTAAGACGGTTGATGATATTAAGGGACTAAAAATTAGAACGTTAGAAAACGAGCTTCATATTGATTTGTGGAAGGAATTAGGCGCTACTCCTGTTCCGATGGCGTATACGGAATTATTTACAGCATTAGAGCAGCGTGTTGTTGATGGTCAGGAAAATCCGGTCGGAAACGTAAAAACAGGTAAATTTAATGAAGTGCAAAAATATTTAACGAAAACTGGCCATGTTTATAACGCAAGTGTATTTATGATTAGCAAAAAGTTTTGGGATACACTCTCTGACAAGGAAAAAGAGATTATTACGAAGGCTGCAGAAGAAGTAAAAGATTATCAGCGGAAATTAAACCAACAAGAAGATGTTGAATCATTTGACTATTTGGAAAAACAGGGAATGGTGATTACAGAACTAACTCCTGAAGAAAAACAAAAATTTGTCGATAAAGTACAGCCGATTTACGAAAAATATTCGTCAGAATTTGGAAAAGATCTTGTTAATCAGTTACTAGAAGCAGGAAAATAACGTGTTACACCGGTAACTCTTAAGGGGGGAAAAGTACTCTCTTAAGAGTTATTTTACAATATTAGTAAGGAGGAGTGCGGATGAAAAAAATCGTACTTATGCTTGACAAACTGCTGCATGTATTAATGGCATTATGTTTAGCGTTCATGGCGATTCTAGTCTTTGGAAATGTGGTGTTGCGTTATGCTTTTCATTCCGGTATTACATGGTCGGAAGAAATGTCTCGTTTCTTATTTATTTGGATGATATTTTTAGGAGCAATTGGCGCTCTGAAGG
The DNA here is from genome assembly GCF_003259935.1 of Paranoxybacillus vitaminiphilus. Taxonomy (GTDB): domain Bacteria; phylum Bacillota; class Bacilli; order Bacillales; family Anoxybacillaceae; genus Paranoxybacillus; species Paranoxybacillus vitaminiphilus. Next base: position 518 of record NZ_QLMH01000002.1, on the reverse strand, counting down.
ATAACGATCATTTAGGTGTGGATACGCTACTTAAGAAACTGCCGTTGAGTGCCAAACGAGTTGTCTTTATTCTTAGTAATTTAATCGTTCTTTATGTACTCTGGCTAGTTCTTGATGGAAGCTGGAAGATAACCATGACTAATATGCATAGTACAGCGCCTGCGACAGGTTTGCCGATAGCTTATGTTTATGGAATCGGTATCGTTATGAGTATCGGAATGGGAATCATTGTATTGTTTAATACTTATCGTGCTTTATTTCGAACAGATACGATAGAAGAACTTACCCGGATGAAAGAATCAGAAGAAGAAATTATGGAGGCAGTTCACGAAGAAATCATGGAATCGCATCATGGTCAGAAACGAGATGCTGTTGGAGGTGAAAGATAAGATGGCGTTGGCTGTCTTTGTTGGTTCGTTAATCGGTGTCATGGCGTTAGGGATGCCTATTGCTTTTGCACTTTTGGTAAGCGGTGTTGCCCTGATGTTTTATCTTGATATTTTTGATACCCAGATTAT
>NZ_QLMH01000001.1:36003-470709 GCF_003259935.1 Paranoxybacillus vitaminiphilus | reverse complement strand
CAATAGACAAAAAAGTCGAAGCAATGAATGATGAATTTAAAAGCAAGTTTGCGGAAATGGATAAACGGATACAAGAGATGGACGACCGGTTGGAAAGCAGAATCGATCGGCTGGAAAATGAAATGAACGAACGATTTAACCGATTAGAAACAAAAATTGACAGCTTGCGCATTGAACTTATCGAAACACAAGAAACTGTCGATTTCCATTCATCTAAAATCGCCCAACATGACCGAAAAATCCGCAAACTCGCCCAGCAGCAATAACCTCTCCTGGCACAATTTCCGTATCCCTGCCGCGATGAACTTACCCCCATCACCGACAGATGGGGGTGTTTGTTTCCACAATCGGTCTAAACATACGTGCAGCATCATCCGCGTTTATTATAACCGTTGAGACGACAAACCTTTAAATCTGGATGCAGAAAAGAAACTTGCACATCTAGTTCCCCAAATACTTATTTCTTATATTATGTTATTTGTTTTTAACCACGCTTCAAACAACTTATTTCCGGCTTCATAAGATAAATCATCTGCATCAATAGTAAAAATCTTGTAACCATATTTTTCATGGTAATCATACTTATTTAATATTTTTTGAACTAATGTAGTATCTTGTTCATGATCTAAAAAAACGACCCATTTATTTTCATTCTGAATTTTATATGCGACTGCTTCTAAGTCAACATTGTTCTCATAATATCCTAAATGAAGATGCTGATTTGAATCGAATTTCACGTTTATCCACTTCCTACAATGATTATTTAATGCACCAACCAAATTTTCGATTATGCATCTCTACACTCCTTGATCATCAACCGATTGTATAATATGCTCCCCGCCAATTTGAATAACTTGCTGCTTTATATAGGAAAGTTTAACAGCTTATGGAACATAACAAAGAGAGAGCAGCGCGGCATTCCTAATCATATTCAAGGGAATAGCCGGAGAAAATTAATAAAGCAGAACTTCTTGATGATGACAAAAAAGAGAACCGCATCATGTTCGTTTTTTCAGATTGCTTCAACTCTTCTCCACTTTGTTTCTCCAAAAAACATAATGACGTCAGGCACGAATCATTTCTAATACAACCACGTCCGCTAGCTCCGTTTTTTCACGGTAACCCTGCACACTCTTTCAAGCGGCTGAATGACAGCAGACATGTCCAAATCGGCTAACCCTTGTTCCAGCGCAGAAGCAAACGCTTGTTCAGCCACTTGGCCCGTAAATTGTGTGATACCAGCCGTCTCTAACAGTTTGTTCGCCAGCCGGACATCTTTGTGCACGTATTTCACGGCTCCTCCTGGCGCAAACTGGCGGTTCAAGACAAATTGTTCCATATGTCGGCGCAGCATCCGGCTATCTCCGTAGCTCACTTTCAAAAGACGATAAAGCTGTTCTGCATCCAAGCCAAGCGCTGCACCTGTTACCATTGCTTCCGAGGCAGCAACAGAATGAACGGCAACAAGGTATTGATTCAATAGCTTCGCGATGCTCCCCGAACCGCTTGGACCCAAATATTCGACCGTTTCCCCAAGAACGCGGAGCAAAGGCAAAACGCGTTCCCATGCTGATCGTTTTCCTCCTACCATCACGGTTAACGTTCCCTGTTCTGCTCCTTCAGGTCCCCCGCTTACCGGAGCATCCAAATAGCTTATGCCCTTTTCTTCCGCTTTTGCTGACACCGCCTTGCTTGTGTCAGGTCCTACTGTCGTAAAATCGAGACAAATCGTACCCGGACCGGCATGGTTGACCACACCGTCTTCACGCAAATAAACATCCATCACATCTTCCGGCATCGATAAACAAGTGCAAATGACATCAGAACGGCTTGCCAGTTCGGCAATGGTTTCCTCCCTTACCGCTCCTAATTGCACGAGCGGCTCCGTTTTCTCAACAGAACGATTATATACCGCTACTTTGTAACCGGCATTAAGCAGCCGCCTTGCCATTCTTGCTCCCATCACACCGACACCAATAAATCCGATCTTCATTTGTTCACTCCCCCTTGACCTATTTGCTGCTTCCTTCATCACTCATCACTCAAGCACGTAAGAAGAGCGCCATGCAAAGCTGGCTTCACTCGTTGTCTTCGGTATGTACTCCAGCCCAATCGCACCTGTATAGCCGCATGACTGTAAAAAATGAAATATGCGTTCATAATGAATTTCTCCCGTCCCTGGTTCATGACGCCCCGGAACATCGGCAATTTGAACATGGCCGATCATCGGGAAATACGTTTGAAACGTTGTCATTAAGTTGCCTTGCATTCGCTGCATATGGTAAAAATCGTATTGCAGCTTCACGTTCGGCATCGCGATTTCCTTAATGATTTCGGCGGCCTCGCGGATGTCCGTCAAAAAATAACCCGGCATATCAAACGGATTAATCGGTTCAATCAGCAGCGTAAGATCGTGTTTCGCCAGCTCTTTCGCCGCATATTGGAGGTTGTCGATATACACTTCTTTTGCACGCTGCTTATCTAACTCCGGCGGAAGTACTCCGGCCATGCAATGGATATAGGAAACTTCCAGCGCCGTCGCATAACGGATTCCTTCATCTACTGACTCTTTGAACTGTCCGATTCTATCGGGAAAAATAGCCAAACCGCGGTCCCCTTTCTCCCAATTGCCCGCCGGTAAATTGATCAAAACGAGAGAAAGACGATATTTGTCAAGCTCTTCCCGGATTCGTTCGGCCGATTCCACGTACGGAAACTGACATTCAACAAGGGAAAAGCCAAACTCCTTTGCCTTTTGAAACCGTTGTAAAAACGGCACTTCCGTAAAAATAGTCGATACATTTACCGCAAACCGATACATCGATTCATCCCCCATTATGTTTCTCACAATATACTCTTTATTTTCTAGCAAAGGGCGAAAATTTCCTGCTTGCTTTAAGAGCTGTCTCAGATTGCGGCAGTAAGTACTTGAAAAGTTAAATAGCGGATCTTATCAAGTTCTTTGCTGTTTCCTTCTTTAATCTTTATAGTCCATTTCCGCTTTTACATCTGTTCATTTATGAAAACCACTTAAGCAAATCCCAAGCAAGCATTTTCCTTTTCATTTCCAGTTCCTTTTTCTAGAATATAAATGAGAGAGAACAGAGAGGATTACAGAGCATGAAAGTGTTAGAGACGTATTTGATTGCCGGATTAAGCGGGGATTGGGCTGGATTTATTTCTTGCTGGCATTAATTTTAATTACCGTTTCGTTCGGATGCGGTTACCTGTTTGCGAAAATGACTCATCTTTCATTGCCAACCGCGATTTTAAGCATGGCGCCGGGCGGGCTTGTCGAAATGGTATTGACAGCCGAATCTGTCGGCGGTGACCCGGCCATTGCCAGCTCCTTGCAATTTGTCCGATTGCTTTTTATTATTCTTGTCGTTCCTAACGTATTAAAATGGTTTTTTCACAAAGAGAAAAAGCATATACAAAACAGCTGAAAAGGCTGACCAGTTGTTAAACCGCACTTTTAGGTCAGCCTTCTTTAAGACTCCCGTTTTTATTGTATCAACTCCGAATAACCCACGATGTGATATGTGTCACATTTATGATATGAAAATGAATAATAGTGACACAAAAAAGTGCCCTTGTTATAGCTAGGACACTTCGTGAACTCCCCTTCCACATAGTGGGGGTTTTTAAGCGACTTGCATGTCTAGCCGAACGATAAACAACATACAAGAACCCCTTTAACTTAAAGCCGCTTTTCTCTTTCGTTTACTTTTCTATACAATTGAATTCCGCAAATAACTATTTGTGGACTAAGAGTAAATCATCGGGGCGTTGTAACCTCGTAAATTCATTTCTTTTTCCAGTATCTTCAGAATCACTAATGTAATATCATCTTTTTGTGGGACACCTTCTGTAAAATTTTGAATTGTTTTAATGATTTTTTCTTCGATTTTCTCAGCAGGCAAGTCACTTAATGGTTCAATTGCCCGGATTAAACGCTCCCGTTGAAATTGCTCACCGGAGGCGTTCTCTGCCTCGATGATGCCGTCTGTGTATAATAAAACAAAATCATTTATATCCAGCTGAATCATTTGTTCTTCATACGTCTGGTTTGGCAAGGCACCTAACATAATCCCTTTTGCTTTTGGCAGTTCTAAAATTTCTCCGTTCCGGCAAACAATCGGTAAATGATGTCCTGCATTGGCATATGTCAGTGTGCGTTCCTTTGGATCCCAATCGGCACATAAAACAGTAACGAATGACTTTAAAGCCCGCAAATCGCCAATCAATGCATTGTTCATTGCTGTGAGCGTTTTTCCCGGCCCGTCTGTTGCTTGGGAAGCGCTGCGAAAGGCTCCTCTCGTTAAAATCATCAGCATCGCAGCAGGAATTCCTTTTCCCATTACATCGCCAATGACGATACGGATTTTACCGTTTAACAACGGATAAAAATCATAGTAATCGCCGCCAATTAATCGTGCAGGAATCGAGGTTCCACACACTTCACCCCCATCAATAACCGGTTTTTTTCCATTTAGCAATGTCGTCTGAATATTTCGTGCTAATTTAATCTCCCTTTGCAATCCTTCTTCCAATTCTTCAACACTTTGATTATACATAAATGAAAATTCATTATTAAAATTCATCGGAAATCACCGTTCCTTGAAGAGCACGAAGAATCTCAAACAGACCAACTGTATCAAAAATCTCTGTAAAATGATTATAGTTAGCAAGTGCAAACTGATATTGATATGTTTGTGAGTGATAGATAAATTCCATAATCGCCCCAATTCCTGTTGAGTCGATGAACTCTACATTTTCTAAATCCATCACAAGCTCTTTCACATTCCCAACAGAGTTCAACTGGTCAATTAGAGATTTGGCTGTTGAAAGATCAAGAACGCCGGATAATTTTAATATCAGCTTCCGATCTTCGGCAATTTTTTTTATTTGTAAATGCATAATCATCCTCCGCATATTTAAGTCTGAAACTCTTGATTTCGTTGCCAGCTGTTTTACAGAACTTATATAAAAGGATTGTCAACCGCAGATCTCCAACGGAATTTTGGCTTGAATTTCTGTCCGACTGCTTATCATCCCTCTCATTTTTTAAACCACACTTTTGCTTAATGCTGAATCATTGGCTGATAAAGCTTTTATCAATAAAAATCAGGAAATTTTCTTGTTTCTGATCCATAAGTGTCTGACCTCACATGCATTTCATCATATATCGTTCATTGAGCCACTGTTATATTTTCCTCGATATCATGTTGTAGGGTCTGACACTTTGCTTTTGAGTCCGTGTCATCATTTAATTAAAAATCCTTTCCCTATATTTACTATAACATGATTTTTGCGCCGCTTTTATAGGATTTCCTACCTAATTCGCTTGTTTTAGGAATGATTCATTATGGTGTTGCTTTAAAACTAGTATTAAAGTCGTCCCGAATTTTGATGTCGACAAAATGATTTTTGAAGCGATTTTCAGCATGATCGTAAATCCTTGCCCTAATGACTTTTTTGTCGAGTAGCCTTCCACAAAAACAGCATTTGGTAAATCCTTTAAATTAATTCCCGGTCCTTTATCTTCGACAATCGCTATTACTTCTTTATTGTTATTGTCATACAATAAGATGAGCTTTCCTTTTTCTGCATGCTTAATTGAATTTGTGATCGCCTCTGAAATAACAAGAAGCCAGCTAGTAATAGTTGAAGCCGGGAAATTCATAGACTCTAAAATACTTTTTACTTTATTTCGACATTGAGGAATATGGACCCGCTCTTCTATGTCATACTCTAATAAGATGGAATTTTGTTTATATCGTTCCACTTCATTCGGCAATATTAATTTTACTTTCTGTTTACTTGCGGCATAAATCACATCACGGTAAATTTCCCACTCCCTCTTTTGCATTTCTTTTAAATGATCAAGCATTTCATCTGAAACTTGCGCATGTATTTCTGTTTGCTGGCTTTGAAACGTGGCAAATGCCTTTATTGCCGCATTGTGCAGATCTATATCCAAGTTCAATGTTTTCAAGTTCTCATTAATATTTTGATTATTCTCAAACCAAAGCAGAATTTTCTCGCTAATAAAATTCAAGAAATGTTTTATATCATGGCTGTTCTTTTCATCAAAGCTCTCTTTCGTTAACGAATAGTAAAAAACATGTGTCGCTTTCTCTTCATTAAAATGCAAATATATAGCCGTTTTCCAAGCTAAATATCCTCTGATAAACATTTTCTTTAATGTTTTATACGTACAATTGCCAGGGAAAGGCGAAAAAATAAACGGAGCCGTTTGTTTATGATTCGATATAAATTTTGTAAGAAAATTTTTCATATATGTTCCATCCTTACCTAGTTCTTCACCTTAAAACCATTGGTTACTAATAAAGAAACCGAATGAATACAACAATCGTTTTAAAAATTAATAACACATAACATAAGAGCTGTTTTTTACGAAAGCCGCATAGACATTTTATAAAAAACGTTTATGAATGGATTACGTCATTCATAGGGTATATTATTGTTATAAAATAATAGGTAAAAAGAACTATAAAAATGAAGTGGAGAGGCTGACCCGTAATGTCCGACCTCACGTACACCTCACAATATATAGTTCGTTTATCCAATTTGATGTTCTATATATTGTGTTGCGGGATCTGACACTTTGCTTTTGGGTCAGCCTCCATAAACCTAAAGTTTAAATCTTTCCAGCGACTTTAATAGAGTTTCCGAAATATCGGTTAGCTGTTCTGATTGACGATGTAAAGATTGCATTAAATCGGAAAGCGTAATCGTCATTTCCGTTGTTGAAGAAGTGCGGACGTGAGCAATTTTTCTAACCATCTCCAGCTTTTCAAACAGTTCCTCTTTATTACTTAACGAGCTGTTGGATATTTCTTTTTCCACAGCGTCAAGTATAGCTAAAGCCTCTTCTAATAGTTCTCTTGACTCGATTGTTTTTTCCGTTGACATACTATACATTTGCTCGACGGATTTGGAAGCCTCTTCTTCTAACATATACGCTAATCGCTGCGTTTTTACCGCGAGTTGATTTGCGTTGCCAATTGTTTTATGAAGTGTATCTACCATTCGGTTAGCGCTTTCTGACAATATTTGCAATTCTGTATTGTCATGAACATCACTTTTCGCTGTTAAATCGCCATCTTCCAATGAGTGAATTTGCTTTTTAATTTTTTGAATATTTTCGTAAATTTTATTAAAAAAGCCGGCTGTGAAGAAGAATAACGCCATTAACGACACTAATCCAGAAATAATTAAAATAATGGAATGACGGATCATCGGGCCGGTGATTGCATTATAATCTAAAGCTAAGTAAATAACTTGACCATTTTTCATTGGTGCAAAAACTTTTATATATTTTTTACCGTTAATTTTTTCTACTTTTCGAACCTTTTCTTGATTCTTTATAAATTTTTTAATTAAGCCAATATCGGCATCTGAACGATATTGAAATGTTCCATAAACCACTTTCTTTCTAGGCGGATAGAGCTGATTCTCCAGATTTGGATGAACAAATACTTCAGGATCTAAAATGGCAATTTCCTTTACGTCTTTATTTTCTTCCAACATTTTGTTGATCCAAGATTGCGGACCTACTTTTTCCGTAAACTTGTCAACTTCATTGGCTTCAACAAATGGATCAATAATAAAATCTGCTCCCGGCGGATGGTAATAAGCGTATTTAAAAAATCGTTTTTCTTCATTGTGTGCTCCTGACTGAACAATCGGTGTCGAATAAAAATTATTCTTTTCTACAGCAGACAGTTCTGTAGAAAATTGATCATGAAAAAGAAGTTGTAACCCCTTGTATAGTTCTTCAAATGATTTTGCACTCATTCCCAAATCTTTTTTATCTGTGGAGAGTACAGCAACAAAATCATCATCTTTTTTTGTAAAAATAGTGATTCCTGCTAACTCCAATTCCTCTTTTAATGATTCTAAAGTCTTAATATCGATATCATTAACAGAAGCAGTATTCAACAAATTACTGATATATTTTGATACGTGGTACATTTTTAAATCTATTTGTTTCTCGATTTCTTTTGAAGCTAATTCCGTTTCATTAATTCCTTGTTTAATGCCTTCCTCAATAATACTTGTTTTGTTTTCAATTTCATAATTTAATTGATTGCGAATAAAATATAATTGAATAACGCTTGAAAATACGGAAATCATTAAAATGATAAAGGCAATTTTGTTAAAAAAACTCCTTCTTAATGAATAACGTTTATTCATTTTTAAGACCATCCTTGTTTGTTCATTTCAAGTTGCTGCATGGCGATTTTTCGTAATGTAATTTTATCGACCTTTCCTTGTATAATAGGAAATTCTTCAATAAATAATATTTCATCTGGAACTTTAAAGCGCGCCAATTTATCTGTTAGATAATTATAAATATCTTGTTTATTTAAAGACGGGTCTCCCTGCACAAAAGCGATCACTTGCTCCCCGTAAACTTGATGCGGAATGCCAACAACAACTGCTTTCATTACTTGTGGATGGCTAGCAATCACTTTCTCGACTTCACCAGGAATAATTTGTTGTCCGCCTTTTTTAATCATATCTTTTTTCCGGCCGACAAGTTCCAGTTTTTTGTCTTCGTTGATTCTTCCTAAATCACCTGATAAAAACCAGCCTTCATTATATACCTCTTTCGTTAAATCAGGTCTTTTATAGTAACCTCCAAATTGAAAATCCGGCTTAAAAACGATTTCACCAATCCCTTCATCATTTGGATCTTTTAACTTATACTCAACTCCTGGTATTGTATTCCATTCAATTCCCTCACGGACATCAAGCGGAGAATATAATAATCCGCCTGCTTCTGACATTCCAAATATCGTAATTATTTTACAATTTAAATCTTGAGTCTCTTTGATAAAGTCGTCCGTGACTGGCTCACCTACTAACATCACTAAAGCCAGATGTTCAAAAATGGAGGCATCGGCATTTTTGGCAAATAGGTAAATGGCTCTAAATAATGAAGGACTGGTGAATATTTTATTAACTTTATGATTCTTCATCAGTCTTAAAACATCCGGGATACTATATGATTCTGTGGCAAGTACATGAATATTCTGATTCATTAACCCCACTATAGAACAAAAACCCGCAACACTCGTCATTGGAGGCATTATTAAAACATGGTCCTCTTTATGGAATTTCATACCTGTATCGATAGAGTTAAACGCTTTTTCAAGATGCTCCAAATGTACAACAATACCTTTCGGAACACCTGTACTTCCCGATGTACAAACAATCAGTGTCATTGGTTCTTCTTCCAATGGAATGGTTTCCCCCGTAAACGAATGTAAACTCCAGTTTGTGCAGTCTGATGATAAAAACAAGGAAACTTGTTTATTTTCCGCCCACTTCAGCAATATAGATTTAAACGAGAATTGATTCACTTCATCGACCGAAAAGATGATATGCGGCTGAATTAAATCTAATAAACTTGTTAAATCTTCAGAGCGCAGCATCGGGCTGATAGGAACAAAGATACCGCCGCGTTTGTTTACGGCAAAACTAATGGATAAGAAGGCAGAAAATTTAGGAACGATCATCGCAACGCGTTTGCCTTTTATATCTCCCAATTGCTTTAATAAAGCTTCATATTTATTGATTTCTGCCAACAAATCCTTATAAGAATAATCTCCCGATTGTGAAGAGACAATCACTTTATTTTCATCTTCCACCTGATCGAATACCCAGTTAAATAACGTTTTAGACATTTGCCTTAACCCCTTTCAATGCTCTGTAAAGGCTTCCTACTGTCTGAAGTACTTCAGCATCTTGTACAACAGCAAAGTCAAAAGGAATACGGTTGTTTAACTCAATGAGTAAATTCACCATATGAAGCGAATCAATATTTAAATCGTCACGAAAGGAAGCATCCTCATGAATCATTTCAAGCGGCACCTTTCCCACTTTTGCAATAAATTCCTTAAATTCCTCCAATGTCATCTTGATCCCCCTCTTTAAACCACTTGGAAGCGATCATACGGATTTCTCCCAACTTAAAGTTGCAGCAATGCCCTTCTTCTTCATATTCAATCCAGCGCTTTCCGTTTGGCAGCTGATTATATAAAAATCTCATGTTTTCATCTGATACTAAGACATCTTGTTTTCCATGAACAAGCATGACTGGAGCTGCTACGTTCACTTCTTTTATATTCGGAATAAAATTCGAACCAGCTGTAACGGCTTTAAAACGATTGACAAAATAAGGCGGAAGTGGTTTATTCTCATCAGCAAACGCCGGTGAAACTGAAACCGCTTTCTTAATTGAACTTTCCTGGCTTACATAAACGGTCCATGCCGCCCCTGAGCTCGTTCCGAATACAAAAACTGGAAGGTCAGCAAATTGGGTTTTCGCTAAGTTCATTAAAGCAGCAACATACATTTCCCAGTTCGCCCGGGAAGCAAACTGTCCTTCAAACAACAATGTCTCCCCTTGTCCTGGACCGTCAAAGTTCAAAACAACAAAGCCTTGCGAAACGAAATCATGCTCATACGAATATAATTCTTCTTTCGCTGAGTCGATCGGGTTCAACATGATTACAACTCCCAAAGGAGTGGCGATAGGAAAAAGAATTCTTCCCCGACAATACGAATCCCCAAGCAATAACTTTTCATATTGGATCCGATAGTCGGCTAAACGATCCGCTTTTTGCAGCAATTGGACACTTTTTTGCAAGTAATCTTTTTTGCGTGGATCGGCAACACTATAAATCCATTGTGCCAGCTGATAATATAATGCAGCCGTTTTATACGCCTCTATCGCTTTTGGAAACTGACCGTTCTTTTCCAATAAATCAGCTTCCCGCTGCTTATTTTCGGCTTGTTCAGTCCAACCGCTTGTCCATCCATCGATACTAACAAATCGGGAGCGTATTTGCTGAAGATCTTCTTTTCTGACGCCATGAGCAATCCAGCGATCCCAAAATCCATCAAATAACAAAGCTGTCATAAGAGCTTCTTTGATTGTCTTATTTTCAACAGTTGAATTCATGCTCACTTGCTCCCTTTCTTTTCTTTCAGCTGCATAAAATACAAGTCCTTGTTATTTTTATTTGTCCATTTCCTCATCATTCAAAGTAAAGGCTCTTTATAGATAACAATTAAAGAATCCCTAATGGCGGCATAATGGTGATTTCATCAATCGATGCTTCCTTCGGTTGTGCCGCTAAATAGACAATATGCTGTGCCAAAACCTCGACTGGAATCATTTTTGAGACATCCGGTGTTTGTTCCATTCCATCCCAAAACGTACTGCGAACGGCGCCTGGCAATAAGGCTGTTACTTGAATCCCTTCTGTTCTTAATTCAGCTTGCAATACTTTCGTTAGTCCAAGCACACCAAACTTTGAAGCAGAATAGCCCGCACATCCCGGAATCGCTTCCTTACCGGCAATGGAAACGATATTGATCATTTGCCCGCTTTGTTTCGTTAGCATTTTCTTTGCAAAATATTTGCAGCAATAAAACGTTCCTTTTAAATTCACATCAATCATTTCATTAAAATCTTTAGATTCAAGATCTAAAGCGTTCGAAAAGGTTCCAACTCCCGCGGCATTAATTAAAATATCGGGAACACCGGCAGCCTCTACCGTTTCCTCAACAAAACGAATCACATCCTCTTCATTGGCAACGTCGACGTTCATCGCATAAACACGTTCACCAATTAATGGCGGATGTTGCTTTATCGAACGACTACCAAGAATAATTGTTGCTCCTAACTCATGAAACAGCTTTGCACTTGCTAAACCAATTCCTCTGCTTCCGCCAGTAATGACAATTACTTTTTCTTTCAAAGTATCAAGACGAAACATAGGTCACCTCTTAACGATTTGGTCCGTAATATTCAAAATAATTTTTTTGTGTTTCCCATAGACCGATTTTATAAAGATTTGGAATCTTATCCTGCAACAACTTCCAAATGACGATAACTAAATTTTCCGATGTCGGATTTAAATGTTTAAATTCTTCCGTATCTAAATTTAAATGTTTATGATCAAATTTCTGGAGCACTTCTCGTTCTACATGTTGATCTAGTTCAGAAAGGTTGACAATCATCCCTGTTACAGGATCTGGTTCACCGAAAACGGTAACCTCTAAGTAGTAGTTATGACCGTGACCGTGCACATTGTTGCACTTGCCAAAAAGGCGAAGATTTTCTTCCTCACTGAGCTGTTCACTATGTAAGCGGTGTGCGGAGCTAAAATGATACTTTCTCGTTAATGTAACCATATTGTCCCTTCCTTTCTCGGCATAAAGGAAATCATTTTCATGCAATGTTAATTTATGAAGCCGACACCCTTGAAAACGCTCTTCGAGGCGATTCCACATATACGATACAATCCCCTCTGTCGTAGGCATGTACTTTTGGAAGTGTGGATGCTCCAGATTGAGGAACTTTCCATCAAACTCTTCCTGTATAAAGGATTTTACGACCTTATCGACATCGTTAATATTTACAACGATCCCTGAATCTTGCTGAAAAGCGCCAGTTACCATCACATCAAGCACATAATCATGACCGTGGCCATGTATAGAACTGCATGGACCAAATACTTTTTTGTTTTGTTCTTCACTCCAGCTTGACACTCGGTAGTAATGCGCGGCAGAAAAAAATATTTTTCTTAATAAATACATGATTCATACACCACCTTACAGCGCTCGGTAAATCGCTCGTTCAAACTCCTGTACTAACAAGTCCTTCTCTGCAAAAACACCTTTTTTCACAGAAGTAATCGTTTTCGCACCGGGCTTCTTAACCCCTCTTGCACACATACATAAATGGGTTCCCTCAATATTAACGATGACCCCTTTTGGATTTAAAACGTCCATGATGGCATCGGCAATTTCTTGCGTCATTCTTTCCTGTACTTGAGGTTTCTTGGAAACAAGCTCAACCAATCTCGCAAATTTACTTAATCCAACGACACGACCGCTCGGAATATAGCCAATATGGGCTTTTCCGTAAAACGGAATTAAGTGATGTTCACAAAATGTATAATAGGAAATATCTTTTACTGTTACGATTCCTTCATAAGCTTCTTCAAAGGTTGTCGTTAAGGCTGTTTTCGGATCCACTCCTATTCCAGCGAATACCTCTCTGTACATTTTTGCGACTCGTTTTGGTGTATCTTTTAACCCTTCTCTTTCAGGGTCTTCACCAATTTGTTCTAACAAAGTGCGAATCGTTTCTTCCATTGCATCTAATCGGATATCTTGTGCCATATCTTCCACCTCAACTAAAGATTAACAATCGCAGATTCATTCAAAATAAATAAAAAGCCCCCATTTTTGTAAAATGAGGACTTGAAAGAATAATAGCTCCACTTCATTCAGATTGATTTGTCGACATATGGCATATATAAAACGTCCCAACAGCTCTTTTGTCTAACTTAAACGCTTACTTATACCAAATTTTTCCCAACCTGAACTCTGAATTTATATAAGCTAATATTCTTTCGGCAACCCGGCTGCCATAGAGAAACTCTCCTTAGGCCCGTGGCTTTGCGTCCTCATCTTTCGAATGAGTTTGCCTTTATCGAGAATATTTAAAACAACTTTTATTTGTTTGTTTATTCAGATGTTATAGAAGTCGTCGAATTTTGTCAAATTAGATTGATGTTGCAATAAATACATTTCAAGTTATTTTGCTCACTTTTTGATAACAAAATAGGACATTTCGCAGTCAGTATCCATGTTTTTTCTCACCTAATCATTTATTTCTTTCTAATCTCTTTCTACAATTTGAAAATTGAAGTCGTTCCGATGATTCTTGTATTAATCAAATATAAAAGATAACACCTGTGGACAAAAATGCACTGCTTCGATTATTTAATAAATGAGTCCCCTCATTTCAATGAATGACTATGTTCATGCTCGCCACTGCAATAACAGCGAAGAATGATGGCACGAGCAAAAAGACCTTCTTCAGCAAAAATCATGTAATTAGCTAAAAGTCGACGAATAGGAAACAAATTTTACATTTTTCAAAAAAACTTTCTTAACATCATGCATCGTTGCGTACTAAATTTTTCAACATTTCGACAATTGTTTTCAAATTTTTTTAACAAAAATCAAAAATGATGGTAAAATAGTCATACCTACATTTGCATAATCTGCAAAATTTTAATCTGTTCGTCTACAGCTAAAACATAGTTTTGGCTAGAGTGGGGTTGTATGTAATGAAGCACTCAATCCATACGGACTACCATTTTTTCATGCCTGCGATGCAGTTTGTTTTAGATTGTGAAGGTATTATCATAGATGTGAATGACTTTACTTTAGATTGTCTCGGCTATGAACGTGAGGAATTAATCGGTTTTTCGATTCTTAAGATTGTGCATGAAGAAGATCAAGATGATGTGCATAAACAGTTGCAATATCTTTCACAAACCAAACCGAATGACGTGCATACACTAGAGCTTCGCAAAGTAGCGAAAAATGGACTTTCACTGTTTATGAAAGACTTTGTCCGCGTTATGCAAACAGGAGAAGGAAAAAGCGTCCTTCTTATTACTTGTTATAACATTACCAAGCATAAGAGGGCTGAGCAAATGTTAGCTGCGCAGAAGAAAATTCTTGAAAAAATCACTCAAGGCATCCCCGTAGCGATCATCTTGCATGAACTTGCACGCACCGTTGAAACGATTGATCCAGATGCCATTTGTTCGATTTTATTATTGGATGAAGATGGGAAACGCCTTTATCATAAAACGGCGCCAAGTTTGCCGAAAGAATATATCGATGCAATGAACGGTTTTTACATTGGGCCAAATGCCGGCTCATGCGGAACAGCCGCTTTTTACCAAGAGACGGTGATTGTTTCTAATATTGAAACCGATCCGCGCTGGCACGATTTTAAACATCTTGCGTTGCCGCACGGGTTGCGCGCCTGTTGGGCGGTACCGATTTTTTCGTCGACAAAACAAGTGCTCGGTACTTTGGCGATTTATCATCGCCAAGTACGCGAACCGACAGAAGAAGATTTGGAAGTCATTCGCACCTTCTCTCTTTTAGCAGGACTTGCGCTTGAACAAGCACAAATGAAAAATGAATTGCTTGAAAGTAAACAACGCTATCAATCATTGTTTGAACATAACCAAGATGCTGTTTTTTCATTGCGGTTAGACGGCTCTGTTTCTTCCGTCAACCAAGCAGCTGTCAACATTTCCGGGTACAGCCGAGACGAGTTATTAACCATGAATTTTCAGCCGTTAGTCGTTCCGGAAGATTTAGATAAATCGATCGAATTGTTTGAGAAGGCAGCAAAAGGTGATTCACAAAATTACGACATCCGCATTCGCACAAAAAATAACGATTTGTTATATTTGACTGTCACTTCTGTTCCAATTGTTGTGAATAATCAAATCACCGGCGTTTTCAGCATTGCCAAAAACATTACAGAGCGTGTCGAACATGGTGAACGTATCCGGGAAATGGCCTATTTTGATGCGTTAACCGGATTGCCAAACCGCCGAATGTTTCAAGAACATATTTTTAAAGCCATTTCAGAAGCGAAACGAACATCAAGCATGTTCGCTTTATTGTATATGGATTTAGATCGCTTCAAACATGTGAATGATTCGCTTGGACACACAGTCGGGGACATCGTACTTCAGCAAGTAGCGGCCATTTTACAAGAAGAAATGCAACACAAAGGAATCGTTTCAAGAATGGGGGGAGATGAGTTTGCGATTCTTTTGGCACCGATTCAGACAAAGGAGGAAGCCATCGATACTGCCAATCGGATTTTACGTGTATTTGAGGAACCGATTCAAATTAACGACATTGATTTATTAATTACTCCAAGCATTGGAATCGCTTTTTATCCAGATGACGGAGTCGATGCAGAAACATTGCTGAAGCACGCAGATGTAGCAATGTATGAAGCAAAACGAAACGGGAAAAACGGCTACTACGTCCATTCCAATGAAGTAGCCCGTCCAACCGTTGAACATATCGTTTTACTGAGCGATTTGCGCAAAGCGATTAAAAACGATGAACTTACGATTGTTTTTCAACCGATTATCAATGTATTAACAAAGAAGATTGTTGCGATGGAAGCGCTCGTCCGCTGGTATCATCCTGAACAAGGCATTATCCCGCCAAATCTGTTCATTCCGCTTGCTGAAGAAAGCGGTTTGATCGTTCCAATTGGCGAGTCCATTGTGCGAAAAGCACTAAAGCAGCAGCAAGCGTGGGTTGAGGAAGGATTGGAGCCGATTCGCATCGCTGTCAACGTCTCCGTCAAAGAGTTGCAAGATCAATATTTTACAAGAAGAATTGAGGCGGCATTACAAGACATAAAAGCAGCTCCAGAATGGTTGGAGCTTGAGATTACCGAAAATATGATGATTTATAACGAAGCAACTATTTTAAATAATTTGCGCCGCATCAAAGAACTAGGTGTTCGGCTGTCCATCGATGATTTTGGCACCGGATATTCGTCACTTGGCTATTTAAAACGGTTGGATGTCGATACATTAAAAATTGACCAATCGTTTATCCGCGATTGTCCGCATTCTCACGATGGCCGGGCCATTACCGAGACGATTATTGCGCTGGCGCATCATCTTCATATGAACGTCATCGCTGAAGGTGTTGAAAATCATGAACAGCTGCAATATTTAGCTGATAAAGGCTGCCATGAAGCGCAAGGCTACTTCATCAGCCCGCCGTTAGAAAGCAAGCAAGCAAAGCTTTTGTTACAAAAGGGGATCAACTAGAATCGTATTGTAAAAGAAGGCTGTCTCAAAAGAAAGACTAGCGCACGAATGATTCGCCTGTGTTAAGTTTGATTATCGAAACATTACCGCTGTTATAATTGTATTTCGAAGTTTTTATTTTCTGTAAAAAAATGTGCACTTGGTGATAGAAATGACTATCACCTAGTGCACAATATCGGTTTATTTAAACGCCATTGCCGCTTTTACAGCTTTTTTCCAACCTTCATATAGTTTCGTTTGCGTTTCTGTTTCCATTTTCGGTTCGAATGGACGATCTAAATTCCATTGTGCCGCAATTTCCTTTCTGTCTTTCCAATAGCCGACTGCTAAACCTGCTAAGTATGCGGCACCTAACGCCGTCGTTTCATTCACAACAGGGCGTTCAACAGGTACACCTAATATGTCACTTTGGAATTGCATAAGGAAATTATTTTTCACCGCACCACCATCGACGCGCAATGTTTTTAAAGCAATGCCTGAGTCAGCTTCCATTGCAGTTAAGACGTCTTTCGTTTGATAGGCTAGAGATTCTAATGTAGCCCGAATGAAATGCTCTTTTGTTGTTCCACGCGTTAAACCAAACACAGCGCCGCGGACATCGCTGTCCCAGTATGGAGTTCCTAAGCCGACAAAGGCCGGAACAACATAGACACCATCAGTGGATTGTACTTTTTCCGCATAGGCTTCGCTATCTTTCGCTTCCTTAATCATCCGCAATCCGTCACGAAGCCATTGAATCGCCGAGCCCGCCACGAAAATACTTCCTTCAAGAGCATATTCCACTTGTCCGTCAATTCCCCAGGCAATCGTTGTAAGCAGCCCATGTTGCGATTGTACCGCCTGTTTTCCTGTGTTCATTAACATAAAGCAGCCTGTGCCATATGTATTTTTCGCCATACCTTCATCAAAGCATGCTTGCCCGAACAAAGCTGCCTGCTGGTCACCGGCCGCTCCGGCAATTGGAATTTCTTGTCCAAAGAAATGGTATGGAACCGTTTTCGCGTATACTTCCGAAGATGGGCGAACTTCAGGAAGCATTGCTTTTGGCACGCCAAGAATATCAAGCAATTCATCATCCCATTTTAACTCATGAATATTAAACATTAATGTTCTTGATGCATTGGAGTAATCGGTCACATGAGCCCGTCCGCCTGATAGCTTCCAAATCAGCCAAGTGTCGATCGTCCCGAACAACAAATCTCCTTTTTCTGCTTTTTCACGGGCACCTTCGACATGATCTAAAATCCATTTCACTTTTGTTCCTGAGAAGTATGCATCGATCAGCAAACCGGTTTTTGCACGAAACAACTCATCGTAGCCTTGTTCCTTTAACTGTTCGCAAATGTCCGCTGTTTGCCGTGACTGCCAAACAATCGCGTTATAAACCGGCTGGCCGGTATGTTTATCCCAAACAACGGTCGTTTCGCGCTGGTTTGTGATACCGATTGCCGCGACTTGCTCAGGCTTAATCGCTGCTTCTGATAAAACCGTAGCAATGACCGCAAGAATAGAACCCCAAATTTCATTGGCATTATGCTCTACCCAGCCTGATTTTGGAAAATATTGTGTAAATTCTTTTTGGGCGATATGAACGATTTCCCCGTTTTTATTAAACAAAATCGCGCGTGAACTTGTCGTACCTTGATCTAACGCAAGGATGTACCGTTCCATCAATGATTCCTCCTTTAAGTTTATATTAGTAGCTAAAGTGCTACATTGCTACTCGTTTCATAATTTTACGCAAACGATTTTTTCGTTTACTCCCGCACAGACTCCGGCACCTAAAACAATTAACATAACCGTGCCGATAAGCTCCGCAATAAACGGTGTCATTTTTTCTTTCCCCTTTTGTTTTTCGGACGATGAAACAAAAAAGACTCACACATATCCCAATAAAAGGAAAATGCATGAGTCTCCCGTTCTCCGTTCCCAATCATATTAACTTGATTAAAAGAATAATAGAAAATGAAAGCGTTGTCAATATTTTTTTGAATTTTATATCATTTTTTCACCTCATCAAAAAGATTTATTGCTCTGGCTCAAAATATTTCCATAGTTCCACATTCGATGTTGTAATGGCTGCTGCTCCGGCTGCAATTGCCTCTTCCACTTCCTCCGGTGTTTCAATTAAACCGCCGGCAAAAATCGGTTTTCCTGTTTTCTTGTGCAGCTGATGAATGACTTTCGGCACAACGCCTGGGAGTACTTCAATATAATCGGGATTCGCTTTTTCCACTAATTTAATGCTTGTTTCCATCGCGCTTGAGTCAATGATAAACGTGCGCTGAATGGCCAAAGCTCCTTTTTGTTTTGCTTTTGTGATGACATTGGTCTTTGTTGAAACTAAACCGTACGGCTTTATCTCTTGGCATATATATTCTGCAGCATATTCATCGCTTTTCAAACCATGGATTAAATCAACATGAAGAAACATGTTCTTTTTATGTTGTTTGGCATACTGATAGACGCTTTTTAGCATGCCGATATGTATATCCAAAAAGACGCCATAACGATAATTCATGTTTAACAATTTATCAAAATCTTTCATCGAACGAACGGCGGGCAATATTTTTTGGCCATGAAAACTCATCGGTATCTCCTCTCATTTGGCAATATGTGCTATATTTTCTTATTTAACAAACATACAAAATCATTTTCTAGTTTTCAACCTTTTATTTTAATAAAATGAATGGCTTCCATCAAAAGCTTATGGAACTGTCTTGGAAACATATGCCCCTCTTGCTCATCCACATATAACTCATATTGGATGCGATGATGAGCAAACAAGCGGCACAGCTTTTCTATGTTATCATAAAACTTGTCTTTCCTTCCTGCAATAATGCAGCCAGGGACATTGCGAATTTTTCTTGTTGCAAAAAGTTGCATAAATTCGTCTACGTCCTTTATGGCCGGAACGACAGCAATAAATCCTGTTACGTTGATAAATGGAAAAAGAAAATGATATAATATTTTGTGGAATAAAGTTGTAAAAGGGGGATGAGGAAAATGGGATTAATTCCTTACGATCCTTTTCAACAATTACAAAACTTTCGAAGAGAATTAGATCGACTCTTTTTCGATTTTTCTTCCACACTCAAGGGAGTCGATACAGCTATCGCAATGCCGAGAATTGATATTCATGAAACAGATACAGAAGTGATTGCAACATGTGATCTTCCAGGGTTAGAAAAAAAAGAAGATGTAAACATCGAAATTGAAAACAATACCCTTTCTTTAAGCGGAACCATTCAACGAACAAGTGAAAAGAAAGAAGAACGTGTTCATTTGCAAGAACGAATGACAGGTCATTTCCGCAGAACAATTACACTTCCTTCTAAAGTGTCTACTGAGGGAGTGAAAGCGACTTATAAGAATGGCGTACTTGAAATTCGTATGCCAAAATTGAGCAATGAAACCAAAAAGAAAATTGACATCGATTTTATTTAAGATAAATATTAAAACGAGAGCTTCTTCGTATGATTTGAAGAAAGCTCTCGTTTATTTTTTAACATGTTCACTGAGAAGTCTCCCACCTCTAAGCGAAGTGTAGGTGCTCATTAAACAAAAGCTCAAACATCATTCAACCATTTTGCGAACACAATCTTCCTCTCATTGATTATAGTCGATGTGAGACAAAATCAATGGGAGGAATTTTTTCTTATGACAAACAAAATATCAAGAAGACAATAAGAATGGTTTGAATTACATAAATTTTTTCGGAAGCTGCAGCCGTCTGCCGATATGAAAAAGTTGTTTGTTCAAGCCAAATCAAGATAATCGAATCATTTATATAGCGATAAAATGCAAAAAGGGCTGATCCTATAAGTGTCAGACCCCACACATAACTCACAGAGCCATATTATGATAGTTGCGGGGTCTGACACTTGCTTTTGGATCAGCCTCATGATTCAGTTACGATTTGAATATAATCAAAGTCCAGCGTATCTACGCCGTCTTCAATATCAAGACGTGTCACGAAGCGGTAGGAAATTCCCGTTTGTGATGGAACGATGTTTTCCGGCAATTGATAGCGAAAAGGTAATACTTTTTTTTCGTTTTCTTGAATGATAAACTCACCGCTAACGGGAATGGTGGCTATTATATCCGTTTCTTCTTTGCCGTTGAAAATCGTTTTTCGAATCAAATCTACATCAAGCTTATTTATTTTTTGTTCCACGGTTCCGCCATGAATATGCACTTGCCCTTCGATGAAATCCCCCGCTTTATACACATGCTGGTTCAAAATTAAATCGACATGCGCCGAGCCGACTCCTAATTTTGACATCATTCTCCGCAAAAGCATATTCTCACTCCTCTCCTTGCCCTTTTATCCCGTTCGAATCGTCCGTAAGAGCGGATGCGGCTGACCCCACGATTTCACGATATATATTATTTCCTATCTATTGGGTTGTGGGGTCTGACTTTTGGGTCAGCCCCATAACGGACGCCGGAAGTGCGATAAGTTCAACGAACATCCATGGAAGCCCTTGCTGATAAAGTTTCACTTTACTTTATCGAACAAAAAAGACCTATGCCCTCATAGGCAAAGGTCTTGCTAGACATGTTTCATGCCAACAAAGCCGATGGCCGAAGCCATGAATTGACGACTTTGTTTCGGGACCATTTCCCGACGCTACTCCCCTTTGACATTAAAAAATATATTTACCTGCTTCATAATCTATTCAATTTAAGAAGATTTGTCAATAAACAAAAAACCTAGTGCAAAAAGTTTTTTCGCAAAAGCTCTTCTGTTGTCATCATTCATACACATTTTCACATTGAATTAAGTAATCAACACGAATAACAGGAATATCATGTTGTTCCACTTCGGCAACAATGACACCGAGTTTATCATTATAAATACAAAATGATTCTTTTCCTTTTTCAAAAACGGCCTCACCGTAAGAAAGCACCATTTGGTATATTTTTTTGTGATCCAAACCGCTCTTAGAAACTCTCTTCCCTAAAAGAATAATGACTTCTTTTCCCCCGATTTCTCCACGGTACATACAGTCTCCCCCTTTTTCTTCCTACTTATTTAATGTATGGTCATTTCTGTTTATGAATACGTACTTCTATCCTAAATTAAGAAATTAGACAATATACTAAGAGAATCCTGCCATGATCTTCATACGATTGTTACAGAGTGTCATGAATGTTTTTATTTTTTTGTAAAAACTTGCCGCTTTTACTTGACGTCAACGCTTCATTAGTGTATAGTAAAGACATCATTTAACAGAATATATCTTGCAACTCATCATGTTTGATTCACCTGAGATTGTTGTGAAATATATTCCGTTATTTGGTAAAAATTTCAAATTAGCAATAAGGTGCTAAAGGTATTAGGAGGATTCAGTATTATGCAAAACGGTAAAGTAAAATGGTTTAACAATGAAAAAGGTTACGGTTTCATTGAAGTGGAAGGCGGAGACGATGTATTCGTGCACTTCACAGCAATCCAAGGTGAAGGCTACAAAACATTAGAAGAAGGTCAAGCTGTTTCTTTTGAAATCGTTCAAGGAAATCGTGGACCTCAAGCTGCTAACGTTGTAAAATTATAATCAAACATTCATATATACTTGGTAGCTTTAAAAGAGGCTGGCATTTCGCTGGTCTCTTTTTGTATTTTTAGCATATTCCTGTATAGGCTGACAAACACTATTTGTCAGGAGGTGGAAATGTGATGGAACGTGACATTCATTCAGGCTATAACGATCTTATGCAAGTGGAAATGTCAGTAAAAACAGCGCAGAAAATGGTTGGCTCAGCCACAATGAGTTTGGACAAAGAAATGTTAGAAGGAGCGAAGCAAGCAGTTGCCGATGCTCATGTACGTCTTACTGAAGCACGGCATCAAGCAACCGGGGTTGATGAACCATTTTTACGCCGCTGCGAACAGGAGCTGCAGCAGGCAGAGCAGCAATTAAATGAAGCGCTTAAATAAACTCCCTTGCTGAAACAATGAGGCTGATCCTGAAAATGGTCAGAAATGTGCGTGAGAGCAGACATTGATGGACAAGCCCGCTGTTTATCCCGTTTTTAACGAGACTGTCTCATAAACCAAGGACCAGCCCCACATCACAATGTATAAATGAAACGGGCGCGAGGTCAGACCCTTATGAGACAGCCTCAAGTTTCACATTATGTCCGCGAAACTCCTGTCAGCTTCTCCCCATATTGCTTAATCATTTCCCCTACCGTACATTGATTGATACAAAATGACTGCGCATATGTTTTGCCAAATTCTTTTCGAAATGTCGCTTTCAAAAAACATCCTTCACAGTACAGATCATGGATTTCGTTTAATTTCGCTAATATTTCTTTTCGTTCATTTGCTTTATGTCTTTTATCCATCAACCGTGCTCTATCCTTTCTCATTCAGCTCAAGTGTACTTGTAATCAAAATTTTTTCTAATGCTTGAGTTGCCAGTTTATCCGCTTCACTGTTTTGTTTGCGCGAAATCAATTCAAAAATGGCATTGATGCCTAACTCGGCAAGTTTTGCTTCAATTCGGTCCAACCATGCGTTGAAATTGTCTTCAAAACAAGGCCATTCACCGGACAGCTGGTTAAGTACAACTTGGGAGTCACCGCGAAACGTGACAGGCAAATGATGTACGCCCAGCTCTTCTAATTTTTGAACAGTAAACCAAAACGCTGCAAATTCGGCTTCATTATTCGATTCGATTTCATCAAGCATCCGATTAGCACGCAACCGGTAGCGCTGATGATTTTGCTTATAGTAAATAACCGTGCCGACTCCGGCTTTTTGCGTCTGTTTATCAAAACCGCCGTCAAAATAAGCAACAATATCATGCGGCTCTGTTTCTAATTCTTTTAGCAGCTTTGTTAATTCTTTTTTCGTCCAGCTCGTCTTCTGTTCATCGATAAACAGCAATTCCTTCACGCGCCCGGTTTTTTCAAAATCTTCGGCAATCATCAATGCTTTTTCTGCCGGCAGCCAATCGGATGTCAGCACAATTTCTTGTTTTTTCAGGCTTACATATTTCCATTGAATAACAACATTCACAATCGGTTCATCCTTCCGCACTAGTCTCAAATTTTACTTGCCATGTTTGGAAAGCAATGAAGGCTTATCCTCATTGTTCCTTGTTTCTTATTCGTTATTCGTACAGTTTACAACGAACGCGGTATAATGGCATTCATTCCAGTTTATTTTTAATTATACTACACAAATTGAAAATAGATGTTTAACGATTCGCAACAACCCAAGCATAATGACAAGTCAGTGTGCTGCTGCGTCCATTTTTACATCATTTATAATTTGTAAACGTTTTTTGGAAAGATTTTTTAGTTTAAATACATATTTATTACCAAAAGCTTTCCAAAAAGAGAAATATCAATTTTTCTACAAATATGTTAAACTATCATTAACGGAAATATTATCTATTGGGGGAATCGCTTTTTGATTGAGGTATATATTGACGGTGCAAGCGCAGGAGACCCAGGTCCATCCGGTGCCGGTGTTTTTATAAAAGCAAACGGAACGGTAGAGCGTTATTCGATTCCGCTCGGCACGATGTCCAACCATGAAGCAGAACTATATTCCCTTATTAAAGGGTTAGAAATTTGCTTAAAAAAAGGGTATCGAACGGTTTCATTCCGCACGGACTCGCAATTGGTTGACCGCGCAGTAGAAAAAGAGTATATGAAAAATGAAAAATATGCCCCTCTCCTTGATGAAGCGTTAGCATTGGCAAAACAGCTTGATTTATTTTTTCTTAAGTGGATTCCAAGCAAACAAAACCATGTTGCGGATGAATTGGCGCGCAAAGCAATACAACTAAATCAATAGATAAGGGGATGAATGATGAAAAAACAATGGGCCGCGGATATGTGTCTTTTGTTTGTTACCTTTATATGGGGAGCAACATTCGTCCTTGTTCAAAACGCTATCTCGTTTCTTGAACCTCTTTCGTTTAACGGCGTGCGCTTTTTGCTCGCCGGTTTGTTTTTGCTGATATGGCTTTTCATTTTTCATCGCCCGCAATTAAAAATGTGGAACGGTTCATTGCTGCTTTCCGGTGCCTTTATGGGCTTTTGGCTTTTTAGCGGCTATGCCTTTCAAACGATTGGCTTATTGTACACCACTTCAGCAAAAGCAGGTTTTATCACCGGGCTGAGTGTTGTTTTAGTTCCTTTGTTTGCTTTTTTCCTATTAAAACAAAAGCCGAAAGCCAATGCGATACTCGGTGTGCTTATTGCCGCCACCGGGCTGTATTTATTGACAATGAACGGCGAGTTGTCGGTGAATAAAGGGGATGTACTTGTTTTTTTATGTGCGGTTTCGTTCGGCATGCACATTGTGATCACAGGAAAATATTCTTCTCAGTTTCCGACCTTATTATTAACGATCACGCAAATTTTTACCGTTGCTATATTATGCGTCACTTCTGCCTTTTTCTTTGAGGATTGGACACAAATGTTGAATGGAGCCGTATTACAAAAAACGGAAGTATGGTCGGCCTTATTGATTACTTCATTGCTCGCGACGGCGTTTGCCTTTTTAGTCCAAACCAATTTTCAAAAGTATACAACAGCAACGCGCGTTGCCCTTATTTTCGCGATGGAACCGGTATTTGCGGCGTTTACCGCTTATATATGGGCAGGTGAGCGCTTGACGATATCGGCTTTTGCCGGCTGCTTATTGATTTTGCTTGGCATGATTTTAGCGGAATTACCAATTTCTTTTTCGCTCCGAAAAAATTTTCTTTCAACCGGCAAATGACACAATAAAAGGCTGACCGATAAGCGTTGATCCCATATTGTGGGTCTCATACTTTGCTTTTCCGGTCAGCCTTTTTCTTATAATAATCCTTTTTCTTTCATAAATGCCATTGCTTGTTTCCGTGTTGTGATATTTTGCTGCTTCAGTTGCTCTAATAACGATATATAAAAACTGCCATCGAATTGCTTTTGCACCTTTAACGTCATTTCCAACGCCATGACAGCAAGACGATCTTCCGCCCCCGTATACTGTTTCCCGAATTGTATAAAGCCAAGAACATCCTCACGAAAATGAAATCCTTTACTTGCTAAAAAAGCGATGTATTCATCAAGAGTCTGTCGCTTTTGTTCCACTAGTCATTCCCCGCTCTTCCAGTGTCTTCTCTTCCTTTCTCATCTTAACGCATTTTCGCTGTTACCGCTATATACACTTAACATTTTCGGCCGAGAAAATAAGCGATAGCTCCAATAAATGTCCCTAACAGCGCGCCGCCAACGACTTCAATCGGCTGATGACCGAGCCGTTCACGAATTCGCTCTTTCTTTCGCTCATAGACATACTGTTTCGGATCAGTTTGGCCTCAAGCTTTCAATTTTAACCTCACTATTCCATTTAACGCACCCGTTAGTTCAATTATTTTTTAGTTCTTTTTTGTCAGGCAGTCTCTTATAAATATCAAATAAATCTATTATAGTTTTTTTAATAAATTCATCTCCACCATTTCCATTTATTGCAGTATCAAGCCTTGCATATATAATCATTAACAGGCTTTTCGCTTCCGACTCATCTAATTGAGTAATCTTCTCTTTTACTTTTTCAATTTCTAACAACAAAAACCCCTCCTATTCAACAGTATAGCACTTTCACTATTCTGCCCCGTTAGTTCAATAACTTCCTATACCCAAGATTTAATATAAATTCCATTATTATGTCTCTTCATCAAAAGATGTATTTGACTTTTTAACAGAAGTGCGCTAAATAATTACTTATACCCAAATGGTAATAAAAGTAAAATTAATAACAAGTCGTAACACATTT
This sequence comes from Paranoxybacillus vitaminiphilus, assembly GCF_003259935.1. Taxonomy (GTDB): domain Bacteria; phylum Bacillota; class Bacilli; order Bacillales; family Anoxybacillaceae; genus Paranoxybacillus; species Paranoxybacillus vitaminiphilus. The sequence goes on along the minus strand of NZ_QLMH01000001.1, from coordinate 444,192 downwards.
CACAAAATGGATTGTTTGTCAAGTACATTTTGTGGCGATAAATCCTTATTATCTTGTAATCCCTATAAAAAATGATTTTCAACACTCTTTTTAAATTAAAAACTAAAATCGCACACTAAATTGATGAGTGATAACAGAGATTGTCAATATGTGAATAAGGATGCTCATTCTTATGATGAACCTCTCCCACCTACACTTCGATTAGAGGCGGGAAACTTCTCGGTGAACATGTTAAAACGTGAGAAACCTTTGCTTTAATAATAAAAAATCGAGTGTAAAACCTATGCGATCTTACACTCGATTGCCTATATTATTTGTATTGTTTCTCGTCGGAAGAACATTTTCCTACGGCGCTAAACGCTCGGCTCCGCTTTTCGCTTTGTCTAGTTTCGTCGCCTAGCTCTCTTCTGCCAAATAACCTTCTCCCTTGAGGTGACAAGCACCTCTTCGGGCGAAGAACATTTGGCTTTGAGAGCTAATCGCGGCGACTACACTTTTCTTGTTACCCTTTTAGTTTTTCGCGCAATACCATTTGTAAAATACCGCCGTGGCGATAGTAGTCAATTTCGACTTCGCTGTCGAAGCGAACTAATACTTCAAACTCTTTCACTTCACCTGTGTCTGGATTTGTAGCCGTTACTTTTACATAATCGCGCGGTTTTACATTTTCGTCAATGTGTACCTCAAATACTTCTTTGCCTGTTAAACCAAGCGTTTCTGCGTTTTCGCCTTCTTTAAACTGCAGCGGCAATACGCCCATGAGCACAAGGTTCGAACGGTGGATACGCTCGAAGCTTTCAGCGATGACCGTCTTAATGCCAAGCAGGAACGTACCTTTGGCAGCCCAGTCACGTGAGCTTCCCATTCCGTAGTCTTTTCCTGCAATGACAACAAGACCTGTGCCATCTTGTTTATACTTCATGCATGCATCGTAAATAGACATGACTTCGCCTGTTGGCCAGTATGTTGTATAGCCGCCTTCTGTTCCCGGCGCAATTTGGTTGCGGATACGGATGTTTGCGAATGTACCGCGCATCATCACTTCATGGTTACCGCGGCGAGAACCGTAAGAGTTGAAATCTTTTGGATCAACGCCTTTAGAGATGAGATATTGGCCAGCCGGCGTGTTCACACCGATAGAACCTGCTGGTGAAATGTGGTCTGTTGTTACAGAATCACCGAATTTTCCAACTACGCGCAAGCCCTTAAGCGGCTTAACTTCGCCCGCTTCTGCAGATAAACCTTCAAAGAACGGCGGGTTTTGAATGTATGTGGAGTCTTCGTCCCACTGATAGAGCGGTTCATCTGTCGTTTCGATTTCATTCCAGCGAGGGTTGTCATCAAAGACACGCTCATATTCTTTACGGAATAATTCAGGTGTTACTGTTTGTTTTACCACTTCTTTTATTTCGTCCATTGACGGCCAAATATCATTGAAATATACGTCATTGCCGTCTTTGTCCTTACCGATTGGCTCATTTAATAAGTCAATGTCAACTGTACCAGCTAAAGCGTATGCCACAACAAGCGGTGGTGATGCTAAGTAATTTCCTTTTACGAGCGGATGAATGCGTCCCTCAAAGTTGCGGTTACCTGAAAGCACACTTGTCACAAGCAGGTCATTTTCTGCGATTGCTTTTTCAATTTCGGGAGCCAATGGTCCTGAGTTACCGATACATGTCGTACAGCCGTAACCGACAATATTAAAGCCAATTTTCTCCAAGTATGGAAGCAGGCCTGAATCTTTTAAGTAGCCTGTAACGACTTTTGAACCAGGAGCAAGTGATGTTTTTACATATTTCGGTACTTGAAGACCTTTTTCAACCGCTTTTTTCGCCACTAAACCAGCGCCGATTAGCACATATGGGTTTGATGTATTTGTACAGCTTGTAATTGCAGCGATGGCGATGGCTCCTGTTTTCATTGTGACTTCTTCACCGCTGGCAAGCTTCACCGTCACTTGTTTATCAAGGTCCGCTTCCGTTAAACCGAAGCCTTGGTTTCCTTGGGGAGCTTTCACTGCTTCACGGAACGCTTCTTTCATTTTAGAAAGCGGAATTAAGTCTTGCGGACGTTTTGGTCCGGAAAGGTTTGCTTCGATTTCAGAAAGATTGATTTCCACAACGTCTGTGAAAATTGGCTCCTCCGCATCCGGCGTATAGAACAAGCCGTTTGCTTTGCAGTATGCTTCAACAACTTGAACATGATGCTCATCACGACCTGTCAAACGTAAATATTCAAGCGCTTCTTCATCAACCGGGAAGAAACCGCATGTCGCACCATACTCTGGAGCCATGTTGGCAACCGTTGCGCGATCTGCAAGCGGCAATGTTGCTACACCAGGACCAAAGAATTCAACGAACTTGCCGACAACACCTTTTTTGCGAAGCACTTGCGTTACTTTTAGCGCAAGGTCAGTTGCTGTCGTACCGTTTGGCAATTTACCCGTTAATTTGACGCCGATGACTTCAGGTACCGGGAAGTACGAAGGTTGTCCAAGCATTCCCGCTTCTGCTTCAATACCGCCGACACCCCATCCAAGCACGCCGATACCGTTAATCATTGTTGTATGTGAGTCTGTACCAACAAGCGTATCAGGGAATGCTTCATACTCACCGTTTTCGCCTTCAACAGCATGTACAACGTTTGCCAAGTATTCCAAGTTTACTTGGTGAACGATACCTGTTGCAGGAGGTACAGCGCGATAGTTGTTAAACGCTTTCTGCGCCCAGTTTAAAAACTTGTAGCGCTCTGCGTTGCGCTCAAATTCTAAGTTCATGTTGTACTCAAGCGCATCGTCTGTTCCCGCTTTATCAACTTGAACAGAGTGGTCAATAACAAGATCGACAGGAATTTCTGGGTTGATTTTATACGGATCTCCGCCCATATCTGCCATTGCTTTGCGCATAGATGCTAAGTCGACGACAGCCGGAACTCCGGTAAAGTCTTGTAAAATAACGCGAGATGGTTTGAAAGGAACATCGATGTCTTTTAATTCATCTGTTCCCCACTTTGCTAGATTTTCAACATGCTCTTTTGTAATGACGCGGCCGTCTACTTGTCTCAACACAGACTCTAGCAATACTTTAATAGAATATGGTAGACGTGAAATTTTCCCAATGCCAGCCTCTTCAAGAGCCTGTAAACGGTAATAGTTATACTTTTTACCGTTTACCTCAAAAGAAGCCCGCGCGTTAAAAACATCTTGTTTTGCCATATGTATTACCCCCTCATTTCAATACTATACTATTTTTTCACAAAAATGTCGAAAAAATAGCTTGAATTCTCCCAAAACCCACAAAATTCCTACGTTTTTATCTTATTACAATGCTTTATATATGTAAATAATTATCATGGAGTTTCTTACCTCATAAATTTCTTATGAAAGGTGATAATTTTTTCTTATAAAAGCGCAAAATACAAACGGAGGTGATGATAACATGGCAAAAAGAAAAGCAAACCATGTCATTCCAGGAATGAATGCAGCAAGCGCACAAGGAATCGGCGCCGGGTATAATGAAGAATTGGCAAATGAACCGCTAACAGAAGAACAACGGCAAAACAATAAAAAAAGAAAAAAGAACCAATAAATAGGGGGTCTGACCCCCATCGTTTTAAAGCTTTAATGCAACAGGGGGGTCAGACCCCTTTATTTACTTCATCTACAATCGTTTGTAAGTCATTGATAAATTTTTCCAGCTGAACTCTCTGTGTTTCCGAAGCGACTTCTAAGGCATTATTAATTTGTTCAAATGCTTCGTTCACTTCTTGCTTTAAATGCTTCAATTGGCTTCCATAATCAGCGCGATCACGAACAAGATTCTCATACCATTCTTTCGCTTCCATTGTTCCCTGTTGCGCCGCTTGAAACGCCTGTTGTTTGTCTTTGTGATATGGCACAGTTGTTCACTCCTTCATCGTGGCATGCTGCATTTATATCGTTTCAAATCAAAAGCGGATTTATACACGAATAATTCCTTATAAAATACATCATTCTAATAAATGAAGGAGGGAGCGTTTCATGACAAACAAAAATACCGGCAAGGATATGCGGAAAAATGCGCCAAAAGGCAATAATCCGGGACAGCCTGAGCCGTTAAGCGGTTCAAAAAAAGTGAAGAACCATAACCACACCCGGCAAAAACACAATTCCAGCCACGATATGTAATAATAAACTCCCACCGCGAACAATGCTTCCTAAGTTTGCATATGATATCACAGCAAAGCTTTTTCATTCATGCGGGGGGAGTTTTTACAATGGGAAGTAAAAAGGAATTAAATGAATTCGATAAATGGCTGCAAATTTTGCTTGCTGATCCTTTTACTGATTATTTAGATGAAACAATGTTTCGAGTGGATGTTTTTGAAACAGGAGATGATTATATCATTGAAGCGGAACTCCCTCTTTATGCCATTCATCAAATTCAAGTAAAATGCTATGATAACGTGGCTATTATTCAAGTATATGAACAAAAAGAGGCATGTAAGGAAAGAACCGTGCGCCTGCCTTTTTCTTTAGTGGATAGAAATGTCCAGGCCTATTTTGAGAAAGGAATACTAGAAGTTCGCATCAGCAAGATAACAATCGGTGAATGCCAGGAGAATTCTAGAAACATTCAGATCAGCGATGGAGGGTTCTAAAACATAATATTCCCTGCAGAATGGCATAATTAGTGCATAAAAAGCACTGTTTTTATTTTTGTTAACATAACATTTTTATAGTTTATACTTTATTTTTTATAAAGATTCTTCCCTTTCTTCCTGAAAAATTCCCATGGTGTATACTTCTTAACCGACTCTGGTTGCTAAAATTTATAAAAAAGCAACACATCCGTGGTTAAACCTACAAAAAAGGGCTGACCCCATAAGTGTCTGACCTCACGCACATCTTACCATATATAGCTTATTGGACCAATAGACATGCTATATATATGTGTTGTGGGGTCTGACGATTTGCTTTTGGGTCAGCCTCTTTTGAATTTTTGCCATGTTATTCCCTTTCTGATATACACAAAACCTTTTATTATTTGGCAAAAACATGGTTACCAATCCGAATGGTTACCGGTCTTGATAACATCCATTTGTTTTTTGTAATTTTCGGGTTGTAAAAATACAACGAGCCACGCTTATCGTTGGAATGTAATGCAACCGCTTGATCTACAGCTGCATAATCTTGTTTCGTCGGTTGAATCTTTGTTAGCTTTCCTGTTCTCACTGGTACAAATGCATAGCCAGATTTCGTTTTTTGGTAAATGACACCTTTAATGGATTTTGGAAATGATGGATGTTTGACGCGATTGAGAATGACTAGCGCTACTTCCACCTTTCCGGCGAACGGCTCACTATAACCTGTTTCGGCGTGAACAAGCTGAGCCATCAATTTCCGTTCCTCAGCGGTTACAGATTTCTTTACAGCCGATGTAGCTGCCCGTCCTTGGGGAACTTTTAATTTTTCGCCTACAATAATTATGTCGTTGCGTTTATGATTCATTGCTTTTAAATTAGACACAGTCGTTTTATGTTTTTTCGCTATGGAATACAATGTGTCTCCTTTTTGAACTTTGTAATATGTATACGCCGCCGCATGCCCTTCTGATGGTGATGTAAACGCTACGACCATACAGCAAACTACTGTGAGTGTGAGCAAAATTCGCTTAAACATGATGTCCTCCTCATAGTTGCTTTTTGGCTTCGTCGTTTAACATGGCAACTACAAGATAACATGTTTACTAGAGGATATCACTGGTCCGATTTTCCATTCATCATGTCAACAACGTGTAAATCCCTTGATAAACAAGGGATGAGCACACTTATTTACAGTTGTATTACATTTCTATAACAATATTAACATTATAAAAAATGTGCTCGAATAAAGCAGAAATAAACAAATCTCGTCTTATCTGCCAGGCGATTTTGATTCCTGCCTTACATTCTACTAAAACGTTTATAGTAGGGAAATGCTGTACCAAACATTTAGAGCAACCCTCCGTCTTCTGAAGGTGCAGGGTTCCCCCATGAAAGTGAGAGTAGTTCAATCCAAAACATACATTGGCAAATAACATCATTTGTTGCGAAAAAAAATCGTTTCCTCCATAATGATAGTTATGGAAGTTTTCGCAGAGGTGGAGTCAAAATGTTAACTGGTTGGTTTCTTTGGTTTATTTTGTTTTGGGTCGTTTTTTTGCTCGTTATGATGTCGATTGGCGGATTTTTTATGTTTCGTAAATTTTTAAAGCGGCTGCCAAAAGAAGACGGAAAGTCAGAACTTGATTGGCAGGATTATTATATTGAACAGACACGGCATTTATGGCATGACAAAGAAAAGGCGCTTCTTGAAGATTTAGTAAAACCAGTGCCTGAATTGTTCCGTGATGTCGCGAGACAAAAAATTGCCGGAAAAATCGGCGAACTTGCACTTAAAGAAAAAGCCGAACGCATCACGGAGGATTTAGTGATTCGCGGCTATATTATCGCCACACCAAAACGCGACCATAAATTTTTATTAAAAGCATTAAAAGAAAAGAATATTGATATTACACCATATGAACATCTATTGCAAAAAAAATGACAGCTTTCCCTCATAACGAAAGGCAGAGTCAATAAATATGACTCTGCCCTTTACTTTTCTTCCTCAACGATGCAATTGCTTTTTCAATTTTCTATAAGAGCGATACATGGCGATTCTCCACGGAACAATCATCCCAAACGCTAAGAGCCAAAACATACCGCTTAGTTCACCGTAGTCAATCTTGTTGCTTAAATATGATTTCAAAGCAAGCCGAATCACAAGCAGCCCGATCAGAATCAACATAAATGCCTTAGAACGCTTTAAATAAATCTGATTATTGATGATTTCAAAGCGCGACGTTTTAATGAGAAAGATCGAAAAAATGCCACCAAGAACCAATGCTTCTATCAGCTCGGTTATCGTAACACGAAACATTGGATGTAAAAACATAAGTGCCCCTGTGCTCATAAAAATAGGTGGTAAAATAATTTTTTTGGCGTTTGTCGGTTTTTCTGCCGCTTTCATCCTAATAAATATGACAACAAACGCCATCACGACAGCGATAATCGATGTTGCTATAACCAAGCGAATCCATCCTTTTCATCAAATTAGCTTATGTTTTTTAATGTTTAATATGAAAGCACACGGTTCACTGCATCAATCACACGCGGTTCGTCAAACGGCTTCACAATAAAATCCAACGCTCCTGCTTCAATCGCCTCAACAACCATTTTTTGCTGCCCCATCGCTGAACAAATAATGATTTTTGCAGTTGGATCTTCTTGTTTAATCGCTTTTACTGCTTCCAATCCATTCATAACCGGCATTGTAATATCTAACGTAACAACATCTGGACGAAGCGTCCGGTACAATTCCACTGCTTCTTTACCGTTCTCCCCCTCACCGACAATCTCATGATTTGCCTTTTTCAAAATATTAGATAATGTCATTCTCATAAATTTTGCATCATCAACAATCAATATTTTGGCCATTCATTCTTCCCCCTACTTGTTCCGATGAAATCTAATTCACCCAAAGGCCCGGGATTCATTCAAAAAAAATGTAGCGAATTATCGGAACGTTTTCAATATAAACATAATGACAAATATACTATTTTTTCGACGTTAAAATCCTGTAAACCCTCCAAAAAGATTAGAAGTATAAACAATCACTTTTGTCATCCAATCAAAAAATAAAACAATTCCCATGACAATCATTACATAACCGCCGGCTTTCATTATTTTAACATTATACTTGCGGATCCATTGCATTCTTCCAATGAAAAACGACAAGATAAAAAATGGGATAGCAAAACCTAACGAATAGGCGGTCATATATAAAACCCCTGAGCTTGGATTCGTAGCCGCCAAGGCAATGACCGACACTAAAATCGGTCCCGTACACGGTGTCCATCCTGCGGCAAAAGCCATGCCAATTAAGCTCGAGCCTATGTAACCAGCAGGGCGGCTTTGAAATGATAAGCGGTGATCTTTCATTAAAAAGTCCGGTTTAAACACGCCGATGATGACAAAACCAAAAAAGATAATCAAAATAGCACCGACTTGGCGTATGAAATCCTGATAGTCATTAAAAAACTTCCCAATAAACGATGTGCCGAATCCGATCGAAATAAAAATAAGCGAAAATCCAAGCAAGAAAAAGAGTGTATGAAGTAAACTCCGTCTTTGGAGCATCACATTTTCCGATTTTAACTCGCCAACGGATACCCCTGTAATATATGACAAAAATGCCGGATACAAAGGCAAACAACATGGAGAAATAAACGACAAAAACCCAGCGCCAAATGCAAGAAAAATATTAATATCCGTCATTCACTGTTCACTCCTCTCCACTTTATTCTAGCAAAAAAAAGCAGAAGTGAATAATAGTTCACAATTTGTTCATAATTATCTCTCGTTTTAAATTCAGATTTTTCTATAATTAAAATTAAATCCCAATTATTTAATATATGCTTGGCGTGCACATACTAATACAATTATCGCACATTTATATTTGAATTTATTACCAAATTAGTATATAATAGCAATATAATTTCAAGAGAAAGGATTTACTCACGTGTCAAGACAAGAAATTTTGCTGCTCATCGAACAAAAACGTAGCGAGCTAATTAAAATGGTTGCAAAAAACGGCTTAAATTCAGCTCTTACCATTCAGCTAAGCCAAGAATTAGACTCTCTGCTCAATCAATATAATGAATATATATACAAAGACAAAAAACGCCTCCCACTATACTAACCGCATCCAAAAGAGGCGTTTTCTTTTTTTGTGAATTCCTGTACGCCCACACCTTCTACTTCGTCCACTAAGCCGTTTTGCAGTAAATACATTTTATAGTACAGCCCTTTTTTCGCGAGCAGCTCCTGATGGTTTCCTCTCTCAACAATCTCACCGCGGTGAAGCACCAAAATTTGGTCCGCATCTTGAATCGTGGACAAACGATGCGCAACAGCAATTGTCGTCCGCCCTTTTCGCATTCTCGATAACGCCTCTTGAATCGCTTCTTCCGTTTCCGTATCAATGTTGGCTGTCGCTTCGTCTAATACTAATATTTTTGGGTTAAGGGCAATCGTGCGGGCAAAGGCAATTAATTGCCGCTGTCCGCTTGAAAATGTCGCTCCCCGTTCGACAACTTGTGCATCATATTTTTCCGGCAGCTTTTCGATAAACGAATCTGCTTGCACGAATTTGGCTGCTTCGATCACATCGTCATCCGTTAAGTTGTCATTATACATTTTAATATTGTCTTTAATTGTTCCGTAAAATAAGAACGGGTCTTGCAGCACAAGTCCAATGTTTCGGCGCAGTTCTTCGTTTTGATAGCAGCGAATCGAGATGCCGTCGATGAAAATATCTCCGCGATCAAACTCATAAAAACGCATCAATAAATTGATAATCGAACTTTTTCCGCTGCCTGTATGACCGACAAGGGCCACCGTTTCCCCGCGTTTTGCCGTAAATGAGATATTTTTTAATACATCGCGTTTCCCATCATAAGAAAAACTGACATTTCTAAATTCAATCTTACCTTCGGAAATAATCGGATTTTCATTTCCAATCGCTGCCGGAGCAAGCTCTTCATGATCAAGGAGAGCAAAAACGCGCGATCCTGCAACAATTGCCTGCTGATACATCGAAAGGCGCATCATCATTTGATTGACAGGCTCAAAAAATCGATCTAAATAGTTGACAAATGCGTACAAAACACCAATTTCGATCGGGCTTTCCATCGCATGAATGCCAAAGAAACTTAATACAACAATAATCGATAAAATATAAACCACATCAATGGCAGGGCGCAGCAGCAATCCATCGATTTTAATATTTTTCATACCTGCCTGATAATGTTGTTCATTAATATGAGCAAATTCTTGGCGCAAGCGCTTTTCTTGACGAAACACTTGAATAATCGCCATTCCTTGAAGCGATTCGTTTAATTTAGCGTTCAGTTGGCTCAAACGCTCACGCATATCTTTATAAAAAATCGAGCTGTAATGGCGATACGTTTTCATAATGAGGAGTAAAACCGGAAGAATAAATAAACAAAAAACGGCTAATTTCACATTTAATAAAAACATCGCAATAAAAATCCCGATAATCAACACTCCATTTTGGATGAAGCTTGCAAGCACATTGACAAACATGTCTTTAATCGCTTCTGTATCATTTGTCACGCGGGAAACGATGCTTCCACCCGGTGTTTGATCAAAGTAGCGCATGCCAAGCTGCTGCACTTTTGTAAAAACATCAATTCGTAATGCTTGAATAATTTTTAACGCCAGCTCTTGAAATTTGACAAGCTGAAAATAAGTGATAAACGTTTTAGCCGCTAATATTCCAAGATAAATGGCCGCCAGCCAAATTAACGGCCGGGCCTCTAAATTCCCTGGCGTTAAATAATCATCGATAAATACTTTAACTAAATATGGACCGACAAGCTCAGCTGCTGTCGCTAAAACGAGTAAAATGAAAGCAATGGCTGCTTCTTTTTTATAAGATTCAATATACGACAACAATCTCCATAATATTTGCCGCTGTTCCTTTGGACTTAATGATTTTGTCATCTTTTATCCTCCATGTTCCACTAATGATTCTAGCTGCTGCCTGCGATACATGTCGCGGTACCAGCCTTTTTCGTTTACTAGTTGGTCATGTTTGCCCTTTTGCACGATTTTACCATTTTCAACAACGATAATGAAATCAGCATGTTGAATCGCGCTTAAACGATGCGATGTAATAATAGTGGTTTTGCCGGCGCGATTTTCCCTTAAAGCGGTAAGAATTCGCTCTTCCGTTTTCGCATCTACCGCTGACAATGAATCATCAAGAATAAGCACCTCTGGATTCATTAATAACGCCCGGGCAATGGAAATGCGCTGCTTCTGTCCGCCGGAAAGCGAGACTCCCCTTTCACCGACAATCGTCTTATAGCCGTCGGTAAACTGGCAAATATCTTCATGAATGTTGGCAATTTCAGCTGCTTTCATAATGTCTTCATCCGAGGCATTCGAACAAGCGAAAGCAATATTTTCTTTTACTGTCGCAGAAAAGAGAAAATGATCTTGAGGAACATAGCCAATCGAAGAACGGAGCGCCTGCAAGGAATACTCACTTATTTCATGTCCACCAAATATAATTTTTCCGTCATATTGAGCAAATTCGCGTATCAGCAATTTTAACAATGTTGTTTTGCCGGCACCTGTTTTTCCGACAATTCCAAGCGTTTCTCCACGTTTCAATGTAAAATGAATATTTTTCAGAACTGGTGTTGTTTCGTTTGGATATGTAAATGCGCGCAAGTCGTACGTAATATCCCCAGTCGGCGGAGTTTGAATCGCATCTATCTTTTCGGTAATATCTTCTTTTTCAGCAAGCAAGCTGCGAATCCGGTCATAAGAAGCTCTTCCCCGCTCAACGATATTAAAGAGCCAGCCAAATGCAAGCATCGGCCATATTAATATTCCTAAATAGGTGGTAAACGAAACGAGCTGACCAAGTGTCAACGCTCCATCCAGCACCATTTGCGAGCCAAAAACAACAGCTAAGAAAAACGATAAACCGACAATAAGCGAAATGGTTGGGTCAAATAACGCGTCGATTCGAGCGACTGCCATATTTTCTTTTACTACTTCATCAGACTGTTTGCGGAATGATTCAATATCATCGCGCTCATAACCGAACGTTTTAATGACTTTAATGCCGCTGATGCTTTCTTGGACTTTATCATTTAATGAGGAAAACGCCTCCTGCGCTTTTAAAAATCGTTTATGCAGCAGTGTTCCATAATGTTTCGTGGCGATGGCCATAAACGGCATCGGAATTAAACTAATGAACGTTAATTTCCAGCTAATCGTAAACGCCATCGCTGCAAGGACAAAGGTTCCTAATGCAAGCGAATCAATAAGCGTCAAAACACCCAAACCAGCTGTTTGCTGAACCGCCTGCAAATCGTTTGTCGCATGTGCCATTAAATCACCGATTCGCTTTCGCTGATAAAACGCCGATGACATTTTTGTAAAGTGGGTATACAACTCATCGCGCAGCTGCCTTGCCAGTTTGACGGAAGAACCGAAAATTAAGATCCGCCATACATATCGTAAAATATATAATATTACAGCAACGGCAAGCAAAAGCAAAAGCCATTTCCAAAGAATTTCGGTTGTCAGCGTCTCGGCTTTAATCTGGTCTATGACAATCCCGATCACTTTCGGAGGAACAAGTTCTAACAATGCGACAAGAATAAGCAGCAATATTCCTGTTACATATGCTTTTTTCTCCTGCTTAAAAAACCACATTAAATCTTTAAATATGCTCATAAACTTTCCTCCAGTATCTAAGCATGGGCGAAATGTGCTTCTCTATTGTAGCAAAAATAGGAAAATTAAAAAAGTTTTATTTATGGTTATCCTATCAAAGGTCTTATATTTAATCCGCTGAAAATAAGCGGTATACAAAGATATGAACCCAATAGTACGGACAATACAACTTATGTAAATGCGTCGTTGCGCAAAAAATTAGCATGAGTATCTCTACAATGAAATAATCACGTTTTCTGTTATTTTATTCATCGACGTGCCAATTATTATTGGCATGGATGTCTGTTAAAGTTTATTGTTGGTTATCAAACAAATGAAAGACCACCTTTTTTTCGAAAGGATGGTCTTTTTATTTAGCCACTGTACTTATTGAACTATCAATTCCCATTAGTGAGTTAACTTGGCTAAATTTATTAATTGATTTTACTAGTCTAAATAGATTAGAGCATCTTTCCCAAAAATGATTGACAATTAGCAGATAGAAAAACATTTCCGTCCAGATTTTGTTGAATATAGTCCAGTAATCCAGCCTTCGTACATATGGAACACCATCTATTTTCTCCATTGCTTGAAACAACTGTAATTTTATTATGCTCTTATGGTTTTTCACTCGAATCATGGATCACATCGTCAAATTGCAAGCCTTATTTAAATTTCTCAGGCTTGTCCACTCTTAAAGTAATTATCAAACCACAATTAGTACAAAGATCTACGAGGACATCCGAACAGCTTGTGAAAAATTTCCCTTTCCCGATAGGTTTAGCTTCATACATAAATTTTCCTTTGCCAATATTTTTACTACCACATTCAGGACACTTTTTTTCTTCTACCAAAACCATTTCCCCTCCTTTGTTAATTTCATTTTTTATTATTCATCGTTTACATCAGATTTCCTCTTTTTATTCTTGAGCTAAACTGCCAGTTAGTTCAACATTGATAATCAGATTGAAATTACCTTTAACGGAGCAAACAAAATAAAAAGACACTCAATCGAGTGCCTGTCCAATGTTTATTTGAATTGGTTGTTCATCGCTTTCATCATTTGATTAATTTTCTTTTGTGATGGGGTCATTCCCATTTGCATCATCATCATGCGAATCATTTGCTCATTGATCGGCGGATTTTTCTTTAAGTAATTCATCATCGTTTTACGAGCGATGAAAAATCCTAGCGCCGTTCCAGCAAGAAGAGCTAGAATGCCAACTAGAATCGTTGTCCACATACTTTTTCCTCCTTCATGTTGTCTCCCTAACAGTGTACTAAACAATGAGCTATTATACAATATTTCGTCCAGAAAATCTCTTATTTACGCAAATTTTCTTTTTTCGTTTTTTTGCGCAATCCATTGCGCCCCGTTGAAGCGAAAATCGACCGCTAAAAAGTGGGGCGTAATGGTTGACAGCACTTTAAACATTTGCGAAACAACCGCTTCGTCATTATTTTCGACCATTAACATAAGGCGGCGGTTTTGAATAATTAAAGTCGCTTCATCTTCCGCTTTTTTCGTTTGAATGATGTATATACTTTTTTCCGAGCGATAGTCGAGCCGTCTCCCAAATTGTTTATGCAGCGCTTCGTCAATCAACACGCTTGGAATCGGCTCTGTTATATAACGGATTTGCCTTGCAATTAACTCTTTTTGTGGCGCCTTTGCATCGCGATATTCCCGAAACAACTGTACAATTTTTTCCGTGCGGTTTGCATAATGCGCAGCGATTTCATCATTCATCCAATAAATCCAGTATCCAATCATAGTTCGTCCCCCATTCTTTTCCTTGTTATATGTATTATAGGAAAAGTAGAGGGAAGATATTTGTCTTTTAACGGAAAAGATATCGACTAGTTTTGTCGATTTATCACATATATAAAAGGAAAAGGGCAGACCTAAAAGCCAAGTGTCAGACCCCACAACATAATCATTAGATAAACTGAACGATATACGATGAATGCATGCGAGGTCAGACACTTATCGATCTGCCACTTCATCCTTCTCCATTATTATGCGTTGTTTAGCAATGCTTTTACACGCGCGACAACATTTTCAACGGTAAATCCGTATTCTTCCATAATTTTCTCTCCCGGAGCCGAAGCACCAAAACGGTCAATCGCTAAAATATCTCCTTCATCTCCTGTATAGCGCTCCCATCCGAGTGAAGCAGCCATTTCGATAGCGAGGCGTTTCTTTACCGCTTTTGGAAGAACGCTTTCCTTATATTCCTGCGGTTGTTTTTCAAAGCGATCCCATGAAGGCATACTTACGACAGAAACGTGAATTCCTTCTTCCGCTAACGCTTTTTGCGCTTTTACAGCTAAGCTCACTTCAGAACCGGACGCCAGCAACAACGCTTGCGGGGCGCCGTTTGCAGCCTCAGATACGACATAAGCTCCTCTTTTCACACCTTCATACGCACGTTCTGCTGTATGCGGCAATGTCGGAACATTTTGTCTTGTGAGTACAAGCGCTGTCGGTTGATCCGTTGATTCTACCGCCAAGCGCCATGCTGCGGCCGTTTCATTGCCATCAGCCGGACGAATGACAGAAAGGTTCGGCATTGCGCGAAGCGACGGCAATTGCTCAATCGGCTCATGTGTCGGGCCGTCTTCACCAACAGCGATACTATCATGCGTCAGTACATAAGTCACCGGCAGTCCCATTAATGCCGCAAGACGAATCGCCGGACGCAAATAGTCAGAGAAGACAAAGAATGTTCCGCCAAATACTTTGACACCGCCATGAAGCGCCATTCCATTCATTGCCGCCCCCATCGCAAATTCGCGCACACCAAACCAAATGTTGCGGCCGTTGTAGCTTTCCGGCAGGAAGTTTCCGCCGCCTTTAATTAACGTTTTGTTGGAGCCCGCAAGGTCAGCAGAGCCGCCGATGAATTGTGGAACAACTTTGGCAATCGCATTTAACACTTCTCCAGAAGAAGCGCGGGTAGCTAAACTTTTTCCTTCTTCGTATACAGGCAAACTCGCTTCCCATCCTTCCGGCAGCTTGCCTTCAATCGCCAACTCCAACTGCTGCGCTAATTCCGGGTAGGCTTGTTTATACGCTGCGAATAATTCATTCCACTCTTGTTCTTTTTTCTCGCCCGCTTCTTTAACGACGTGGCGGAAATGTTCATACACTTCTTCCGGTACATAAAAATCTTCTTCAAATGTCCATTGATACGCTTCTTTCGTCAGTTTCAACTCGTCCGCTCCAAGCGGTGCGCCATGCACATCGGAAGTGCCTGCTTTGTTTGGTGAACCATAACCGATGGTTGTTTTTACTTCAATCAGCGTTGGACGAGATGTATCTGCTTTCGCTTCTTTTAACGCGTTAGCAATTTCTTCGATATTATTGCCGTCTTCCACACGCAAATACTGCCATCCATACGCTTTAAAGCGTTCCGCGACATTTTCCGAGAACGACAGGCTCAATTCACCATCAAGGGAAATATCATTTGAATCATAAAGGACAATTAAGCGGCCAAGCTTTAAGTGACCAGCAAGCGAAGCTGCCTCAGACGCTACACCTTCCATTAAATCGCCGTCACCGCAGATGGAGTATGTGTAATGGTCAATAATATCAAAATTGTCTCTATTATATGTAGCGGCTAAATGTCTTTCTGCCATCGCCATTCCGACCGCCATGGCAATTCCTTGTCCAAGCGGTCCTGTTGTTGCTTCTACGCCCGGTGTATGTCCGTATTCCGGATGCCCAGGTGTTTTGCTTCCCCATTGACGGAAGTTTTTAATGTCTTCCATTGAAACATCATAGCCGCTTAAATGAAGCAAGCTGTATAGCAGCATCGAACCATGTCCGGCAGATAAAATAAAGCGATCACGATTAAACCACTTTGGATTGCTCGGATTATGGTTCATAAACTTCGTCCAAAGCGTATATGCCATTGGTGCTGCCCCCATCGGCATTCCCGGATGCCCAGAATTGGCTTTTTCAATTGCATCAATCGAAAGTGTACGGATCGTTGTAATCGACAGCTGTTCAATCGAATGTGACATTAGCTTCATCCTTTCACAAAAACATTGTATTTTACATTATCATCATTATCATATAGAAAAGCTAGCATCATGCACAAGCATTCATCACAAAAAATTAAAAATTCGCTGTAAAAAAGGCTGATAAAAAAACAAAGCGTCCGCCCAACAACACAATATATTTGTAAAATATGCGTGAGGGCAGACACTTACAGCTCAGCCTTATTAATGAATTCGTTTTGCTTGACTTTCTTTTAATTTTTTCGGTGTGACATCGTTTCCGTTAGGGTCGATAATTTTCACGGAATGAAGCGTGTTCGTAAGCGACTCGCGCAACGCTTTTAAGTATTCTTGCCGAAGACGCTTTTGCTCTTCTGCTTCTTTCGCTGTCAATCCGCTTGTCTTCGCCTTTTTTGCCAATTCATTAATTCTAACCATTTTTTCTTGTGATAACATCGCCATATAACTCCTTTGTTGAATAGCTGCCATGTACATATTACTAGAGTCCCTTCGGCTTGACAAGCGTTTCGCTCATGTTTGTTTCAACATATTCTTGGTAACGCCTATGTACCGTCGCTTTGGAAGCTTGATAGCCAAATCCGCGCAGCGTAGCGGCAATTTCCGCAAAAGTCAAGCCGTTGTTTCGCAAGCGTGCAATCTCTTCGATCGGCAATTCAAGCCGTTCTCTGCCCGCATTGTCTCCGACGTTTTTCAAGTTGCGCTCCGGGCGATACCCTTTTTCTACCGCCCTTTGCATTCCGCGCTTAATTTTTAAATTATGAATTTTCCGCTGATATTCCTCAACAATACTTATAATCTCTAGTACCATGGAATCCGCTTCGGATAATTGCATTTCACCGTGGTGGCTGACGGTATATATTTTCACTCCTTCTTTTTGAATGCAGTGCAGAAGGGCAATTCTTGCGTTTCCGCGGCCTAATCGTGTTTCATCTTGAATGAGCAGCGCTTCAACGCGCTCTTCTTTTATTAATGTCAACAATTCCAAAATCCCATCGCGTTCGATATCGTATCCGCTCGCCTGCTCTTCAATGACTTTGATAATTTCAAATCCGTATTGTTGTGCAAGACGCTCCAGTTCTTCCCTCTGACGTTCTAAAGACGTTTCTTGTGCTTCTTTTTTCGTGCTGACACGGCAATAAATGATCGCCTTCACCATCATCCCCCATTTTATTGATTGCTTGCTACTAGTTCTTCTCCCTCTGATTTTAACACTGGAATGACAATTTTTTCACCTGCAATAATCCGTTCGTTCGTTAAGCGATTAACATCCATGACCCATTCAATGAACTCATGTGTTGATAAATTGTGTGAGCCTCTGTATTTTTCAGCCAGTTCCCAAAGCGTATCGCCCGCTGACACCGTTATTTCCATATAGTCGTCTTTATCGACGGGTTTTGTCGCATATAAAAACGCTCCTATTAACATAAGTGAAAGAATCGAGAATGCAACGTAATGCCCCAACTTTTGTTTCATAGACTTCCCTCCTAGAGAATATTTGTTCGTTTTTATGCTTTTATCATAGCTAGAACACTTGTTTGTGTCAATAGTTTTTTCGAACTTACGTTTGTGTTTGTTGTTAAATCATGATATAATTAAAACAAAAGTTGTGATGCGAGGTGCAGAGAATGATAAAGCTATCCAAACGGCAACAAGAAATTTTAGACTTTATTAAAAAAGAAGTGCAAACGAAAGGATATCCACCATCTGTTCGGGAAATTGGCGAAGCGGTAGGACTTGCATCCAGCTCAACGGTACATGGACATCTCGCAAGGCTGGAAAGCAAAGGCTTAATTCGCCGCGATCCAACGAAGCCACGCGCGATTGAGATACTTGATCCGGATTTTGCTCCTTCTGCTCCAAAAAGCAATGTCGTCAATGTTCCCATCATCGGTAAAGTGACAGCCGGGCAGCCAATCACAGCGGTGGAAAATGTAGAAGAATATTTTCCGCTCCCAGACCGGCTCGTTTCTCCAGACGATCAAGTATTTATGTTAGAAATTATGGGCGACAGCATGATTGAGGCAGGCATTTTAGATGGAGACTACGTTATTGTCCGCCAGCAGCAAACAGCGAACAACGGGGATATTGTCGTGGCAATGACAGATGAGAACGAAGCAACCGTCAAGCGTTTCTTTAAGGAAAAAGATTATATCCGCCTTCAGCCGGAAAACTCAAACATGGAGCCAATTATTTTACGCAACGTAACGATACTTGGCAAAGTAATCGGCGTATATCGGATGATTCCTTAATTTCCTAATAAACAAAAAAGCTAACCAAAACGGTTAGCTTTTTTGTTTATTAGTACAATGTCATATATTGCTCGCGTTCCCATTGATGAACGGCTGTCCGGAACATATCCCATTCAATTTCTTTCGCTTCTACAAAATGTTCAAATAAATGTTTGCCTAACGCGCTGACAATGACTTCGTCAGATTTTAAGTTTTCAAGCGCTTGAGCCAACGTTGCCGGCAAATCAACAATTCCCTCGGCAAGACGCTCTTCTTTTGTCATTACATAAATGTTGCGATCAACCGGGGCCGGAGGAGTCAGCTTATTCTTAATTCCGTCCAATCCAGCCGCTAAAAGCACAGCCATCGCCAAATATGGATTCGCAGCCGGATCAACGCTGCGCACTTCGATACGCGTACTCATACCGCGAGATGCCGGAATGCGAATGAGCGGACTGCGGTTGCGTGCAGACCATGCTACATAGCAAGGTGCTTCATATCCAGGAACAAGACGTTTGTATGAGTTCACTGTCGGGTTTGTTACAGCGGTAAAGTTAGGTGCATGCTTCAGCACACCGGCAATAAAATGTCTTGCTGTATCGCTTAATTGCAGCTCACCATTTGGATCAAAGAATGCATTTTCGCCGTTTTTAAATAATGATAGATTGCAGTGCATGCCTGAACCGTTAACACCAAATAAAGGCTTTGGCATAAATGTTGCATGCAAGCCGTGTTTACGGGCAACCGTTTTAACGACGAGCTTAAATGTTTGAATATCGTCGCACGCTTTGATTGCATTTGCATATTTAAAATCGATTTCGTGCTGTCCTGGTGCTACTTCATGGTGAGATGCCTCAATTTCGAAACCCATCTCTTCAAGCTCCAATACGATGTCACGACGGCAGTTTTCCCCTAAATCGGTTGGAGCCAAGTCGAAATAGCCGCCTTTATCATTTAATTCAAGCGTAGGTTCGCCTTTTTCATCAAGCTTAAACAGGAAAAACTCCGGCTCTGGACCGAGATTGAAATCTGTAAAACCAAGCGCCTCCATTTCTTTTAATACACGTTTTAAGTTATAGCGCGGACAACCTTCAAACGGTGTTCCGTCCGCATTATAAACATCGCAAATGAAACGGGCTACTTTTCCTTTTTCCGCAGTCCATGGGAAAATGACGAATGTATCTAAATCCGGATACAAGTACATATCCGATTCTTCAATGCGCACAAATCCTTCGATTGAAGAACCGTCAAACATCATTTTGTTATCTAATGCTTTCTCTAATTGACTGATTGGGATTTCCACGTTTTTAATCGTGCCAAGAATATCGGTAAATTGCAGGCGGATATACTTGACATTTTCTTCTTCGACAATTCGCAAAATATCTTCTCTTGTATACTTTGCCATGTTAACTCCTCCCCCGGTATAAAAAAGATTTTATATGATAAAAAATATAAAAAACGATGAATTAATGGAAAAATCTCGCCATGTCTCCTTGACGCAGTGACGCACGATTAAAACGTCCTGCCTGTATTAATTCAGCTCTTAACAATTTCCGCAATTCTTCGTCCGTTAAATCCGGTTTCTTCACTTTTTCGGCAACCGGCTCATCCGGCGGCGTCGTTGGCTGCCGCGCAGCAAAAATTTGTTTAATCCCCGCTAAATTAACTCCTTGCTCAATTAATTCTTTAATTTCGAGAAGGCGATCGACATCATTAAATGAAAAGAGCCGCCGATTTCCTTCCGTTCTTGCAGGAGAAATGAGTCCATGCTCCTCATAATAGCGGATTTGACGAGCAGACAACTCAGTTAGCTGCATCACAATGCCTATCGGGAATAATGGCATTGAACGACGAATGTTGCTACTCATGTCAAATTCCTCCTTTGCTCTTATTTCTTATTTTATTTCATGTAATATTCTTTGTCAATAATATGTTATATTTTCTTACACAAAAAATAGTTAACCTAAAAACAAAGTGTCTAACCCCACCACCATAATTATATATAGATCAAAACACTATACGCTGGATTGCATGTGAGGTCAGACACTTATGAGCCAGTACAGTACCTATATCGTAATAAGTTTTTTCTCTATCAGCTGATCGAGAGCGGTGCAAATCGCAATTTTGACATGAGAATACGTCAATCCACCTTGCACATAAGCGACATATGGCGGACGAATCGGACCATCTGCTGTCAATTCAATGCTGGCTCCTTGTATAAAAGTGCCGGCTGCCATGATGACATCATCCTCATAACCCGGCATGTAATTTGGATATGGAACAAAATGAGCATTAACCGGAGAGGCGTATTGAATCGCTTGACAAAATGCAATCATTTGTTCCGGGGCATCGAATTGGACAGATTGAATTAAGTCGGTGCGCTTGGCGTTCCATTTCGGATGCGTATTCATTCCGAGTTTTTCAAGCATCGCCGCGGTAAATACAGCTCCCTTTAAAGCTTGGCCAACGACATGCGGCGCTAAGAAAAACCCTTGATACATTTCCTGCAGACTATAAAGTGATGCGCCTGCTTCGGCACCAATTCCCGGTGAAGTCATCCGATAGGAGCACGCTTCGACATACTCTTTTTTCCCGACGATGTAGCCGCCCGTTTTCGCAAGACCGCCACCCGGATTTTTAATGAGCGAGCCGGCAATTAAGTCCGCTCCAACATGGCACGGCTCCTGGTCCTCAACAAATTCCCCGTAACAATTGTCGACAAACACAACAACATCCGGTTTTATCGATTTAACAAAATCAATCATTTCTTTGATTTCAGCAATCGTGAAAGAGGGACGGGTGGCATACCCTTTTGAACGTTGAATGCCAATCATTTTTGTCCGCTCAGAAATCGCATTTTTCACCGCAGTAAAATCGACACGGCCTTCAGGAGTTAAAGGGACGCTATTATAACTGATGTGAAATTCTTTTAGCGAACCAATCCCGCTCCCGCGAATTCCGACAATTTCCTCTAATGTATCGTACGGTTTCCCTGTAATATAAAGAAGTTCGTCATTTGGACGCAAAATCCCAAATAAAGCAATCGAAATCGCATGTGTTCCAGAAATAATTTGCGGGCGGACAAGCCCTGCTTCCCCTCCAAACACATCAGCATATATCATTTCTAATGTGTCGCGCCCCGCATCATCGTATCCATATCCTGTCGATGGAATAAAATGAGCATCACTTACTTTATGATGGCGAAAGCTTTGCAGTACGCGATATTGATTATAATCGATTCGCTCCTCGATTTCTTTATGAATCGGAGCAATTTGCGCTTCTACTTCTGCTACTAGTTGTGCAATTTTTTCTCCGTTTCTCAAATGCTGAAACATGTGACTACCCTTTCTATTTTTGATATCGTTTTAGTTGTCCGTTTAATGCATGATTAGCCAGTATATATCCATGGCATTCATACATGCCGGTTTGTTCATCATAACGCAATTTGCGCAAAATCGTATCGGATTTTAATTGAGCAAGCAGTTTTCCTTCATCACTCGGAATCAGTGCGTAATACGGCTTCATTAATTTAACGACGGTTTCTTCAATCTTTTGACGAAGGCGCATCAAATCTTCTTCGCGAAAAGCGCTAATCATAATACTCTCCGTTTTCGAACTTGGCACGAAGTTAGAGTGTACCATATCTTGTTTGTTGTAGACCGTAATGATTGGAATGCCTGTCACGTTTAGTTCGTCAAGCAGTTCATAGACGGTCTGTTCATGGTTAAAATAATCCGGATTTGAAGAATCGACCACATGTAAGATTAAATTCGCTTCCTTTACTTCTTCAAGCGTGGAGCGGAAAGCGGCAACAAGAGTGGTCGGCAAATCTTGTATAAACCCGACCGTATCAGTAAGCAGCACCGTATAGCCGCCTGGTAATGTTAATTTTTTTGTTAACGGATCTAAAGTGGCAAATAATAAATTTTCCTCAAATGAGTCGGCATCTGTGAGACGATTGAACAATGTCGATTTTCCTGCGTTCGTATAGCCGACAAGCGCCACCTGAAATACTTGATTTTTTTTGCGTCGCTCACGGTAGCGTTCACGGTGTTCTGCAATGATTTTGAGCTGTTCTTTAATTTCATCGATACGGCGATGAATATGACGGCGGTCTGTCTCAAGCTTCGTTTCCCCCGGCCCTCGTGTACCAATACCGCCGCCAAGACGGGAAAGTTCTGTTCCCTGACCGGTTAAACGCGGCAGTAAGTATTCAAGCTGTGCCAGCTCAACCTGTAATTTTCCTTCTTTCGAACGGGCACGCTGCGCAAAAATGTCTAAAATCAGCTGCGTACGGTCAATGACTCTTGCTTCTAAAAGCTTTGAAAGGTTGCGGTTTTGGCTTGGTGATAATTCATCATTGAAAATGACAACGTCTGCTTCCAACTCTTTCGCAAGATTTGCCAGTTCTTCAACTTTTCCTTTTCCAATATATGTCGCCGAATGAATTTTTTCGCGTTTTTGCGTCAGCGTCATGACGACTTCTCCGCTTGCCGTCTTTGTCAGCGATTTCAGCTCTTCCATCGAATAAGAAAAACGCTCATCATCGACATAGGGGAGCTGACAGCCGACTAAAATCGCTTTTTCCCGCTCATTCGTTTGAATTTCTTTCAAGCGTTGTACCTTCTTTCTTGCGAGTTTTAACAACCATTATCATATCAAAGTTTACACTCATACGCTATACGAACCTCTTCCCTGCCTTTTCTTGATAAAAAACAGATTGATTTTCTAAAGAATAATGAATACAATCGTTACGGTATTATTAGTTCAGTTAGAAAGGGTTCGTGCTATGACATGGGAAGTGTTAAGCATTATCGGTACAATTGCCTTTGCCGTTAGCGGGGCCATTGTCGCGATGGAAGAAGAATATGACATACTTGGCGTCTATATTCTCGGAATTGTGACCGCTTTCGGCGGCGGTGCCATTCGCAACTTGTTGATCGGTGTTCCGGTATCTGCTCTTTGGGAGCAAGGAATATTGTTCTATATTGCGCTTTTAGCGATGACGATTGTTTATTTATTCCCTCATAAAACACTGCCTCACTGGAAACGCTGGGGAAATTTTTTTGACGCGATCGGACTTTCGGCATTCGCGATTCAAGGCGCACTTTATGCAGTGAAGATGAATCATCCGTTAAGCGCTGTTATTGTCGCTGCTGTATTAACAGGAAGCGGCGGCGGCATTATTCGCGATTTGCTTGCCGGCAGAAAGCCGCTTGTGCTTCGCGCAGAAATTTATGCCGTCTGGGCGATTATGGCCGGCTTGGCTGTTGGCTTAGAAATCGCCAAGTCACCTGTTGAGCTTTATGTACTATTTATCATTGTTACTGTACTGCGCATTTTATCTTATACATACAAATGGAAACTGCCGAATAAATCATTAAAAACTTATCGTGTTGAATAAGCGAAAGAGGCTGATCCAAAGCGAAGTGTCCGCCCCATACCCGAATATATCGCACATACCATTGGATCAATAAGCGATATATCGTGGAATGTGCGTGAGGCCAGACACTTATGGGTCAGCCCCTTTTTCTTCAGTCAGCAAAATGAGCTCACAAGCGCTCGACAATCGTTGCGGTTGCCATGCCATGTCCGATGCAAATCGTCAATAACCCGTATTTTCCTTCTCTTCGTTCCAATTCATGAACGAGAGATGTCCATTAACTTTGCTCCGGTTGCTCCTAACGGATGACCTAAAGCAATCGCTCCGCCGTTTACATTGACTTTTGCCAAATCAGCCCCCATTTCCTTTTGCCATGCGAGCACAACAGAAGCAAACGCTTCATTAATCTCTACTATATCCATGTCATCCATCGTCAGTTTCGCTTTTTGTAATGCTTTTTTCGTTGCCGGAATCACACCGTCAAGCATATACGTCGGGTCGGAACCGACAACCACCTGGGAAACAATTCTCGCTTTTGGTTTTAAACCTAATTCCATCGCCTTTTGCCGCTCCATTAACAGCACGGCAGCCGCACCGTCGCTCATTTGGCTCGCATGCCCGCGGTAATGACTCCATCCGGTTTAAATACCGGTTTTAATGCAGCGAGCGCCTCAAGTGATAGATGTTTTTCAATCCCGGCTCGTTTTACGACCTCGTCAAGTACAACTGAGGCAAGATGAACGGGATGTTTTTCCCGAAAAACGCCATTTCGTTTCCCGACAGGGGTACGTACTGCTTCAACAATAACCACTTCTCTCAAAGCCAACACCTCTTTATCCAGTTCTAACCGTCCGCGATATTACCGCCAGCATTCCCATCATAACTACTGCTCTTTATTTATCATAAGTGTAAAATCCTTTTCCTGTTTTTCTGCCTAAATGCCCCGCTTCGACGAGCTTTCTTAACAGCTGCGGCGGACGAAAACGGTCACCGTACGCCTCCACCATATTTTCGCTGACAAATAACATCGTATCCAATCCGACTAAATCAGCGAGTTCCAGCGGTCCCATCGGGTAATTTAACCCAAGGCGTATCGCTTTATCGATATCTTCCGCTGAGGCAATTCCTTCTTCGTATATACGCATGCATTCAATCATATGTGCGGCCAATGCTCTTGTTGTTACAAATCCTTGTGCATCTTTTACGAGAACCGTTTCCTTGCCGATTTCCTCAGAAACTTGTTTAATGACTTCAATCGTTTCTTCCGAAGTCGCCATTCCACTCACAATTTCAATTAATTTCATTATCGGTGCCGGATTAAACCAGTGCATTCCAACGACTTTTTCCGGACGCGTTGTCGCTGCGGCGATCGCCGTCACGCTTAGTTCGGATGTATTCGTTGCTAGAATCGCATCTTTCTTGGAAAACTCATCTAGTTGTTTAAAAATCTTCTTTTTCAACTCTAAATTTTCCGGAACGGCTTCAATCACAAGCTCCGCATCGCGTACCGCTTCTTGTAAATCAAGTGTTGTATGAATACGATCCAGGACATGTTGTGATTCTTCCTCGCTGACATGTCCTGCTTTTACAAATCTGGACAGACTTTTTTCAATCGACTTGATTCCTTTATTAAGCGCTTCTTGAGAAATATCATATAAATATACATTTTTCTTTCCCATCGCCATCGCTTGGGCAATTCCGCTTCCCATCAGCCCCGCACCGATGACGGCTACTATTTTTATTTCCACGTGAAACCCTCCAATCATTTGCATAAATTCTACTCAACGTTTAAAAAATAATCTTTCAACTGTTCACGCAACTTCATTTTTAAAAATTTTCCGACACTTGTTTTTGGAATTTCGTTCATAAAGACGATATCGTCAGGAAGCCACCATTTGGCAAACTGCGGCCGTAAAAAGTCATACAGCTCTTCTTTCGTCACATGCTTCCCTTCTTTAAGAACAACACAAGCGATTGGACGCTCCTGCCACTCGGCATGCGGTACCGCCACGACAGCTGCTTCAAACACGGCCTCATGTGCCATGAGCGCGTTTTCCAAATCAACAGAAGAAATCCACTCCCCGCCGCTTTTAATTAAATCCTTCGTTCGGTCGACAATTTTGATAAATCCTTCTTCATCGACTGTGACAACATCTCCAGTATGAAGCCAGCCATCGCGGAATGCTTCTTTGCTCCGTTCATCTTGATAATACTCATCAGCAATCCACGGACCGCGCAAGCATAATTCTCCCATCTCAACGCCGTCCCATTTCACCTCTCCGTCTTTGCCGATTACTTTCATTTCCACACCGGGAACGAGAAATCCTTGCTTCGCGCGAATTTCCAACCGTTCTTCGTCCGATAAATTTTGCTGATAGCTTTTCAGTCTTGACAAAACAACAAGCGGGCTTGTCTCCGTCATACCGTAAGCGTGGATAAACGGTATTTTGTGTTTTTCCTCAAATGCTTGAATCATTCCTTTCGGCGCCGCTGCACCACCGCAAAGAATTCTTGTTACGCTGCTTAAATCGTATTGCCCTTTTTCCAATTCATTTAATAATCCAAGCCAAATGGTCGGCACTCCGGCGGCAATTGTTACCTTTTCTGCTTCCATTAACTCGGCAATCAATTTTGGTGTAAAAGCCGGTCCCGGCATCACAAGCGTCGTGCCGAACCAAACAGCAGCAAACGGCAGACCCCATGCGTTTGCATGAAACATTGGCACAACCGGCATCGCCACATCTTGTTCAGACAGTGCAGCGCTATCGGCTAAGCCAAGCGCCATGCTATGGAGAACAATGCCGCGATGCGAATAAACAACCCCTTTTGGATATCCTGTTGTCGCCGATGTATAGCACATCCCTGCCGGACTGTTCTCGTCTATATTTTTCATAAATTGGAAGCTAGCATCTCCTTCTTGAAGCAGTTTTTCATAATGATAGACAGGCTCAAGGGACGTCTCTGGAATGGCTTCGTTATCTGTCATAATGACAAACGCTTGAACAGTCGGAATTTCATCTTTCACTTTTTCAATGAAAGGCAGTAAATCTTCGTCAATCAATAATACTTTATCTTCCGCATGGTTGATGATATACGAAATATGCTGGGGCGAAAGGCGGATGTTGATCGTATGCAAAACGGCCCCTATTCCCGGAATGGCAAAATATGCTTCAAGGTGGCGATGATGATTCCAAGCAAATGTACCAACGCGGTCACCTGCTTCCACACCGAGCGATTTTATCTTGTTCTCTCGCCAATTTCTTTGTATGTGTGGCGCACAATCCCGCTTTGCGAACGAGAAACGACTTGTTTTTTCGGAAAAAATCTTTCTGCCCGTTCAAGCATCGTTGAAATATTTAATGGAATGTTCATCATACAAATTCCCCCTCTTCTTTTATGCGTTCGTCCATTTTTCGATAATTTCTTGGCGATGCTCATCCAGTTTCGGGGCTTGTGCCCTTTTATGAAAGATTTGCGGATCATATCTTGTGGCAATATGAATACCGCCATTATGAATATCGACCATTTTTCGGTTATGTTCCTTTGAAAACCATTCTTTCGCTTCATGTACTTCCAACACTGGAGTTAAGCAACAATCGACCTTTCGGCCAAACTCGATCCATTCTGCCAATGTTTTGCTTTTAAACCATTGACATATATCTACAAAAATAGGGTTGTTTTCATTTGCTGGAGACTGATGAAAATGAAGCCATTCTCGTTTCTGTGACGCGATACAAAAATGCTCCCAAAATTTTCGTTCCAGCGCCGCAAGACTGACAAAGCGACCGTCTTTTGTTTCGTAAATACAATAGGAAACGATTGTGCCGGCTAACTGTTCAACACCTTTTGGATAGCCGCTGTAATGTTCAATGATAAAGTGGTTGTTCATCATAGCGAGCAAACCGTCTAATAACGAAATATCAATATACATTCCTTTTCCGGTTCTCTCCCGCGCATAAAGCGCTGCCAATATTTGTTCCACAGCCGCCATGCTCCCAATCATGTCAGCCAGCGTAATCGATGGGTGAATCGGTCTGCCTGTTCGATCTTTTAATTGTGCCAGCACACCGCTCAGCGACACATAATTAATGTCATGGCTTCCGAGTGCGGCAAGCTCGCCTTGTTGGCCATATCCTGTTATCGAGCAGTAAATAATTTTTTCATTGATTTTCTTGACGTCGTCATAGGCAAGACCTAATCGTTTCATAACGCCAGGGCGGAATCCTTCAATGAGTATGTCCGCTTTCCTTATCAGTTTTTCCACCATTTCTAAATCATGTTGGTCTTTTAAGTTAAGTAAAATACTTTTCTTATTTGCATTGTTTGCTTGAAAAACATAATCAAACTCTTCCGAACGGGCTAAATCTCCACTCGGCGGCTCGATTTTCACCACTTCCGCTCCAAAATCAGCGAGGCGGAGGCTTGCAAATGGCCCGGGGATATAGTGTGAGAAATCTAGTACTTTAATTCCGTCCAACAGCATTCTTTGTCTCCCCCGTTATAGTTCAAGATTTTTGGCAATAATCATTTTCATCACTTCATTTGTCCCGGCATAAATCGCACTTACCGGAATATCACGGTAGCGTCTGGCAATTTCGTATTCTTCCATATAACCGTAGCCGCCGTGGAGCTGCATGCTTTCTGCTGCCACCCTTTTTGCCATTTCCGTAATCCACCATTTTGCCATCGATACTTTTGTAACGATATTTTCTCCTTTCATATGAAGCTCAATGAGATCATCAAGGAACGTTCTTCCCAGCTCGATTTCCGTCGCCATCTCCGCTAAACGAAACTGCACGGTTTGGAATTGACTTACTTTCTTACCAAATGCTGTTCGTTCTTTCACATAGTTTTTCGTTAAGCGAAACATCACTTCAGCTGCCGTTTGCGCAGCGATGGCGACAATCAAGCGCTCCTGCTGAAGCTTTTCCATCAAGTAATAAAATCCTTTTCCTTCCTCACCAAGCAAATTTTCCGCCGGCACTTTTGCATCCGTAAAAAATAATTCCGCTGTATCTTGTGCATGCAAGCCAACTTTCTCTAATTTTCGTCCTCTCGTAAAACCCGGGGTGTCCCGCTCAACAACAAGCAAACTGATGCCTTTATGCGGTGGAGTGGCTTTAGGATCTGTTTTGCAGACGACGATGATTAAATCGGCATGGATTCCGTTTGTGATAAATGTTTTCTGGCCGTTTACAATATAATGATCGCCATCTCTCACAGCTGTCGTCGCTACGCTTGCTAAATCGGAGCCTGCTCCCGGCTCTGTCATAGCAATTGCGGTAATGATTTCTCCGGAAATACATTTAGGCAGCCACTTTCTTTTTTGCTCCTCTGTTCCGTATTGTGAGAGATAAGGAACAACGATATCGTTATGCAAGCTGATGCCGACCATGCTTGATCCGACTTTTTCTAATTCTTCATTAATGACAACAGAGTAGGCAAAATCGGCATTGAATCCGCCATATTGTTCATCTACCCAAGGACATAAAAAACCCTGCTCTCCCATTTTGCTCCAAAACTCCCGCGGAATCATGCCTTGTTTTTCCCATTCGTGATAATATGGATATGCTTCCTTTTCTAAAAACTTGCGAAAAGCATCACGAAAAATGTGATGCTCTTCGCGAATATACCTTGCTGTCATCGCAACTCTCCTTCCATCATGTTTGCTGCTTCTTTCACCTTTTGCCGCAGCAAAAATTTTTGAATTTTTCCGCTTGCATTTCGCGGCAAGCTATCGACAAAATAATAAGCACGCGGACGCTTGTAAGCAGCCAGCTTATCGCTGTTTCTGCAAAATTCTTCAAGCTCTTCCGCCGTTAAATCCGGAGCTTTCTTCACGACAAAAGCAATGACTTTTTCTCCCCATTTTTCATCAGGCTCACCAATGTATCCTCATGACAGAATGACAAATTAGGCTTTGTTCCACCATATCGCGATGGCGGTGCATGACGCCTTTTGGTTTACCGGTTGTACCGCTCGTATACATAATGGCGTATATATCATTCTCTGAAACTTGTATTTGCGGAGATATCGATGGAGCTGCTTTTACACGTTCGTGGTAATTTACTGCATATGCTGGGGTGTCTTCATCGATGTACCAAAAAGAGATGTGCGGAAAATCTTTATGAATACTAGCTATATGAGGTTCGGTCATTTTTTCAAACAGAAGGATTTTTGGAGTAGCATCTTCCAATATATAGGCAACTTCCTGTGCTTTCAAACGGAAATTGATCGGGTTAAAGATCGCCCCGATTTTCGCACAGGCGAAAAGCACAGTTGCCAGCTCACTTGTATTAAATAAAAATGTAGATACACGGTCACCTTTTTGCACTCCTGATGCCAAAAGTGCATTTGCAAGTTTATTCACTTCAGTATCCCACTGTTCATATGTGAGACGCAAATTTCTTCTAATATCAACGAGTGCTTCCTTCTTTGGAAACTTTCGAACCGCTTGTCCGAACAACTCACCCAACGTTACATACAAATTGTGATTCCCCCTTCCTTATTAAGTAAACGCTTACATTTAAGAATACCGCTTATTGACTGTATTAAAATATTTCGCCCTCAACACAAATATTCCTTCTTCTTATTCTGAATTTTTTTAATAAAAAAGACAGGAAGTCCCTGTCTAAACGAATGGAAATATGTTTTTTGAAGCGGGAGAATTCTTTCAGGATTTGATTAAAAAAATATTGCTTTCACTTCTCAAGTAAGTTTTCTTGTAAAAAATAAAACACCCTTTACAAGATGTATTATTTCGCTTTAGCCGCTTATTAAATCCCTGTCCCGGATAAGCATTAACTCTTTTTTATTATATCTTCCTTCATGCAACAGGCGCACTGCCTGTTTCCGTATCGCTTTTTCAATCAAATTGCGGATGTAACGACCATTGCTGAATTTTCCGCCCGCTCGACCTTCCAGCAATTCTTCAATATGATGGTATAGTTTGTGTTCAGCTTCGCTCGTAAACTCATAGTCTCTCTCGTGAAGCATTTGCTTTGCGATTTTCACTAATTCATCCACTGTATAATCAGGAAATTCAATCATAAGCGGAAATCGCGATGGCAAACCTGGATTTAAGGAAAGAAAATAGTCCATTTCTGCCGGATACCCCGCAAGAATGACAACTAAGTCTTCGCAATAATCTTCCATTCCTTTTACTAATGTATCGATCGCCTCTTTTCCAAAATCTTTCTCACCGCCGCGCGCGAGCGAGTACGCTTCGTCGATAAATAAAATGCCGCCGCGCGCTTTTTTAATTAAATCTCTTGTCTTATTAGCGGTATGACCAATGTATTCGCCAACTAAGTCAGCCCGCTCTGCTTCAATGAAGTGGCCTTTTGACAATACGTTCATCTCAAAAAATAATTTTCCTAATAAACGGGCTACCGTCGTTTTACCTGTGCCGGGATTGCCTTTAAAAATCATGTGAAGCGCTTGTTTATTCACTTTTAATCCTTTCTCTTTCCGCTCCTTGTTAATATACAGCCAAGCGTAAATTTCTTTGATTAATTTTTTTACGTTATCCAACCCGATAAGCTGGTCAAACTCCTTTTGAATCTCCTTTAATATCTTGTGCTGATCATAATCGATTCGCTCGATTTTCTCATCTTTTACTAAATGATTAATATTTTTTGAATTTAAAACAATATTAATCTGCCCTTTTGTTTTATTCATCGTTAGTTCCGACAAGGCTTTGTCACCTCTCTTTAACTTCTTAAAGCGGCAGCTTTATTAAGCACCATTTCCTTCTCACCTCTTAGTCAATATACGTAGCATGATTTTGATTTGTGACATCTGCCTAGAAAAGGCGCATCACAATGATTTGCATACTTCGACAATCGTTGTCTAGTTCTGCGCTTTCCCGAGAAATATGATTTATATATTCTATTCGTGTCCGCTCACTTTTACGAATAAAAAATGAGGCTGACCCCAAAAGCAAAGTGTCAGCCCCCACAACATCATCTATAGGACACATTGACTAAATAAACGATTTATTGTGAATGCACGTGAGGTCAGACACTTATGAGCCAGCCCCGTTTCTGTTTCCTTTATTCCATTTCAAACTGGATATTTTTTAGCGGAGCAAACGTAGAAATGGCATGTTTATAAATCAGCTGCTGCTTGCCATCTACTTCTAAAAGAACCGTAAAATTGTCAAATCCTTTAATAAAGCCTCGCAATTGATAGCCGTTTAATAAGAATACCGTTACTTGTGTGCCATCTTTGCGCAATTGATTTAAAAATTGATCTTGAATATTAATTGTGTTTTTCATGATTCGGCCTCCTCTTTTCTCTCTACCTATATTTATATATTCGTTTTCAATTGAAGCTTTCCTGCAATATAGTATAAAATTTCCTCCACTTTCCTTGAAAAGTCCGATATATCGGTCATGTCAAACCACTGAACAGGCATTTTGTTGCGAAACCATGTCAATTGGCGCTTCGCATAACGGCGTGAATTTTGTTTCAGCTGTTCGACCGCTTCCGCCAATGAAATGCGGCCGTCTAAATACTCATAAATTTCTTTATAGCCAATTGCTTGAATCGATTGACAATCGCGAACACCGCTTTCATATAACGTTTTTACTTCATCAAGAAGCCCTTCAGCCATCATTTGATCGACCCGTTCATTAATGCGGCGGTACAGCTGCTCCCGCTCCATCGTGAGCCCGACTAACGCCACATCATATAACAAATCTGGAGTCTGTTGTTTCTGCCACTCCGTCATCGTTTGACCGGTACAATGGAAAATTTCCAGCGCGCGAATGACCCGACGCACATTATTCGGATGAATCCGTTCAGCGCTGTGCGGATCTATTTCTTTTAGTTTTTCATAAAGTGCAATAGCGCCCCGTTCCTGAGCGAATGTTTCTAACTTGCGGCGATAGCTGTCATCAGACGGAGCAGCGGAAAACCGGTAGTCGTAAATGACAGATTGAATATATAACCCTGTTCCTCCAACAATTATTGGCAGCTTACCGCGCTTTGTTATTTCACTGATGAGCGGACGTGCCATCTGCTGAAATTCCGCAACAGAAAAAGGCTCGGTCGGTTCTTTAATATCAATAAGATGGTGGGGAATCCCTTCCATTTCTTCCGGCTTAATTTTCGCTGTACCTATATCCATCCCTTTATATACTTGCATCGAGTCACCGCTAATAATTTCTCCGTTTAACCGTTTGGCGAGCTCAATGCTCAATTTCGTTTTCCCCACCGCTGTCGGTCCAATAATAACAACAAGCTTCTCTCCCATGAATGAACCTCTACTTTCTACGATAAATATGCCCGCACTAAGCTATCAAAAGTTTATCATAAAAGACGATGATTGTCTTTTTTAGTTCATTCAAAAACCAGCCTGTTAATGCACTATGCAGGCCAAATCTTAAACCGAAGCTTCCGAAAAATGTAATTATTTTTATGTCATTTGTTTCATCACCTTACCACCTTCATAGTCTATCACCTTTATTGACAATTTTTTATCATGTTATACAAAATAAGAAACGTTGAAAGTCAAAATTCGTAAAAACAACATACAAAAATGACAAAGAGGCTGACTTCCGATCATTGTTATAAACCAGCCCCTGTCAATATTCAATTTGTTATATCTTGAATTTTCCAATTAACGCTTGCAATTCTTCCGCCATATGAGAAAGCGATTCAGCAGAAGAAGAAATTTCTTCCATTACCGCTAATTGTTCTTCTGTTACAGAAGATGCTTCTTGTGTTCCTGCCGCAGAAGTTTCTGCTACTTTCGCAATCTGCTGCATCGATTGCACCATTTGCTCTGTACCCGCAGCCATTTGTTGAATCGCAGACGAAATTTCTTGAATGTGTGAAGTAACCTCATTAATCGAGCTTTGAATTTGATTGAATGATTCACCTGCCGTATTCACAACTCCAATGCCTGAAACTACTTCCTTCGTTGCAGCTTCCATCGATTGAACTGCTTTATTTGTTTCTTCCTGAATCGCAGAAATTAATCGAGAAATTTGTTGCGCCGATTGAGCTGATTGCTCCGCTAATTTCCGTACCTCATCGGCTACGACGGCAAACCCGCGGCCTTGCTCTCCTGCCCTTGCTGCTTCAATGGCTGCGTTTAAGGCAAGAAGATTCGTTTGCTCAGCGATTCCTGTAATTACGTCCGTAATTTGACCGATTTCCTTCGAACGTTCTCCCAAATTTTTGATGACTGCTGCTAACCCATTCACTGTTTCATTAATCGAGCTCATTTGCTTAATAGCGACATCGATCGTTTTTCCGCCGTGAGTTGCTTTTTCTACCGCATCCATAGCAATAGA
Organism: Paranoxybacillus vitaminiphilus; assembly: GCF_003259935.1. Classification (GTDB taxonomy): domain Bacteria; phylum Bacillota; class Bacilli; order Bacillales; family Anoxybacillaceae; genus Paranoxybacillus; species Paranoxybacillus vitaminiphilus. The sequence goes on along the minus strand of NZ_QLMH01000001.1, from coordinate 409,930 downwards.
GGAAACGCTTTGCGCATTGCTCGCAATCTGCTGTGCACCGAAAGATATTTCGTTCGCTGTTTGCGATGTTTCTTGGAAGCTTTGTACTTGTTTTTCAGCACCAGCCGCCACGTCTTGCATAGTAGCTGCAATTTGTTCAGCTGCCTTACTTGTTTGTTCCGCACTCGCTGTTAACTCCTCTGCCGATGCTGCCACTTGTTCGGCACTGGAAGCCACTTGATGAATCAGCTCACGAAGATTTTTGCTCATTTGATTAAATGATTTTGCTAAATCGCCGATTTCATCTCTATTTTTTACTTTGATTTCATCTGCTGTCAAATCGCCGGAGGCAATTTTTTGAGCAGCCCCTGCAATCGCCATAACCGGACGGGAAATCATGCGGCTGATATACCAGGAAATGATGCTGCCTACCAAAACAGAAATAATACCTAATGATAAAACGATCACTTTCTCAAATTCCGCTTTGGCGGATGTTGTTTTAATACTTGTTTGTATTTTTTCTTTCTGATAGTCTTCCAGTTCCATTGCTTTTTCTTCGACTTGCTTTAATATTTCCCGACCCGTTGTCAGAATTAAACGATTATATACATCTGTGTTATTTTGTTTCTTTAATCCAAAAAGTTCATTGCTAAATTGATAAAATTCCTCTTCTAAATGATTTAACTCTTGAAGAAGTTGTTTTTCTTTAGCATCATCATAGGAATCCATCAGTTTTTTACTTAATGATTCGTATTCCTCATGAGCAATCGAGTAGTTTCGTAAAGCTGTTTCATCACCAGTCAGCAAATAGCCGCGCTGACTGGATTGCGCCTTTCTTATAATATTTAATAAATCTTTTGTTGCGATTAACCTTTCTATATCTTTTTCTATGAGCTCACTATATGTACGATCAACTTTAGTAATTTCATATAAACCGATAGCTACGACTGTTGCCAAAATCGCTAAAACAGCAAAAAAACCAGCAAATAACTTTTTCCTTATTGTAAGTTTCATCATTCATTCCTCCAATCTTTCACCTTTTTATGTAGAAAACAACAATGATTGGAAATCAAATAACAATTTTATTTTATCATAATCCTTTAAAATAACACTTAAAAAAACACGCCAACTAATAAATTGACGTGCTTTCCCGTTGTCTTTTGAGCAAATTTTTAAAAAATGTAATGTTATGGAAATTTCACTGGTTCGTTATTTACGATGAAACACTTTTTGTTTTTTTCGTAAATGATTCACGTAATATGTGACTGTTCATCAAATACACCCCTGCCAAAATAACGAAGCCGCCGATTATCGATACGGGATGAAACGTTTCTTTTTTTATCCACAAATCGAGCATGAGCGAAATAAAAGGAGAGACGTAGAGCCATGTAGAAGGAAAAGCTGGATTTGTCTTTTTGATTAGCCAATAATATAAACCGTGTCCTAAAACAGAACCAATCACAATCAAGTATAAAAGAGAAATCCAGCCGCTATAGCTAATTCCTGAAAAACTAGGACGTTCAAATGCAAAGGAAAGGATGATTAATAACAGACCGCCGAATAACATTTGATATCCGTTTAACATCAACGGGGATATTCCTTGTTTTAGCACCATTTTTGAATAAATCGTTCCAAATGCATAAAAGCTTTCACCGATGATAATGACGAAACAAGCAATAAACCAAAGCAAATGAAATTGGACTGAAAGCGATGGTCCCGTTATCAATCCGATTCCAAGGAACCCTAGCACTAACCCGACAAACTGTGCTTTTGTAATTTTTACCTTCTCCATGATGGAATGGAACAATGAGACAAAAAGCGGTCCGGTAGCTGATAAAAGAGCCGCAAAACTGGAAGGGATATGCTGTTCCGCCCAATAAAGTGTTCCAAATGTTATACCTGTCATACATGCCCCCGTAATAAGAAATTCAACGATATTCTTCTTTGTCGGAATTCGAAATTGTTTTGTAACAGTACCATATAATACAACAAGCAATCCGGCGATAAAGAAACGGAATCCTGCGGAAAAATAAGGGGCCCATCCTGCTTCTAAACCGATTTTAATGGCTAAAAACGTTGTTCCAAAGATAAGACACATTATTAGATATCCTACTAAAACCATACTTATTCATCACCTTTTCATGTTATTTTTATGTATAGAATGATACAATGGATGTATAACAGTAAAACTCTTACTATAACAGTTAAAGGATGTTTGGGTGATGAATATTCATTTGAAACGACACTCCAATCTCCCGATTCATGAGCAAATATGCCAGTATTTTATCGATCGTATTGCCTCAAAAATGATGAAAGATGGTGAAAAGCTTCCGTCTGTCCGACAGCTTTCTAAAGAGTTAGGTGTCTCTTTAGTGACCGTGCAGAAAGCATATCAACAATTGCAGCAACGAGGATATGTCGAAAGCTTTCAAGGAAAAGGAATATTCGTGAAATCCACTCATTTAAAGGAAGACATTGAAGATACACACACGAATTGGCATATGGTGATCCCTGATTATGTACCGCGCGCCCAATCATTATCCATCTCACAACCGCTGCGAAATATCCGCTATCATTTAGGAACTGCCTGTATTAACGGAAATCTCTTGCATACAGAGTGGATTAAAAAAGTGACCATGCAAGTGATAGAAGAAAATCCGCACATGTTAGGACATTACAGCAGTGCCAACGGTGACATGGAATTCCGAAAAGCGGTAAGCGATTATCTGCGAACGAAACAGCTTTCGGTTGCACCGGAACATATTTTAGCGGTCAGCGGAGCGCAACAAGGTATTGAACTTGTGGCGAAAACATTTATCGGACCTAATGATGTTGTATTTATGGAAGCTCCTACTTATCCGGGAAGTATCGATATTTTTAAATCAAGAGGAGCACAGATTATCCCTATCCCTGTCGAGCATGATGGAATTGATACAAAAACACTGATAAAGCTTTGTGAGCGATATCATCCGAAGCTTCTCTACATCAACCCAACCTTTCAAAATCCAACAGGCACTACGTTAAGCGTGAAAAAACGAAAAGAACTTGTCGATATTGCCGAAAGCTATCATTTTCTCATTATAGAAGATGATCCTTGGAGTGAACTGTACTTTAAAGAAAAACCTCCTGCTCCGATTAAAAGTTTTGATACGTCCGGTCATGTCATTTACTTAAAAGGATTCAGCAAATTTTTATCGCCTGCTTGCCGAATCGGCGCGTTAGTCACAACGGAAGGACCTTTATTAGAAAAGCTTATCGCGGCTAAAAGCATTTCTGATTTAGGCTCGCCGCTATTAACGCAAAAAATTATCGCTGGATTGCTGCAATCAAAAAAATTAAACAATGTTCTGCAAAACTTGCGGACAGATCTAAAGAATCGCGCAAAACAATGCATCCAATTATTGCATCAGCACTCCTCATTGCTTACTTTCCGCGCACCTAATGGCGGAAATACGATTTGGGTGAAACTGCCTCAACATGTTCATGCTGAGCTTCTTTTGGAATATTGTCATATGAAACAACTTTCTTTTTTACCTGGGAATTCCTGTTTCCCGACACATGTGCCGAACCAATATATCCGCTTGAGCTTTGCCGGAGTTTCCCAAGAGGAGCTAAAACAGGCGATTGAAGTTTTATGCCATACAATCAACAGCCTGTACACTACTCATAACCATTATCCGATAGAAAATTATCCTAGTTTTTAACATGTTCACCGAGAAGTCTCCCACCTCTAAGCGAAGTGTAGGTGGGAGAGGTTCATTGACAGTTCCTGATAAATAGAGAAAGAGGCTGCCCCAAAAACAAAGTGTCAGACCCCACAACCCATATATAGGACATAACATAAGATAAATGGACGAGATGATACAGACACTTATGGATCAGCCTCTTTATTTAATTAGTGAACCATATAATAAGTAACACGCCGAAAATAATGAAAAATTTTTATAAGACAACTTTCTAACCATCCATTAACTCTTAACAACGGAAACATTTACACCCCTTGTTTCTGTACTCTTATATTCTCCTCTGCCTCTTTGATGAGGAACGATGTCAGTAAAGCGATGATACTTCCAACAAAGCCAAACAGGAAGAGGTGATGAATTCCCGTCATAAAATTTGGCGCCTTCGTTAAAAATGCCCCCATAATCGTTACCCCAATCGCTGTACCGATGTTGCGGCTAAACATAAAGAAGGAAGTAGAAATCCCCTTTTGATGGGGTTCAACCATTTGTTGCGAACCGATTACGCCTACCGTTGACAGTAAACCGAATGCAAGCCCCTGCACAAACATCGTTATAAATACATACCAAAAACCATGACCTTGATTTAACATCACTAACAAGGCACCTGAGCCGACCAGCAACACATTGCCGATGATGAGTAAAAAACGATAGCCATATTTTAAAATCCATTTTCCGGCTGGAACAGACACCATCATCCAACCAACCGCCATGCCAAGCAGAGCCACTCCGCTTGTAAATAACGATTGATGAGCAACATGTTGTAAAAATAGCGGAATGTAGCTCGATGTGCCAAATAATGCAGCACAACCTAAAAAGCCGTTCATGTTCATCCATTTAATTGTTTTATTACTAACGAGCGAAAGCGGAACAAGCGGTGAAGACTGTTTTCTTTCAAAAAAATAAAAAATGACAATAAATAAGATTCCTAGAACAGCATAAAACAGCTGATTTTTCTCAACAACCGTATCGAGCAGAAGAAAGCTGACACCGCCAGCAAACAAAATCGCACCGATGTAATCGACACTTGCCTTTTTCGGCTCATACACTTCTTGATATGGAAGAAGCGTTAATAATGAAAGCAAGCAAATTGGCAAATTGACATAAAAAATCCAGCGCCATGACATGTACTCTACAAAAAATGCCCCAAGCAAAGGTGCCAGTAAAGCCGAGAGCCCCCACATCGCTGTAAAGAATGCTTGAATTTTCCCGCGTTTTTCGATTGGAAAAAGATCTCCAGCAATAATCGCTGGAAACGGCATCATAAATCCGGCTCCGATTCCCTGCACCGCACGGAAAATAACTAGTTGTAACATGCTCTGTGACATTCCGCAAAGAAGCGAACCAATGAAAAACAAAATAATTCCGAATCCAAATACTTTTTTCCTTCCAAAAATGTCAGATAGTCTTCCTGCAATCGGCGAAAGAACAGTCGTTGTAATCATGTATGAGGCAAACGCCCAGGCATACAGCTCAAATCCACCCAGTTCTTTTGCAATCATCGGCATCGTTGTGTTCATGATCGTCGTGTCTATCGATGCCACTAACATCGCAAGAACGATGCTGATCATCACTGTTGTTCTACTTTTCAATATTGTCCCCCCCTCTATATGTATTAATAAAGAATTATACACCACATTTCCAAAGTTTCACAATGAAAACATCTTATCCTTTCTAGAAAAAAGATACAAATATAAAGTTAGATAATGCTTGTACAGAACATTTCGTTAGCCAATTGAATGGGCATACCTTCGGAAATGGAAGCTTCAAACACATATAAGAGAAATCTGTCATTATTCCCTGAATCATTTTCATATAATGGTAAAAGAATTAAGAAACCGGTGCTATCCTTCTAATGATGAAACACATGAACATACTACTTCATAATATATAACAATCTCATCTTGTCATCCTAAAAAGAGAGGAAAAGTCCCATATGCTCCCTGCTACAGATAGTACAGTTTATCATGGAACAAATTTATTTGCTGCAAAAATCATTCAATATAACGGAATATGGTTAAACGTGCAAAGGCAGCTTACAGATTTAGGAATGGGATTTTATGTTACATTAAACCTATATCAGGCAAGAAGTTGGGCACAGATTAGAGCTACACATCCACAGATTTCTCCCAAGGTATTAGAACGATTAAATATCAGTAAAGATCAATACTTTAATCACCCGGATACAAAAATTCCAGCTTATTTGGTATATGAGCTCGATTTAAAACAACTAAATCAATTAAAGGGAAAAATATTTCCTTGTATCTCATGATCCTGAATGGCTACATTATCGACGGTCTTGGGAAATCTTTGTTCAAGAGTGTCGTACAGGAAAGAAGCATGATTACGAATACGTCTGCGGGCCAGTAGGAGGAGGTTATCTAATCAATCCTAATGAAATAAAAGTTTCCAGTAATAAAGATCAACTGTCTTTAAATAGTATGAATGCCATAAGATGTCTATCAAAATTAGAAATATAGTAAAAAACCTATAATCAAACAAATCTTTAATCATGTAAGAAGTCTAAAAATAAGAAGCTTAACGATAACGCTTTTTTATTTGAAATACATGACAAATTGATGACCATCGGCAACTTAACGAGCCAATAAATTGATTCAAAAATCTTCGATAGCTTCGAATTTTGATCCAATTATCATGCATGAACCAGCAGCCTATTGGGCGTTTTCTATTTTGTATGGAACACATAAGTTATGGTACAAGGATTATGAAACATATATGAGAAAGGAAAATCAATTCAGCGAATAAAAGGGAAAATAAACATGGTCAGGCATCATGTGAAGTGTATTTATTGCTCAAAAATTTTTCGACAAATCCCCTTATTTCATTTCACCTTTTTTTAAAAATTCATCATATAATTTAGGTTCCGTATAATGATTAGAAGCAATAAGCATCAATTTATGTCTATTGTCATATATGTGATGATCTTTCTTCTTACTCATAAGCAATGATTTACAGGTAATAATAATAACGATTAAATTCCTAATATAATCAAAACTGGGGACGTGAATGTAGATGAGTTTTTTTCATGGCCAGGAATCACTTACTGCCATTCAGTGGATCTTAAGGGCAATTGTTGCTTTTTTCTTTTTGCTCTTTGCGGCTAAAATCATGGGGCAGCGATCCATTTCTCAGCTAAGATTGCTTGATTTTATAATGGCTTTATCACTTGGAAATATTATTGCCCATCCTTTGTCTGACGAACAATTAGGACTGAAGGGATCGATGATAACGATAACGGTATTGGTTCTTTTATATACTGTTGGCGTATTTTTGAGTCTAAAATGGCACAAATTTAGAAATTGGCTTGAGCCTTCTCCCTTTCCCGTTATAAAAAATGGGCAAATCATTTATAAAAACTTAGCCAAAGCAAGAATATCCATTGATTTTCTATTATCAGAATTAAGAAAAGAAAAAATCGAAGATGTTCAAAAGGTTGCTCTTGCCTTATGGGAGCCAGATGGTACCATTTCGTTCTTTTTAAATCCGCAGCATCAAACGCTGACTCCAGCGGTTATGCAATTGGCGACAAAACCATTTGTTTTTCCGAGAACGATTATTAAAGAAGGGAAGATTCAGTTCAATGAATTAAAGCAAATTGGAAAGGATGAAAAGTGGCTGAAAAACAAAGTTAAAACAACATACCATGCGGATGTTAACGACATTTTGTTAGCAACTATTGATGATAACGATCACTTAAAAATCTTTTTGTGCAAATAAACTGGAATGACGGTAAAAGCGGATTTTATGCACTAGTATATAAAAAATATTGTTTAGAAAACATCGTACATATATTTTATCGTCTGATAAACATATTTCGTTCGTTGAAAAAGAGGCTGTTCCAAAAGCCAAGTGTCAGACCCCGCAACATAATATATATCCATTGGATATTGGATAAATGAGCTATATATCGTGAAATACGCATGAAGTCAGACACTTATGGGACAGCCTCTTCTTTGCTGCGCAGTTTCATTTTAGTGAGCTTGTATTATTTTAAGCGATTTATATAAATCCAACTTAAACTCTCAACATGTGAATCAAGCATAAAAATCAACCAGTATTCTGTTCGCCTTTTAAATAGGTTGAAAAATCAAGTTTGATTTATTATAGAACGCAGATACTCGGATGAAAAGAGTTTGAAGGGCCTTCAAGATTTCTATATAGGCGCATACAACATGTATAAACCACGAATATCAAGACGTTTTATTGGCGTTTTTACTAGTAAAAGACATATCAATGAATATCTCTTTTCTTAAAGCGTCCACCACGCACTTCAGCCATATCGGCTATCGCTAAAAAAGCATTTGGGTCATTTTCTTCGACAATTTCTTTCAGTTTTGCTTCCTCAAGCCGAGTAATCACACAAAATATCACTTTTTTATCATCACCGGAGAATGCTCCTTCTCCGCTCAAATATGTAACACCGCGCCCTAATCGGTTCATAATCGCATTTCCAATGCTTTCAGAGTTATCACTAATAATCCATGCCGACTTCGATTCATCTAATCCTTTAATGACAACATCAATCGTTTTAAAAGCAATCACATAAGCCAAAATTGAATACATCGCTCGATCCCAAGAGTAAACAAACCCGGCAGTACCGAGAATAAAAATATTAAAAAACATGATGATCTCGCCAACGGAGAAAGGGAGCTTTTTATTCATGAGTATAGCGAGTATTTCAGTGCCATCCAAAGCGCCGCCATAACGAATGACAAGACCTACTCCTGTACCGAGAATCATTCCGCCAAAAATAGTAGCTAATAAAATGTCTTCTGTGAAGGCGGGAATAGGATGAAACAGAGAGGTAAAAATGGATAAAACGGTAATCCCAAACAATGTGGAAATAGCAAACGTTTTGCCAATTTGCTTATAACCCATAAAAAAAAACGGAAGGTTTAAAAGAAAAATAAAAATTCCAAGACGAAAGCCCGTAATATGCGAAAGCATAATTGAAATCCCTGTTATGCCTCCATCAATAACGTTATTCGGAACTAAAAAAATTTCAAGTCCTACTGCCATTAGAACAGCCCCGATAAAAATAGCTGTTGCTCTTTTAATAATTTTAGCTTTAGATAACCGTTGATGTTGAACCTGCACATTGCCTAATTCCGTCAATTGTGTTCCTCCTTTTTTATAAAATCATTCTATGTATGTATTTTATTATAGCAAAAACGCATTAATAATGGTGAAAATGGTACGCTTTTGATACTCTTGATGTTTTTCTTGAGCAGTGTAAAACTCTTATGATCAGTACACGTTTACAAAGCAGGGTATATTTTTTCTAAAAAACTCAAAAATACATGATTATAATATGTTGATTGTTATCATTATGATTCCCCCTGACTGATTGTGAATTATAGATAATTTATACAAAAAAGAACCTACTCAAAGCGAGTAGGCCCATTTGCTATTCTAAACTAAACCAGAGTTCATCATCCTGTTCACGTTGCCATACAATTAATGGTGTATCATCTTCGTCTACTAAGAAGGCTACCCATCCTTCAACTTCTCCACCTTCATACAATTCTGTTGACAAACTTGGCTCCGGTTCAACAATGATGGGACTATCGTAAACAACACCATTACTACTTACCGCCTCGAACTTAGATGAGTTTATGTCATATGAAGAAAAAGCTGTTCCATCAAAGTCTAACAACTTAAATCTAAATTTAGCTAATATATATTTTTGCCCAAAAGACGGTTCTTCATTAAACATATTAGCCTCTCTAATTATATCCCAAGCTAATTCACCATCAGTTATCACATCGGTTAATTCAATTTCATACTTATGATGCCCATATAACCAGTCATCAGTTTCTACAACCCAGGTTTCTCCAAGTTTAGCTGGGTTTTCTCTCGAGTTAACTGGACCTATTCTAAATGACGGTTCTAAAACACGTGCAAAAAACACAGCAAATTGAGCCCGTGTTACTCCTTTATTCGGTTTGAACGTGCCATCGTCATAAATTTGGGTAATTCCATTTGCAGCTAATGCACTGACGTAAGTAAGAAGCTCTTCTGAAACATCGATAATTTCACCATTATATATTCCTTCTAAATTATAGGCCTTAACCAAAGCAACAGCCATATCACCACGCGATAATACCTCGTTCGGTCTAAATGTTTGTCCTTTCGAAAAAATTCCTTCGTCAACAACAGCAGCGATTGCATTGTAAGCTTCTTTATCTAAATTTTTTATGTCCTTAAATCCCGGGTTTGGTCTATTAGACGTATCTAATCCTAATGCTCTTGTAATCATTATCGCCGCCTGAACACGTTTAACAGGTTGATTGGGCTTAAATGTACCATCATTATATCCTTTGATAATACCTGCACTACTTAAAAATTCAATCTCTTCTTTTGCCCAAAAATCTTCTGGAATATCCTTAAATTTCGATTTAGCTTCCGTTACAAGCCCCGGAAAAAACATTGAGATTAGCAAGGAGAAAACAAGAACAAAACTATAAAACGTCCTCACAACAAATCCCCCTTATGTACTTTTTACATTTACAAAATATCACAATTAAATTAAGAATTTTGTCGAATTACGTATAAAAATAAAAAAAATCCACCCTCAAAACGGCAGGGTTATAGCTTGTCGATAAAATTGACAAACTAAACTAGGAAAACTAGGATCAGATCTGATTTAAATCTCAGCTCTTTTAATGTAATATACCATTTTACATAAATTAGGATTACTTAGTAATGCAATTAAATAGTATCTAGTTAGATAAATATGGAATTTTCCTATCAGTTGATATATTTGGCCAATCCAACTCTTTCTTAAGAGCATATCTTTAAAGTAGGGATCGCATATTAGCCATCCTCCAATACTTAATAGGAGGTGTTATATATGAACACTTTTACCTTAGTTGTTGTCTTATTCATCTTACTGATCATTGTAGGATGTTCTTGTACAGGTCTAGGCGGTTATTAATTCCTCATTTAATTTTTGTCCCAAGAAACGCCGTTCGTATAGAGTTTGGCCAAGTCCTCCAAACTCTCATACCAGGAAGGATATTTGCGAAACGAAGCATCAACCCATACCTTTTTTCCTCTCTCATATTCATGAGTCCGCATGGTAACGGATTGACCGTTGTAACTTCCTTTTATTCCGAAAATATTTTTTCCCTTTTGAGCTAGTCCGCTTAGACCAAAGTTTGACTCGAGGCAAGCTTGTGCGATAATCAAAGAAGATAAGATATGATACTTCTCTTGGATTCTCTGAGCATGTGGAGCAATAGCTTTAATAAAATCCATTCTAGAAAGTGTTTTTATTCGTTCTTTTAATAAATTCATTCGCTCCTCACCTTTTATAATCTTGGCTCCTCAGCATCCAATCTTCGAATAAGCTTTTTCAAATCCTCAACAGGTGATTAACATCAGGTTTTATTCATCCACTTGTTCTTCCCTTGTATCGATGCAAGTGAGGAATTTGTCCGTTGGTTGTTGTAACTCCAGAGAATTCGTGATAATGTCCCCCTCTAGGAAGTGGAATAGCTGGTCCAGTAACCCCCCTTATCTCATGCCTATGCCCATCATCGAAGGATGTAAATGTAAAATAACGGTGTGTATGTTGAACACCGCTTGGCGCAGGCTCTGTCTCTCCAACATATCTATGGCTATGACCTACGTCATATGAAGTAACCCCAGAGAACCGATGAACATGCACAGGCCTGCCATCCCAAGTAGTAATATATAGGTTATGTGAGTGATATGAGTCTGAATCATCCGAATGAACCAAATATCCGCTAACAGGTATCTCCATCACTTTTCTCCTTTCATTCATTTTCCATGTATCATATGATGATGGGCGTGTTGATGTGTGGACTAGTATCAGAGATTACCTCCTATATTTGCCTGCTAAACAAAAGGAGAAAGCGCCTAACATAAATTTATAGTAATCGGAACAACTTTCAAAAAATGGTCAGTGGAACAAGGTCAAATCCAATTCACTTGAAGAAGTACGTGATCCTCCTACATGAGACCTTGTTCCTCCACTAAAACACTTTTCATTTTTATTCTTCGGTAATGAATTGAATTATAAAGAATCTCACTATCCATAATCATCCATTTCGTGTTATGTTTTTTTTGGAGGAGATAAAATGATTGTAATATTATATATTTTTTCAATAGCCATATCTTACTTTTTCGTTGGCTTCTATGCTCCAATCGTAGGTCTTGTTATTGGTTTACTTTCTCATATGATAATTTTACTTCTACAAATACATGATTTATTAAAAGAGTTGATTTCTCAAAAAGACTCAATAAAATAATGGGTCTTTTTTATGAAGCTTATTGGTTAAAACTGTTTAACAACTATGTGGTATAATTGCCCAAAAACACTTTGGAGGTCTAACATGGATACTGCTGGAAGCTTTTTTGCGTTATTTGCTTTTATTCCGTTTATTATTTATCTTGTTCTGATGGTCTTTTTTGTGTGGTTCGCAGTAAGTTTAATAAAAACATTAAAAGAGAAAAACCAAATTCTAAAAGAGATTGCTAGAAACTTGGAGAATAGGAGCAAGGAAGAAATATAAAATTTCTTCTTACTTTTAATTAACTAAATTGCTATTTTGTTTCTTAAAATCTCCGAGCTACGCATTAAATAAACACGTGTAGTAGTTCTTTTCGGTTTAATACCATTTTGTTTTAGCTGATTCTCTAATTCTTTGATTCTCAATCTTAAATTTTTATTCTCATTCTCTGTCGCAAAAGGAGAAAATTCATCTAGAGTTCCAATTGGTACTAGGGTTTTTATTCATAAATGACGCTGTTAATCTCGTCCCCTTTACTGCATAGTGTGTGTCTGCTGCGCAACACAATGCTCGTGTTTGGCAAATGGAAAGACAATTACAATTTGGAATCCCTTATTCGGAAACTGGATACATTACATCAAATCTAAAAGGAGAGCCACTGAATCCGAATTATGTTTATAATCACTTCTCCCAGATGATTAAAAAATCCGGAGTAAGAAGAATTCGATTTCATGATTTGCGCCACACTCACGCAACGATTATGCTTCAACTCGGGGAACATCCGAAAGTCGTTTCTGAACGTCTTGGTCATTCGTCCATCGAAATGACGATGAACACCTATTCTCATGTTACTCCTGACATGCAGCAAGAATCATCTAATCGTTTCGAAAGAGCAATGAGGACTTCACTTCATCAATGAATGTGGTCAAATCACAAAAAATAAAGCGCAAACCCTTGATGCAACAAGGGTTTTGCGCTTCTATGTTTACATCACCCGCTTAAACATTTTCTCGAGCTCATACGTGGAAAAATGAATGATAATCGGCCGGCCGTGCGGGCATGTAAATGGATCGGACGTCTTCCGAAGTGATTCCAACAGGGCAAAGATTTCGTCATTGCGCAAATGCTGGTTTGCTTTTATTGACTGCTTGCAGCTCATTAAAATCGCGGCCTGTTCGCGCAATTGTTTGAGATCGACCTTTTTCATTGTTAATACTTGTTCAATCATCTCTTCAATAATCGCGGCTTCCTCACCTTTCGGGAACCATTGCGGATGCGAGCGGACAATAAAGCTGTTATGCCCGAACGGTTCTAAGAACACACCGCATTTCGCTAATTCTTCCCGATGCGCATCAATGAGCAAATATTCATTAGTTGGGTATTGGAACGTGAGCGGTACAAGCAGCTCTTGCACCTCGCTCGTCACTTCGCCCACCTTTTCGCGAAAATATTCGTATTTAATCCGCTCTTGGGCGGCATGTTGGTCAATGATGTATAACCCGTTCTCATTTTGTGCCAAAATGTAAGTGCCGTGCATTTGTCCAATCGGGTACAATGGCGGGATTCGTTCAGCGCTTTCTTCCGTTTCTTCCTCACGTTCTTCCATTTCGCTATATTCCGGTTCGATGTTCTCTTCGATGCTCTCAATGTTCTCATCATGATCAGACTCTTCCTGCGCCTTGACATCCTCTTCTAATGGTGTTACCTCTTTTTCATCTAAAGCCGCCAGCGCATACTCATTCTTTTCTACTAATGTGACAGGAGCCGCTTTAGACACTGCCGGCTCGTTGACGACATGTTCAAATGTAAACGTCTGTTGTTCTGATTTTCGTTTCTCCGGGCGCTTCAGCGGCATTTCCGGTATTAATGTTTTCGCCTGAAACGCCTGGCGTATCGCTGTTTCGACAAGCTTGTTTAATTCCGCTTCCTTGCTGAAACGAACTTCAAGCTTCGCGGGATGAACATTGACATCAACAAGAACCGGGTCCATCTGTATATTTAAAAAGGCAATCGGATAGCGGCCAATCGGCAGCAATGTATGGTAGCCCGCTTCAATCGCCTTCATCAGTGGAAAGTTTTTTATAAACCGTCCGTTTACAATCGTTGAGATATAATTTCGCGACGCCCGCGTCACTTCCGGTAGCGAAATATAGCCATCAATGACAAAATCAAGGGATTCGGCATGAAGCGGAATCATTTTTTTCGCTATTTCTACCCCGTAAATCGCCGCTAATACTTGCCGCACGTCACCGTTTCCGTTTGTATATAACAGCTGCTTGCCGTTATGTTTTAAACGAAAGGAAATATTCGGGTGGGCAAGAGCAAGACGGTTCAATAAATCTGTCACATGTCCAAGCTCGGTATGCACCGTTTTCATATATTTTAAGCGCGCCGGCGTGTTAAAAAATAAGTTCGAAACGGTAACATCTGTTCCTTTTCGGCTGTTTGTCCGTTCGTGCTTGACAAGTTGACCGCCTTTCAGCACGACAAGCGTTCCCGGTCCATTGCCTGTGCCCGTTTTCATTTCCAGTTCAGAAACGGAAGCAATACTCGGAAGCGCCTCGCCGCGAAAGCCGAGCGTGCGAATGCGAAACAAATCCGCTTCGTCTTTAATTTTGCTCGTTGCGTGCCGTTCAAATGCTGTTAAACAGTCATCTTCCTCGATTCCTTCACCGTTATCAATGACGCGCACTTTTGAAAGCCCTGCTTCTTCCAGCTCCACTTCGATAACAGTACTTCCGGCGTCAATCGCATTTTCGACAAGCTCTTTAACGACAGAAGCGGGGCGCTCGACAACCTCCCCGGCTGCGATTTTATTCGATAGATGATCGTCGAGCTTGCGGATTTTCCCCATTGTTCCACCACCTTGCTCATCACTTTAACATTTTTTGAATTTCATACAGCTTATTCATTGCTTCAAGCGGAGTCATATCAAGTAAGTCGAGCGACTGGATCAGCTTTATCGTTTCTTTTTCTTTTTTCGAAAGCGGCTTTTCCTTTTCTTGTTCTTTCGGCTGCTCCTCTTCGAACATGCTTAATTGCTCGAATTGTTGGGTTTCTTCACGAACGATTGGCTGTGTCGGTTTTTCACCGTTTCGCTCTAAATCCGCTAAAATCTCCTGCGCGCGAATGATTAACTCACGCGGTAATTCCGCTAACTCCGCGACATGAATGCCGTAGCTTTTATCCGCCGGTCCTTCTTTAATTTTATGAAGAAAGACGACCTTTCCGTTTTCCTCCATCGCGCTTACATGCACATTCTTTAACTTATTGAGGAATTGTTCTAATACCGTCAATTCATGGTAATGTGTACTGAACAGCGTTTTGGCGCCAATGTTATGATGAATATACTCAATGATCGCCTGTGCTAATGCCATTCCATCATAGGTCGACGTACCGCGGCCAATTTCATCAAACAAAATAAGACTGTTTTGCGTCGCATGAACAATAGCATTACGCGCTTCTAACATTTCAACCATGAACGTACTTTGCCCAGAAACTAAGTCATCCGCCGCACCAATCCGCGTAAATACTTGGTCAAAAATCGGCAATACGGCTTCACTTGCCGGAACAAAACAACCGATTTGCGCCATGATGGCGGTAAGGGCAATTTGCCGCATATATGTGCTTTTTCCAGACATGTTCGGTCCCGTAATGAGCAGCATTTCACGTTCTTCATTCATATAACAATCATTTGGCACATAAGTTTGGGAAGAAAGCACTTTTTCAACGACAGGATGACGGCCGTCTTTTATGAACAATTCCCTGTTTTCAGAGAAACTCGGTTTTACGTAGTGACGTTCTTCGCTTACGGTCGCAAAGCATTGCAAGACATCGAGCTGGCTAACGATTTTTGCTAATTTTTGCAGGCGCGGAATAAATTGTTTCACCTGCTCGCGAATTTCTACAAACAGCTGATATTCAAGTTCAACGCTTTTTTCTTCCGCCTCTAAAATGAGCGCTTCCTTTTCTTTTAATTCTTGTGTAATGAAACGCTCCGCATTGGCCAGCGTCTGTTTTCGTTCATATCGTCCCTCCGGCAATAAGTGAAGATTCGCTTTTGTTACTTCAATGTAGTAGCCGAACACACGGTTATAGCCGATTTTTAATGATTTAATTCCTGTCAGTTCCCTTTCTTTACTTTCGAGTTGAGCTATCCACGTTTTGCCGTTTCGGCTCGCATCACGGTATTCATCGAGCGTTTTATTGTAACCATCTTTAATAATATCGCCTTCTTTAACAGATAGCGGCGGGTTGTCTTGAATCGATTTTTCTAACAAATCAACAAGCTCTGCGCATGGATCAATTTGTTGTGCCAACGCTTGTGCATCTTCGTTTTCCATCCTTTTTATTACCGATTGTATAGCCGGTATTTGCTGGAGCGATTTTTTTAATTGAATGAGGTCGCGTGCATTCACATTTCCATAGGCAACCCGCCCTGCTAAACGTTCTAAATCATACACTTCACGAAGCAATTCCCGCAATTCTTGACGTTCAAAATAATGCTGCATGAACGTCTCAACCATGTTGAGACGGCGTTCGATCTTTTTGCGGTCTAAAAGCGGGCGGTCAATCCATTGTTTCAGCAAGCGTCCGCCCATCGCCGTGATCGTTTCATCTAAGAGCCATAAAAGCGAACCTTTTCTCCCTTTTGTGCGAATCGTTTCTGTCAGTTCAAGGTTCCGTTTTGAATATAAATCGATTTTCATATATTGATTGACTTGATAAACTTGCACGGCTTGCAAATGATCAAGGCTTCGCTTTTGCGTCTTTACTAAGTAGTTTAATAAGCGGGCGAACGTTATTTTTAATTTGTCCTGCTCAAGCGAACGAATCACTGTTTGAAATGCTTCGGCAACCGTTGTTTCCTCCTCATAGGAAATGGTTACCTCGTAACGTTCTTTTATTTTCTGGCGTGCTTCTTCGGAAAACTGCGAAGAAACAACAATTTCTTTTGTTCCAATCGAGTAAATTTCATTGAGGACCTCTTCAAATGAGGAAAGCATCGTAATCCGGTTTTCCCCTGTCGATAAGTCTGTATAAGCAAAGCCGTAAGTGCCATCGGCAAATTCTGTAATCGTTGCTAAATAGTTATTCTCCTTTTCTTCCAAGCCTCTTCCTTCCATAACCGTTCCAGGAGTGATAAGCTGCACGACTTCGCGGCGGACCACTCCTTTCGCTGCCTTTGGGTCCTCTACTTGTTCACAAATGGCAACCTTGTATCCTTTAGAAATCAATTGTTCAATATACCCTTGAGCAGAATGATACGGAACACCGCACATCGGAATGCGTTCTCCTGCTCCGCCATCCCGGCTTGTTAACGTAATTTCAAGCTCCTGTGCTGCTTTCACAGCATCTTCAAAAAACATTTCATAAAAATCTCCAAGTCGAAAAAATAAAAAGGCATCCTGATATTGTGCCTTAATCTGTAAATATTGCTGTATCATTGGCGTATATGCAGCCATATTACTCCTCCAACATTTTAAATCTTTCATTTAGCCCCTTTATTATAACATACTTCAACAAAATTCTACTGAATGTTGTATGAAGAAAAAATCAATCATCGTTATGTAGACAAAAGAAAAAGACTGTCTCAAAAACAAAGTGCCGGACTCCACAATCACGATAGATCACAATCGATATTGTGTAAATGATGCGTGAGGTCAGGCACTTATGAGACAGCCTCTTTATTCTTCATCACCAAGCAGCAAATCTGAAGTTAAATCTTCAAATTCCTCATCGTCAACCTCGTAATCAAAGTCATGATCATCATCACCACTTGCATGTGGATTGACAGTAACCCATACTTTTGTTTCACCAATGACTTCGGCAACAAACTCTCTTTCTACTTGAACAACAATTTTGTTGCCATTTGGCGATATGGTGCATTCTAAACAATTCGGCTGCTGAATGACGCGGGCAATGACTTCTTGATCGTCACTAATAATATTATCATCGCGATATTTTAATCTCACCACATCTGTATAAGCAACCGTTTCCGTTACAACTTCTGTTTTTGTGTTGTCGCTATACGAATACCAAACATTAATATCGTATTGACCATGAATTTCTACAGTGCGATCATGTTTCTTTGCATCATAACGATGATTAATAATCCAACAGCCTAAAATGCTCGTTGGCCGATGCTGCGCAGAAACGGTATGCGTTGACTGCGTAAATTTGCGTCCTTTAGCAACAACCGCCTTTGTAATAATTTCTCTGTATTCTCTCTGTTCAGACATATGAGCAAACCCTCCTCAAATGAATCTTCATTTCATCGTATGCTGGTTATCCGCCTAATGTGCACATAAATTTATGAATAATTCCGTATAGTTCATTGTATGCGGGTTTGCCTAAATATGTGACTATTTTTTAATATAACTCGCAACTAAGTGCCATCATTGAATAATATCAGAAGTCTTCCTTGGAAGCAGCTTTCTCTATTTTTATATCTATTCTTCTTCCATAAATTTATTCGTCTACTTCTGGACTGTTCCATGTTAGGCTAAACTGACTCATTATATGCACAAAAAAAAGACGCCTCTTTGCAAGAGACGTCTTTCTCTTCCCCTTTAATGGCAGCTATTGCAATGGCCGTTTTTCATCTGTGAGCCTGTTTCCCCGCGCAATAAGTCGCCGCCTGTGGAAGTAATAATTTCATCCGTTACGGTTTTCGAAATGGTAGAAGCGACTAATTGCAGTAAATCGTTCACTTCGATTTGTGATTGCTTAAATTCTTCCACAATCGGGATTTGCGAAAGTTCTTCGTAAATTTCATCAATTTCTGCTTCTACTTTCTTTAATGCTTCATGTTTGCCGTAATGCTGGAGGTTCACAGCCTGCTTTTGCAAAGATTTAATTTTGTTAATCATGCTGCGTACTTTTTCGTTTTGATTAATTTTTTCTTCCGCTTTTTTAAAAAAGTCAACTTCTTCTGTTTCCGCAATCATTTTTGCCAATTCTTTCGCGCGAGCAACAATATCGTCTTTTGTATATTTCGCCATCCTATTTCACCTCAATCGCTTCTTCTACCATTTCTCCGTTTAATGTCCATGTTTTTGCTTCGGTGATGCGTACCTTTACAAGCTTGCCAATCGCTGATTTTGGACCTGTAAAGTTAACAAGTTTATTTTTACGAGTGTAGCCGGCAAGTACGTCTGGGTTGTTTTTGCTTTCGCCTTCTACTAATACTTCGACAATCTTACCTTCATATTCCTTCAATTTTTTCGCAGAAATTTCGTTTACAAGCGCGTTTAAGCGCTGCAGACGCTCTTTTTTCACTTCCATCGGCACATTGTCCACCATTTTCGCCGCTGGTGTACCTTCACGCGGTGAGTAGATGAACGTGTACGCAGAATCAAACTCAACTTCACGATACAATGATAACGTTTCTTCAAATTGTTCCTCTGTTTCGTTCGGGAAGCCGACAATAATGTCCGTTGTTAAGGCAACATCCGGAATCGCTGCTTTAATTTTGCGGACAAGTTCTAAATATTGCTCACGCGTATATTTGCGAGCCATTAATTTTAAAATTTCTGTGCTTCCAGATTGTACTGGCAAGTGAATGTGCTCCACAAGATTTCCGCGTTTTGCCAACACTTCGATTAAACGGTCGTCAAAGTCGCGCGGATGGCTTGTCGTGAAGCGAATGCGCGGAATGTCAATTTTGCGAAGTTCATCCATTAAGTCGCCAAGTCCGTATTTCATGTCGGTAAAGTCTTTACCGTAGGCGTTTACGTTTTGACCAAGAAGGGTAATTTCTTTATAGCCTTGCGCTGCTAAATGGCGCACTTCTTGAATAATATCTTCCGGACGGCGGCTGCGTTCTTTCCCGCGCGTATAAGGGACGATACAGTACGTACAGAATTTGTCACAGCCGTACATAATGTTGACCCATGCTTTAATGTTGCCTTTGCGTACTTTCGGAAGGTTTTCGATAACGTCCCCTTCTTTGGACCATACTTCAACAACCATTTCTTTGGACATGTACGCTTCTTTTAAAATGTAAGGTAAGCGGTGAATGTTATGCGTACCAAAAATCATGTCGACATATTGGAACTGTTTTAAAATTTTGTTGACGACTGATTCTTCTTGGGACATACAGCCGCAAACGCCAAGTAAAAGGTCAGGATTTTTTTGCTTAAGCGGCTTTAAGTGACCGATTTCGCCAAACACTTTGTTTTCGGCGTTTTCGCGAATCGCACATGTGTTCAAAAGAATGACATTCGCATCTTCAGGACGGTCTGTCGGCTCATAACCTAACGCCATGAAAATACCTGCCATGACTTCCGTATCATGCTCGTTCATTTGACAGCCGTACGTGCGGATGTAGAACTTGCGGCCGATTCCCATCCCTTTCAACTCTTCCGGAATCGAGAAATCTTTATGATATTTCACTTCTTCTTTTCCGCGTTTTTTGGCTTCCTTTAAATTCGGCGGGATAAAGACCGTTGAAAAATATTTCTCATAATCTTTGCTTGTTTTTTGTTTGAGACGATTTAAATTTTCCTGTGCATCCAGAACGGATTTTTTGTCCGCTGGATAATCTGCCGTTTTAATTTGACCTGTTTGTTCTAGACGTTGTTTTTCGTTCATAAAGATCTCCTTTCTTTCAAAACGTAAAAGTGCATATTCATATACACATTATCATAGTATATAATTATAGGCCATTTTAAACAATAGAAATGGCCATCTTCACTAATTTTTCATAACTGTACAATGATATGCTCATGCGGAATTTATTTTTCCGCAACTTTTTATATTAACAAAACAACTCTCAAACAGGCAAGTCCTGTCTGAGAGTTGTTTTTTTCCATTACATGAATTCAGCGATAAGCTCGTCAAATTTCTCTTTGCTTAATTGAAGCTCGGCATGAGCAAGCGGCGTTTCGCTGTATCCATGGATAAGGTCTTGATAAGATTTTTGCTCTTTGTTTTGATAAATAAGTCCTGTGACAAGACCTTTATGTTTCATTAATGTTTGCATCGCCATCATGCGGTCTGATGGATCATAGCCTTCAATCGTGCTGAGGCTAGTGAGGTTTTCTTTAAACCAGTCATACGTGTTCACTTTGTTATATGTGACGCACGGGCTGAATACGTTAATTAAAGAGAATCCTTTATGCTTGATTCCTTCTTCAATTAAATATGTCAATTCTTTCAAGTCGCTTGAGAAGCTCTGTGCCACAAATGTTGCACCCGCGCTTAGTACCATTTCCATAATCGATAATGCAGGCTCTACTGAACCTTGAGGCGTGCTTTTTGTTTTAAAGCCAACGTCACTGCGCGGGGATGTTTGTCCTTTTGTTAAGCCGTAAATTTGATTGTCCATGACAATATAAGTAATATCAATGTTACGGCGAATCGCATGAATCGTATGGCCCATACCGATCGCAAAACCGTCACCGTCACCGCCTGCAGCAATAACGGTTAAATCGCGGTTGGCCATCTTCACCCCTTGCGCAATTGGTAAAGCGCGACCGTGAATGCCGTGAAAACCGTACGAATGAACGTAACCAGAAATACGGCCGGAACAGCCGATACCTGAAATGATCGCCAATTGATGCGGCTCTAAACCAACGTTAGCCGCTGCGCGCTGAATCGCTGCTTGTACAGAGAAGTCACCGCAACCTGGACACCAGTTCGGTTTAACGTCATTACGGAAATCTTTAAATGTCGCCATTTTTATAACAACTCCTTGCATTTTGTATAAACTTCGTGTGGCAAGAACGGATTACCGTCATATTTTAAGACGCTCGAAATTTTATCGGCATGTCCAACATTCATCTTAATAATGTTAGCAAGCTGGCCTGTTGCGTTTTGTTCAACAACGATCACTTTCTTCGCTGATTGCACTAACGGCAACATCTCGTCCGTTGGGAACGGATGAATGAGACGAACATGCGCGTGATTTACTTTTAAGCCGTCCAACTCTAAACGTTCCATTGCTTCTTCAATGGCACCGCGCGTAGAGATAAAGCCCACGATTAATACATCGGCTTCTTCGTGTTTTACGTTTTTATGAACTGGTGTGTTGAATTGAATATTTTTCAATTTACGCAAACGTTTATCCATTTGCGCTTTGCGGTTTGACGCCACTTCAGACGGTCTTCCCGTTTCCGCATGCTCTACACCTGTTACGTGATGGATACCGTTTGGCGTACCCGGCAGAACACGCGGAGAAATGCCGTCTTCTGTTACTTCATAACGTTTGAAGTTTTCTTTATTTTCAAGCGGCGGTAATTCACCTGTCACTAATTTACCGCGGCGAATCTCAATTTTATCATATTCAAGCGGCTCTACCGTTTGCTTTCCTAAGGAGAGCTGTAAGTCAGATAGAACAATAACAGGACATTGGTATTCCTCGGCAAGGTTGAACGCTTCGACCATGTCATAGAACGCTTCTTGCACTGTACTTGGCGCCATAACAATTTTCGGAATTTCGCCATGCGTTCCGTAAATCATGGCCATTAAGTCAGATTGCTCTTGTTTTGTTGGCAATCCCGTACTTGGACCGCCGCGTTGTGTATCGACAATGACAATCGGAGTTTCAGTAATACCGGCAAGGCCGATCGCTTCCATCATTAATGAAAGACCTGGTCCGGCAGATGCGGTTAGTGCGCGCACACCGGCATAATTCGCACCGATCGCCATCGTACAAGCCGCGATTTCGTCTTCTGTTTGAATGACCGCGCCGCCTAATGCCGGAAGCTTTTTAATTAAGTATTCCATGATTTCAGATGCCGGAGTAATTGGATATGCAGCCATAAAGCGGGCACCACCGGCAATGGCTCCTAAAGCGATCGCATCATTCCCAATCATGAACATGCGCTTTTTGCCATCCGCTTTTTCAAGTTTCATTGTTTGTATGTTATCGCCAAGCTGTTCTTTCATAAACTCAGCGCCAGCGCGAATCGCTTCCATGTTTTTCTCAACCACTTGCTGCCCTTTGCGACCGAAAATTTCCTGTACCACTTCTTGATATACGTTGATATCAAGGCCAAGCACCGCGCTCGAAGCTCCGACAGCCACCATGTTTTTCATTAATGCTGTTCCTAAGTTTGTAGCAATATCTGTAAATGGAACCGCATACAAAGTCACATTTGTACCTTCCGGAATAGTCGGATTAAACTTCGCATCGGCAATGACAATACCTCCATCGCGCAACTCATGGAAGTTAAAATCAATCGTCTCTTGGTCAAAAGCTACCAATATATCAAGATCGTCGGCAATGGAACGAACTTGCGTTGTACTTACACGAATTTTATTGTTTGTATGTCCGCCTTTAATACGGGAAGAGAAATGGCGGTATCCGTATAAGTAATAACCTAACCGGTTTAACGCAATGGAGAATATTTCACCGGTACTTTCAATGCCTTCCCCTTGTTGTCCTCCAACTTTCCATGAAAGTTGACTAATCATTTCTTACACCCCTTTAAAATCCATCAGTAGTAGCAAATATTGTTTGTTTATAAGTTTAGCACTTTTCCGATGAAATCACTAGAATTTAAACTTGTGATTTTATTCTAAAAATTTTAGCATATTGGAATATACTAAACGCTTTAATTCTAGACCTATCGAAAAAAAAATGCAACCCTTTATCTAAAAATATTAAACATTTTTTTGCAATAAGTGTTTTTTCATCAGCGCGGCAAACGTTCATAAAAATTATCGAACAGAAAACGTTGGACATCTGCTTCCGAATAATGTTTTTGCAGTTCATTAATCAGATTTGCATAGCATTGAAAATTTTCTAATCCGACAACTGTTTCATCGATACCGTCAAAATCAGAGCCGAATCCAACGTGACGCGAACCACCGAGCGAGCAAATGTAATCAAGATGCCGCAGCACATCTGCAATCGTAGCAGGATGATGATCTTGTCTTACGAATGATGGCACAAACGTAATGCCTATGACACCATTTTTTTTAATCAAGGCGCAAATTTGCTCAGCGCGCAAATTACGTGGATGGGCACAGAGTGCATACGCATTAGAGTGGGAAGCAATCGGATAATCAGCTATTTCGATCGCATCCCAAAAACCTTTTTTAGACAAATGGGATACATCAACCCAACATTTTGCTTCGTTTAATGTATGAACAACTTGTTTTCCAAAATCGCTTAACCCTGCTCCACGTTCTTCCCATGCTCCATCTGCTACCGAATTAGCGTGATTCCATGTCAAACCGACAGAAGATACGCCAAGACGAAGCAGTGTTTTTAGTTTGACAAGGCTTTCTCCAATTGCGTCACATCCTTCCAATGTTAGCATAGCGCCAATTTCATTTGCACCTAATGAGGATATATCGCTTTTTGAACGAACAAATTTCATATTTGAAAATTTGCCAATGATTTCTTCAAAAAAAAGATCAACCATTTCCAGCGCAACGGTAAAACGCGATTCTGGATAGACACTTTCCGGTATGTATATCGCAAAACATTGCACTTTTCCTTTTGCCTGCTGCAGTGATTTCCAAGTAACATGAAGCGATGGATCATCATAAAACGATAAAGAACGATCAAGCCAAAGCTTCAGCAATACATCACAATGCGCATCAAACAGCTTCATTGTACTCTCTCCCTCATAATAAAAAAGAAGGGGCTGACCCTAAGCGTCTGACCTCACACACAACACACAATACATCATACATTTCCCAAGCATGATAATTGCGGCTGCGGGGTCTGACTTGCCACAGGTCAGCCTCTTAGTTCCCCATATCATTGTTCGATTAGCGCGGCTCAACGATTAATTTAATCGCTGTACGCTCTTCGCCATCAATTTGAATGTCCGTAAACGCAGGAATACAGATGAGGTCAACTCCACTAGGTGCCACAAATCCTCGTGCAATCGCTACTGCCTTAACGGCTTGATTTAATGCACCTGCGCCGATTGCCTGGATTTCGGCTGCGCCTCTTTCGCGCAATACTCCGGCAAGTGCACCTGCTACAGAATTAGGATTAGACTTTGCTGAAACTTTTAATATTTCCATTCCTAGTTCCTCCTTATGTTCTACAATGGTTGATTTCCATTGTTACTATATTCCCCGTTTTTTGCTAATATTCCTGCTTGAACGTAAAATATTTTTTAAAAATTCTTAATAGGAGGAAAATTACTCGAAATATGGATGATCATCATTAATCATGATTCGTTCAATCGCTTTTGCCCGGCCGCTTTTCGAGTCAACATCTATAATGACACCATTGAGTTGGCTTCTTCCTGCTGTCACTTCAAAACGAACGGGAAGAGCCGTTAAAAATTTCTTCAAAACGGCTTCACGTTCCACCCCAAGTATTCCATCATACGGTCCTGTCATCCCAACATCTGTAATATACGCCGTTCCTTTTGGCAATATTCGGTTATCTGCTGTCTGTACATGCGTATGCGTGCCCACAACGGCCGAAACACGCCCATCTAAATACCAACCCATCGCTTGCTTTTCACTCGTTGCTTCCGCATGAAAATCGACGAAAATAACCGGTGTGCGCTGCGAAGCTTCGGCAATGAGAGCATCTGCTTTCTTAAACGGACAGTCAATGGCCGGCAAAAACGTTCTTCCTTGCAAGTTAATAACGGCGACTTCAACACCGTCCACTTGAACGTAAACGATTCCTTTTCCAGGTGTTTCAACCGGAAGATTAGCGGGACGAACCAATACTTTTGCATCCTCAATAAATTCAAAAATTTCGCGATTGTCCCATGCGTGATTCCCAAGTGTGACAGCATGTGCTCCAAGTTCAATAAAACCGCGATAAATCTTCTCTGTAATTCCTTTGCCTCCTGCCGCATTTTCTCCATTAATAATAATGACATTCGGCTTATGTTTTGCTTTTAATTTCGGGAGATATTGCTCGATCATTTTCCTTCCCGGTGAGCCAACTACATCGCCAATAAACAACAGTTTCATCCTATGACCCTTTCTAATCACAAATTTCCGCTTATGTATCTCAGTTTGGCACAAAACGCCGTATTTGACAATGCTTCAGCAAAAAAATAAAGTGGCAGCATCGCCACTTTATTTCGCATACTCAACCGCTCGCGTTTCACGGATAACAGTAATTTTAATATGTCCAGGATAATCGAGTTCTTCTTCAATGCGCTTACGAATATCTCGTGCCAGACGATGCGCCTCTAAATCATCGATCGCATCAGGTTTCACCATAATGCGCACTTCACGTCCCGCTTGAATCGCATAAGATTTTTCGACCCCTTCATATGATTCAGCAATTTCTTCAAGCTTTTCAAGCCGGCGAATATAGTTCTCTAACGTTTCGCTCCGTGCTCCCGGCCGTGCCGCTGATAGTGCATCAGCCGCCGCAACTAATACAGCAATAACCGACGTTGGTTCCGTATCGCCATGATGTGAAGCGATACTATTAATCACAACCGGATGCTCTTTATATTTTGTTGCCAATTCGACTCCGATTTCAACGTGACTTCCTTCTACTTCATGGTCAATCGCCTTTCCAATATCATGAAGCAAGCCGGCACGTCTTGCCAACATTTCGTCCTCGCCTAACTCGGCAGCCATTAATCCTGCTAAAAACGCAACTTCCATGGAATGCTTTAAAACATTTTGTCCGTAGCTTGTCCGAAATTTTAAACGGCCTAAAATTTTTATGAGGTCCGGATGAAGCCCGTGAACACCAACTTCAAATGTCGTTTGCTCCCCGACTTCACGGATATGCTCATCCACTTCACGTCTTGCTTTTTCGACCATCTCTTCAATTCGAGCCGGATGAATACGTCCATCTTGAACAAGTTTATCTAAAGCAAGTCTAGCTGTTTCGCGGCGAATCGGATCAAAACCAGACAAAATGACCGCTTCAGGGGTATCATCAATAATGAGATCGATTCCTGTTAACGTTTCGAGCGTGCGGATGTTGCGGCCTTCACGTCCAATGATGCGGCCTTTCATCTCATCGTTCGGCAAGTTGACAACTGAAACGGTTGTTTCAGCTACATGATCAGCAGCACAACGTTGTATCGCGAGAGATAAAATCTCTTTCGCCTTCTTATCTGCTTCTTCTTTCGCGCGCGTTTCTGCTTCCTTAATCATTAAAGCAATTTCGTGTGAAAGCTCTTTTTCAACACGCTCTAAAATAATTTGTCTTGCTTCTTCGCGCGATAAGCTAGAAATGCGCTCCAGTTCTGCTTGCTCCTTCTCAACAAGTTCTTCCACTTTGCTTTCCATCTGTTCAATATGCTGTTGTCTTTCGTTAAGAGAATCCTCTTTCTTCTCTAAAAGTGCTTCACGCTTATTAAGAGCCTCTTCCTTTCTATCAAGATTCTCTTCTTTTTGTAATAAACGGTTTTCTTGTTTTTGCAGCTCACTTCTTCGATCACGAATTTCTTGTTCTGCCTCTGTACGAAGTTTGTGAATTTCATCCTTTGCTTCAAGCAGCGCTTCTTTTTTCAGCGCATCAGCTTCACGTTTCGCTTCTTCAATAATTTGGTTTGCAGCCGCTTGCGCGCCGCCAATTTTTGCTTCGGCAATGGATTTACGAACAAAAAAGCCAACAACTGCACCGACGATTAAGGCAAGCAAAGCGGAGATGATTGTACCAATGCTCATCCATTTCACCTCCTCTTGCTATGAACTTGTTAGTTGCTAAATCAATGTCGGCATGTACATTGTTACAACGGTTTCAACATACAGCACAAAGGCGTTTCACATTGTTAATAACAATAAAAATTTGAACCTCTGCACGACTAAAACCGGCAGGTTCTTGTGTACTAAAGAGCTTCTTCTATACCTTATAGACATCTACTCTTATTCCACAAGACTTTCATCGACAAGCAGCCTAACACCACATTCCCGTCTGTCGGCCTGGTTCAAAGCCGCTTAAAAATTAGTAAAATATACATGTTAATTTTAAAGGTGGTAAAATTTATTGTCAAGCTCTGTCCTTATGATGCAGTTAAATATGACAGAATCTTTGTGAAATATGAGAAGATGCTCAGTTAGCAAAAAGAGGCTGACCAATTGTCTGCCCCTCAACACAACATATAGTCATCTTAGCTGAATAAGCTTTCATGATGTGCTGCGCGTGAGGTCAGACGCTTATGAGTCAGCCTCTTCATGACAAATTTTATTCTTCGAAAAAGTCAAGTTCTTCTTGCTGCTGTCCCGCATCGACAGTAGACACGGGCGCATTTACACCATATCTTTTTCGAATTTCTTGAGCGATTTCCTCCATAATTTCCGGGTTTTCTTTTAGGAATTGTTTCGCGTTCTCGCGTCCCTGACCAAGGCGCTCGTCCTTATAAGAATACCAAGAACCGCTCTTTTGAATGATATCTAACTCTGAGCCCATATCGATAATTTCGCCTTCACGGGAAATTCCTTCCCCGTACATAATATCGACATCCGCTGTTCTAAATGGCGGTGCCACTTTGTTTTTGACCACTTTAATTTTTGTTTTGTTTCCTACCATGTCGTTGCCTTGTTTAATTTGCTCAGCACGACGCACCTCAAGTCGGACAGAAGCATAGAATTTTAACGCGCGGCCACCAGGTGTTGTCTCTGGGTTTCCAAACATAACCCCAACTTTTTCACGAATTTGGTTAATAAAGATCGCAATTGTTTTCGATTTATTAATGGCACCGGATAACTTACGCAATGCCTGCGACATGAGGCGCGCCTGCAATCCGACATGGGAGTCTCCCATTTCGCCTTCAATTTCCGCCTTCGGTACAAGTGCAGCAACAGAGTCGATAACGATAATGTCAACAGCACCGCTTCTTACAAGCGCCTCCGCGATCTCCAACGCCTGCTCCCCCGTATCTGGCTGTGAAAGAAGCAATTCATCAATATTAACGCCTAGTTTTTGGGCATAAATCGGATCAAGCGCATGTTCCGCATCGATGAACGCAGCTTGTCCGCCTAATTTTTGCACTTCAGCAATCGCATGCAGCGCTACTGTCGTTTTACCGGAAGATTCCGGACCATAAATTTCAATGATACGTCCGCGCGGATAACCGCCAACGCCTAATGCGATATCCAGCGCTAAAGAGCCGCTTGATACCGTTGAAATTTGCCGGTCTGTTTGCTCACCTAATTTCATAATGGAGCCTTTACCAAATTGTTTCTCAATTTGCTTTAACGCCTGTTCCAAGGCAGCTTGACGATCGTTCACACAATTTCCTCCTTTGTTTCTTAACTATTTATACTATATCGCTTTTTTTGTGATTTGCCAAGCAAAAAACGAACATTTATTCGTTTCCTTTCTATCTTTTGCTGGTGATAAAACCAGTTTTTTCTAGATATTATAAACAAAGGGTCAGACTTCCCCGAAAACCTACGTATTGGCCAGCATTAGAGGAGATCAGACCCTTATCATTTATTATTTATTTTCCAGTTTTTTCAACAAATAATAACAACCATATTTCGCTGTACGCATACGAATCGATTCGCGGCTGCCGGCGAGAGATAAAGAAAATACTTCAGTTGGACCATTGCTTATAGCAATTCCGATATAAACGGTTCCGACAGGTTTTCCTTCCTGCAAGCCCGGCCCGGCCACACCTGTAAAACTGATTCCTATATCCGTTTGGAAAAGCGTGCGAACGTTCTCAGCCAGCGCTTTTGCACATGATTCACTCACGGCTCCGTCTGTTTTTAATATCGCTTCGGAAACATGAAGGAGGCGTTGCTTTATTTCATTTGTGTAGCAAACAATGCCCCCTTTTACCGTTTGCGATGCTCCAGGGATGGCTGTCAGCTGCTGGGCAAATAATCCGCCTGTTAAACTTTCAGCAGAAGCAATCGTTACATTTCGGGCGATAAGCTGTTCCATTGTTTTGCTGAAAATCGTGCCTTCGTTGTATCCGTAAAAATAGTCTCCTGCTCTTTCTAAAATCGTTTTCTCGATTTCATCAAGCATTTTTTGTGCTTCAGAAACCGAATGATGTTTGGCCGTCAAACGCAATGTCACTTCTCCGTCACCGGCAAGAGGGGCGATGGTCGGATTGGATTGGCGATCAATTAAATCTTCAATCTCTGTTTCTAACTGTGATTCGCCGATGCCAAAAAACCGCAAAACGCGAGATTCAATCCGTTCATGACGCCCGAGTTTTCGCATAAGAAACGGACGACCATAATTTAAAAACATCGGCTTCATTTCTTTCGGAGGACCCGGCAGCAACATATATGTAATCTCATCAATGGTCAGCGCCATACCGGGAGCCATACCGTTATCATTTTTCAATACTTCCGCACCCTCTAGCACAAGCGCCTGTTTGATATTATTTTCTGTCATTGTCCGCTTTGTCCGCGCAAAATAAGCGCGTATCGACTGAAGCGCTTCCTCATCGATCATAAGTTTGCAGTTTAATAGGTCCGCAATGGTTTCCTTTGTTAAATCATCTTTTGTCGGACCAAGCCCGCCTGTAAAAATAATTAAGTTAGCACGCGTCTGCGCGACTTCAATGGCCCTCCGAAGCCGCGACGGATTGTCGCCAACAACGGTATGAAAATAGACATTAATCCCTAACTCCGCCATTTGCTTCGATAAAAACTGGGCATTCGTATTGGCGATTTGTCCGAGCAATAATTCTGAACCGACGGCAATAATTTCCGCATTCACAATAAAAGCATCTCCTTTGGCACAATTCCACTTAATGAACTATTTCGAATGGATGAACGCATGCTTATTTTTCGCAAAATAGTCCCATCCAGACCAAATCGTAAAAAATACTGCCACCCATAACGAAATCATCGCAAACGGAAATGAGACCATTTCAAACGGCAGGTTGCGAAGAAGAAGCGCAGAAATCGCAATAATTTGCGTCCACGTTTTTATTTTGCCTAACATGTTGGCGGCGACGACTTCCCCTTCACCCGCAAGAACAAGGCGTAATCCTGTTACGGCAAACTCCCGGCTGATAATAATAATCACCATCCAAGCAGGCGCCAAGTCGAGATCAACAAGTACGATAAGCGCTGCCGACACAAGCAATTTGTCAGCAAGCGGATCTAAAAATTTCCCCAAATTAGTAACTAAGTTATATTTCCGGGCAAAATAACCATCAATCCAATCAGTCGTTGAAGCCAAAATAAAAATCAATGCGCCAACTAAATGGGCTACCGGCAATATTTGCGTGCCAACTTGAATGTTCCCCCAATTAAACGGAACGAGCATAACGATGAGAAAAAAGGGAATAAGCATAATTCGTGCTATCGTAATCTTATTTGGCAAATTCACATCCAATAACCTCCACTAAGAAAAACATATAAAAGTCATCTATAACAAAGATGACTTACGACTTTTTGAATAAAATTTTTATTTTTTGAAACACTTCTTCACTAGGACTAATTGGATAAGTAAAAGGTTGTCCGTTAATTTTCATTTCAATATCTGTTGCTTTTCCGATTTTCACAAGAATTTCCGATTCATTTGACAAATCAAATCGCTGTGTTTCATTTTCGTTTAAAGTAGCGGCAAAAAATGTGTGGCCTTTTCCATTATGAACTTCAACCCATGATGTTCCCTTAGAAGCAACTTCGAGTATAAATTGATTTGTATTTGTCAGTTCTACCGTTGATTCTTTTCCATTTTGCTCAATAACTGTTAATGTATGCATATTTTCTTCTTCCTCTGAAGGTTGTTCAGAGGATTGTACTTCCTTTTGCCCTTTGCTTTCCTCGCTTTTCTCTTTATCCTTCGCTTCTTCCAAAGGTGAATTTTTTGATTGTTCAACTTCCGCTGGATTGTTTGTTACATTTTCTTTCGATGTTTTATTATTTACATCCCATTTTTGGATAATAAGCCAAAGTGCAACAGCTGCCCCAATAATCAATACGGTCATCAGCAGCTTCGGGAGCATGTCAATGATTTTTGACGTTTTCGGCGAAAGCTGCTGTCTGCTTTTTACCCGTGACAGCTGTTCAGGCAATTCTTCATGCTGTGAGCTAGGAATTTCATGTTTGTACTCTTCAAATAACTGTTCAGAGTCTAATCCTACCGCTTCCGCATATTGCTTAATAAACGCACGCACATAAAAATTTCCCGGCATGATATTATAATTGCCTTCTTCAATTCCGATTAAATAACGTTTTTGAATTTTCGTCATTTCCTGTAACTCATCTAAGCTAATGTTCTTCGCTTCTCTCGCTTCTTTCAACCGCTTACCTAACTCTGTCAATGAGAACACCTTCCACATTTTTTATTAAAAAATATTAAAAGTCAAAATTCCCGAATCCATCTTCAGAAAATAAAGACTGCTGATCAACTAAATCGTATGTAATTTCTTCATCATGTTCATTTCGCAATTCAATAATATAATCGAAATCATCAAGCGTATATTCTGTATGTCTGACAAAAATATCCGGATGTTCAACGACTTTTGTTGCCGGCAAGCGCATAAGTTCGCGAATGAGCTGCCAATGCCGTTCGTTTGCGCGGCGGGTCGAAACAATCGCATCAATGATAAATATATTGTTCTCATTATATTCATCTTCTATTAATTGACTGCGAACCGTTTGTTTAATCAATGTGGATGATACAAATAACCAACGTTTATTGGCACAAACGCTTGCGGCAACGACAGATTCTGTTTTCCCAACACGAGGCATGCCGCGAATGCCGATTAACTTATGGCCCTCCTGCTTAAAAAGCTCGGCCATAAAGTCAACAAGCAATCCTAACTCATCGCGGACAAAACGAAACGTCTTTTTGTCATCCGCATCGCGTTGAATATAACGTCCATGCCGGACCGCTAAACGATCACGCAATTTCGGCTGACGCAGCTTCGTAACCGTTATATTATCCATTGTGCGCAAAATGGATTCAAGCCGCTCAATTTGCTCATTGTTATCACAAAGCAAAAGCATTCCGCGCCGCGAATCATCGACGCCGTTAATCGTCACAATATTAATGGACAACATCCCTAAAAGAGAAGAAATATCACCTAACAGCCCCGGTCGATTGATATGTATTTCATATTCTAAATACCATTCTTTTTTCCCCATCATCGCTTCCTCCCTTTTATTAGGATGGTCCAAATAATGTGACGTATTATGCTAAATTTATACTACTATAATAGCGAATTTCAATGCAACAGAAAAGGGGATTAGAAGGAAACAAGGAAAAATGATCATACACAACGAAAGAGGCTGACCCAAAAGTAAAGTGTCAGACCCCACAACACAATATATAAGACATAACATAAGACTATATATTGTGAAATGCACGTGAGGCCAGACACTTATGGATCAGTCTCTTTATTTCTGGCTTTGCACTAATTTAACCATCGCATTAGCGATTGCGTACTGTTCCTGCTCATCCGCGGCGTTCCAAAGGTCAGCAAGCACACGTTCTTCAGGGTTTTTTGGATCGACTTGTTTCGCTAAATAGTCACCGATTTGGTAAGCCATATCGGAAATCACTTCGCCGTTCATTCCTTGTTGCTGCGCCTGCTCTAACCGTTCGCTTAAAAAGCTCTTCCATTGGTTGAAATTATCTAAAACAGACATTGCCTCTACCTCCTTGATATTCGATTCAAGGATAGTTTGCCAACCTTTTGCGAAATTATTCGATTCATTTTCTTAACAATACCATCCGCCGTTGACAGATAAAACTTGCCCTGTAATATACGAGGCATGATTCGAAATTAAAAACGAAACAGCTTTTGCCACTTCATCCGGCGTACCTATTCTCCCCATCGGTATTTCCTCGGCAAGCTGCGTCAGCTCCTCTTCATTAAACTGGCCCAACATCTTTGTATGGATGGCTCCCGGAGCAACCGCATTCACGCGGATTCCGCTCGGAGCAAGCTCCTTGGCTAAAGCTTTTACAAACGTATTTTGTCCTCCCTTTACCATCGAATATAACACTTCACACGATGCTCCTGTTAATCCCCATATCGATGAAATAACAACAATATTGCCGCTTTTTTGCGAGATCATATGCGGCAGCAGTTTTTTCGTCAGCAAAAACGGGCTTGTCACATGAAGCTGAACCATTTTTGTGACCAATTCATCGCTCATGTCCGTTATAAGACCGTAATAGCTATTACCGCAATTATGAACAATGACATCAACGGGCTGCTGAAGTTGGGTGAGAAGTGTTTCGACTCCATTTTTTTCTGAAAGATCCGCTTGAATGAGATACGCTTCTTTTATTGGGGTATTGGAAACAAATTGTTCAAGTGAATGCCGGTTTTGATGATAATGCAAAAAAAGACCGTACCCATCAGCAGCAAGTTGTTTGGCAATGCTGAGACCAATATCGCCGCTGGCACCCGTAATAAGCGCATACTTCATGAACTTTTCCTCCTAAAAGAGACTGACCCGTAAGCACAGATCTCACCCCATCCTATATAGCCGGATAAGAACACTATATAGGATGGATTGCACGTGAGATCAGACACTTATGAGCCAGTCTTGATTTCTCTTTATTCCCTTGCGTTTTTTGGAACAACTTGACAAACAACCAATTGCGATTCGTTAAAGCATTCGTTTGCTGCTTGTTCAATGTCTTGGCACGTGAGCGATTCCAATACAGAAACAACATCAAACAAACTCATTTGATTAAAGGCGTAACGCGTAAATTGGTTGGCGATGTATTCAGGAGAATTGAGAGAGCGCAAAAATGCACCGATTTTTTTCTTTTTGACCCGTGTTAGATCTTGCTCATGAAGCGAATGCTCGCGGAATGTCAACATAATTTTCTTTAGTTCATCGGCTAAACGATCCGGTTCAGCCGTGTCACCGCCGACAATCGCAAAACCAAACTGGGCTTCTTCCGTATAATCGTATGAAAATGTCTCATCAATTAAGCCATCGCTGTATAGCCGCTCATAATGCGGTGAACTTTTTCCAAATAAATAATCCAATAACACATTCATCGCCAGTTCATGCTTTAATTTATCTTTACCAATCTGACCAACGTTTTTCGCTTTAATACCGACAAGACATTTCGGCGTTTGTACATTCATCGGAATCACTTGCTTCGCTTGGGCGACCTCTTCTGGTTCGCTATAAACAAAACGCTTTATTTCCGCAGCAGGCTTAAACGATTTGCGCGCTTGATTATCGCGGATTTGTTGCATCATTTTTTCTTGATCGACAGGACCAACGACAAATAATAGCATGTTGCTCGGATGATAAAACGTTTCATAGCATTCATACAGCAGTTCTTTCGTAATTTCTGCAATCGACTCAACGGTTCCGGCAATATCAATTCTTACAGGATGGTTTTTGTACATACTTTGAATCGTGCCGAAGTAAAGGCGCCAATCCGGGTTGTCATCATACATGCGGATTTCCTGACCAATAATGCCTTTTTCTTTTTCGACTGTCTTGTCTGTAAAATACGGGCTTTGGACAAAGTCGATAAGCGTTTCCAAGTTTTTTTCAACATTGGCTGTGCTTGAAAACAAATAAGCCGTTCTCGTAAATGACGTAAAGGCATTCGCTGAGGCACCTTGTTTGCTGAACTGCTGAAATACATCACCGTCTTCTTTTTCAAACAGCTTATGCTCTAAAAAGTGGGCAATTCCATCCGGCACTCGTTTCATTTCCGTCTGTCCAAGCGGCACGAATTGATTATCGATGGAGCCGTATTTCGTTGTAAACGTCGCATACGTCTTGTTAAATCCTTTTTTCGGCAATATATATACATCTAAACCGTTCGGCATTTTTTCGTAATACAATTCCTCTTGCAGCTGCTCATAAAAAAGTTTTTCCATTATTTTTCCCCCTCCATTCCTGTGAGGAAATAAATCGTATCAAGCTCGATTTTATTAGCAACCTCGATAATTTCTTCACGAGTCACTTTCTCGATTGCGGCAATCCATTCATCAATCGGTCGTTTTCTTTCGGAGACGACGTTATGATATAACACTTCAACAAGCCCCCTTGGCGTATCGAGCGTTTCGAGAAGTTGATTGCGAATCACCGCTTTCGTTTGCGCTATTTCCTCATCGGTAAATGCGCCTTTTTTCATTGCTTCCATTTGTTCTTTAATGATATTGACTGCTTTTTCATAATTGCTCGGCTCAATTCCCGACATGACCATTAATAATCCTTTATGGCTTTCCAGACGGGAAGCTGCATAGTAGGCAAGGCTTGCCTTTTCACGCACGTTAATAAACAGTTTGGAATGAGAAAAGCCGCCGAAAATGCCGTTAAACACCTGCAAAGCGTAATATTGCTCATCTTCATATGTGATGTTTGTACGGTAGCCGATATTTAATTTCCCTTGTTTGACATCCTGTTTTTCAATGACTTCATTCACATTTGTAATCGTTTTTTTCGTCATTGGCAACTTTCTATGGGATACGGCACGATTTTCAAATTGAAAGTGGGACTTCACCAAATTAAGCACTTCTGTCTCATCCATATCACCGATGATATACAAATCTATTTCATCTTCCTGCAATGCTTTTTGATAATAGTCGTACAAATTTTTCGTTGTCATTGCTTCGACAGCTTCCAGCTCCCCATTAACGTGGAGCGCATACGGCTCCCCTTTGCACATTTCTTCAACAAGACGCAAGTTGGCATAATGCATTTTATCATCATAACCGGATTTAATGCGCTGCTTTAAAGAACGTTTTTCTTGCTCAACGATTTTCGCAACAAATTCACCGTTTTCAAGAGCGGGCTGAAGAATGATGCCGCTGAGCAATTGGACCGCTTTGTTCAATAGAGGGGTTGAATCTTTTAAAAATTTTTCATTTGCAATGTCAACTCGAATCGTTATAATATGCTGTTCCCCTTTTTTTGCTAAGTCAACATTTAATGTCGCACCATATAGTTCATCTAAATAGCTGCGCAAGGCTGTAGCGTTTGGATGTGTTCTCGTTCCGCTTTGCAGGACGTATGGCAAAAGCGCCCGCTGTGTAACGGTCTCTTTTGTAAGCGGAGCTTTCATTTTAAACACAAGCGTATTTGTTTTATATTTATCTGTTTGGATCGTATGCACGTTTAAGCCGTTAACAACGGTTATTTTTTCTTTTAGCAAAAGAACCTCCTCCTTGTTATAAACAATCGCAGTTGTCCTTATTGTTTACCCTTCTAGCCATTTTAGTCTTACAACAAATATACCTTTTTGGAAAAGGAAAATGCAAATAAGAGCTGGAAAATTTTTTAGAAACTGAAATCATTTCATTTATAACCAAATTGAAGTTAATACGTTCACAGTAATGGTTATTAGCAGAGCGAAAACGATAAAAAAGAACCCGGTTTTGCCAACCGAGTTCTTGTTTGCATAGCGTTTTTATCGTTTTCCTTTTATATACGGAGTACCTAGCGCTTTTGGTGCATCGGCACGGCCAATAAAACCTGTTAACGCTAAAATCGTTAATACGTATGGGGCAATCAGCAAATACACGGTTGGCACTTCTTTTAAGAACGGAATCGTTTGACCAACGATGCTTAAACTTTGGGCAAATCCAAAGAATAACGCTGCTCCCATTGCCCCTAGTGGATGCCATTTTCCGAAAATCATTGCTGCCAGCGCCATAAAACCATGACCGGAAATCGTCGCATGGCTAAAGTCGCGGGAAATAATCGTCGCGTATACCGCTCCGCCAATGCCGGCTAACGCGCCGCTAATCATAACGGCAATGTAACGCATTATCGCAACATTAATTCCCATTGTATCAGCTGCCATCGGATGTTCCCCGACAGAGCGAAGACGAAGCCCGAATGGTGTTTTAAAGATGATATACCATACAACAAATGCTAAAGCGATAGCAATATAAGACGGAATATAGCCATTTTCAAAAAGCAACGGTCCGATAATTGGAATATCGCTTAATACCGGGATATCAATTTTATCAAATCCAACTTGAATTTGATCTGTTTGTCCTTTACCATATATTTTCTTTACTAAAAAGAGAGATAAACCGATTGCTAAAAAGTTAATGGCCACACCGCTGACTACTTGATCCGCGCGGAACGAGATCGACGCGACCGCATGAAGCAGTGAAAAAAGTGCTCCAATAATCATTGCAGCCAGTAATGCCAGCCAAGGTGTTAACTCTCCGAATTGATCGGCAAACGTTAAGTTAAACACAACACCAGTGAACGCACCGATAACCATTAAACCTTCCAAACCAATGTTAACAACGCCGGAGCGCTCGCTGAATACACCGCCAAGAGCAGTGAAAATAAGTGGCGCTGCAAAGAAAATCGCTGAAGGGATGATAATTTGTAAAATCTCAAAAACGCCCACTTATTTTCCCTCCTTTTTTACCCGAGTTAATAACAAACGAATGAGATAGCTTGATGCTACGAAGAAAATAATCAATGCGATAACAATATCAACAAGTTCTGTTGGAACCCCGGCACTTGACGGCATTTCAAGCGCACCGACTTTTAAGGCGCCAAACAGAAGCGCTGATAAAATGATGCCAAATGCATTGTTTCCACCAAGTAAAGCAACGGCGATACCATCGAAACCAACACCTGTAAACCCAGCTTTCACAGAAATGTTGGCAAATGTACCAAGCCCTTCCATCGCGCCCGCTACTCCGGCAAACGCTCCGGAAATGACCATCGCCAGCACGATGTTGTTGCTTACGTTCATGCCGGCATAGTGAGAAGCATGCTGGTTAAAACCGACCGCGCGCAACTCATATCCTTTTGTCGTTTTCTCAAGCAAAAACCACATAATAACCGCAGCAATAAGCGCAATAATGATTCCATAGTGAAGTGTCGAATAGTCTGTAATCGATTGTAAAAACTCTGAGCGCAAAGATGCTGATTCATGAATTTCTTCTGATTTATAGCTTTTATCTGATAAAACAAAGCGAATAATCGCGTTTGTTACATGCAAAGCAATGTAGTTCATCATAATCGTGACAATTACTTCATGAACTTTAAAACGCGCTTTTAAAAAACCTGGAATGAGCGCCCATAACGCTCCTGCTAAAGCAGCTGCTAAAATCGCGAGCGGCAAATGGATAAATTTTGGAAGTTCAAATGCAACACCGACCCATACAGCAGCAAGCCAGCCGACAATTAATTGTCCTTCTACACCGATATTAAAAAGACCGGTACGGAAGGCAAACGCGACGGCTAAACCAGAAAGAATGTATGGTGTCATTTGGCGAATCGTTTCTCCGATATAATAACTGTCACCAAACGCCCCGTATAAAAGAGCGGAATACCCGGCAATCGGGTCATAACCGCTTATAACCATCACAATTGAACCTGCAATCACACCAAGCAAAACCGCTAACAGCGGAATAAGAAAATTCGTTAAACGACCTGAATTCATGAAGAAACACCTGCTTCCTTACGTTTACTTCCTGCCATCAATAAGCCAAGCTCTTGCTCTGTTGTTTCTTTCGGATCCACAATGGCAACAATTTTTCCTTCATAAATGACGGCGATTCGGTCACTTACATTCATAATTTCATCTAATTCAAACGAAACGAGCAGCACTGCTTTTCCTTGATCGCGTTGTTCAATGAGACGCTTATGAATAAACTCAATCGCACCAACGTCAAGACCGCGCGTCGGTTGTGCTGCGATCAAGAGATCCGGATTGCGATCGACTTCGCGGCCGATAATCGCTTTTTGTTGGTTACCGCCGGAAAGAGCACGCGCTTTTGTGTATTCGTCCGGTGTACGCACGTCAAATTCTTTAATTAACTGACGGGCTTTATCATAAATATTTTTAAAGTTTAAAATACCGTTTTTCGAATATGGCTCTTTATAATAGGTTTGCAATACCATATTTTCACCGATTGGAAAATCAAGTACTAAGCCATGTTTATGACGGTCTTGCGGGATATGGCCAACGCCTGCTTCTGTAATTTTCCGCGGCGGCAAGTTAAGAATTTCTTTTCCATTTAATTTAATGGAGCCGGATTCCGCTTTTATTAAACCGGTAATCGCTTCAATTAATTCGGATTGACCGTTTCCGTCCACACCAGCAATGCCGACGATTTCACCAGCGCGAACCGTTAAGTTCAAATGGTCAACAACGGTTACACCGCGGGCATCTTTGACAACTAAATCTTTAATGTCGAGCACTTCTTTACCAGGTTGCGCCGGTTTTTTATCTGTCTTGAAATGTACTTCACGACCAACCATCAATGCCGCAAGTTCATTCGGATTTGTATCCGCCACATTGAGCGTACCGATTCCTTTCCCCCGGCGAATAACGGTAACGCGGTCACACACTTCCATAATTTCTTTTAACTTATGAGTGATTAAAATAATCGATTTTCCTTCTCTTACGAGCGCTTTCATAATTTGAATCAACTCTTGAATTTCTTGGGGTGTTAATACCGCTGTTGGTTCGTCAAAAATTAAAATGTCTGCACCGCGATATAACGTTTTTAAAATTTCGACGCGCTGCTGCATGCCGACAGAGATATCAGCAATTTTTGCCGTCGGATCCACCGCTAATCCATAGCGTTCTGATAATTCACGTACTTCTCGTTCTGCACGTTTAATATCAATTTTTCCTCCCTTTGTCGGCTCGCTTCCTAATATGATGTTCTCGGTGACCGTGAACGTGTCAACAAGCATAAAATGTTGATGCACCATACCGATACCAAGATCGTTAGCGACATTCGGATTGGAGATTTTTACTGTTTGTCCCTTAACGCGAATTTCGCCGCCGTCCGGTTGGTAAAGTCCGAATAAGACGTTCATCAACGTCGATTTACCGGCACCGTTTTCTCCAAGAAGGGCATGAATTTCCCCTTTTTTCAATTGAAGTGTAATATTATCGTTCGCTACGAAATTGCCGAATACTTTGCGAATATTCAACATCTCAATTACATATTCCAAGCACCATTCACTCCTTGCATGAGAATGTTAAAATCATTAAATGAAAAGCTACAAAGTATTTTGTAACTTTTCATTTAATGGTTTTCATGGCGAGACTGGTCTCAAAAGCCAAGGGTCAGACCCCACAACACAATATATAAAATGAGCTATATATTGTTAAACGCACGTGAGGTCAGACCCTATGAGACAGCCTCAGTTGGCTTTCATTATTTTAATGTTGCTTCGAACGCTTTGTATTCATCGCGAGTTTTTGGTACTTTCACTTCACCTTTGACGATTTTTTCTTTCCATTCGTCAACCGCTTTTAATACATCTGGTTTAATATTGTCTTGAGTAGGAGCAATACCTACACCATTTTCTGGAAGACCATACTCAATTACTTTACCGCCAGGGAATTGACCTTCTTTTGTTTTCTTCGCAACGTCGTAAACCGCTACATCAACGCGCTTAACCATTGATGTTAATGTCACGTTGTATTCTTTTCCGCCCGCTTTTACAACACCTTCTGGAGCTTGGTCTTTGTCAACACCAATTACCCAAAGTTCACGGTTTGGATCTTTTGTTTTTAAGTCTTTTGCTTCGGAGAATACACCGTTACCAGTAGCACCTGCTGCATGGTAAATGACGTCAATGCCGGAAGCGTACATGCTTGATGCGATTGCTTTTCCTTTATCTGCTTGGTCAAACGCACCTGCATATTGAACTTCAACTGTTGCCTTTGGATTTACCGCTTTCACACCGGCACGGAATCCGCTTTCAAATTTCTCAATTAACGGAATTTCCATACCGCCAACAAAACCGATTTTATTTGTTTTGGTTGTTAAACCAGCAACAACACCAACAAGGAAAGAACCTTCATGCTCTTTGAACGTAATGCTTGCTACATTTGGCTTTTCAACTACGCTGTCGACAATCGCGAATTTATTGTCCGGTTTTTGTTCAGCAATTTTTGTAATCGCGTCAGTCATTAAGAAACCAATACCGTAAATTAAGTCAAAGTCGCTTCTTACAAGCTTGTTTAAGTTTGTTGCATAATCGGCGTCACTTTGAGATTGTAAGTAATCATAGCCGCCTTTTCCTTTTTTCAAGCCATTTTCTTCACCAAATTTTTGCAAACCTTCCCATGCAGATTGATTGAAAGATTTGTCGTCAATACCGCCGACGTCAGTAACCATCGCGACGCTGAAAGTATCCTTGCCTCCGCCAGCGTTGTTCTCATCTTTTTGTCCGCAGCCGCCTAAAAGGGCACCGGCAGCTAACATAATTGAAAGAGCTACGCCAAAACGTTTTTTCTTCATCCTGTTTACCCCCTAGTTTTTTATAGATAGACTTTATTATTATTTTGTTAGACGCTGCTTTCTATGTAACAGAATGTCACCCCCCTTAAAAAACTCTCATTTTTTATACGCGCTTTCGTAAGACATGAAAGCTAAATTTATCAGACTTAAAGTAGTTAATGGAGTATAAAATCGGCTCGTCATTATAATCGTAGTGCATTTGTTTCAGGACTAACAAGGCTGTTTCCGGCTCACATTCTAAAATCGGTGACACTTTTTCGTGATAGCCGAGCGGTTCGATATGGGCGACCGCATACGCAATGTCTCTGTTCGCTTGCTGATGGAGATTTTCAAACAACGACTCATTCTCATAGGAAATTCCTTGAGGCAAATATTTACATGGGATTTTGTCCACACAGTAGACAACCGGCTCACCGTCTGCCGTCCGTACCCTCTCGACTAAAAGAATTTCCTCATCTTTTGAGCAGCGGAAGCGCCGTACATCTTCCTCCGTTGGACCTTGAATGGAAGAGGAAAGAAAAATCGTTCCCGGTTTGCGTCCTGCTTGTTTGATCATATCGGTTACACTGCTCAATTGTTCAATGCCGGAAGTAAACATTGGTCGTGAATTAACGAACGTTCCGACACCATGACGGCGAATGATAACGTTTTCTTCTTCTAAAACACGAAGAGCTTCCTGCAATGTCGCCCGGCTGACGCCCAATTGTTTTGAAAGCTCAAACTCGGAAGGTAACTTTTCTTTTTCTTTGTAAACCCCTGTCTCGATATCATGTTTAAGCCGGTCAATAACTTGTAAATATAAATGGCGATTGTCTGACTTAATGGACATTGTGAAGCCTCCATAACGATATTTTCAAGATATCAGACCTCTGACGTTAGACAATTTAGTCTAATCGAAATTACTATAACACTTTTTTTGTCATAAATAAATAGTAAATCGACATTTTGTCGAAAAAAGTAGAAAATAAAATGAATGTAAGCGGTTTTAATAGTATGGCACAATCTCTATTTCTAATATATAAAAAAAAGAGACAGACATTCTGCCTCTTTTATGAACTTTTTGCATTTTCTTTTGGGATTAACACAGCGCGCGGTTTACTTCCTTCATAAGGGCCGACAACGCCTCGGGCTTCCATCGCATCAATCAAACGCGCAGCCCGGTTATACCCGATGCGAAAACGGCGCTGCAGCATCGAAACGGAAGCGCTTTGCATTTCAATAACAAGCTGAACGGCTTCGTCATATAATTCATCATCAAAGTCAGCCGTCTCTTCATCGGACTCTGTCGGGATCATCTCTTCATGATACTGCGCCTTTTGCTGTGAAATGACAAAATTAACAACTGCTTCTACTTCTTTGTCCGATACGAATGCACCTTGCACACGAATCGGCTTGGAAGCTCCGACTGGTAAAAATAGCATATCGCCGCGGCCGAGCAGTTTCTCCGCCCCTCCCATATCTAAAATCGTCCGTGAGTCGGTTTGTGACGATACGCTAAAGGCGATCCGCGATGGAATGTTTGCTTTAATGACACCGGTAATGACATCGACAGACGGTCTTTGCGTGGCAATAATTAAATGAATCCCTGCCGCACGAGCCATTTGTGCTAGACGTGTAATCGAATCCTCGACATCTGATGAAGCGACCATCATTAAGTCCGCCA
Source organism: Paranoxybacillus vitaminiphilus (assembly GCF_003259935.1). GTDB lineage: Bacteria > Bacillota > Bacilli > Bacillales > Anoxybacillaceae > Paranoxybacillus > Paranoxybacillus vitaminiphilus. Next base: position 366,216 of record NZ_QLMH01000001.1, on the reverse strand, counting down.
ACTCGTCCACAATAACAACGATGTATGGAAGGAGCGGCTGTTTGACATCCGATTCTTGATTATAACGTTTCACATATTCATTATATCCTTCAATGTTTCTCGTCCCTGTATGCGAAAACAACTCATATCTCCGCTCCATTTCGCTGACGACTTTCTTTAACGCCTGCGATGCTTTTTTCGGATCCGTCACTACAGGGGCAAGCAAATGCGGAATTCCGTTATATACGCTTAGCTCCACCATTTTTGGATCAATCATCATCATTTTCACTTCATGCGGCTTAGTACGCATTAAGAGGCTTGTAATAATCGCATTGATACATACGCTTTTTCCGCTTCCTGTCGCACCTGCTACTAACAGATGCGGCATTTTATTTAACTCTGCAAGCACCGCTTGTCCGGAAATGTCCCTGCCTAATCCAATTAATAATTTTGCATCCGGCTTATTATTTTCTTTTGCTTCCAGTACTTCCCGCAATGATACCATGGCGATTTCTTCATTCGGCACCTCAATGCCAATTGCTGATTTTCCGGGAATCGGTGCTTCAATGCGAATATCTTTTGCAGCCAGCGCTAATGCTAAATCATCGCTTAAGCTGACAATTTTGCTCACCTTCACCCCTGCATCCGGATATACCTCATATTTTGTTACTGCCGGACCGAGGTGGACTTGAGTTACCTTTGCTTTTACCCCAAAGCTTTGAAACGTTTTTTCCAGCTTTCTGGCATTGGCATAAATGTTTTCGTGATCCTTTGATTGATTTGCGGGTTTTGGCATATTTAACAAATCAAGCGGCGGCAATTGGTAATCCACATTTTCCATCTCTGAAAATGTCATTGGTGTGTTAGATTCTTCATTATCTTCCTTTTCCGTCGATATCGCTTCAACCTTTTCTCCAACATGCGTACTAAAATCAGAAATGATTGGAGGAGCATGAGACTCCTCGTGCTCCTCTGCATCCATTGTCGTTTCATTCTGAACGATTTCTTGTTCTGTAGAACCCTCATTTTCACGCGCTCTTTTCGCTTTTTTCGACTTATATTTGTTTCGGGTTATAAACATTTGTTTTACATCTGAAACAAATTCCTTCCATTGTCTTTGAACAAACGATAAAAGAAAGCCAATCGCTTTTCCAACGGTTTCATGCAGCGATTTTCCGGTGATGAATGCGACGCCGACAATAATGAGCAAAAAGGAAATCCACTTTGTTCCAAGCTCATCAAATAAATAATAGCTTGCCGAAAAAAGAACAGCACCGATGATGCCGCCGCCTAAATCAGCAAAAGAAGATTCGCCGCGCACTTCCAGCCAAAACAGCTCCCATGTCGTTCGCACAATGCTTGGATCGGCAAATTTTCCTTGCCGCGACAGAAGCTCAAATAACGTTTGATGGCTTAATAATAACATTGCCATGACAACAATATATATGCCGATTAACGAGCGATGTGCAAAAGAAGGCCACGTCCTCTTCCAAATTAAATAAAGTGATAAAACGAATAAGCCGATTAAGGCAAGTATGTACCATTCTCCCATAAAAAAACGCATGAAAAAGACAAACGTTTTTCCTACTAATCCGAGATGCGCCATGGCAATCACGGAAACAGCTAACATAGCAAGCCCTGTTAACTCTAAGCGAAACGCTGCCTTCCACTGCTCCTTGCTTTTTCGTTGTCGTCGTTTACGTTTTGCCATTGTTTGTCACTCCAACATAAAACTTGAAATAGAGCCTGACCCAGCAGCAAAGTGTCAGACCCTATAAGAGGCTGTCTCAAAATCCCAAGGTCAGACCCCACAACACAATACATAGGACATCATGTTGGACAAATGAACGATAATTGTGAAACACGCGTGAGGTCAGACACTTATGGGGTGATTTTATTATATCACAAATAACAAGAATACAGGAGTTTATTACGATGTTATCGTGGTGGCAAGATTCTCATTCCAGGTGAATATTTTGCTTGTAAAAAATGTTGCGGATTCGTGCTTAAATTGCGGACTATTTCATACTCTTTTGTTTCCGTTTCCCGCACTAACAATGGGATGCTGTCATAATAAACAAGCTGTTGTTTTGCATACTCGGCAGAAGCCGTTTGAAATATAAGCTCTTGCGGCATCGTCGTATATAGAATCATTGCAGCATCTTTCCTTCTTTTCCTTTTTTAAATTCGATTAGCTCCTGCAGCTTTTTCATCGCCTGCGATACACCGCCGACTTCATCGATTAGCCCATACTTCACAGCATCTAAGCCAACTACATTTGTACCGATATCGCGCGTTAAATTCCCTTTGGAAAACATCAATTCCTTAAACTTTTCCTCGCTAATATTTGAATGTTTCGTCACAAATCTGACAACCCGTTCCTGCATTTTATCTAAATACTCAAATGTTTGCGGTACTCCAATGACAAGACCTGTTAAACGAATCGGGTGAATGGTCATTGTCGCCGTCTCCACAATAAATGAATAATCACAAGAAACAGCAATCGGTACACCGATAGAATGCCCGCCGCCTAGCACAACGGAAACGGTTGGTTTGGATAAAGAGGCAAGCATTTCCGCAATCGCCAACCCCGCTTCCACATCTCCACCGACCGTATTCAACAAAACAAGCAGCCCCTCGATATTTGGATTTTGTTCGATTGCCACAATTTGCGGAATAACGTGTTCGTATTTTGTCGTCTTGTTCTGTGGAGGCAGCTGAATATGTCCTTCAATTTGGCCAACAATGGTTAAGCAATGAATATTTGAATCTTGCGCCATTTGTGGAATATTTGTTTGTCCTAATTGTTGTATAGCTGTCGTCACATTTTCTTCTTGTTTTTCTTCTTTTTCTTCCGAATCGGAAGTCATGTACCCCTTGTCGTTCATTTATATGCTCCTTTCTCTTCATGATATAGCTTAGTATGTTCTAGCTGTAAAATAAAAATGCCGATTGAAACAAACTGTTCAATCGGCATTTTCATTAGACTTTGAGCATGATTGCATTAAATTTCCATAATGATTGGCAAAATCATCGGTTTACGCTTTGTCTTTTCAAATAAATATTGGTTTAACGCCTCACGAATATTTGACTTGAGCGACGACCATTCAATGATGTAGTCTTGCATGCATTTGTTGACGATATCCGTAACAATCTTGGTTGCTTCATCAAGAAGAGTCTCTGATCCCCTTACATAGACAAAACCACGAGAAATAATTTCCGGTCCAGCAATAATCTTCTTTGCTTCTTTACTAAGTGTAACTACAACGATTAAAATCCCGTCTTGCGAAAGCAGACGGCGATCGCGTAATACAATATTTCCAACGTCACCGATTCCCAACCCGTCGATAAGAATATTGCCGCATGGCACTTTTCCGCCGTAACGCGCCTGACCATTGCGAAACTCGATGACATCTCCCTTATCAATTAAAAACGTTTGGTCCTCAGCAATTCCAACCGCTTTTGCCAGCTTTGCATGCGCTTTTTGCATACGGTATTCGCCATGAACAGGGATAAAATATTTCGGTTTCATTAAATTGAGCATTAATTTTAATTCTTCTTGACTTCCATGTCCGGAAACATGCACGTTTCGTTGTCTGTAAATGACATTCGCACCGGCACGATACAAGGCGTCGATGGTTCGGGAAACAGTGAGCTCATTTCCTGGCATCGGCGAAGCAGCAATAATGACCGTATCGCCTTCCTTAATATTGACTTGTTTATGCGCCTGCTTCGCCATGCGAGCCAATACTCCCATCGGTTCTCCATGGCCGCCTGTTGTCAATATAACGAGCTCTTTATCCTCATATTGATGAATATCGTTAATCGGTATGACAAGCTTGTCAGGTATTTGCAGATAACCAAGCCGAAGGGCAATATCCATTACTTTATGCATGCTGCGCCCGGCAATGGCAACTTTCCGTTTATGTTTTTTTGCCGCATTTAATACTTGTTGGATTCTTGTAATATTTGACGCATAGCAAGCGACAATCACCCTGCCGGGGGCATCATAAACAACATCGGCAATCTCTTGAGCAACAATGGCATCTGATCCGGTATATCCTGGTTTTTCTGCATTCGTACTGTCTGAAAGTAAACATAATACGCCTTGATCGCCGATTTGTGCCATTTTCCCTAAATCGACCCGGTTTATACCGTATGGCGTTTGGTCAAATTTAAAATCGCCCGTATAAACAATCGCTCCTTGTGACGTGTGAATGCTGATCCCGATTGAATCAGGAATGCTGTGAATCGTTCGGAAAAACGTCATTTTTACTTTCTCAAAAGTCACTACAGAATCGGAATGAACTTCATTTAACTGTGCACGTACTGTAACGCCATGCTCTTTTAACTTTTCTTCGACTAATGCAAGCGTTAACTTCGTTGCATAGACCGGAACATTGATTTTCCGCAAAACATAAGCAATCGCTCCGATATGCTCTTCATGACCGTGCGTAAGAAATATACCTTTAATTCGCTCTTGACGCTCCACAAGATAAGAAATGTCAGGAATAACCATATCAATTCCTAACATTTCACCTTCCGGAAACATAATTCCTGCATCAATGACAAAAATGTCGTCATCAATCTCAACGACATACATGTTTTTTCCGATTTCCCCAACTCCCCCAAGGGAAAACACTCTTATTTTTTCTGCATGTTTTGTACTCAATGCTACGTCCTCCTATGAAGATACTAACCCGCTCAAAGTCACTTGAGTTTATTATAACTGATGCAAGATTTGGAACACAAGATAATTTGTTGAGCATACATTCAGTCATGTCACAAAAAACAAAGGGTCAGCTCCCTCGGGCGACAATAAAAACTCTGTTCCATCATTGTCATCATTCGAGGAAATCTGACCCTTCGCAAGATCAAATTTATAAAGTATTTAAAAGATTAGCAAGCTGCACTCGCTCCTGCTCTGTCAAAGGCACAAGCGGCAAACGTACAGAACCGACGTCCAGCCCTTTCATTTGCAATGCTGTTTTTACAGGCGCTGGGCTTGGTGCTGCAAACAAGCCTTTCATGATTGGCAAGAGCTTTTGATGAAGCTTCGCTGCCTTCACGCGATCGCCGTTTTCAAATGCGGCAATCATTTCTTGCATTTCATTGCCAATAATGTGTGATGCAACCGACACAATTCCATCTCCGCCAATGGCCAGCACCGGAAGTGTTAAACCGTCATCACCGCTGTATAACATAAAATCTTCATCTGTATTAGCAATAATTTCTGTCATCGCATCTAAATTGCCGCTTGCATCTTTTACAGCAACAACATTCGGAATTTTTGACAGGCGGATAATCGTATCAACAGCGATATTTACAACTGAACGTCCCGGAATATTGTACAGCATAACCGGAAGAGAGGTACTTTCGGCGATCGCCTTAAAATGCTGGTAAAGCCCCTCCTGATTCGGCTTATTATAGTAAGGAGCTACAAGCATAACCGCATCAACGCCCGCTTCCTCTGCCCTTTTTGTTAAATCGATGGAAGCATGCGTATTGTTGCTCCCTGTTCCAGCAATGACCGGAACTCTGCCATCGACAACAGAAACAACATGGCGGAATAACGCCATTTTTTCCTCCGTCGTTAATGTTGGGGATTCCCCTGTCGTCCCTGCGACAACGAGAGAATCCGTCCCGTTGTCGATTAAGTAATTGACAAGTTGCGTTGTTTTGGCAAAATCGATATTTCCTTTGCTATCAAACGGCGTCACCATCGCTGTGACGACTTTACCGAATTGAATCAACGCTTTCACTCCTCATTCGTATTCATATTTCTCTACATCTTGCGGTTCTTCGGAGAGATGAAAAGCTTCGTGCAATGCATTCACAGCTTTCTTTAAATCTTCTTCTTTGACAAGCACCCAAATCGTTGTATGGCTGTCAGCCGACTGCAAAATTTGAATGCCTTGTTCTGAAAGAGCGGTTACGATTTTAGCTGTAACCCCGGGAACTCCGGCAATTCCCGCACCGACAGTAGACACTTTCGCGCACCCTTTTGTTACAACAGGCTCGTAGCCGATGTTCCGCAATGCCGCAACAGCGCGCTCCGTCATCTCTCCCGCAACCGTATATACAACACCGTTTGGAGAGATATTAATAAAGTCTACACTAATTCCTTCTTTGGCCATCGCTTTAAACACTTCGGACTGCAATTCATAGTGTCCTTCTTTTGCATACACTTTAATTTGCGTAATATTGGACACATGGGCAATTCCTGTTACTAGACGCTCCTTTACATCACTTCCTTTATTCCCTTTTACAAGGGAGGTGACGAGCGTTCCCGGGGCATCGGAATACGTCGACCTTATGCGAATCGGAACTTTTGCCTGCATCGCGATTTCGACAGCGCGCGGATGAATCACTTTTGCCCCTTGATACGCCATATTACAAATTTCTGTATACGTCACGACATCAAGCGGGCGCGCATTTTCGACAATGCGCGGATCCGCCGTCATAACTCCTTCCACATCGGTAAAAATATCGATCCATTCAGCACCTAATGCTGCGCCGAGCGCAGCTGCTGATGTATCGCTGCCACCGCGGCCAATCGTTGTAACATCCCCATCTTTTGTTGCTCCTTGAAAGCCGGCAACCACAACCACTTCATATTCCTTTAACATCTTTAACAAACGGTCGCAGCGCATTTCGATAATTTTTGCATTTGTATGATCGGCATTCGTACGAAAGCCGGCTTGCGCTCCCGTTAATGCCGTTGCTTTAATTCCATGCATGTTCAGCATATTGCTGAAAACAACGCTTGAAATAATTTCACCGCAAGCCATAAGCATATCTTGCTCACGCTTGCTAACATGAGAGTGACTGCCTCCAATTAGGCTTAAAAGCGTATCTGTTGCATACGGTTCTCCTTTTCTGCCCATCGCAGAAACAACAACAACGACTTTATAACCTTCATCCAGCGCCCGCATAATGTGCTTGCGCGCTAATTCTCGTCCGTGCTCATCACGGACCGATGTACCGCCGAACTTTTGAACAATGATTTTCATTGTAACACCCCAATTAATATTTGCAGAAACCTTGATGCTTTTTGGTTTTACGCCTTCACAAGACCTAATTTAAGCAAACTTTCGGCAATTTGTACAGAATTCCATGCCGCTCCTTTTAATAAGTTATCAGATACAATCCATAAATGGAATCCATTGTCACGGTCTAAATCTTTTCGAATTCGGCCGACAAATACGTCATTTTTGCCAACGCAGTCCGCTGGCATTGGATAGATCTGTTCGGCCGGCTCATCCTGCAAGACAACTCCCGGTGCATCTTTCAATACGCTTTTCACATCTTCTATTGCTACACCTGCTTTTTCGATTTCGATATATACGGACTCAGAATGCCCTGTGATCACTGGAATGCGTACGCACGTTGCCGCTACTTCCAACTCTGGCATGTGCATGATTTTCTTTGTTTCGTTAATCATTTTCATTTCTTCAAACGTAAAACCGTTCTCTTGAAATTTATCAATTTGCGGAATCGCATTAAACGCAATTTGATAATGTTTTTTATCGGATTTAACCGGTAAAATTTCCGGAGTAAACTCTTTACCTTCAAGAACGGCTTTTGCTTGAGATTTAAGCTCTTCAATCGCTTGTGCTCCCGCACCGGATACAGCTTGATAGGTGGAAACAATCACTTTTTTCAAGCCGAATGCCTTGCGAATCGGTTCAAGCGCTACGACCATTTGAATCGTTGAGCAGTTTGGATTGGCGATAATCCCGTTATGCCATTTTAGATCTTCTTCATTTACTTCTGGTACGACAAGCGGTACATTTTCATCCATGCGGAAAGCGCTCGTATTATCGACAACGACAGCCCCCCGTTTGACTGCTTCCGGAGCTAATTCTTTTGAAACAGAGCCTCCAGCGCTGAAAAGAGCGATATCTACGCCTTCAAAACTTTCCGGCTTTGCTACTTGTACTTCAAATTCTTCTCCTTTAAAAACGACTTTTTTCCCAGCTGAGCGCTCAGACGATAACAACGTTAATTTGGCAATTGGGAAATTTCTGTTTTCTAATGTTTGAATCATTTGTTGACCAACAGCACCTGTTGCTCCGACAACCGCAACATGCAATCCTTTTTGTTCCATGACGATTTCTCCTTCCGCTCTAAGATCAATATCATATTCATAGCTTTTTTAATAACATTTATTTTAGCACATCCATCTATAATGGGGAGAAAAATTTTACTCATTGCATAAATTTTCTCTCCAATGCTTATTTATTAATTCCCGCTGTCACGGAATTTTTCGATAATAACAGGCTGCAGCTGTCTGCCTTCAAGCGCTGTGATAATCGTATCCCGTAAAAGTGACATTTTCGCTACCATCGAATTCGGCTTTGTTTGCGGTGCATCTTGACCGAAAGGAATGAAATAAATGTTTTTTGCGGCCATGAGACGCATTAAATTGACGCCATTTAAACCAAGTGCGTCATTCGTGGAAATGCCGACAACGACTGGCCGATGACCGCGCATCGTTGCCTTTGCTGCCATTAACACCGGTGAGTCGGTCATTGCATTTGCCAATTTGCTCATTGAATTCCCTGTAAGCGGTGCGATAACCATGCAGTCAAGCGGAATTTTTGGTCCGAGCGGCTCTGCCTTAACAATCGTATCAATCACTTTATTTCCTGTTATTTCTTCTAATTTTTTTACCCAATCTTCTCCGTCTCCAAAACGGGTATTTGTCGTTTTTACTGTATGCGTAACGATCGGTAAAACTTCCGCCCCTTCTTTCACTAATTTTTCAATTTCCGGCATTACTTCATCATATGTGCAATGAGATCCTGTCAAGCCAAAGCCGATTCGCTTTCCTTGTAAACTCATCCATCATGTCTCCTTTCGCTTTTTTAAATCTGCTGAAAGCAACTGTGCTAACACATTGGCAACAATTTGCCCCGCTGTTTTCGGCGCCACAATTCCCGGCAATCCGGGAGCGAGCAACGCTTTAACGCCTCTTTTTTCCGCATAGCGAAAATCAGTGCCTCCTGGTTTGGAAGCAAGATCAACGATTAATGTGTGAGCCGGCATCTTCGAAATCACACTGGCCGTAACAACCATGTGCGGAATCGTATTAATACATATATCGATGTCTGCTGCTTCTTTTTCTAAGTCATTAAGATGAAAAGGATATAATCCCATTTCGGTTATGCGTGCAATATGCTCCGAGCGCCGGGCTCCCACTTTTACGTTCGCTCCTAAAGCGGCAAACGCACGCGCTACGCTCATTCCAACTCTCCCTAAACCTAAAACAGCGACACGAGAGCCGTGAATCGTAAAATCGGTATGCTGAATCACGATCATGAGCGTTCCTTCAACGGTTGGAATCGAATTATAAATCGCTACATCATCGCGCTCAAATAGCTGCACATGTTTCCGGTTTGCAGCTTTCATTAACTTCTCAAGATAGCTGTTGCTGATTCCGGAGTAAATCGTGCAATGCTTCGGTGTTTTTAACAGCATCTCTTCTGTTAAAAACACTTTTTCATTGGAAAAAACGGTGTCAACTTGCCCTTCAAGATTTGTACCGGGAACCGGTAAAATAATCGCATCTAACTCGGAAAAATCGACCTCATCGATTTGAACTTTTGCCGCACCTGTAAACCCGTGATCTAATTGATCAAAGCCGATTAAAGACAACTTGGCATCAAGCTCTGTCAACTTGCGAATGACTTCCAACTGTCTGGCATCTCCGCCTATTATAGCAACGTGCATTCCCGTCAGCATTTTTGGCTCACCTTCTTATTTGAAACTAGATTTTTGCCTAAAGAGCTTCATTTTCTTCACATCTTATGAAAAACAAAAGAAATAGGTGAATGTAATAGAAAATAAAAAAACTGCTTGAGTGCTCCCAAGCAGTTTTGTACATATCCTTTTAGTCTTCAGGAAAATCAATAATAATCATATCGGTCCCAATCTTTTTAATGTATTTCCAAGGAACACGAATTTCATTTCCTTCCTTGCGAAAACCAAACCATTTTGACGTTGGAATAAGTAATGCTTGAATTTGCCCCGTTTGCTCGTTTATTTCCAAATCCGTCTGTCCTAAAACCCCTAATCGTTCTGCACGCTTCACATCCACAATCTCCTTGCCGCTCAGCTCGCTTAACCTCATTATGGCAGCCCTCCTTTCTATCATTGTAAGAGACAATAGAACAAAAAATGCCTGCAAGTAAAAACTTGCAGGCATTTTTTGTTAATGTTGAAGCGCTTTTGGAAGTTCGCCAGACGGACTGATAAGCGCTACTGCAAAATCTTCGCTGAAAATTTGTTTTGCCAGCTTATTGACACTATCTTCGGTGACATGATTAATGCATTCAATTACTTCGTCGAGCGAACGGTGACGGCCTAATAAAAGTTCGTTTTTTCCATTGCGGCTCATGCGGCTGTTTGTGCTTTCAAGGCTGAGCATTAAGCTTCCTTTCATCTGTTCTTTACTATTTTGCAGTTCTTTCGATGTAATTCCTTCATCCTTGAGCTTTTGTATTGTTTCATAGATCGTTTCAAAAAGTACATCTAATTGATTACTACCCGTACCGCCATAAATCGTTAACAATCCTCCATCCTGATAGGAGGAATGATAAGAGAATACAGAGTATGCAAGCCCCCGTTGTTCACGCACTTCTTGGAATAAACGGCTGCTCATACTTCCGCCCAATATATTATTTAAAATAATTAAGCTATAAATATCATCATGACCTACAGGTAAGCCATTAAATCCGATACATAAATGTGCTTGCTCTGTTTCTTTTTTCCGCGCCAGCTTTTGCGGTTGAAAAACGGGTGCAATCATCTCGCGGGTCTTTTGTTTTGCTTCGAACGAACCGAAATATTTTTCGATTTCATCAATAAAGCTTTCATCTACATTTCCGGCAACAGAAATGACTACTTTATCCGGCGTATAATTTTCCGCCATATATTCACGCAGTGTATCGCCTGTAAATGTATTTAATGTTTGCTCCGTCCCTAAAATTGGATAGCCAAGCGAATGGTTCGCATAACAGGCTTTACTTAATAAATCATGAACAATATCGTCAGGAGTATCTTCGTACATTTTAATTTCTTCTAATACAACATTTTTCTCTTTCTTTAATTCTTCTTCAACAAATGTCGAGTTAAAGAACATATCCGCCAATATTTCCAAGGCGAAACCGGCGTGATCATCTAATACTTTTGCATAGTAGCATGTATACTCTTTCGAAGTAAAAGCGTTCACTTGTCCGCCGATGCTGTCAAACGCCTCAGCAATGTCCCGGGCACTGCGTGTTTTTGTTCCTTTAAAAAACATATGCTCTAAAAAATGAGAAATTCCATTATTTTGCTCGTTCTCATCGCGTGACCCCGTTCCGATCCATACACCGATGGCAACTGAACGCATTGTTGGAATCTGTTCAAGAACAATTCTTACTCCATTTTGACACGTATACTTTTTAATCAATGCCGCGTTCCTCCTATTTTCTCACAATTCTTTCTTCGTCTAATAATGTTGACACATTAGAAATTTCGTATTCTTTCTTTTTTATTAAGACAATAAGCGAATCAAGTGCTTGTGCAGTAGACGCAGTTGGGTGCATTAACACCATCGCACCTGGATGAATTTTAGACAGTACTCGTTCAACTATAACAGATGGCGATGGTTTTTGCCAATCAATTGTATCAACGCTCCACATAATCGTTCCCATTTGCAGCTCATGAGCAATTTTTACGACATCATCGCGATAACTGCCGCTCGGCGGAGCAAACCATTTACATTTCACCCCTGTTGTTGCTTCAATGACTTCATTCGTCTTGATCAACTGCTCATGAATTGCTTTGTTGCTCATCGTTTTTAAATCTGGATGGCTGTATGAATGATTGCCGACTTCATGACCGGCATCAACAATCATTTTTGCCATATCCGGGTTGTTTTTTACCCAACGTCCCTCTAAGAAAAATGTTGCCTTTATATCATGTTTTTTTAATGTGGCAAGCATTTTCGGAATATGCTCATTTCCCCAAGCCACATTAATTAAAAAAGCAACCATCGGCTTGTCTGGATGACCGCGGTAAATCGCCTCAGGCGGCAAATCAGATAAATGAACTTTTGGAGGTATTTGTTTATACATAAGCATCTGCTCGTTAAATGTTCCTAATTTTTTCATGTTTTTATAAGAAACAGCTATATCCACTTTTAAACCGTTATATCCAGGAATCGCTTTCCAAACTTTATCAAGTTTCGCATCTTGAGCAGGGATTTCATATTGCTTTGCTTTTTCTTCAATTTCCAGATAAAGCTTATCTTTTTGTTTGGCTGTTTCTACACTCGCATTCCGCAAATGATGAACGTATTGATCGATCCAAGGATTTTGCAGGATGATAAATATAAACAATAACATGATGACGAATGAAAAAGGACGAATATATTTTATGTTCACACAATGTCCCCCCCTCTTTACTAGAAATATGTAAAGGAAGGACAAGGTAGAACGAAAGGAGCGCATTATTTTCTTTTCGTCAACGATAAAGAAGCCATGGGAAATCCCAAGGCTCCTCAAAGTTACGATTTTTGATTTTCTTTTTGCTCACGCAATACGGCTTTACGGGAAAGATTGACTCGGCCTTGTTTATCGATTTCCATCACTTTTACTAAAATTTCGTCTCCAACCGCCACAACGTCTTCTACTTTGCCAATTCGTTCTTCAGCTAATTCAGAAATATGGACAAGACCGTCTTTTCCGTTAAATAATTCGACGAATGCCCCAAACTTTTCAATGCGTTTTACTTTTCCAAGGTAAATTTGTCCTACTTCAACTTCGCGAACAATGTCTTCAATGATCTTTTTCGCTTTGCGGTTCATCTCTTCATTGACAGAAGAAATGAAAATCGTACCATCTTGTTCGATATCAATTTTGACGCCGGTTTCTTCGATAATTTTGTTAATTTGTTTGCCGCTTGGCCCGATGACTTCGCGAATTTTATCTGGATTGATCTGCATTGTTAAAATTTTCGGAGCATATTTGGAAAGCTCTTTGCGCGGTTCGCTAATCGTTTGCATCATATGCTCAAGGATTTCCATGCGGCCTTTTTTCGCCTGCTGTAAAGCCTCTTCAAGAATTTCGCGCGATAAGCCTTTAATTTTAATATCCATTTGCAATGCAGTTACACCTTTTGCCGTACCAGCTACTTTAAAGTCCATATCGCCAAGATGGTCTTCCATTCCTTGAATATCCGTAAGAATGGTATAATGTTCACCGTTTTTGATAAGCCCCATTGCAATTCCCGCGACCGGTGCTTTTATCGGAACACCTGCATCCATCATCGCTAATGTGCTTGCGCAAATACTTGCTTGCGAAGTCGAGCCGTTCGATTCCAGCACTTCAGAAACGAGGCGAATCGTATAAGGAAATTCCTTCTCGGATGGAATCACCGGCTCTAATGCCCGCTCACCAAGCGCACCATGTCCAATTTCCCGACGTCCAGGTCCGCGCATGGCGCCTGTTTCACCGACGGAAAATGGCGGGAAGTTATAATGATGCATAAAGCGTTTTGTTTCTTCGATACCAAGCCCGTCCAAAATTTGGACATCGCCGAGGGCTCCTAACGTACAAACGCTGAGCGCCTGCGTTTGCCCGCGCGTAAACAAACCTGAACCATGTGTGCGCGGCAATAAACCGACTTCAGAGGATAACGGACGAATTTCATCAATTTTTCGCCCGTCTGGACGCACTTTTTCTTCTGTAATAAGACGGCGAACTTCTTCTTTCACTAATTTATGTAGTATCTCATTCACTTGTTTAAGCGTTTCTTCATCTGCTTCCTGCTCTTCGTATTTTGCCACAACACCTGCTTTTACTTCTTCAATCGCTGCCTCACGAGCCAGTTTTTCAGGAACTTGAACCGCACGTTTAATGTCGGCTTCAGCCATTTGGCGAATTTCCGCCTCCAGCTCTGGGTCAAGTTCGTAAAGCACAACCTCCATCTTTTCTTTTCCGACTTTCGCTGCAATTTCCTCTTGGAACGCAATCAACCGTTTAATTTCCTCATGTCCAAACATAATCGCTTCAAGCATTACTTCTTCCGGCACCTCGTCCGCACCGGCTTCAACCATGTTAATCGCGTCTTTTGTGCCCGCAACGACAAGATGGATATCGCTTTTCTCCATTTGCTCAACTGACGGATTGATCACAAATTGCCCGTCAACACGTCCAACGGTTACGCCGGCAATCGGTCCTTCAAACGGGATATCAGAAATCGTTAACGCCAATGATGAGCCAAACATCGCTGCCATTTCTGGAGAACAGTCTTGATCGACGCTCATGACCATTGACACAATTTGCACTTCATTGCGAAATCCTTCAGCAAATAACGGACGAATCGGACGGTCGATAAGACGGCTCGCCAAAATGGCCTTTTCACTCGGACGACCTTCACGTTTAATAAAGCCGCCTGGAATTTTGCCAACCGCATATAAACGTTCCTCATAGTTGACCGTTAACGGGAAGAAATCGACACTTTTCGCTTCTTTCGATGCTGTTGCTGTACTTAAAACAACCGTATCACCATAGCGGACTAAGACAGCGCCATTAGCTTGTTTGGCCAATTGACCAATTTCCGCGGTGAGCGTCCGTCCTGCCCAATCTATGGAAAAGACATGTTTCTCTTGCTCCATATAAATGAGTACTCCTCTCTATGTACAAATGAAAAATAAGCAAATTTCGTTATGCATAAATCTCCGAGATCACAAACACTAGAGATGCCTAGTGTGGAAGAGATTTCCTCAATCGTTACCGGATGAGGCTTCCCTTCATTTCTTATTTCTAGTATGAACGAATCAACAAGAACATATCAATAATTATTGTATATAAATGCATCGCAGTTTCTAGAAGTTTTTTTATTTAAACTAGCAAAAAAGCGGGAATGCTCCCGCTTTTTCTACTAACATTAACGACGTAATCCAAGTTTGTTAATTAGTTCACGATAGCGTGTAATATCTTTGTTGCGCAAATAAGTTAGTAAGTTACGGCGCTTACCAACCATTTTCAATAATCCACGACGTGAATGATGATCTTTCTTGTGAACACGTAAATGTTCGTTCAAGTTGTTAATTTGCTCTGTAAGGATAGCAATTTGAACTTCTGGAGAACCAGTGTCATTTTCGTGAATTTTAAAAGCGTTAATAATCTCATTTTTACGCTCTTGTGTAAGTGCCATCCTTTTTCACCTCCTCATTATGAAACCCCAATTACCGAGCAAGCGTCGGTGACTCGACTTGCCAAGCAATGGTTATTTTGCATACGCTTATTAGAATACATCTTTTTCTGCTAAAATGCAAGTATTTTCATTGAGATTTCGAAAATAGTTTCGGGCTGCTTCTTTATCGCGTTGAATTTGCGCAATTAATTCATCAATCTGTGCAAACTTTTTTTCACTTCTTATCCGTTTATGCCACTGAAGAGTGATCGTTTCTCCATAAATATCCTTTGTAAAATCAAAAATATGCACTTCAATATTCGGCCGATCCGCTTTTGTTTGATGAAATGTTGGTTTATAGCCGACGTTGCATACTCCTTCATACGTATGATCGTCTATTTTAATTTTGACTACATATACTCCAAGTGCAGGTAAAAGATAATCATCGATTGGTTCGATATTTGCTGTTGGGAAGCCGATCGTTCTTCCCCGCTTTTCTCCGTCAATCACAATCCCCTTTATTTCATAAAAGCGGCCAAGCAAGCTGGGAAGCTGAGCGACATCCCCATTTTTCAGCAATTGACGTATATAAGTGGAACTAATTTTCTCCTCTTGAAAACTTAATTTTGGCACAACGGTTTGCGAGAACTGTCCGCGCGAATGAAACGGCAATGTCTCCATCGTTCCTTTGCCAAGACGTCCGTACGTAAAATCGAAGCCGGCAACAACGTGTTTGACATGAAAATCAATAATATATTGGTCAACAAACTGCTGTGGAAGCAATTCAGCAAACTGTGATGTAAATTCAACGACATATAAATAATCAATTCCTAGCTCGGCAATTAATCGTTCCTTTTCTTTCAAAGGTGTAATAAAATGAATATGTTTTTCTTGTCGCCCTAATACGACGGATGGATGCGGGTCAAACGTCATCACCGCGCTTTTATAACCTTTTTCAGCAGCAATTTGTTTCGCTGTTTTGATCACTTGCTGATGGCCCAGATGAACACCATCAAAATACCCAAGCGCCATCACCGTCGGCGGGAATTCGTCTTTATTCATATGATGAGGATGAGAGATAAACAATGTTTTCATAGCATATTCACCTTCTGCCTATTGCCGCTTCTAATCATCCCAATACTTTTAACGGCTTGATGAGATGCGGTTTTTCCGGATGCTTTATATATAAAGCCAATGCTTTATTGTGTTTGTCTACGACTAACATAGGATCTTTCACATTTTTTAATTCGTTCGGCATTGGCAATACCGCTCCGTTTTTTACTTTCTCTGCTACTTTATCATTAATTTGATATTTCGGCAAATGGAAAAGTGCATGTTCAATTGGTATTAAAATCGTTGCTAATTCGTTATTCTTAAGTTTTTCTTCCATTTCTTCAAAAGTTAAGCATTGATCAAGCGTAAATCGACCAGAGGCTGTTCGAATTAAATGAGACATATGTGCCGGGAAGCCTAACATTTCTCCGATGGTGACAGCTAACGTTCGTACATATGTGCCTTTACTGCATGTAACCCGAAAGCGGAACGAAATCGTTTCTCCTGTAAATATTTCTCTATTATCAAGTAATGTCAATTCATGAATCGTTACAATCCGAATCGGCCTTTCGACTTCAATACCAGCACGGGCATATTCATATAACTTTTTTCCATTTACCTTTACAGCCGAGTACATTGGCGGTGTTTGTTCAATTTCCCCTGTTAATTGTTGAAACACCCTTTCAATTTCGCTCCGCTGAATCGGTCTGTCCACTTTTTTTTCTTCGACCATTTCACCGGAAGCATCTTCTGTTGTTGTTGAGAAGCCTAACGTTACTTCTCCTTCATATGTTTTGTTTGCTCCTGTTAGCAGCTCAACAACTTTTGTCGCTTTCCCGATACAAATTGGTAAAACACCAGATACATCTGGATCGAGAGTTCCCGTATGGCCTGCTTTTTTTATTTTTAACATTTTGCGCACCTTTAAGACACAATCATGTGATGTTATCCCGGCTGGTTTATGTAACAAAAGAATTCCGTCCATAACAATCCCCCTTAAAAACAAAAGGTCCGTCCCCCTCAACTACAATATATCACACCCATATATATTGTAATCGTTCGGGGGAAACAGACCCTTACAGCTGCTCATCATTCCTCGCTTTTATGTTGTTCTTCCTCTGAAATTTGTTTAATTAAAGATTCAATGCGGTTACCATAGTCAATCGATTCGTCAATTTCAAAATAAATCTCCGGCGTTTTCCGAAGGCGGATGCGTTGACCAATTTCTGAACGGATAAAACCTTTTGCTTTTGCTAACCCCTTTAATGTATTTTGCCGTTGTTCCTCGTCACCTAAGACAGAGATATATACTTTAGCTTGCTGCAAATCTCCTGTGACACGTACATCGGTAACTGTCACAAAACCGATGCGCGGGTCTTTCAGTTTACGACCAATAATGTCGCTTAATTCCTTTTTCATTTGTTCGCCAACACGAGCAGCTCGTAAACGCATTTTCATCACCTCGATTTAAAACCACTCAAATGTTGTAACCGTCCGTTCTATTTCAGGAAATGAATCGATCATCTCAAGCGCCCGCTGCAATTCACGTTCCGTTGTTGTTCGGTCTGACGTAATAGCTACAATTCCAAGCTTTGTACGCTGCCAAACATCTTGATGATCGATTTCGGCTACTGATACATTATATTTTTGTTTGAGCCGTGTGACAACACGCTGCAGCACGGCTCTTTTTTCTTTTAGTGATTGTGCGTCATAAATGAGGCACTCACACTCGACATAGCCAATCATGCCCGTTTTACTTCTTCCATCACATATGCTTCGATAACATCGCCTTCTTTAATATCATTGAAGTTTTTAATGGTAACACCGCATTCGTAGCCTTGAGCCACTTCTTTCACATCGTCTTTGAAGCGTTTGAGCGTGTCAATTTCACCTTCATAAACAACAATACCTTGACGAATGAGGCGGACTTTGCTGTCGCGTGTAATTTTTCCATCTGTGACATAACAACCAGCAATCGTTCCGACTTTCGATACTTTAAATGTTTGACGAACTTCCGCTTGACCAATCACTTTTTCTTCATACTCTGGGTCAAGCATTCCTTTCATTGCCGCCTCAATTTCCTCAATAACTTTATAAATGATGCGGTGAAGGCGAATGTCCACTTTTTCTGTTTCAGCAACACGCTTCGCGTTCGCATCTGGACGAACGTTAAAGCCGATGACAATCGCGTTGGAAGCAGTTGCTAAAATGATATCGGATTCCGTAATTGCTCCTACTCCGGCATGAATAATTTTTACTCTGACACCTTCAACATCAATTTTTTGCAGTGCTGCTGCAAGCGCCTCAACAGAACCTTGAACATCCGCTTTTACGATGATGTTAAGTTCTTTCATTTCGCCTTGTTTAATTTGTTCGAATAAATCGTCAAGGCTGACGCGGGTTTTCACGCTGCGCTGTTCAAGCAATTGTTTTTGTGCTCGCGCTTCCCCGATTTGACGAGCTTTTTTCTCATCTTCAAATACCATGAAACGGTCGCCTGCTTGCGGCACATCGTTTAGCCCTGTAATCTCAACTGGAGTGGACGGACCGGCTTCTTTGATGCGGCGTCCTGAGTCATTCACCATTGCACGCACGCGTCCATAAGTGTTACCGACTACAATCGGGTCACCGACACGCAATGTACCTGCCTGTACGAGCAATGTTGCTACAGGACCGCGACCTTTATCTAGTTTTGCTTCAATCACTGTACCTGTTGCACGGCGATTTGGATTCGCTTTAAGCTCTTCCATTTCGCTGACAAGAAGGATCATTTCTAACAAATGTTCAATTCCTTCGCCGGTTTTTGCCGACAGTTTGCAGAAAATCGTGTCACCGCCCCATTCTTCCGGCACAAGATTATATTCCATAAGTTCTTGCATGACGCGATCAGGATTTGCAGTAGGTTTATCCATTTTGTTAACAGCGACGATAATTGGCACATTCGCCGCTTTCGCATGGTTAATGGCTTCGACCGTTTGCGGCATGACGCCGTCATCCGCTGCAACAACAAGAACAACGATATCTGTTACTTGCGCACCGCGGGCACGCATCGTTGTAAACGCCTCATGTCCCGGTGTATCAAGGAACGTTATTTTCTTATCGTTTACAACAACTTGGTATGCACCGATATGTTGCGTAATACCGCCAGCTTCTCCTTCTGTTACTTTTGAGTTGCGAATCGAGTCTAAAAGCGTTGTTTTTCCGTGGTCAACGTGTCCCATAATGGTAACAACCGGAGGGCGTTCTACTAAATCTTCTGGATTATCAACGATTTCATATGCTTCAAATTCCGTTTCATCAATGACAACTTTTTCTTCGACTTCAACGCCATAGTCAGCGCAAATTAACTCGATCGCGTCTTTATCTAAATCTTGGTTAATTGTCGCCATAATGCCGAGCATAAACAGTTTTTTAATAATTTCAGACGGTTCTTTGCCAAGCTTTTTCGCAAGTTCCGCAACCGTTAAAGAGCCTTCAAACGTAATTTTCTTAGGAAGCTCTTTTTCTTTTTTCTTTTCGACTTCCTGGACTACAGGCTGATCCACCTTTTGCTTATGTTTATTTTTGTTTTTATTTTTCTTATTATTATTAAAAATTTTCTTTTCTTTTTGCTGGCTTTCGACATCGTGTTTCTTGCTTTCGCGGCTTTTGCTGCCGCCCTTTTTAATCGGAACTTTCGTTTTTACTACCTCGTCGTCATCTTCGAAATCACCGATATATCCTTTTGGTTTTAATGGCGCTTTTTCTTTTTTTGGCGCCTTATGCTCTTCTTGTTTTTCTTCTTTTTTATGATATGAACGATCTAGTTTTTCTACGATTTCCGGTTCAAGTGCTGCCATATGATTGGTAACCTCAATATTCATTTCTTTTAATTTATGAATGATGTCTTTGCTAGAAACGTTATTTTTTTTCGCGTATTCATATACACGTATTTTCGACATAGATTCACCCCCACATAAAATCGGTAATATCTAATTTTATACAACTTTTGACATTACCATTATACATCGAGCATCGTCATTAATTTTTTCGCAAATCCTTCGTCCGTAACGGCGACAACGACTCTTGCCTCTTTTCCGATGGCATGGCCGAGTTCATATCGATCCGTTACTTTTCGAAGCGGAACATGATAAGATGAGCATTTATCTTGAATTTTTTTCGCTGTATTGACAGATGCATCTTCGGCAAGAAGAACGAGCTTTGCCCTTCCGCTTCGAATTTCTTTAACGACAAGCTCCTCGCCCGAAACAATTTTCCGCGCTCGATTGGCTAAGCCTAAGAAGGATGCCCACTGTTTATTGTTCATTCTCCGTTTGCTTCTCCTTTTCTGCTAAACGAAGCAGCTCATCATATATTGATTCTTCAATTTCGACCTTTAAATGATGCGCTAATATATTTTTCTTTTTGGCAAGTAAAATGCAGTCTTTATCAAGCGTTAAATAAGCACCGCGTCCCGCTTTTTTTCCGGTCGGGTCGATCGATACGACACCTTCTTTGGAACGAACGACGCGAATGAGCTCTTTTTTCGGCTTCATTTCACCGGTTACTACGCACTTACGAAGAGGTATTTTTTTACGAATCGTCATTCTTGTTCACCTCTCACTCGATTTCATTTTCAGACAAATCGAATGTTGGGTCGTATTCATCTTCATTATTCATATGCTCATCTTTCAAATCAAGCAAAGCGGACTGTTCGCGCGGATAAATTCCCAATCGCTCTGCTTCTGTTTGACTTTTAATATCAATTTTCCAATTCGTCAATTTTGCCGCTAAACGCGCATTTTGTCCGCGTTTTCCAATCGCTAATGATAATTGATAATCAGGAACAATAACCGTCGTTGCTTTCTCTTCTTCGTTAACGATGACATCTAGCACTTTTGCTGGACTTAGCGCGTTCGCGACAAATTCGACAGGGTCAGCCGACCAACGAACGATATCGATTTTTTCACCTTTTAATTCATTGACAATCGCTTGAACGCGTTGTCCTTTTGGTCCGACGCACGCCCCAACCGGGTCAACCTCTGGATTATCGGAGTGCACCGAAATTTTTGAGCGGTCGCCAGCTTCACGGGCTACCGACTTTATTTCCACTGTGCCGTCATAAATTTCCGGAACTTCTAATTCAAACAATCGTTTTAAAAGTCCCGGATGTGTGCGTGACACGAAAATTTGCGGGCCTTTTGTCGTTTTTTCTACCTTTGTAATATATACTTTAATGCGATCATGCGGCTTATATGTCTCATTCGGCATTTGTTCGCTGACAGGCAGAAGCGCTTCTGTTTTTCCTAAGCTTACGTAAATAAACTTTGAGTCCGTACGTTGAACAATGCCCGTCATAATATCTTCTTCGCGGTCAATAAACTCCGCATAAATCACACCGCGTTCTGCTTCGCGTACACGTTGTGTCACAACTTGTTTTGCCGTTTGCACCGCGATACGCCCAAAATCTTTCGGTGTTACTTCAATCTCGACGATATCGCCGACTTGATAGTTTGGATTGATTCTTCTCGCTTCTTCAAGAGAAATTTCTAAACGAGAATCATCGACTTCATCGACAACTTCTTTGCGGGCAAAAACGCGAATGGTCCCTGTTTCCACATTAAAATCGACACGAACGTTTTGCGCTTGATTAAAGTTTCGTTTATAAGCGGAGACAAGCGCCGCCTCAAGCGCTTCTACCAACACTTCTTGACTAATGCCCTTTTCTTTTACGATCGTTGTTAAGGCATCTAATAGTTGTGTATTCATGAAACGTGAATCCCCCTCTTTAAAAACGTTTACCCATTAGAAAAACACAATCGCGAGTCTGGCGTTTGCGATTTTTTCATAAGGAATTTCGATCGCTTTTTTGCGCATCTTTTGCTTAACCGTAATCGTCACAACCGTGCCGTCAAAGGCGGTGAGCTCACCTTCAAATTCTTTTTCTCCTTCAATCGGTTCATATGTTTTTATATATACATTTTTTCCGACAGCCCGTTCGAAATCGGTGCGCTTTTTCAATGGCCGCTCGGCCCCTGGAGAAGACACTTCAAGAAAATAGTTATATGGAATAGGGTCAACTTCGTCCAGCTTCTCGCTTAATTTTTCGCTGACGACTCCGCACTGTTCAATATCAATTCCGTCTTCCGAATCAATAAACACTCGGAGAAACCAGTTTTTTCCTTCTTTTACATATTCGATATCGACTAACTCGAGCTCCATCTCTTCAAGAATAGGTGTCACTAGCTCTTCAACGATTTCGGTGACTTTTTTGCTCATTCTCTTCCTCCTACTTAGAGAAAATTGAACTTTATGGCATAATGCGAAAAGCCCCTGCTAAAAACAGCAGGGAAACAATGCAATGAATCCAATACAACAGAAAGAGTGGGTTTCCCCACTCTTTTCTTACAGATTATCTTTACCATTTCCACTAAAACTATAACATATTGATAAAAGTAATGCAATGAAAAACACTAGAATAATGATAATTGGTTATGATCCGGAAGCGAATCGAGACAGCCGCGGCTCTCTAAATATTCGATTAATGTTTTTGAGACTTTTCCACGCTGCTGCAAATCTTCTTTTGATAAAAATTCTCCTTCTTCGCGGGCACGGACAATATTCCAGGCTACGTTTGTTCCTAATCCCGGAATCGCGTTAAACGGCGGTATAAGTGAATTGCCGTCGATAACAAATTCTGTTGCCTGTGAACGATAAAGATCAATGTTTTTAAATGAGAAGCCGCGCTCACACATTTCTAAAGCGATTTCTAATA
This sequence comes from Paranoxybacillus vitaminiphilus, assembly GCF_003259935.1. GTDB lineage: Bacteria > Bacillota > Bacilli > Bacillales > Anoxybacillaceae > Paranoxybacillus > Paranoxybacillus vitaminiphilus. The sequence continues at coordinate 343,241 of NZ_QLMH01000001.1, read as the reverse complement.
CGGTTAGTAAGCTTTTCTCTTTCGCTGACGCATCCAACCCTTTTGCATTAATTTCCTCAATCCGCTTGCGAATTGCTGCTGAGCCTTTTACCATGGCATCTAAATCGAAGTCTTCTGCGCGCACAGTGAAGTAAGAGGCATAGTATAAAAGCGGATGGTGTACTTTAAAGTACGCAATTCTTACTGCCATTAATACATAAGCGGCCGCATGCGCTTTCGGGAACATGTACTTAATTTTTTTGCATGATTCGATATACCATTCAGGTACATCGTGTTTCCGCATTTCTTCTTCAAATTCTGGAGTTAAGCCTTTTCCTTTACGTACTGACTCCATAATTTTAAAGGCAAGTGACGGCTCAAGACCACGATAAATTAAATAGACCATAATATCGTCACGGCAGCCGATTACTTCCGACAATGTACAAATTCCGTTTTGAATTAATTCTTGGGCATTCCCCAACCATACATCCGTTCCATGCGACAGTCCGGAAATTTGCACAAGTTCAGAAAACGTTTTCGGCTTTGTATCCTCAAGCATTTGTCTAACAAATCTTGTACCGAACTCCGGAATTCCTAACGTTCCAACGTTGCACATAATTTGTTCCGGCGTAACGCCGAGAGATTCGGTTCCGCTAAAAATCTTCATGACTTCCGGGTCATCGGTCGGAATCGTTTTTGGATCAATTCCGCTTAAATCTTGAAGCATGCGAATGACGGTCGGATCATCGTGTCCGAGAATATCAAGCTTCAGTAAATTGTCATGAATCGAATGGAAGTCAAAATGTGTCGTTCTCCACTCTGAGCTTGTATCGTCTGCCGGATATTGAATTGGCGTGAAATCATAAATATCCATATAATCAGGAACGACAATAATCCCGCCTGGATGCTGGCCAGTCGTCCTTTTTACTCCTGTACATCCAGCCGCTAACCGATCGATTTCTGCGCCGCGAAGCTGAAGATTATTTTCGCTTGCATACGCTTTAACAAATCCATAGGCGGTTTTATCAGCCACCGTACCGATCGTTCCAGCACGATAAACGTTATCTTCACCGAACAACACTTTTGTATAGTTATGTGCGCGCGGCTGATATTCACCGGAGAAGTTTAAGTCGATATCAGGAACTTTATCTCCTTTAAAACCAAGGAATGTCTCAAACGGAATATCGTGACCGTCTTTATTATACCGCGTGCCGCACTTTGGACAATCTTTATCCGGCAAGTCAAACCCTGAGCCGACTGAACCGTCATTAAAAAATTCGGAGTGCTTGCAATTAGGACAGACATAATGCGGCGGCAACGGGTTTACTTCTGTTATTTCCGTCATTGTTGCTACAAACGATGAACCGACTGAACCACGCGAACCAACAAGATAACCGTCATCAAGTGATTTTTTCACAAGTTTATGGGAAATGAGATAAATAACCGCAAATCCATGCCCGATAATGCTTTTTAACTCTTTTTCCAGACGCTGTTCCACGATTTCCGGAAGCGGGTCACCATAAATGCTTTTCGCGCGGCGGTAGCTCATCTCGCGAATTTCTTCATCTGCTCCCTCGATTCGCGGCGTGTAAAGTTCATCTTTAATCGGCTTAACGTCATCGATTAAAGAAGCGATTTTTTGTGTATTTGTTACGACAATTTCTTTTGCTTTTTCTTCACCGAGAAACGCAAAACAATCGAGCATTTCATTCGTTGTTCGGAAATATACATCAGGCAATTCATGACGGTTTAATGGATTGGCTCCAGCTTGCGAACTAATTAATATTTTTCGATAAATTTTATCTTTAGGATTTAAATAATGAACGTTTCCGGTTGCGACAACTGGAATATTTAATTTTTCTCCGAGCCTAACAATATTGTGAATAATCTCTTTTAACATTTGTTCATCTTTGACATAATCCATCTCAATTAACGGTTTATATACTTCTGGCGGATGTACTTCAAGGAAATCATAAAATTGTGCAATCTCCTCCACTTCTTCCGGTGCCTTTTGAATCATATTGTCAAACACTTCACCTTTATCGCAGCCGGAACCAACTAATATGCCTTCGCGGTGTTGCTGCAATACAGATCGCGGAATGCGAGGCACACGATAAAAATATTGAATATGTGAAAGCGAGACGAGCTTAAATAAATTTTTCAGTCCAACTTCGTTTTGGGCAAGCAGCGTGACATGAAACGGACGAGAACGTTGAAATGCTGCTGCTTCGCTAGTCGCTTTGTTTAGCTCATCATGATAAAGAATCCCTTTTTCATGCGCATCTTTCAGCATGCGGATCAATAAATAACCTGTTGCTTCTGCGTCATAAATCGCGCGGTGATGCTGCGTTAATTCAATATCAAATTTTTTACAAAGCGTATTTAAGCGATGATTCTTTAGTTCCGGGTACAAAAAGCGGGCCAGTTCGAGCGTATCAATGACAGGATTGGTCACTTTGCCAAGCCCGATTTTTTTGAATCCTGCATTTAAGAAGCCGATATCAAAGGTAGCATTATGAGCAACAAGTACACTATCGTCAATCCATTCATAAAACTTTTGCAATACTTCCTCAACATCCGGTGCATCTTTCAGCATATCATCGGTGATTCCGGTCAGCTCAATCGTTGTAATCGAAAGCGGATGATGCGGATTGGCAAACGACGTAAAGCGATCGATAATTTCCCCGTTTTTCACCTTCACAGCGGCAAGCTCAATAATCGTATTATAAACAGCAGACAATCCTGTTGTTTCAACGTCAAAAACAACAAATGTATCATCTGCAAGTAAACGGTGCGCCTCGTTATATGCGATTGGCACTCCATCATCAACAATGTTTGCTTCTAGTCCATAAATCACTTTTATTCCGTTTTTCTTCGCAGCGCTGTATGCTTCCGGAAACGATTGAACAACGGCGTGATCGGTAATCGCAATCGCTGGATGACCCCATTTTTTTGCTTGTTCAATCAGCTTGCTGACCGATGTGACCGCATCCATTTGGCTCATTGGCGTATGAAGGTGAAGCTCGACCCGTTTTTCTCCTTCAGGAGCGGTATCCTGGCGCTCATTTGGCTTTATTTCGTTTACATCATTAGCAATTAAAACAAGGTCACGAACAAATGTATCATTTTGGACGCTTCCTCTTACCTTTATCCACATTCCTTTTTTTACTTTTGCCATTAAAGCGGCATCTTCTTTGTCGCGTGAGAACATTTTTACAAGAATGGAGTTTGTATAGTCTGTTATTTTTAAAGTCAATAATGAACGTCCGCTTTTAAGTTCTTTTAACTCGGCATCAAAGACATAACCTTGTACGACAACACGGCGTTCTTCTTCAACAATGCTGTCCAAGGTGCGAATTTCTTCCTCCTCTTTAATCGGATAACCGATGACAAGCGGCCCTGCCGGAGCTTCAACGGCCACTTCAGAGGAAGATTCTTTCTTCATTGTCATTTCTGTCAATGCCGCCAGGACACGTTCTTGGTCTTCCTGTTGTTTTTGCGCTAAAAATTGCTCATACTCGCTTTGTGACTGCTTCACTTCTGTTTCCAGCTGCAAATACGGAAAACCAAATGACTGATAGACTTGTGCAATGGGCGATGCAAAACGGCGTTTTAACGCCATTGCTTCCGCATCATTTCGCGCTGATATGTAGAGTTTGTTTCCTTTTAAACTTGGAAGCTGCTCATAAAGCAATGATAAAAGCGGCGACGAGATTCCTTGCATCTCTTCTAGACAAATCGGCCAATATTGTTGAATGTCCTCTTCCGTAAACGTAGAATCCAGTGTTTGAATCGTATGCTTGACGTTGGCAATATGCCCAAAAGCATGAATCAATCGCTGCGTAAATAGCTGATACAAATTAGCAGGCAATATTTTCGGCAGCAAAAAATAAAAATGCCAGCGTTTTTGTTCCTTTTCAATGACAAGTTTTTGAATTCCGGCTTGTGAAAAATATGGAACGAAATCATCAGACGTCAGCTCAAGCTGCTGCAGCAGTACTTGAAATCGTTCTTTTTGCTCGTTTGTTAACATGACGTCGCTACATTCTCCCCTCTTATCATTCATGTATATATTTATGATAACAGAAGGGCTGTCCCAAAAGTAGAAGTTCTACCCGAGGGATGCAGCCCTATTTCTTCCTTTGACACCCATTGATATTTTAGATGGCTAAAAGACGCTGGATGGTCTCATTTAATTCAGAAACGTGAACTTCCATTGTTTCACCGGTTTGGCGCACTTTCATTTCTACAATACCTTCGCCGGCGCGTTTGCCAACCGTAATTCTGACCGGTATACCGATAAGATCGCTGTCAGCAAATTTTACGCCCGGGCGCTCGTGGCGATCATCGTAAAGCACTTCATAGCCATCATTTTGCAGCTTTTCATACAGCTCATCTGCTAAATGACGCTGTTCATCATTTTTTGGATTCACGGAAATTAAATGTAAATGGAACGGTGCCACAGCAACCGGCCATACAAGACCGTTTTCATCGCTAAATTGCTCGGCAATCGCCGCCATCGTGCGGGACACACCGATACCGTAGCAGCCCATAATCATTGTTTGCGTGCGGCCATTTTCATCCAGATAGGTTGCGTTCATCGCTTCGCTGTAACGAGTGCCTAGTTTAAAGACATGGCCTACTTCAATACCGCGCGCAAAGCGAATCGTTCCTTGCCCGTCCGGTGAAGGGTCTCCTTCTTGAATAAAACGTAAATCAGCATATTGTGAAACGGCAAAATCACGGTCAGGGTTTACGCCGATATAATGATATCCTTCTTCATTAGCACCGCATACACCATTGACAATCGCTTGTACAGCCTTGTCCGCTACGACTTCGACTTCCGCGTTTACCCCAATCGGACCTAATGAGCCAACAGAGCATTGCATGATTTGTTTTGTTTCCTCAGGTGAAGCTAGTTCAACGACGGACGCCTCAAACAAGTTTTTCACTTTCACATCATTGACTTCATGGTCGCCGCGCACTAAGACAAGAACGTACTTTTCATCTACTTTAAAGAGCAGCGATTTAATGCATTTTTCCCGAGGGACGTTTAAGAAAGACGACACTTCTTCAATTGATTTTTTCTCTGGTGTATGCACTTTTTCTAATTCCCGAAGCGGCTCATCGCTTTTTTCGTAAGTAGTGATAACCGGCGCCATTTCGATGTTTGCCGCATAATCAGATGTATCAGAATAAGCAATTGTATCTTCGCCAACATCTGAGAGCACCATGAATTCATGTGTATCTTTTCCGCCCATTGCTCCCGAATCGGCAATCACCGCACGGAAGTTTAAGCCGCAGCGGCGGAACACATTGGAGTAGGCTTCATACATTTTGTTATATACTTCATCTAAACTTTCTTGAGAAGTATGGAAGGAATAGGCATCCTTCATAATAAATTCGCGGCCGCGCAGCAAGCCGAAACGAGGACGTTTTTCATCGCGAAACTTCGTTTGAATTTGATACAACGTTAATGGCAGACGTTTATATGTTTTTATTTCATCCCGGACAAGCGCCGTAATCACTTCTTCATGAGTCGCTCCAAGCGCGAAATCACGGTCATGGCGGTCTTTAAGACGCATGAGCTCCGGTCCGTATGAATACCAGCGGCCGGACTCTTGCCAAAGCTCCGCTTGCTGTAAAGCTGGCATTAACAATTCAATCGCCCCGGCGCGATTCATTTCCTCGCGAATAATCTTTTCGATTTTTTGTAACACGCGTTGACCAAGCGGCAAATAGCTGTAAACACCGCTTGCGTTTTGACGGATAAATCCTGCGCGCAGCAGGAGCTGATGGCTTTTAATTTCCGCATCTGCCGGTACTTCCCGTAACGTCGGGATAAAAGACATACTTTGTTTCATCTTCTTGCACCTCTTATTTAATTGTTGGTTGTTTATATTAAGGCATAAGGCGAAGAGAAATAGAATTATTTGTTCTACTTCTCTTCAACGAAATATTACAGGAAAAACTTTTGAATATCATTCCATGTCACGACAAGCATTAATAACATTAATAAAGCAAAGCCGATAAAATGAACCAAGCCCTCTTTTTGGCGATCAATCGGCTTGCCGCGCAATGCTTCAACAGCGAAAAACATTAGGCGGCCGCCATCAAGTGCCGGAATCGGCAAAAGGTTGACAATACCGAGATTAATACTTAAAATCGCTCCCCATTTCATTAAATAATAAATTCCTGACTCCGCCACTTTGTGGGTAGATACCGCAATCCCAACAGGGCCTGAGAGCATATCAAGAGAAAATTGACCTGTAAGCAAGTGTCCAAGACCAACAATAATCTCTTTTGTCCAGTAATACGTTTCATAAGCCCCTTGTTTAAACGCACCGAACAACGATTTTTCCATCGGTCCATACACACCGATCAAGCCAATGGTCTCCCCTTGCACTTCTTTCGGCTTCGGTGTGACCGGAATTTCTAGTACTTCTCCGTTACGGCTTACTCGAAACAATAACTCTTGATCAGGATTGTCACGAATGATTTCAACCACTTCTGTCCACGTTGAAAGCGGTTGGTCGTCAATCGCTAACACTTTATCGTTTTCTTTTAATCCCGCTTCAAGTGCAGCACCATCTTTTGTTAATTCACCGATGATCGGTTTATCTACAGGATAGCCTTGCAACATGCCGATAAGCACAAAAATGATAAAGGCAAGGACAAAGTTCATTAACGGACCAGCAAAAATTGCCATCGCCCGCTGGCCAAGCGTTTTTGCAGCAAACTGGCGATGATAAGGGGCAATTTGGATTTCCTGCTGATCCATGACAAAAAAGGTAGGTTCACTTAACTCAAAACGTTGAAGACGTTCATTGTTATCATCTTCATATCCTGTAATATACATTCCATGTTCTAAATCCGCATGTTCGACTTCAATAATTTTCGCATTTGGATATTGATCTTTATGATTAATAATGACTTTGTTCACTTTTCCATCCGGGGCAAATTCCAGCCCGACAATCTGTCCCGGTTTCACTTCAATCATTTCCGGATCTTCGCCGGCCATACGGACAAAGCCGCCAAGCGGCAACAGGCGAATCGTATAAACCGTCTCATTTTTCTTAAACGAAAATACTTTTGGGCCAAAGCCAATAGCAAACTCGCGGCATAAAATGCCGGCTCGCTTTGCAAAGATTAAATGTCCAAGTTCATGGAAGAAAACAAGCGCACCAAAAATGATGACAAAGGCAATGATCGTGTTCAATTTTTCAACCACCTTTTAAATTAATAATGACTTGACATAGCGACGGGTTTCCTCGTCAATTTCACGAATCTCATCAAACGTCGGCTGTTTGACTGCATGATGACGTTCTAACGCCTGTTCAATCAGCTCTTCAATTGCTAAAAACGAAATTTGTCCGTTTAAAAATGCTGCAACCGCCTCTTCATTTGCCGCATTCAACACCGTCGGCAAGGAACCGCCGGCTTTTCCCGCTTCATAGGCAAACTTTAAACAACGATAACGTTCAAAGTCTACTTTTTGGAAATGGAGCGTTCCTACTTCTGCTAAGTTTAGCTTTTTGGCACCGAATAATTCGAATCGGTCAGGATACGTAAGAGCATATTGGATTGGCACCCGCATATCAGGTGTCCCCAATTGGGCAATGACGCTGCTATCATGAAATTGCACCATTGAATGAATAATGCTCTCCTTATGTAGTAAAACATCAATTTGTTCATATGGCAAATGAAACAACCAGTGCGCCTCAATCACTTCCAAACCTTTATTCATCATTGTTGCCGAATCAATCGTAATTTTCGCCCCCATCGCCCAGTTCGGATGGCGGAGCGCTTCTTCCACGGTGACATTTTGCAGTTCTTCTCGTTTTTTGTCACGGAAGCTGCCGCCGGAGGCTGTTAAAATAATTTTTTCGATATTTTTCTTTTTTTCTCCTTGCAGACATTGAAAAATCGCTGAATGTTCACTGTCCACCGGCAATATCGTGACACCTCGTTTTTGTGCCGCTTCCATGACAATGTGACCGGCTGTAACAAGCGTCTCCTTGTTGGCAAGGGCGATTGTTTTTCCCGCTTCAATCGCCTGTAATGTCGGCAAAAGACCAACGCTTCCCACGACAGCATTCACAACAATGTCTGTCTTTGGATATGTAGCAACCTCTATTAATCCTTCTTCTCCGTATACAAATTTTACTTTGCTGCCAAATTCTTGACGAAGACGTTCACAATCCTCCTTGTTCGCTACGGAGACAAGATGCGGAGTAAATTCCTTAATGATTTTCCCTGCTAATTCAATATTTTTTCCTATCGACATTGCCGCTAACTGAAACTCATTCGGATGAGAACGTATCACATCGAGCGTTTGTGTGCCAATGGATCCGCTTGCTCCTAATAAACTAATATATTTCAATACATTCACTCCTAACTGCTTGCACGATTACACAAATTTTAAAAAATGTAGAAGCGGCAAGATAAATAGCAAACTATCGAAACGATCTAAAATGCCCCCGTGTCCAGGTAAAATTTTTCCGGAGTCCTTCACACCATAATGCCGTTTAAAGGCCGACTCAACTAAATCACCAATTTGTCCAAATACAGACAAAATAACCGTCATCATTAAAAGTGCTGTCAACGTTTGCTCAAAATCAGCCATTGCATAATAAACAGCCGCAACGATTAACGCTGAAATAATCCCGCCTAAAGAGCCTTCGATTGTTTTGTTCGGGCTAATTTCCGGCCACAGTTTTCTCTTGCCGATTGCCCGGCCGATGAAATAAGCTCCTGTATCCGTTGCCCAAATAATAAATAGTGCATAAAAAATATAATGTAAACCGGCAAGTCTTGTTTCGATAAAGTAATGGAAACCGATGCCCACATACAATGTCGAAAGGAGGACAAACCCTGCTTCATCAAAAGTAAACTTATTTTTCGTTGCAACCGTATATGTTAATAATAACAAGACACCGATGAACAAAAGTTCCGTTTTCGCAATCGGCAGAGAGCGTTCCGTTGGAAGCAAGAAAGCCCATAATAGCAAGAAGCTGGTCAGTGCTTGAAACGATAAAAGGTTTATATTTTTCATGCGAAATAATTCGAATAGTCCAATCGTTGCTAGCACATATGTTAACAGTATAAACGGTAATCCTCCAAAAATGACAATTGGTAAGAAAAATGCTGCGGCGATTACACCTGTAATAATTCGTTGCTTCATCTATACTCCTCCAAAGCGCCGACCTCTTTGTTGAAAATCGGCAATTGCTTGTAATAAATGTTGTTCTGTAAAATCAGGCCAAAGTACATCGGTAAACCAAAATTCGGTATAAGCAAGCTGCCAAAGCATAAAGTTGCTTAAGCGAATTTCACCGCTTGTCCGAATAAGCAAATCAGGATCTCCTAAATCTTTTGTCATTAAGTATGAAGCGACAAGTTCTTCATTTACTTGTTCGGCTGTTAAATTCCCCGCTTCAATCTGTTTCGCGATCGCCTGCACAGCGCTTGTAATCTCAGCCCGGCTGCCATAGTTCAACGCAAAGTTTAAAATGAGACCTGTATTGTTTTTCGTTTCCTTAATCGCTTTTTCAACAGCGCGTCTCGTATGCTCAGGCAGCTGCTCTTTATTCCCCATGACACGGACTTGAACATTTTCCTTTACTAACTCTGGAAGAAATGTGCCAAGAAATTCTTCCGGTAATTTCATTAAGTAATCCACTTCGCTTTTCGGCCGCTTCCAATTTTCAGTGGAAAACGCATAGAGTGTAAGTACTTTCACTCCAAGCTCATTGGCAAAACGGGTAATTTTTCGCACAACTTGCATTCCTTCATAATGCCCTGCTACCCGCGGCATCGCTCTTTTTTTTGCCCAGCGGCCATTTCCATCCATAATGATGGCAATATGTTCCGGTATCGGTCGTTTTTTCACTTCTTCTTTTGTATATTCCGAAGAAAAAGGCTCTTGTCCTTTATTCTTCCATAATCGTACTTTATTTAACATAATGACTAGTCCTCCGCATTTATGTATAGATTTGAATAAATAATGTATTATGAGGCTAGTGTAATCAGAAGTTGCTTTTTCGTCAAATGTCGTTTTCACTCATGTTGTCTCATTTTTACATTATAGCAAAAAAACCCTCTGCAAATATAGAGGGTTTTTAGGATCAGCAATTAAACTTCCATGACTTCTTTTTCTTTTTCTTTCGTAATCGCATCAATCTTCGCAATATGCTCGTCTGTCATTTTTTGAACGTCATCTGTATATCCGCGAAGTTCATCTTCCGTGATTTCACCGTTTTTCTCAAGCTTTTTCAATTCGTCATTCGCATCGCGGCGAATGTTGCGAACAGCTACTTTGGCTTCTTCAGCATATTTTTTTACAAGCTTAACAAGCTCGCGGCGGCGTTCTTCTGTTAATGGCGGAATGGTAATGCGAATGACAGAACCGTCATTAGAAGGTGTTAACCCTAAATCAGAAGCTAAAATCGCTTTCTCGATATCTTTAAGAATGGATTTATCATACGGTTGAATAACAAGAAGGCGAGCCTCCGGAACGCTGATACCTGCCAGCTGAATGATTGGTGTAGGCACACCATAGTAGTCTACCGTCACTTTCTCAAGCAAGCTAGGACTCGCTTTTCCGGCGCGGATTGTCGCTAATTCACGGCTAAATGCTTGAATGGCTTTATCCATTTTTTCTTTTGCAGTCGTTAATACTTGTTTTACCATCGCTATTTCCCCCTTACAATTGTTCCGATATTTTCGCCAAGTACCGCTCGTTTAATGTTGCCTTCTTCAGTGATGGAGAAGACGATAAGCGGAATGTTGTTATCCATGCATAAAGATGAAGCGGTAGAGTCCATAACCCCTAATCCTTGTTTAATAACGTCCAAATACGATAATTCATCGTATTTTACCGCGTTTTGATCCACTTTCGGGTCGGCGCTGTATACACCATCAACATTGTTTTTCGCCATTAAGATAACATCTGCTTCGATTTCGGCAGCGCGCAAGGCAGCAGTTGTGTCTGTTGAGAAATATGGATTTCCTGTTCCCGCTGCAAAAATAACAACGCGCTTTTTCTCCAGATGACGAATCGCTTTTCTTCTTATGTACGGCTCGGCAACCTGGCGCATTTCAATCGATGTTTGAACGCGCGTCTGTACACCAAGATTTTCAAGACTGTCTTGGAGCGCAAGCGAATTCATGACTGTCGCTAGCATTCCCATGTAATCGGCAGTTGCACGATCCATTCCCATTTCGCTTCCCGTTTTTCCGCGCCAAATGTTACCTCCGCCGACAACAACAGCCACTTCAACACCTAACTCAGCTACTTCTTTGATTTGTTTCGCGATCGACTGAATGATGGATGGATTAATACCGAAACCTTGATCACCGGCTAATGCTTCACCGCTTAATTTTAACACAATCCGTTTATATTTAGGGCTACTCATGTTAAACCTCCATGCATCCTCTTTAAAAATAGGGAACACACGTTGTGTTCCCCATTATATTTACAAATTACTTTCTAACTTGATTCATAACTTCTTCAGCAAAATTGTCTTGGCGTTTTTCGATGCCTTCTCCCACTTCATAGCGGACGAAGCTTTTTACTGTCGCACCGTTTGATTCGACAAATTGGCGAACTTTCATATCTGGATTTTTTACGAAACTTTGCTCAAGCAAGCAAATTTCTTCGTAAAATTTGTTCAAACGGCCTTCAACCATTTTTGCAACGATATTTTCCGGTTTTCCTTCGTTTAATGCTTGTTGTGTTAATACTTCACGTTCGCGTGCGATTTCTTCTTGAGAAACTTGGTCGCGAGAAACGTATTTCGGACTAATTGCAGCGATATGCATAGCAACGTCTTTCGCTACTTCTTCATTTGTTGTTCCTTCTAATAATGTTAATACGCCGATGCGGCCGCCCATATGCAAGTATGCACCAAATGCAGCATTTTCGCCTTTTTCCACAATTTCAAAGCGGCGCAATGTAATTTTCTCACCGATTTTAGCGATTGCAGCATTGATGTGCTCTTCAACTGTTGTACCGTTATCCATTTTTTGTTGAAGCGCTTCTTCAACTGTTGCAGGTTTATTTTTTAATAAATGTACCGCAAGCTCTTTTACTAATGTTTTGAACCCTTCGTTTTTTGCTACGAAGTCTGTCTCAGAGTTTACCTCTAAAATGACTGCTGTATTGCCGTCAATTTCGATGAGTGTAGTACCTTCAGCAGCAATGCGGTCAGCTTTCTTCGCTGCTTTCGCGATTCCTTTTTCACGAAGCCAGTCGATTGCTTTTTCCATATCACCATTTGTCTCAGTTAACGCTTTTTTGCAGTCCATCATACCTGCGCCTGTTTTTTCGCGCAATTCTTTTACCATTTGAGCAGTAATTGCCATATACTGTATCCTCCTTTGTAGCTTACGATATGTATAGAAACAAAATTCGCATAGCAAATTTTGTTTAAATATTAGTATAACCAGCCATTCGATTTTTCTGTCTCAAAAAAAGGTGATAAAAGGCTTTCCCCTCTTATCACCTTTCAAATGAACCATTACTCAGCAGCTGTTGTTGCTACTGCTTCCTCGCCTTGTTTTGCTTCTAAAATCGCATCGGCAATTTTAGAAGTAAGAAGTTTAACAGCACGAATCGCATCGTCGTTTGCCGGAATGACATAATCGATTTCATCCGGATCGCAGTTTGTATCAACGATACCTACGATTGGGATGTTTAATTTGCGTGCTTCCGCAACTGCGATGCGCTCTTTACGAGGATCGATGATAAACAACGCATCTGGCAATTGTTTCATTTCTTTAATGCCGCCTAAGAATTTTTCTAAACGCTCTTGTTCTTTCTTTAATTTTACAACTTCTTTCTTAGGCAATACATCAAATGTGCCATCTTCAGCCATTTTTTCAAGATCTTTTAAACGTTTGATACGTTTTTGAATGGTTTCAAAGTTTGTTAACGTACCGCCCAACCAACGTTGGTTAACATAGAACATGCCTGAACGTTCTGCTTCTTCTTTCACAGATTCTTGTGCTTGTTTTTTCGTACCAACAAATAAAATTTTACCGCCGTTTGCAGCTAACTCTTTAACGAAATTATAAGCTTCTTCTACTTTCTTCACAGTTTTTTGCAAGTCGATGATATAAATTCCGTTGCGCTCTGTGAAGATGTATTTTTTCATTTTTGGGTTCCAACGACGAGTTTGATGTCCGAAATGAACACCTGCTTCAAGCAATTGCTTCATTGAAATAACTGACATTTATCTTTTCCTCCTAAATTTGGTTTTTAGTCCTCCGCCCACTTCATCTTTAAGCAAGACTGTGTGAAACAGCACCATTGCTTAAATCGATGAGCGTGTGTATTCACACCATACTAAAATATATCATAACTGATACTGACAATCAAGCTATATTTGCCTATGTTTGCCGAAATTTCAATAACAATTCTATTTCTGTTTTTCCTTTTTCGAGAATTCGTGCAATTTCTTCGATTGTTTTCCCCTGTCTATGCAATTGGAGCGCCTGCTGCATAATCGATTGCATCTCTTTATTCGCTTCTATCTCCTTACTCGAATCCAGCTTGCCATATGTGATGTGAGTCGTACTTATATCCACTTGATCTTTTATTTGTTCAATGTTTGGCAAATAGGGCGGCAATACTGCCTCTTCTTCCTTTTCCTCTTGGTCCGTTTTTTCGTTTTTCAATTCAATGCGGTTTAAGGTTTTAGTTAATGTATGAATAAACTTTTCGTTTTCTTCTTTAAATTCGAGTAAATATGCAGCAATCGCTTCCTCCATATCTTTTATCATTTTCGCCTGCTTTGTTTCCATTTCTTTTACCTTTGAAAATTTAAGCAATAAAAGTATGATAAAAAAGAAGGAAATAAGATGAAAGATAAAACTTATTACAAGCAAAAGTGTACTCATCGAATCCCTCTATCCGGTAAAATCTATCATTGTTCCTTTATATGGATGATTTTGTTTTGCCGTTTTCATTTTTTTGTTTGTCTGAAGCTGAAGCGGGTTTCCTTCCTTTTTCCAGCGTGCTTCTGAACTTTTCTCTTTTGCTGTTACCTGACGCCTTTGCAGTTCCTCTTTCTTTTGTATGCTAGCTGCCAGTTGAGATTGCATGAATTGTGACTGCTGAGCCATCTGCTCTTGTATTTTTCCTATATCATACGTCCTCGGAAGTGCTACTTGTAATTCTACCAATTTTAAACTCATAATCGGTATCACTTCCTTATAAACTAAATTTTTACTGTATGAAACTTATATCATTCCTTATAGTACTTGTTCAAGTATTTTCCGCATTTTAAATATTGCTTTTGCATGAATTTGTGAAATTCTCGATGTGGAAAGCCCCATGATTTGTCCAATCTCTGTTAACGTTAACTCTTCTTTATAAAACAGACTTATGACGAGCTGTTCTTTTTCGCTTAATTGCTTAATCACCTCAGCAAGCTGTAAATTCAGTTCTTGCTTTAATAGCTGTTCTTCTGGAGAAATCGACTTTTCATCACGAATCGCAAATTGGAGTTGTTCCTGTTCCTCATCGTCTTTTGCAGGTTCGTCAAGAGAAAGAACATTGGCAAAAAAGCTTTCATTCATCGTCATATATACCTCTTCTTCTGTCATACATAGCTCGTCAGCTACTTCTTTTGCGCTTACCGTCCGCATATATTTTTGCTCAAGCTTTTCGATTGCCGCCTCAATTTTTTTCGTTTTTTCCCTCGTGCTGCGCGGCAGCCAGTCTTCTTTTCTTAATCCGTCAAGAATGGCGCCACGAATTCGGAAGGAAGCGTACGTATCGAATTTTAAATCGCGCGAAGGATCAAATTTCTCCAAGGCATCATAAAGCCCCATTAATCCAAGGCTTATAAGTTCCTTTTTGTTTATATTTTTTGGTAAAGAAGCAGAAATGCGTTGCACATGGTAATGAACAAGTGGCATATATTTTTGAACAAGTTCATCCCCAGCTTGCGGATCGCGGTGATACATCCAACTGTTCCAATATTTCTGTTCCTCGCTTGCCGAGATGTTTGCCATTATTAGTACTCCTCCTCCTGAACCCGGGACTGATCCATAAGTGCCTGACCTCACATGTCTTTCATCATATAAGCCCTAGATTGTATTTTCGGGTCTGACGCTACTTTGTTGTTGGATCAGCCACATTCTATATAAGTTCAGAGTGAAAAATCGACATCAATAAAGTGTTTAAGTTAGGCAAAAGAGCAGTTGAGACGTTTTATATATGTCGGAAAATCAATCTGCATTTATATAGTGTTCTCAAGAGTTGTTTCTTCTGTACCTAGATATAACAACTTTGTTCCACTAGATTTTCATGAGCAACGTCCATTCACGCTCTGTCGCCCCGGTTTAAAATCGTTTAACCACTTCTTCCCGTTGACCGGAGCCACATTCTTGTAAGTCAAGAAGCTGCAAAAGCTAATGAATCATTAAACATATTCGTTTTATGTCCTACGCTGATCGTTTAACATGTTGCGAATATATTGTGCAACTTTTTTGGCTTCCTCATCGGAAAGGCTGTTGAGCAACTGCTCGATTTCATTTTCCTTTTGAACAGGTGGCTGTGAATTCGCAATTTTTTTTACTTTTCCTTGATCAGCTTTTATATACGCAAACATCCATCGAAAAATATAGCCGATCAAGAAAAATAAAATAAAAGTGATAAACGAGCGAATAAACGTAGTTAATATCGTATTCCCCGTAAAGGAAAGCAAGAAAACGATAAAAAATCCAAACAGTCCAAGCAATAAGTTAAATATCCACGTTCCTGCCATTATATCTCTTGTACCCCTTGATTGACTGTCCGAATAGACAGCAGACATGTTCTTGGATTAAATTCAATCGTACGCCCGCTGCTTCCTCCTATATCTTCGGCCACAATTGGAATATTGAGACGACGCAATTGCTGTTTAACTGCTTCCACATTTCTTGGACCAATTCTCATGATATCCGAGGTGGCTGTACTGAACTGAAACATTTGCGCTCCACCTGCTAATTTGGCTTTTAATGCATTTTTCCTTCCACCCTCTTTTATCACACGTTCTACTAATGCCTCCACAGCTGTATCAGCATATTTTGCAATATTCAATTCGCTAGATTTAGCAAGCTTTGAATCTGGCAGCATGACGTGAGCTAAACCCGCTACTTCTCTTACTTGATCGTAAATAACGACACCAACGCATGACCCTAATCCAGATGTGCGTATAACATCGGGTGATTTTACAACATTCATATCCGCTATTCCTACTTTTACTATGTTTATCACTTCGCTCATCTCATTTCCACACCTAAAGACCGAAACAACGGTGCAAATGAATCTGGATCAGGGAGCAGGAAAAAGTGGCCGTTCACGCTGTCTTGTACTTGATCTGCTTCATAAAGTGCGGTGTCAACCACAATCGCAAAGTCGCCAACACGGGAAAGCTCAATTAAACCATACTGTAAAATTGCTCCAATCATATCAACACTTAAAGCGGGAACAGAAGGATATAGCTTAAGATTTGTAAAATCTGCCAATGCAGAAAGGTAAGAGCCAGCTAAAATATTTCCCAACTCTTGTAAAGCAGAGATGCCTAATTCACCAAACTCTTTATACCCTGTCATTTGCTGAATAAAACGCTCTGCCTGTTCCAAAGACAACATGAAAAACATATTTCCTGATACGTCTCCTTCAATTCGCAAAAAAACGGAAACAACAACATTCTCTGCGCCGCCGACCAACTCCATCATTTCATCAAATGAAACAATGCGCACGTCCGGTACATTCATCTCTATTTTTTTATTTAATAACCGGGAAAGTGCAGTCGCAGCATTTCCTGCCCCAATATTTCCGATTTCTTTTAAAATATCCATGTGGTCGGTATTTAACTTGTCAAAATAAGGCATCGTCTAACACGACCTCTCTTTTATTTTGCCGCTTTCAACTGTCGATTGTTCAGTATCTTTTCTAAATTAAGCAAAATTAATAACCGTTTTCCTATTTTAGCTACACCGTTTATATAATCTACTTGAGCTGTATCCATTACTTCCGGTGCAGGCTCGATGGCATCTGTTGGTATATCAACGACATCATTTGCCGCATCAACAATGAATCCAACCTCTATTTCATCAAGTGCAACAATAATGACGCGCGTATTTTCGGAAATAGCCGCTTCCTCAAGCCCAAAGCGCGTCCGCAAATCAATAATGGGCGTAACGACTCCGCGTAAGTTGATAACTCCTTTTACAAAATTCGGTGTTCTCGGAACACGTGTAATATGCTGAATTTTTTCGATGGAACGAACTTGTTGGACAGATATGGCATATTCTTTATCTTTCAGTTGAAACACAATCACTTTTAGCTCCGTTCCTTGAAGTTCCGTCATCCTGTTTACCTCCCTTGAGAAGCAAGGTTGTTTTTCGCCTAGTCGTCATTTTTCCCGACTAGGCGAAACAAATATTTACTTAATTAACGCATTACAATCAATGATAAGAGCGACTTGACCATCACCAAGAATCGTTGCACCCGAAATGGCAAAGACATTTGTTAAGTAATTCCCAAGTGATTTTAAAACAATTTCTTGTTGACCGATAAATGAATCAACGACAAGACCAGCCATTTTTTCACCTTTACGAACAATAACAACCGACACAAATTCTTCTTCTTCCTTATGCACAGGAATCTCAAAAATATCTTTTAAGAATAATAGAGGCACTACTTTTCCACGGAAATCAATCACTTTTTGATTATGAGCATGTAAAATGTCTTCCTTCTTTACAATTGCTGTTTCAATAATCGATGACAGCGGGATCGCATATTTTTCGTTTTGGATCTCTACAAGCATCACAGAAATAATCGATAATGTAAGCGGCAGTTGAATGGAAAATACCGAACCGACTCCTTCATAAGAATCGATTGTGACAGAGCCGCCGAGCGATTCAATTGTATTTTTTACAACATCCAAGCCAACACCGCGTCCGGAAACATCAGAAATTGTATCAGCTGTTGAAAAACCAGAAGAAAAAATCAGTTCATAAACTTGCTTGTCAGTTAAACTTGCGGCGTTTTGTTCGGAAATGATTCCTTTGCTAATCGCCTTTTTCAATACTTTTTCGCGGTTAATTCCGGCACCATCGTCTTCAATTTCAATAAAGACATGGTTGCCGCTATGATATGCTTTTAACTTTACCGTTCCTTCCTCCGGCTTTCCTTTCGCACGGCGTACATCCGGTGTTTCAATACCGTGGTCAATTGCATTGCGCAAAAGATGGACAAGCGGATCACCAATTTCATCAATGACGGTTCGATCAAGCTCTGTTTCCGCACCGATAATTTCTAAATTCACTTTCTTTCCTAAATCGCGCGCCAGCTGGCGAACCATGCGCGGGAAGCGGTTAAATACCGTTTCTACCGGCACCATTCGCATATTCAAAATAATATTTTGCAAGTCTCCGGAAATACGCGACATTCTTTCAACAGTTTCTTGCAATTCAGGATGATTTAACTCTCTTGAAATTTGCTCCAGCCGTCCACGATCAATCACGAGTTCCTCAAACAAATTCATTAAAATGTCAAGACGTTCAATATTAACGCGAATCGTTTTATTACCAGCAGCAGTCTGTCTAGCCGTTGAAGCTTTTTCTTTTTCTTTTTTTTCTTGTTCCTCTGTTTTTTCGCTTTTTTCTTCCGCTTGTGTCAAAGAAGCTTCCGTCCGTTGTAATTCCATTCCTATCTTCTCTAAATCGAGCGGTGTAACAACAACTTCCTCAATCTCTGAAACTTTTATGATACGTTTATATAAATCTTCTTTATTTTCTTTTGAAATAACCGTAATGATAAATTCAGTGTCAAATTGTTCTTGCTCTAGCAGCTCAGCAGGAGGGTTCGATTTTATAATTTCGCCAACTTGTTCAAGCGTTTCAAATATCATAAATACGCGAGCAGCTTTTAACAAACAATCGGCGCGAAGTTTAACATGAACCTCATAGCTTGTAAATCCTTGTTCTTTCGCCTGCTGAAGCACATTATATTCAAAGTCTCCGTATGTTTGTGTGTGTATCGGAGAAGAAGGAGATGGTCGGCTTGTCGGCTCAGTTGCTATCGGAGTTTTTCCTTGCTCGATTAATTTCAACTGCTGAACGACCTCTGTTACATCGCGCTTTCCATCTCCGCCTTCTGCAATCGAATTTACCATTGCTTCCAAATCATCGACAGCGTGGAAGACCACATCAAGTATGTCAGGTGTTACTTGAATTTTATGATTGCGGATCGCATCGAGAACATTTTCCATTTGATGGGTCAAATTAGCCAAATCTTCAAACCCCATTGTTGCCGACATACCTTTTAACGTATGGGCAGAACGGAAAATTTCGTTAACAATTGTGACATCTTCAGGGCTTTTTTCTAATTCTAACAGCTGCTCATTAATCGTTTGTAAATGCTCCTTACTCTCATCAATAAACACTTCTAAGTATTGGCGCATGTCCATAGCTTTTACACTCCTTGGCCATTTACATATTTCATAATCATTTCCGCAATTTTACTCAAAGGAACGACATCATCGATTAAATTAGCAGTAATAGCCGCTTTTGGCATTCCAAAAACGACAGCCGTTTCCTCTGATTCAGCCACCGCCTTTACATATCCGGATTGCTTCAGGTGTTTGAGACCTTCTGTACCATCAGAACCCATTCCTGTCATAATGACCGCAATTTTTTCGTAATCATATAATGTGCTAACTGACTCAAA
Source organism: Paranoxybacillus vitaminiphilus (assembly GCF_003259935.1). GTDB lineage: Bacteria > Bacillota > Bacilli > Bacillales > Anoxybacillaceae > Paranoxybacillus > Paranoxybacillus vitaminiphilus. The sequence continues at coordinate 323,533 of NZ_QLMH01000001.1, read as the reverse complement.
CATGACATCTACAGAGGGACGATGTCCGTTTCTTGCCGGCGATTCATCAAGTTGTACAGCCGGTTCATTTTTTATTTTCGTAACTTTTAAATGAAACCCTCCCGGTGCAATATAAGCAGTACCGTTTTTTAATAGCTCGCCATCTTCCGCTTCTTTCACATGGATTTTACATAATGAATCCAATCTTGCTGCTAATGACTTCGTAAAACCTTTTGGCATATGTTGAACGATAAGAATCGGTGCATGAATCGTTTCCGGCAATTGCGTTAACACTTGTTGCAAAGCCCGCGGTCCCCCTGTTGATGTTCCGATGCATACAATTTTTTTCTTTCCATGTCGAACATTTGCTGAAAACTCTTTTGTTTCTATTTTACTATACTTTGGAAACAGAGAAGAATTGATTTTTTTTACTTCTGACTTTCCAAATGCTCGTAAATTAGCCCGGCTAGCCAGCAACACTTTCGCGATGATTTCGTCTTTTATTTTATGCAAATCTAAGGAAATCGGCCCAGACGGTTTAGCGATAAAATCAATTGCCCCATATTGCATCGCTAAAACGGTATTTTCTGCTCCTTCTTTTGTCGTGCTTGAGAGCATCACGACAGGAACAGGATGTTCCTCCATAATTCGCTTTAACGCCTCTAATCCGTTCATAACCGGCATCTCTATATCTAACGTGACAACATGTGGTTTTAATTCTTTAATTTTTGCAATCGCATCTTGACCATCTCTTGCCGTTCCCACTACTTCGATATTTGACGCTTCTGATAAAAAGTCTGTAATGAGTTTTCTCATAAAGGCGGAGTCATCAACAACTAGTACTTTGACTTTTTCCACTGACTGATCCTACCTTTCTAAAAAGAATCGCCTGAGCTTCGTAAAGAAACTAAAGGAATGCGTTGGTGTTTCCGCATCTGTATTCTTCGACAAATAGCGATCCGTTATTTCCACCATAGCACGACTCACTTTTGTCGCCGGATCAAGCAACAGAAACGGTGTCTGTCTTGCTACCGCTTTTGAAACAGCCCGATCTTCTGGCAACATTCCTAATTTGGTTATTTCTTTACCGAGAAATTGCTTCATTGCCTTTGTTAATCTTATTAATGTTTCGCGCCCTTCTTTATCTGTTTGTGCCCGGTTCACGATCAAGTAAAACGGCATATTTTTTTCAAGCATATGAATATATTTCATTGTTGCATAAGCATCGGTAATGGCCGTTGGTTCAGGAGTTGTTATGACAATAACCTCATGAACAGCCATGAGAAGATGCAGATGATCTTCAGAAACACCTGCTCCCATGTCAAAAATCATATAGTCGTACTCCCGGGAAACAGATTGCAATTGATCAATGAAATAACTCACTCTTTCTTGACTCATTGTGAAAATTTTTGTCAAGCCGGTGCCTCCAGCAATAAATGATAAATTTTCCGGCCCCTTTTTAATCAATTCTCGTATGGAAAGACCTTTATTAAACATGTCGATAATGGTTACATGAGAAGATTGACCGAGCAAAATATCAATATTCCCCATTCCGATATCCATGTCAAATAGTAATACATTAAATCCGCGTCTCAATAACATGAGGGAAAAATTTAACGAAAAGTTCGATTTTCCAACGCCCCCCTTGCCGCTAATGACGGCAATTACCTTTGTTTCCGTTTCTTTATCCACTCGGTTTAGCAACATACGTAAGCTCTCTGCCTGATCTCTCATGTCCGATCGACCCCAAGCAATATATTTATAACGGTTTCTGGTGATGCTTCAACAATATCATCCGGAACATTTTGGCCATTTGTTACATAAGCAACGCCTATTTTACAATCGGCAATTAAATTCACCATTGCACCATAATGGCTCGTCTCATCGATTTTTGTAAAAATCAATTTGTCAACATGAATGAGTGCAAATTGCTCGTAAATTTCCTTCATATCCGATAGTTTGGCAGTTAAAGCAAGCACAAGAAACGTTTCTACTTCATCGTTAAAATCAATGACATCCTTTAAATCTTGCACATATTGGGCATTGCGGAAGTTCCGCCCCGCTGTATCAATGAGAACAATATCATATGCTGAAAATTTTGCTTTAGCTAAGCGGAAATCATTAATGTTGTAACATACTTCCAATGGAACATCTAAAATTTTCGCATATGTTCTCAACTGATCAATTGCCGCAATTCGATACGTATCTGTCGTAATAAAAGCGACTTTTTTGCGATGTTTAATGACACATTCAGCGGCTATTTTTGCTAATGTCGTCGTTTTGCCAACACCGGTTGGTCCAACGACGTTAATAAATTTTTTCTGAAAAGAAATCCCCCCAAACGGTATTCCTTCCAATTGCTTTAACAATATCTCTCTCGTCCAATTGAATGTATGCTCTGCTGGCGCACCAGCACCATGCAAATACCATTTCTCTAACAGCTCCGCCATCACTTTTTGACGTAATTCATTAGAAAGTTCTTGTTCTGTTAAGAGCACGTTTATTTCATGCAATGGACCGGGATATTGCTCAAAATTAACCGTTACATTTGTTGAAAGCTGCTTTAGCATCGACTTTAGTTCACTAATTTCATGAAGCAAATCTTTATCGGCTGCTCCCTTTTGTTCCAATTTGTTTGGCCGTTCACCCAAAAAGGTTGTATTCGGCTGTTTCTTTCTTTTTTCGGTTGTAGGCGATGGCGGCCGATCAACAGCTGCAATCACTTCAATATTTTTTTTAGCAAATAATCCAAAAAAACCGCCTTTATGAACCACTTTTGAATTTAAAATGACCGCATCATTCCCTAATTCAGCGCGAATCATTTTCATCGCTTCAGGCATCGAAGGCGCAACAAATTTCTTTACCTTCATTCAATATTCACCACCCCAACGCTTTGGACTTCAACATTCGCTTCAAGTTCATTGTATGATAATACCGGCACGTGTGGAAAATAGCGCTCCGTAAGCTGGCGCACATACATGCGGACAGCTGGTGAACAAAGCAATATCGGCGTTTGGTTATGAAATGACTGCTGCTCTAATTGAAAGGCAATAGCTTCAATAATAGACTGTGAAATAGAAGGAGCAAGCGATAAATAAGTGCCATGCTCCGTCTGTTGCACCCCGTCAGCAATCTCTTTTTCTACTTTTCCAGAGAGCGTAATGACTTTTAATGTTTCACCTGCAACAGCATATTGATTCGTAATTTGCCGCGCCAGTGCCTGCCGCACATATTCTGTCAGTAAATCCGTATCAGTTGTCACTCTGCCAAAATCGGCTAACGTTTCAAAAATAACCGGTAAATTGCGAATCGACACTTTTTCTTTTAATAATTTAGCTAATACTTTTTGAATATCACCAATAGAAAGCGGATTTGGTGTTACTTCCTCTACTAACACTGGATAAGATTCTTTCAAATGATCAACTAATTGTTTCGTTTCTTGCCGCCCTAATAGTTCATGTGCATGCGCCTTCAACACCTCGGTAATATGCGTCGATACAACAGAAGGTGGATCAACGACTGTGTATCCGAGCATTTCTGCTTGTTCTTTCATATCTTCCGAAATCCATTTTGCCGGCAGTCCAAAAGCTGGCTCGATTGTATCAATCCCCTCAATGGATTCATCTTCGATTCCTGGACTCATCGCCAAATAGTGATCAAGCAATAATTCTCCTCTTGCAACTTCATTTCCTTTTATTTTTAAACGATATTCGTTTGGCTGCAGCTGAATATTGTCACGAATTCGTACAACTGGTATAACAAGACCTAATTCCAATGCCAATTGCCGACGAATCATGACAACGCGGTCCAACAAATCTCCTCCTTGATTGACATCCGCCAGCGGAATTAAACCATAGCCAAACTCAAATTCAATCGGGTCAACATTCAACAAATTGACGACGCTTTCCGGGCTTTTCATTTGATCGATTTCGACTTCTTCCTCTTGTTCCACAGATGAAACCTCTTCTTTCGGTGGTTTCGTTAAATTATAGCCGCCCCACGCTAATAACGCAGCAACCGGAATCGTTAAAATATCGTTAATCGGTGTCAAAAGCCCTAATAAAAAAATCGTTCCAGCTGTCACATAAAGCATTTTCGGATAAGAGAATAGCTGCCGCGTAATATCCGCTCCAAGATTTTCATTTGATACCGCTCGTGTAACAACAATACCTGTAGCGGTAGAAATAAGGAGAGCAGGGATTTGGCTGACAATGCCGTCTCCGACCGTCAGCAGCGTATAACGTTTGGCCGCTTCTGCTACACTAAGTCCTTGCTCGGCCACACCGATGACCATTCCAAATAGCATATTAATGATGACAATAATAATCCCGGCAATCGCATCACCCTTGACAAATTTGCTGGCACCATCCATTGCACCATAAAAATCCGCTTCCTGTGCCACTTTCTCGCGGCGTTCACGCGCTTGCTGCTCTGAAATCATCCCAGCGTTCAAATCGGCGTCAATGCTCATTTGTTTACCTGGCATCGCATCGAGCGTGAAACGAGCTGCTACTTCGGAAACACGTTCAGCACCCTTTGTGATTACGACAAACTGAATAATAATTAAAATAAGAAATATAACAAATCCAACGACGACATCTCCACCGACTACGAACGTACCAAATGTTTCGACAACCCCGCCTGCTTCACCTTTACTTAAAATGGAACGGGTTGTCGAAACATTTAATCCAAGACGGAACAAAGTTAACAACAACAATAAAGACGGAAAGATAGAAAACTGCAACGGCTCTCGTATATTCATAGACGTGAGGAGAACTAAAAGCGCAAGAGAAATATTTATGATGATGAGGACACTTAACAGCCATGTTGGCAGCGGGATGACGAGCATGGCAACAATTAATACAACGCCAACTAATACAGATAAATCTCTTGCAGACATAAAATTTCTCTCCTTAAAACTTTCTACTTTTATCGTTAAATTTTATTTTTCAAACGATATACGTACGCTAAAATTTCCGCTACTGCTTTAAAAAATTCTTCTGGAATGGCATCGCCTATTTCTACTTGAGCGTATAATGCCCGGGCAAGCGGACGGTTTTCCACCGTAACAATATCATGTTCTTTCGCCATTTCTTTCATTTTTAAAGCGACATAGTCAACACCTTTAGCAATGACAACTGGTGCATCCATTTTTTGCTCATCATATTTTAACGCAACCGCGTAATGCGTCGGATTCGTAATGACGACATCGGCTTTCGGCACTTCCTGCATCATCCGCCTCATTGCCATTTCCCGCTGCTTCTGTTTAATTTTTGACTTAATAAGCGGATCGCCTTCCGTCTTTTTATATTCGTCTTTAATGTCTTGCTTTGACATCCGAATACTTTTTTCAAAATCAAAGCGCTGGTATAAATAGTCTAGGAATGCCAAAAATAGCAATGCTGCCGAAGCATACAGCCCCATCTTTACCGTTAAGCCCCCAATAGAGCTTAAAGAAGCACGAAGCGACTTGTAGGTTAACAATAATATTTCATCAATTTGCATCCAAAGAACGGAAAATGTCACCAAACCAACAATGATAATTTTCAATATGGACTTAAGCAGCTCAACAATTGCCCGCAAAGAAAACAACCGCTTAAATCCTTGGATGGGATCAAGTTTGCTTAGCTTCATTTTTAGCGGTTCAGTTGTGAATAAGAACCCTACTTGAATAAAATTGGCAACTAATCCAGCTGCGATCACTGCTAAAAAGATAGGTCCGACAATAAAAACAACTTGTTTTAAAATATCTAAAAAAACGGCATGTACTGTATCAACTGAAAGATCTAACAGCATATATTCTTGGAACGATTGACGAAAAATACGTAATACTTTTTCTTGATATAATTGCCCGGAAAATAACAAAACAAAAAAACCAATGAACATAACAACGGCAGCATTGATGTCTGCGCTTTTCGCAACTTGCCCTTTCTCACGAACTTCTTGACGCTTTCGCGGTGTTGCCTTTTCCGTTTTTTCCCCGGAAAAAAATTGCAAATCGATCTTTAGCAAATTCATAATTCCATTTACCTGCCTCCTAACAGCTCCATCAAGCCCCGCATCGAGACAAGCATAAACTCAAACAGGTGTTGCGAAGCGATAAAAAAAGTCGTCATAACAACGATTAACAAAATAAAGCTGACGATAATTTTTACAGGCAAACCGACAACAAAAATATTGAATTGCGGTACCGTTCTTGCGATAATTCCTAACGCTACGTCCACTAAAAATAAACTTCCTACAATCGGAATCGACATTTGAAAAGCAATAATAAACATTTTGCTAAATACTTTTACGATGTATTCGGCAACATTCTCGTTACCAAGCGGAAGCCAAAGCTGATTAAGCGGAATGAGCTGATAGCTGTAAAATATTCCGTCTAACAAAAGATGGTGCCCGTTAACTGCTAACAAGAACAATAAGGCAAATGTATATAAATATTGACCCATTATTGGACTTTGCGCTCCGGTTTGCGGGTCAATAACATTGGCAATCGCAAAACCCATTTGAAAATCAATTAATCCGCCGCAAATTTGAATCGCCGATATAATCATAAAGGCCAAAAAACCTATGAAAAGTCCAATGAATACCTCTTTTATGACTAGCATTATGTAAAAACCGTCAATATCCATCGGTTCTTTTTTAATAGAGAAAAACATCATCCAACTAATAAAAAATGCAAGACCAATCTTATGGTTATTTGGAATCGTTCGATAAGAAAAGAGTGGAAGGGTCACAAAAAAGGAAGCAACCCTTGCCAAAACTAACAAAAATGCTGGAAAATAAGTAAATAACTGCTCCATATCATCAGCCTACAAACTTCGTTAAATTATTGAAAATCTCATATGTGTAAGTAAGCATTCGCGAAAGCATCCATGGTCCAAAAAAAACCAGTCCGATAAGTACGGCAATAATTTTCGGCACAAATGCGAGTGTTTGCTCCTGAATTTGTGTCGTAGCTTGAAAAATACTAATAATTAAACCAACAACAAGCGCTATTAGCATTAATGGACCGGAAATCATTAATACGATATATACACCGCGTTCAGCAACATTGATGACGAACTCTGAACTCATGAGTATTCACCCACTTTAAAAGCTTTCAAGCAATGACTTAACAACTAAATACCAACCGTCTACAAGAACGAACAGCAATATTTTAAATGGCAAGGAAATCATGACGGGCGGAAGCATCATCATCCCCATCGACATGAGCACACTAGCGACCACCATATCAATGACTAAAAAAGGAATAAAAATCATAAACCCCATTTGAAAAGCGGTCTTAATTTCGCTTATCACAAATGCCGGTACCAATGTGGTAAGGGGAATATCTTCCACACTTTTTGGCCTTTCTGCCCCGGAATATTTTAAAAATAGGGCTAAATCTTTTTGCCGAGTATGCTTGCTCATAAATTCTTTCATCGGTATGGAAGCGCGCTTATAGGCTTGCTCTAAATTAATTTTCTTTTCAAAAAGCGGCTGAAGCGCCTGATCATTCACCTCTTTAAAAGTTGGTGCCATAATGAAAAATGTTAAAAAAAGCGCTAAGCCGATTAACACTTGATTCGGCGGCATCTGCTGCGTTCCAAGAGAAGTGCGAACAAACGAAAGTACGATGATAATTCGTGCAAAACTCGTCATCATAATTAAAATACTTGGGGCGATGGACAATATCGTTAACAGCAATAATAACTTTACGGAAGTAGAGACATTCTCAGGAGCGCTATTATTAAAAAACTCCATAAACTCATTCATCAGATATGGATCCTTTCTTTTCCAAGTGTTGCAATGCTTTCTTTCGTTCAACCGCTATCTCCTGCAATTGTTTTGTTAATATACTGCGGAAAGATGCGTCGCTTGCTCCGCTTTCTTTCGCTCGCCAATTTTTCAGCCATCGACTAGGCTCGATCATTTGGTTCAATCCCGCATTATACTCTGTTAAAATTTCTTTCATTTCTTCATCTTCATCAATTTCTGCAAGCAATTGAATCGAGTCAGCCACACCGATGACCAATATACGATTTCCCACTTTAATTAATTGTACGGAACGATTAGGTCCAACACTTGTTCCCCCAAGGTTTTCAATAAAACTTCGCTTCGTCGGAGAAAGGCGTATGCGCCGATTGATGAATCGCAGCAATCCGTAAATTAAGCCGACGACAAAAATCGTAGCCAAAATCATTTTAAAAACATCCCAAACCGAGAAAGGATCTTGTCCATTTGCAATGTCATCATTTATTTTCTCACCATCTGTTTGGCTGGGTGGATCCTTGCATTGTTCAGGATGCTCAATACATTCTTTTACCGTTTTGGGTTGCTCCGCAAAAACAGGCACACCTGTTTGCGAAGCAAGCAAAACTATAACATATATAAGAACGGTGACGATTCGAAAATGGAGCAAATTTTTCCACCTCTTGCGTTTATCCTAGCGTCTTATTGATGGCTTCAATCACACGATCCGCTTGGAATGGCTTAACGATAAAATCTTTTGCACCTGCTTGGATCGCATCAATGACCATCGCTTGTTGTCCCATAGCGGAACACATAATCACTTTTGCATTGCTATCGAATTTTCTAATTTCTTTTAATGCTGTAATCCCGTCCATTTCCGGCATTGTAATATCCATTGTAACTAAATCCGGACGTACTTCTTTATATTTCTCTACCGCTTGAGCCCCATCCGCCGCCTCCGCAACGACTTCATGACCATTTTTGGTTAAAATATCTTTAATCATCATGCGCATAAACGCCGCATCATCTACCACTAATATTTTGGCCATTTCTCATAACCTCCTAAACTATTATTTTAGCTTTTTCAAACGATCGCTTTGGCTAATAATATCTGTCACCCGCACACCAAAATTTTCATCAATAACAACAACTTCTCCCTTAGCAATTAACTTATTGTTTACAAGTATATCCACCGGCTCGCCCGCCAGCTTATCTAGTTCAATAATCGAACCAGAAGAGAGATTTAAAATATCTTGGACGGATCGTTTTGTTCTTCCCAGTTCTACAGTTACCTGCAGCGGAATGTCTAATAGCATATTTAGATTTTTTGCCTCTGTTTCCGCCAATGGAGTCGGCTCAAAGCTTGCAAAATCGACCGGTTGCACTTTCGCTTGATAGTTGATTCCTGCATTCATACCAAAGTGCTGCGGGCCCTGCTGGTACGCCCGGCTATAAGCATAGGTTGGCAGCTCTGCCGCCTGTTGAGATTGATTAAACTGCAACTCCTCTGTTGGGTGGGAAATCGGCGGCGGTGATGAAATCTCCGCTTTCGGCGGCGCTGTCTGTGCGGGATCGCCCCATTCTCTTCCTATTGTATCTGATAATGATTCATTTGCACTAGATGGATTCAATAAATTTTGTACCATCTCTTTAGCAAAATTGAGCGGCAATAACTGCATAATGTTTGAATCAATTAAATCGCCTATTTTTAAACGGAACGACACTTTGACCAATATATCTTCTTCTGGTAAAGTATCGATTCCTTCACCTTCTTTTACATCCAGTAAATGAAGGGTCGGGGGAGAAATATCAACTTTTTTCGAAAAAATCGTTGACATGGAAGTCGCCGCTGAACCCATCATTTGATTCATTGCTTCTTGAACAGCACTTAATTGAATCTCACCTAACATATCAGACGGGTTTTTTCCGTCCCCACCGAGCATTAAATCAGCAATAATCGCTGCATCCGATTGTTGAATCACAAGTAGGTTTGTTCCTAAAAATCCCTCTGTATAGTTAACTTGAATCGCTACATATGGCAATGGAAATTCATCGGCAAGAGCTTGACGATGAATAACTGAAACGTTCGGAGTCGTAATTTCTACTTTCTGATTAAGCAGCATCGACAGAGCCGTTGCTGAGCTGCCGAAAGAGATGTTGCCGATTTCTCCTAACGCATCCTGTTCGGCTATAGACAAAACATCATCGACATAAGGAACTTGCATTTCATCATCGTCAAGGGCACCTCGCAATAGCGCATCAATCTCATCTTGGGATAACATGTCATCACTAATCATCGTTTTCTTCCTCCCTTCTAATTACATCAATAATTTGCACCGCTAATCGTTTGTTCACTTTTCCCGGTTGTCCGATATATTTAGGAATATCGTCTACTTTCACAATAAGCGGCTGTTGAATCGTTTGATCCAGTTGAATAACGTCCCCAACATCCAATTGTAAAAACTCTTGTATCGTAATCGTTGACGTACCAAGTTCGGCAATGATAGGAAGCTGCGTTGACTTAATTCGTTTTTCGAGAGCCGCAATTTCTTGCGGAAGTCTTTCTTTTTGCTGCGTCTGCATCCAGTAATGCACAGAAAGACGCGGCATAATCGGCTCTAACACCATATGTGGAATACAAATGTTAATCATCCCGCTGCTGTCTGCAACTTGCGTGTTTAATGAAATAACAACAACTGTATCATTTGGCGACACCATTTGTAAAAATTGCGGGTTGACTTCAAACTCCGCCAAAATCGGATCAATTTCCGCAACAGACTCCCATGCATCACGCAAATTGCTGAATGCTTTTTCAAACAAGTTAGACATAATCTTCGTTTCAATTTCGGTTAAATTGTCTACTTTATTAATGCTTGAACCGCGTCCCCCCATAATGCGATCAAGCATCGCATAGGCAATATTCGGATTGACTTCCATCAAGATGTGTCCGTCTAACGGCGGCACTTCAAACACATTTAAAATCGTCATCTTAGGGATGGAGCGAATAAATTCTTCATAAGGAATTTGGTCCGCTGATGCAACGGAAATTTGCACATATGTTCGCAACTGTGCCGAGAAAAAAGTCGTCAACAGTCTTGCAAAGTTTTCATGAATGCGGATAAGACTTCGAATTTGATCCTTTGAGAAACGAAGCGCTCTTTTAAAGTCATATACTTTCACTTTTTTGCCCGCTTCCTCTTTTTTCAGCTCTTCCGCATCCATCTCTCCGGTAGATAATGCAGCCAACAGCGCATCGATTTCGCTTTGCGATAAAACTTCACCTGACAATCGTCTTCACCTCCTAACCGTCCGCACCTCACACCTGTTTACTGAATAATGAAGGAGGTTATATATACTTCAACGATTTTTCCTTCCTGCATCAATTTATTCATTTCTTCTTTCAGCCGGTTCCTAAGCGCTGCTTTTCCTTGTTTCCCGTGAAAATCTTCCGCTTTCATTTCCGATAATTGTTCAATAATAATGTTTTGAATTTGGAAATTGCGCTTTTCTGCTTCCTCTTTTGCTTTTTTGCTGTCTGTTTGCAGTTTAAATGCCACTTTAATAAAGTGATCATCGGCTAAATTCGTCGTGATTTCCGGTATATCAACAGAGCTTTCAACAATCTCGTCGGCAGTCGGCTCCTTTGTTTCATCATCGCCTGTAAACTTCATAATGACAACTAATGCAACAACGCTGATGAGCGTGATCGCCACCATAATGATAAGCATAACACTTAACAATTTGTTATTTTTCATCTTTTAGTCCCTCCAAATCACGGGGAAGTCCTATAATTGAAATATGCTTGTAGAAATCTTTTACCAATACAACAACCTCTTCAACCGACTCGCGCACGACAAATTTTTTCCCGTTCGTAAGCGTAATCGTTGTATCAGGAAAAGCTTCTATTTGTTCTATGTATATCGCGTTAAGTGTAAATGGTTTTCCATTTAGCCTCGTCAATGTAATCAAGTATGTACACGAGACTGTCTCATAAGGATCGAAACCCTGTGCTTTGAGACAGCCCCGCTCCCTCCTTTACATGAAAGATTAACGTTTTAAATTAACAAGCTCTTCAAGAATTTGGTCAGATGTTGTAATGATACGCGTATTTGCTTGGAACCCGCGCTGTGCGACAATCATTTCCGTGAACTCTTCAGAAAGGTCAACATTGGACATTTCAAGCGCTCCGGAAATAATCTCAGCTGCTCCGTTTAAGCCCGGACGCGACAATTCGTTAATCGTTAATCCGTCTGCATTTTTGTCAAGCTTACCGGAATTATTTGTTTCTTTAAATGTGTTGCCACCGTTTTTCTCTAAGCCGCTTGGGTTTGGAAACTGCGCCAGCAAAATTTGTCCTGCAATTTTCAATTGACCGTTGCTGTCAATAAATGTTACTTTTCCGTCCGCTGTAATTCCAAAACTTTTCGCTGTTTTCGGAATTTGAATTAACCCCGGCTCAAAGCTTGTCGTATTGCCGTATTTCGGTTCACTGTAGTCGTTTAACACCTGCTGCACGCTTTCGATAAAGCCGCTAATTTGCTCTAAAAACGGTCCCATCATTTTTTCAGCTTCTGTTAACGAATCTGGCCAATCTCCCGCTGTTTCTGGAATAAGCGGCACAGGGTTAAGGCTCGCTTTTGGCGATACTTCATCATTAAAAGATGTTGTTGCTGATGAACTATCAGCTGGATCCGTTTTGCCAGTAATTTTCTCATTGAGGTCTCTTAATTCATCGTTAAAATCTTTAACAAGATCTATAAAATCTGTTTTATTTGTCGGATCTTTCGAAAACTCAGTTTTCCAGTTTTGAATAAATTCGATTAACCCATTTGCTCCATTAATGAAATCATCTAAATCTTGCCGTGCCTGTGCAACATGCGGAGCGTTTGTTATTACCGTTTGTATATCTTTAATCGCCGCTTCGCCAATCAAATATTGACCATCAGCATTCACAATATATCCGTATTCATCTAAATAAAAGTTACCGGCACGTGTAAAACTTAAGTTAAAGACGCGGTCGATCGGCACACCTGTATTGATTTTATTTGTCCCGAGTTTTCCAGCTGGTCCGTCCATATCAATCAATGTAACGTCATTAATCGAACCGACGACGAAAAATCCGTCACCACCGAGCGCTAAGTCAAGCGGACGCGATGTCGTTTGCGTTGAGCCTTGCGTATGGATCGTTTCGATTGAGCCTAAACCGCTTCCTAAGCCAATTTGTTTTCCATTAATTCCCCCGCGCGTTCCTGTCGATGACGTCGCTGCAGAAATTTGTTGTGAAACAAGGTCTTTAAATGTAGCACGCGCCTTTTTGTATCCGTACGTGTTCACGTTTGAAATGTTGTTGCCAATAACGTCTAATTTATATTGAAAGTTGCGGATTCCGCCAATTCCTGTAAACATTGAACGAAGCATAAGTTCATCTCTCCTTATTTTTTATTTCGAGCAGCATCTGTCAGTCCGCTGACTCAAGGCCTCCAAAAATGTCCAGCCTTTTACTCTAAAATAATGGCACCGTTTATATTTGTAAACAGTTGCGATTGCGCTTCTTGCCGATTCATAGCTGTAATGACTGTATTATTTTTTGCATTAATAATTAATGCAGCATGATTTATAAGTACAAGCGAGTCGCAAATCCCCTTTTGTCTTGCTTCCAATATCTTTTCTTGAATTTTCATCCATTGTTCTTCGCTAATCTTAATGTTGCGTTCAGTTAATCGCTGCTGTGCATGTTTACTAATTTTTAACGGTTCGCATTGGACCTCAAGCAATATTTTGCGAAATGTAGACGCTGATTGATTAGATGGCGGTTGAACCTTCTTTTTTGTTGGAATGTGTAACGGATGATGGTGAATTAACTGCAAGCGATCATTCAAAAAAACACCTCCTTTTTAAACATTTGGAATCGTTATTTTTGTCACTACATTTGCCGAAATGAGTTGACCATTTTCTAATTCTAAAGCGATTTCGCCATCTTTCTGACGAACCGCCTTTACCATTCCCTGCTTAGTATCTTGTACGGTTTCACCGCTTTCTGATACTGTTTCTTCTTTCCATTCAACTTGTTTGCCAATCATCTCGCTATAACGTAAAATTAGATGAGCGTTTTGTGACTCAACAAATTTCTCCATCGTTTTCGTTAAATTTGTCATTTGTTCAAGTGTAGAGAAACTTGCCATTTGTGATATAAATTCTTTATCTTCTAATGGATTTAACGGGTCTTGATGTTGAAGCTGCGTCAATAAAATTTTTAAAAAATCATCCTTGCCTAAGCTTTGTTGCCCTGTTTTTCTTTCAGGGGGGGTGTAGTTTGAAAGATATAAGCTTGGATCAATCGTATTGTTCGCCATCACTGACTCTCCTAAACTTTTGTATTAAATAATTCCTCCGTTAGTGTTTGCGCAAACGAGTCATCAGCTTGTTCAGATTCATCTTGTTTCTTTTGCTCACGATATGACGATTGTTTATTTTGTTCTTGATGCTCTTTATTTGTACTAGCAAACTGATTCTCTATAAATACATCAAATTTCTCAACAGAAATATTTTCTGTCGGAATCACATGACGAATTTGCTGAATACTTGCTTCAATTAACTCTTTAGCTGATGTCGTTGAAGCGATAATTTTTGCGGTTAATTCACCATTTTCTTGAAATAATTTAATTGTCAACGAGCCTAAATGCTCTGGGTGCAAGCGGATAATAAACTGAGATTGACCGTTTTTTAAATTAGTAAATTTACCAGCTTTGATAATATCAAGAAATTGATGAATGAAAGACTGTTGTATATCGTGTTTTGATTTGCTTTGCTCAAGCATGATAACAGATTCGCTCATATTCATGCTCGCTTGTCTGCTTACCGTTGTTAACAGGATGTTTTTTGTATCCATACTAGTCGGTTTTTCTTCGTCAATCATTTGGGCAAATGCATTTTCATCCTGCAATGTCGACAACATAGGCTGTTTTCCATCTGGCTTTGTGCCTATGCTAATCGCTTTTTCTTCATCAATCACTTGGGTAAGTGCATTTTTATCCTGCAATGTCGACAACATAGGCTGTTTTCTATCTGGTTTTGTGTCTATGCTAATCGGTTTTTCTTCGTCAATCATTTGGACAAGTGCATTTTTATCCTGCAATGCCAACAACATAGATCGTTTTCCGTCTGGAGTTGTACTCGTAGTTAAATTAGCTTCTCGTACAATCGACTCTCCTTTTTTCCTTTCGTTGAAAAAAGAATAAATATGTTTTATATTTTCGTTTTGAGCAAACTCTTTTAATACAGATTGATTTAGAAGTTGGCCATTATTGTTATTGCCTTGCTTATACTGTGAGATAGCTAACGCATTGCAAAGCTCATGTACAATGGTTTGTACGCTTTCAATATCTGTATCAATATGAGTCTGAAAAACATGTTCGATTTGTTTTTTTACATTTTCTAAAAGCTCTACATTTATTTGCTTTTTATTTTGCTGCTCAATCTGTAATAAAACGATCATTATTGCGAGCAATTCTTCTTCACTATAGCCATTGCCATTATGTTCGATTAGTTGTTCGAAAGGGCGATTAGGCAGTACTTTTTCCAGCAAACTATCCTTAACTGATTGTGGTAATACATCCAGCAAGCGCAATACTATCTCATTGCTCAATGTCTCGGGTTCGATATATCCTTCTCTTACTGCTATTGAATCCAAAAGTTGTTGCAGCTGATTATCTATTTCATTATCCTCAAATAATCCTTGATGATTTGATGTTTCTAAATGTGCCATGAAAAATTGCTGCCGTAAATCATCTTTTTTTATAACAGTTCGCTCAAAATTTAGCTGGATATCGGCTAATATGCTTGCAAAGTGATTTAACCCTTTGGCAGATGATGAAGGTTTGGTGAAAACGGTTTGCTTTTCTGGCATTTTTACTATAGGCATTATCTCAATGTTCATCTTCTTTCACCTCCTTTCATTGCCCTTGAATTGATTCTACCCTTTTTGTCAATAACGCAGTATATTTCGCCGCATTCTTAGTGTCCATTTTTTCAAGTATATCTGCTGCCTTTTCGCTATTTAGAGACGAAAGAATTGTTACCGCATCGTTGTCTGACAATTCCGGAATAATTTGCGCAGCGCTTTTGGCTGACATCGATTCATACATTTTGACAATGTCCTTTATTGTTTGCTTTTGTTCTTGTTCTCTCTCTGCTTCAGTTGATTGCTGCTTTGTTTCCATTTCTGCGTTCAGACGCTCAATTTCCTTTTTTAATGAGTCAATTTCTTTCTGTTTATTTTCTAACTCCTGCTTCAGCTGTTTAATTTGCAGAGTCTTCTCCTCGACTGTTGCTTTTTGTTCAATGAGGCTGTCCTTTAAAGCTTGTTCGGAAGCTTTTTGTTCATCTGGGATGAACTGTGAGATCCCTGGGATTTTTTCACCGTATTTTTTTGCTGCATCAAATACGTTTACACCAGCAACAGTCATAATGACAAGCGTTAACGTAATCGCAAATAACAGCGGAATCAAAACGACAAACAAGAACCATTGCCACTTGCTGTAACTTTTTTCTGATGTTTCCTCTTTCTCTAACTCTACATTTTTCATAGTCTCACCTAATTTCCACGGTTGACAAATTGTTGAATCGAAATTTCGTCCATCAGCTTATTTTCTTCTGCATGCACCGTTTGTAAAAACGTTTGAAAATATTTTTCTTTCATTTTTTCGTATTTTTTTACTTCGATATTTAATTCCGCCAACTTTAATTGTTTGAGCTGCATTTGCTGCCTCGCTTGAGCAACAAGCTGCTGGTAGTGGCTAATCGTTCTCTCTAAGTTCGTAATGAATTGTTGAAAGTAGCGGATTTCCTGTATCGGTAAACCGGCTTGCAGCTTTTGTTGATGCATTTCCTCATACTCTTCTTTTTGTTTCAGAAAATGGTACAATTTCTTCGCCGCTTCTTCAAAGCGTTTTACTGCCTCATTGTATTCTCCCAGCGCTTTATCCTTTTCATTCTCTTTGATAGATAAAATTTTTTCGAACTTAAATTTATAAACCACGTCTTATTCACCCCGAGTTTATTAGTTCAAGAAGCGCTTCAATGCTTTCTTCTTTGGAAAATTTCTCATGAATATCTTGTTTTAAAAACGAGATAATTTTTGGATAATAGCGAATCGCTTCATCAATTTCTCGAGATGAACCTCTTTTATACGCCCCTATATTGATCAAATCTTCCGAATTCATATAAGTGGATAGAAGCTCACGAAGCTTTTCGGCTGCCAGCCGGTGTTCTTTCGTAACGATATGGTTCATGACACGGCTGACGCTTTTTAGTACGTTAATGGCAGGATATTGTCCCTTGTTGGCTAAAGCGCGTTCTAGTACAAAGTGTCCGTCCAAAATACCACGAACCGTATCAGCAATTGGTTCGTTCATATCGTCGCCATCGACTAAAACGGTATAAAAAGCAGTAATCGTTCCATGCTCATTTGTACCGGTTCGCTCCAACAGTTTTGGCAGTATTGCAAACACGGACGGAGTATATCCCTTTGTTGTCGGCGGTTCGCCTACAGCTAGTCCAACTTCCCGCTGCGCCATCGCAACGCGTGTGACAGAATCCATCATTAACATGACATTCATACCTTTATCGCGAAAATACTCGGCAATCGCTGTCGCTGTATAGGCTCCTTTTATGCGCATTAAAGCAGGCTGGTCGGAAGTGGCGACAACAACAATCGATCGTTTTAGGCCTTCTGAACCAAGATCTCGTTCAATAAACTCGCGAACTTCACGGCCTCGTTCGCCAATTAACGCGATTACGTTCAAATCAGCATTTGTATTGCGGGCAATCATGCCCATTAATGTACTTTTACCGACGCCTGAACCGGCAAATATTCCAACGCGCTGGCCTTTTCCTACAGTCAGCAAACTGTCAATCATGCGCACGCCCACTTCAATCGGTTCATGAATCGGCGGTCTCGCCAGCGGATTAGGCGGAGACTGCTCAATCGATATCGCCGTCAGTCCTTTTGGTAATTTACTTTGATCGAGCGGATTTCCTAATGAGTCCAGTACTTTGCCGATTAACTCGACACCGACTTTCACTTGCAGCGGTTTGCCCGTTGCTTCTACCATACATCCAGGTGAAATATCATGGACGGTCGAAAAAGGCATTAACAGCACATTTTCATCGCGAAATCCGACCACTTCAGCAACAATTCGCTGTTTTCGTTTGCCGCCGACATGAATGTAACATACATCGCCAATCGAGCTTTCCGGTCCTTTTGATTCAATCATAAGTCCAATGACCCGCGTCACTTTACCAAATCGTTTATATGAATCTACCGTTTCAATCTCATGGAAAATAGTTTGCCAATTCAAACAGTTATGCCTCCTCTAATTGTTCAAACCGCTCACGCAATTTTTCTTTGATTTGCTGCAGCTGTGTATCAACGCTTGCGTCAATGCGGCCAAACGGAGATTCAATGATACAGCCATGGTCAGGAAGTTGCGCATCTGGATAAATAAACAAATCAACTTCTTGATTAAATATTTCTTTCAGTTCGTCTTTTTGGCTGATCACCGCATCGTAATAGGTTGGATGTACATAAATTTTTACTTCTGAATGTTCACGGACTTCTCTGATCGCCCGTTTTACAAGGGAGACAAAATGTTCATCATTTTCATTTAAATGGGCATCTACTATTTTTTCAGCCACTTTTAAACCGATTAAGAGAATCGTTTCATTGGCGGCTTCAATTTGCCGGTAATACTCGCTGTTGGCCGATTCCACAATTTGTCTTGCCTGCTCAATGAGTTGATGATACTGTGCTAATCCGTCCTGGTGCCCTTGCTGTAAACCGATTTCATATCCTTCTTTTCTTGCCGTTTCAACAAGCTGCTGTTTTTCATCTTCCCAATTTTCTTTTTCCTGCAAAATTTGCTGCTGCACAGTCTCATAATAAAGCTGGGCTTCTCTTTTTAACGTTTCCGCTTCTACTTTTGCATTTTCCAAAATGGTTTGCGCCTGCAACGATGTCTGCAGCTCACTGTTTGTTTCAGGCACTTGCTTTTGTGCCGTAAAATAATCTCTAATTTCTATTACCCTTTTATCATTGCCAGTATTTCTAGTAAAAGATGCTTTAATAATTTTAGACAATGATATCATCACCTCCACCTCGAGCTATGACAATTTCACCTGCCTCCTCAAGGCGGCGAATGACGGCAACAATGCGGGATTGTGCCTCTTCGACATCGCGGAGACGAACTGGTCCCATAAATTCCATCTCCTCTTTAAAGGTTTCTGCCATGCGTTTCGACATGTTTCTAAACACGACTTCTTTGACTTCATCGCTTGAAACTTTAAGGGCAAGCATTAAGTCTGTGTTATCGACATCGCGAATGACGCGTTGAATCGCACGATTATCAAGTGTAACAATATCTTCAAAGACAAACATCCGTTTCTTAATTTCTTCTGCAAGCTCTGGGTCTTGAATTTCGAGCGCATCGAGAATGGTACGCTCTGTGCTTCGATCAACGCCGTTTAATACTTCGACCACCGCTTCAATGCCGCCCGTTTGCGTATAGTCTTGCACGAACGTCGTTGAAAGCTTTCTCTCAAGAATTTGTTCAACCTCGCTAATGATCTCCGGCGACGTTCGATCCATCAGCGCAATTCGGCGGGCAACATCCGCCTGCATTTCTTGCGGTAAAGCAGACAAAATTTGACCGGCCTGCGCTGGGTCCAAATACGACAAAATAAGGGCAATCGTTTGCGGATGTTCGTTTTGAATAAAGTTTAAAATTTGCGCCGGATCGGCCTTCCGCGCAAAATCAAATGGCCTCACCATTAATGCAGAAGTTAAACGGTTAATAATCTTCATCGCTTTTTCACTGCCGAGAGCTTTCTCTAATACTTCCTTTGCGTACGCAATCCCGCCTTGTGAAATATAGTCTTGCGCTAAGGCAATTTGGTGAAACTCCTCTAAGACAGCCTCTTTTTCTTGAGCTTCTACTTGGCGGACATTCGAAATTTCAAGCGTCAACTTTTCGATTTCTTCTTCGGATAAATGCTTATAAACAGATGCGGACACGTCTGGCCCAAGAGAAATGAGGAGGATGGCAGCTTTTTGCTTTCCGGATAGTTCTCCTTTTCGATCTTTTTTTGCCATAATCGTTCCCCCTAATCTTCAGCCAACCATGTTCTTAAAAGCTTCACAAACTCGTCTGGCTTCTCTTTTGCCAGTTTTTCAAGCTGCTTTCTTCGCATGGATGCTTCTGTTTCTATTTCCTCATTAATATCAGGAATGTTAGGTACATCTGGTTGTTCAATAAAATCAGCAAATTCTTCCTCGACTTGTTCTCGTCTGCGACGCAACAGAAGAATGAGTAAACCAATAATAATGGCAAGAAGCACCCCGCCACCGATATATACCCACAGCGGAATCGTCTGCTTCTGCTCGTCAAATTCCATCTTACCGTTAAACGGCTGCACAGAGACTACTACCCGATTTTCAATATCCTCGTCTGTCAGTTGTTCGCCAGCTTTTTTATCAATCGAAGTACGAACGATAGTACCTAATATTCTTGTAATATCCTCTACCGTTTGCTGCGGCAGTGAGTTCGGATCTTTTGGATCTGGCGGTTCAACCATTACTTGAATGCCTAAATCACGAATTTTATACGGACTTTCGACAATTTCCTTCTTTATTCGATTCACTTCATTGTTAATGGTTTCTTCAATTCGTTCATAATCACCATTTGTCTCGCCATTAATGGCTTGGTAATTTGGTATCTCGTTTTCTCCCGTACCATTTACGCCTCCTGGCAGTGCACCATTCCCCGAAAACGTTTCCGTTATACGCTGTACACTGACAGCAATTCCTTCCATATTCTCCTCATCAACAGGAGTAACGAGATTTTCTTCGCGATTTTCTTGAGTAAAGTCAATATCTGCAGTAACGGAAACAACTACTTTGTCTTGTCCCATCATCGTTCCAAGCATTTGTTGTACTTGGCGTTGAATATCTCGTTCAATCTGCTTTTTAATTTCGTGTTGCGTAGCAAATCCTGTTGAAAAATTTTCTTCATTTTTTAAATCAAAATACTCAAAAAATTGATTCATAATGACGATATTTTCAGTAGGAAGGTTTGGAACACTTTTTGAAACAAGATGATAAAGTGATTTAATTTGCTGTTCATTAAATTTATATCCTGGTTTTGTTTTTAAGACGATGGAAGCGGAGGCCTCCTCTGCCTGATCGCTAACAAACACACTTGGCTGCGGCAAGTTAATCATCACTTTTGCATCTTCCACACCGTCAATCCCTTTAATTAAGTTTGCAAGCTCCGTTTGCATCGCTTCCAGCTTTAACACGTTAAACTCGTTGTCTGTCATGCCGAAACCAGCATTCTCGCCAAAGAACGAATAGTCGATATTGCCGCTATTAGGAATTCCTTCTGCTGCTAATTCAACTTTTAACGTATCAACTACTTGTTCAGGCACTTTTATTGTGGTACCATTGTCAGTAATTTCTGACTCTATGCCACGCTGATCTAACGTAGCTTTGATTTGCCCCGTTTCTTGCGGAGAAAGATTCGTATAGAGCGGTACAAAATTCGTTCTCGTTGCAAAAAACGCTGCTGCTGAAACGATGATCATAAACAGCAGGAACGAACCAATGATCATCATTTTTTGCGATTTTGTCCGTCCGTTCCAAAAAGTCGATATTTTATTTATGTAATCTCTAATTCTTTCATTCATAATATTCCCCCGGTTATTGTGAGATGGACAAATAGCTATAACTAATAACCGTTTTTCATGTCTCGGTCATTATTATACTTGCATTCTCATAACCTCTTGGTACGCTTCAATGACTTTATTGCGTACTTCAAGGGCTAATTGAAGCGAAATACTTGCCTTTTGTGAAGCGATCATCACTTGATGTAAATCAATGTTTTCACCTTTCACTAACTTTTCTGTCATGATATCAGACTTGACTTGTTCTGTATTTACTTTGTTGATTGCCTCTTTCAAAAATTGTGAAAAAGCCTGATGAGCTTCCGCCGGTTTCACCGATTTAGAAGATGGCTGGATAGCCGTTGAGAACAAATTTCCTTTAACGCTGTCAATCATTATTCACACCCCTTTTATTTTCCAATTTCTAATGCTTTCATAAGCATTCCTTTTGTCGCATTAAAAACGGTTACGTTCGCCTCATACGATCTCGTTGCGCTGATTAGATCAACCATTTCTTTTAAAGGGTCAACGTTCGGCAGTTGCACATATCCTTCGTTATTCGCGTCTGGATGAGTCGGATCATATACAAGTTTGAAAGGCGTTTGGTCCTCGATAATTTTCGTTACTTTCACCCCATTGCCAATCGAAGCTGTCCGCTCATTCATCGCCGCATGTAAAAAAGTAGAAAATCCCCCCTCATTCGGTTCTGTTACAACCATTTTGCGACGATAAGGCTGCCACTGTCCGTCAACCATTTTCGCCCGCGTTGTATCAACATTGGCGATATTCGAGGAGACTACATCCATTCGCAACCGCTGCGCTGTAAGTGCGGAAGCAGTTGTATTAAGGCTTTGAAAAATCGACATTTTATTACTTTCCTCCTCTTATTACATTTTTCAATGAGTTAAATTTACCGTTTAATCGTTCAACAAGAGCGTTGTAATAAATTTGGTTTGCAGCTAAATCTGACATTTCTTTATCAATATCGACACTGTTTCCATTATGATTGTATAATACATCATTTCTCGTCGTCACTGAAAAATTGCTGCGAGTTTTCTTTTTAAATTCAAAATGTTTCGGATGAGTACGGTATGCTTTTAATGATTGCAACGCATTGTTTAATTCCGTCTTAAAATGAACTTGCTTTGCTTTATAATTTGGCGTATCGACATTCGCAATATTATGTGCAATCACTTTTTGTTTTAGTGAAGAATAATCAAGACCTTGCTCGAGAACATGAAATGTATGCGAAAACAACTTCAAAGAAAATCCCCTCTTTATAAAATATATTTCAACAAACTAGCACTTTTTTTACAAAAAACGATAAAATATCTATTCAAGTTTTATTTTAAAAAATTATACAATTTATGTATACCCGGAAGATAGTACTATTTTTATAATAGCATATATTTCCACTTATTTTTATGGCTGTTCATTATGTTTACGTTTTTATTGAACAAAGATTTTTTACAATAGCAATATCTCATTAAAAAAGAGGCTAACTCAAACATAGTCAACCTCTCCAATAGACAGAGCGTATATTGCCGTCTTCGGAGGAGTCCGACTTTTGTGAGTTCGCCTCTTTTTTTTAGTTTGCCTTTAATTTTTCTAACTCAGTTAAAAATTTATCGTTTAATACTTTAATATATGTTCCTTTCATGCCAAGAGAACGCGATTCGATAACACCAGCGCTTTCAAGCTTGCGAAGCGCATTTACAATCACAGAGCGTGTAATGCCGACACGATCAGCAATCTTACTTGCAACTAATAAACCTTCTGTTCCATCTAATTCTTCAAAAATATGCTCAATCGCTTCAAGCTCGCTATAAGATAAAGAACTGATAGCCATTTGCACAACCGCTTTGCTTCTTGCTTCTTCCTCGATTTCTTCTGCTTTCTCACGAAGGATTTCCATGCCTACGACCGTTGCTCCGTATTCTGCAAGAATTAAATCGTCATCGTTAAATTCAGCATCTAATCGTGATAAAATTAATGTGCCGAGACGTTCACCGCCGCCATTAATTGGTACAATGGTTGTTAATCCCGTTTTAAATAAATCACGATTTTCTACAGGGAACGCTGTATATTCACTGTTAATATCTAAGTTTGGTGATGTTTCTGTAATATTAAATAAACTTTTTGTATACTCTTCAGGAAATTGGCGATCCTCAAGCATTTTTTTCATCCGTTCGTTTTCAATCGATTGTTTGATGGCAAATCCAAGCAATTTGCCGCGGCGGCTGACAACGAATACATTCGCCTCGATGACTTCACAAAGCGTTTCAGCCATTTCTTTAAAGTTTACAGGTTTTCCTGCCGCTTTTTGCAGCATCGCATTAATCCTTCTCGTTTTTTCTAATAAATTCATGTTTTACATCCTCCTATTCCTCATTAACACTACAAAATAAATTGGCTTAAATCTTTGTTTTTTACGATATTGCCTAATTTTTGCTCAACGTATTGCGGAGTGATCACTATCTTTTGAAGCGTAATTTCCGGCGCTTCAAACGATAAATCCTCCAGCAGTTTTTCCATAATGGTATGAAGGCGTCTAGCTCCGATATTATCTGTATTTTGATTTACTTCAAAGGCTACTTCTGCAATCTTACGAATAGCATCGTCTGAAAATTCAAGTTGTATACCTTCTGTTGCCAATAAAGCTGTATATTGCTTAATAAGCGCATTATTCGGCTCGACTAATATTCTTACGAAATCATCGACCGTAAGTTTCGATAGTTCTACACGAATCGGAAAACGGCCCTGCAATTCCGGGATTAAATCAGAAGGCTTCGCCATATGAAAGGCACCGGCAGCAATAAATAAAATATAATCTGTCTTTACAGGACCGTATTTAGTCATCACGGTCGAACCTTCGACGATTGGCAAAATATCGCGCTGCACCCCTTCACGCGAAACATCGGCGGAAGAAGCGCTTTGCCCCTTTCTGGCAATTTTATCAATCTCATCAATAAAAATAATTCCTGATTGTTCGGCAAGTTGAACCGCTTCTTGCGTTACTTCATCCATATCAATCAGCTTTTGTGCTTCTTCATTCGTTAAAACTTTTCGCGCTTCACTTACTTTCAACTTCCGTTTTTTTCGTTTTTTCGGCATCAAGCTGCTTAATGCATCTTGCACGTTCATCCCCATTTGCTCAATGCCTGTTCCTTGCAAAAAATCAAACATCATCGCTTGCTGTTCTTCTACTTCAATGGTAACCAATTCATCTTCCAATTCACCGTTTGCAAGTTTTGCAGCAACTTGTTTTCTTTTCTCTTCAATGTATTGATCATCGAAAGAGTTGCTTGTCTCTTGCTGAGTGGATTGTCCTCCGCCGAACAACAATTCAAACGGATTTTTCATTGTCTGTTTTTGCTTGCCCGGAACTAATAATTCAACAAGCCGCTTATTCGCTTGTTCCTCAGCGCGGTCTCTTACTTCGTTCATTTTTCTTTCTTTCACAAGACGCACAGAGGTTTCAACAAGATCGCGCACCATCGATTCGACATCGCGGCCGACATAACCGACTTCCGTAAATTTTGTCGCTTCTACTTTTACAAACGGCGCGCCGACAAGCTTTGCGAGCCTTCTTGCAATTTCTGTTTTACCTACCCCGGTCGGTCCGATCATTAAAATATTTTTTGGAACGATTTCATCTCGTAATTTTTCATCGAGCAAACTGCGGCGGTAACGGTTTCTTAAGGCGATCGCCACTGCCTTTTTCGCTTCTTTTTGCCCGACTATAAACTGATCGAGCTTTTCCACAATTTGCCGCGGCGTTAAATTTTCTTTCATTTTACTCTCCCTCCTCTCTATTACAGTTCTTCTATTATAATATTGTCATTTGTATATACACATATATTTGCTGCAATTTCTAAAGCTGCTTTAGCGATTTCTCTTGCCGTCAAATGTTCTCCAGCATATTGCTTTAATGCCCGCCCAGCCGCTAAAGCATAGTTGCCTCCTGAACCGATCGCCAAAATTCCATCATCCGGTTCAATGACTTCTCCGGTGCCAGAAATTAAAAGCAAGTGATTTTCATTCATCACAATCAGCATCGCTTCTAATCGGCGTAATATTTTATCACTGCGCCATTCTTTAGCCAATTCAACAGCCGCTCGTTGTAAGTTGCCATTAAATTCTTCAAGCTTACCTTCAAACATTTCAAACAGTGTAAATGCATCGGCAACAGAGCCGGCAAATCCGGCAAGCACTTTATCTTGAAATAATTTACGAACTTTTTTCGCTGTATGTTTCATGACAACGGCATTGCCAAACGTCACTTGGCCGTCTCCAGCCATCGCGCATTTCCCGTTATGTCGAATCGCAAAAATGGTCGTTGCGTGAAATTTCTCCACTTTGTATGAACCTCCTTACAATCGGCGGCTTTTTCTATGCCCGCGGATGTGTATGTAAATAAATATTGCGCAAACGATTTTTCGTTACATGAGTATAAACTTGTGTCGATGAAAGATGAGCATGCCCTAACAGCTCTTGAACCGTACGCATATCAGCACCTTCATTGAGAAGATGAGTCGCAAACGTATGTCTGAGAACATGCGGACTAATTTTCTGGGTAATCGCTGCCTTTTCTACTATTTCATTTAAAATATTGCGCACGCCGCGGGGGGTTAATGGATTCCCGCGAAAATTTAAAAATAAATATTTGTGACTCGTTTTTGCTTTTCGCAGCAGCTGTTCTCTTCCATCACGAATATACCGTTCGAGAGCCTCTTTTGCATAACTGCCGAACGGTACATAGCGCTGTTTCTTTCCTTTACCATGAACGAGAATCGTTGAAACAGAAAAATCGATGTCCGTAAGTTGGATTTGGCAGCATTCACTTACGCGTATTCCGGTCGCATATAAAAGCTCAATCAGCGCTTGATTGCGTTGACCGATAGCTGTATTTAAATCATTGACATGAAATAAACTTTCTAATTCCTCAGAATATAAAAATTTAGGAACTTTTTGCTCTTTTTTCGGCAAAGAAGCGAGTGAAAAAGGATTTTCCTCTACTTTTTTTTCACGCAACAAAAATTTATAAAAACTTCGCAAGCTGGAAATCTTTCTTGCAACTGAACGGCTTGCTTGATGCCTCTTATGCAAATCCGTTAAAAACAAGCGCACATCTGCATACGTTACTTCACTAAAGTCAGCGATGGCTTCCCGCTTCATAAATTCAATAAATTCTTCTATGTCGCGCTTGTAACACACAATAGTATATTCTGAATAATTTTTTTCAATTTGTAAATATTCAATAAACAAATTTAACGGAATTTTCACATTTTCCATGCGCAACACCTCACAAAGGCTACTAAATAGTAACATAATTCAGTAGCCCTTGCAATGAATTTTCATGATTTTTTTATAAAATTCTGAATTGTCTCTAAGGCTCTTTGAGCATATCGTTCATTTTTTTTCTTTTTGTCCTTGATTTTTTCATCAAGCGGAGCAAATAAGCCAAAATTGGCGTTCATCGGTTGAAAATGTTTTGGATTTGCCGATGTAATATAGTGCGCCATGCTTCCGATCGCTGTTTCTGGCGGAAAGACGACTAATTGCTTGCCAAGAACCAGATTAGCAGCATTGATTCCAGCAACTAGACCGGAAGCCGCTGACTCAACATACCCTTCCACGCCTGTCATTTGTCCGGCAAAAAATAAATCTTCGCGATATTTATATTGGTATGTTGGCTTGAGCAGCTTTGGCGAGTTGATAAACGTATTTCGATGCATAACACCGTATCGGACAATTTCAGCATTCTCAAGCCCAGGAATAAGGCGAATGACTTCTTTTTGCGCTCCCCATTTTAAATGCGTTTGAAAACCAACGATGTTATACAGCGTGCCTGCTGCGTCATCTTGGCGGAGCTGTACAACGGCAAATGGCCGTTTTCCTGTTCGCGGATCCTCTAAGCCAACCGGCTTCATCGGGCCAAATAATAACGTTTTTTTACCGCGTTGAGCCATCACTTCGATCGGCATGCAGCCTTCAAAATATATTTCTTTTTCAAACTCCTTTAACGGGACCGTTTCCGCGGAAATTAATGCTTCATAAAAGCGATCAAACTCTTCTTCCGTCATCGGACAGTTAATATAGGCTGCCTCCCCTTTATCATAACGGGATTTAAAATATACTTTTTCCATATCGATGCTGTCTTTTTCGACAATCGGAGCCGCTGCGTCATAAAAGTACAAATATTCTTCCCCAGTCAGCTCTTTTAATTTATCAGACAAAGCTTTTGACGTTAAAGGCCCTGTCGCAATGACGGTCGGACCTTCCGGTATGTCTGTTACTTCTTCGTTGATGACCGTCACGTTCGGATGGTTTTTAACTAACTCTGTCACTTTTGCAGCAAATTCATGACGGTCTACAGCAAGCGCTCCTCCTGCAGGAACGGAACATTCATCCGCAGCTTTAATAATAACAGAATTCAATCTGCGCATTTCCTCTTTTAAAACGCCGACTGCATTTGTTAGTGAATTAGCCCGCAGCGAATTGCTGCAAACAAGTTCCGCAAACTTATCCGTATGATGAGCCGGTGTTTGCTTGACCGGACGCATTTCATATAGACGCACTTGCACGCCGCGGTTCGCCAGCTGCCATGCTGCCTCACTGCCTGCGAGCCCCGCACCGATTACATTGACAATTGGTTGAGCCATCTTTTTTATTCCTCCTATTTTTACTAGCTGCACATAAAAGCGGTGAGGACCGTGGGCCGCTCACCGTTATGATTGTGGTTCCTCTTTATAATCACATTCCATACACTGTACTTGTACACCCTTTTTCAGCTTTTTTTCAACTAACATGCTGTCACATTTCGGACATGAACGGGCAAGCGGTTTATCCCATGAAACAAAATCGCATTCTGGAAAGCGGTCACATCCGTAAAAGATCCGCCTTTTCTTACTGCTTCGTTCAATAATGTTGCCTTCATGACAGCGCGGACATTTTACGCCGATTTCTTTTACGATTGGCTTTGTATGACGGCACTCTGGAAAATTGGAACATGCAACAAATTTCCCGAATTTCCCCATTTTATAAACCATCGGACTGCCGCATTGTTCACAGTCAATCCCGGCCGGTTCATCTTTTATTTCTACTTCTCTCATTTCTTTTTCCGCTATTTTAAGCCTCTTTTCAAATTCACGATAAAATTCATCGATAACTTTTACCCATTCCACTTTTCCTTCTTCAATTTCATCAAGACTTTTCTCCATTTTGGCAGTAAACTCAACATCCAATATTTCCGGGAAAAACTCTAAAATCAGTTCTAAAACAATTTCCCCTAGCTCCGTTGGTACGAATCGCTTGTTTTCCAATACAACATAATTTCTTTTTTGAATCGTGTCAAGTGTCGGTGCATATGTGGACGGTCTGCCGATTCCCAGCTCTTCTAACGTTTTTACTAAACGCGCTTCCGTATAACGAGGAGGTGGCTGTGTAAAATGCTGCTTCGGGATAATGTCTTTGCTGAAAACATTTTCTCCCTCTGTTAAATCCGGCAAGAGGCGATCTTGTTCATCGCTTTGATCATCTGTTCCTTCTACATATACTTTCATAAAGCCTGGAAATTTGATTTTTGAGCCTGTCGCCCGGAACAGCACCCCTTCATTCACCAGTTCGACACTCATTGTGTCAAGAAGCGCTGGAGCCATTTGACTGGCAACAAACCGCTCCCAAATTAGTTTATACAAACGGTACTGATCTCTAGTCAAATATTCTTTAATCGAATTTGGCTCTCTTAACGTGGAAGTAGGGCGAATCGCTTCATGAGCATCTTGAGTAGTTGTGCTCTTCTTTTCTTTTCTTTTTTCTTGTGAAACGTATTCTTTGCCAAATGTCGCTTCAATGTATGCCACCACTTCTTGCTGTGCCGTTTCCGATATCCGGGTTGAATCCGTTCTCATATATGTAATTAAACCGACCGTTCCTTCGCTTCCAAGGTCAATGCCTTCATATAGCTGTTGGGCGAGCATCATCGTTTTCTTTGTCCGAAAATTCAGCTTGCGTGCCGCTTCTTGTTGCAGCGAAGAAGTCGTAAACGGTGGAACCGGATTTCTTTTCCGTTCTTTTTTTGTTACGGTTTGAACGGTAAAACCGTTCCCTTTCATTCGGGCTAAAACTTGTTGAACGTCTTCCTCCGTTTTTAATTCAAGTTTTTTTCCATCAACTCCGTAAAAGGAAGCTTCAAATGTTTCGTTTCCTTTTAGAAACTCCCCTTGAATCGTCCAATATTCCTCCGGTTTAAATTCCTTAATTTCTTTTTCCCGATCAATAATTAATCTTAAAGCGACCGATTGCACTCGTCCAGCACTTAACCCTTTTTTCACTTTTTTCCAAAGGAGCGGACTTATATTATAGCCTACCAGTCTGTCAAGTACGCGACGAGCTTGCTGTGCATCGACTAAATGCATATTGATTGCCCGCGGATGTTTAAACGATTCTTTAATCGCATCTTTCGTAATTTCATTAAAAACGACACGGCAATCAGAATGAATGTCTAAATCAAGCATATGCGCTAAATGCCAAGCAATCGCTTCCCCTTCACGGTCAGGGTCGGCAGCAAGAAATACCTTCTTTGCTTTCTTCGCTGCTGTTTTTAAGTCTTTAATGACTGGTCCTTTGCCGCGAATCGTTATATATTTCGGCTCGTAATGATTATTTATATCAACGCCCATTTGGCTTTTTGGCAAGTCGCGAACATGTCCCATTGATGCTTTTACCTTATATTTTTTTCCTAAATATCTTTCAATTGTTTTTGCTTTAGCAGGTGATTCTACAATTACTAAATAGTCGGACATCCATCTTCCTCCCTTAAGAGGTAAAATTAAAATCTTCATTATTATTAATGATTCTTATCGTATTTGTCAAACAAGTTTATGAAAAATTTTCAGGCTTCTTTATTTTAATGGAAAAAGATAGGTAAATTCGTCGGTAATATCTTCGGAACATAATACTAATTTTGCTCCCTGCTGAATGAGGCGGTTCGTTCCTTTTGCCTGCTCTAAAAAGATGGAGCCCGGAACGGCAAATACTTCTCTTCCTTGTTCTAACGCCATCTGAGCAGTAATCAACGAACCGCTCCGTTCGTTTGCCTGGATGACAACCGTTCCAAGCGAAAGTCCGCTAATAATGCGGTTGCGCAACGGAAACTGCCATTTTTGCGGCTTTATATGCGGCGGATATTCCGAAATAAGAAGATGGTTTTTCATTATTTCATTAGCTAAGGCAAGATTTGTTTTCGGATAAATATGGGATAATCCCCCGGCAATCACAGCAATGGTTTTTCCACCATATTGGATGGCCGCTTGATGAGCAGCCGTATCAATACCTGAAGCAAGTCCACTGACGATCATCCATCCTTTTTTCACTAATGGCCAAACAAGTGATTGCACTGCCTGCAAACCCTCGCTTGTCGGCGTTCGTGTACCGACAACGCTGATGAGTTTATGCACGTTCATCCATTCCACATTTCCTTTTGCATACAAGACCCATGGTGGATCATATATATTCTTTAACAAGTCAGGATATTCTTGATCTAATATCGTCACGATATGAATATTTTTTTCCCTATATGTTTTTATCATACTTTGAATCGAGATGGAATGTAAATCTTGGTAAAATAATAAACTTTGTTCTTTCGTAATGGAGAGGTAAGAGGCAAGAGTTGTGTAAGGGAGGGTAAAAATCGAGGAAAGTGAGGAATCGAGCTGAAATAGACGGGCAATCGATTTCCAGCCAACACCGCGACAATGGTGAAGATGAACGAGCCGTTCACGTACAGACGAATACATCGAATTCTCCTTTCTCTATTCCTAAGAAAATAATCCCACATGGAAACGAAAATACGCTCCATGTGGGACTTTTGACATTAATGAGTTTTACATTTTTCGTAAAGACCTTGTTCTTTAAGAACAGAAATTAACGTTTCGCCGATTACAGCTGGTGTTTCCGCTACTTTAATGCCGCACTCGTTCATTTTCTTAATTTTTTCCGCTGCTGTTCCTTTACCGCCGGAAATGATCGCACCAGCATGTCCCATCCGTTTTCCTGGAGGCGCTGTTTGACCGCCAATGAAGCCGACAACAGGTTTTTTCATGTTCGCTTTTACCCATTCAGCTGCTTCTTCTTCAGCAGTACCGCCGATTTCGCCAATCATGATAACAGCGTATGTTTCTTCGTCTTCATTAAACGCTTTTAATACATCGATAAAGTTTGTTCCGTTCACAGGGTCACCGCCGATGCCAACCGCTGTTGATTGACCGATACCTGCTTGTGTTAACTGATGAACAGCCTCATATGTTAATGTACCAGAGCGGGACACGATACCAACGTGACCTTTTTTATGAATGTAACCAGGCATAATGCCGATTTTACATTCCTCAGGCGTAATAACACCCGGGCAGTTTGGTCCGATTAAACGCGTTTTCTTGCCTTCCATGTAACGTTTTACTTTGACCATATCAAGCACAGGAATGCCTTCTGTAATGCAAACGACAAGATCTAATTCCGCATCGACTGCTTCCATAATCGCATCAGCAGCAAATGCAGGAGGAACGTAAATAACGGATGCGTTTGCTCCTGTTTTCTCTACCGCTTCGGAAACTGTATCAAATACAGGAACACCTTCCACTTCTGTGCCGCCTTTTCCTGGCGTCACGCCGCCAACGATTTTCGTTCCGTATTCTAACATTTGCTTTGTATGGAATAACCCTTGAGAACCTGTAATTCCTTGTACAATTACTTTTGTATCCTTATTAACAAAAACGCTCATATTTCTCCCCCGCCTTCTTATCCTACTAATTCCACGATTTTTTGTGCGCCGTCAGCCATTGACTCAGCAGCCGTAATATTTAGTCCAGACTCTTCTAAAATTTTCTTACCTAATTCAACGTTCGTTCCTTCCAAACGAACAACAAGCGGAAGTTCTAAACCAACTTGTTTTGTCGCTTCAACGATACCGTTGGCAATCACATCACACTTCATGATGCCGCCGAAAATATTAACAAAAATGCCTTTTACTTTCGGATCAGAAAGAATGATTTTGAATGCTTCTGTTACTTTTTCTGTCGTTGCACCTCCGCCGACATCCAAGAAGTTTGCCGGCTCTCCACCGTAATATTTGATAATATCCATCGTCGCCATCGCAAGACCGGCACCGTTGACCATGCAGCCGATATTTCCATCAAGGGCGATGTAGTTTAAGTCATATTTAGATGCTTCAATTTCTTTTGGATCTTCTTCATCTAAATCACGGTATTCTAAAATGTCTTTATGACGGTATAACGCATTAGAGTCAAAATTTAATTTCGCATCAAGCGCCATGACTTTGCCGTCTCCTGTTACAACAAGCGGGTTAATTTCCGCAATGGAGCAGTCTTTTTCTACAAAAACTTGATAAAGCCCCATCATAAATTTAACTGCTTGATTCACTAATTCTTTTGGAATATTGATGTTAAACGCCATACGGCGAGCTTGGAACGCCTGTAAGCCGACAGCAGGGTCGATGTATTCTTTAAAAATTTTCTCTGGTGTTTTCGCCGCTACTTCCTCAATTTCTGTTCCGCCTTCTTCAGAACCCATTAAAACAACGCGGGAAGTCGCGCGATCGACTACTAATCCAATATAATACTCTTTCTTAATATCGCATCCTTCCTCGATAAGAAGGCGCTTTACTTCTTTTCCTTCAGGTCCTGTTTGGTGAGTAACAAGCACTTTGCCTAACAATTCGCTTGCATATGTACGAACTTCATCTAAACTTTTCGCTACTTTTACCCCTCCGGCTTTTCCGCGTCCACCGGCATGAATTTGCGCCTTTACAACACAAACTTTGCTTCCCAGCTCTTTTGCCGCTTCCACTGCTTCTTCAACGGTAAATGCAACGCGGCCGTTTGGCACTGCAACCCCATAGCTTCTGAGGATCTCTTTGCCTTGATACTCATGAATATTCATATCCCATCCTCCTATGTATAAAAATAAAAATACTAGCGCTTTCATTGTATAATGTCACTTTACACATTGTCTACCTTTTTGACACAAAATTCAAAAATCCTGCAACTCAATAAAAAAATAAGAGGCAACGCTCTTAATTTTACAAAATTTTATTATTCTTCTTCCGCTAACCGCCTTTCGACACGATAAACAAACGCGAAAATTTCCGCTACAACTTGATATAATTCTTCTGGTATCGTTTCATTAATCTGCAGCTGGCTTAACATTTCTACAAGCGATGCATCTTCGTGTATAGGCACTTGATGCTCTTTTGCCGTTTCGATAATTTTTTCAGCAACATATCCTTTTCCTTTCGCTGTAACAACAGGAGCTTCATCTCGGTCAGGACGATATGTCAAGGCGATCGCTTGCTTTATTTTTTGCTTTTCATTCATATGCGATAATCCACCCCTGAATATGTTCCTTGTGTCAATTGTACAGCCGAAAAGCGAAGAAGTGAATCATCACGTTGATGTTGTTTCACCGGTTGAACAACCTTTACGGCCGATAGTTTATAGCGAAGTTTTTCAAAATTTTCTTTTAGCATTGGCTGCATCGAAGCGATGATGGGCTCCAATCCCGTTACTTCTGTCATTATCGAAATGTTTACGACACGCTTTTGAATATGAACGTCAATAATGGTTTCTTTTAAAAACGGCAGCTGTAAATAAAAGAGGATACGGCAATAGTTTGGATCAATTTGACCGTTTTCCTGCTTCTTCCCGTGCCATTGCACGGTCACATCTGTTAGCTGTTCCCCTAATCGCAAAGGAAGCTGCAAAAAGATATGTTGAATCGGTCCTTGTTCCTGGCTGAGCAACTGCTGGGCTGTCAGGCGATGGATGACCGGTTCAACGGCCTCCTTGACGACAGAATGAGAAGAAAACTCTTGCAGTACCTTTAACAACAGCGGCTTTAACTCGTCAAATGATGCGTCTTTCATCGTTTTGGCCTTGACCGCAGATTGTAAGTCAGCCTCATACTGCAATCCAAGCGATTGAATCATTTGTTTCATTTCTTTTGCAAGCCTGTCTCCAACGCTGCCATTCCAGTCATCCATATCGTTCAAAATGATGGTTTCGAGTAACTGACGCTCACTTTTTGATAAATGTTTGTCAAATAGCAATGATTTATACTGCTCTATCAATTTTGTTTCATTGATTTCTTCTGTTTGCAAAAGTGACAAGAGAAAACGAAACTGCCGCTCATATTGTTCGTTGTTTTCCAAGCGGAGCGCTGTTTGCAGACGGGCAACGATTTCCGCTAATTGTTTTTTTACTCCCGTGCTGTCAGGAGAAGACTGCTCCGCTTCAAACAGCTGTTTTCCGGCTGTTTGTAATATGTCCTTCTCCGTCCTTTCTTGCGGAAAAATACCAAGTTTTTGAAGAAGCGAAAAGGCTTGCTGTGCGTCCGTCTGTTTCGTGTTCAGCCAATGTGCCAGCAGCGAAAGATTCCATTGTTTTGCCGTGCCTTTTACCTGTCCCTCAAGCAGCATATTTAATTTCTCTAATAGCTTTTGAACCGTTTCTGTCCGCTGCGGTAAGCTTTCCAATACGTCTCTTACATAAATTAACTGCTTATAAAACGGCTGTGAATTTCCCAGCGACTTCATCGCTTCAAATGTTTCTTTTGTAAATGGCAGGTTGTTTTCATAAATTAATTTGATTGCTTGCAAAGCAGCATCTGTATATTCTGTTTTCTCTATCCATTGCGCTGCTTGAAGAAGATGTTTTTTAATGATCGGAAGGTTTTGCTTAAGCAAAAAGCGCAATAAGCGGCCGGCATCATCCGACAGACTCCACTTTTTGAGCAATTGTTCAGCGGCGTATTCCTCTTTATTTTGACTATCCAACAGCGGCTGCTCGAATTGCTCTAATACTTTTAGCGTTAACGTTTGATTGTCATACAAGACTTGAAACCAATATTGTGCATTTACCGTAAGAGGTGTTTCCAGTTTGGCAACAAAGCTATGTCTGCCGATTTGCACAACCGCTGTATGATTTGGATAAATTTTATTTACTTTTCCGTACACAATTTGCTCGTGTCGTAACGTACCTTCTTTTGCTCCTTGAAAAGAATGGTGCGCCAATGCCAATAATGATTGAATATTTTGAAGCATAGCTCTCTTTACTCCTTTTGTATTTGCATTGCTTCGCGGACAGGTGCAAATGATTTTCGATGTTCAGAAATGATTCCGTATTTTTGTATTGCTTCTAAATGTTCTTTCGTTCCATATCCCATATGTTTTTCAAATCCATATTCGGGATATTGATTTCCTAGTTCTTTCATAAAGCGATCGCGTGTTACCTTGGCAATGATCGAACTTGCCGCAATGGAAATGCTATTGGCATCTCCTTTGACGATTGAAAGCTGCGGGAAGGAAACGGGCAGTTCCATCGCATCAATCAATAAGTAATCAGGTTGTGGTGTTAATTGTTGCACAGCCTGCACCATCGCTTTCTTTGTTGCTTGATAAATATTGAGCTGATCAATTTCCGCAGCTGAAACCACTCCTATGCCGATTGAAACAGCACAATTCATAATTTGCGTATAAAGCTCCTCACGTTTCGATTCTGACAGTTTCTTCGAATCGTTTAAGCCCGGCAAATAGACATGTTTCGGCAAAATGACGGCGGCGGCAACAACCGGACCAGCAATCGGGCCCCTCCCCACTTCATCAACACCTGCTATATATTGAACGTTTTGCTCATACAGCTCCCGCTCATAGCGTGACATTTGTTCAAATCGTGCTTTTTGCGCGGCTTCAAGTTCTTTTTGCTTATGCCAGCGCACAACAAGCTTTTGGACGCTTTTTCGTTCATCCGCACAAATGTGTTGAAATCTAGGGTCCTGTTCGTCAGTAATCGCTGCTAATATTTGCTCAATCTCTTTCACCGTTTGTTTTCCCATTTTTAATGACTCACTTTCCTCTCTTATATTATTTATATCGTCAACCATCGCGAAAAAATAAAGAGGCTGACCTAAAAGCAAAGTGTCAGCCTCCCAATACAATGACGTAAACAAACAGATATGTGGTTATAGACATGTAAGGTCAGACACTTATAGGTCATCCTCTTTTTCGCTATTCATTTGGTTTTTCAAAGCTCAGCCGTCCCAGCTTTTCTGTGCGTATTTCACGCAATACAAGCTCGGCTACTTTGTCGTAATCGACTAATCCGCCGCTCATTAAGCAGCCGCGACGTCTGCCGATTTCGTCAAAAAGAGCCGCAATGTCTTCGGGGATTTCAGTAAGCGAATAGCGCTCCTTTAACCGATCCGGGTAATGTTGTTTTAAAAAGTTTAACGCATAGACAGCAACATCCTGTAAATTTAAAATCGTATCTTTAATTGCTCCCGTTGTCGCAAGCTTCAGTCCAACTTCTTCATCTTCAAATTTCGGCCATAAAATCCCCGGAGTATCCAACAGCTCCATTTCTTTGCCTACCTTAATCCATTGCTGTGCCTTTGTTACTCCCGGCTTATCTCCTGTTTTTGCAATATGTTTTCCAGCTAGCCGGTTAATTAACGTCGACTTCCCGACGTTGGGAATACCGACAATTAACGCACGCATCGCCCTTGGATTTTTAATTCCTTTTGCCACCATTTTTTCAAATTTCGGCTTCAACATTTCTTTCGCTGCAGCAACAATTTGTTTTACCCCTGTTCCCGCTTGCGAATCGATGGCTAACGCTTTTATATGCCGCTTTTGAAAAAAGGCAATCCATTGCTGCGTAATTTCTTCATCAGCCATATCAGCTTTATTTAACAGCATAATCCGCGGCTTATTCACAAGAATTTCATCAATCATCGGGTTTCTCGATGACGTCGGAATGCGCGCATCAACAAGTTCAAAAACAATATCAATGAACTTTAATTTTTCTTGAACTTCGCGTTTTGCTTTGGCCATATGGCCAGGAAACCATTGAATCGTCATCAATGCCACCTACTTACTTGTCTATATTCTATTGAACAATACGAATGTCCGAAAGAGGCCAATAAACAATATTCGTTTTGCCTACGACCTTGTCCATCGGAATAAATCCGATATGACGGCTGTCTTTGCTAAAGCGGCGGTTATCCCCCATAACAAACAGATGGCCCTCCGGCACCGTTTCTTTGCCGGTGATTTCCTCTAACGTAAACGGCTCCGTTAATGGACCGTCAATCACTTGTTTCTTATATTTGTCTAAATACGGCTCTTTATATGCTTTGCCATTAACGTATAAAGTATCATTTTTATACTCAATCCGGTCCCCCGGCAAACCGATGACCCGTTTGATATAATCTTTCCCCTCTTCCGCATGAAAAACAATAATATCAAAACGCTTTGGATCCCCAATCTTATAAGATAGTTTGTTAACAATCATTCGATCATGATCATGCAGAGTCGGCATCATCGAAAGCCCGTCGACAATGATTGGAGCGAAAACAAAATAGCGAATCCCTCCCGCAAGAAGAACAGCAATTACAATCGCTTTTAGCCACTCCCAAGCTTCATTTTTTTTCTTCGTCATCCTGCTCCCACCTAATTTCGTTAATGTACGTAATTTTATATTATCATAATTATGGATCAAGTCCTAAATGAAATATTGTACTTGTATGTGCGTAGAAAAGAAGGAGCTTGATAAACAAGCTCCTTCTTTTCGGTCTATAAGACTTTAGATCAACAAAACTTTTAACGTTTTTCTTAATTGTCTAGCTCCGACGCCTAGCTCTTTATGCCAAACCAGTCCCCTCCCTCGAAGTGTCGAGCACTTCTGCGGGTGAAGAACATTTGGCTTCAAGAGCTAACCGCGACGTCTCCGCTTTTCCTGAATTAGCGAATTTCTTTAATACGCGCAGCTTTACCGCGAAGTTGACGTAAATAGTAAAGTTTCGCACGACGTACTTTACCGCGGCGAACAACTTCCAACTTCGCAATTTTTGGCGTATGCACTGGGAATGTACGCTCAACACCTACACCGTAAGACACTTTACGAACTGTAAATGTTTCGCTAATTCCAGCACCACGACGCTTAATGACGATTCCTTCAAACACCTGAATGCGCTCACGGTTTCCTTCAACAACTTTTACATGTACGCGAACCGTGTCGCCAGGGCGGAAGTCAGGTAAGTCTGTTCTTAACTGCTCTTTCGTAATTTCTTGAATTAAATGATGCATCGTATTCAACTCCTTCCAACAGATGCTCATGACAATGCTTTTTCATCATTGCAGCGGAACATCGTTTTCAAAACTTAGATCAGCGACCTAAGTCACAACGATTATACTAACATAAAGTTGTATCGTATGCAATAGTTACCGTTTGTTTTTTTCAAATTCCTCAAGCCACTTTTTTTGTTTTTCTGTTAATGGATATTGTGCAAGCAAATCAGGCCTGCGCAAATAAGTGCGGCGCAACGATTCCTTCTCGCGCCATTCCGCGATGAGCTGATGATTGCCGGAAAGAAGCACTTCCGGTACTTTCATGCCGCGAAAATCGGCCGGACGTGTATAATGAGGGTGTTCCAACAGCCCGCAACTATATGAGTCTTGTACAGGTGAATCTTCATTTCCTAACACACCGGGCAATAAGCGGACAACGCTATCGACAATGACCATCGCCCCAAGCTCGCCGCCAGTAAGGATGTAATCGCCAATCGAAATTTCATCTGTCACTAAATGTTCACGTATACGTTCATCATATCCTTCATAATGACCGCAAATGAATATTAAGTGCTCCTCTTTGGCAAGCTCTTCCGCCTTTTTTTGCGTATACCGTTCCCCTTGAGGACATAGCAAAATAATTCGCGGCTGAGTGGAACTGTTTTTTGTTATATGTTCAACGGCAGCAAAAATCGGTTCCGGCTTTAACACCATGCCGGCACCGCCGCCATATGGATAATCGTCCACCGTTTTATGCTTGTTATCAGCAAACTCGCGAAAATTAATGACATTTAAAGAAACCGCCTGCTTCTCCTGTGCCTTTTTTAAAATCGATTCACTAAACACACCGGAAAACATATTCGGAAATAACGTCAATATGTCGATTCTCATTATTCAAGCAATCCTTCCATTGGATGGATGGTGATGAGTTTCTCTTTTACGTCAACATGTTTTACCACATCAGAAATATATGGAATTAAAATCTCCTTTCCACCCTTACCTTTCACCACCCATACGTCATTCGCACCAGGAGTTAAAATTTCTTTCACCGTACCAACCGTCTCACCTTGCTCAGTAACAACCGTACAGCCGATAATTTCATGAAAATAATATTCTCCTTCTTCCAGCTCCCCAAGCTGGCTTTCCGGAATTTTAATCATCGCTCCTTTAAATTTTTCGACTAAATTGATGTTGTCATAACCTTCAAAGGAAAGTAAGTCAAACGATTTATGAACACGGTGGCTTTTTACTTTTACTTCGACTGGATCACTCGCATTGTCCATAAAAATATAAAGCGTATTTCCCGTTTTATATCTCTCATCAGCAAAATCGGTTTTTGAGATGACGCGCACTTCGCCTCTAATTCCGTGTGTATTCACGATTTTTCCGACGTTAAACCATCTTTCCATATCCTAACCACCTCTGCTCTAACGAATTTCTTTTACAATGCCGTCTTCAATGATAATCGTTTTTGGTGCGATGATTTCTTCCCATTTATCTCCTATATTTACCTCAACAAGAGCTTGTATTTCCCGCTCTTTCAATTCACTTCCTAACGGTAGGATATGTAATTGTTCAATCTGAAAATCGAGAAGTTTCATTTTCTCGAGCCTGTCGTTTATTTCTTTTTCAAAATGTTGTTTAAGAAGCAACGGAGAATGTTTTTTTGCTTTTTCCAATCGTTTTAATTCAAACCGAAGCTGTTCACATTGTTGCTGTAAACTTCGCTTTCTCTCTTCGAATTTTTTTAGCAATTTCGCTTTGCTTTCCTCAGTCAATATTTGTTTTACTTCCACCGTTTGAATAATTTTCATTGACACACCCCTAACAAGCAAAGTTGGAAGGCGAGATTTGCCTCTTCATATACAGTAAAACTACAGTAAAACTCTCGGGTGTCTGTAAGCCAATATATAAAAAAGGGGAGGATAATCCTCACCCTTTGTCTTCAACGTGCAAAACGACGCGCTTCGGCTGCTGTGATGCAGCTGCATACACAACAGTCCGAATCGCATGAATCGTGCGTCCTTGCTTGCCAATCACCTTTCCGATATCGTCTTTATGAACGGAAAGATGGTACGTAATCGTGTTTTCGTTGGAAGATTCCGTTACAACAACGTCTTCCGGATGGTCCACAAGCGCTTGTACGATTGTTTGAATAAGTTCTTTCATTTACATCACGAATCTTATTTTCCGTATTTTAAGTTATGGAATTTCTCTAAAATTCCTTGTTTAGAGAAAAGGTTGCGGACTGTGTCAGATGGTTTTGCACCATTTTGCAACCATTTTAATGCCAACTCTTCGTTAATGTTGATTTGCGCTGGTTCTGCAACAGGGTTGTAAGTACCGATTGTTTCGATAAAACGACCATCGCGCGGAGAACGAGAGTCAGCTACTACGATACGATAGAAAGGTGATTTTTTCGCACCCATGCGTTTTAAACGAATTTTTACTGCCATTCCTTAAGCACCTCCGAAAATATTTCACACAAGATAGTATATTAACAATAATAAACTAGTTTGTAAAGTGTTTTTTCTTAACACATTATAACTTACATAAAAGGAAATCTAAACCCTTTTTTCTTTCCTTTCGTCATGGTTGACATCATTTTCATCATTTTCTTCATTTCTTCAAATTGCTTTAATAAGCGATTGACCTCTTGGACAGATGTGCCGCTTCCTTTCGCAATCCGCTTTTTACGGCTTGCATTAATAATTTCTGGATTTGCCTTTTCTTCTTTTGTCATCGAACGAATAATCGCTTCCACGCGGCCGATCTGTTTTTCATCGATTTGAATGTTGTTTAAACCTTTAATTTTGTTGGCACCCGGAAGCATTTTAATAATTTCATCCAATGGTCCCATTTTTCTGACTTGACCGAGCTGCTCGAGAAAATCGTCAAAGGTGAATGACATCGTCCGCATTTTTTGCTCAAGCTCTTTCGCTTTTTCTTCATCGATCGCCGCCTGTGCTTTTTCGATGAGCGACAATACGTCGCCCATTCCTAAAATCCTTGACGCCATGCGTTCCGGGTGGAACGGCTCAAGCGCATCCAGCTTTTCTCCCATACCGACAAATTTAATCGGCGTATTCGTCACTGCTTTAATCGACAATGCCGCCCCGCCGCGCGTATCGCCATCGAGTTTTGTTAATATGACTCCCGTCAAGCCTAATTGCTCATTAAAGCTTTGGGCGACATTTACCGCATCTTGCCCGGTCATGGCATCGACGACAAGGAAAATCTCATCCGGCTTTGTCACTTCTTTAATTTGTTTTAATTCATCCATAAGCGCTTCATCAATATGAAGACGTCCGGCCGTATCAATTAAAACATAATCATAATGTTCTTCCTTCGCTTTAGCTAACGCTTGTTTGGCAATTTCCACCGGACTTACTTGATCGCCAAGGGAAAACACCGGCATGTTCAGTTGTTTGCCTAGCGTTTCAAGCTGCTTAATCGCCGCCGGACGATAAATATCGGCAGCGACTAAAAGCGGTTTACGATTGTACTTTTTGCGTAAAAGATTCGCCAGCTTTCCTGTCGTCGTCGTTTTTCCGGCCCCTTGCAAACCGACCATCATAATGACGGTCGGCGGACGGGTTGCGACGGCAATTTTGCTTTGCTCTCCGCCCATAAGCGCCGTCAATTCTTCTTTTACGACTTTAATCACTTGCTGCCCAGGCGTTAAGCTTTTTAATACTTCTTGACCGACGGCACGTTCACTTACACGTTTAATAAAGTCTTTCACCACTTTGAAGTTCACATCCGCTTCCAATAAAGCGAGACGGACTTCACGCATCATCTCTTTTACATCCGCTTCCGTGACTTTCCCTTTGCCACGGATTTTGTTCATGACGCTTTGCAGACGGTCGGCTAATCCTTCAAATGCCATCCATTACCGCCTCCTACTCTAATTTTTCCAGCG
Organism: Paranoxybacillus vitaminiphilus; assembly: GCF_003259935.1. Classification (GTDB taxonomy): domain Bacteria; phylum Bacillota; class Bacilli; order Bacillales; family Anoxybacillaceae; genus Paranoxybacillus; species Paranoxybacillus vitaminiphilus. The sequence goes on along the minus strand of NZ_QLMH01000001.1, from coordinate 281,042 downwards.
CTTCAATCGTCTTAAAAAACTCTTCGTCCTGAAGCTGATTTCTTGCGGCAATTTCCCGCAATTTTTTTATTAGCTTTTGCCGCTCTTGAAATTTTTGAAAGAGCAGCAATTTTTCTTCGTATTCCTCAAGCATCGCTTCGGTACGCTTTATATTATCATATACTGCTTGACGGCTTACTTCATACTCTTCAGCAATTTCACCGAGGGAGTAGTCATCAAGATAATACAACGACATATAGCTTCGCTGCTTCGGCGTTAACAATGACTGATAAAAGTCATAAAGATAATTCATTCTCGTCGTTTTTTCAAGCATTGCACTCCCTCCCTGTTGTTAAGTGAAATTCCTTTACAAAGACTTAGTCTACCTTTTTTCTTATTTTCTGTCAAGTTTTTTTCTTTACATAAAAAAGGGCTGAGCAAACTAAGTGTCAGACCACAAAACATCATTATAGAACATCACCTATGTGAAATGCACGTGAGGTCAGACACTGATGGACCAGCCCCTCTTTTCATCTATTCTTCCGTTTTTTCTTTTTCTATTTCTAGTAAATCAGCAAATAATCCATATACATATTGCTCTGGATCAAATTCTTGTAAATCATCGACCTTTTCACCAAGACCAACAAATTTCACAGGAATGTTCAGTTCATTGCGAATCGCAAGAACAATTCCGCCTTTCGCTGTTCCATCAAGCTTCGTTAGCACGATGCCTGTTACATTCGTTGCTTCTTTGAAAGTTTTCGCTTGACTCATGGCGTTTTGTCCTGTCGTTGCATCTAAAACAAGCAGCACTTCATGCGGCGCACCGGGAATTTCACGTTCAATGACGCGCTTCACCTTTTCTAGTTCTTTCATTAAATTCACTTTATTTTGCAAACGGCCGGCCGTATCACACAATAAAACATCGACATTGCGCGCTTTTGCTGCTTGAATGGCATCATACATCACCGCTGCCGGGTCAGACCCAGCCGATTGTTTAATAACTTCTACACCAACGCGCTCGCCCCACACTTCAAGTTGTTCAATCGCTCCCGCACGGAACGTATCTCCGGCAGCAAGCAGCACGCTTTTTCCTTCCGATTTCAACTTATGCGCTAATTTGCCGATGGTCGTTGTTTTTCCAACACCGTTTACGCCGACAAATAAAATGACCGTTAGACCGTTTTCCTGCATGTTAAGAACGGTAGGCTCGTTGTCATCACCGCGATAAATCTCAACTAACTTCTCGGAAATCACTTCTTGCATTTCTTTTGTATCTTGAATGTTGCGCCGCTTCACTTCCATTTTCAGCTCATCAATCAGCTCCATGACTGTCGTGACGCCAACATCAGCCGCGATTAAAATTTCTTCCAATTCCTCAAAAAATTCTTCATCCACTTTCCGGTAACGGGCGATTAAATCGTTTACTCTTTCAGCGAAAGAGCTGCGCGTTTTTGCCAACCCTTGTTTAAACTTTTCAGTGACAGAATCCGCCTGTTGTGTAATTTTTTCTTTCAGTTTCTTAAAAAAGTTCATGCAAACAGCCGTCCTTTCTTTACGATTTTACGAGTTGCTTCGACTCTTCCAAACGTACCGACACAAGTTTAGAAACGCCGGATTCTTGCATGGTTACTCCATATAGAACATCCGCTTCTTCCATCGTCCCTTTCCGATGAGTAATGACGATAAACTGCGTTTGTTCGCTAAACTGTTTTAAATATTGCGCATAACGATATACATTCGCTTCATCCAAAGCCGCTTCCACTTCATCAAGGACGCAAAACGGCACCGGTCTTACTTTCAAAATCGAAAATAAAAGCGCAATCGCCGTCAGTGCACGTTCCCCGCCGGAAAGCAGACTTAAGTTTTGCAGCTTTTTTCCAGGCGGCTGGGCTACAATGTCGATTCCCGTATTCAACAAATCATCCGGGTCCGTTAATCGCAGGTCAGCGCGTCCGCCGCCGAATAGTTGTTTAAACACTTCTTCAAAATGAACGCGAATTTGCTTAAATGTTGTAAGAAAGCGCTTTTTCATTTCCTGATCCATTTCATCAATAACTTGATAAAGTGTTTCTTTTGCCTGTTGCAAATCGCTTTTTTGTTCCATTAAAAACTGATAACGCTCGGAAACGCGTTCATATTCATCAATCGCGCCTAAATTCACCGTGCCGAGCTCTTCAATAGCCAGCTTAATCAATTTGACTTTTTTGCGCGCCTCAGACACATCAAGCTCAAGCGGATATTTTTCTTTCGCCGCTTCGAACGTCAGCATATATTCTTCATGCAGGCGGGCAAGCAGGTTTTCCAGCTCCACATCTAAACGATTTAACTTTACTTCTTCGTCTTTAACAATATCGATTAATTGTTTATATTGCCGCTTCCGTTCTTTTATTTCCCGCTCAAAATTCTCCAATTTCTCTTGATATTCGAGACGCTGTTCGCGGCGGCTGGCAATTAACTTAATGGTTTCATTTTTATCTTGCAGTTTTTTCTTGCGCAGCTCTTCAATTTGTGCCTCTCCGGAATGGTTTGCTTCCATCTCTGCCATAAGGGCTGTTAAATCTTCTTTTGTTTCTTTTAGTTGTTTTTCTGTATCCATCCATTCCTGACGGAGACGTTCTTGATTGTCCTCATAGTTTTTCAATAATTGCTGCTTTTCCGCAAGGGATATTTTCATTTCCGTAATGGTTCCTTGCAGCGTTTCTTTTGAATTTTGCTCATCATTTTTCTTTAATGTTAATGCTTGAATTTGCTGGTCAATACCGGTTAATTCAATGCTAAGCGTACCCAATTGTTCTTCTAATTGAGCAAGCTTTTTCAAAAGTTCATCTTTTTCCTTCTCATCGTTTTCTTTTTCATGATCATAAATCGCTAAACGTTCATTCACATTTTTCTCTTGCAATTCGACCTCTCTTAATTCACCTTTCAGTTCTTGCAGTCTAAAGCGCAGCTGTTCGGCTGTTTTCCGAATTTGAGCGATTTCTTGTTCTTCGTGTTGAGCCGCTTTCTTTTGTTCTTGCACGTGCTGTTCTAATTGGCTTGTTTTTGTTTCCATATCGCGCAATTTTTCGGTAATCTCTTCTAATTCGCGGCTTCGGCTAAGCAGCGAACTTGTTTTTTTCGCTACTCCTCCTCCTGTCATCGCACCGCCTGGATTGACGACATCACCGTCAAGAGTAACGAAACGATAACGGTACTGTACGAACCGCGCCAGTTCATTGGCACCTTTTAAATCTTTTGTAATAATGACATTTCCTAAAAGGTTGGACATAATCGCGCCATATTTCGCTTCATACGAAATAAGCTCATTAGCAATACCGACAAAGGAAGGGTGATTTTTCAGCATTTCGATTTGCTGGGCTGGAATGGCTTTCGGCTGAATCACGGTCATCGGTAAAAAAGTCGCCCGGCCATATGCATGTCTTTTTAAGTATTGAATCGCTGCCCGGGCTGCTTCTTCATTCGTTACGACAATATGCTGCATCGCACCTCCAAGCGCGATTTCAATGGCTGTTTCATACTCGCCTGGCACTTGAATTAATTCTACTACTGCTCCTTGAATACCTGATAACTGCCCGCGCGCTTTTAAAATTTCTTTTACCCCTTGGAAAAATCCCGTATAATCGTGCTGCATTTCTTCAAGCATTTCTTTGCGCGACTTTGTCTGCTGCAAATATTGATACGCCTGATATAGAGCGGCTTCTTTCTTTTCAATCCCCTCTTTCATTTCGCTTAAACGAACGAGCCGCTCATTTAACAATGTCTCATACTTTTGCAGCAGCTGTTCCGTTTCCTTTATTTCTCCTTGCAGTTTTAAATGCTGCTCTTGAATCACTTGACGTTCATCAATGTATTTTTTATTTGCCTCAGCTAAGGCTGCTTGCTTCGCCTCAAGCTTATTTAAAAGCGTTTGAATGTGTAAACGCTCATTTTTTAACGAAGCTTGCTCATGGACAAGTTCAATATAATCGCTTTTTAACTGTTCAATTTTTTCGTCAATATTCATATCGTACGAAGAAAGTTCAGCAAGTTTTTCTTTTAGCTCGGCTTGAATAAAGCGAATCTCTTTCTTCAATTCTTGAAGACGGGTTTCTTCGTGTTCGCTCAATTTCATAAGCCGTTCTTTTTTTTCCATCAGCGCGGAAATCGTTTGCTCAAGCTGCTTTTTATTTTGCGTCGCATTCTTTTTTCGTTCTTTTAATACCTCTTTGCGACCTTCGAGTTTTTCTAATTCCTCACTTGCAAGCAACAATACTTGCTGCAAACTATCAATCGATTCATCAAGTGCCGCTACTTGATCGCGGATCTGTTCAATTTGTGCTTCTTCTTTCTGCAAAGCGACCGATAGTTCCATTTCTTCATTTTTGTGCTTTGTCAGCCGTTCATTCAATTGTTCCCACTGCCTGTGCAGCTCTTCAATTTCATAAACGGTGAGAGCAACTTCATACTTTTCTAATTCCTCACGTTTTTCCAGGTAATCTTTGGCGATAGAGGCTTGGACTTTTAACGGCTCTATTTGACTTTCAAGTTCATGCAAAATATCGTTTACGCGGTGTAAATTTTCTTGCGTTTCGACCAGTTTATTTTCCGCTTTTCGTTTGCGAATTTTATATTTCAGCACCCCTGCCGCCTCTTCAAAAATCGTGCGGCGCTCTTCTGGTTTACTGCTTAAAATTTCCTCGACGCGCCCTTGACCGATAATCGAAAACGCTTCTTTTCCCATGCCTGAATCCATCAATAAATCAACAATATCTTTCAGTCGGCATGGCTGTTTATTAATAAAAAACTCGCTTTCTCCCGAGCGATATACACGTCGCGTTATACTTACCTCTTCATATTCAAGCGGTAAAAATTGATCTGCGTTATCAAGGGTGATTGTCACTTCCGCCACATTTAACGCCTTTCGTGAATCGCTTCCCGCAAAAATAATATCTTCCATTTTCGACCCGCGCAGTGACTTGACTGATTGCTCTCCTAACACCCAGCGAATCGCGTCTGTAATATTGCTCTTCCCGCTTCCGTTAGGGCCGACAACAGCTGTCACGCCAGGAACGAATTCAATCGATACTCGATCGGCAAATGATTTAAATCCAATAATATCTAACCGCTTAAGGAACATAAACATTCCACCTTGCTAGCATTCATATCAAATCTCAAATATTTTAACATAATTTTTTCTATTTGCGATAGGGGTGGAGGAAACCATCGCCAAATATTGCGATGCCAGCTTCAAGAAAAATGAAGCTTACTCATAGCAAGCTTCATTCTTTTTTATTTCTTTTCTGATGCTTTTAATTTTTCCAGCGCCATCTGTGCCGCTTGTTGCTCGGCTTCTTTTTTTGATCTGCCGACTCCGATGCCCAGTTCTTCCCCGTTCAATGAAACTCTTGATACAAACTCTTTATTATGCGCAGGTCCTTTTTCCTGCAAAATCGTATATTCAATCACACCGATACCATCTCGCTGAACAAGCTCCTGTAGCTGACTTTTATAATCCATCACATGAGAAAAAGCACCTTCGTTAATTTTAGGAAAGATCGTTTTTTCTAAAAATTGAACGACCGCTTCCATTCCTTGATCGAGATAAAGCGCACCAATAAACGCCTCAAACACATCTGCCAAAAGCGCCGGTCTCTCTCGTCCGCCTGTCAGCTCTTCCCCTCTTCCAAGCAAAACAAGTTCTCCAAAGGAAAGGGCATTGGCAAATTTCACAAGGGAAGGCTCACAGACGATGGATGCTCTCAGTTTTGTTAATTCACCTTCACTCATGTTTGGGAATTTTTTAAAAAGATATTGCGAAATAGTCAGCTCTAAAACAGCATCACCCAAAAATTCTAATCTTTCGTTATCGTCGTGCGGTCGTTTGCGATGCTCATTCACATACGATGAATGTGTAAAAGCTTGAATAAGGAGCTTTTCATTGGTAAAAAAAATCCCGATTTTTTCTTGCAATTGCTTAAATTTCGCCCATTTTTTCCCATTCATTCGTTGCTCTTTATCTTTCTGTCTTGACATAGGTACCTCCAACTTTACTCACTAAAAATTTACTCGGCACCAATTATTGTTCCATTGGCCTTTTTAAACAACACATTTTTCGCGCCAAAGTTTAAACAACTAATTAAACCAAATAAAAAGCATAGAAAGCCCCGCTTATAAAACGGGACTTTTCACTTCATTACATATGGCTTTTTATGTAGTTAACAGCATCTCCTACTGTAACGATTTTTTCTGCTTCTTCATCAGAAATTTCCATATCGAACTCATCTTCCAATTCCATTACGAGCTCAACAACGTCTAAAGAATCTGCACCTAAGTCATCTTTGAAAGATGCTTCAAGCGTTACTTGTGATTCTTCAACACCTAAACGGTCAACAATGATTTTCGTTACACGCTCTAAAACGTCTGACATGAGATTCACCTCCCCTCAAGACATTATAGTAGATTTTATATAAAAATACTAGAAACACTCGAAAAATTCAATGTGCTTATTACATAACCATGCCGCCATCTACATGAAGTGTCTGGCCGGTCATATAATCTGCCGCTTCAGAAGCAAGGAAAACAACTACTCCAGCAATATCTTTCGGTTCTCCGAAACGAGCCAGCGGAATTTGTTTTAACATTTCCTCACGGACTTCTTCGCTTAGTTTGTCGGTCATATCTGTTGTGATAAACCCCGGAGCAATCGCATTAACGGTAATATTTCGGCTCGCCAATTCTTTTGCCGTTGTTTTTGTTAAACCAATCACTCCCGCTTTAGCGGCAACATAGTTCGCTTGGCCCGGGTTTCCGCTTATGCCGACAATGGAGGCAATATTAATAATGCGGCCATAGCGCTGTTTCATCATCGGACGCGTCACCGCTTTTGTACAATTAAACACACCTTTTAAATTGATGTTGATGACTTCATCCCATTCTTCTTCTTTCATGCGCATAATTAAATTATCACGGGTTACACCGGCGTTATTGACTAAAATGTCAATTCGTCCGAAGCGATCGAGCACTTCCTTTACCATATTCTCTACGGCTTCTGCTTTGGACACATCAGCTTGAATCGCGAATGCTTCGCCACCCATTTCTAAAATTTCAGCGACTACTTCGTTGGCTTTCGCTTCACTTCCTGCATAGTTGACAGCAACTTTTGCCCCATGGCGGGCAAGCTCTAAAGCAATGGCACGCCCAATTCCTCGGGACGCTCCTGTAACAAGTGCAATTTTTCCTTGTAACATGTTTATTCCCCTTTCAATGCCGCAATGGCTGCTTCTAACGATGCCAAATCATTGACTGCATACACTTGAACATTGCGGCTAATTTTTTTCACAAGTCCAGATAACACTTTGCCAGGACCGACCTCAACAAATGTATCAACACCAAGTTCAATCATTTTATTTACCGACTGCTCCCAACGAACTGGTGAATAGAGCTGCTCAATGAGCTTGTGTTTAATGTCTTCTTTTTCTGTCATTGGCTCTGCTGTTACGTTTGCAATGATTGGAATGCTCGCATCAGTAATTTCAACTTCGTCTAATACTTCTTTTAACTTGTCTGCAGCCGGCTTCATTAAAGAAGAGTGAAATGGACCGCTTACTTCAAGAGGAATAACACGCTTTGCTCCCTTCTCCTTGGCTAACTGGGAAGCACGGTCAACGCCTTCGCGAGAGCCAGAAATAACGATTTGTCCCGGACAATTTAAGTTTGCTAACTGGACAGGAGCACCCTCAGCAGAGATTTGCTCTGTAATTTCTTGCAGCAATCTCGCTTCCATTCCAAGAACAGCCGCCATTGTTCCTTTTCCGGCAGGCACCGCTTCTTCCATAAATTCTCCCCGCTTGCGCACTGCGTAAACAGCATCTGTAAACGAAATCGCTTCCGCGGCAACAAGTGCCGTATATTCACCTAAACTGTGTCCTGCAACGTAATCCGGCACAATTCCTGCTTCCTTTATTTTTTCCAACAAAGCAATGCTAGTTGTAAGAAGAGCAGGCTGAGCGTTGACTGTTAATGTTAATGTATCTTGAGGTCCTTCAAAAATAATGGAAGATAGCGAAAAACCGAGGCGATCATCTGCGGCTTGGAAGACGGCTGCCGCTTTTTGATCTTGTTCTGCTAATTCTTTTCCCATACCAACTGTTTGTGAACCTTGACCAGGAAAAATAAATGCTATTTTTCCCATACAATCACTCCCTTATGAATGAGTCAAAAAGCTTTCAGCCTCGAGCGCTTGTTTGATCGTTCCGGCGACATCTTTTATAACCATTTCGCGCGCTTGACGCACCGCATGGAAAATCGCATTGGCATCAGAAGAACCGTGGGCTTTCACAACCGGTGCTTTTAAGCCGAACAACGCAGCTCCACCGTATTCGGAATAGTCCATTTTTTTCTTTAGCTCAAGCAGGCGCGGTTTTAAAACAGCTGCAGCAAGTTTGCTCACAAAATCGCTCGTCAAAGCGGACTTTAACATCGAAAACATCGAAATCGCTGTTCCTTCAATCGTTTTTAAAGCGACATTCCCCGTAAAACCATCGGTTACGACAACATCTGCTACTCCATTAAGCAAGTCGCGTGCTTCCACATTTCCGATAAAATGTAAGCCAGATTCTTTTATAAGCTGAAATGCCCGCTTCGTTAAATCATTGCCTTTTTTGTCTTCTGTGCCGACATTTAATAATCCAATTCGCGGCTTATGAATTCCCCGGACTTTTTCGGAATATACAGAGCCCATTAGCGCGTATTGCAATAAATGTTCAGGACGGGCATCAACATTTGCCCCAACATCTAAAAGAAGAAAGCCTTCTCCTTCAATGGTTGGTAAAGTAGGCGCTAACGCCGGACGATCAATCCCTTCAATTCGTCCGACAATAAATAGTCCTGCGGCCATTAACGCCCCGGTATTTCCCGCTGAAATACAGGCCGCAGCACGTCCTTCGCTTACTTCTTTGGCCATTAGCACCATCGATGAATTTTTTTTCCGTCTTACCGCTCGTACCGGTTCATCTGTCGCTTCGATTACTTCGTCAGTATGTATAATCGAAATTCGTTCATCTGTTGTTAAAAATGGACGAATTTGCGTTTCATCGCCGATTAATGTGATTTCGACATCTTTAAATTGCTCGACCGCTTTCATCGCTCCAAGCACAATTTCCTTTGGAGCATGATCTCCACCCATTGCATCAATTGCTATTCTCATCTTCTACTCCATCCTTTTTTGCCATGTTTGACCGATACATTTCAAATTCTCCGGAAAAAACAAGTTCTTGACCAACATAGCTGTTTACTTCAACAATCGTTCTGCCGTTCTCGTTCGTTCCCTTTACTTTTGCTTTCGCAACGACCCGTTCGTTTTCTTTCACTTGTCTTGTAAAACGAATCGTCGCTTTGGTTGTTAATGCGAGTTCGTCATTTATAACGGCTACCGCGAGCGAGTTCGCTTGGGCAAACAAATGATGCCCGCGGGCGATTTTATTTCTCTTAAATACATGCTCTTTCTTTACATCAAAAATGGAAATCGCACTATGATCCAGTTCAATATCAATAATCTCACCAATCACTTCTTCGATTGGCAATGATTTCACTTTATCAGCAAACGATCTTTCCGCTACGTTTTTAATTCTTTCCCGAAGCTCAGGAATCGATAGCTCTAATCGGTCTAAACGAATCGTTTGGATGCTGACGGAAAATTTTTCTGCTAATTCTTCATCTGTAATGAATGGATTTTCCTCAATCGTTTCTCGTAAAAGTCTTTGCCGTTCACGTTTGTTTCTTCGCATCGTTTAAACACCGTCCGATTTTATGACTAGGTCTTAATAGTAGTATATAATTAAGAGGAACAGATTGCAAGATAGAAAAACAAAGTTTTGCAATCTGTTTTTAGTCAAGCTTTTCTCCGCTAAGAATACCTGATTGTTCTAAAGATTGTCTCAACAGCTTGTACGATTCATCGCTCCAAAAAACGTTCGATTGAATGAGTTTTGCGGCATCATTCCGGGCTGCTTCCAGGATGCGGTAATCATGAACCATATCCCCGAGTTTAAACTCCGGCAGACCGCTTTGCTTTGTGCCGAAAAAGTCCCCGGGGCCGCGCAGCTCAAGATCCTTTTCCGACAACACAAATCCATCGTTTGTCTCCGTCATAATGCGCATTCTTTCTTTTCCTGTTTCTGATTTTGGATCAGCAAGCAAAATACAATACGATTGTTCGCTGCCCCGTCCGACTCGGCCTCTTAATTGGTGAAGCTGGGCTAATCCAAATCGTTCGGCATCATAAATAAGCATGACCGTTGCATTCGGCACGTTAACACCTACTTCAACAACAGTGGTTGATACTAATATTTGCACTTCGTTATTACTAAATGCTTTCATTACCTGCTCTTTTTCCTCCGAAGAAAGCCGGCCATGCATAAGCCCGATTCGGTATTTTCCACGATAATAATGAGTCAGCATACTATGCACATCAATCGCATTTTGCACATCCAATTTTTCCGATTCTTCAATAAGCGGACAAATGACATATGCTTGTCTTCCTTTGCGAATTTCTTTCTCAATAAACGCCAGCACTCGTTCCAGCATATCATGTTTAACCCAATATGTTTCAACTTTTTTTCTCCCTGCCGGCATTTCATCAATAATGGAGACATCCATCTCTCCAAACGCAGTAATCGCCAGCGTTCGTGGAATCGGAGTTGCCGTCATAAACAACACATCAGGGGATTGCCCTTTTTCTCTAAGGATACGTCGCTGTTCTACTCCGAAACGATGCTGTTCATCAGTAATAACTAAACCGAGTTTGTGAAAGTTGACTTCTTCTTGAATGAGGGCATGGGTGCCAATAATAATATCGATTTCTCCTGATGCTAGTTTTTCCAATACCTCTTTTCTTCTCTTTCCTTTCACAGAGCTTGTCAACAATTGTACTGACACATTCATCGGCTCGAGCAGCCGCCTTATCGATTCGGCATGTTGTTCCGCCAAAATTTCTGTCGGTACCATTAATGCGCCTTGATAGCCGGATAAGACTGTCGCGTATAAAGCAATACAGGCAACAACCGTCTTTCCGGACCCTACATCTCCCTGCAACAGCCGATTCATACGATATGGTGATTTCATGTCTTCAAGAATTTCGGCAACAACACGTTTTTGTGCCCCCGTAAGCGGAAATGGCAATTGTTCGATAAACAGTTGAAGTTGCTCATCAGAAAACGTATGAGCAATCCCTGCTGAATGTTCGCGGTGAAATTTGCGCAATGCCTGTATTTTTAATTGAAAAAATAAAAATTCTTCATATACAAGCCGTCGTCTTGCTTGTTTTAAATCTTCATGTGTTCGTGGAAAATGAATCGCTCGAAGCGCTTCCGCTTTCGAAAGCAGACGATATTTTTGCCGTATAGCCGGTGGAAGCGGATCAACGATTGTATGACCAAATTGTTGAAGCGCAAGCGCAATAAAGCGGCGCATCCCTTTCACCGTTACTGATCCACGCGTTGAGTAGACAGGTTCGATTTCCTGTTTCTCAGTAAACGAACCTTTTTTTAACTCTTGAACCGTAATCGCTTGACGATGTTGATCCCACTTTCCTGTTATCGTAACCGTTTCGTTAATCGATAGTTGATTTTTTAAATAAGGACGATTAAAACAAATCGCGGTAATCAAGTAACGACCAACAAGAAGACGAAACGTCAAACGTGATTTTTTCCGGCTATAATAGGTAAGAGAAGGCTCGCTATGCACCTTCCCTTCTACGGTCACTTTTTCATCATGCTTTACTTCGGCTAAATCCCGCAGCCTATAATCTTCATAGCGAAAAGGAAAGTGATGGAGAAGATCTTCAATCGTTTCTATTCCCATTTCGTTCAGAGCTTCTTCGGTTTCTTTACCGATTCCTTTGATCTCACTGACAGGTTGTGCTAATACATTACTCACGCTCATTCAATGGAACGCCAAAAATTTTCGCTTCTAAAGCGCGACCCGTTGGCGTTGCTGCTAAACCTCCTTGTGCAGTTTCTTTTAATGCAAGCGGCATCGACTGACCGATACGGAACATCGCATCAATCACTTCATCACAAGGAATGCGGCTTTTTACACCTGCAAGCGCCATATCCGCAGCAATCATCGCATTCGCTGCTCCCATCGCATTTCGTTTCACACATGGCACTTCGACTAATCCTGCGACAGGATCACATACTAGTCCTAACATGTTTTTTAAGGTAATCGCCATCGCCTCTGCCGCCTGGCTTGGGGTGCCGCCTGCCATTTCAACGAGAGCTGCCGCTGCCATTCCGGCTGCAGAACCTACCTCAGCCTGACATCCGCCTGCAGCTCCGGAAATAGAGGCATTGTTGGCAATCACAAACCCGAACGCACCAGCTGTAAACAAAAATTCAACCATTTGCTCACGCGTCGGCTTTAATTTTTCTTTTATAGCAAACAATGTACCAGGTACAACCCCGGCTGATCCAGCTGTCGGCGTTGCACAAATCGTTCCCATTGCCGCATTCACTTCATTTGTCGCAACCGCTTTGCTTACCGCATCAAGAATCGTTTCTCCGGATAAGAAGTTGCCTTTTTGAATGTAAGCTTGCAGCAGAACAGCATCTCCGCCCGTTAAACCTGAATGCGAGGAAACACCAGCCAGCCCTTTTTCAACAGCCTGCTCCATTACCTGCAAATTCCGTTCCATTTGCGCAAAGATTTCCTCTCTGCTCCGGCCCGTTACTTCCATCTCTTGCCGAATCATCACTTCGGCAATTTTCATTTGTTGACTTTCTGCTAACTCGACTAATTCTGCGACATTGCGAAACACCTTGCTGCCCCCTTTGTCTGTTTCATACGCTGCTTCATGAACATCACTCTATTTTTAGTCAACGATTTTAGTTACTTGAATAATGTGAGGTAATGACGATAATTCATCAATAATGGACTGATCAATGTTTTGGTCAACTTCAATCGTCATTAACGCTTCTTTTCCTTTTTCTTTTCGGGAAACTTCCATATGACCGATATTAATCGCATATTTGGCTAATACATTCGCCACTGAAGCAATTGTTCCATAACGATCGTTATGCACGACAAGAATAGCTGGATGATGACCGGAAAGTTTTAACTCAAATCCATTCAACTCGGTAATTTCAATCTTGCCGCCGCCGATGGAAATACCGACAAGCTCAAGCTCCCCTTGCTCATCACCGATGCGAATTCTTGCGGTATTCGGGTGGTTCGGAATCGCTTCTTCTTTACGAAAGATAATGTCAATCCCTTCCTGCTTGGCGATTTCTAATGATGATTTGATTCGCTCATCAAATGTATCAAAGTCTAAAAGACCGCCAACAATCGCCACATCCGTTCCATGTCCTTTATATGTTTGTGCAAAAGAACCGTAAAAGGATATGTGCGCCCACTTTGGTTTTCTGCCAAACAAGCTGCGGGCTACTCTGCCAATTCGAGCCGCTCCGGCAGTATGTGAGCTTGACGGTCCAATCATTATCGGTCCAATAATATCGAAGACACTTTTGTACTTCATGATGTTCTCCCCTTTATTGTCTCTTCCTACACAGTAAAATAGAAGGGATAAATCCCTTCTATTATTCTAACATATTATTCAATTGAAAAGATAAATGGATACAGCGGCTGGCCGCCTTCATGTACTTCTACTTCTACATCCGGATATGTTTCTTCTACGTACGCAGCAATTTCATCGACTTCTTCTTTTTTTGTATCTTCACCGAAAATAATCGTTAAAATTTCCGCATCTTCATCCAACATTTCAGCCAAAAGTTTTTTGGCAACTGCTAATTTATCCTTCTCTGAAACAATGATTTTACCGTCGGCGATTCCCATATAATCGTCTTTCGCAATCGCGACGCCGTCAATACTTGTATCGCGGACAGCAAATGTAACTTGTCCGGTTTTTACTTGTGCAAGGGCAGCATTCATCGCTTTTTCATTTTGCTCTGCTGAAGCAGCTGGATTAAAAGCTAAAATGGCCGACATACCTTGAGGAACTGTTTTGGAAGGGATGACAATGACGTTGGTTTCAACAACAGAAGCAGCTTGTTGTGCAGCCATAATAATGTTTTTATTGTTTGGCAGTACAAACACCGTCTCTGCGTTAACCTGTTCAATTGCTTTAACAATGTCTTCCGTACTAGGATTCATCGTTTGTCCGCCTTCGATTACAATGTGGGCTCCGATGCTCTTAAACAAGTTGGCAATTCCGTTGCCCATTGTCACCGCTACAATTCCGTACTTCTCTTTTTCTTTTTTCTGAGCGCGAGAAGCAGCCTCAAGCGGAGCTTTTGCTTCCTGAACAATATTTTCATGCTGCTGACGCATGTTTTCGATCTTAATGTTAATTAAGCTTCCATAACGTTGGCCGTATGTCAATACTTCTCCCGGCTGCTCTGAATGAATATGCACTTTCACAAGTTCCTCATCGGCAATGACTAATAATGAATCTCCGAAACGGCTTAAATCTTCACGAAACTTCTCTTCCGTAAACGGATTGTTTTTTAACTTATCTTGTTCAAAGCGAACCATAAACTCTGTGCAGTAGCCAAATTCAATGTCTTCTGTATTGATATGGCTTTGCGCATTTTTATGATGTTCGGCATTGACAAGTTCTTGCATCGACGGTTGCTCCGCCGGTACGTTTGCTACTGTTTCTCCTTTTAACTCAGCCAAAAAACCTTCATATACATATACTAATCCTTGTCCACCGCTGTCAACAACGCCGACTTCCTTTAAGACCGGAAGCAGCTCCGGTGTTCGTTTTAGGGAAGCTTTTGCTTCCTTTACTACTTCTTCCATCACTAAAGTGATATCCGGTTGTTTTTTCGCAACAGCTACCGCACGTTTTGCCGCATCCTTTGCCACCGTTAAAATCGTTCCTTCAACCGGTTTCATGACCGCTTTATACGCTGTTTCAACCCCTGCTTCAAGAGCGGCGGCAAATTCGACACTGTTAATTTCTTTTTTTGCTTCAATCGCCTTTGCAAAGCCGCGGAACAATTGCGATAAGATGACTCCTGAATTGCCGCGCGCTCCCATTAACAGTCCCCTTGCTAACGCGCTGCCGACTTTGCCAATGTGATCATGAATATTATTTTGTACTTCCTTCGCTCCTGAAGTCATCGATAAATTCATGTTTGTTCCAGTATCTCCATCCGGGACCGGAAAGACGTTCAGCGCATCTACTGCTTTTGCGTTATTGGCTAAATGTTGTGCCCCCTGCAATATCATTCTTGCAAAACGTCTTCCATCTAACGTCTTAATTGCCACAGATTACATCCTCCTTACAACGACTACGGATTCGTCACACGAACCCCTTGAACATAGATGTTAATCGATTGCACTGCCAGTCCTAATGTTTGATCTAACGTGTACTTTACTTTTGTTTGCACGTTATGAGCAACTTCAGAAATTTTCGTGCCATAGCTGACGATAACGTACATATCGATATGTACTTCATCGTTTTCTTGGCGGACAATAACACCTTTTGCGAAATTTTCTCTGCGTAAAATTTCTGAAATCCCGTCTTTAATTTGATTTTTAGACGCCATTCCAACGATTCCATAACAATCTACTGCGGCACCGCCAGCAATCGTAGCAATCACATCATTCGAAATTTCAATACGTCCGTACTTTGTTTGCAACTCAATGGACATATAAGTCCCCCCCTTTAGAATTGTTCGCACAAACTAAAGCCATTTTACTATACTGGCTTTTTTTTTAAAAGTACTCTCCCAACCCACTAGTATTATTTAGCCTAATTTAAAAATGTATGTCAAGGATATTTTCTTGAATGCTGTTTAGAGAACTATTGCATTCTCTTGTTATGTATGATAAATTATAGTAGTGTTTTCAGCACGACAAAGGAATTTCTTCGGCAATGAGGAGGGAAAAAGAATGGCAAAATGCTTTGTAACTGGAAAGAAAAAATCTTTCGGTAATGCACGTTCACACGCTATGAACGCAAATAAACGTACATGGAAAGCAAACCTTCAAAAAGTGCGCATTTTAGTTGACGGAAAGCCTAAACGTGTATGGGTTTCTGCCCGCGCTTTAAAATCCGGAAAAGTGGAACGTGTATAGTAAATAAAAAAGAGGAGGCACCGTGTTCAGCTCTCGAAACCGTGCGTTTTTCACGCTCCAAAGTATCCAACATTTTAAGAGTGAAGGTGATTGAGCACAAAGAGCTAGGTGCCTGAACTGAAAAATGATATAAATGAAAAAGCACCAAGTATTTGGTGCTTTTTATCCTTTTTTAAACGAGTTTAACATGGCACGGACAATGCCGCCAAGAAATTTTGGCAACTTAATGGTATAAAACTTCATTAACTGTTCCCTCCTCCACCTTCATCACGAACTTGACGCTGCTTCCTTATAAGTATATTCGCTGAGAAAAAAATCGTACCTAGAAGCTCCCGCCTAAATCTTTGCTTCTTATCATCATTAATATGCCTTCAGAAAATGAAAAAGTACCATGAGATTGGATGAGTTCATTACTAATACATAGTGTAGACCCAAGCTGAATATGACAATTTGTTAGCGGATATTTAAATCCTCTTAACGTGATGCCCTTCACATCCATAGTGATTGGAATAAATGAAATATATCGATAAAAAGGAACATGCTCAATCACATACTCCCCTGGTTCGTGTGCAGTAATGATATTTTGCCGATCAATCATTTCAATATTTGCTTTTACATTTTTTATGAGCAGCTGTACATTTCCAAATAAATGATCTAAACGTCCCCCTGTTGCTCCAAAAATTCTGATTTTATCCGCCTTTTGTGCTAACGCCCAATCGAGTGCGATGTCCATATCCGTCTTATCTTTTTCAGACGGCCAGATTTCGATTTCATTTAACCTTGTCTGCGCCCATTCTAATTCAGCTTGTGTAATGGAGTCAAAATCACCGAACGCCTTCGTTGGAATAATCCCTGCCTGTAAAAGCGTAATCACTCCCCGATCTACCCCGACCCATATGACTTCTTTCTTATGATAACTATGTAAATCTGGAATAAATTCATTCGGACCGCCACCAAGAAGGTGAATGATCAATATTGTCATCTCCTCTCCTGCCGTATTACTTCTTTCACTATATCATCTGAGCATAAAATGAAAAAGAGGCCTATCTCTCGGTGCATCTGGAGAGAATCAGCCCCCTATTTTTTTATGATTCACCGCGAATCGCACGAATGGCTGCAGCACGATCTTTTTTATTATAAATTGCTGAGCCTGCGACTAATACGTTTGCTCCTGCCTCAACACAAAGTTTTGCGGTGTCTTCGTTCACCCCGCCATCCACCTCAATTTCGACCTTTAACCCTCGCTCTTTTACCATTTGCGCAACACGCCCGATTTTTGGTAACACCGAATGAATAAATTTTTGCCCACCAAATCCTGGGTTTACCGTCATTAATAACACTAAATCAACATCAGCGATAATATGTTCGATCATCGCAACAGGTGTATGCGGATTTAATACAACTCCTGCTTTGACACCATGCTCTTTAATAAGATGGATCGTGCGGTGCAAGTGCGGACAAGCTTCAACATGGACAGATAAATAATCTGCTCCTGCTTTTGCAAACACTGGAATATATTGATCGGGATTTTCAATCATTAAATGTACATCAAGAGGAAGCTTTGTAATCGGACGAATCGCTTCGACGACTAGCGGCCCGATTGTAATGTTCGGAACAAAGTGCCCATCCATCACATCGACATGAATGTAATCGGCACCACCTTTTTCCACATCAGCGATTTCCTCGGCAAGCTTTGCAAAATTGGCTGATAATATGGAAGGAGCGATTTTAATCATCGATTTTAATACCTCGGCTTTCTTTCTTTAATTTCCTCCATAAAGCTTAAATAGTGTTCATATCGATAGCTTTGTATTTCTCCAGCCTCAAGCGCTGCTTTTACAGCGCATTTCGGTTCGGCAATATGCGTGCAGCCGCGGAATTTACATTCATGAGCGCGCTCGCGAAATTCCGGAAAACAAAGCGGCAATTGTTCTGCTTCAATTTCATTAAATTCAAGCGAACTAAACCCCGGTGTGTCAGCTACTAAGCCGCCGCCAATTTCTAACAGCTCGACATGACGAGTTGTATGCTTTCCCCGGCCTAAGTGTGTAGAAATATCATTTGTCTTTAATTGCAGGTCGGGACGTAATGCATTGAGAAGCGATGACTTGCCAACTCCTGATTGACCAGCAAATACAGACGTGCAGCCTTCTAAATACGGCAGCAGCAGAGCCACTCCGTCCTTTGTCACCGCTGAAGTTTCAATAACTTCATAGCCGATGCTTCGATAGTCATTCGCATATTTCTCCACGATTGGCTTTGTTTTATGATCGGTTAAATCCATTTTGCTAATCACGATAATCGGACGAATATCTTTTGCTTCAATCAAAACAAGAAATCTGTCAAGCAAACCAGGGCTAAAATCCGGCTGCACTGCAGAAAAGACGAGAATTGCCTGGTCAATATTGGCAATTGGCGGACGAATCAATTCATTTTTCCGCTCGCGGATTTCCATAATATAACCATCTGTTTTATTCTCTGCCTGGAAAACGACTTCATCGCCAACAAGGGGAGTAATTTTATGTTTCCGAAATACGCCGCGGCCGCGGCATTGAAATACTTCCCCGCCACTTAACACATAATAAAATCCGCTTAATGCTTTAATAATTTTTCCTTCTGCCATAGCATCACTCCTTAATATGTTATGTATTTGGGTATGGAACAACTCCTTCACGCTTTATTTCGTTATTAATAATCACGCGATAATAGCCTGTTTCTTCAGGACGAATAATAAATTCTACTTTTTCTTTCACCGTTTCTGTCAATCTGTACGTTTTATACGGTTTTGCCATATCGTGTTTCGCATCTTGAATGTATAACTGCGCTTCGACAACTTCTCCGGCATGTACCGGCTCATACGGAATTTCAATTTCCTGCATTACTTTTTTTTCTGGAAGCGGTTCTTTCCCTTTGGAGATGATTACGGTTACCGTTGCTCCTTTTTCAAGCTTTGCATTCGCCTTAGGGGTTTGTGAAATAACAAGCCCTTCGGGAACTTTATCGGAATGCTCGTACTTTACAAGTACATATAGCCCTTGTTCCTCGGCATAATCACGAACACTTTTTTCGGTATAACCGGATAAATCTTTTAATGTAATTTTTTCTGGACCTAGACTGACAGTGAAAGTTACTTCCGTTTCGTCTGGCACTACTTTTTCTCCCGGTGATGGAGATTGGGCAATAATCGTTCCCACCGGCTCGTCGCTATACACTTCATCACGTTCGACAAGGAGAAAATTTTGATTTCGCAGTGTTTGCTCTATATCTTCAATATCTTCCCCAATAAAATTGCCAAATTCTATTTTCTTTTTTCCAACGCTCTTATAAATCGTAATTTCTGTTCCTTCTTTCACCGTTTTTCCTGCTTCCGGCTTCGTGCGAATCACTTTTCCTTCGGGAACTTCGTTGTTCTCCACCGAGATTGTCTCTTTAATCTTGAACCCTAACGAAGCTAATTCCGTAACAGCTTTGTCGTAGTCTTTGTTAGCTACATCAGGGACGGCGACATCATCAGGAAGTATAATGGAAGGAATCCAAGTAATCGCACTTATGCCTGCGACAATAAGAAAAATAAAGAGTGAAACAAGCCATATGGCCCATTTCTTTTTCTTTTTTGGTTGTTTTGTTTGTTCCGGCTGATTTTCTTTTTCCAAAGAATCATGCACAATCGTCTGTTGGTTATCTCGTATATGATTGAGATTTTTAATAATTGGTACAGCTTTTGTCGCTTCATCGTCATCGACAATCGTAAATTTCTTCTCGTTTAACCGTTCAGGATTTAATGCCGTGCGAATATCTTCTTCCATTTCTTCAACCGATTGATAGCGGTGGAACGGATCTTTAGCTGTTGCTTTTAATATAATGTTTTCAACACTTTGCGGTATAGAAGGATTCCACGCTTTTGGTGAAGGGGTCTCCGTTTGTAAATGCTTTAACACGATGGAAACGGCCGATTCGCCGGAAAACGGTAATCTCCCGGTTAAAAGTTCAAACATGACAATCCCTAATGAGTAAATATCTGATTTTTCGGTAGCAATGCCGCCACGTGCCTGCTCAGGCGATAAATAATGAACAGAACCTAATACGGAATTCGTTTGCGTAATCGTTGTCGAACTTAACGCAATAGCAATACCAAAATCGGTAACTTTCACGATTCCGTTTTCATTAATGAGAATGTTTTGCGGTTTAATATCGCGATGGACAATTCGGTTTTGATGTGCGTGTGAGATCGCAGAAGTTAACTGCGCCATAATGTTTAATGCCTTTGGAACGCTAAGTGGTGCATGCTGCTGAATATATTGCTTTAATGTCATCCCCCGCACATATTCCATCACAATATAATAAATGCCTTCATCTTCGCCGACATCATAAATGCTGACAATGTTCTCATGGTTTAAACTCGTTGCCGCCTGTGCTTCCCGTCGAAATCGTTTAATAAATTGTTCATCTCCGGAAAAATCAAGACGCAATACTTTAATGGCTACATCGCGCTCTAAAATCATGTCTCTGGCCAAATATACATTAGCCATTCCACCGCCGCCAATCATTTCGATGATTTTATAGCGACCGTTCAATCTTTTACCAATGAGCACGCGCCATCACCCACTTTCACGTTCCGATGAAAATTCAATGATTGCCAATGTGATATTGTCTTCTCCGCCATGTTCATTGGCTAAATCAATTAGCGCCTGCGCTTTATTTTCAATAGACTGCTCAGACGTTAATATCTCTATCATCGCTTGCTCAGACACTTTATTCGATAATCCATCGGAACATAAAAGCAATATATCGTTCTCCTCTAAGACAAGAGATTTAATATCCATTTTCACTTGTCTTTCTGTTCCGAGCGCACGCAATAACACATTTTTCCGCGGATGGTACTCCGCGTCTTCTTTGGAAATTTGTCCTGTTTTTACTAATTCATTGACAAGCGAGTGGTCTTCTGTTACTTGCTGAAATCCGCAAGCGTTGAGCACATAACAGCGGCTGTCGCCAATATGGCCAACTGTTACAAATTGTTTTGTGCAAATGGCACTGACGATCGTTGTCCCCATTCCTTGGCATTCATCATGATGGAGCGCATGCTCAAATAACGATTCATTTACTTTCGCGACATGTTCCTTTAACCATTGTTCAGCGATTTGCGGGGAAGAGATGTTTGTTGTCTCTTCCCACATCTTTTTTAAATACGTAATGGTCATTTCACTCGCTACATCTCCAGCGCGATGACCACCCATTCCATCGGCAACAACCGCTAAATAATCACCATCTTTATTAACAAAAATTCCGCCGCAATCTTCGTTGTGAGGTCTTATTTTCCCAATGTCGGTTTGAAAAGCGACTTTCATTGTTTCACCTCGTCTCTTCTTTTCGCTCCTTCGCGCGAAGCTGCCCGCATGCTGCATCAATATCGTGTCCTTGCTCGCGGCGAATGGTGACATTAATGCCATGTTTCTTTAACGTGCGTTCAAATGCAAAAATTTGGTCACGCGGTGTTCGCACATAATTTCGCTCCGGTACATAGTTCACAGGAATGAGATTGACATGGCATTTTAATCCTTTAATAAGTTTAGCTAATTCTTCCGCGTGTTCGATTTGATCATTGACTCCGCCAAATAAACCGTATTCAAACGTAACGCGGCGTCCCGTTTTTTCGATATAATAGCGAATTGCCTCCATTAAGTCCGGCAGCTTATACGCTTTATTAATCGGCATTAGCTTTGTGCGCAGTTCTGTATTCGGAGCATGTAAAGAAATCGCAAAATTAATTTGCATATTTTCATCAGCGAATTTGTAAATTTTAGGGATAATCCCGCTTGTTGATACTGTAATATGACGGGCACCGATATTTAATCCTTTATTGTGATTCACAATTTTTAAAAACTTAATTAACTCATCATAGTTGTCAAACGGCTCACCGATTCCCATCACGACAATGCTGCTGACGCGCTCTCCTTGCTCATCAAGCGCTTTTTGCACTTTCACAACTTGGGCAACAATTTCTCCGGCTTCGAGATTTCGTTTTAATCCTCCAAGCGTTGAGGCGCAAAACGTACATCCAATGCGGCAGCCTACTTGTGTCGTGACACAAATCGAGTTGCCGTAATCATGTCTCATTAATACCGTTTCAATGGAGTATCCGTCATGAAGTTCAAATAAAAACTTCATTGTACCGTCTTTTGATGTTTGCTGGACAAGTGTTTTTAACGTAGTAATGACGAAATTTTCTTTTAGCTTCTCACGCAAATTTTTTGGAAGATTGGTCATTTCGTCAAACGTAGTGACCCGCTTTTGATAAAGCCACTCGAAAATTTGCGTGGCGCGAAACGGTTTTTCACCTTGCTCTTCGATCCACGCTTTCAACTCTTCCAATTTTAATGAATAAATGGATGGTTTGCGAACTGCTGTTTCCGATGTTTTTCTTATTGTACTTTCTGTTTTTTCCAATGAACTTACACCTTCTTTCGTAATGCTGCAATAAAAAATCCGTCTGAGCCAAAGTAATGTGGTAATATTTGCAGCTGCCCGTTTTTAACATATGGCTGCACCTTTTTAGGAAGTCGCTCTTTCATTGTCTCATCCGTTACAAACTCTGGATGATGCTCTAAGAAATCTTTTATAACATCACTGTTTTCCTCTTGATCGACTGTACAAGTGCTATAAACAAGGATGCCGCCTTTTTTTAATAACGGGGCAACCGCATCTAAAATTTCTCGCTGAATTTTCGCTAACTCGCGAATATCGCTTTCTGTTTTGACATATTTGATGTCCGGTTTGCGGCGTAATACGCCAAAACCTGTACATGGAGCGTCCACTAAAATTTTATCAAATGATTCTTTCGCGAAGGATTCCCCGGCTTTCCGGCTGTCCAACACTTTTGTTTCGATGTTCGTTAGGTGCAACCGTGCTGCTTGTTCTTGAATTAATTTTACTTTGTGGTCGTGAATATCTAATGAGACAACTTGTCCCGTATTATGCATTAATTCGGCAATATGTGTTGATTTTCCGCCAGGAGCCGCGCAGCTATCTAATATTCGCTCGTTTTCTTTCACTCCAAGTGCCTTTGCGACCAACATGGAACTCTCGTCTTGTATTGTCAAATAACCTTCCTTGTAGGCCAGCGTATGAGCGAGGTTGCCCTTTTCTGCTTTGATTGCCTCGGGTGCAACATCTCCGCTTGCCACTTCAACTCCCTCTTGACGCAAACGTTCGATTGTTTCATCAACCGTAGCTCTTGTGATATTTACACGCGCGGTTTGCTCCGGCGGCAGCAAATTCGTTTCGCACATTTTTCGTGCTTCGTCCATTCCAAACTGCTTGACCCAGCGCTTGACAAGCCATAATGGGTGGCTTGTTTCCACCGCTAAACGTTCAACCGGATCAGCAATCTGTTCAAGCGAAGGCACTCCTTCGCGCTGAATGGCGCGGAGCACTCCGTTTACCATTGAAGCGATTCCTTTATGCCCCCGCTTTTTCGCAATCTCAACGGCTTCGTATATCGCAGCGCGGTCTGGAACGCGGTCAAGATAAAGCATTTGATATAAAGATAACCGAAGCAATACCTTTACCCAAACTTCAAGCTTGTTTGCTTTCTTTAAAAAAGGACGCAAAAAATAGTCAAGCGTATCACGGCGTTGGATAGTCCCATAAACGATTTCTGTCAACAATCCAACATCTTTAGACGATAGCTGATGCTTTTCAATCATTTTATTAAGCAGAAGGTTGCTGTACGCTTGATTTTTTTCAATCGCTAACAACGTTTCCAGTGCTACTTCTCTTACATTTTTACTCTTCATTGTCGACTCCTAACTTTGTACCGATTGTTAAGCTGGCGCCAGCACCGCGTAAAAATTCCGCTCCGCTCATTCGCTTTTTGCCAGCTGGCTGCAGTTCCGTAATTTTGATGGCTGTTTCATTTCCTGTCGCTACAACGATTCCATCTTCACTAAGCTCGATAATTGTGCCTGGCTCTGCCGTTTTGCGGGCCGCAACTTTTTCACCCCACCAAATTTTCCATACTTGCCCGCCCATTGTTGTATAAGCAACCGGCCACGGATTCAAGCCGCGAATATGGTTGTAAATTTCCTCTCCTGATTTTGTCCAGTCAATCTTTTCTTGTTCTCGTTTAATGTTGTAGGCAAATGTCGCCTCTTCATCATTTTGTTTCACCGGGGTGATTTTTCCTTCTAGTAAAAGCGGAATCGTTTCTGATAACAGTTTTGCCCCGGCTTCGCTTAATTTATCATGAAGCGTGCCGACTGTGTCTGTTTCTGTAATCGGAACTTCTACCTGCGTTAAAATATCGCCTGCATCAAGTTTTTCAACCATATACATGATTGTAATTCCTGTTTTTTCTTTTCCTTGTAAAATGGCATAGTGAATCGGCGCACCGCCACGAAGCTCCGGAAGCAGTGAAGCATGGACGTTAATACAGCCATATTTGGGAGCTTCAAGTAACTCTTTCGGTAATATTTGCCCAAATGCCGCTGTCACGATTAAATCCGGCTCGAGAGCGAGCACTTGTTCATATTGCTCCTTCTCGCGAATCTTTGTCGGCTGCAAGACCAGAATCCCATGCTTTTGTGCCTCCACTTTCACAGGTGGAGGGGTTAATTCTTTTTTACGCCCTTTTGGTTTATCCGGTTGTGTCACAACGCCAACTACGTTATATCCATCCTTGATTAATTGCTGCAACACGGGAACTGAAAAATCAGGAGTCCCCATAAAAACAACTCTTACCATCTCGAAACCAACCTACCCTTCCAACTCTCCGTCTTTATAATAGCGAATCACTTTTGATGTAAATAAAATTCCATTTAAATGATCGATTTCATGCTGTAAGGCGCGCGCTAAAAAGCCTGTTGCTTCCAACGTGAATACACGTCCGCGGCGGTTTTGCGCCCGTACTTTCACATAATCTGCACGCTTTACTTCACCGAAAAGGCCCGGAAAACTTAGGCACCCTTCAGGACCGACTTGTTCGCCGCGCTCTTCAAGAATGACAGGATTAATCAGTTCAATCTTTCCATGCTTATCACCAATATCAACAACGGCAATTTGCTTGGCAATTCCGACTTGCGGAGCTGCCAGCCCGACACCGTCTGCTGCAAGCATTGTATCATACATGTCATTTAATAATCTAATAAGATTGCGATCGAATTGTGTTACTTTTTCACAAACCGTTTCTAACACTTCTGCCGGGTATTTTACAATTTCTAATATTGCCAATGTTATTTCCTCCAATTTACATCATCATATACGGATTTAAATCAATCGTAATTTGCAGCTGTCCTTGAGCGATTTCCTGCTGATAGTGATCAACAATCGTTTTTAACGTCTCGGTAAACTTTGGTTCCCGCTTGTATTTTATCATGCATTGATAGCGATATCTATCGTTCAACCTGGCAATTGGCGAAGCGACAGGACCGAGAATCATTGTCTCAGAAGATAAGTGGTTTCGTAAATGTGCTGTGATTTTTTCTGTTGTCGCCACCGCTTTTGTTAATTCCGGATGGGATACGGTAATAAGAGCCAAATAATAAAACGGCGGATAACCGTGCAGCTTGCGAATTCGCATCTCTCTTTGATAAAACATTTCATAATCGTACTTTGCTGCCAATTCTACACTGTAATGCTCCGGAGTATATGTTTGAATAACGACTTCCCCAGGCAATTCATGGCGTCCGGCTCGTCCGCTTACTTGCGTCAGCAGCTGAAACGTCTTTTCCGAAGCGCGAAAGTCGGGAAGACGAAGCATCGTATCCGCCGCTAAAACGCCGACAAGCGTCACTTTTGGAAAATCCAATCCTTTTGCAATCATTTGCGTCCCTAACAATATGTCAGCATTTCCTGCGCCAAACTCATGTAACAGCTGCTCATGTGCCCCTTTTCGGCTTGTCGTATCGACATCCATGCGAATCACTCTTGCTTCTGGCAGCAATTTTGCCAACTCTTCTTCGACTTTTTGCGTCCCCGTTCCAAAAAAACGAATATGCTCACTTTGACAAGATGGACAACGATAAGCAATTGGTTCTTCATAACCGCAATAATGACATTTTAAGCGCTGCTGCACGCGATGATATGTCAGGGAAATATCGCAATGCGGACAATTGATCACATATCCGCAGTCGCGGCACATGACAAACGTTGAATAGCCGCGGCGGTTTAAAAATAAGACAGATTGCTCGCCCCGCTCTAAGCGGTCTTTCAATTTGTCAAATAAGATGCGGGAAAACATGGAACGATTGCCGCTTCGCAGTTCTTCGCGCATGTCGACAACTTCGACGGATGGCAAGCCTTTTTCATTCATCCGTTTTTTTAATGTAAGCAAGCGATAAACCCCTTTTTGTGCCCTGGCAAATGATTCAAGCGATGGGGTGGCGCTGCCAAGCACGACGGGACATTGATGAAAACGGGCGCGGTAAATCGCGACATCGCGGGCATGATAGCGCGGATTTTCTTCTTGTTTATAACTCGCTTCATGCTCTTCATCAATAATAATCATGCCGATATTTTCGAATGGGGCAAAAATAGCTGAACGGGCACCAACAACAAGTTTTACTTCTTTCCGATGAATTTTTCGCCATTCATCGTATTTTTCACCGACGGATAAACCGCTATGAAGAACAGCTACTTGTGAACCGAACCGCCCTTTAAACCGTTCAACCATTTGCGGAGTGAGCGAAATTTCGGGCACTAGCACAATGGCTTCTTTTCCTTGCTTCAATACTTCATCAATCGCCTGCATGTACACTTCGGTTTTACCGCTGCCTGTCACACCATACATTAAAAATATTTCATGTTTGTTGGTGCGCACGCTTTCTAATATCGGTTCGATTGCCCGTTGCTGTTCCTCCGTCAGAGGAAGCGGCTCCGTTTTGACAAATTCACGGTGTTCGTAAGGATCGCGATAAATTTCGATCTCTTGCTCTACAATTACACCTTTGTTCAGAAGCGCTTTTGCCGATGATGAAGAAGCCCCTGTCAACTCCAGCAAATCTTTCAGCAACATTCCTTCAGGGCAAGAAAGTAAACATGCAATGATTTCTTTTTGCTTTGCTGCTTGTGTCGGGAGCTTGTTCATCATTTCTTTTGCTTCCTCGGCCGGCAGAGCAAGGGCTACATATTTCATTGTTTTCTTTGTTCCTTTTTCTTTCACGCGATAGACGACTTCTAAATGACCTTTTTGAATCTCTTTTTGCAAAAGCGGCAGTATATCCGTATTTTCAATTTCTTTCCACGGAATGACAGAACGATGAGCAAAAAACGGCTGAACGTCTGCATGCAAATAAGCGCGATGCTCTGAGCTTACAAGATGAATTTCTTTTTCGTATTTCGCTTTCATCGCTGCCGGCAGCATCGCCTGAAAAGCGGAAATCATAAAACATAGTGTCGTTTCTGTCAGCCATTTTCCCAGCCCTAGTAATTCCTCGTTTAAAACAGGTGTGACATCGACAATCTCTTGGATTGGTTTCAGCGTCTTAAACTCTGAATGAGTTTTTATCTCAATGACAAATCCTTGCAACAGTCTAGGGCCAAACGGAACAGTGACACGCATGCCGACTTGAAGAACATTCTCCCACTTTTCCGGTATTAAGTAGTCGAAAGGCCGATCGGTTTGCCGTGTCGGCACATCAACAATAACTGCTGCGACTTTCATCGAATCGCCTCGATATACTGGTGAATTTCTTTTAATAGTTCTTCAGCGACTTTCTTTTTCGGCAAAAGCGGGAGAGATACCGAGGAGCCATCGCGTTTGAAAATCGTCACAATATTTGTGTCTCCTGCAAAACCTGCCCCTTCTTCAGACACATTATTTGCCACAATCATATCCAAGTTTTTGCTTTCTAATTTGCGTTTGGCATACTCTTCTACGCGCTCCGTTTCCGCAGCAAAGCCGACTAAAATTTGCGTCGTTTTTTGCTCGCCAAGCGTTTTTAAAATATCAATTGTTCGCTCCATTTCAATGACGTAATCTCCCGGCTGCTTTTTCATCTTTTCCGCAAATACATATTTCGGACGATAATCGGCAACAGCAGCGGATTTAATGACAATGTCGCTGTCTTGGTAATATTTCATCACTTGTTCATACATTTCTTGTGCCGATTCAACACGAATTGTTTTTACATGTTCGGGAGAAGGCAAATTCGTCGGTCCGGAAATAAGCGTGACATCGGCACCAAATTTTGCTGCTGCTTCGGCAATCGCATATCCCATTTTTCCTGTCGAGCGATTGGTAAAGAAGCGGACAGGGTCCAGCTTTTCACGCGTTGGTCCTGCGGTCACAAGTATTTTCTTTCCTTTTAAAAATGGCTTCACCTCTAATAACGAAAAATGATTTTCAAGAAGGGAAACGATTTTTTCCGGTTCTTCCAGCCTTCCTTTGCCAACATAGCCGCACGCTAAATACCCTTCTGACGGTTCAATAAATTGGTAGCCAAAGCGAACAAGCTTGTCGATATTCGCTTGGACAGCCGGATGGTCATACATATTGACATTCATCGCCGGAGCAATCCAAACGGGCGCTTTTGTCGCGAGTAGCGTCGTCGTAATCATATTGTCCGCAATTCCGTTAGCCAGCTTGCCGATCGTATTTGCCGTGGCTGGAGCAACAAGAACTAAATCAGCCCAATCGGCTAAGTCAATATGCGCAATCACAGCCGGATTTTTTTCATCAAACGTATCAATATATACTTCATTTCTTGATAATGCCTGAAAAGTGAGCGGAGTGACAAATTTGCACGCTGCCTCGCTCATCATGACTTTTACATTCGCCCCCCGCTGCGTTAATTGACTCGTTAAGGCTGCTGCTTTATATACAGCAATCCCACCTGTCACACATAGTAAAATATTTTTTCCATTTACCATTTCGTACTGCTCCCCCTGTTATTATCCTTGTAAAAAAATAACAACCTAAAACTAGGTTGTTATTTTCGCTGGATTGTCTTAGTCCTCTTTTACTATTTCAATATGTCCTGCATCAATTTCCTCTAAAGCTTTGCCAACAAATTTTTTTGATACAGGCTTTTCGATTGTGCAGTCATCTTTTACTTGCAATTGACGCGCTCGTTTCGCCGCAACCGTCACAAGCGTATATTTTGAATTAAACTTTTCCATTAATGAATCAATGGAAGGATACAACATACTTACTCAACCTCCAACATTTTTTTATAGCGATTGGCGACGCGTTCACGCTTGCAATGTTCTGCCATAACAATCGCTTTAATGCGTTCGCAGGCAAGCTCTACTTTATCATTTTCAACAACATAATCATACGCATCCATCATTTCCAGCTCTTCTTTTGCTGCTTTCATTCGATCATTAATTAGCTCCTCAGACTCCGTGCCTCTTGTAACGATTCGGTTTTTCAATTCACTTAAACTAGGCGGAGCAAGGAAGATAAATAAACCTTCCGGAAACGCCTTACGAACTTGCAAAGCACCTTTTACCTCGATTTCAAGAAAGACATCTTTCCCTTCTTGAAGTGTCTTTTCCACGTAATCAATTGGCGTACCGTAATAATTTCCGACATACTCTGCCCACTCGAGCAGTTTATTCTCACGAATCATTTGTTCAAATTCTTCTCTCGTTTTAAAGAAGTAGTCGACACCGTCTACTTCACCTTCACGCGGTTTTCGCGTTGTTACGGAAATAGAATAGTGAAGATTAATATCCGGCTGTGAAAACAGCGCTTTGCGCACCGTGCCTTTTCCTACTCCCGATGGGCCAGACAATACGATTAATAATCCTCTTTCGCTCATAGAAATATGTAAACCTACCCTTCCTCTGATAAGTCATCTCGGTCAAAGAAACGATGTGCAACAGTTTCCGGCTGCACAGACGATAAAACAACATGATCGCTATCCATTATAATAACCGCACGAGTCCTTCTTCCATGGGTTGCATCAACAAGTTTGCCATTTTCTCTCGCCTCTTGAATAAGCCGTTTAATGGGAGCCGAATCAGGACTGACAATCGAAATAATGCGGGCGGCGGACACCATATTTCCATAGCCGATATTCACTAATTTAATCCCCATGAAAGCTCCTCCTACTCACATAAAAATCATTGTTCCCATCACATTCGATTTGTAAACAGTTATTCTATATTTTGGACTTGCTCCTTAATTTTTTCAAGAGCGCTTTTCATTTCAACGACTTGCAAAGCAATTCGGCTATCATTTGCTTTTGAGCCGATCGTGTTGATTTCCCGATTCAGCTCTTGAACAAGAAAGTCAAGTTTGCGGCCAATCGGCGCACCACTGCCCATTGCCGCCGTAAACTGTTCAACGTGGCTATGAATACGTTTTAATTCTTCATTAATATCTGTTTTCTCGGAAAAAATGGCAACCTCTGTTAAAATACGAGTTTCATCAATCATTCCTTGTAAAAATTCTCCGACTCGCTTTACCATCCGCTCACGATATTGTTCACTCACTTCCGGAGCAAACATTTGTATTTTAAATGCACACTCGGTTATGAACGACAACTGCTCCCTTATATCATTAATGAGCGCACGCCCTTCCGCTTCACGCATACTTTTTAATTGTAATGCAGCTTCATGCGTTGCATCAATAAGAAGTTGCTCAATTTCCTCATTTCCTGCCTCTTCTTCGACAATTTCCGTCACTCCTTCCAAGCTGAACAGCTGGGATAATGTGACGCGATCTTGCAGGGAAAAGCGCTCATTTGCCTCTTGCAGACTTTGATAATAATCGCTTAACAGCTGCCAATCGACCTGAAGTTTTTTCTTCGTTAATCCTTCTCCTTCAACATTGACAAAAACTTCTACTCTTCCACGTTTGACATATTGCAAAACAACTTTTTTTATTTTATCTTCAAACATTAATAACTGTCTAGGCATGCGCACAGTCACTTCACAAAACCGATGGTTCACTGATTTCATCTCAACCGTTATCGTCAAACAGTCATTTGCTTTTTTTCCTCTGCCAAAACCAGTCATACTATAAACCATTTCATCACATCCATCATCTAACAGTACAAAAAGAAAGTAATAGAGCAAATCCCTATTACACATCAAATTATATCATATTTTACAATCGTTTTTTCAAATAAAAACGAAATCATCGATTGTTGCTTCCTTTACTTATTATACACGATATTTAACGACATTCGAAAAAAATGATATAATTCACTAGAGCAAATTATAGAAAGGTGTATTATTTATGTCATTTGACGGAATTTTTACATATGTAATGACAAAAGAACTAAAGGAAACCATTGAAAGCGGACGGATTACAAAAATTCATCAACCGTTTAAACATGAACTTGTTTTGCAAATTCGAGCCCGCGGTCAAAATTATAAATTACTTCTATCGGCCCATCCAACTTATGCGCGCGTTCATTTAACGAACGAAGCATACGACAATCCTGCCGAACCGCCGATGTTTTGCATGCTTCTAAGAAAACATTTAGAAGGCAGTATTATTGAAACGGTAAAACAGGTTGACTTAGACCGCATCATTATTATTGAGACAAAAGGGCGCGATGAAATCGGCGATTTGTCAGTGAAACAATTAATCATTGAGATTATGGGACGCCATAGCAACATTATTTTAGTCGATAAAAAAACAAATACGATTATTGACAGCATTAAACATCTTCCGCCGTCGGTAAACCGTCATCGTACGGTTTTGCCCGGCTATGAATATATCGCTCCGCCGTCACACGGAAAAATAAATCCGTTACTAGTGAATGAAGAGACGATATTAAAAAAGTTAGATTTTAACTCCGGGAAATTGGCGGAACAGTTAGTACAACATTTTTCTGGCATTTCACCGCTCTTTGCCAAAGAAGCCGTGTTCCGCGCGGGAATTGCCAATCGCGCCACATTGCCAAAAAGCTTTATTGCCATGGTAGAAGACGTGAAGCTGGGGCGCATCATGCCGCAAATTTATTATCATGATACAAAAGAAACGTTTTATGTTCTGCCGCTTACGCACCTTCAAGGGGAAACGAAAACATTTTCGACCCTCAGCGAAATGCTTGATCGGTTTTATTTTGGAAAGGCCGAACGAGACCGCGTCAAGCAGCAGGCACATGATTTAGAGCGGTTTATCACCAATGAGAAAACGAAAAATGAAAAAAAACTAAAAAAGCTTGAGCAAACATTAAAAGAAGCGGAAAAAGCCGAACAATATCGGCTATATGGTGAATTGTTAACAGCCAATTTATACGCGATCAAGCGCGGGGATAAGCAAGTTGAAGTCATCAACTATTATGATGAAAATGGCAGTACGATTACCATTACGCTTGATCCGCAAAAATCACCGTCAGAAAATGCCCAAAGCTATTTTCAAAAATACCAGAAAGCAAAAAATTCGGTGCATATCGTTCAAGAACAAATTGAGCGGACAAAACAAGAAGTGGATTATTTTGAACGTCTCCTGCAACAAATAGAGTCGGCGTCCCCGAAAGATGTAGAAGAAATTCGCGAAGAGTTAATTGAAGAAGGATATTTGCGCGCGCGGCAATCAAAACAGGCAAAAAAACAAAAGCAAGGAAAAATTGAACTTGAGAAATATATCTCAAGCGACGGCACAGAAATTCTTGTCGGGAAAAACAATAAACAAAATGACTATTTAACGAATAAATTGGCGCATAAAGACGAGATTTGGCTGCATACAAAAGACATTCCTGGCTCCCATGTCGTCATTCGCAGCAAAAATCCGTCAGAACAAACGATTTTAGAAGCCGCCAACCTTGCTGCCTACTTTAGCAAAGCGCGGCAATCAAGCTCCGTACCTGTTGACTATACGAAAATTCGCTACGTCAAAAAACCGAGCGGCGCAAAGCCGGGATATGTGATCTACGAAAATCAACAAACAATCTATGTGACACCAGATGAGGATTTGGTGATTAAAATGAAAAAAACCGTCTGACAATGGGCAGGCGGTTTTTTTCGTTGAATTGGTTTCTGTTTTACCGAGCGAACCATCTACTGGCAAAACTTTTTACACTATTCCAAGTATTTTTCACTTCCGAAGCTACAGTACTTCCAACTTCTTTTACAATTTCTCTCGCTTTATTTCTGATTTTTTGATGAGTTTTCACTATTGTTTCTCCAACTTTTGAACCTGCTATATATCCAACCGTTCCACCGATAAAACTACCAACAGCTGCTCCAACTGGGCCAAACACAGATCCAACAGTTGCTCCGATTAACGCGCCTTCAGTACTTGCTGCAATACCAGCTACCGTTGCGACAGTCGTTTGCTCTATTTTTTCAAAGCCTTCTCTTATTGTCATTTCACCTGTTGCTACTTTTCCTAATATTTTAATATTTTCAATGGCGATATATGCTATATTAGCGATTGTTCCAGCTGGAGTTCCTTTTGGAATAACTGTTACTACTCCTTTTTCGACAGCGACTTTCAAAGCGCCTGCCGTCGCAGCTTTAATTCCAAAATCCGCACCAGACATTAATACTTGTTCAACGATTTCTTCTGATTTTATTTCTTCACCATTACATACTTTCTTTGCAAGCTCGATTCCCGCTCCAATGGCAGCTCCTTGTATCGCCGCATACCCGGCTTGTTTTCCAATCCCAATCGCAAGATCTTTGTTTTTATATTCGTTCCAATTTAAGTCATTCCATCTGCCGCTTTGAGCTTCTTTTTGCAATTCTTTTGCTCTTATTTTTTCTAAAGGTTCGCTTTTGATTTCTCCCGATCCAATGGATGCTACAACTGTTTTATTTGGAAAAGCTTTTTGAACTTCTTCTACTTGTTCTGCAGGAACGAGTAATCGCTGATTATTATAATTCCCTTCATTAATCATTCTTATCGTATCTTCAGCTGTTTTGCCATACTTAGCTTGATACCTTTCAACGATTTTTCCTGTTCTATCTTTTATCACAATATCAACGGAGTTTTTACCGTACGTTTGCCCATCTTTAGGAAGAAGCACTTCTGCTCGATACTCACTTCCCTTAACTGCTGCTTTCAAGTTAAAAGAATTCACATGATGTTGCTCTGCAATAAACCCATCTAAATTCAGGTTTTGATTAATCGTTCCATTTTTTGTAATTATTGTATTATACATGGATTGGTTTGCATTTTTCATCGCTTCATCCAACGTGTGAAGATATTCCGCTGTTTGTGCAGTAGATAAATGGGAAGTCGATTGCTTGAGTTGGTTTGCAAACCAACTCTCTTTACTGCGACCATTTTTTATCGCTTCTTGTAGAGACATTTTGCTAGTCTCATTTACTTTGAGCGTTTCAACAATCTCTTTACTAATTTTCTCTATCTCTGTATCGGTCTTTTCAGGAAGGTTATTTTTTAATTCCACCCTAAGCCATTCTTCGACATCCATTTTATCTTTATGATTAATATAGCTTTCTATGAATTTCTGTTGAAAAATTTGCAGTTCCTTCGCCTCATCTTCAGGCAATATTTGTGTATATTCGAATTCCTCCGTTCTCATTGCGTTCATATTCTCCGTCCCTTTCTCAACGAACTTATCAGAAATGGTTCCTTAACGATTTGTTCTCCCGCGGATTGTTTCTCAATATCATTTATTTTACTTGCCGGTTTTATATCAATTTTACTAATTGCTTGTTTGATTTGATCGATCTTATCCTTTAAAGTGCTTGAAATCGGTTTTGTATCTCTAGCGGCCTGTATTAAATCTTCAGTTGTTATTTTATCTTTACCGTTAATAAATGCAGATTCGATGGCTTCTTTTACAACAGATTCTAAATCTGCCCCGTTAAATCCTTTCGTTTCTTTTATTAAAGCAATTGTGTCTATATCTTTATGCCATTTGTTTCTTTTCTTGAGATGAATTTCGATAATCTTTCTTCGTTCCTCATCGCTTGGTAAATCGACGAAAAACAATTCATCGAATCTCCCTTTTCTCAAAAATTCAGGAGGTATTCTTGAAATATCGTTCGCTGTGGCAACGATAAAAACAGTATTTTCTTTTTCTTGCATCCACGTAAGAAAATGACCAAACAATCTCGTCGTGACATCATTTCCTCCACCTTCACTACCAACACCAGAAAACGCTTTTTCAATTTCGTCAATCCAAAGAACACATGGGCTGATCGCTTCTGCTAATTGCAATGCTTTTCTCATATTTTCTTCCGATTCGCCAACATATTTACCAAGAAGCCTACCGACATCAAGCCGTACGAGCGGCACTTCAAACAATCTAGCCGTCGCTTTTGCCGTTAAACTTTTACCGCAACCTGGCATACCAATAATCATGATTCCTTTTGGAACATCCACTCCAAACTTAATCGCTTTATCTAAGTGGTTAAACACTTTCGCCTTTCGATAAAGCCATGCCTTTAAATTTTCCAAACCGCCAATATCTTCTATACTCTCTTTAAAATTAACCATCTCCAACATTCCTGATTTTTTAATGAGCTGTTCTTTTTCTTGAAGTATTAAATACTTGTCTTCCTCATCAATATATCCGCCATCTTGATAGGCTAAATTTAAGATTTGGTTTATTTGAAATTCATTTAGTCCTCTAAATGATAAAGCGATGTCGTTTAGTACTTCTTCTTCCACTTGAATATCTAAACTTTTAGTAAAATTTATGACTAATTCAACAATCTCTTTATGTGTAGGTAGTGGAACATCAAATACAGTGATATAATTTTCTAATTCACATGGAATGGTCAACTTGCTAGACACTATAAATATCGTAGCGTTGTAATTTTCACGATACAAATTATCTTCACATATTCTTTTCAGTAACGCTATAACTTTAGGATCTTCCAAAAAATTATGTACATCTTTAAGCACAATAAAAGTTTGCTTTTCGTATCCTTCATCCATAATATTTATTAAAAATTTTTCCAAACTACATTCCAGCAATGGGCTTTTCGTCTCAAAATCTACGATTCCTAACGCATTGTTATATTCGACAATATTGACACCTTGTCCAATCTTCAAAATCAAATCATCAATTACTTTAAAATCAAAATGATTGATATATATAATCGGACGTAAAGCATCGACATATGAAGCTAAAAGATGTTCGGCATTTTTCCTCATCTTCACACCTCCATGTACAGAAGTTCATGATTAGCATTTCTGCTTTTATAATCAATTCCATCTAAAATAACAAAAGCGCCATTAATATCGCTCGAAGATAATTCCTCTCCAAATTTTCCGGCATTCCGCACGTAATTACCGTTTTCCATTCTTATAATCATATATTTTTTTCCTTGTGGTTCTATATCTTTCCAATAAGCTTCTGTATCGCCTTTAAAAATTTTTAATTCTTCTCCTATTTTTTCTTTTAACCAGCTTCTATTTTGTATAAAGTTGTTCAGTTCCTCATGGATGTAACATTCACTATCTAAAAAACAACTTCGCATCCCATCGTTCATCAAAATTGCAAAAACAGCTAAAGGGGCTTGTTCAATTAAAGTTTCATACAAATCCTTGTAATTTAAATTAAAAAGTCCCATATAATTTTTTTCTATCTCTTGTATATTCGCTTTAATTTTCGGCATATTATCTTTATTTTCGATGATATCCATAATTACTGATTCGTAACCTGCGTGATAATCATCGATAATGCTTTTAACTTGATAATTCGCCTTTTTATATTCCTCAAGTAACGCTGCTCGCTCGTTTACATACTCTAAAATTGCAATGCTTTCTTTTATTTTGTCATCATCACATTCCATCTCAAAAATCTTAATAAGTTGTTGAATGATCTCAGTATTACTATGAGCTGTTATACTATTGACTTTATTAAGATAGTCATTATATCCCCTAACAGAGAGCCATCTTTGTAGCAACCCATTTTTATATACATCTAGCATATCCTCAATTGAAAAATTATTTTTTAAATCATCAATATTTCTTACTGGTTGATTATCTAAAATGAGATTGAATTTGATCGTTTTAGCCATGTCTCTCCCTCCATAATTTTGACAATTATACCATTTTCCACTGTGTTACAACGATTCTATATACCACCATAAGACAATATCTCATCAACATTCGTTTTCTTACGTTGATGATACGTTTTTTATATCATAGTGATCTATTGTCAAACATGATAAATATGTCTGAAGGCCTCTCGAAAAATTTCCTACAGGAGAATTCTTCGAGAAACTCCTCCTCTTGTTTCTATAGGTAATGATGTCTTCTATGTCAAAAGCTAGCTTCCCAACAAACTTTACAACATAAATATAAAATCAAAAACTGTTTCATCCAAAAATTCATATATTTTATACATGCTTCACTTAATGGAATTTTTATTTTGAGTTGTCCATCATGTCAAATTAATACGAATAGTCTATACATTGTAATTTATAGGACAGCGAGGGAATGTTGATTTACTCACAATTCCCTCACTTCACCATTTTACTGTTGAGCAATGCTTACTTCGAATTGGAATGGCTCGATATTAATATCATAGTTTTCAGAACTTCCTTCAAAATAAAATTTAATTACTTGTTCATTTGCATCGATAGCCGGAAAAGGAATAATTGCTTCTACATTTGTTTTTGGTAAAATATCTGTCGGAATTTCAGGATATCCTGCCTCAAAGTTATCCGCTTTCTCATGTTGTGTATTACCTACTAAAAGCTTTGCATTATGCTCCCAGAAATTAATTTTGGCATTGCTCTGGTTTGAAATCGTAACATACGCTCTTGTTTCATCTTCTGCAATCTCTACTTTATTCAATTTTACGATATAACCATGCTGATTGATTTCTTTATTTACTTCAATAGTTTTAATTGGTTTGGAGAACGCCGTTACATAATCTGTCTTTTCCACTTTTTCTGCGTCAATAATTGGAGCAGTAACTTTTCCACCTAGTGCGTTTTCACCTTCAAATGATTCTCTAACAGTTCCAACTACATGAATGATGTCTTCATTTTTCACATCAGTCTTCGGGTCAGCTACAACAATCACATTCTGTTCGCTATTTTTTGGATCAGCAAATGCTTGAATGTAAATTCCGTCATCATCCTTCTCTGGTTCAACAAAAATTTTAGCGTAAAAATCCACTTTAGAGCCCTTATACTTATCTGGGTTAGAAATCATTTTAGTAAATTCTTCTTTTGACAATGGTTCTTTCGATTCTTGTTTTTTGTCGTCATTTTTGCTGGTGGATGATTGTTCGGATGAGCAACCAGCTGCTACAAGCAACAATCCAAATGCGAAAAATAAAGATAAAAGTTTTCTCATGTTTATCGTTTCTCCTCTCTAGCAATATTATGTAAACAGCACCTTTGCTGTTTGCTAAACAGATTGGATAATTTACCTACATTTTACTTCACTATACATGGACACTATCATTCTTATGAAACTATTGACTCGTCTCCCAACATAAACTTACCGAACTTTTCGTTTGTGTCATACTTAATAAAAACACCTAACTTCTTTGCAGGTTTAGAGATTGAATGTGCAACTTGAGAATCGTCATTTATAGCAATTTGTACTAAATGCGACAAATCCGTTCTACTTCACTGCCTGACGGTAAAAATGAATGGCATGTTGTTCTTCTTCCTTAATTTGTTCGGCTAATAATCCACTCTAATCCTCCCTTACCTATAATTTTCCAACATCTTCTCGATCGTCTCCCTCATCTCCTCACGAAATTCCTCCGGCTTAATCACCTCCAAATATTGCGCCTGGCTTAACAGCCACATTTTGATACCGCGTCCGTAAACTTCTGCTTCAATGACCGATGTTTGTCCATCTGTTTCAACGACTTTAGCTGTGGGCAGGCGATCTAAAATCGCTTGCAAGGAAGGTCCCCAAAACCGAAACGTGATTTTCATCAATTCCCCCGCATGCATAAATTGCACTCGTTTGCGAAATTCTCCCTCTTCAAACCGATTTTTATAATCGGATTGGAAACGCTCATTCGTAACGGTGTAACGAACAATGCGATCTACTCGATAAATTGTTGGAAAATTAAATTCATAGTCTATAAGAAAAGCGATTAAGTAAAAGTAATATTCTGAGAAAACGATTCCGACAGGTTTTAACTTCCTTGTGATTGGCGAATCTTCTCCTTCTTTCTTGTAATCAATGACAATCGCCCGTTTTGTGTGCACCGCACGACTTAAATCCCAAATCGTCTGAATGAGCGGTTGATTATGCTGCAACGAAACGTAGTGAAAATGTTCATTTCGTATGACATCTTGGATAAAACGCTGATTTTGTGGATGTGATTGAAAAATAAGCTTTTTTAGTAGTTGATCCATTTCTTCCTTTTTTAGTGCGCGGCTTTCAAGCAATATTTTGGCGATGACGAGAATTTCTTCATTTGTCAGCCACTCGTCTTCACTTCTCTTTAATACATATCCCTTTTTCTTGCGATCGTACTCTAACGTCATGAACGTATGAAACGAGTCAGCAATATATGTACGCAGCTCATCAATATCGCGCTGAATCGTTTTTTCATTGACACTGAAACGCTCTGCCTCTCTTTTTTTAGAAATTGTTTCCCCTTGCCGAAGCCGTTCATACATGGATAAAATTCGCATCGGCTTCGATTGTTGCTCATCCACGCTCATCCCTCCAAATTTTTGAACAATCGCTGCTCTGAATATCCATATCCATACTAACAAAAATGGGACTTAATACATATGTAACAATATATTACCATCAATACATAGACATTATTTGTACCTGAAGAAAAATATAAAAAATTTTACATTTGTCGAATCAACCATGTTGTTTCATATGAAAAAATAAGTTGTATACCTCAGTGTACAGTTACAAGTTCATAAGCGGATGCTATAATAATGATGTGGAAAAAAAGAAGGAGGTGAAAAAATGTGGAAGACGTATTACAGCATATTGTTAATGAATTAGCGTTTTTACGAGAACATATGGTGACAAAAGCCGACTTTGCCGCTATGGAACAACGTATTGAACGCGTTGAACAAACGATGGCCACCAAAGACGATATCGCCGCTATGGAACAGCGTATTGAACGTGTTGAGCAAACGATGGCCACCAAAGATGACATCGCCGCTATGGAACAACGTATTGAACGCGTTGAACAAACGATGGCTACCAAAGACGATATCGCCGCTATGGAACAGCGCATTGAACGCATTGAACAGACGATGGCTACCAAAGACGATATCGCCGCTATGGAACAGCGCATTGAACGCATTGAACAGACGATGGCTACCAAAGACGATATCGCCGCTATGGAACAGCGCATTGAACGCATTGAACAGACGATGGCTACCAAAGACGATATCGCCGCTATGGAACAGCGCATTGAACGCGTTGAACAGACGATGGCTACCAAAGATGACATTGCCAGCATTGAACAACGCATGGCTACCAAGGATGAGCTTGCCGCTATGGACAAGCGTATCGAACGGATTGAACAAACCATGGCCACGAAAGACGATGTCGCAGATATTCCTTTCATTAAACAAGCGGTGTTGGAAACATTGGAAGCAGTAAACGAAATTCCCACGCTCAAACAAAAGGTGGAAGAAGCGTTAGAAAGGACAAACGAAATTCCGGCCATCAAGCAAACCGTGGCACAACTATCAGAACAAGTCAATGAAATCCCGGTTATTAAACAAACCGTCATACAAATGTCAGAGCAAGTAAATGAAATTCCAACGATGAAACAAACTCTTGCAGAAGCATTGCAAAAATTAGACGAAGTACTTGTCTGTCAAAAACGGCAAGAGCGCGTGCTTGAATCTCTTTCATTCCGCTCGCTTGAACAAGAAAGCGAACTGCGCTCGTTAAAACAAATGAAATGGTAGGATGTTTCCATACACATCGAAACAACAAACGTTGCACCTCAATAGCTGCTCCTGCCATTTGCTTCATTCTTTTTCTAAAACAAGTTCAGCAAAGAGATTGACCCAACCCCGCAACTGCCATATATGATAAATCATGGGTAAAGCCGATTTCGTTTTATTCGGTTGTCTCAGCGGAAAATCTCTTGAATATCGGCTGATAACCCAGGAAAACAAACTGATTGAACGATTCCGGTACCAACTTGGATATCCGCTTGTTCGTACAGCCCTTCCTCATTTAACGCATAAACGGTAACCGCTTCTTTCATCGGATTGATCATCCAATATTCTTTCACTCCATAAGCCATATATAAATTAAACTTTGTGACTAAATCATGTGCTTGATTAGAAGGGCTTAATATTTCAACAATCAGAGTTGGAACGCCGACATATTTTGTTTCCTTAAACCCTGTTTCATCACAAATAATGCTAAGGTCAGGAATGACAACTTTTCGTTCCGGCAACTTCTCGCTGACAAGCTCTATATCAGTCGGTGCAGCAAACACTTTGCACTTTTTCCTTTCAAATACATTCCAAACTGCGTATAAATATTGCTGGAAACAAGTTGATGTTTAATGCTCGGAGAGGGGACCATATAAACAACGCCATCGATATATTCGAATCGTTCCCCGCTTTTTTCCCGCAGCGTTAAATATTCCTCGTACGACATTTCCGGAAAGTTCGGCAGCTTCATCAAAATCCCACCTTCGTACTATCATTTACAATGCCAAACAGAGATGATGACTTTTTGTACAGCAGCGTTCAAACTTTTCACAACATGGTAAGAGGCTGTCTCATAATGGTCTAAGACAGCCTCTGTTCTTTCACCTTGAGAACACTAAATCGTCCGTCCCCACTCGCTTGGATTTTCGCGCCACTCCCGCAATGTGGCGATGTCTTCCTCTGTAATAACGCCCATCTCCACCGCTGTTTCAATGAGCATATCATAATCGGTGAGCGTATGGACGACTATATTGTTTTCGGCAAAGGCTTGTTTTCCTTTTTCCAAGCCATATGTAAAAATCGCAACGACACCAAGCACGTCACAGCCCTCTTCCCGCAATGCATGAACGGCGGTTAGCGAACTGCCGCCTGTAGAAACTAAATCCTCAACAACGACGACCTTTTGGCCTTTTTCGACTTTTCCTTCAATTTGTTTCCCTTTTCCGTGTCCTTTTGCTTGGCTGCGCACATAACACATCGGTAAGGCTAAGCGCTCGCTCACCCACGCCGCATGAGGAATTCCTGCTGTTGCCGTGCCGGCGATCACTTGAACGCCTGGAAAATGTATACGAATTAATCCTGTTAAACCGTCGGCAATTGCGCTTCTGATGCCTGGATAAGCTAATGTGAGCCGATTATCGCAGTAAATCGGCGATTTCATTCCCGATGACCATGTAAACGGTTCATTTGGCTGTAAGGATACTGCGCCGATTTGCAGTAAATAGGTGGCGATTTCTTTGTTCATTTCTCTTTTCCCCCATTCCATTCCCGCTGTAGTTGTTGGTAAGCCGCATACGGATCGACTGCTTTTGTGATGCTGCGGCCGATGACGATCGCGCTTGCGCCCAACTGTTTCGCCTCATAAGGCGTGACGACGCGAACTTGATCATTTTTTTCATCCGCAGCAAAACGAATGCCCGGTGTCACCGCAAGAAACGCTTCACCAAAATGCTCACGAATAAACGGTACTTCTTTAGCCGAACAGACAACCCCATCCAGTCCGCTTCTTTTTGCCAGTGACGCATAATGAAGCACCGTCTCCTCCAGCGAGCGTTCGATCAGAAGTTGTTCATGCAGCATTTGTTCACTTGTGCTTGTCAATTGCGTGACGGCAATGCAATAAGGGCGGCGTTTGCCCGCTTCTGTTCCCGCCTCAAGCCCTTCAAGCGCCGCCTCCATCATCTTCGTTCCGCCGGCTGCATGAACATTGATAAGATCCACTCCTAAGCGAGCTATCCCCTTCATCGCCTGCTTCACCGTATTTGGAATGTCATGAAGCTTTAAATCTAAAAAAATTTGCTGTCCCTGTTCTTTTAAATAAGAGATAATCGCTGGTCCTTCTTGATAATATAATTCCATTCCGACCTTTACGAATAGCGGTTCGCCTTGAAATGGCTGTAAAAATCTTTTTACTTCTTCCATAGACGGAAAATCAAGCG
Organism: Paranoxybacillus vitaminiphilus; assembly: GCF_003259935.1. Classification (GTDB taxonomy): domain Bacteria; phylum Bacillota; class Bacilli; order Bacillales; family Anoxybacillaceae; genus Paranoxybacillus; species Paranoxybacillus vitaminiphilus. Next base: position 238,035 of record NZ_QLMH01000001.1, on the reverse strand, counting down.
CCACAATAAGAGGACTGTCCACTTTTTCTCCAGCTCCTTCCTGTGCACTCGGATATATGCTCAACTCCGAGTTGATCAAGCAGTTTCGGCAGCTCTTCAATGATGTTCGGACAAACAAACGGGTCGACAAAGTTGGCTGTCCCGACCGCTACAGCGCTTGCTCCCGCGTAGAAAAACTCAATTACATCTTCAGCTGATTGAATGCCGCCCATGCCGATAATCGGAATCGAAACGGCTTGGCTTACTTCATAAATCATGCGAATCGCAATCGGTTTAATGGCAGGGCCAGATAATCCGCCGGTACGGTTGGCAAGGATTGGTGCGGCGCTTTTTATATCAATGCGCATCCCAAGCACCGTATTAATCATTGTCAAACCATCAGCTCCTGCTTCTTCAATTGCCTTAGCCATCTCCACAATGTTTGTTACGTTTGGCGAAAGCTTCACATAGACGGGAACTTCCGACACTTCTTTCACAAGTTTCGTTAATTCAGCAGCGACTTCTGGAATGGTTCCAAACGCGATTCCGCCTTTTTTTACATTTGGACAGGAAATATTTAACTCAAGCGCATGAACATTTGGCGCTTTGGAAATTTCTTTAGCTACTTGTACATAGTCTTCCATCGTCGATCCGGCAATGTTGGCAATAATCGGTACATCAAACTGTTCAAGCCATGGCAGTTCTTCGCTTAATACTTTTTCGAGCCCCGGATTTTGCAGGCCGATCGCATTCAGCATGCCGCTTGGCGTTTCTGCGACTCGCGGCGTTGGATTTCCAAAACGGGGCTCAAGTGTTGTCGCCTTAATCATAATTGCTCCTAATTGGCTTAAATCATAAAACTGTGCATACTCCCGGCCGAACCCGAAACATCCAGAAGCTGGCATAACCGGATTTTTTAAAGACAGGCCGGGCAGTTTAACAGCGAGACGATTCATAAAAGCACCTCCCCCGCTTTGAAAACAGGTCCGTCGCTGCATACTTTTTTATATGCGGTATCGCTGTTTGGCACGCGGCAGACGCAGGCAAAACAAGCGCCGATTCCGCAGCCCATTCTTTCTTCAAGAGACAGATAGACATTTTGATTAGGAAACGCTTGTGCAAGCGCTTTTAACATCGGTTTGGGGCCGCATGAATAGAGAACATCAAACGAGAAGTTGTGCTCAGCAATGACATCGGTAACAGACCCTTTTATGCCATACGAACCATCCATCGTTGCTACGTATGTTTCTCCTAACTTAGCAAACTCGTTTTCTAAAAACACGGCATCTTTATGTTGAAACCCGAGCACATGAATCACATGGACACCTTTTTCCACTAATCGTTTGGACAATTCATAAAGAGGAGGGACACCAATACCGCCGCCGACAAGTAAAGCTGTCTGTCCTTCTTCGGCAGCCTCAAGCGGAAAGCCATTTCCAAGCGGTCCAAGAATATCCAGACTCTCACCGGGCATTTTCGTTGCAAGAATGCTTGTGCCAAGCCCCTCTTTTCGGTAAATCATTGTAAACTGTTTTCTCTCCTGCTTAATCTCGCAAATGCTAATCGGGCGGCGCAAGAGAGGTTCTGCCTGCGCCCCGATTTTTACATGAACAAATTGACCAGGGTTGTTCATTTCATCAACAAGATCACCTGTTAAAACGATGCGGTAAATATTATCGGAGATACGTTCGTGAGCGACAATGCTCATTTGTTCTTTGCGAATCATGAATGAATCACTTCCTGGAAATTTGAAAATTTCGGCATCACCGTCGTCGAGAATGTCATCGACTCAATGACTTGAAGCATTGCTTTTGCTGTATCAAGCGATGTCAAACATGGAATGCCATTTTCCACCGATTCGCGGCGAATCCGGAACCCATCGCTTTCCGGCTGCTTTCCTTTCGTTAATGTGTTAATGACAACCTGTGCTTTTCCTTGACGAATTACATCTAAAATGTTTGGTGAGTCTCCATTAATTTTATTAACAACAGTTACCGGAATATTTTCCGCCCTTAATGCTTCTGCTGTTCCGCATGTTGCCAACAGCTGATAGCCGATATGGTGGAAACGTCTTGCTAAATCGATTGCTTCTTCTTTGTCTTTATCGGCAATCGTTAATAGAACAGATCCGTAAGAACGAATTTGAATTCCTGATGCGACAAGACCTTTATATAATGCTTTTTCAAATGTCACGTCTTTTCCCATTACTTCGCCGGTTGATTTCATTTCCGGTCCTAAAGAAATGTCGACATTCCGCAATTTCGCAAATGAGAACACCGGAACTTTTACATACACTCCTTCGCTTTCGTGATGAAGTCCCGTTTCAAGCCTAAGTTCAGCAAGTTTTGTACCTAAAATGACTTTTGTTGCTATATTTGCCATTGGCACGCCCGTAATTTTACTTAAAAATGGTACGGTACGGCTTGAGCGCGGGTTTACCTCCAATACGTAAACCTCATCTTTATACATGACGAATTGGACATTTAACAGACCGATAATGCGTAAACCTCTAGCTAATTTAATTGTATAATCAACAATTTTTTGTTTCATGTTCTCTGATAATGTTTGCGGCGGGTATACGGCAATCGAATCACCCGAATGAACGCCGGCGCGCTCAATATGCTCCATGATTCCTGGAATAAATACGGTTTCCCCATCGGAAATTGCATCTACTTCAATTTCTTTTCCGATTAAATATCGGTCGATTAACACGGGGTGCTGCGGATTGACTTTTACGGCATTTTCCATATAATGAAGCAGTTCTTCTTCTTTATACACAATTTCCATCGCTCTGCCGCCAAGCACATATGACGGACGGACTAAAACAGGATAGCCGATTTCCTGGGCAATTCGCACGGCTTCTTTCACAGAGAAGGCTGTTTTTCCTTGCGGTTGCGGAATACCTAATTCCGATAATGTTTGCTCAAATTTGTCACGATTTTCCGCTCGATCCAAGTCTTCAAGAGACGTTCCTAAAATGCGGACGCCGCGTGCTGCTAATTCAGCCGCTAAGTTAATCGCTGTCTGTCCGCCGAATTGAACAATAACGCCAACAGGTTTTTCTAAGTCAATGACATGCATCACATCTTCAATCGTTAACGGTTCAAAATACAGTTTGTCGGAGATACTAAAGTCTGTTGATACCGTCTCTGGGTTGTTGTTAATAATAATCGCCTCATAACCTGCTTCTTTAATGGCCCAAACAGAATGGACAGTGGCATAGTCGAATTCAATCCCTTGTCCGATCCGGATTGGCCCCGAGCCGAGAACGACAACACTTTTTCGCTCTGTAACGAGCGATTCATTTTCGTCTTCATATGTGCTGTAATAATAAGGTGTTTCTGATTCAAACTCCGCTGCGCACGTATCGACCATTTTATAAACCGGGATAATCCCCGCCTGTTTTCTTATTTCATAAATTTCACGGTCGCTCTTATTCCAAAGCTTTGCAATGACGCTGTCTGAAAAACCGAGCATCTTCGCTCTTCGCAGCACATCTAAGTCTCCCATATTTTCTTTAATAACAGATTCATAGCGGATGATGTTTTCCAGCTTCGTCAGAAAAAAGCGGTCAATTTGGCTCCACTCATGAATTTGTTCCACAGAAATCCCGCGGCGGAGCGCTTCAGCGATGTAAAATAATCGTTCATCTCCTGCTTTGCGAATTCGTTTTTCAATCAGTTCATCCGGAATTTTGTCTGCGTCTTTTAACTCTAAATGATACACATTCGTTTCTAAAGAACGAACGGCTTTTAAAATGGATTCTTCAAACGTGCGGCCAATGGCCATGACTTCTCCTGTCGCTTTCATTTGCGTGCCGAGGCGGCGGTTGGCTGATTCGAACTTATCAAACGGGAAGCGCGGAATTTTTGTCACGACATAGTCAAGCGCCGGTTCAAAGCAGGCATATGTTTTTCCGGTTACCGGATTGATCATTTCGTCTAACGTTAAACCAACGGCAATTTTTGCGGCAAGCTTAGCAATCGGATATCCCGTCGCTTTCGAAGCCAACGCGGAAGAACGGCTGACGCGCGGGTTTACTTCAATGACATAGTAATGAAAGCTGTGCGGGTCAAGCGCCAACTGCACATTGCAGCCGCCTTCGATGCCGAGAGCGCGGATAATTCGTAATGATGCGTTGCGCAGCATTTGATATTCGCGGTCGCTTAACGTTTGGCTTGGGGCAACAACAATCGAATCTCCCGTATGAATCCCGACCGGGTCAATATTTTCCATGTTGCACACGACAATTGCATTGTCATTTGCATCGCGCATGACTTCATACTCGATTTCTTTATAGCCTGCGATACTTTTTTCCAACAAACATTGGTGAACAGGGCTCATTTTTAAACCGTTGGAAACAATTTCAATCAGCTCTTCTTCATTTGTACAAATCCCTCCACCTGTTCCGCCAAGTGTAAACGCTGGACGGACAATTACCGGATAACCAATTGTTTTCACAAACTCATACGCTTCTTCTAAACTATGAATAATTTCGCTTTCCGGAACAGGCTCGCCTAACTCGTTCATTAAGCTGCGGAACCGTTCACGGTCTTCTGCTTTTTGAATGGCTTCAAGCTTTGTCCCAAGTATCTCCACACCGCATTCTTCAAGAACACCTGTCTCGGCAAGTTCTACTGCTAAGTTTAGCCCCGTTTGCCCGCCAAGCGTTGGTAAAATAGCGTCAGGGCGTTCTTTGCGGATAATGCGGGCAACAAATTCAAGCGTCAACGGTTCAATGTAAACTTTATCAGCAATCTCTGTATCCGTCATAATCGTTGCCGGGTTCGAATTGACTAAAATCACTTTATATCCTTCCTCTTTTAAGGCAAGGCAGGCTTGCGTTCCTGCATAGTCAAATTCTGCGGCTTGACCGATGACGATCGGACCTGAGCCGATGACGAGAATGGTTTCGATGTCTTTGCGTTTAGGCATAAACAACTTCCCCTTCCTTTTTGAACTGTTCGATCATGCTGATAAATTCGTCAAACAAATGGTTCGCATCTTCCGGCCCTGGTGATGCTTCCGGATGATATTGCACCGTAAATGCCGGATAGTCTAAATGGCGGAGCCCTTCAACCGTTCCATCGTTTAAAGCGACATGTGTAACCTCTAACCTTGTTTGTTTCAGCGATTGTTCGTTAACGGTATAACCATGATTTTGCGATGTAATCGCCACTTTCCCCGTCGCTAAATGTTTAACCGGGTGATTGGAGCCGCGATGGCCAAATTTCATTTTTTCCGTATCCGCCCCGCAGGCAAGAGCAAACAGTTGATGCCCGAGACAAATGCCAAACAGCGGCACTTTTCCTAATACTCCTTGAATCATTTCAATGGCTTCCGGGACATCTTTTGGGTTACCGGGTCCGTTGGAGAGCATGATTCCATCCGGCTTTAAACGCAACACCTCTTCAGCTGTCGCGTTATATGGCAGCACAATGACATCGCATTTTCGTTTATTTAACTCACGCAAAATGCCATGCTTCATGCCAAAATCAATTAAGACAACGCGATGCCCGCGGCCTGGGCTTGGATAGGCTCTTTTCGTCGATACGCGCTTTACTTGGTCATTCGGTAAGTTCGTAGACCTTAACCATTCAACCACTTCATGAACGTTTACATCTAAATCGCAAATCGCCCCCTTTAACGTGCCGTGCTGGCGAATGATTTTTGTTAATTTTCTTGTATCAATCCCTGCTAAACCTGGAATGTTTTTTGCTTTTAAATATTCTTCTAACGTCATTTCGCTGCGCCAATTGGACGGAACTTTACAAACTTCCTTCACGACAAGTCCGTGAATATACGGTTCAATCGATTCAAAGTCATCGCGGTTGATCCCGTAGTTGCCGATAAGCGGATACGTCATTGTGACAATTTGTCCGCAATAGGAAGGGTCAGACAGTATTTCTTGATACCCTGTCATTCCTGTATTAAACACGACTTCGCCCACCATTTTTTCCGTACTGCCAAACGCTTCACCGATAAAAAATGTTCCGTTTTCTAAAATGAGTTGTCGTTTCATTGTGCTTCTCTCCCTTTCTGCCAAACAAGTTTACCGCCAACAAACGTCATCACCGGCCATCCTTTGCATGTCCATCCAGCAAACGGCGTATTTTTTCCTTTTGATACAAATGTTGTCGGATCGATGACTTGTTCCTGCTGCAAATCAATTACAGTGATATCGGCCTTTTCTCCGACTGCTAACTTTCCGGCCCGCAAACCGAACGTCTCTGCCGGCTTTATCGTTAGAAAATCGATTAATTGTTTTAAAGAAAGTTTTTTCGTTTCAACAAAGTGTGTATATAAAAGCGGAAATGCTGTTTCCAAACCGACGATTCCAAATGGTGCAAGCTGCATTCCTTCCGCCTTTTCCTCTTCTGTATGCGGCGCGTGGTCCGTAGCAATAAAGTCAATGGTTCCATCCAACAATCCTTCGATTAATGCGGCACGGTCTTCTCTTCCCCTTAGCGGCGGGTTCATTTTATAATTGGCATCCAGGCCTGGAATATCTTCATCACAAAGCAGCAAGTGGTGCGGTGTCACTTCCGCAGTGACGCGGATTCCGGCACGTTTTGCCTCACGCACAATGCGAACAGACTCCTTTGTGCTTATGTGACATACGTGATAATGACACCCTGTTGCTTCCGCTAACAGCACATCACGGGCAATATGAACCGATTCACAAATAGAAGGGATGCCATTGATTCCATATTTTTTGGCAAATATTCCATCATGGACAGAACCTTTATTTATAAGTGTGTTATCTTCACAATGGGCAACAACCGGCATATTCAGCTCTGCTGCCCGCTTCATTGCTTCGTACATCATTCCTGCTGACTGCACGCCGACACCATCGTCGGTAAACGCAAATGCGCCGGCTTCTTTTAAAGCAGCAAAGTCCGTAAGTTCCTTTCCGAGCTGCCGAATCGTAATTGCTCCATATGCTAATACATTGACATGGGCGGTTTTGCGAATGCGCTCTTGCAGCCATTCCATTTGCTCTTTCGTATCCGGCACCGGTCTTGTGTTCGGCATCGCGGCAACGGTTGTAAATCCGCCTTTCGCTGCCGCCAATGTCCCAGTTGCAATCGTTTCTTTATGTTCACCGCCGGGTTCGCGCAAATGGACATGCAAGTCGATAAAACCGGGGACAATAAGATTTCCGGCAACATCAATGATTTCGTCAGACTCAGCACCGGTAATGTTTTGAGCAATCTCGATGATTTTGCCGTGTTCCATTTTTACTTCTGCTTTCTCCATTTCACCGTTCTCGTTAAGCCATTTGCCATTTTTTAAAATAATAGCCATTCATCATTCCCCCTTCGACTGACTCAATCGCTCTTTTTAAAACTGCCATTCTGACATACACACCGTTTTCCATTTGCTTGAAGATTCTCGAGCGTTCACATTCAACAAGACTGCCGGCAATCTCGACATCGCGATTGACCGGTGCCGGGTGTAAAATGATGCTATGCCGTTTCATCCGTTTCTCGCGTTCTACGGTCAAGCCATACGTTTCATGGTATTGTTCCTTCGTCAGCCCCATTTGTTCTCCGTGCCGTTCATGTTGAATGCGCAAGAGCATCATAACGTCCGCTTCTTTCACTGCGGTATCTAAGTCTACATATGTACCAAATCGGTTTGTTTCATCTTTCCATTCATCGGGACTTGAAAACAGCACGTTCGCCCCTAATCTCGTTAATACTTCTGCATTCGAGCGGGCCACGCGGCTATGACGAATATCGCCGACAATCGCAACCGTCAATCCTTTAAATGTTGCAAATTCCTGGCGGATGGTCATTAAATCTAAAAGCGATTGGGTCGGATGATGACCGCATCCGTCTCCTGCATTAATGATTGATATGTTGACACCGTTACGCAATGAGTCAAAATATTGTTCCATGGAATGGCGAATGACGACGGCTTGGACTCCAATTGACTCAAGGGTACGAATCGTGTCATAGAGCGTTTCCCCTTTTTGAACACTTGACATATCCGCGTCAAACGGAATCGGCTGAAGACCTAATTTCCGTTCCGCTACTTCAAAGCTGCATTTCGTCCTTGTGCTTGGTTCAAAAAATAGATTGGCGACAAACACTTGTTTATTTGGCTGCCATTGCTTCCCTTTTGCAAATGCTTCCGCTTCGTCAAGCAGCAAAGCGATTTCTTCCAGCGATAGTTCGCTCAATGTCAACAAATGTTTCATATTTTATCCACTCCTAAAGATGTAATAAAAAACACCCTGCCGCTTAAGCAGGGTGTTTGCAAAGGCGTAAATGGGCAAGCTGGAAAAACTCCCGGCTGTGCACATTTTCTTCCCTAGCTGCAACACCCTTTTAAGCCTCTCTGGACTTAGTTAAAAGGTGATTTACGCCACATGATTGTTATGCTCATCTTCCGTTTCAAACATATTTTCATTGACTTCCGGACGGCCCGGTAAAATGAGGTTTAACAGCACACCGCAAATGGCCGCAAGCGCCATTCCGTGAATTTCAAACTGTTCAGATACTTTAAGAACGGCACCGCCAATTCCGATGACAAGAATGACAGATGAGATGACTAAATTGCGTTTGTCACCAAAGTCGATTTTGCTGTCAACAAGCATACGCAATCCTGACGACGCGATAATTCCGAATAACAAGATCGAGACGCCGCCCATTACCGGTGTCGGAATGGAACTGATTAACGCTGTGACTTTACCAATGAAGCCGAATATCGTTGCAATAATAGCTGCACCTAAAAGTACGTACACGCTGTATACTCTTGTAATCGCAAGAACTCCGATATTTTCACCGTACGTTGTTTTTGGCGGTCCGCCGATTAAGGCAGAAAGCATCGTTGCTGTCCCATCTCCTAAAATCGAACGATGCAGTCCAGGCTCTTTAATATAATCACGGCCAACGACTTTGCTTAGCACGAGCTGATGACCGATATGCTCAGAAAGCGTCACAATCGCAACTGGAACCATTAATAAAACGATTTCCCAAGTCATGCTTACATTGTAATCAATAAACGGAATGAGAAAATCAGGCATTTCAAACCATTTTGCTTTCGTTACTTGCGAAAAATCAACGACGCCAACCGCTAATGCGTATACATAACCAACGACAATTCCCGCTAATACAGGAATTAGGCTAAGCATTCCTCTTAAGTAAATCGAGCAGATAATCGTTGCCGCCAACGTCACTAATGCCACCGAAAAATGTGTTAAGCTATATTTTCCGTCTGGATTGTTCATCGCCATATTGACTGCTGTACTCGCTAATCCTAATCCGATGACAACAATAACCGGACCAACGACAATCGGCGGCAGCAATCTCATAATCCAGCGATAACCTGCCCTTTTAATAATGATTGCAACGACTCCGTATACAAGCCCCGCCAAGAAGCTGCCAATCATTGCTGCGCCAGGTCCGCCTGCCGTTTTGGCAGCAATAATCGGTGTAATGAACGCGAACGAGGAGCCAAGATAAGCTGGTACTTGCCATTTCGTGATCATTAAAAAGGCAATTGTTCCGAAACCGCTGGAGATTAAAGCAATAGCCGGACTTAGCCCGACAAGGTAAGGCACTAAAATCGTTGCGCCAAACATGGCAAATAAATGCTGCAAGCTTAACGTCAACCATTGCATTGGTGACGGCTTATCATTTATGTCTAATACTGGTTTGCTCATATCATTTTCTCCTTTCTGATTCTAATAAAAAACCTCTTTGCCACGAAGGTGCAAAGAGGTACAGATTCAGCCTATGGAAAATATCGTTAGACTAAATTCCTGTTCCCCTTTGTCAGCCTCGCGGGACTGCATTTAAAAGGGATTTATTTGTTTTCATGAATGCTTACTTGATCCATTTTATCGACTTCTGTTAATTCAACGACAACTATTTCCGAGCTTGATGTTGGAATATTTTTTCCGACAAAATCAGCACGAATCGGCAGCTCGCGATGACCGCGGTCAACGAGTACAGCCAGCTGAATTTGCGCCGGGCGTCCAAGGTCCATCAACGCATCCATGGCTGCTCTGACCGTACGTCCTGTAAAAAGAACATCATCGACTAAAATCACTTTTTTGTTTGTTATATCGACCGGGACATTCGTCCCCTTCACGAGTGGTTCTTTATCGCTCGTTTTCATTGTTAAATCATCACGATAGAGCGTAATATCCAACTCGCCTACTGGAATGGCCGTTCCTTCAATTTGCTCAATTCGTTCGGCAAGACGTCTCGCTAAATAAATGCCGCGCGTCTTAATGCCAACGAGAACACAATTTTCAATTCCTTTGTTGCGCTCAATAATTTCATGAGCAATTCTCGTCAATGCGCGGCGAATCGCCTGTTCATCAAGAACAACTGCTTTTTGCATCGTCTTTCACCTCACAAAAAAATTCCTCCCGCCCAAGAAGCGAGAGGAATGGTTGATTTAACATGCATGCACCCATACTGATTCCTATATCATCCGATTCCTTCTCAGCCTCACGGGACTGAATTTAAAGGTTCTATTCACTTGGTCTTAATTTTACTTTTATGAATGGATTTTGTCAACGATTATTTCGCAGCATATCTAAAACGCGCTGAAATTCCTCAGGTAATGGTGCCTCAAATTGTAAATACTCCCCGGTACGCGGGTGAGTAAACCCTAATATTCCTGCATGCAATGCCTGCCCATCAATCGGGAGCGTTTTTTTCGGACCGTATTTCGGATCGCCAGCAAGCGGATAGCCGATATATTTCATATGAACGCGAATTTGATGGGTCCGGCCCGTTTCCAACTGACATTCGATAAAAGTAAATTTATCGAACCGTTCAAGAACGCGGAAATGTGTCACCGCCTCTTTACCATTTTCCTCTGTCACCGTCATGCTTTGGCGGTCATGTTTATCCCTGCCGATCGGCGCATCAATTGTTCCATAATCATGCGGGATCACCCCATGGACAATCGCCTTGTATTTCCGCGTAACCGTCTTATTCACAAGCTGGTTGACAAGCGATTCATGGGCGAAATCATTTTTGGCTACCATTAAAAGTCCTGAAGTATCTTTATCGATGCGATGCACAATTCCCGGACGCAGCACGCCGTTGATGCCGGATAAATCTTTACAATGAGCCAGCAACCCGTTGACAAGCGTCCCGCGCATATGGCCGGGGGCCGGATGAACAACCATTCCGCGCGGTTTATTCACGACGATCACATCAGCATCTTCATAATATATATCTAAATCCATCTCTTCCGGCTCAACATCAAGCGGCTCCGGCTCAGGAAGTTCGATGACAACCGCATCACCCGCTGAACATTTATAATTTGCTTTTACCGCTCTGCCATTCACCGTTACTAACCCATCTTTCATCCATTGCTGAACTTGTGAGCGTGACCACTCTTCGTTAAGTGAAGAGATCACCTTGTCAATCCGCTCTTTATCCTGTTCCTCCTCAATGGTAAATTGGATCACTTCCATTACTCATTCTCCTTTTCTTTTCTTCCATCGATTATTGTTTGCAGCAAAATAAGCGCAACACCAATACATAACGCTGAATCTGCGATATTAAAAATCGGAAAGCTGTATGTAAAAATGTATGTATGAATAAAATCGACCACTTCTTGACGAAAAAGACGATCGATAAAATTGCCAATCGCTCCGCCAAGCATCAATCCAAGAGCCGTGCCAAACAGCTTTTCCCCGCGCGGCAAACGTTGAATGTACACGACTAACCCAATGACGACGATAATCGTGATGATGTAAAAAAACCAAAACTGTCCTTGCAAAATCCCCCACGCTGCACCACGATTGCGGTGCGAAGTAATATAAAGCACATCGGTAATAATCGGAATGCTTTCCCCAAGTTCCATATATTGAACAACGAGCCATTTTGTCAGCTGATCAATAAAAATCACAACGAGCGCAATGATATAATAAATCACAAAATTACCCCCAACTGAGCAGATGTACCTTAAGAATTGTAGCATATTCATTTTATACTATACAACGTAAAACTATAAAGCCTTGCCAGTACGAATACGTTTATCATTCAAACTCGTTTTTTGTTTATATAAAAAATTCGTTTTGACAAACGTAAGATAAAAAAGGGCTGACCTAAAGCAAAGTGTCAGACCCCACAATACCATATATGAGCATATTATAAAATACACGTAGGATCAAACACTTACAGGTCAGCCTTCTTCACTTATTAAGCCATATAATGTTCTTTGACAACTTTCGCGCAGCGCGGGCATAATGTTGGATGCTCTTTGTCTTCCCCTACCGTCGGTGTGACAACCCAGCATCTTTCACAAGTTTCGCCTTCCGCTTGTTTAACGACAATCGCCACTTTTTCAAATTTCTGTGCTTCTTGAGGCGCTTCTTCATATGTGCCGGCAATTTCAAAACCGGAAACGATAAAGATTTGTTTTAAGTTTTCGTTAATGGAATCAAGCAGTTGCTTTGTTTCAGCATTTGGATAAAGAACAAGACTTGCTGTTAACGATTTGCCGATCACCTTTTCATTGCGTGCCACTTCTAATGCCTTTAAGACATCATCACGCAACGCCATAAACGCATCCCATTTCACTACCAGTTCGTCCGCTCCGTCAATGTGCAGCGGCTCAGGCATATCGACAAGCTGTACACTTTCCTCTTTTACATTTGGAATGTATCCCCATACTTCATCAGCGGTATGCGGTAAGATTGGCGCAATTAGTTTCGTTAACGCCAATAATGTCTCATATAAAACGGTTTGAATCGAACGGCGCTCTTTATTGTTTGGCGCTTCAATATAAAGAACATCCTTGGCAAAATCAAGATAGAACGCGCTTAAATCAATTGTGCAGAAGTTGTTCACATCGTGATAAATGGCCGCAAATTCATATGTTTCATAAGAATGTTTCACTTTTTCAATGAGACGGCTTAGTTTGACGAGCATGTAGCGGTCGACTTCGCGCAGCTCTTGTAACGGAACGGCATCTGTCTCTGGATTAAAATCAAACAAGTTACCTAATAAGAAACGGAACGTATTGCGAATTTTCCGATACACTTCAGCAACTTGTTTTAGAATGCTGTCGGAAATTCTTACATCTGCTTGATAGTCAACAGAAGCGACCCACAGACGTAAAATATCCGCACCTAATTGCTCCATTACTTTCGCTGGAACAACAACGTTGCCGAGCGACTTACTCATTTTGCGGCCTTCACCGTCAAGCACGAAACCATGGCTCAATACTGCTTTATATGGCGCTTTTCCTGTTACCGCGACAGCTGTTGATAAAGAAGAGTTAAACCAGCCGCGATATTGGTCAGAGCCTTCAAGATAAAGGTCAGCTGGACGCTGTAAATCATCGCGCTCTTCAAGAACGGCCTGATGGGATGAACCGGAATCAAACCAAACGTCCATAATATCTGTTTCTTTTGTAAACTTGCCGTTTGGACTTGATGGATGCGTAAATCCTTCCGGCAACAAGTCTTTTGCGTCACGTTCAAACCATACATTTGAACCGTACTGTCTAAATAAGTTTGAAACATGTTCAATCGTTTCGTCTGTAATGATCGGATCGCCATTTTCTGCATAGAATACCGGAATTGGCACACCCCATGCGCGCTGACGGGAAATACACCAGTCGCCGCGGTCGCGAATCATATTGTAAAGACGCGTTTCTCCCCAAGCCGGGATCCACTTTGTCTCTTGGACCGCTTTTAACAGTTCGCCGCGAATCTTATCAATCGAAGCAAACCATTGCGCCGTTGCCCGGAAAATCGTTGGCTGTTTTGTACGCCAGTCATGCGGATAAGAGTGTGTAATAAAGCCGAGTTTTAATAAAGCGCCAACTTCTTTTAGCTTTTCAGTGATTGGCTTATTTGCATCATCATAGAACAAGCCTTCAAAACCTGGAGCATCAGCCGTCATATATCCGCGCTCATCAACTGGGCATAATACATCTAAACCATATTTTTGTCCGACGATGAAGTCATCTTCACCATGACCTGGAGCTGTATGAACGCAGCCTGTACCCGCATCCGTCGTCACATGCTCTCCGCACATAACAAGGGAATCGCGATCATAAAACGGATGTTTGGCAACAACGTATTCCAAATCGCTTCCTTTTAACGTTTTGATGACAGTTACATCTTCCCAGCCAATTTCTTTTTTTACCGACTCAATCAACGCAGATGCAATAATATATTTTTCTCCATTTACTTGCACAACACTATACTCAAGCTCAGGATGCACAGTAATTCCTAAGTTCGCCGGGATCGTCCAAGGAGTTGTTGTCCAAATAACAATTTTTTCGTCTCCCTCAAGAACGCCTTTTCCATCTTTAATGGCAAAAGCAACGTAAATCGACGGTGAGCGTTTATCTTTATACTCAATTTCTGCCTCTGCTAATGCAGATTCGCTTGACGGAGACCAGTATACAGGCTTAAGTCCTTTATAGATCAAGCCTTTTTTCGCCATTTCACCGAACACTTTAATTTGCTGCGCCTCATATTCCGGCTTTAACGTAATATAAGGATTTTCCCAATCGCCGCGCACACCGAGACGCTTAAATTGTTTTCGTTGGCTATCAATTTGCTCGTAAGCATATTCTTCACAAAGCTTGCGGAATTGTGCAACACTCATTTCTTTACGATTGACGCCTTTATTTTTCGTAAGTGCTGTTTCGATTGGCAGCCCGTGTGTATCCCACCCCGGCACATATGGAGCACAATAGCCGCTCATTGATTTATAGCGTACGATAATGTCTTTTAAAATCTTGTTTAACGCATGTCCCATATGAATATCGCCATTGGCATACGGCGGTCCATCGTGCAAAACAAATAGCGGTCGGCCTTTTGTCCGTTCTTGCACTTTTCGATAAATATCCATTTCTTCCCATTTAGCTTGAATTTGCGGCTCTCGTTGCGGAAGATTGCCGCGCATCGGGAACTCCGTTTTCGGCATTAACAACGTGTTTTTATAGTCCATCCCTAATCATCCCTCCAATATTTGTTTACTAAATTATTTATAAAAAATGAAGACCTTTCCATCCCAAAAGGGACGAGAAAGGTCTCGCGGTACCACCCTTATTGACTATGTATGCAAACGTGCATGAATAGCCCACTCTTCATTCGTAACGGGAATGACGCGCCATTGCTTACTGTCATTTCAGCATGGAACTCCAGGGTGATTTTCATTCTTCCGCTTATGCCAAGCTCCCACCATCCTTGGCTCGCTGAAATAAGCTTTTGAAAGAACTACTGTCCCTTTCATCGTCTAGATTATCCTTTTTGTATTGGTTATTATATGTGAAAAAAGGAATTTTCGTCAAGATTGGCTCGCTTCTTCAAGCTCTTCTTCATTAATTTCCTTCACTTCATATTCCAATAAATGGTCCCAATCATCGTTATTTAACATTTCGAGCTGAGCTTCAATAAGCATGCGGAAGCGGGTGCGGAACACCTTAGACTGTCGTTTTAATTCCTCAATTTCGAGCGCGATTTTCCGCGATTTTGCCAGCGCCTCGCTAATGATGCGGTCGGCGTTTTTTTCCGCTTCCTTAATAATAAGTTTTGCTTCCTTTTGTGCATTTCGTTTTACTTCTTCTGCTGTCTCTTGGGCAATTAAAATCGATTTATTTAAAGTCTCCTCGATGTTTATAAAATAGTTTAGTTTCTCCGTTAACTCTGCTACTTTTTCCTCAAGCTGTTTTTTTTCACGAATAATCATTTCATAATCTTTAATCACTTGATCGAGGAACTCATTCACTTCGTCTTCATCATAGCCGCGAAAGCCTTTGCTAAACTCTTTATTATGAATATCTAATGGCGTTAAAGGCACAAGTGCCACCTCCATTGAAATGATCTGCTTCAGTTTATTATGATACCATTCGACATCTTTCACCCAATTCCTGCTATTTTCCCGTTATTTTTGTTTTCCGATTCGCACCCGCCATTTCTCTTTTTTCGTCTTGCCGTCAATCGAAACAATTTTGCAGCGTCCAAAGCCCCGAGCCGATAACGTATCTCCTTCTTTGCATTCGAAATGAGGCTGTTCAGTAATTTTCCAATTCACTTTGACTAATCCGTTTTCAATGAATAGCTGCACTTTTTGGCGGGAAACGTGAAAAGCTTGCGCCAACACCGCGTCCAATCGCAAAGAAGAAACGGTTATCGTTTCTTCCAGCCATTGTTCTTCGAGCTGTACTATATTGTCAAACGACAGCTGCTCAAGTGAAACTTTCGTTTTCCCAACCGCATCGAAATTTAGCTGAATGTAAGAAGCAATATCTTTGGCAACGATAAATTGTATCTTTTCTTCTTTTATAAGAATATCGCCAAATTTTGCTCTTTTAAGCCCGAGAGACATCAGGGACCCAAGTACTTGCCGATGCTCAAACGACACGAATTTATGAGGATATTTAATTTCAAAAAGAACAAGCTCAAACTCTTCCTGCTTCGGCTCAAAATATTCGGGATACAATAACGCCCGTTTCCGCTCCACAAAAGAAGCGCCACCATAAAAAGAAAGCTTAACTTCAGGATCATTTCCTACAACTAACCGTACAATTTCTTGTTCACGCGGATCCAAAAAATCTGTCAGTTTCGGCGCATACCATGTTTTCACAGATTCACGCCACTCGAGCACTTGATCAAGAAAGTGATGCTCTTCTTTGCGAAAATGCTGATAAAGGTTCATATCATCCAACACCCAATAATTTAATCTTTATCGGCTCATAAAGAAAGGAACCCTATTGTCGGATTCCCCGCTATCCTAACTTCAACATATCAAAAAGTGCATATAAACCTCTTGTGGCAAAGTTAAGAACTAAAATCGCTACAATCGGCGATATATCCAGCATCCCGATCGGTGGAATAATACGGCGGAATGGTTCTAAATACGGCTCGCAAATATTGGCTAATATTTGTCCAAACTTCGTGTCCCGTGCGTTTGGAAACCATGACATGAGAATGTACACAATTAATGCATAGGAGTATATTTCAATAAGCAACACTAAAAACGAAAGCAAACTGTCCATGTAAAATTACCACCTCTTGATTGATGATTCATCGTCAGAAACGACAGAAATAGAGCCTGTCACATCGACATTGTCAGGTGTGCATAAAAAGATCTTCGTACCTACTTGCTGGATATCGCCGCCAATAGCGTATACCGTCCCGCTTAGAAAATCAACAATGCGCTTTGCCTGATCATGAGGAATGCGCTGAAGATTGACAACAACAGCTCGTCTACTTTTTAAATGATCAGCGATTTCTTGAGCCTCGGCATAGGCTCTAGGTTCATATAATACAACTTTCGATGATTTTTGCACGCTTTGCAAACTAACTACATTTTGCTTGCCATGACCTTTTTGTAAAGGCTTGGAGACTTCTTCCTCCTCTTCTTCCTCAAAATACTCTTCCTCATAATCATCATATTCTTCCTCGTCTAAAAAATAGTTTTTAAATTTTTTAATAATCCCCATATTCGTTCACCTCCAATTATTCTTTTCCCACTAATGACGTACCTAAACGGATAAATGTCGCACCTTCTTCAATGGCAATGATGTAGTCATTTGACATTCCCATGGAAAGCTCTGTACATGGAGCATACGGAATATGTAACGTCTGTATTTCTTCCTGCAATTTTTTTAATTCGCGAAAACAGCGGCGAATGTCTTGCTCATTATCTGTAAATGGCGCCATTGTCATCAGCCCAACTACGATAATGTTTGGAAATTCTTTAAGTTTTTCAATAAAGGGAATCACCTCTTGCGGCGTCAAGCCGTGCTTCGACTCTTCCCCTGATACATTTACTTGCACGAAGCATTTCAATGGCTTTGTCGCCCGCTTTTGAATCTCTTTAGCAAGCGATAATCGGTCAAGGGAGTGAAGATAGTCGATTTTATCAATCACATTTTTCACTTTGCGTGACTGGAGCGTGCCTATAAAATGCCACGTTGGTTCGCTTCCTAATGCTTCGTATTTTTGCAAAAATCCTTCATCGCGATTTTCGCCAAAATGGGTTATGCCGGCCATATACGCTTCTTTAGCACGCTCAACACTCACATATTTCGTTACAGCAATAATGCGAATGTCCGCTGGATTGCGCCCAACGCGTTCGCATGCTTCAACGATATTTTTTTTAATTGCTGCTAAATTGGCGCTAACAGACATTCACTCTTCCTCCTTCCTGCCGATAAAACTCATCATCCGGCCTGTTTTCCCTTTATCGCGTCGATGAGAGAAAAATAACTCGCCAGCGCAGCTTGTGCAATATTCGCTGACAAGGATGTTTTGTTTCGGAATGCCAGCTTTTAATAGCAGTTGCCGATTTAACTCTTTTAAATCGAGTGCATATTGCCCCTTGCTCGTTTCTTGATAAAGATGATATGCCGAATCTTCTGCTGCTTTTTTCACTAAATCGATAACGCGATCGTCAACAATATAGCAGCACTTGCCAATGGATGGACCAATCGCTGCATAAATGTCAGCATGGCGAACCTTTTCCTTCTCTATCCAAAGGCGAACCATTTCACCAGCGATATTTTTGACGCTCCCTTTCCACCCCGCATGCGCAAGGCCAACAAGTTGATGCTTTGGCGCAAAAAAATAGAGGGGAACGCAATCAGCAAAGCAAAGTGCCAATAAAATGTTGGCTTCCTTCGTATACAGCCCATCAACACCAGCTATGGCTGTATCGTAATGAAGAACTCCTTTGCCGCAATCATTCTTCGTTACTTTCTCAATTCGATTATCATGTATTTGCTCGCTACACACCCATTTTTCCAGCGAAAACTGTAATACTTCAGACAGCTTTTGGCGATTTCGCCGAACATCGTCGGCATCATCATGAACATGCAGCCCAAGATTTAAACCTGTAAACTCTCTTTTACTATAACCGCCTTTCTTTGTCGTAAAGCCGACGACCAGCTGCGGCATCATAGAGTGCCAATCGTCAAGAAAAAGAACTTCGTCATGATTTTTTTGTTGAAAAATCTCAGGCATGTTCTACATCCTTTTAACCGTATTTTGTAGATTTTTATCACTTTTTTTCCTATTTTATCATAGTTTTCTTAAATGTGATAATGATTATTGAACTATTTCTAAGTTGGAAGATTGTTTACTAAAAATTTTTTAATATATTTCTTCATTGAGACGGACTAAAATGACATCTGTACCAACCTTCACAATGTTGTTCCAAGGAATAATCGTTTCTTCTTCCCTGCCGAATAGTCCAAGAATTTTCCCTGTCCGCAAAATAATAATTGCTTCAATATGTCCCGTTTGTAAATTAATATCAATATCGCCGATGTTTCCTAATTTCTTGCCGTTCGCCACATTTACTACATCTTTTGATTGGAATTCTGAAATTTTTACCATCCGAACCCCTCGCTTTCATCCTCTCTTATTTTTACTATATGATTGTCTTTCCGCCATTCATGATTATATTTGTACAAAAACAACAAGAGGCTGACCCATAAACGTCCGGCCTCACGCACAGCCCGCAATATAGATGTCCTATATATGGGGCTGTAAGGTCTGGCACTTGGCTTCCGGGTCAACCTCATCATATTTGAATATTTTTGTTCATTTGTCTGATTGCTGCTTTTTCTAAACGTGACACTTGCGCCTGGGAAATCCCGATTTCCTCAGCTACTTCCATTTGCGTCTTTCCTTGGAAAAAACGCTTTCTTATGATCATCTTTTCTCTTTCATTCAAACGCCGCAGCCCTTCCTTTAAGGCGATTTCTTCAATCCATTGCGTATCGCGGTTGCGTTCATCACTCAGCTGGTCCATAACATAAATGGGATCGCCGCCATCATTATAAATTGGTTCGAAAAGGGAAACCGGATCTTGAATGGCATCTAATGCAAAAACGACTTCTTCGTGTGATATCCCAAGCTCTTTGGCAATGTCTTCCGCTTTCGGCTCTTTTGCTGTCTCAGTTATTAGCTTTTCTCGTACTTGAAGCGCTTTGTATGCAATATCCCTCAATGATCGTGAAACGCGAATCGGATTGTTATCACGTAAATAACGGCGAATTTCACCAATAATCATCGGTACTGCATACGTTGAAAATTTTACATTTTGACTTAAATCAAAATTATCAATCGATTTCATTAAGCCGATACAGCCGACTTGAAACAAATCGTCCACAAACTCTCCGCGGTTGTTAAACCGTTGAATAACGCTTAAGACGAGACGTAAATTTCCATTTACTAGCTTCTCCCTTGCTTCTAAATCCCCTGCTTGCATTCGTTTAAACAGTTCTCGCATTTCTTCGTTTTTCAACACTGGAAGTTTCGATGTATCAACGCCGCAAATTTCAACTTTGTTTCTTGTCAAGTCTTTCCCTCCCATCAGGAGATGCTGTCAACCTTCAGTATCTCCTTAGGTGGGAAAAATATGCACAAGCCAAAAATAGAAAAAGGGCTGACCGAACAGAAACTGTCAAATCCCACATCAGACACTCATCGGTCAAGCTCCCAGCCTGTTTACATCATCTTATTAAATTCTTTTCTCAGTCTTTTAATAATCCGTTTTTCAAGCCGGGATATGTAGGATTGTGAAATCCCTAACAGATCCGCGACATCTTTTTGTGTTTTTTCCTCTCCACCTGAAAGACCGAAACGAAGTTCCATAATTTGCTTTTCACGATCGCTTAACTGATGAAGAGCCTTCATCAACAAATTGCGATCAACATTTGCTTCAAGGTCTTTTGTAATAATATCTTCTTCCGTCCCTAATACATCGGATAAAAGCAATTCATTTCCATCCCAATCAATATTCAGCGGTTCATCAAATGATACTTCAGCTCTTACTTTGTTGTTGCGCCGCAAATACATTAATATTTCGTTTTCAATGCACCGTGATGCATATGTAGCAAGCTTAATTTTTTTTTCGGGATTAAATGTATTAACTGCTTTAATTAAGCCGATTGTTCCAATACTAATTAAGTCTTCAATATTAATTCCCGTATTTTCAAATTTCCGGGCAATATATACGACTAAGCGCAAATTTCGTTCAATTAACATCGAACGCGCTGTCTCGTCACCGGACGGAAGTTTTTGCAGCAACAACTCTTCTTCCTCTTTTGTCAACGGCGGCGGCAATGCTTCACTTCCGCCGATATAATAGATTTCATCCGTCTTGAATCCCAATTTCATTAACAGTTTATACCATAAATAAACAATGCGCAGTTTTAACGTTTTCATGGAAATCCCCCTTCTAAGTTTGAAAATAAATGAGTATGATATAGTATCACGAAGCTGTTAAAATTTTTGCTGTTTGTACCATTTTCGGATGAACGATGCATTGATATTCTCCGTCTGTTGATAAATTGAACTCATTCAATCCAATCAAACCTCTCGTTACTTCAAGAGATCGGTTTTCATAGCGAATCGTAATTTTATCAGGTTTAAAGGCCAATAAAAATTGCTGCTCTTTGCCAACGGCACGGTAAGGAATAATGCGCAGACGATGATGCCATTTCTCCAGATCTTTTTGATCTGTAAAATGAAACACATGAGCCAACGTAAAGTTTTCAACAATGGACTGCGGAAGCATTTGTTTCACTTCATTCAAGTCAACAATCATCACCGGTGTTTTCGTAATTGGGTCGTATAATTGGTTTCCGCTGTCAATTAATCCTTTCAAAGCGATGTTCACCTCGTCCAAAGTAATGAATACATCCACGATGCTTTCAAAACGAAGCTTTTTTTCACGAATCCCATCAATGCGCTTGCGTGAAAAAAACCATAATGTCGGAAATCCCAGCAAAACAAATAACCAGCTGACAGGATCCCCTGTTCCTGTAGAAGAAGTGATTATTGCTCCTGCTGCTGCGCTAATGTCATTCTGCAGCAAGTTGTGAAGCGCAATCATCCCCCCTCCAATCATAAAAGTAGCAAAATAAAACGTGAGCAAGTTTTCTATAAAATAGCGAAATCTTTTAAATCCAAAAGAAGCAATGACGATAAAAAATGAAAACAATAGTTTTACAAGCGGATGAGATGCATACAATGAAAAAGGAGTAAACATAAACAGCACAAGTAAAGAGCCGATGAATGCACCTAAAGCAATGCGCCATAAAACAATTTGTCTTTTCAGCATAATCGCGGTGAGCCAAAGCAGCAAGCTATCAAAACATACATTAAGCAACCAGATAATATCTAAATAGATAGACAACTTCTTGCCTCCTTTAAAAATGGACGCCGAGAAATGAGTTCTGAAAATAGTATATAGTACATCTTATTGGAAAGTCTGTCAGTTCATGCTGATAAAAAGAGGAATTTTTCAGGAGATTTTGTCAATAATTTGCGGGGACAATAGGCAGAAAAATAAAAAGCATGAATCATCATGATTCATGCTTTTTGTACAGAGGTTTGTTCGCTAATTTCAATGTTAAGCGCTCGCCTACGCTTTTCTTTTTGTCTAGCTCGGCTCGCAACGCCTTCTGGAAAATAACCTTCCTCCGTCGAAGCAACAAGCGCTTCTCGTCGGAAGAACATTTTCCTTCGGCGTTAAACGCTCGCCTACGCTTTTCTTATTAACGGCGGCGGTTGCGGTTGCGCAAGAAAGCTGGGATATCTAGCGGATCTTCTACTTGTTGCGGTCGCAGCGATGAATAATCTTGGATTGGTTCTTCACGTTTTTCCCGCTTAATCCCTGCTGTTGTTTTCGGATTTGCTACACCAAAGCCTGTCCGCAGCGGCTTTGATGGAGCTGCTTCACTTTCTTCTCTGAATCCAGTTGCAATAACCGTAACAACAATTTCATCTTTTAAATTTTCATTGATAACAGATCCGAAAATCATATTCACTTCTGGGTCAGAAGCAGAAGCAACAATATCAGCAGCTTCCTGCACTTCATATAGGCTCAAGTTTGTACCGCCGGTAATGTTCATGAGCACACCTTGCGCACCATCAATCGATGTTTCTAATAATGGGCTTGAAATAGCTTTTTTAGCGGCCTCGGCTGCACGGTTTTCTCCGCTGGCAATACCGATTCCCATTAACGCTGAACCTTTATTCGACATAATCGTCTTGACATCAGCAAAGTCAAGGTTAATTAAACCAGGCACAGCAATTAAATCAGAAATACCTTGCACTCCTTGGCGAAGGACATTATCTGCTTCGCGGAATGCTTCAAGCATCGGTGTGTTTTTATCAACAATTTCCAACAAGCGGTCATTTGGAATGACAATTAACGTATCAACCGCTTCTTTCATGGCGGCAATTCCACCTGCTGCTTGTGTCGCCCGTTTGCGGCCTTCAAATGTAAACGGCCGCGTAACGACTCCTACCGTTAATGCCCCTAAATCGCGGGCGATTTGGGCAATAACTGGAGCGGCACCTGTTCCTGTTCCGCCTCCCATTCCAGCCGTTACAAAGACCATATCTGCACCTTTTAATGCTTCCTCAATTTGCTCTTTGCTTTCTTCAGCTGCTTTTTTGCCTACTTCCGGATTGGCTCCTGCCCCCAACCCGCGCGTTAATTTCGCACCGATTTGCAGTTTAGTAGGAGCTTTTGATAGATTGAGTGCCTGCGCATCTGTATTTACCGCGATAAATTCAACGCCTTGCACACCGTGTTCAATCATTCGGTTAACAGCATTATTGCCACCGCCGCCAACACCAATCACTTTAATCGTTGCTAACTGATCAACAGTAGTGTCAAACTCCAACATGACAAAATCCTCCCAATAATTCAATCTCTATTCAAAGAAATAACCGAAGAATTTTTTTACTTTTTGTCCAAAGTTTTCTTCTTTCACTTTTTGCTTTGTTTTCACTTGAAGTTGTTTTTGCACCCGCTTTTCCGCTGCTTCTGCTACAGAAGCAGAAGCAGGAATTGTACGCCCCTGTAGCTTTGCGTTTTTATACGCAAACTTAATTAAGCCGACTCCTGTCGTATATTGTGGATCGCGTACCCCAATGTAGTCCGGAAGAGCGATGCGCACACTGTTTGCTAACACAACTTGGGCTAACTCTAATATGCCGGGCATATTCGCGACTCCACCTGTCAGCACATAGCCTCCAGGCAAGTCCCGATAGCCAAGCTTGCGAATTTCATGTTGAACCATTTGAAAAATTTCTTCAAGTCTTGCCTCGATGATATCAGCAACTTCAAGCTGACTAAACTGTTGATGCTGATCACTACCAATAATTGGAACACTAAACACTTCCTCTTCTGAAGCATGGTCATAAAAAGCATGTCCATGCTTAATTTTTATTTTTTCTGCATCTTCTGTTGAAGTTCGCAAGCCGATTGATAAGTCTTTTGTGATATGTTCTCCACCAACCGGCAAAACTGTTGTCGCTTGAAGAAATCCTTGTTCAAACACCGCAATCGTTGTTGAACCGCCTCCAATGTCGACTAAAGCTACACCTAGGTTTTTTTCATCCTTTGACAACGCAAGGGAACCAGCCGCAAGCGGTTGAAGACAAATATCGGTAATTTCCAATCCAGCTCTTTCAACACAGCGTAACAAGTTATGTAATATCGTTTTAGAAGCAGTAATAATTGTGCCTTCCATCTCTAAACGAACACCGAGCATTCCGCGCGGATCATTAATCCCATCGAGACCATCGACAATAAACTGTTTCGGTATGACATCAATGATCTCCCGCTCTGGCGGGATTGAAATCACTTGAGCGGCTTCAATCACTCGCGCTACATCTTCGTTGCTAATTTCCCGATTCTCGCTAGAAACAGCAACTACTCCATGGCAGTTTTGCAACTGAATATGGTTGCCTGACACTCCGACAACGACGCGGCGAATATCAAGCCCGACCATTCTTTCAGCCTGTTCAATCGCTCTTTTTATCGATTGAACCGTTTCATCTATATCAACAATGGAACCTTTTTTTAATCCTTCCGATTTAACATTTCCAACTCCAATAATATTCAATGATTCGTTCATCATTTCGCCGATAATCACCTTAACACTGGATGTACCGATGTCAAGACTGACAAATATTTCGTTGCTGTTCATCTTTGGCACCTCCTTTAACCAAATAAGCAAACGCATCTACATCGATCGCAGAACAACAATCGTATGTATCGTATTTTACTGTTATATTCAACATGCGGACAGCATTCCCTTTAAAAAAATCAATTTTTTTCAAATCTCTGGCGTTTTTCCATCCATTTTGTAAGCAAAATACGGCGAATAACAGCAATATTTTGGAACAATCGAACTCCAAAAGCAAACACCGCTGCTAAGTACAAGTCTACACCAAGATGGACACCGAGAAAAGCTAAACTTGCTGCTAAAACAATATTAAAGAAAAAACCGGACACAAACACATGTTGATCGTAAACATTTTGTAAATGTGCCCGAATTCCGCCGATTAGCGTATCTAACGCAGCTAATACAGCAATGGACAAATAGTTGGAATATTCGTCAGGAATTCGTATATCTGTTAACAGCCCCAAAATTAAGCCTAAAATTAAGCCGATGAGTGGAAGCCACATGTTATTTTTCCTCCTTTTCGGCTTTTACAATTTTCATGTAGCGAATGGGAAGTGAATCATTATAAGGCGGTATCACTACGGTATTCACCGGATGTGATATTTCCAGCTGCAGCCCATCAAGCACAAAATCCTCAATCACAGTCGAGCCTTTCAATCGGTTATACAGCTTTTCCGCATCTTCTGCAATGACCTTTATTTGTAATGGGAAAGAATTGATTTTATAGTTGTCAACTTTCGTTACCCCATTTACATCGCGTATCACTGTCGTATTAATGATGCGTTGGTCAGCAATGGCAATTTCTTCAGCACCATACATATTTAGTTCATTCACTAGTCTTTTCAGCAAGTATGGCGAAACTGTCTGTATAACAGGACCTACATAGTTTTCCTCATAAAACGGCTCAACAGTGATGATGACCCCCTGACCGCGAACTTCTGTAAGCCCTGCTTCCTTTCTTAACTCTTCTACCGTTTCCCGCAATGCAGTTTCCTTGCTTTCAGCACGCTTTTGCTGATAGCTTTCAAGAGTTGTCTCATAAACGCGAATTTCTTCAAGAAGCTGTCGCTGCAATTCTTGCTCTTTTTTCAAATCCTCACGAAGCTCCCACATATCCCGCGTATCGCGGACAACAGGATGATTCGTTGTTTGAAACTGCACTGCCAGCATAAATCCGATAATCATTGTAATAAGAGTAAAGTGTATCCTTTTTTTATGTTCCAACCAACATCACCAAACTTTCATCAAGCCGTTACCGCTATTAACCATCATTTACGTTAATAATCGGTTCTAATATCAATTCATCTTTCCTAGCAATTTTCACAACAATATTATCATTAACAAGCCGCTCCTTTACCCCGCCTGCAATATTTAATGCTGGAATGAGAACATCCGGATCACCAATCGCTGAAATGACAAAAGGAGCTGGATGCTGGTTTCCGTCAATTTCAATAGTTGGACCGTTGCAAACAATGTACGAACGATGTGATAACCGCTGACCATTCACAGCAACCGCTGATGCTCCGGAGATGAACAATTCATTAATGACACTGAAAACGTGTTCTTCATGTACAATATAGTCAGTAGCATTGGCTTCAGAAGGAATATAAGAGGCATCCGATAGCGTGACTTCCACTCCTTGTCCTTGAACGGTAACTTTCCCAAGATGCATACGTAATTTTTCGGCATCTTCGACTAAGTTATAATAAATTTGCTCCTCGTCCGCCAACTCTTTTTCCATTTTTTGAACTTTTTGCTGTTTTTTCACAAGCTCTTCATGTAACTTCCGATTTTTTTCCTGCTGTTCAATAATCTTGTTGCGATACTCATACTCTTTCTCCCATTGGCGGTCGGTTAGGTTTCTTTCCTGCGTCTTTTCCTTCGCATATTGATAAGAAAAGGAAATCATAAAACCTAACACTAAACAGACAAGGGAAAGGATGACATGGCTACCTTGTATTTTCTTCATTGTCATCCCCTTCTTTCTTCTCGTTGTCGGTCGAATAAGCTTTAAAGTAATTGCTTACTTCCAGGTGAATGATTCCCTTCACATTACGATCTAACTGACTTACAATCGATGGGTATAAAGACATTTTTTCAGCAAAATTTCTCACGGTTGCACTTACTTCATATCCATCATTCATAAATACGGTAAGGTGATAATAGTCATGTTTCGTTGGCGTATGATGAATTTCGGAAATAGCATTCAACACATGTGAAGGGAGTTCCGTTAATTGCGCTACCATTTCTTGAATGTCTTCTCCCTCTTTCCAGTTGACTAATATCGGGGCATCGTCAGGCACAGCACCTTGTGCATCAGTTAAAACTACACCATTTTCTAAAACGGGGAAAAATTTATGTTTATCGGAAATATAAGCTACTCTTTTTCGTTCTTTGATCGACAATATAACCTTGTTAGGAAAACGTTTTTGTAGCTGAACACTTGCAATTTCAGGGTGTGAACTAATTTTTTTTTCAACGGTTTCATCCTTTACTTTCCAAAAGCTCGTCCGATTCGTAAGACCGCTTAATTTTATGATTTGTTTGTCAGAAACATACTTATTTCCTTTTACTTCAAGATGTTGAATATTGCTTAGTGGTGATTGAAAATAAATGATGCATAGAATAAGTATAAAAAAGAGCGTAACATATCCGACTAATCTCCGATTTACTTTTTGTCTGCGCTGTTGTTTTAATTGCGGCACCCGCTCTTCAAGAACGACGATTTTGTTTTTTTTCAAATTCCGTTCACCTCATTTAGAGGGATACGTAACCGCTCACCTCTACATCCCTTTTCATCTGCTGAACAATAAAAACAAACGGCATGAATAAATGCCGTTAGCAAAGCTTGTTCACCTATGTGAACCATTCAACTTATATTATATCACAATATTTGAAAAAATAGGATTACCGATTTTCTATTACTTTCGACCGATTATTTCTACTTCTGTTTCTAAATGAATGCCGTATAATTTGTGAATGATGTTTTTTACATGTTGAATTAAGTTCAGAACATCTTCTGCTTTTGCATTTCCTGTATTAACGATAAAATTAGCGTGCTGTTCAGAAATTTTTGCTCCACCGATTGAATAGCCTTTTAAACCGGCTGTTTCAATTAACTTTCCCGCGTAGTTTGGAAGCGGATTGCGAAAGATGCTGCCGGCACACGGATAGTTCCACGGTTGTGTCTCACGGCGATAATCTTTATTTTTTTGCATTTCAGCAACAATTTCCTCACGTTTTCCCTCTTTTAATTGCAATACAGCTGCAATGCAAATTCCCGGACGTTTATGTTGTAAAACCGATGTCCGATATGAAAACTCCATTTCTTCGTTCGTAAGCCATTCAATTGAACCATCTTCAAATAAAATTTGTGCTTTTTTCACAATTTTAGACATATCGGACCCATGAGCTCCTGCATTCATATAGACGGCACCGCCGACCGATCCTGGAATCCCTCCGGCAAATTCTAAGCCAGACAATCCTTCTTTACTGATGATTGTTGCGAGTTTAATAAGAGAGTATCCTCCACCAACTGTAACCTCTGTTCCATTAATAAAGAGATTGGCAAATCCATCACCAAGCTTAATGACAACTCCTTCGATTCCTAAATCGGAAACAAGCAAATTAGAACCCCGGCCAATGGCACGCCACTTTACTCCATGTTTACGAATAATCTCCATCGTTTTTTTTAAGCTTTCCACATCATTTGGTTCAACCAATACATCAGCCGGACCGCCGATTTTTATTGTTGTATAATTAGCTAACGGTTCATTTCTTTTAACTTTCCCTACATTTGCATTCATTAGCTCTTTTACAATCACATCCACAAAAATTCCCCTTTCTAAATACTATTTTAGGAAAACTTTAATTAAATGAGCTCGCGGAATAAACGATCCTGATATAAAACAACACGATAAGGGTCTGACCCAAAAGCAAAGTGTCAGACCCCACAACACAATATATAGAACATAGTGTCGGATAAGTAAACTATATGATTGTGTAATATACGTGAGGTCAAACGCTTATCGGTCAGCTCCTTGTCCCCTTTTTTATTTGGCTATTAATATCTTGAATGGCGGCTGATGTTCAATAGCACTCCTATCGCCATTAACATAAGCGTTAACGATGAACCGCCATAACTAAGAAATGGCAGCGTAATTCCCGTTACCGGCATCAAACCGGTAACAACTCCAATATTAATCATGACTTGAATCGCAATCATCGAAATAATGCCGATAGCAAGAAAGCTGCCGTATAAATCAGGGGCACCGAGAGCGATTCGCACCCCTCGCCAAAGAAGAAGACTAAACAAAAGCAATACAAGTGACCCGCCGATAAATCCTAGTTCTTCCGCTAAAATGGCAAAAATAAAATCCGTTTGCGGCTCAGGCAAATAAAAAAATTTTTGTCTGCTTTGACCAAGTCCTAAACCAAACAGCCCACCCGGTCCGATGGCATACAGTGATTGAATCATTTGAAATCCGCTTCCTAACGGATCTTCCCATGGGTTTAAAAACGATGTAATCCTCTTAATCCGATAAGGCGCGGAAAGAACAAGAGCGGCAAAACCGGCCAACCCTAACAAGCCTAAACCGGCAAAATGGATAATGCGGGCACCTGCCACAAAAATCATCGCAATACACGTGCCGACCATCACCGTTCCCGTTCCTAAATCAGGCTGCAGCATGATCATACCAAAAGCAGCAAACACAAGCGTTAAAGCCGGAAGTAACCCTTGTTTAAAAGAAGTGATTTTCTTTTGATGTTCAGATAGAAACTTTGCCAAAAAGGCAATCATTGCTAATTTCATAAACTCTGATGGCTGAATCGAAAATGCTCCAACACCGATCCAACTGCGCGAGCCGTTGCGCGTCATTCCAATTCCTGGAATAAGAACAAGAACGAGCAATACGAAGCAAACGATTAAAATCACTTTTGCCCATGTTCGCCATGTCCAATAATCAACGTTCATAATAAAAAACATCGCGATAATGCCAACCGCAGCAAACAAGAGCTGTCTTTTCGCAAAAAAGAAAGAGTCATGAAACTTATATTCAGCCCAAACCGCACTTGCGCTGTACACCATAATTAGGCCAATGGCAAGCAAGGAAAACGTAATGATAATAAGTAAAATGTCAGGCGTAGACTTTTTTCCGTGCAATGCGGAACACCTCATCTTTTTAAACTGTAACAGGGGAGGGATCATGAGTGCTGATTATCCATTATTATAACTATTTTCTCGGTGATTCACGCTTTTCTGCCGTGATAACGGAACGTGAACGCCGGCGGACAAATCCATTTATCCGCAAAGTGTTCTCCGTCGAGTTAGGCAGAAAAGCTATGAAATAAACCTGCTTTCTCTGGATTTTATTGGTTAATCAACACACCTCGTGGAGGGATGTCCCCTTACTTCAACTTATGCACCGCACCGATAAAAATGTCTCCTCTTTGTTCAAAAGTTTTATATTGATCCCAGCTTGCACAAGCTGGTGATAAAAGAACGATATCTCCCGGCTGTGATAATTCATAGGCAATTGGTACGGCTTTTTCCACATTATCGACATGTTCAATCATTTCTATTCCTGCCTGCTTTGCCGCACGTTCTAGCTTTTGTGCCGTTTGTCCAAAAAGAACAATGGCCTTCACATTTTTAAAATATGGAATCAATTCATCAAACTCATTACCGCGATCAAGCCCGCCGGCAAGGAGGATAACAGAGTCCTGTTCAAATGCTGATAAAGCTTTTTGCGTTGCAAGAATATTTGTGGCCTTCGAATCATTATAAAATTTACGACCATTTACTTCCGCAACGAATTGCAAACGATGTTTTACGCCTGTAAATGTTTTTAACACTCGAACAATTGCTTCATTGTCTACGCCTGTTAATTTGGCGGCAGAAACCGCTGCTAAAATGTTTTCCAAATTGTGTTTTCCCGGCAATGCAATATCTTTCGTTTCAATGATTTCTTCACCATTAAAATAGATCATGCCATTTTCCATCCAAGCACCGTTTTGTAAACGCTGCGTTGTTGAAAAGAATACTTTTGCTGCATCCGATGATTGGACAAGTTTCATGACCGTTTCATCATCCGCATTCACTACAGCGAAATCATCATTTGTTTGATTTTTAAAAAGATTTCCTTTCGCCTGAGCGTACGCTTCTTTTGTTCCATGATAGTCTAAATGCGCATTAAATAGGTTTAACAATACAGAAATTTTCGGCTGGAAATCCATAATTCCCATCAATTGAAAGGAAGAAAGTTCTGTCACGATCCAATTTTCGCTAGAAGCTTCCTTTGCGACCTCGCAGGCTACCGTGCCGATATTTCCGGCAATTAACGGCTGCTTGCCGCCTTCCTTTAACATTTCATAAATTAATGTTGTCGTCGTTGTTTTTCCATTTGAACCTGTAATACCGATAAACGGAGCTTCAGAAATTTGATACGCTAATTCCACTTCCGTTATGATCGGTATACCTTTCTCCATCGCTTTTGCGACAAGCGGATTATAATACGGAATCCCTGGATTTTTCACCATTAAGTCGAAAGATTCGTCCAAAAGTTCAAGCGGATGGCTGCCGCAAATAACGCGTATCCCCATTTTTTCTAAACTTTGCGCTGCCTCATTTTCCTCAAACGGCTTCTGATCATTGACTGTTACTTTTGCACCTAACTCATGCAGCAACTTCGCAGCAGCGAACCCGCTTTTTGCTAAACCAAGTATTAAGACATTTTTATTTTGATACATAGTCACCTTTTTCAATTAAATCCACACCTCGATATAAATTCCAAGCATTGCAAATAGTAAGCCGACTGCCCAAAATGTAACAACAACTCGCCATTCAGACCAACCAACTAGTTCATAATGATGGTGCAATGGACTCATTTTGAACACTCGTTTTCCAGTCGTTTTAAATGAAATTACCTGGATAATAACAGATAATGTTTCAATGACAAACACACCGCCAATAATGACAAGCAAAATTTCTAATTTCGTTAAAATCGCTACCGTTGCGATGGCTCCGCCTAAAGCAAGCGATCCGGTATCCCCCATAAACACTTTAGCCGGATGCGCATTAAACACTAAAAATCCAAGAACAGCACCAACTACAGCCACACTAAAAATAGCAATGTCATACTGCGATTGATTCCAAGCCAAGACAGCATATGCTCCGAATGCAATCGCTGCCGTGCCCGCTAGCAGCCCATCGAGACCGTCGGTTAAATTGACGGCATTTGAACCGCCGACAAGCATAAAAATCATTAATAATATATAACCCCATCCTAAATCAAAAGTAAAGTCAATTCCCGGTATGCGCAGTTCCGTCGAAAAATCATTTTGCTGATAAACAAAATAAAAAATAAAGGCAATCATTAATTGACCAAATAATTTTTGCTTACTAGTTAAGCCAAGATTCCGTTTCATGACCACTTTAATAAAATCGTCTAAAAATCCGAGCAGACCGTAGCCAATCGTTACAAACAGCAATAAATAAGTTTGCACGGTAGGCTCAGAAAATTTATTTGTCATGACAATTGTTGTAGCAATGAGCGATAACAAAATCATAATTCCGCCCATCGTAGGGGTGCCTGATTTCTTTTGATGTGACTTTGGCCCCTCTTCCCGAATGCTTTGCCCAAACTTTAATCTTCTTAAGAAGGGAATAAATATCGGCGATAACAATACCGTAATTAAGAAAGCCATTGCAATGGTGAAAACAATTACTTGCTCTAGCACGACTGTCCACCCCCTTCTTCTTGTAGCCGTTGTTCAAGCTGTTTTAATACGTCTATTACAGCTATATGATATGAATGATTTTCTTCAATATGAGCCCCTTCTATATTCAAATAAAATCGGGTCATCTTGTCATTCTCCATTTCGTCAGATTGCAAATATGTTTCAACAATTTCTGTTAATGCTTGAAGCGGGGAAGAAACGAAAAAAACAGGAAACTGATTCGGAACATAAGCAGGCAGCGGCACGGTCTTTTTCCAAAGTGCAGCAACCGCTCCATTTTCAATCGCCTGCTGCAGCTCTTTATGTTCATATCTTAGCGGCACAAACAACCCTTTAGCTGCTGCTTGCAGCGGATGAACGAATAGATGTTGAAATTGAATCGTGTCATCTTCAATTCCGCGCGTTACTGGAAACAGCTTTTTTAAGAAGCGATACGTCAGCATGATTCGTTTCGCTCCTTAATGGCCTGGCGTGCCACAAGCCGGTCATCAAACTCCAGCACTTCGCTTCCAATAATTTGGTACGTTTCGTGTCCTTTTCCGGCAATTAAAATGACATCCCCTTCTTGTGCGTGGAAAATGGCATAACGAATCGCTTCTTTCCTGTCAACGATGGAAATATATTGCGTTCCTTTCACGCCTTCTTCCATATCTTTTAAAATAGCCACCGGATCTTCAGAGCGCGGATTGTCAGAAGTAAAAATCGGTACATCTGCATAGTCAGCAGCGATGCGTGCCATAATCGGCCGCTTCGTGCGATCGCGATCACCGCCGCAGCCAACAACAACATACACTTTTCGTTTAGCAAATTGCTTAATCGTTTTTAACACGTTTTCCAAACTATCAGGAGTGTGTGCATAGTCAACAATAACGGTAAAATCTTGGCCGCCATCAACGACTTCAAACCGTCCTGCGACACTTTTCATTTCCTCAATGGCCTCAACAATCGTAGCGAGTGGAACCTTTGATACTAAACAAGCTGCTGTCGCTGCAAGGATATTGTAGATGCTAAACTTGCCAATCAGCTTCGTCTTCACGCGAATCGTATCTAGCGGTGTCACAAGATCAAATGTTGTTCCGTTTGCTGTAATTTCAATATTTTTCGCCATAATATCGCTTTCTTCATCAATTCCGTATGTAATCACTGTCGCTGCTGTACTTCTTTTATATTCGTTCGAAGCTGGGTCATCTTGATTAAGGACGGCAAACTTTGGTTTATGATGATCGAAACGGTTGCCTAATTGCGCAAATAACAGCCCTTTGGCCCAGCGATATTCGTCCATTGTTCGATGATAATCTAAATGATCCTGCGTCAAATTCGTGAAAACAGCAACGTCATAATCGCACCCATGCACTCTTCCCATATGCAATGCATGCGATGATACTTCCATTACTGCCACATCAACATTTTCATCTACCATTTGCTTAAATGTTTTTTGCAGAACGAGCGATTCAGGCGTTGTATTTTTCACGTCATACGTTTGATCGCCAATTTTAATATTGATCGTCCCGATCAACCCCGTCTTCTTATTAGCGCGGCGAAAAATATGCTCAATAATATGAGTCGTTGTTGTCTTGCCGTTTGTGCCCGTCACACCAATTAAATGTAATTGATGTGTCGGCTGGCCGTAAAAAATATCGGCAAGGACGGCCATTGCTCTTTTGCTGTCTTTGACGATAATGACTGGTACATCTACGTTAATTTCCCGCTCGGCAATAATCGCTGCCGCCCCGTTTTCAACAGCCTGCTGGGCAAAGTCATGCCCATCAACCGTAAAACCTTTAACGCAAATAAATAAAGAGCCTTGTTTTACTTCACGTGAATCCATCTCGATCGATGTAATGGTTGGATTCTCACCAACATATGTTGTAAAATCATGCAAATAAGAAAGCAACGATTGTAATTTCATCGCATTCATTCCTCTCGCTTGGCTTCTTAATTTAACAGTTCAACTATTATATCATAACAGAAAAAGAAGCCATGAGGTTACTTTCCTCTAGGCTTATCTTTCCGATGAAGCAGCATTCTTCGCTCCTAAATAGACGCGAATCGTCGCCCCTTCTTTTACCTTTGCACCTGCTTGCGGCGCTTGTTCAATAACCGTTCCTCCTTCTCCACTAACATCTAATTTTAAGTTAAAAAGCTGCTGTTGCAAGTCTTTTTTTGTCAGGCCAATTAAATTCGGAACTGTTACAACTTTCGGATCATTCCACACTCTTTCTTTTTCAAGCTGCTCTTTGCGTGGTTTCACACCTAAAGCGCGAAGGCTGTCTTCCATAATTTTTCCTACTATTGGAGCGGAAACTACTCCACCAAACTGCACCGTTCCTTTTGGATTATCGACAGCAACATAAACAACAAGCTGTGGGTTATCCGCTGGAGCGAAGCCGATGAATGATACAATATGATTATTTTCTAAATACCGTCCATTTTGTGCTTTTTGCGCTGTTCCTGTCTTTCCGCCAACACGGTATCCTTCAACAAAAGCCCCTTTTCCCGTTCCTTGGGCCACTACGCTTTCAAGCGCATATCTTACTTGCTTGGACGTTTCCTCGGAAATAACACGGCGTTTCACCTTTGGAGTGTTGCGGCTTATGACCTCTCCTGTAACAGGATCAACCCACTCCTTTGCAATATATGGCGTATACAAAATCCCGCCATTAATCGCTGCGGAAACAGCAGCAACCTGCTGAATCGGCGTAACAGAGACTCCTTGACCAAACGCAGTCGTCGCCTGTTCCACCGGACCAACACGATTCATATCAAATAAAATTCCTTTTCCTTCTCCTTGCAAATCAATGCCCGTTTTCTCACCAAAACCGAAATCTCTTATATATTTAAATAACGTTGTTTTTCCTAATCGCTCCCCTAATTCGACAAAACCCGGGTTGCATGAATTTTGGACAACCTCAAGAAAACTTTGATGACCATGCCCTCCTCTTTTCCAGCAGCGAAGAGTAGCTCCTGCTACTTTGGCATATCCAGGATCATGGAAATGGTCTTTTAATAAATCCACTTTTTTCTCCTCCAATGCAGCAGCAAGAGTGATAATCTTAAAGGTAGAACCAGGTTCATATGTGCTCCAAACCGGTAAATTGCGGTTAAAAATTTCCGGCGGGACATTGCGATAGTTTGCCGGGTCAAAATCCGGGCGGCTTGCCATCGCTAAGATTTCGCCATTGTTCGGATTCATGGCAATAGCTATCATTCCATCAGGGTTATACTTCGTTTCAGCAATGTCCAGCTCCCGCTCAACGATGGTTTGTACGCGCGTATCAATCGTTAACCGCAAATTCAAACCGTCCGTCGGCGGTGTATAATTATCAGCCATATTCGGCATTCTCTTACCTTTCGCATCAGAATAAAATTGTACTGAACCTTTTTTCCCGCTCAATTCTTTATCATAATAAAGCTCCAGCCCTGTCAATCCTTGATTATCAATGCCGGTAAACCCCAATACGTGGGATAAATAACTGCCAAATGGGTAATATCTTTTAGAATCTTCGGCAATATAAACTCCTTTCAGACCAAGTGCGCGAATTTCTTTTGCCTTTTCATGGGAAATTTTTCGCCCCTCAGGGTGAATCCGTTCGATTAAAGTTCGTTTTGTTATATGCTTGTATGCTTTTTCGACAGGCATATTTAATGCTTTTGCCAGCTTCTCTGCTGCCTCTGTAGGATTTTCAATTTGCCGCGGTACAACATACACAGTCGGAGCGCTCATATTCGTAGCGAGCGGAATATTATTTTGATCTAAAATTTCTCCCCGCTCCGGTTCGAACGGAATATTGCGGCTCCACGAATTTTTCGCTTCTTCCGTTAACATCTTTCCAAGGACAAATTGTACATATCCAAGACGAACATCAATAATGGCAAAAATAAGAAACCCAATCAATAATACGATCATTAGTCGTTTTCGAACAGTGACATGTGAAACGCGCATATAGCGAAACCTCCTTTATAGAATGGGCTCGTTCCACTATATGCTTGTACCGGTTACAATAGAACGTCAATTACTAATCAAGCGGCTTATTCTCATCTTTTTGCTTTTTATTTTCCTCTTTTTGTCGTGCGATTTCAGCGATTCTTTTATCCATCTGCTGCGGATTGGCCAGCTCAACAATCAAATAATCTCTAGGGTTTACTTTTGCACCAGGCGGGATATTTTGCGTAACCGCATAACCATATCCTTTCATGCTCGGCTGAAGCTGCAATAGTTGCGCTAATTTCATAATATCGCGCAGCGACCATCCAGTAACATCAGGCATTGTTGCTTGTCCGTCTGTTTTTAAAATAATTCTCTCGCGGGCAATCACTTCTTCGCCAGCTAACGGTATTTGCGCTTCAATTCTCTGTCCTTTGCCCACAAAAACAGGTGTCAATCCTTTTTCTTGCAACCGCTTCGTTGCTTCTTCAACCGTCAAGCCTACATATTCCGAAAGAGCGATGCCTTTATTACTTTTTAGCTTTCTTTTCATTTCAAGAGAAGGTTGAATATTTAAATATTGTAAGCTGTTTTTCATGACGCTGTTAAAAATCATTGAGACAGGCGCTGCTCCTGTTTCTGTGTAGGAAATTTTTGGTCTCTTCACCGCAACATACATAAGCAGGCGCGGATTTTCTTTAGGCGCCATACCTAGAAAGGAGAAAATATAGTTGTTATAGCCGGTTAAATATCCGCCATTTGGTGAAGGAATTTGCGCCGTACCCGTTTTTCCGGCAACACGATACCCTTCAATTTTATATGGCCGCCCTGTTCCTTTTTCCGAAGTAACAACCGTTTCTAAAATATCCAGTACTTTTGCCGCGGTTTCTTTTGTAATCGGCTGTCCAACAACCTTAGGTTTGTTCTGCTTAACTACTTTCCCTGTGTCAGGGTCGACAATACGGTCAACGATATAAGGTTTCATCATTTTGCCGCCATTCGCAATGGCAGTAGCTGCCTGAATTTGCTGAATCGGAGTAACCGATGTTCCTTGTCCAAATGCAGTCGTTACTTTCTCAATCGGATATCGGTAAACAATATTACCAATTGTTTCACCTGGAAGATCGATGCCTGTCGGCTGATGAAAATGGAACCGGTGTAAATATTGCAGAAAGCGATCTTCTCCTAGTTTTTCTCTTACTAAAATGGAAAAAGCAACATTCGAAGAGCGTTGCACCCCTTCATTAAAAGAAATGGTGCCCCATCCGACTTTATTATGATCGCGAATCATATTTGGCCCGATTTTATAAGCCCCGGACTTGTAAAGTTCATTGCCATTGTAGACCCCTTCATTAATAGCAGCAGCTAACGTAAAAATTTTCATCGTCGATCCTGGTTCGTATGGATAGGAGATCGCATCGTTCATATAATATTGAATGTTTCGCTTGTTCGGGTCAAAGCTTGGTCTTGAACCCATCGCCAAAATTTCTCCTGTCTTCGGATCAGCGACAATAGCGATGATTTTTTCAGGCTTGTATTGTTTTTCCACCTGGTTCATAGCATCTTCAAGGAACGTTTGGATTTTTTGATCAATCGTTAAATATACATCGTTTCCATTATCAGGCCGAACGATCGATTCTTTCGTGTTCGGCAGCTTTAAGCCTTGAGGATCGCCCTTAAAAGTCACATACCCATCTTTTTCTTTCAAGTAATCATTTAAGCTTTTTTCGATCCCCATGGCTCCAACTGTTTGCCCGTCTTCCTTATCGCTTTTTTGGGCATAGCCAATCACGTGGGAAGCAAATGTCCCATTAGGATAAAACCGCTTTGTATCACGAATGAATCCAATCCCCGGAAGATGCAACGCTTCAATTTTCATTTTTAATTGTTGGCTAATATTTCGTCCCTTTGGACCAAACTCTACTTGTTTCGCATCTTTTTTTAATATTCTTTCCACTTCGCTCACTTTCATTTTCAATAATGGAGCGAGTTTTTTTGCCGTCATTTCCGGGTCAACGACATGGCGCGGTTTTTTCGGATCGGTTGTTAACGTTTTATCAAGGACAGCCACAACGGTATACGATGGCGTATCCTCGGCAATGATTTCACCGTTGCGGTCAAAAATCGTACCGCGCTTAGCCTCAATGACCCGCTGCTGTTTATACCGCTTCTCCGCCTCAGCAGCCAGCATTTGGCCATCCGCTGTTCCCGTTGCCTGTAAATAAATAAACCGGATTAACAATATAAAAAAGAGCAGACTAAACAAAATAAATAAACCAGCTGCTCCTTTATTGATGTTCATATGCTTTTTATATGTCATCGCCCATCATTCCTGTACTACTTTGACATTATTTTCGTTCAATGAAAGACCGAGCTCTTTTGCTTTTTCTAATATACGTTCATATGTACTGAGCTCTTGTACTTGAACAGATAAATCATTATTATATTT
Organism: Paranoxybacillus vitaminiphilus; assembly: GCF_003259935.1. GTDB lineage: Bacteria > Bacillota > Bacilli > Bacillales > Anoxybacillaceae > Paranoxybacillus > Paranoxybacillus vitaminiphilus. The sequence goes on along the minus strand of NZ_QLMH01000001.1, from coordinate 199,003 downwards.
TTTCTGTTCTTGTATCGTTTCCTCTAGCTGTTGAATTTGTTTATTTGCTTGATAAATCGCCACTTGATTAGAAACAATTTGAATGCTGCAGTAAACAACAAACATAGCAAACGCGAACAGAAGCACTTTTTCCCCTAATGTCGTGCGAAATTGCCGCTTCCGTTTCGGACGCACGTGATGCTCTCGTCTTTGTACTTCGTTAGTTTTTATTTTAACAGCTGCATGATTCAAACTCTTTGCCTCCTCCAATTACAATTTTTCAGCGATACGAAGTTTTGCCGAACGCGCCCGATTATTCATGGCAAGTTCCTCTTCTGACGGGACAATTGGTTTTTTTGTAATAATTTTCAGTTTCGGCTTATATTGTTCTGGAATGACAGGCAACCCCGGCGGGAGCTTCGGGCCTTCACTCGCTTCTTTGAATGCCGCTTTGCAAATGCGGTCTTCTAAAGAGTGGAATGTAATCACACTGATTCTTCCTCCCGGCTTTAATAAGTCAATCGCCTGTTGAATCGCTTCTTCAAACACCTTTAATTCATCGTTGACAGCAATGCGAATCGCTTGGAAAATTCTTTTTGCCGGATGCCCGCCGCTTCTTCGTGCCGGCGCTGGTATGGCCGCTTTAATCAATTCAACTAACTCGCCAGTCGTTTCGATCGGCTTTTGCTGACGCGCCGTTTCAATTTTTCGCGCCACTTGCTTTGAGAATTTTTCTTCCCCATAATGAAAGAAAATTTTCACCAATTCTTCATAGGACCAATGATTGACGATATCATACGCCGTTAATGTTTGTTCACGGTCCATGCGCATATCAAGCGGTGCATCATGATGATAGCTAAATCCCCGCTCCGGTATATCCAACTGCGGAGACGAGACACCTAAATCAAATAAAATACCATCGACTTGATGAACCCCATGTTCCGCTAGTTTATCCGTTAAAAAGCGAAAATTGCTTTTAATGATCGTTACTTGTTTTTCATATTTTTTAAGCTTTTCTTTCGCATGTTTAATGGCCGTTTCATCTTGGTCAAAGGCAAATAATTTCCCTTCTTCTGACAGCTTCGACAATAAATATTCACTATGACCTGCGCCGCCGAGCGTACAGTCTACATATATACCATCTGGCTTTACCTGCAAGCCATCGACTGTTTCCTTCAATAAGACTGTTGTATGCTCAAACACAGTCTCACCACCTTTATTTTTGTAATAAATCCATTATGGCAACCTTTATATTATATCGCAAAACTAATCATATTTTTAGGTGTTTCTTTTAAAAAATCGTCTTTGTCTGTTTGAAATTGTCGCGACGTGTAAAATTTTGTCCTCATTATTAACTTACCATACCTTTTATTACCATGCTACTTACTTATGTACTATTCTCATCGAGCAAAAAAAATCCTGCGTTAAGCAGGACTTTTTTCTTCGACGTTTTCTTCGAAAAACGGTTAAATATAAACAATTTTATGCATGCCATTCCACTTATAATCAAGGCGCAATAAGCGGTCTACAAAGTCCAACCCATGTTTGTTCATGTAGTAAAAGATGTTCCAAATCCGCTCCTGAGGCGCACGGTTCGGCATTAAAGCCATTTCAATCCGCGCAAACTTTCGAAGCTCTGCTTCATACTTTTGCTCTAAGCGGCGCTGCAATGTTTGGTAAAGAAAATCTATTTGTGCTTGAAGGAAACTAGCATTTTTCGTCAACAAATCCGCTAATCCGCGATCAATCTCCATGCCAATTTCTCTTAACGGACGATGAATCTCTTCGATGTTCGCTTTTGCATTTGCAAAAAGTTCCTCAAGCGGATACTTAAACTGATTGCGCAGCCAAATTTCCTTTGCTTGTTCAACTGCTCCTTGTAAAACCGCAGAGACGGTTAACCCTACTTCTTCGATATCGGTATGAATGGAGCGTTCAACAAGCGTTATGTTAAGGCGGGGAACAACGGGCGGCATTTTAAACTCAAATAAAGAAAATACTTGTTTAAGTTCAGCCCAGTAAGCAATTTCCCCAGGGCCGGCAATAAAAGCTAATGTCGGGAACAAATATTCTTGCATTAACGGCCTTGTCACAACATTATTACTAAAGAAATGCGGTTTTGTTTCAACAAGCGAAGCGAGCTCTTCATATGTGAAGGAAACTTCTCTTTTTTTGCTATGAAACTGCTGAATTTGTTCATCGTACTCCAACAAAAGCCGCTCACCGTCATGATGATAAAACAAATGAACAGACTGTCCCTGAACATCGAGCGTTTTTTTGTATCCGAGCTTATTTAACTCTTCTTGTTGCGCTAAGACAAGCTTCGTAATTTCACGATGACGATTGAATAGCTGCACAAAAAAATCACGCTCAATCGCTCTTAATTCTGAATCTGCCGCATTAATCACTACCAATCCTTCCGAAGCAAACAGGCGCAAAATGAGCGAGGCAAAAAAGTCAACAAATGTTTCTGCTTCCTCTAAGCTTTCTTCAATAAACGAAAGCAGTTGATTGGTCACGTCCGTTTCTCCATATGTTTCAACAATTTCTTTTACCCATTCAAAACATCGTTGGCGGTCAATCGGTAAATCAGCCACCATTCGTTTTTCGGAAAATGTATATGGGTATGTTTTCTTCTTAATTTTTTCGTTTTCTGCTACATATACGTGGTTCACTTCGGCAACATCATGATCTTCTCCAGCAATCCAAAATACCGGCACAACCGGCACTTTTAATGCTTTTTCCTGCTGTTTAGCCAGCGTCAAAATCGAGATAATTTTATGAATCGTATAAAGCGGGCCCGTCAAAAGTCCTGCCTGCTGTCCACCAATGACTACGACGCTTTCCGGGTCAAGAAGTTTATGTATATTGTCTAACGTTTTTTTACTTACCGTAAACTTTTGATGGTAGTGCAGCAAATGTTCAACGAGCTTTTGCCGCGGGTATGCTCTTTCTTTCAAGTCACGTAGACGCATTTTGAACACGCGAGCATCATAAATATCGTAATCAAATCCAACTTTTATCGGAAATAATCCTTCTATATAATCCGTTGCTAACGGTGTTACAGACGGTAAAGAGATTTCCATCATCTCCATTGACGAAACTTCCTTTCTCGTTTTCATTTATCTTTCTGCCAAGAGTATACCATTTCTTTTCGCAATATAAAAAAATAAGGCTCTACAGATTTTCTATCGTACGCATAATGAGACCGTAAATGAGCAAGCTAAAGTAGGCAAAAGAAAAGAATAAGAAATTAAAACGCCAAAACAAACGAAACACAGGTGCGAGACGCACATCTTGTTTTTTCCGCCAATAACCTATCATAAATAATACTTTTAGTAAAAGCAAAAATATAATAATCATCCATAAATATGATGTATTCCAAATCGCCATAATCAAAAAATGGACTCCCAAAATAAAAAAGACGGTCGAAACGTTCATGGCTAAGTGAAATGACTTCTTTTTTCGTTTCAAAACTTTTCTTCCAAGCATATAAACAACCATAAAAGCCGCAATCGGCACCGTAACAAATGTCGCAAAAAGTCCAGAAACGAAACCACTCATTCGAACTTCCCCCTTCGTTCCATTCCCTTAATCGCATGCAGCAAAAATTCACATAAAGGGGTTTGTATGTTCATGCTCTTTCCTCTCTGAATTATATATCCTAAAATAGCATCGATTTCTGTTTGGCGACCTTGTTCGATATCCTTCAACATCGAAGAGCGGTTATTCGCTGTTTTCTCACATACAAGAACGATGTTTTCCCACGCTTTCTGTTCATTTGGAAGCGATAATACGTCTTTTAGTTCACTGAACAGCAATTGCATCATCATTCGGTACTCATTTACTTCGAGCAATTGTCCGTTTTTCACACGCAATAACGCTGTCAAAGGATTTACGACGGCATTAATCGCCAGCTTCATCGCCAACATTTCATACCAATCTTTCTTAAACAAAAATGGGAAATGAGACGAAGATTGCTCAATCAAACGCTGAGCTTCCCCTATTTCTCCTTTCCAGACCGCGAGGCTGATTTTTCCTTCCCCTGTATGTTCGACTGTACGGTCATCATGTTTTAACGCTCCATGCTCTACAACACCAAGCACAATATTTCGATTATTGAATCGGCTTAAAAGCGGCAAATGCCCCATTCCGTTTTGCAAAAATACAACAGTTGGAATATTTTGCAGCCTATTCGCTGATGAAGCTAATTCAGGCAAATCATATTGCTTGACAGTAACGAACACGACATCTTCATTCATCTCACTTTGTTCAATATGTTTCGTCTTAATGAAAAACGTTTTTTCCTTGCTGCCTTTTATAAAACATAAACCATTTTTATTTAGTAAAGCCGCTTGCGATTGTCTTCTCGTATAGAGTGTTATATCATACATACGATGTAAATAGGCAGCTATTAGCAGCCCGACTGCCCCGCCGCCAACAATCCCCACTTTCATGTCTACTTTTTCCTCTCTTTCTATCCATTAACTATTTATAGTTATTGTAACAAATGAAAATGGGTTGCGTTAACTAACAAACATAACAAAAATAAAGGCTGTCTCATAAAACCAGGATTCCCTCAAACTATACCGGCATTTTCATTCCTTTGCGATAGAGATTGTAGTAGAGGGGTCTGAACCTACGTTTTTGAGACAGCCTATAACTCTTCTTATTTTTCAATTTTCTCCAGATTCCCATTTCGTTCCATTTGAAATTTTACTTTTTTTGCTTGCTCATCTTCTTCAAAAACGACCATCTTTCTCGCGCGTTCCATAATACCAATCAACGTTTTATAATCTTCTTGCACAATTTTCAATTCTTTTTCCAGCAGCTCTTTTTCTGCTTGCAATCTCGTTATCGTATGTTGCAATTGTTCCATATCTTTTTTTAAAGCACGGTTTTCATCGATCGCATGTTGAAAGTCATTTTTCGATTGATGATATCGTTGCAAGAAAGCGATCACTTCTTCCAAAGTAAGCTCTTTCGCTGCTGCGATCTCCGCTGTTGCCGTTTCCTTCCGTTCCATATGAACAGCCGCTTCTTTTTTCTTTTCTTTCCGCTGTTTTTTCGCTAGTTCAATAGCATCTTTATACTGTTTTCTTACATACGAATTCCAACGAAAACCACAAGCCGCTGCCGTGCGGGAAAGGCGCCGTCCGACGTCTTCAAACGCTTGAAGCTGCGTCCCGCCTTCACGAATGTAACGCAATACTACTTCGGCTAACAATAAATCTTCATCTTGTGTCCATGCGTCTTGGCGCATACTTGTCATCCTTCATCCCCCTAGTCGCTTTTTTCACTATATGTATGCGACTAGTAGAAAAGATAGACTATTTATTTAAAAATGCACGCACGGCTTCATCATGCTCGGGCGATTCCCATAATACGGAACATCGTTCAATTTCAGCAAAAAACCTAGCGCGAAACGCTTCATTCTTCCATTTCGCAACCGCTGCTGTTTTATATGCCCGCAAAACGTGTACAGATTTGGATAAATATGGAGAAAGAAGCTTTCTACATTCTTCTTTCAGTCCTTGTTCCGGCAAAAGAGAATGAATCCAACCGTATTCATACATTTTCTCCGCACTGACAGGCTCTGCCTCCAGCAATACATGGAGCGCACGATCGTAAGACATTTTTTCAAATAACATCGTGCTTCCGCCCCAGCCCGTTGTAATCGCCAACTTTCCTTGAACAAATCCAACTTTGCTGCCTCTTTTTGCATAGCGGAAATCACAAGCAGTTGCCAGCTCACATCCTCCGCCAATGACCGTGCCGTTAATCAGCGCAACCGTCGGCTTTGAAACGGTTAAAAGTGAATAGAGAATATTTCCCATTTTCCCAAGCATCGAATACGCTTCTTCTTTCGTTTGCAAACGATGAAAACTGCTTAAATCTCCGCCCGAACAAAACGCTTTCTCTCCCGCGCCAGTAATAACCAACACTTTCACATCGTCGTTTTGTTCAACCATTTGAATTGTTTTTTGTAAACAATCCATTACTTCATAGTTAATGGCATTTCTCCTTTCTTGTCGATTAATCGTAAACCAAACAATGCCGTCGTTATCTTGTTCTAACAAAACATCCGCCAACTTCTTTCCTCCTCTCTTTCACTTTTTATCCCGTTCTAATCGTCCGTAAGACTCCCACCTCTACAGGTGGGAGATAACGGACGCTAGAAGTGCGATAAGTTCAACTAACATCAGTGGGGGATGAAGAACCCCCCACTGATGAAGTTGCACTTTATTAAATTTAACGATACTCTCCTATTTTCCTGCCACTCTTCACCGAAAGTAAAACAGTATTTTCTCCAAAAAAACAAGAGGCTGACCCTAAAGCAAAGCATCAGACCCCACAACCAAAATATATAGTACATAGGATGAGAACACTATATATTATGGATTCTGCATGAGATCAGATACTTATAGGTCAGCCTCTTGCAACTTTAATCTGGTTAACCATTATTTGTTAACAACTTCTTTTCCTTTGTAAGTTCCGCAAACTTTGCATACGCGGTGAGCAAGTTTCATTTCACCGCAATTTGGGCATTCTACCATACCAGGTACTTGTAATTTGAAATGCGTACGACGCATTCTTTTCTTCATTTTAGATGTTCTTCTAAAAGGTACAGCCATTATTCCCACCTCCTTAAAAGGATTTACAAGTATGACGAAGGCCGGATAATGCCGGTTCTTCGCTCACTCTTCTTTTTTCTTTTCAAAAAACTTCGCTAAGCCGGCCAGTCGAGGATCAATTTTATTTTTCAGTTGTTCCTCAGTAATCACTTCCCAATCTTTTCCTGACTGCGGCGCAGCTCCTTCAACATTTTCCTGTTCTGAAAAGATTTGCAGCGGAATTTCAAGGAGGATCAATTCTTTCACAATCGGCAATAAGTCAACCGCTTCTCCTTGAACGACATGCATATCTTCATCAGTTGTATCATCATAATCATTTAATAAAAACGTCTCGATTGTATCAATTTCAAATGGGTAAGAGACGTCAACTAACGTTCGGGAGCACGGCAATACCATTGTTCCTTTGATTGTTAAATGAAACGTAAACTTTGTTGAACTCAAGTCAGCGCGCCCTTGAATATGCACAGGGGAAATATCGCGAATTGACTTGTCAACTTGTTTTAAATCAGAAACATCGACGGTTTCATCAATGGTTAATCCTTTGTTTTGCAGCTGATGAAGCTTATGAACGGTCCATTTCACTTAAAATCACCTCAAGGCAACAAAGAAAATTATACGTTTCGTTTTCTCGTTTGTCAATATTTTTTCTTTACACTATAATGTAGTCAGCTTATATACAATTTATCATGTTTTTGCCAAAACTCCAAATTTCATATGAGAAAGGACGAAATCGCGTGAAAGCGGTCGGAATTGTCGTTGAATATAATCCGTTTCATAACGGTCATTTATATCATTTGCAGGAAACAAAGCGGCAAACCGGGGCAGATTGCGTCATCGCTGTGATGAGCGGAAACTTTTTGCAGCGCGGCGAGCCGGCTCTCGTCTCAAAATGGGCCCGGACCCGCATGGCTCTGGCTGCCGGGGTGGATATTGTCGTTGAATTACCTTATATGTTTGCTGTGCAAGCCGCCAAAGAATTTGCCGCTGGAGCTGTTTCCCTGCTTGCTGCTTTGGATTGTGATTATATTTGCTTCGGAAGCGAAAGCGGTGACATCCATCATTTTACTGAAGCGGTAAAAGCTTTAGCAAAACAAGAAGACAAATACAATACGTATTTAAAAAAAGCGCTCAAGACTGGAGTCAGCTATCCAAAAGCCAGTGCGCTCGCTTTCCAACAATTGCAAATTGAAAATCTCGATTTAGCGAAACCAAACAATATTCTCGGTTTTTATTATGTAAAAGCCATTATGGAAGAACATGAGCAAATAACTCCATATACGATTAAACGAATTGCCGCCGGCTATCATGATCAGACGATTTCCGATCCGTCCATTGCCAGCGCGACAAGCTTGCGGAACATGCTTCATTATTCCATCGAACATCTTGAAAAAATCGCTCCTTACATTCCGGAATCGACGAAAAAGATGTTATATGAGTACTATTCTACTTATCGTTTATTTCATCAATGGAACGACTATTTTCCGCTGTTAAAATATCGCATTCTTACAATGGAATTAAACGAAATGAGAGAAATCGCTGATATGGATGAAGGCTTGGAATATCGTTTTAAAGAGGCCTCCATGGAAGCAAAAAACTTTGCGGAGCTCATCGATATGGTGAAAACGAAGCGCTACACTTGGACAAGATTACAGCGCACGTGCGCACACATTTTAACGAATTTTACGAAGCAGCAAAAAGAATCGAATAAAAAAGCAACCTATATTAGGCTGCTTGGCATGAGCGAAACAGGCCGGACCTATTTAAAAACCGTAAAAAAGCAGCTATCACTTCCGCTCATTTCAAAAGTGTCGCTTCTTGAAGACCATCCGATTTACAAACAAGAAAAGAAAGCGGCTTTTGCCTATGCATCTGCGCTGCAAGAGCCTTTGCGCACAAAGGCAGTCAAAGAAGAATACGCGACTCCTCCAATCGGAAAATAAGGAGCTGACCTCACGTACTTTTCGCAGTCCTATATATGATACAGCGGGGGCTGACACTTTGCTTTCGGAGCAGCCCCTATTTCAACGTTTGCAAATAGCGGAGCGCATCATCAAACGTATCGACCGGAACGATTTTCATCTTTGTGCCGATATCTTTTGCTGTTTTTAAAGCTTCCTGGTAATTTGAATTTTTGGCTCCTTTTTCATTCGGGGCAAAAAAGATATCGGCTCCGGCCTTGTCAGCAGCAATAATTTTTTGTGAAATGCCGCCAATTGGACCGATTTCCCCTTTTTCATTAATCGTCCCTGTTCCTGCAATAGTATATCCTTTTGTAATATCTTCTTCAACGAGCTGATTATAAATTTCTAAAGAAAACATAAGCCCTGCTGAAGGTCCGCCAATTTCTTCCGATTCGATTTCAACAGGAGGATCAGTTACAATGTCGCTGTCGGTAACAAGAGAAATACCGATGCCGACCCGCTCCGGATTTTCCGGAAATGGTTTAAGGGCAAGTGGAACCGTTTGCTTTTTTCCTTTTCTCTCAAATGTAATCTTTACCGTTTCTCCTTTCGTTTTTTGACCGACATACTCAATAAATTGTTCCGCAGTTTGCAGCTTTTTCCCATCGATTGCAACAATTCGATCCCCTGCGCGCAAATATCGGCTAGCCGGCATATCGGGCAGAACTCGTATGACATAAACACCAAGAAATTTATATGTAATGGGTTTTCCGGCCTTTTCGTAAGCAACAGCAATCGCTGTTTGTTTAGAATTTTCCATCATGTGCAGCTGCCGCAGCGTGTATTCTTCGTCGCTTTCTCCTTGCTGTTTAATCTCCTCGACCGGATAAAGTTCATAATATTTACGAACTTTTGCTAAAGCATAAGAGATGACATTTGCCCTTCCCATTCTCACCGTTGTTAACATAAAATCTCCATCATCTTCATCTCCATTTTTTACATGAACAAGCGGCTCCAGTTTTTGTGCTGTTCCCGGCATAGTGACATAATAAGGCAATTTTATAAATGTAAGTAACACCGCAATGATGGCACCGATAGAAAACGCAGCTAAGTATATTCTTTTTTTCATTTATGTTATGACTCCTTCCATTTCGCGATCGCTTCATGAATTTTCGTTAGTTGTTTTCGTGTCTCTTCCTCCCCAATAGCGATAATTTCTTCTGTATGCGTAAATGCGCGTGAGCTGAACTGCTCAACACGAGGCCGAATCATCACATCTGAAGCAAACTCACGATGACGTACAAGCTCATCTTGCAAAATGTCAATACTTTGTAAAATAACGTCGAAAATCGAAGAAATTTCTTCGTTCACTTTTACATGAGAAACATCGACAGCAATCACAATATCTGCCCCCATCTCCCTTGCAACAGAAACCGGAATCCGATCAATAACTCCTCCATCTACGAGTAAGCGGCCATCAATTTGTTCTGGTACAAAAATTCCCGGAATCGAAATGCTGGCCCGTACAGCGTCCGCAATCAATCCTGTTCGAAACACGACCTTTTCACACTTTTGCAAATCTGTTGCTACGATGCCAATCGGAATATGTAAATCTTCAATTCGCTTTCCTTTTGTCAATAAGCGAATAAACTCTTTTATACGTCTTCCGGAAATAAGCCCCATTTTCGGAACTGTTAAGTCAATATAATCATTTCGCTTAAACGCTTTTGCAAGTTTATATAAACGCTCAATTCCCAGACCGCTTGCATACAGCGCAGCCACTAACGCTCCCATGCTGCTGCCTGCGATGAAATCAATCGGAATCTTTTCTTCTTCGAGCACTTTAATAACTCCTAAATGCGCAAAACCTCTCGCTCCCCCAGATCCTAACGCCAACCCAATTTTCGGTCGCATCGTTTTCCTCCTTAGCCATTTTTCACCATTTAGGAAGATTTGTCTCGAGAAAATCCTTTTTTAATCTTATGGTCTAAAATGACTGCCTATACTCGTATATTAAACTATATGAAGTTGGACAACGACATTTTTGCCTGCATAAAAGCAATCATTCATAAACGATTCTTTACAGGAGGCAACCCTCTTATGAAAGAAAGAATAAAAACCATTTTTCTTGCTTTATCTGTTACATTATTTGCCGTCTCGCTCATTTGTTATCCGAAGCAATCTTTTGAAGCGTCGATCAACGGGTTAAATATGTGGTGGAAAGTCGTCTTCCCCTCGTTATTACCCTTTTTTATTGTTTCCGAGCTGCTCATTCATTTCGGTGTCGTCAATTTAATTGGTGTGTTACTTGAACCACTTATGCGTCCATTATTTAAAGTCCCAGGGGTAGGCGGTTTCGTCTGGGCGATGGGAATGGCCTCGGGGTACCCTGCTGGAGCGAAATTAACCGCCAGGCTCCGCCAAGAAAAACAAATTTCCGCCATTGAGGCGGAACGGCTCGTTTCATTTACAAATTCTTCTAATCCGCTGTTTATTTTCGGAGCGGTTTCTGTCGGCTTTTTTCATAATCCACAAATAGGGGTTGTGCTTGCATTATCGCACTATATCGGGAATATTTGCGTTGGTCTGCTCATGCGTTTTCATGGCAAAGCGAACCCATCATCTGCACATGATGATTATAAGCGAAAAGTATCCATCCGAGAAGCGTTCCGTGTCCTGCACCGAACAAGACTAAAAAATGAACAAGCCATCGGAAAAATGCTGGGCGACGCGGTACGCTCTTCCATTCAGACACTGTTAATGATTGGCGGCTTCATTATTCTTTTCTCTGTGCTAAATAAACTTCTTTACATGATTCACATAACCGATCGCCTTGCCAATATTTTTCAATATCTATTAAGTATATTCGCTTTGCCGAAAGAGCTTAGCATCCCGCTGATTTCCGGATTGTTTGAAATTACGCTAGGCAGCCAAATGACAAGTCAAACCGACAATGTAGGCCTGCTGCAAAAAACGATCATCACAAGTTTTATTCTCGCATTCAGCGGTTTTTCCGTTCAAGCGCAGGTGGCGAGCATTCTCGCTGAAACGGACATCCGGTTTCAGCCATTTTTCATCGCGCGAGTTTTTCACGGTATTTTCGCAGCCGTTTTTACATATGTATTTTGGAAACCGTTTTATGAAGACCTTCAAGCACACCAAGAACATTCAAAGATCATCCCGGTCTTTTTAACAAAACATTCCCCTGAGTGGCTCTCAAATTATTGGCAGCTTCTCAGCGAATATGGGCCAATGATTACGCTGCTTTCACTTGCTTTCTACGTGCTGCTGCTTGCCTTAGATTGGCGGAAAGAAATAGCGCAATAACGTTAAAAGGCTGTTCCAAAACTAAGTGTCAACCCCATAATACTATTATAAACGAACGGTATATTGTGAAAGGCACGCGAGGTCAGACACTTATATGGATCAGCCCCTTTATTTTCATTGATGCGCAAATTTCTTGCGTAACGCTTCTTCAACAACAGGCGGAACAAGTTCGGAAATGTTGCCGTTATATTTGGCCACTTCCTTCACAATACTTGAGCTTAAAAATGCATATTGGTTGTTGGTCATCATAAAAAATGTTTCAATATTTTCCTCTAATACTCTATTCATAGACGTAATTTGCATTTCATATTCAAAATCAGAGACGGCGCGCAAACCGCGTAAAATCGCATTGGCATTTTTACTGCGGGCATAATCAACAAGAAGGCCTTGAAAAGACTCAACGACAACGTTCGGAAGCGATTTTGTTACTTCATGAAGAAGCTGCATCCTTTCCTCTACCGAAAACAGCGGCTTTTTTGACGAGTTATTCAATACACAAACATATACTTTGTCAAATACTTTCGCACCGCGCCTTATAATATCTAAATGCCCGTATGTAACTGGATCAAAGCTTCCCGGACATACTGCAATGCTCGCCATTCATTCAATCTCCTTTCTCTTCAGCAATATAACCGTAAATCGATACACCTGTAATGCCGTATGTTTCATGCTTTAATTTTGCTAAATTTCCAATATGCTGTGGGAGCTCCACTTCTTCAGCGTGTTCCGCTACGATATATCCTTCCTTTTCCAACAACTCATGCTCATCAATGATTGAAATAAGCGCTTCCAACTCTTTGTTCTTATATGGAGGATCGAGAAAAATAAGTGTAAAACGTATACCGCGTTTGATAATCGCTTTCAGTGCCCGATTCGCGTCGTTACGATATATTTCCGCCTGATTAGATAAACCGCACGACTGTATGTTTTGACGAATCGTTTGGATTGCTTTTCCATCCCGATCAACAAAAATGACTTTGTCCAATCCCCGGCTTAATGCTTCGATTCCTAGACCACCGCTGCCCGCAAACAAATCTAAACCAATCCCCCCATGAAAATAAGGACCAATCATATTAAACATAGCCTCTTTCACTTTATCTGTCGTCGGTCTTGTCGTCATGCCAGGAACAGCTTGCAGCTGACGCCCTTTGCATTTACCTGATATTACCCTCATACATTACTCACCACATCAATAGACTTTTGCCATCCTTATCCTATCATAAACTTAAACAGGACTCCACTCTTTCACGCAAGAAGAGACTTTCCGGAAAAATTCAAATGTAAAAGGTATACAAATTTGTTCATTGGTCATAATGAGTAATGGCAACATCGGTGAAGATGTTGTTGCCAACCACGGAGAAGACTTACGTTTCCCCATAAGTTCTTCCTCCGGTTTCTCCTCTCCCTTTTTTCCTTCTGCTTTTAGGCTCTATCGATGCGCGAGAACCTAAAAGCATAGAAGGAGGGGCTGACCCAAAAGCAAAGTGCAAGACCCACAACACAATATATAGGGCATAACATAGTTAAATGAACTATATATTGTGAAAAGCACGTGAGGTCAGACACTTATGGGTCAGCCCCTTTTTTTATCTTACAAGACAACGCCTCATCTCTCATTAATATAAATCGCCTGATCTCTTTCTCGCACTTCAATGTAAAACCATTCTTGTATCATTTTTTCGCTAATATAGAGCTTATTATCGATTTTATGAATAATGATCGATGGATCATCAAAGCGGTCATTGCCATGCATATAAATGCTCGAATTTACAAAAAAGCGCCAAGAGTTATATCCTTTATTAATAAAAACCGCATCCCCTGACTGACGAACTTGATACCCGAGCTTTGTCATTATTTCGACAAACGGCAGCAGCTTCTCACCATGCCGTGTAATCGGAGAGACCCCTTTAAGCTGCTGTTCGTTTACAAATAATAAAGTATTTTGTTTAAACAAAAGCGGAGAAAGATTTTCTCTCTGACTATTATCAGCAAAAAAAGTGGTCGTTCCATGCCGCACATCGCCAAGTGCGCGGTCGAGGAATTGGAGAGTCAGCTCTTTTCCTTTCTGCTTAAAAACCGCGTCTAAAAATTCCTTCTTCTCTTCATTTGTCAGTTCACGGTTCAATTCATTCGACACTTGTTTCGCCTTTGGCGTCATCGCTTCCTGATTGAGCATCATCGCCGTTAAGAAATCCCACACCCACTCTTGAACAGGCGAATGGAAAGAGAAAAGAGAGCGATAATAAGCACGAACATAATCGGCTTGCACGGAAGTAAAAGACTCTTTTTCCGGCATCACAATTAAAGTTGGCGAAACGTACTTTACACGAACAGGAGATACAACAATCGTTAATGATGGAACATCTGCGATGCGACCTGCTTTTGTTTTCGTCCATTGTCGAATGTCAATCTTCCTGCCCGCATAAACTTCTATGTTTTCCGAAACCGTCCGTTTTAATTGGAACGATTGAAAATAAAGCGGGAACGAAACAATATCTTTTTGTGCCCATGTATAGTAAGTAAAGCTGTCGCGTTTTGTTTGTCCTTCTAATTTTGCTCCGGCAATCCATATACCATTATTTTTGGTGAAATCAATCATTTCTACATAAATTTGCTGCCTTTGCTCGGAAATAAACGCTGCTGACCAGTTCTCAAGCCAAATAACATCTTTTTTTTTCGCTAACGGCAACGAATATTGCATTTCAAGCTCGTCAATCCCTTTCGTCTTTACAAAACGCTTCTCATTTTTACTGTAAAAGACACATTTTTGATTCTTTTCCGACTTGCACGAAAAATTTCTTGCTATATTAGGAATGATGACTTCATAATTGTCTTTTATGATACCGCTTAGACGATGTTGAACTTCAAGAGACTCTCCGTTATAGCGGGCAATGATGTGATGAACAAGAGGCTCATTTGCTTTCGTGCGGATCTCATGCTGATAATCATTCCATTGCGTATAAACAATGCCGCCGCTCACTCCTAAAAGTAATAGAATGGTAAAAAACGCCACTCTCAACATGATGTACTCCTTAATGAAATATTCTTCTACTATCTAAATAAATAATAACAAAAAACGAGATAGGCGTCACATATCGTTTGTATAAATTGTCGAACATTTTTGTCGAGATTTTCATTTTATGAAGAGAATGTTAAAGTATTGAAATAGAAGAACCATGATCATTGCAGAGAAAGGGAGATGAATGTGATTCAACGTTTTATCGAGCTGGGGGAAGGTTATTCTGATATTTATGAATTAATTGAATTAGCAAAAGCAAACCGCCATCGTCTGTCTGGACTATTTGCTTTTCATACGATAAAGAACAGGCAGCCTGTAACATCTTTAGTTGTCGTTTTACACCCTACAGATCCAGGGGATTTCCAACCATTATATATTTGCCGTGAAGGCATTCCACATCCGCATTATAAACCGAACAAACGCTTTGAATTGTTTTCAGAGCTTGCCAATGAGTTAAATCAAGAAATCATTCATTTGGAAGTGAAACCTTCCACCTTTTTTGCCGAGTTGGATTTATATTACCAACATTTAATTGGCATTATGCGGATGAACCGCTTTATTCCGCCGCTTCAATAATTATTTCTTAATAAAAAAGAAAACGGCTGACTCAAGAAGCAGCATTGATGCTCCCGAGTCAGCCGTTTTCTATACTGAACAGCTTTGTTTAATGATATTCTTTCTCCTTATCAGCCTTTGATTCAAATTCAACTTTTAAGTATGGTCGGTACGAAAGTTCAACCTGCTTCACAAACGGTAAAGCAGCAATTTTTTTCATTACATAATCAGCCTCATCCATATTACAGTATAAAACAACATACTTGAGCCGCTTTGAAACGTAGTGGATATTCCCGAATTTTCGTAAATGTTTACTATGCTTTAATGAATATAGCCAAACAATGATTCCTTGACGCTTCGGAAACATAACAAAATCCCCTTTTCACCATTTAAAACGCTACTGTTTGCAAAAATGCAGGAGCTGATGATTACGATTACTGATCGATAATGATAACAAAAAGGGAGGCTTTTGCCTTATGTGCGGCAGCCGCACCCTCCCCCTGCGCCACAGCCGCCTGAGCAGCCTGCAAGCGAATCAAAATAAGGATTGCCTGTCGGCACTTTAATTTGTTCGGACACCGCTTTTCCGATTAATACACTAATTTCATCAAGCAATGATTGAAGAGCATTTTCCGCCCTTTTAAAAGCAGCGACGTTTTCATGTAAATCCAGTTTCCTTTTGACTTCACGAACTTCTTTCATAATCTCATGATAGTCAGGATGGTATTTGCCAAACCGCTGCACTTCTTCGTATTTTTCTTTTAGTTTTATAAAACGCTGAATGATTTCCTGTGCCTCCTTATCATGTTTTAATCTATAATAACAGCGACGATATTCTTCTGCTAATTCTGATTGTAAAATCATTTTTGCCAATTCCTCGGCTTGATTTATTAATTCAAGACGTTCCAATGTAGCAATCATCACGAGTGTATAACACCTCCATATTTTCATCATATCATGAAAAATGGAAACAAAGAAAGAGGCTGTCTCATATAGGACAACCTCCGTTCTTCAGGAAATGTTTACTTCAAATTCATGATATAATCCATATTTGCTTGAATCGTTATGAACAAGTTCAAGGCGAATAACATGTTTACCTTCTGGAAGCCCTTTGAGAATAAACGCTGCTGTGGACACTTCATTTACTTTTTGCCCGTTCACATATAAATCAACATGTCCTTCACCATCCACTTTTTTTCGCTTGCCGCTTTTAAAGCTGAAATTTGTAACAATACATTCAATAAATACATCCGTTCCTCTTACTTGATGCTTTACATTCATCGTTCTTTCATCCGTTTGTAAAAGAACAGGGATGGCTTCGTTCCTGACCATTGCAGGATCTATTTGAAGCTTTGTTTCCGGTTCCGGTTTGTCATTACACGCAGTGAATACAAGCAAAATGATAAACGCTATTATCGATCGAATTAGCAAAGACATCACTCCCTTTACGAATTAGTCTTTGCTATTTTGCAAAAAAATAATACAAGCTTAATCATTCTGACGCATTGATTGAAACATATGAAGCATCAATGAAGCCATTTCCAATGAGCTTGTAATTTTCTCCACTTTATGTGGGATGGTTTGCTGATAATAATGAAGAGCGGCAAGTTCAAATAATTGCACATCACCCGGTTGACGCATTAACTGGCGATACCAGCGCGGCTGTTCACGAATAAATTTTTGCAAGAGTGGTTTCGCTTGAACATACTGTTGCACTTCTTTCCTCATTCCTTATGCTCCTAATCTTTCCGAAACGAAAAAGGGTGATGATTTTGCGCTTTTGTATGCGAATCGTTTTGTTTTCCGCTTTGAAACTGTCCGATAACGTTTTGAATGGCAGAGATCGCTTCCTGAAAATTGGCGATATACTTTTCTAGTTCATTGGCATCGATATTTTTTAGCGATGAAACAATTTTCGACATAAAGTTTGTACTTGGTTCCTCCTCTTTCGCTTCTTTGTACCGTTCCCAAATTTCATCTTCCTCTCCAAACAAATACCAATCCTCATAAAATTCCTTCCATGTTTTATTTCCGCTGCGTACTTCTTTTATCATTTTCGGATGCCTTTTAACAAACTGTTTAAACTGTTCAACTGAAGGATGTAGATTTTTTCCCATCGTACCTACCCCTCTATTTCATTAATGCAAATACCTATCATATACTATCCTTTGCTTCATGAAAATGTGCACCCATTTTCATGAATATTTTTGATAAAATGGATATAAAGGAGGAACAGGCGTGGTTACAGCGATTGTCATTCCTATACTATTTGCATACTTTTACTATTTAACAAAAAAAGAACGAAGAAAATACTATGAAAAATGGACAAAAATTAGAAACGTAAAAGAGGAAGCATGGATAAAAGGCAGCATTATTGACGTTCAAGAAAGAAAAGAACGATATTATCATCATTACTTCATTCATGTGATTGATGTTGTGCTTGATGACGGTTACAAAAAAATCATCGCCAGAACACAACTTCCGGCGACAGATCTGACGGAAAAACCGATTTTCCAGAAAGGGGAAACGATTATTTGTTACGGCCAGTGGCATGACGGGATATTTTTGTTCGAGAAGTTTTTAACGGGTCATTCTACTGAGGTTTAATAAAATTTTGTGTATAATACTTGTCAAACACTCCTACGCCAAGGTGTGTAAATTGTTCATTTAACAATGTTTCCCGATGGCTTTCGCTATTTAACCATCCTTCAACTGCAGCAGCACCATCGACATATTGTGCAGCGATATTTTCGCCGGCGATTTGAAAATTCACCCCTGATGATACTAATCTGTCCTTTAAATCTCCATGAAGCGGAGATTCATGAGAAAAAAACTGGTTCTCTTTCATATCTTTGCTATGTTCATAAGCAGCCTTGGATGTTTTTTCATCCCAGCGAACCATTTCAACACCATGACGCTGCCTAACCACATTTGTGATGTCTAATATTTGTTTCGCATTGGCTAGCTCTACTTTTTTTTGCTCTTTCAC
Organism: Paranoxybacillus vitaminiphilus; assembly: GCF_003259935.1. Taxonomy (GTDB): domain Bacteria; phylum Bacillota; class Bacilli; order Bacillales; family Anoxybacillaceae; genus Paranoxybacillus; species Paranoxybacillus vitaminiphilus. The sequence goes on along the minus strand of NZ_QLMH01000001.1, from coordinate 180,598 downwards.
TGATAAAAGTTTTGGCGCTAACAGTTTACCGCGATAAACTAATTCATAAGGGCGCATTTTTATTAATGTTTCCGCATCCATAAACCGAACACTTGATACTCTTCCTGTAAACCGATCAACATAAATTTGTGCGTATACATCCCCTAATTTGACAAGCGGTTGAAATGTTAAATCTTCTTCCGATAGTTCAAAGCGATATGTACCGTTCTCAAGAGAAACGGGAATGCTTGAATCAATAGGAATCTTGTTAAAAATATCTTTGATTGGCTGATTAATTTGAAATGGCTTTACATTTACTTTCTCCCCACAAACATATACTGTAACAACACGATTTTTCAATATTCCGATTTGAACATACGTTTGCGGCTGGTGATTATAAATCCACCACTTATAATCATAGGCAGAATAGTCAATACGCACCGGCTCGCCAAATTGTTTTTTTACTTCTTCCGCGCTTTTTCCAATCAGCGACATAATTCCTTGGGATGCTGATGCTTCTTTTTGCAAATTTCCATCTTTTATTTGTTCCTGTTTTTGTTCAGGGCGTGATGAATTTTCAGGAAAAAAATAAAAAAAGCCGACCAATAGCAATAATACAATGAGAAACCATTTCATCGCTTGAAAACCACCCTCTTTTATAATCGTTGCTACTGTCATTATATCCTTGTTTATCTGGCAAAAATACTTAAAATTAAAGAAAACTCGTTAAATTTAAAACTTTATCGACAACAACAAAATCTTGTGGTTGATCAAAAAAATATGTAGCCATCATATATGGACAACAGTACAGTGAATGGCGCGTGAGATCAGTCCACTGATGGATCTTGTCTCAAAAGTAAAGGGTCAGCTCCCTCAACCACGATATTGATGGGCCACAAAGAGAACAACGCCCTTCATTATCGTTATGGTTCAAGAAAGCCAGACCCCTGTGAGACAACCTTTAATGAGTATTATGATGTTGTTCAGATATTTCGCTTAAAGCATGTTTTGCATTTTGATCAGAATAGGAACTAGTTGCTAAATCTCCTAATGAAACGATACCAATTAACTTCCCATTCTCTACAACAGGCAAGCGGCGAATTTGATGTTTTGCCATCAGCTCTGCCGCTTCTTGAACGGAAGCATCCGGAGAAACAGTAACAAGATTTTCACTCATCACATTGATTACTTCATTTGAGCCAGGCCGTTTCTCAGCGATGCCGCGCACAACCAAATCACGGTCGGTAATTAACCCGATTAACCGGCCATTTTCCACAATCGGAATCACTCCTACATCTAAATCGCCCATTTTTACAGCGACTTCATAAACATTATCAAGCGGTGTACAATATTCAATATTGGTCGTCATTACATCACGTACTGTTTGCACAAAAATCGCCTCCTGCATTATTTCCCTATAAACATTTGCGTCCAATAATGTCCGTAAGAACCGCCTCTCGCATAACCGACACCAATATGCGTTACATCTCTTTTTAAAATGTTGGCACGATGTCCCGGACTATTCATCCATGCATTTACTACTTCTTGTGGTGTCCGCTGTCCGGCTGCTATATTCTCTGCTGCTGTCCGGTAGCTTATCCCAAAGTTTTTCATCATCGTAAATGGTGAACCGTATGTCGGGGAATTGTGTGAAAAATAGTTCTTATCCCTCATATCAGCTGATTTATAACGGGCTACCCGGGCTAGCTGCCAATCAATTTGCAATGCTGGCAAGCCATATTTTGCACGTTCTTGATTCGTCAAACGCACTACTTCGTTTTCAATACTTTTCACATCATCTAAGATAGGGATATTTACCTTTTGCCCCGGATAAATTAAATGAGGATTAGGAAACTGAGGGTTTGCCTCAATAATTTCCGATAGACCTACTTGATAGCGAACAGCAATTTTCCATAATGTATCCCCAGGCTGAACCGTATACGTAGTTGTCCCTTGACCGTGCGCCATATGCGGAACTCCCATAATAAGAACAACCACACTAAGCAAAATCGAAATCATTGTCTTTTTCATGTTGATTCCTCCTTTCGTTCCTTAGTTTGACCAAATTCATAAAAAACTCACGAACAAACAAAATTTTTTGTTTCCTCTCATTTCCGTAACTATAGATTGAAAGTTGACCGCTTTCATACTATTATTAATGAAGGGATATTTCTTTTTATTTTCTATTTATCCGAAACATGGTCAATTGCTTTGAAGTTTTTATTAGGAGGGACATTACATAATGAGATTGGAAAATACGGGAATCGAAAATCAAACAGCAGAATTGTCTCAATTAGACGATTTAATGGAAAATCTAGGATTTGTGCGGGCAAGCCAATGGGATTATGATCGGGTAACATATGATCGGAAATTCGAAATAAAAAATGACGTCTACTATTTACGCGTTCAAGGATATGCTATAGAAGGCGATGTCGGTTCGCGTTACGCATTAATTAAGCTCATTACACCTTTACTTGGCAAACATTATTACCCTCATGGGGTTGAATATGGTGAAGGAGAAAACTTCCCGTCTTCATTAGTAAATCAATGCAAAACCATTTTATCACAATTAAAAGAAGACTTAGCTAAACTCCAAGGGTAATCAAGAAAAGCGGAGGCGAGCGCCTAATGCCGGAGGAAAATGTTCTTCCGACGAGAAATGCTTGCATTTCGACGGAGGAAGGTTATTTTCCACTAGGCATTGCGAGTCGAGCTAGACAATTAGAAAAGCGGAGGCACCGTGGTTAGCTCTCGAAGCCAAATGTTCTTCACCCGCAGAAGTGCTTGTCACTTCGAGGGGGAAGGTTATTTGGCACAGAGAGCTAGGTGCCGGAGCTAGACATCAAAGAAAAGCGGAAGCGCCACGGTTAGCTCGCGAATTGTAAACTAAAAAACGCATAGGCTCCTCCTATGCGTTTTTTCGATACACTAAATTTTGAACGGCTATATTCACGCAATCCACTGTAAAGTTCGTCATCGCTTCAATTTCTTCTTTAATGTGCTTTTGCAGCTTCTCACAAACATGAACAATATTTGTGCCATATTTCATCGTCATTTTTAAAAAAACCGTACAACACTCGTTGTCTCTAAAAAAAATATCAATCGATGTATCAGGAAGAACGACTTCCTCATGCTCGTGTAAACACATCATTGTAATCGTAATTAATGTTATGGAAGCCACGTCTGAACGTTTTTTTAAGCGCACTGCCACCTTTTCTCTCCCCTTCACGATATTAACAACAGTCAGCCACTTGTACATTCCTATAACATCTATTATACATTATCATATGAGTTCGATAAAAAATATGACAAAACATGGAGCAGCCTTATGTCCCAACAAAAAAGTCAGACCTCATCTCAAGAAGCCTGACTGTTTCTATGAACCTCCCACCTACACGTTGTTTAGAGGTGGGAGACTTCTCGGTAGAACATGTTAAAAACCTAAAATCGCTTTAATAATAGACGTTGTTTCTCCGCCTCGATAAAACACATAAAGAAGCAAATAAACAGCAACCCCAGTCGTTGCGGTAAAAAACCATATTACACTTGTAATTGGACCTAGCTTTTTATGTTTAACCAAATTATTTTTAAAGCCTGATAAAAGAGTAACGATTCCAAAAATAGCACCGACAGTCGCCAAAACAATATGGAAAAATAAAAAGATCGTATAATAAATTTTTATATTATCGGGACCGCCAAAGCTAGTATTGCCGATAAAAATCGTTCTTGATAAATAAATAAGGAAAAACAATAGGGCGAATACAGCTGCCCAAAACATCGTTTTTTTGTGCGCTTCGATTTTCCGTTGACGAACTAAATACCAGCCGATTGCGACAAATATTGCACTTAAGACAATAAAGCCCGTACTAAGCGTTGGCAAAATCGGTAATGAGTGATCCATATTTTCGTTCCTCTCTCCTATTTCATTCGTTTCTCCAATTTTATTTTAGTCGACGCTCTCTTTTTTTTCAATAAACAACATGCCAATACCCATTCTTAGTTCTCAAATGCGACAAAACGGGGCTAAGCCCTTGCTTGCCCCGAAAATTGCCATTGATTATTCAGATGGCTGCGGCGAGATCGTAGCCATTTTTTCCTTTTCCCGTTCTTTTTGATACCAGTCAATAAAAATGAAAAATAACATCGCGCCATAGATAATCTCCTGGATAATTTTCATCAATACCCCGCCAAGCTGTTGGTCATAAATAAGCGGCATTGACATAAACATTTGCGGACCTGTTAAATTAAGAGAAGCTAATGTTCCAGCAGGTACACAAAGCTGAAGTGCATTCACCCATGCCTGCGGGTCAGAATAAGTTGTATACAACGGAGTATCTGCAAAAATAATCAGCGCACAGGCTGGAGTTAATAAGATGCCGTTAGCAAAAATGTAACCAATTTTTTTAATACCGCTAAGCGTTGGCCAATCTGACAATTTCGTAACGAGCGGCCACCACATCATCACTGCCGAAAAGAAAATGACAGTTGTGACCATCGCATGTAAAAACATATTTGTTTTGACGATATCAAAAATAAACGGAACGTGATAAAACGAGAAAAGGCCATTAAACAAAATAAGTGAAATAAGCGGCTTCGTAAAAAATGAGACAGTTGCCTTTACAAACCGAATGCGGAACAATTGTTCATACATCCAATTTGGAATTCCTAAAATAAGCAATTGTGGCACAAGTAAATAAAGGATGGCCATCTGGGTCATATGAGCGCTAAACATCAAATGACCAAGCAAATCAATCGGCGAACCTTTACAAATATAAAGCAAAACAATACCAGCTGTAAAAAACAGTTTTTGTTTTCTTGTCGCCGGTCCTTCATTTGTAAAACGCTTTCTCCAAGGACCAACCAGCATGAAGTAAAGCCAAAGCACAAGCGCTAATGAAAGAAGAAAAAACGGACTCCATAAGGCAACAAAGCCGAACATATTTAAAGATACCATCGTTGTTTCACCTCGATTCTTTCCATTTTCATTATACTACAATTGCAACGTTTATACATTGTTAAACTTTTGTGAAAAATAAAAGGAAATCAGCTAAAACTGATTTCCTTTTATTTGTTACCACCAAACAATCGTCATAAACGCCCAAATCGTTAGAAAGGCAACAAATACACCGCTATAAAGGAACAACGCTGGCAACTCATGACCTTTGTGGCTCATGTGCATGAAATAATATAATTGGAAGCCAACTTGCACAATCGCAAGAAGAAGAATAAATGGCACTGAAAACCAAGGTGAAAATTTGTCATAACCAATTGCGAAAAACGCAACAAGCGTTAAGAAAATCATTAAAGCGAATGAAATGACTTGATGTTTCATATCTTCCGCGTTTTTCTTGCGGCGATAAGCTAAATCAACATTTGGGTTGCCTGAATTTGTATGCTGTGCCATACAATCACCCCACCATTCCCATTAAGTATACGACTGTGAAAATGAACACCCATACAACGTCGATAAAGTGCCAGTAAAGGCTGGCAACATAAAACTTCGGTGCGTTGTAAAGGTCTAGACCGCGCTTAGCGTTGCGAATCATTAGCGTTAAAATCCACAGCAAACCAAATGCCACGTGCGCACCGTGTGTGCCAACTAACGTATAAAAGGCTGAAGCAAACGCGCTTGTTGAGAATGTAAGGCCTTCATGAACATATTCATAGAATTCGTAAATTTCCAGTCCTAAGAATGCAGCGCCTAATAAAACAGTAATTCCAAGCCAAAGCTGCATTTTCTTAAAGTCGAAATTTTTCATATGGTACATTGCATACACGCTCGTTAAGCTGCTCGTTAATAACAGCATCGTAGCGATGAATACAATGGACATTTTAAATAGCTCGTCAGAACTTGGACCGCCAGCTGTTCTATCCCTTAAAGCTAAAAATGTGGCAAAGAGGGAGGCGAAAAGAACAGTCTCTCCCCCTAAGAAAAACCAAAATCCTAAAAATTTATTTTTCCCTTCAAGGGTGGCTTTTTCAGGTGATGCAGGGAATGTCTCTGCCGTTAATTTTTCTTCAACATGCATTATGCCTTAGCCCCCTTTTTCTCAGCTTCAATAATTTCTTCTTTATGAATGTGGTAGCCATGGTCATCGATTACAGAGCGCAAGAACATGGCCCCAAACGTAATTAATAGACCAACGATTCCAACCATTAAGCCCCAAGAATGGTCGTTATGGTACATAAATCCTAAAGCTGAAATGAATAATCCAAGCGAAATGACAAACGGTAAGAACGAAGGATTTGGCATATGGATATCTCCAAGCGGTTCTGCCGGAGTTAAGCCTTTTTTACCTTCCATTTTCTCAACCCAAAGCGCATCTAAACCGCGAACAAGCGGAGTTTGTGCAAAGTTATATTCAGGTGCTGGAGAAGAAACTGCCCATTCAAGCGTACGTCCGTCTCCCCATGCATCTGCTTCAGCTTTCTTGCCTTTAACTGTTGTAATAACAATATTAACTAAAAGAACAATCGTACCGGCAGCCATAAAGAATGCACCAATTGTACTAATTAAGTTTCCAGTTTCCCAACCTTGCCCCGGCAAGTATGTGAATACGCGGCGAGGCATACCCATCAAGCCAAGGAAGTGCTGAATAAAGAATGTTAAATGGAAACCGATAAAGAATAACCAGAATGTAACTTTTCCAAGTTTTTCGCTTAACATCTTTCCAAACATTTTTGGCCACCAATAATGTGCCCCAGCTAAGAGAGCGAATACTACCCCACCAACGATAACATAATGGAAGTGGGCAACAACGAAATAGCTGTCATGATATTGATAGTCTGCTGCCGCTGTCGCATTCATAACCCCTGTTACTCCACCCATAACGAATGATGGAATAAACCCAACAGCATATAACATTGGTGTTGTAAAGCGAATGCTTCCGCCCCACATTGTGAATAACCAGTTAAAAATCTTAATACCTGTCGGAACAGCAATGGCCATTGTCGCAACCGCAAAAATTGCGTTCGCAATTGGTCCCATACCAACTGTAAACATGTGGTGCGCCCAAACCATGAATCCTAAGAAACCGATTAATACAGTTGCAAATACCATTGATGAATATCCGAATAAACGTTTTTTAGAGAAAGTCGAGATAATTTCAGAGAAAATACCGAATGCCGGCAATACAAGAATATATACTTCAGGATGACCGAAAATCCAGAATAAATGCTCCCAAATAATTGTGTTACCGCCTAACGCCGGATCGAAGAAGTTACCACCAAATAAACGGTCCATCATCAGAAAGATTAAGCCAACCGTTAACGGCGGAAACGCAAATAAAATTAACGCAGAAGCAACAAACGTTGTCCAAGTAAACAATGGCATGCGCATATATGTCATACCTGGAGCACGCATATTAACGATTGTTACTAGGAAGTTAATACCACCAATTAATGTACCTAAACCGGAAATCTGTAATCCTAACACATAGAAATCAATACCGTGTCCTGGTGATTCTAATGATAAAGACGCATAAGATGTCCAACCAGCGTCAGGTGCTCCGCCTAAAAACCATGATAAGTTTAGGAAAAGCCCTCCAAAGAAGAATAACCAGAAACCTAAAGAGTTCAAAAACGGAAACGCAACGTCACGCGCACCGATTTGAATTGGTACAACAGCGTTCATCATCGCAAATACAAGCGGCATCGCTGCCAAGAAAATCATTGTTGTACCGTGCATCGTTAAAATTTCGTTATAAAGACCTGCACTAACAAAATCGTTGTTAGGCACAGCAAGCTGAATACGAATAAATAGTGCCTCAATACCACCCATGATGAAGAAAAGACCACCAGCAATTAAGTAAAGGATGGCGATTTTCTTATGGTCGACCGTTGTAAGGTAGTCCCATATCAGGCTCTTTTTGCGAGCTACTGTACTCACCAGTGTAACCTCCCTTTTTACATGAATCCCCTTATTACTCAACCTTTAGACTCATTAAATATTTTGTTAAAGCATCAATTTGTTCATCAGTTAATTTTCCGTATGTGTTTGTCATTGTATTGCCAGGTTTAATAGATTCTGGATCTTTCAGCCATTTTTTCAAGTTTTCTTCGTTATGTTCTAAAATACCTGCAATGCGCTCACGATCGCCAAAGTTTCCTAAGTTTGGTGCTGTACGTGCTTGTTCTGGGCGGTTATCAACCGGAGTAACCGCGTGGCAGCCGATACAGCTCTTATTGAAGATTGCTTCCCCTTCTTTTGCAACTGGATCAGTTACAACTGGTTTCGCATTTTTCATTTTTTCAATCCATTGATTGAATTCATCTCTAGGAACGGCTTTCACTTTGAAATCCATCAACGCATGCGAAGGACCGCAAAGCTCTGCACACTTACCATAGAAAATGCCGCCGGCTTTTTCAGCGTCCTCTTGGTCAAATTCCAACCAAAATTGGTTTTTGCTTTCTTCTACGTTTGTATCCATTTTCCCGCCGACTGCAGGAATCCAGAATGAGTGTTTTACATCTGATGCTTTTAAGTTAAAATACACGCGCTCATCTGTAGGAACAACTAAATCCTGGCTCGTAATAACGCCATAGTCAGGATATTCAAATTCCCACCAATAAAGGTTAGCACGAACATTGACGACAAGCGTCTTCTCTTTGTCGCGATTTTCTTTGTTCATCGGTTTTACATCAGCAAGCTCAAATGTTGCCTTAACAGTCGGAACTGCCAAAATAATCAAAAGAATAATCGGAATGACAGTCCAAATAATTTCGAGCTTATGGCTTCCTTCCACTTGCTTTGGAATTTTGTTTTCTTCTCCTTTACGTTGACGGAAACGAATGACAACGTATACGAAGATAATTGTTACAACGAGAATAACAAGAACCATAATGGCTGTGCTAAGCAGCATAAGCGAATACTGCATATCTGCTACTTCGCCGGCCGGTTGAAGCGCGGAAATAAACGGCTCGCCACAGCCAGCTAATACAAGCGCCATTACACTAAAAAGAGAAAATAAGCGCCAATTGAGTAGCCATTTCTTCATAGCCTAATCAAACCCCTCTTTCAATTTTAGATAAATATATAAATTCTTTCTATATGAAAAAGAGAAAGAATTATAAACAACCCATTAATCAATCGTAACGATCACCATTGCTACGAATAAAATGGTTAAATAATTCAACGAATATATAAACATCCACTTCGCCCATTTCAAGTCATCTTTCATTTTAAATCCCGCAAGGCCTAACGCCAACCAGCCGATGTTTAACAACGTCGCGATGACGAGAAATGGAATACCTAATGAAAAAAGGTAAAACGGAAGTGGAAGTAAGCATGCTACCCAAACAACCATTTGGCGTTTTGTAATACCAAAACCATGAACAACCGGTAACATCGGAATGCCTGCCGCACGATATTCTTCTGCACGCTTCATTGCGAGCGCCAAAAAGTGTGGCGGCTGCCATATAAACATTAATAAAAATAACACAAGCGGCACGACATGAAAATTTGAATCGACCGCTGTCCAGCCAATAACCGGAGGCACAGCCCCCGAAACGCTCCCGATGACCGTATTCAACGTATTATTCCGCTTTGACCACATTGTATACAAAAAGACGTAAGTGAATACACCAATAAGTCCAATGATCGCTGCGGTTACGGTTGTCATCAATAAGCTTAATGTGCCAATCATGACTAGGAAAATGCCTAACCAAAGCACCCGCTTCGGCTCCATTCTTCCAGTAACAGTCGGTCTTGATTTTGTCCGCTCCATCAAATGATCGATATCGCGGTCAATATAATTATTTAGACTGCATGAACCAGCAATAATCAATGCTGAACCAAAAAGGGCAAAAAAGACAATATGAAGATTATCAAGAAATCCTTTCCCCATAAAATGCAATGCTAACCATAAACCGGTAAATGTCGTAATTAAATTCGAATTTACGATACCAATTTTTACAACAGCCAATAAATCTTTCCAAACGGTTGAATGTGTATACTCTTGAGGACTTTGCATAGCATTTGCATCGCCTTCATTCAATGCCCTCGTATTTGCCATCGTTAATTCCTCCTTAGTCCCACAAATCAAAAAGACCTTCTAATCATTTCATTTCATTGCTGAAGGCGTTTCCATCGCTTCGTTACATTAAAATTTCAATTAAAAAAATAAATATTGCTGGAATAATAAAAAGATAAATAATCCATCTTCTTTATATTAAATCACATTTCGTTGGCGAATTGTGAATTTTTTTTGGATTATTTGTGTCAAAATTGTGAATGAACGTATCTCTAAATACAATACTAGACAAAAAACAGCATTTTCATTTGTATTCATTTATATTTCTAGCAAACTCATTAACAATATTCAACCTTTTTCGCTATAATATTTATTTGTTTTTTACACTAACTATATTGTAAAATGATGATGTTTATTGATTTTATTTTGCTCTCTTTCGCTGTTTACGCTAAGATAATAAATGTAGATTTTTCGTCTATCTTTTCTACAACATTTTCTATAACATTAATGGTCACAATAGATATTTCTTAATCAAGAAGGTGAAGATTTTGCAGCGTACATTAAAATGGTTTGCGGTTCTAACGACGATTGCAATGTTGTTCGTTTTGATTGGCGGTGCTTTAGTAACAAAAACAGAATCAGGAATGGGGTGCGGTCGGTCATGGCCGTTATGCCACGGTGAACTAATTCCTTCGAATATCACCCCTGAGCTCTTGATTGAACTAAGTCACCGCGTCGTTTCTGGAGTTGCAGGGGTGATGGTACTAGTACTGTCCGTTTGGGCTTGGCGTGCGATTGGGCATGTCCGTGAAACAAAATTTCTTGCGCTTGTTTCGTTTATATTTCTTGTGTTGCAAGGTTTGATTGGAGCGGCAGCCGTCGTTTGGGGACAATCCGACTTCGTTCTTGCCTTACATTTTGGCATCTCTCTGATTTCATTTGCTACAGTTTTTCTACTTACACTGCTCATTTTTGAAGTAGATAAAAAATTCGACGCAGATTCAATAGTGATTGACAAAAAAATGAAATTTCATATTTATGGAGTTATCGTATACAGCTTTATCGTTGTCTATACCGGGGCGCTTGTCCGTCATAAACTGGCAAGTTTGGCTTGTCCAAGCTGGCCGCTTTGTTCAGAAGCTCGTCCTTTTCCTATCCAGCTTCATGAGTGGGTACAAATGGGACATCGCTTTGCAGCTGGATTGATTTTTGTTTGGATTTTATTTGCTACGATTCAAGCGCTAAAATCTTATCGGAATCAACGTGTTATATATTGGGGCTGGCTTATTTCTCTTTCCCTTGTATCTTTACAAATCATCACTGGAGCCCTTATTGTGTTCACAAAACTAAATTTATATATCGCTTTGGCTCATGCCTTTTTCATTTCTTGCTTATTCGGCATGCTCAGTTATTTAGTTTTATTAGCTGCTCGAAGCAAACACAATGAACAAATGTTATCCCATTTGTCCAATCAAGCGAAAAGGATGACATCGATCATAGCAGAATAAAAAACGAGGGACCCCCTCGTTTTTTATTCTTAAAGCAATCGATTGCTTTTTCCTTATCCCAGCAACTATTTCAACGCATATCCCTTATAAACATTCATTAACAGTCATAACTAATTGCTTGGCGCTTTCAAAAGGAGATGGTGCCAAACTAATCGCCGTTATAACAGAAACACCATCAGCCCCCGCTTTTATTACCTCTCTTGCATTTTCTGTGTTAATGCCGCCAATCCCAACCATCGGGATTTGAATCCCGTTCTTTCTGAGAGACAGAATAAGGGAAGTACCTTGCACTTCTTTGGCGTCTTCTTTTGTTTTTGTAGGAAAAATGGGACCTACTCCAACATAATCCGCCCCTTGCGCAATGGCTTTACGCGCTTCCTCAAGATTATGAACGGAAACACCAAGAATTTTATCGCCAATTTTTTCACGGACACGCTCGGCTGACTCGTCTTCCTGTCCGATATGCACACCATCGGCATCGAGCGCAATTGCTAAATCAACATCATCGTTTACGATAAAAGGAACGTTATATTTTTTACAAATGCTTTGAATTTCTTTCGCAAGCGCGTACTTTTTCGCCCCGGTTAAAGCATCTTTCCCTTTTTCGCGAAATTGAAACAGCGTAATTCCGCCATCAAGCGCTTCTGTTATCACTTTCAAAGGGTCCTTTTTACAGTTATTACTTCCCATAATAAAATAAACTTTTAATAACTGTCTCATTTTCTCATTCGAAATTCTCGCCAACACTCATCACCCATTTTCGTAAACACTCTTTTTCTCTCGATAAGCCCAATGATTGGTCGGTCCATGGCCGTGCCCTATTCCTAATTCGTTTTCAATCGCTGCTTGAATAAAATCTTTCGCTGTTTGTACCGCTTCCTTTACATTGCTGCCCTTTGCCAGTTCAGCCGTAATCGCTGCAGCAAATGTGCAGCCTGTTCCATGTGTATGCTTCGTCTTCACTCTTTTGCTTTTAAAATAAGAAAATTCCTCACCATCATATAATAGATCAACCGCTTCACTTTCTCCTTCATCATGACCGCCTTTAATAACGACATATTTTACACCTAGCTCATGTAAACGTTTGGCTGCTTTTTGGCGGTCTTCTAATGTGCGGATCGTCATTGCCGTTAACACTTCCGCCTCGGGAATATTAGGCGTAATGACGGTTGCCAGCGGAAGCAAATCGTTTTTCAAGGCACTTACCGCTTCATCTTGCAAAAGTGGAGCCCCGCCTTTAGCAATCATGACAGGATCGACGACAATATTTTTCCACCCAAATTGTTTAATCTTTTCAGCAACTGCTTGAATGATTTCGCTGCTGAAAAGCATTCCTGTTTTAACAGCATCTGCTCCTAAATCGGTTCCAATCGATTCAATTTGCTGCTTAACAGCCTCTACCGATAAAGGGTATACCCCTTGTACTCCAAGTGTATTTTGCGCGGTAACCGCAGTTAACGCGGACATCCCAAAAACTTTTAACTCTTGAAACGTTTTTAAATCGGCTTGAATGCCGGCCCCGCCGCCGCTATCAGAACCGGCAATTGTTAACGCTTTGTACACCTTCTTCATGGCGATTCCCCCTTGCAAACTCATCTTTTTTCAATCGAGCCATATTGGCTAATTTCCGCAGTACCTACTTTGGCGAGCTCGTTTAAAAATTCGATTTGAAAACTTCCTGGTCCTTCTTCCCCTTTTTTATTTGCTGCTACTTCAGCAGCCACCCCGTAACTGACAAGCGCAGAGACAGCCGCTAAAAGCAAGTCTTTCTCAACTGCTGCGAACGCTCCAATCACCGAAGTTAACAAGCAGCCTGTCCCCGTTACTTTTGTTAAAATCGGATGACCGTTATGGATGACGTATGTTGTGTCACCATCGGTAACGACGTCCTCTTTACCAGTAATCACAACAACCGTTCCTAATTGCTGTGCCGCTTTTTTCGCTAAGGCAATAATATCTCCGTTTCCTTCTTGCGCATCGACGCCTTTAATGACCCAATTTTCTCCTATTACATTGGCAATCTCAGCGGCATTTCCTCTTATAATTGAAATTTTCACTTCTTTAACAATTTTTCTTGCCGTTTCTGTTCGATAAGCGGTGGCACCTGCGCCGACCGGATCAAAAATCACCGGTACCCCATTCTCATTCGCTGATTTTCCTGCAATGAGCATCGCTTCGATTTCTGTTTCATTTAGCGTGCCAATATTAAGCACGAGCGCTCCCGCCATTTTTGCCATATCAGCCACTTCTTCTTTAGCATACGCCATCACTGGCGAAGCGCCTAATGCTAAAAGACCGTTAGCAGTAAAATTTGTCACAACAACATTCGTAATATTATGGATAAGCGGATTCACTTGACGCACTTTTTCTAACGTTTTTACAATTTCTTGTATCTGCATAATCACATTTCATCCTTTCAATACATACAATACGGAATATTGTTTTTATATTGATAAGCAAACAACTTCAAAGCATAATGATGAAACTCATCTTCTGAACAACGTTCCTTCTTCATAAACTGAAGGATGCTGTCAATGATTTCGCGCTGCTTTATCATATTTTCAAAGATGAAAAAGGCACTTTGCGCGTAAGCAAAGTGCCTATTAGCCCCTTATCACTTTCCCTACGCTGGCATTACCCAACAGGTTCAAACGGTCAACGACGGATTAGTCGTACTCTCAGCCTGATTCCACAAGCTCCCGTAAAAAATTTATTTTTATCTTTAATTATATAATCAAAGTCCACTCCTTCTAAATATAAAGTTGACATGTTTGTTTCATCATTTTTTAGATACTTGTCAACACATAAATCATACATAAGAAACGCTGAGTCTGTCTAAAAGCAATTGTCAGACCCCACAGTCATAATTATAACAATGGATTGAGTCATGCGTGAGGTCAGACACTCATAAGTCAAATCCTTATTATTATTTATTTTGTTAATTCTATGAGTAAATCGCCGGTTTGAATGGCATCTCCATTTTTCACATAAATATCTTTTACAATGCCGCCGAATGGTGCTTGCACCGTTGTTTCCATCTTCATTGCTTCGGTAATCATGAGATGGTCTCCCTTGCTTACTTTTTCTCCCTTTTCAACTAACACTTTTACAACGGTTCCCGGCATCGTTGCCGCAATATGGTTCGGATTATTTTTATCAGCTTTAATGCGTGAAGCAACGGTTGTTTTAATGCTCTCATCTTTAATAATCACTTCACGCGGTTGTCCGTTCAATTCAAAATAGACGACGCGCGTTCCGTCAGCTTGCGGCTGTCCGATGGAAACAAGCTTGACGATGAGCGTTTTTCCTTTTTCAATCTCCACCTCAATTTCTTCACCGAGGCGCATGCCGTACAAAAATGTCGGGGTATCCAGCACGGATACATCACCAAATTGTTCGACTGTTTTTGTGTAGTCGATGAACACTTTTGGATATAAAGCATACGCAAGCGCATCGAAGTCAGTCACTTCTCGATCGAGCATATGGAACAACTCTTGCTTAACTTTCTCAAAATCAACCGGCTCTAACAGTTCTCCTGGCCGTACTGTAATCGGTTCGCGTCCCTTTAAAATAATGCGCTGCAATTCTTTCGGGAATCCGCCATACGGCTGTCCTAAATAACCTTCGAACAGCTCAACAACCGAGTCCGGGAAGTCAAGCGTTTCACCGCGTTCATAAATATCTTGCTCGGTCAAGTTATTTTGCACCATATATAGCGCCATATCACCGACGACTTTCGATGAAGGAGTTACTTTCACAATATCACCGAACATATCATTGACACGGCGATACATCTCTTTTACCTCATCCCAGCGATCGCCAAGGCCGACCGCCTTCGCTTGCTGCTGAAGGTTGCTGTATTGTCCGCCAGGCATTTCATGCATGTATACTTCTGTATGCGGTGCGTTTATGCCGCTTTCAAACTCTTGATAGTATTTGCGGACATCTTCCCAGTAGCGGGAAAGCTGTTCCAATGCATTGATGTCGACATTCGGCATCCGCTCTGTTCCTTCAAGCGCATAATAGAGTGTATTGGCACTTGGCTGTGACGTTAGTCCGGCCATTGAACTTACGGCAACATCAACAATATCTACTCCGGCTTCAATCGCTTTTGCATAAGTGTAGATGCCGTTGCCGCTTGTGTCGTGCGTATGAAGATGAATCGGAATATCCACCGTCTCTTTCAACGTCGAAATTAATACATACGCTGCCTGCGGTTTTAAAAGACCGGCCATGTCTTTAATGCCTAAAATATGTGCGCCTGCCTGCTCTAATTCTTTAGCAAGGTTTTTATAATAATCCAAATTATACTTCGTGCGCGTCGGATCTAAAATATCACCTGTGTAACAAATCGCCGCTTCGGCAATTTTTCCTGTCTGCCGCACCGCATCAATAGCAACCGTCATGCCTTTTACCCAGTTTAAGCTGTCAAAAATGCGGAATACATCGATTCCGGCATGTGCTGATTTCTCGACAAACTCGCGAATGACATTGTCCGGATAGTTTTTGTATCCAACCGCATTAGACGCTCTCAATAACATTTGGAACAGCAAGTTCGGAATTCGTTCACGAAGCTTGAGCAAGCGATCCCACGGATCTTCTTTTAAGAAACGATAGGCAACGTCAAATGTCGCTCCTCCCCACATTTCAAGTGAGAACAAATTCGGCAATAACCTTGCTGTAGGTTCGGCAATGTGTACTAAATCGGTCGTGCGCACGCGCGTTGCTAAAAGCGATTGATGCCCATCGCGGAATGTTGTGTCCGTTAATAATACTTTCTTCTGTTCTTTCACCCATTGAACAAGACCTTCTGCTCCACGTTCTTCGAGAATTTGTTTTGTTCCGCTTGGAATCGGCTCAGAATGCTTTACTTTTGGAATGCGCGGCTTTTCAAATACCGGCTTCTTTTTCTTTCCGATTCCCGGAAAGCCATTGACGGTTACCGTACCGATATACGTTAACATCTTTGTGCCGCGGTCTTTTCTTTTCGGGAAGATAAATAGTTCGGGCGTTGAATCAATAAACGAAGTGTCGTACTCTCCTGTTAAAAATTTTGGGTGTTGCACGACGTTTTCTAAAAATGGAATGTTTGTTTTAATTCCACGAATTCGGAATTCCCGCAAATTACGCAGCATTTTTTTTGCCGCTTGCTCAAATGTCAATGCCCATGTGGATAATTTCACAAGCAATGAGTCATAGTATGGTGTAATAACCGCTCCCTGGAACCCATTTCCTGCATCTAAACGGACGCCAAATCCGCCTCCGGAGCGATAGGCCATAATTTTCCCCGTATCCGGCATAAAGTTGTTTAACGGATCCTCTGTTGTAACCCGCGATTGAATCGCGTATCCGTGAACATGAATATCTTCCTGTTTTGGAATGCCAACCACATCACTGTGAAGCGAATGGCCTTCCGCAATTAAAATTTGTGACTGAACAATATCAATTCCTGTAACCATTTCCGTAATGGTGTGTTCTACTTGAATGCGAGGATTCACTTCGATAAAGTAAAACTTATCGCCAGATACTAAAAACTCAACCGTACCGGCATTGACATAATTTACATTTTTCATTAGTTTGACAGCCGCTTCGCAAATTTCCTGGCGAAGCTGATCAGATAATGACACGCTTGGTGCGACTTCGACTACTTTTTGATGGCGGCGCTGCACGGAACAGTCGCGTTCATATAAATGAACAATATTTCCTTCATAGTCACCGAGAATTTGCACTTCAATATGTTTTGGATTTTCGATGAGCTTTTCTACATATACTTCATCGCTGCCGAATGCTGCTTTTGCTTCTGATTTCGCCCGCTCATATGCTTGTTTTACTTCCGCTTTTGAACGAACGATGCGCATGCCGCGTCCACCGCCGCCTAATGCTGCTTTAATAATAATCGGATAACCATACGTCTCGCCAAAACGAATCACTTCTTCCAAGCTATGTACGGGACCATCGCTTCCAGGAATAACCGGAATCCCTGCCAATTGTGCTTGATGGCGAGCCTTTACTTTGTCACCAAACATATCGAGATGCTCTTGTTTGGGACCAATAAAAATGATTCCTTCTTCCTCGCATCGTTTAGCGAATTGAATATTTTCCGAAAGAAATCCATACCCTGGATGAATGGCATCGACATCATGGCTTTTGGCGATTTCAATAATCCCTTCAATATCTAGATAAGCATCAATCGGTTTTTTTCCTTCGCCAACTAAATAGGCCTCATCTGCCTTATAACGATGATAGGAACCTGCATCCTCTTTTGAATAAATCGCTACTGTACGAATGCCAAGCTCAACGCAGGCACGGAATACACGGATGGCAATTTCTCCGCGGTTTGCTACAAGGACTTTGTTAATTCGACGATTTTTACTCATATCATTACTCTCCCCCTTCATTATAATAAAAACTATAATGATTTAATGATTTTGTAAATACATTATTAAAAAGTCAGACCTCTTTTTTGTGAATTTTTCACAAGATTCGTTGTCTCTGCTTTCCCTTTATAGTTCTCTTCATATTTGACAAACATGGATATATTGACAAGCATACCAAGAGAGGCCATGAGAAGAAGAAGGGAAGAGCCGCCATAACTGACCAAAGGCAGCGGTACCCCAGTAATCGGGATAAGCCCTGCGATTCCGCCAAGATTAATGCACGTTTGAATGCCAATCATCGCAGAAACACCAATGGCCAGCAAACTTCCAAACGCATCTTTGCACTTTTTTGCAATCATTAAGCCGCGCAAAACGATAAAGGAGAGCAATATAATAACAAAGGAGACGCCAAATACCCCTAATTCTTCGGCAATAATTGACATAATAAAATCCGTATGTGCTTCTGGCAAGTAACCATACTTTTGAATGCTTTCTCCTAATCCAAGCCCTTTTAAGCCGCCTGAGCCAATGGCTAAATAAGAATTCACCAAATGAAACCCTGCATCATCAGCATATTTAAACGGATCAAGAAATCCATCAATACGCGACATTCGCTCTTTTGAAAAAATTTCATCTCCTAAAACAGGAAGCCAAAACGGCGACAATATAGCGACAATCATGCTTAAAAATAAAATTTGCTTAAATAAAAGCTTCAAGCGGATTCCTGATGAAACGATCATACTGAAACAAATGAGTAAAATAATCATGGCGGTTCCAAAGTCCGGCTGAACAGCAATAAGCACACATATAAATAAAGTATAATAAATGGGGAATACATGCCTCTTATCAGATTGGGAAAGTGATTTTTGTTTGTTCGCAAACACAGCTGCTAAATAATTAATTAATCCTAATTTAACAAATTCGGCTGGCTGCACATTAAAGGAACCAAACTTAAACCAGCTTGTTGCGTTATTCGCCGTATGCCCGGCAATAAACACAGCAAATAAAACAATAGGCATTCCAAAAAAAACGGTTAATACCCATTTTTTTTTCGCAAACACTTTGTAAGGTATAATCATCATACAGAAAAAAACAAAAGTTCCGATCATAAGCCATACTTTTTGCTTTTGATAAAAATAATCGCTCTCGAATCCAAAGCGAACAACCGCCGAAATCATGCTGGAGCTATAGATCATAATAAGTCCGAAGATACAAAGCATAAATATAGCAAGTATTAAAGGGTAGTCATAGGACTTGGCGATTTTTTTGAATAACTGCTTATCCATCTTCCCTCTTCCTTAGTTAGTAATCACTTATTTCATTTTACTATAATAATAGTTCGAATCATACTGTCGTTTTCCTGCAAAAATACAAAAACTCAAACGGTTGACTGACAACCATTTGAGTTGCTGTTTATGTTATTATACCCGCTTTTTTACAGTCGCTTCATGAAGATTTGACAATTCGCGCTCTAACCGGTCAAGAATCGCTTTGCCTTCTTTTTCATCTACAAGACCTAGGCGAATGGCAAAATCAATTTCGCGCGATAATCCAAACATTTGAGTATCGAGCACTTCTTCATAAAGAGGGCATTGGGGCATTGTTAAATTATCCATTTGTACCTGAATAAGTTTTACAATTTTATCAGCATCTGCTTTTAGAAGTGCATACGCTCTTTCACGATAATTAATCGCCGTATTTGACGTCACATTGATCCCTCCGTTCTCCCCGTGCGATTACACACACAATCCTTCTTTAAATGTTAACGTGAAACAAGCAAAATTTCAAGTTGAAAGAGTTGGCTGATAGATGTATCACATGACAAATGAATGATTTATTACTATACTAGAAATAGTGCGAAATGGGGGAGGTTATCGATGATATGGAAAATATTATTCCAATCACAGGAAAAGTGAAGTTCTCCATTACCCTTGATCCCGGTGTATGGATTTTTGATGATCGCAAAGTGGACTTGCTAACATATTTTTCAGAGACAAAACAAGAAGAACAAAACGAAGAAGACGAAATAAAAAAAATTTCGGCATATTGGGATCGCGAAATTCAAGAAGGGGCGGTTTTTCCGCCAACTTTAAAAACCGAGAAAACATATGAAAAAGAAAAAGTGATCAACGGGACATTCGGAATGCGCTTGGAACCTTTTTTGCGAAATGCAGAGCCGCTTGCTGATGCAACAACATTCATCATCGTAACGGAGCATAAAGAAATTCAAATTCCGCTAGAGCAAGCTTATGAAGCCGTATTAGGATTTTCGAAAGACGGAAAACCGTTGAAAGAAGACGGGCCTGTCCACTTTTATTTTGGGGATGGTTCCAATCAGCATGAACCGATTACCCATATTCGCAAGTTTATTGTTTCTTAAAACGCTCGTCTTAATCTTAAAAAGAAGGCAGACTCCCTTTAAAGCAAATGCGGCTCGAAGGGGGCTGCCATTTTGTTTTACCGTTATAACAAATCGGCTGCAAGCTGCGCTAATCCGGAGCGCTCCCCTTTTATTAATCGAACATGCCCTGCTACCTTTTGCTCTTTAAATTTCTCTACTACATAAGTAAGACCGTTATTATATTCATCTAAGTACGGATGGTCAATTTGTTCAGGGTCTCCCATTAATACAATTTTACTTTTTTCCCCGACACGCGTTAATATTGTTTTTACTTCATGTTTTGTTAAATTTTGTGCTTCATCAATAATAATAAATTGTTCCGGCAAACTTCGTCCGCGAATATATGTAAGCGCCTCCACTTCAATTGAACCCATTCCTGCTAAAATCGCATCTAATTCCCCTGGTTTTTTCGTATTAAATAAATACTCTAAATTATCGAATATCGGCTGCATCCAAGGCCGCAATTTCTCCTGCTTTTCTCCAGGCAAAAATCCAATATCTTTGCCTACAGGAACAATCGGTCTTGCCACAAGCAGCTTTTTATACCTTTGTAAGTCTTCCGTTTGCATTAGCCCTGCCGCTAAAGCGAGGAGCGTTTTTCCCGTACCGGCTTTTCCAATTAATGTAACAAGTGAAATATCCTCTCTCATTAACAACTCAAAGGCCATCGTCTGTTGGGCATTTCGCGGATGAATTCCCCAGACATGTTCATAGTTGAATGATAAACGTTTGACCTTTTTGCCGCTGTAATCAACGATGCCAATTGCTGACGCGGAGCCGCCAAGCGCATCTTTCATAATAATAAATTGGTTTGGATAAAAAGGGTGGTTCGTTATTTCGGCGAGCACAAGCTCCCCTTTTTCATAAAAACGATTAAGGTTTTCAATGTTTATGTACAAATCTAAAAAACCGGTATAAATACGATCAACTTCAACGACGCGATCGCTTAAAAAATCTTCAGCCTGCAAGCCTATCGCATCTGCTTTAACGCGTACGAGAGCATCTTTGCTCACTAAAATAACCGCTCTTCCGTTTTCTTTTGTTTGTTCTTCAAGCGACAAATTTTTTGCGACAGCTAAAATGCGGTTATCGTTCGTTTTTTCCACAAAAATTTCTTGAAGTTGCTGAAACGAACGATGATTAAGTTCAATCCGCAATATCCCGCCATTATCTAACGGAATTTTTTCATGTAATTTCCCGTTTTCACGCAATCGATCAATTAATTTCGATACTTGCCGGGCATTTCGTCCGATTTCGTCCATATAACGTTTTTTTGAATCGACCTCCTCCAGCACAACCGCTGGAATGACCACCTCGTTGTCTTCAAAAGAGAAAATGGCATAAGGGTCTTGCAGTAACACATTTGTATCTAACACATATATTTTTTTTTCCAAATTTCCATGCCCCCTTTTTCATATACATGTTTCACAGCCGGGGCTGTTGCTTATATATATGAGCGGATGCATAAAGATAGAAGAATGTTTGCAAAATAAAGTTAAAAAATATCGCTGTCTAGAGGTGTAAATGATGAAAACATTTCTTAACATAATCATCGTCGCGGCGCTCTTCTTTACATTTGCAGGCTGTAATTTAAATAAAAACAACGATAACGCTGGTGTTCATGTCAAAAACACAACGAATGAAAAAGTTGTCAATCAATCCGGTCAGGACATTGCCAAACGTCTTGTAAAACTTGCCAGCAGCGTACCAAACGTAAATGATGCCACCGCTGTTGTTGTTGGCAAATATGCGATTGTCGGAATCGATGTCAATTCCAAACTCGATCAATCACGGGTAGGCACGATTAAATATTCTGTTGCCGAAAGCTTACAAAAAGATCCCTACGGTGCCAATGCAATTATCATTGCTGATCCTGATTTAAATGCAAGATTAAGGGAAATCGCTAAAGAAGTAAACAATGGGCGTCCGGTACAAGGATTTATGGATGAATTAGCTGCTATTGTCGGCCGCGTAATGCCTGAGGTACCTAGCGATTTATTAAGAACGACAAATCCCGAACCGACAGAACAAAACGATTCACAATTAAATTCAAATGAAGAACAGCGGTTAAATAACCGGCAGGAAAAGCAGTCAAATGACCACTTAAATAAATAAAAGAAAGGCTGACCTAAAAAAGTGTCAGACCCCACAACCCAATAGCCGAATACGTGTGAGGTCAGACACTTACAGGTCAGCCCCTATGTATCGCTATGCATTGCGAAGGGCTGTCATTACTTGATTGTCCAGTTTTGCTGCCGCCTGCGCATCATACGTTTTCTCGTATTTTGGTTCTACAGAAATTTTTGAACCATAAAACATGACATCGCGTACTTCATTAATTTCAATTTCCACAAGCGCTAATTTCAAAGGAACTTCTTCTATTTTTTCAACCTTCACATGCGCTTTTCCACTGATCGAATATGTCGATTCATTCGCAATTAAATTCACGGCAACAAGCGGATTGTTTTTAATATTTTGCACAATTCGTGAGCGATTATCTACCGCAAAATAAATCCGGCTTTCATCAGGAGCATAAATCCATGAAATCGCACTCACATTTGGTCCACCTGTTTCATGGTCGATGGTGGCAATGGTGACAAAGCGTTCTTTTTGCAGCGCCTGGAACAACGGTTCGATTAATTTTGGTTCTACTTGATTTGCCATATAGACCCCTCCAAAATGATATATTATTATTTTGATCATACTTATTTTTGCATAAACGTAAAACGAAAACCAACATTTCTCCAAAAAAGTATAAAAAATCATGATATACTGTATTCATAAGCTTTTATTTTTCTCAATAAAAAAGAGGTGCATCATGAAAGTAAAATGTGTTCTTTGTGATAAAATTGACGTCATTGATGATGAATCACTGTTGGCCAAACGCTTGCGTAACCGCCCGATTCATACATATATGTGCCCAGAATGCCATGAGCGGATAACCGAAAAAACAAAGGCACGGCTGGCCACCGGAAAATTCCGTTTTTACCGTTCAACGACTTCTGAGGATGATTGGTAATGCTGCCACTCTTACTAGCAGCATTATCTTAAGGTTCCTTTTTAAGTGAATTCGGCAATAAACCTCTCCTACTTCCCCTCCGTTGATAAGGGGGAGGACTTCGCGGAAAATGTCAAAGAAATGCTGATAGATATGCCATTTTTTAATGGATTTGTACCCGCATTCTATATGCTCGCATATAAAAAAACCGAGCCAGCCAAGCTCGGTTTTTTATGTCGGATAATTAGCGTACTTTTCCGGTTCGCTGTTGATTTGTTCTAACATGACCTCAATTAATTCCGCAGGGAATCGCGTTGTTTTTGGCTGCTCATCCTGCTCATACGTAATGAAATACATTGTTTCATCTTTTGTAGTATGAAGATTTGTTACTTGAAAATCATTTTTTAAAATTTCCGCAAAAAACCTTTCTGTTTCCCTCGCTGCTTGATCGTTCGGCCGCGCATCAGCTACCACTTTAATCGTCAGCCAGTTATATAACGCATCTTGGAGCGATTTCATTATCCCACCGCCTTATTTCTTCGCCTGATGGAGCCGTACTTTATAAATGATAAGCACAAGTGCTGCAATAACAAGACCTTCGGCAACAGGCAAAAAAACGGCAAAAAATGTTAAAATCGTACACCCTAATGCAAGTAAAACGTATATGATGACATTTTTCAACAGCGGCAATTTTTTCGCAAATCCGAGCCGATAGACGATGACGGAAAGAACGAGTACAGTAAAATAAAGAAGCCACATCCCTCGTTCCGGATGTGTATTCACTTGATAAAGTGAAGCAAAAAACGAGAGCCGCTCAACAATGTCCATTCTTCTCCCTCTCCTTTACTTGGCTTGCTCGGCGAGTTTCTTTTTCTTCGCGATTTTCTCGCGTTCATTTTTATCTAAAATCTTTTTGCGCAGGCGAATGGATTGTGGCGTCACTTCGCAATATTCATCGTCATTTAAGTATTCAAGCGCTTCCTCAAGTGTCATAATGCGCGGCTTTTTCATTGTGATGGTTTGTTCTTTTGTTGAAGAACGAATATTTGTCATATGCTTTGTTTTACAAATATTCACAACTAAATCATTTTCCCGTGTATGCTCGCCAACAATCATTCCTTCGTATACTTCCGTTCCCGGTTCAACGAAGATCGTGCCGCGGTCTTCTACTTGCATAATCCCGTAAGCAGTCGCTTTACCTGTTTCCATCGAAATAAGCACCCCTTGACGGCGGCCGCCGATTTGTCCGGGCTGCATCGGCTGATAGCTGTCAAATGAATGGTTCAAAATCCCATAACCGCGCGTTAACGACATAAACTCTGTCCGATAACCAATCAGCCCGCGGGACGGCACCATAAAGATGAGACGCACTTGACCGTTTCCGTTATTAATCATATCAACCATCTCGCCTTTGCGGGCACCAATCGATTCTATAACCGCTCCGGTATATTCTTCCGGAACATCAATCTGTACACGTTCAATCGGTTCACAAACAACACCATCGACTTCTTTTAAAATGACTTCCGGTTTCGATACTTGCAATTCAAAGCCTTCGCGGCGCATATTTTCAATTAAAATCGATAAATGAAGCTCTCCGCGTCCGGAAACAATCCATGCATCAGGAGAATCCGTGTTTTCGACTCGTAAGCTGACGTCCGTTTCCAGCTGTGCGCGTAACCGTTCTTCAATTTTCCGCGCCGTAACATATTTTCCTTCCCTGCCGGCAAATGGGCTGTTATTAACAAGAAACGTCATTTTTAATGTCGGTTCATCAATCCGCAATACCGGAAGCGCTTCTTGATGGTCAACTGGACAAACCGTCTCCCCAACATTGATATCTTCCATTCCGGAGACTGCCACTAAATCTCCAGCTTTCGCTTCTTCAATCTCGATTCGCTTGAGGCCAAAAAAGCCAAACATTTTTGTCACACGAAACTGTTTTACTGAGCCGTCTAATTTCATTAATGCAACTTGCTGGCCGACTTTCATCGTGCCGCGGAAGATACGGCCAATCCCAATTCGTCCAACATAATCGTTATAATCAAGCAGCGACACTTGAAATTGCAGCGGCTCTTCACTGTTGTCCACAGGAGCAGGAATATGTTTAATAATCGCTTCAAATAAAGCAGTCATATCTTCATCTTGCTTGTCCGGATCTAAGCTCGCCGTACCATTAATCGCAGAAGTATAAATAACCGGAAATTCCAGCTGTTCCTCTGAAGCATCCAGTTCAATAAACAAATCGATGACTTCATCGACGACTTCCGCCGGCCGGGCAAATTCACGGTCAATTTTGTTCACAACGACAATAGGGGTTAAATTTTGCTCAAGCGCTTTTTTTAACACAAAGCGCGTTTGCGGCATACAGCCTTCATAGGCATCAACAACAAGCAGCACCCCGTCAACCATGCGCATAATACGTTCGACTTCACCGCCAAAATCAGCATGCCCCGGAGTATCTAAAATATTAATTCGTGTTCCTTTATAATGAATCGCCGTATTTTTGGCTAAAATGGTGATGCCGCGCTCACGCTCTAGATCGTTTCGGTCCATTGCCCGCTCTTCTACATGTTCATTGGCGCGAAATGTTCCGGCTTGGCGCAGCAATTGGTCGACTAGCGTCGTTTTCCCATGGTCAACGTGAGCGATAATCGCAATATTACGAATGTCATTTCGTACTTTCAAACTTGTCCACTCCCATGTTTATAATAGCTTACCTATTATACCATAAACACGGTAGAAAAGCGGAATGTTTTCGTGTACACTAAAAGGCAAGATACTGTGAACAAGCGAAGGGAGTTATAAGCATGAACTCATTTCAACCCGTTTTCCTCTTTTTTGCCGTGCTGGCTGCTGCTTGCATAATGGCGATTGGCATTTTTATTGCCGAAAGAAGCCTTCTCGGCATCATTTTTTCGCTCATTGCCCTATTAGCGACAATGGGTGCCGGTTTTATGACAAAAAAACGGATGCGCAAAAAAGAGGAAATATAGCAGGGAGGCTGCCCAAAAGCAAAGTGTCAGACCAAACAACACAATATAGGACATAACATCGGTTAAACGAACGATATATTGTGAAATGGAGATGGGGTCAGACACTTATGGGCCAGCCCCTTTTACTTACGAACATATTTATTTAAAATTTCTTCATGCAGTCCAGGTTTTGCTACAAGAACAGAATTTTCTCCGAGTAAATTTAACGGTTCACCGTACAAATTGGTGACAATGCCTCCCACTTCATTAACAAGCACTAATCCCGCCGCAAAATCCCATGGCGATAACCTCATCGTAATATATGCATCTAAACGTCCTGAAGCCACATAGGCCATTTCAAGAGCAGCTGAGCCGTATGAACGTGTTCCGCGTGCATCTTTTACTAGTGGAGCTAACACATTCGCATCAATTCGCTTATTTTTTGTTACCCATGTGGCGTTAATCGAAACAATCGATTCGGAAATCGATGTTTCCGCCAACGGCGAAAGCTTAACACCATTTAAAAACGCTCCTGTCCCTTTGTGAGCATAATATAGCTCATCATGAACGACATCATAAATATAGCCAATCATTCCGATACCATCTTCATAAATGCCAACAGAAATCGCAAAATTGCGTTGTTGATGAATAAAATTCATCGTACCGTCAATCGGATCAATAATCCAAACAATGCCTTCTAACGCAGTTAAGCGATCGCCAAAGCCTTCTTCTCCGAGCACGCGATGCTGTGGAAATGTATGTCGTATATTTGCAATAAAAAACTGCTCAATCTCACGGTCAACATTTGTAACTAAATCAGTGCGGCTCGACTTTGTTTGAATCATTAACTGTTGCTGAAATGTATCTTTAATCCGCGCTCCTGCTTCTTTTATCCACTGTTGCGCATACTGGTCGATTTTTTTCCATTTTTCATTCATCTGAAATTCCTCCTGCCATCCTATCGCAACCTTTTCTATTCAATATCCTTTACTCATCACAAAAACATATGTAGGAATATAAATTAGATTAGTGCAATTCCTTTTTCTTATCAAGTATCAAGAAAAATCGCTTTTTCAAAACTTTCGGATGTTGAACGAAGAAAAAACGAACCCGTCTAGGTTCGCTGCGATTTTTCACATTAAATTCCAAGGCGAATCATCTCTTGACGTAATTTTTCTAATTTACGTTTGCATTCTTTTTTCTTTTCTTCATCATTTTCCATCATCGCCTCATAGAGAGTTGCTAATTCATAATCTAACTCAAGGCGCAATACCGCAATCCGTTTTTCACCGTCCGTACGCTTAAAACCATTCACCACTTTTTTCATAACAAGGAGCACCCCTTTCTGTATAATCGCGAAAGCCCGTTTCCAAAAAAGAGAATTTTCTGATATTTTATTTTTATATATATTATGTTAAGAAAGGGGGCTATGCAACAAAATTGTGCAAGTGTCTATCTTTTGTTGTCTCCCCTGCTTAGCTAACACGCTTGAAGCGAGGGGAGAAAGTGCTTGTTTTACATTTTAATAAAGTCACTGCTTTTTGCTTCTTTCGCTTTTTTCATTACCAAATAGGAGGAATAGCCGCTGACTTCTTCAAATTCACCGCACAGCTTCTTTTCCTCGCTCTTGCTCGGAACAATTTCTTTAAAGCGGCGATATGCATTCATGAGCTGCTCGCGCTCAATTCCTTTTTCATAAGCCTTCTCAATCGCTTCAAAAAATTTCACGACATCAATAATTTCTTGCGCCGTCCAATCGTATGAAATTGGGTATGCGTAGTTCAAAAATAACACCTCATTTATTTGTATTTTTAGATTGCCCATTGCTTGCGAATTTGTTCCGCTTGCTGAATCATGCGCGCAAAAAGTTCTGCAACCGTTGGCACATCACGAATAAGTCCCATAACTTGACCGGCCCATGCAAAACCCTCGCTCGTTTTTCCTTCATAAATAAAGCGACGATTCGCTTCTCCGCTTATATACTCTTTTAAATCTTCATAAGTGCCTCCATTCTTTTCAATTTCTAATATCTTTTCTGTCCATTCATTAGCAATCGCACGCCCTGGAGCTCCTAAGCTTCTTTTGATGACAACCGTATCGCTTTCCGAACTTTTTACAAGCATTTCCTTGTAAACCTCGTTCGCATGTACACATTCCTTTGTTGCGATAAAACGTGTTCCCATCTCAATTCCTTCCGCACCAAGCGCAAACGCTGCCATTAAGCCGCGTCCATCGCCAATTCCCCCTGATGCAATCACCGGAATAGAAACAGAGTCGACAACTTTAGGAATGAGCACGAATGTACCGATATCATGTTTTCCTAAATGCCCGCCGCCTTCCTGTCCAACAACCATGACGGCATCAGCACCGAGTTCTTCTGCTTTTACTGCCTGGCGGGCAGCCGCAACAAGCACCAATTTTTTTACGTCTACCCCTTTTAATTGTTCAAATATCGGAGCAGGATTTCCGCCTGTCATCGAGATAACGGGAACTTTTTCTTCGATGGCTACTTCAAGCATATGGGCAAACGGCCTGCCATGCTGGCCAATGGCAAAGTTCACACCAAATGGTTTATCCGTTTTTTCCCTCACTTTCTTAATTTCTTCACGCAATTGTTCTGGTGTTTCCAATGACATCGCTGTAATTTGCCCTAATCCTCCTGCATTGGAAACCGCAGCCGCTAAATCAGCATAAGCTAAATAAGCAAGTCCACCTTGGATGATTGGATATTTAATTCCTAACAATTTTGTTACTCTTGTTTCCCAATTCATCTGCCACTCCCCCTTTATATAATTGTATATTTCGTCTTATTCATACAATATCCTTTCATAAATTCACTTTAAAATTTTCTTTGCAAACATAAAAATAAGTGCTATAATGCATTTGTTTTATGTAAAAAGATCTCGATTGTTGACTATAGATTAAAGAGGTGTGGGGAAACGTTGTCACAGTTTGAAACGCCATTGTTTACCGGGTTGTTAGAGCATATAAAGAAAAATCCTATTCAGTTTCATATCCCAGGGCACAAAAAAGGTGCAGGAATGGATCCACATTTCCGAGATTTTATTGGTGAAAATGCATTAGCGATTGACTTAATTAACATTGGTCCACTCGATGACTTACATCAACCAAAAGGCATGATTAAACGCGCCCAAGATTTGGCTGCTGAAGCATTTGGAGCTGACTATACATTCTTTTCTGTGCAAGGAACAAGCGGAGCGATTATGACAATGGTCATGTCTGTCGCAGGACCTGGCGATAAAATTATCGTACCGCGAAATGTTCACAAATCTGTCATGTCTGCTATTGTGTTTTCAGGAGCAACGCCGATTTTTATTCATCCGGAAATCGACAAAGAACTTGGGATTTCCCACGGCATTACTCCAGAGGCAGTTGAAAAAGCGCTAATACAACACCCTGATGCGAAAGGTGTTCTTGTCATTAATCCAACGTACTTTGGCATTGCCGGGGATTTAAAGAAAATCGTGGAAATCGCTCATTCATACAATGTCCCTGTGCTGGTCGATGAGGCGCATGGCGTACACATTCATTTTCATGAAAAATTACCCCTTTCTGCGATGCAAGCGGGCGCTGATATGGCAGCAACAAGCGTTCATAAATTAGGCGGTTCGATGACGCAAAGCTCTATTTTAAATGTTCGTGAAGGCTTAGTGTCAGCCAAACGCGTTCAAGCCATTTTAAGCATGCTGACGACAACTTCAACATCGTATTTATTGCTTGCCTCATTAGATGTTGCCCGCAAACGCCTTGCGACAGAAGGCCGTGAGCTTGCAGAAAAAGCAATTCAATTAGCGGAAAAAGCGCGCAAAGAAATTAATGAAATCAAATATTTATACTGTGTCGGCGAGGAAATTCTCGGAACAAAAGCAACGTACGATTATGATCCGACAAAATTGATCATTTCCGTCAAAGAGCTGGGCTTAACCGGGTATGATGTGGAAAAATGGCTGCGCGAAAACTACAATATCGAAGTCGAACTGTCTGACCTTTATAACATTTTATGTATCATTACACCTGGGGATACAGAAAAAGAAACAAACACTTTAGTGAACGCACTTCGCCATTTATCTGAACAATTCAGCCATCAAGCTGCTGAAGGCGTCAAACCAAAAGTGCTGCTTCCGGATATTCCGGTTCTTGCGTTAACACCGCGCGATGCTTTTTATTCGGAAACGGAAGTCGTTCCATTTGAAAAATCGGCGGGACGAATCATCGCAGAATTTATTATGGTGTATCCGCCTGGAATCCCAATTTTTATTCCAGGGGAAATTATTACACAAGAAAACTTAGAGTATATTAAAAAGAATCTTGAAGTAGGACTCCCAGTACAAGGTCCTGAGGATGATACATTAAAAACATTGCGGGTCATTAAAGAACATAAAGTGAAGTGATTCGCTAACTTTAGGTGCAGCATCATTTTGCTGCACCTTTCTTACAATTTAAATAATTCCTCATGAAGCCAAAAGAGACACATTACTTATCAATCGATTAACATCCATAAATATACCTTTTCTATTTATGTAAATCACAAATAATTTCCCAAATCCATTGATTATAATAAAGCAATAAAAAGAAAAACGCATGCTATCCCGTTCGCATGCGTTTGTATATCCAAAACCTTCCCCCATTTGTTTGACCGTAACTCTATTATTCTTCTGTTTCGTCATTGTCACATTCGTTACATTGACCGTAAAGTGTTGTCACTTTTTCATCTTCGAAATGAGCGATGGTTGAATTACATGTTTGGCATACAATTGTTCCCATCTTCATACCCCTTTTCTCAAAACGTCTTGAAAACGCTTAATGTTTTACTAATTAAATAATAATATATCACATTTCAGATGTCAATCATAAATTGTATAACACATTAATATTTTGATATCGCTATTTTAATTTATATGTGTAATATAAAAAAGAAAATGAAATAAATAAGCGAAGCAGGCTGAAAAGTCTGCTTCGCTTATCGTTTATTCATATTGTGCTGCTTCTAATGGAGCAAATGACGGTAATGTATCCTTGAAAAATTCTGCTAAATCAGCAGCTTGTTCAATTGTGTCAATACGGAAAATTCGCTGCAGAGATTCGTGGTCTTCTATATCTTTTGGATCGAGGAGAGCTGAGCGGCCTGTTTGCATGCAAATGACAAGAGGTTTGCCGAAGAACATGTTCGTGTAGACGATACCAAAGTCATAGCGGGCATCTTTTGTCGTAAAGCCGACAAAACGGACCTTTACTTTTTCATGCTCGTCATACAGCTTTTCAAATAAGTTCATAGAACCCCTCCTTTTGAATGTTTGAATTCTATTATAACTTAATGATCCCATTTCATCAATAAAAAATTCTTGCGCTTGCATCACTCTATCATTGATCATAGAACAGGCTTGCAATCTCGATCCACTTTGCACCATAAGGCGCGATTACCCGAGAAGCGCCCACTTCATTTGCTGACGCAAATTTGAAGCGGGGGTAGTTCACTTTTTCAAGTTGTGCTTTCTTTCTATCAAATGGTAGAATGAAAGAGAATCTCGAAATAGCAGAGGTGGTTGGACAATGGCAACACATGCATATATTAAACTAGTTCCTGCATCGAAAAAGAAAACGATTACATTGTCAGAAGTAAAAGAATTATTTCAATATTACCAAGACATCACAAAGAAAACAGGCGAGCAATTGGGATGGAGTTATGCAGAGGCGGCATTTCCTTATACGATCGTGGAGACAGATGAAGGAAAAGAACAATGGTTTTACTTAAAAGGAAAAAGTGACCGCTACCGAACAATTATTGTCGGTGTTGGACAAGAACAAATTCCGAGTGAAGATGCCGATGAAACAGAAGAACAAACGTTTATCCAAATCACCTTGCCGCAAGGAGCAACACATGGTGACAAAGGAAAAGCGAATGAGTTTTGCAAATTTCTCGCTAAAAAACTAGAAGGAGAGCTGCATTTATTTAATGGCCGCGTAATGTATTATTATAAACGATAGCTATTTAAGCGCTATCGTTTTTTCGTTTTAATGAATAAGACCCCAAAATAATTGCTGGAAGCTAAAATAAACAATAAGTGTCATAATCGTAGTGAATAACGCTTTTTTTGTGCATAATCCCATTTTTTGTGCCAACAGAAAGGCGATATACAAAAATACACAAAGAAGCATTCCTTTAAAAAAAGGGCGATCTCGTGCCGAAAGCCACTCTACAAGCGAAAAGGCACTCCAAATCAGCGATTGCGTCACAAATACAACATATTCCTTCATTATAAAGCCCCCCATATACTTTCTTATCATAAAAATATGTACGTGCTTAGACAATTATTTTTATAATCGTTCTAAAACCAAAAAAAGAGGCTGACCAACAAGTGTCAACCTCTACATGGCAATATATACAAGCTATATATTGCGAAATTTAGACACTTATCAGTCAAACCTCTTTTTTCATTATTTGATGATGTGAATTGGACTACCAAGAGCTACTTCCGCCGCTTCCATCGCAATTTCACCTAATGTTGGATGCGCATGAATCGTCATGGCAATATCTTCTGCTGTCATACCTGCTTCAATCGCAAGTCCTAACTCAGCGATCATATCAGAAGCGTTTGGACCAACGATTTGTGCACCGATGATGACACCGTCATCTTTGCGCACGACAAGCTTCATGAAGCCATCTGCATCATTAAGGGCAAGCGCACGGCCGTTTGCGGCAAATGGGAATTTAGCTGTTGTCACTTCAATGCCTTCGTCTTTTGCTTGTTTTTCGAAATAGCCGACAGAAGCACATTCTGGGTCAGAGAATACAACGGCAGGAATCGCCAGATAATCAATTTCTGACGGATGGCCGGCAATCGCTTCCGCAGCAATTTTTCCTTCGTAAGACGCTTTATGTGCTAGAGGCGGACCGGCAACAATATCGCCGATTGCGTAAATGTTAGGTACGCTTGTACGGCACTGTTTATCAATTTCGATAAGACCGCGCTCAGTCATTTTAATGCCTAATTGTTCAAGGCCTAGCTCTTCTGTGTTTGGACGGCGTCCTACAGTCACAAGCACATAGTCAGCATCAACTGTTTTCGTCTCGCCTTTCACTTCAAATGTAACCGTTACGCCATCTTCACGCTCTTCAACACCTTTAGCGAGCGCGTTTGTAAATACGTCGACGCCTTTGTTCTTTAAGCGGCGCTTCACAACTGCCGTCATTTGCTTTTCAAATCCAGAAAGAATTTCGTCAGCACCTTCAAGAATCGTTACTTTTGTACCAAAGTTTGCATATGCAGTACCAAGCTCTGTGCCGATATAGCCACCGCCGATGACTACCATTGATTTCGGAATTTCTTGCAAGTTCAGTGCACCAGTAGAGTCAAGCACACGTTTGGAGAACTTAAATCCCGGAAGTTCAATCGGACGGGAACCTGTTGCGATAATGGCATTTTGGAACTTATATGTTTGTGCGCTATTTTCCGTCATGACACGCACTGTATTGGCATCAACAAAATATGCTTCCCCGCGAACAATTTCCACTTTATTTCCTTTTAGTAATCCTTCAACACCGCTTGTTAACTTTTTAACAACGCTGTTTTTCCATTCTTGTACTTTCGAAAAATCAACTGTTACATTTTCCGCTTTTATTCCCATGTCCTCTGAGTGTTTGGCCACTTCAAAGCGATGGCCTGCGGAAATTAATGCTTTTGATGGGATACACCCAACATTTAAGCACACACCGCCGAGATTTGCTTTCTCGACAATCGTTACTTTTTGTCCTAATTGGGCAGCGCGGATCGCTGCTACATAGCCACCAGGACCTGCACCAACCACAAGAGTTTCCGTTTCAATCGCGAAATCGCCGACTACCATTGTTTTACGCCTCCATTAATAATAATTCTGGGTCGTTTAGTAAACGTTTAATATGATTTAATGCATTTTGTGCTGTTGCACCATCAATCATGCGATGGTCAAAGCTTAAAGACAATGCCAATACTGGAGCAATAACAATTTCACCGTCACGAACAATTGGCTTCTCGCTAATACGGCCAATACCAAGAATCGCCACTTCTGGATGATTAATGACTGGAGTAAACCATTGGCCGCCAGCGGAACCGATATTCGTAATTGTGCAAGATGCGCCTTTCATTTCATTTGGAAGGAGCTTTCCTTCGCGTGCTTTTGTAGCCAGCTCGTTAATTTCTTTCGCAATCGCAAAAATAGATTTACGATCCGCATGCTTCACAACAGGTACAAGAAGACCTTTGTCTGTATCAGCTGCAATACCAATATTGTAATAATGTTTATAAATGACTTCATCTGTTGCATCATCGATGGATGTATTTAATGCCGGGAATTCACGCAACGCAGATGTTAAAGCTTTTACAACGTAAGGCAAGAACGTTAACTTGATGCCTTTTTGCGCCGCGATTTCTTTGAATTTTTTGCGATGAGCAACAAGTTTTGTCACATCGACTTCGTCCATCAATGTAACATGCGGAGCCGTGTGTTTTGAATTCACCATTGCTTTTGCAATCGCACGGCGGATGCCGCTCATTTTCTCGCGAGTTTCTGGGAATTCTCCTTCAATCACAACTGGTTGAGCAGCAGGCTTAGCTTCTGCTTTCGGAGCTGCTTTTTCCTCTGCAGCCGTCTGAGCAGCTGGAGCTTCTTGAACTGGTGCAGCTGCTGCTGCGCCACCGGCTAAGAATGCGTCAATATCGCTTTTTAGCACGCGACCATTTTTTCCTGTTCCTTGCACAAGACGAATGTCTACGCCTTTTTCACGCGCATATTTACGTACAGAAGGCATAGCAATAACGCGACGGTTTGGATCGACTGCTGCTTCCGTTGGCATAGATGCAGCCGCTTGTTGAGCAGGAGCCTCTTCTTGTATAGTTTCCTCATTTTTTGGCTCATCATCATGGTCTTGTCCTTTAAATTTTAACCCTTCATATCCCGGAGCGTCAAATTTAACTAATGTTTGACCAACCGTTGCAACGGTTCCTTCCGCAACTAAAATTTCTAATACTTTTCCTTTGACTGGTGATGGAATTTCTACAACTGC
This sequence comes from Paranoxybacillus vitaminiphilus, assembly GCF_003259935.1. Lineage (GTDB taxonomy): Bacteria > Bacillota > Bacilli > Bacillales > Anoxybacillaceae > Paranoxybacillus > Paranoxybacillus vitaminiphilus. The sequence goes on along the minus strand of NZ_QLMH01000001.1, from coordinate 145,331 downwards.
TTTATCGTTTTGCACTTCGCAAAGCACATCGTCTTCATTGACTTCATCACCCGGCTTTACGAACCATTTGACGATTTCACCTTCATGAATGCCTTCACCGATATCCGGCAATTTAAACTCGAATGCCACTTTTCGTCGACCTCCTATTGTCTTTTTCAGTTCGGAGCTGACCCATAAGTATCGGACCTCACGTGCATTTCGCAATATGTCTATGTCATATTGTGTTGCGGGGCCTGACACTCCGCTTTTTGGGTCAGCCTCATTGCCCAATTAATGCTTTTTCAAAATTAGAAGTTCATTACTTTCTTTGCCGTTTCGATTACATCTTTAAAGTTTGGCAACCAAACTGGCTCAGCTTGAGAGAATGGATAGATTGTATCAGGTGCAGCTACGCGCAACACAGGAGCTTCAAGGCTAAGAATTGCTCGATCATTAATTTCTGCCACAACGTTCGCTGCAATACCTGCTTGTTTTTGCGCTTCTTGAACAACGATCGCACGTCCTGTTTTTTCAACCGATGTAATGATTGTTTCGATGTCTAGCGGTTGAACTGTACGCAAGTCAATGACTTCCGCAGAAATTCCTTCTTTTTCTAGTTCTGCAGCTGCTTTTAATGATTCATGCACCATTGCACCATACGCGATAATCGTTAAATCTTTTCCTTCGCGTTTAATATCTGCCTTACCGATAGGAATCGTATATTCTCCTTCTGGTACTTCTTGACGGAAAGAACGGTAAAGCTTCATATGCTCTAAGAAAATGACAGGATCATTATCGCGAATCGCCGAAATTAATAAACCTTTTGCATCATAAGGTGTAGAAGGAATAACAACTTTTAAGCCTGGTTGTTGTGCGACTAATCCTTCTAAACTATCTGCGTGCAGCTCCGGCGTATGAACGCCGCCGCCGAACGGAGAACGAACAGTAATCGGCATGCTGAAGCGCCCGCCTGAACGATAGCGCATACGAGCCATTTGACCGCTAATGGAATCCATCACTTCGTATACGAATCCGAAGAATTGAATTTCAGGGACCGGACGAAAACCTTGTACAGCTAAACCAACAGCAAGTCCACCGATTCCTGATTCAGCAAGAGGAGTATCAAATACGCGATCTTCGCCAAATTCCGCCTGCAATCCTTCTGTTGCGCGGAACACCCCGCCGTTGAGACCCACATCTTCTCCAAACACTAAAACGTTTGGATCATTTTTCAACTCGATGCGCAAAGCATCTGTGATTGCTTGAATCATTGTCATTTGCGCCATGGTTTACTTCGACTCCTTCTCTTTATAAATTTCATATTGCTCTTTTAAGTTGAACGGCATATTTTCGTACATGATGCTCATTAAGTCTGTTACTTTTTGTTTTGGTGTTTCGTCTGCTTTCTTAATCGCCTGTTTAATGTCTTCTTTCGCTTGTTCGATCACTTGATTTTCTTCTTCTTCGCTCCATAAGCCTTTCTTTTCTAAAAACTTGCGGAAACGAACGATCGGATCTTTCTTTTCCCACTCGTCTTCTAATTCTCTTGAACGATAACGTGTCGGATCGTCACCAGCCATTGTGTGCGGACCATAACGGAACGTTAATGTTTCGATTAATGTCGGGCCTTCACCATTAATAGCGCGCTCGCGAGCTTCACGCACAGCCACATACACTGCTAATGGGTCCATACCGTCGACTTGGATACCCGGAATACCGGCAGCTACTGCTTTTTGCGCGATTGTTTTTGCTGCAGATTGTTTTTCTACCGGCGTAGAAATCGCAAAACGGTTGTTTTGTACAACGAAAATGGCCGGTACATTGAAAGCTCCCGCAAAGTTAATACCTTCATAGAAGTCGCCTTGGGAAGCTCCGCCGTCACCTGTATATGTAATCGCAACCGCTTTTTTGCCACGTTTTTTAATACCAAGCGCAACACCTGCTGCTTGAATGATTTGCGCACCGATAATAATTTGCGGCGGCAATAGATTTACTCCTTCAGGAATTTGATTGCCATGGAAATGACCGCGTGAGAATAAAAATGCTTGATAAAGCGGAAGTCCATGCCAAATCATTTGTGGAATATCACGGTAAGCAGGTAAAATAAAATCTTCTTTTTCAAGAGCAAACTGGCTTGCGATTTGGCTTGCCTCTTGCCCAGCTGTTGGCGCGTAGAAACCGAGACGGCCTTGACGGTTTAAGGAAATGCAACGTTGGTCTAGTACGCGAGTGTACACCATACGACGCATAAGCTCTTTTAGCTGCTCGTCGCTTAAATTCGGCATCGCCGCTTCGTTTACAACTTCGCCTTCCTCATTTAAGATTTGGAACGTAGGAAATTGTTCAGCAATTTTTTCAAGCTGCTTTTTTACATCAAATTGGGATCTTTTTGCACCCATCACGTTCACCTCTACCTTTCGTTTGTTTTATGAAAAATAAAATCGCAGACAATACATACAGCATTAATTTGCCCAAAATTGTTTATACGCAGACAAAATTTGCAATAGGCGCCTTAAAAGACTTGACAACTGGCACTATCATTGGCAAGAAGCGGAAATGATTTATTCTGTATTAATTTTTTAAAGAAAAAAATTAATACAACCCTTGCTCGTCATTTCAAGTTTACACCTTATTACTTTTATCGTCAATTACTTTAAACTTCTATAATATATCGAGGTTAACATATTGCTATTTAATGTAAAAAAATAACTCAAACTCACCAATCTGTTATATTATACGTATAGTTCTGTACTAATACTGTTCCTCTCAATTTTTCCACAAAATAAAAAAGACTGTCATGATGACAGCCTCTCTTATTTTAATTTTTCGAATAATGCTTTTTTTTCTTCATTATATTGAACCGTATAGCGATTAAACTGTTCATTCGCTTTTTTAATCTGATGATAAGCAGAATTAATTTTTACTACTTGTTGTTCTAATTGCTCTAAAGTTAACTGCTCATTTTGAAACATTCGATACAAATCAATTTCTAATTGCAATGCTTGCTGGTAATAGTTGTAAAGTTCATCATACGTCATATAGCGCTTCTCTAGCAGTCCGACTAAATGCGAAGCGTCTTCTTTAATCAGCTGATCAGAAAGCAAAGATATTTCTGTTTTTACTGCTTCCAATTGCTTCTTTGCCATCTGAATGCTGTCATATTCTTTTTTTATCCGTTTTTCCCTTTTTTCAATAATCTTTAACGCTTCTTTGGATAGCCTTGAAATTTCTGAGAACTGTTTCATGCCAAGCGACATAACGCGATCATAAATTTCTTTTTCTTTCTTTTCTAACTCAACAAGAGACTTTTGTTGCTTATTGAATTCTTCCTCATATTCGACTAGCTTTTCCAATGCTGATAATAAAGACTGTTCTCGGGGAAGAATGCTGCAGCCGGCAATAAACAGCAAAATAACAAACAATAATTGAGCTTTTTTTGAGAGCACCGTCCATTCTCTCCCCTTTCTTTCAAAAATTTTCAAATCGATTGTTAAGTAGTATACAAAAATAAATCACATCATTCAAGTTTACGGCAAAAACGAAAATTTGTTAGACTAAAACCATACATGATGTGCAAAAGGAGTGAAATAAATGATTACAATGAAAGATATTATTAAAGAAGGACATCCGACATTGCGTAAAGTGGCAGAAGAAGTTTCTCTTCCTGCTTCTGAAGAAGATAAAAAAATTTTGCGCAGCTTAATCGAATATGTAAAAATGAGCCAAAACCCTGAATTAGCGGAAAAATATGGACTGCGTCCTGCAATTGGCCTAGCTGCTCCGCAAATTAATGTGTCAAAACGAATGATTGCCGTTCATGTAACGGATGAAAAAGGAACGTTATACAGTTACGCTCTTTTCAACCCAAAAATTATAAGCCACTCCGTTGAACGATGTTATTTAACAAGCGGAGAAGGCTGCCTTTCCGTTGATCGTAACGTTCCAGGGTATGTCCCCCGCTACGCTCGAATTACCGTAACAGGCACTACTCTTGAAGGAGAAGAGATAAAAATTCGTCTGAAGGGCTTACCGGCTATCGTATTTCAGCATGAAATCGACCATCTAAACGGAATTATGTTTTATGATCATATCGATAAAGAAAATCCATTTAAAGTTCCTGATAATGCGATACCGATCGAGCGATGAACCATTCGATCTTCTTCGAAAAAGAAAGCTGCCCCTAAAGCAAATCGTCAGACCACGCAAAAGGCTGTCTCAAAAATCCAAGGGTCAGTCCCTTATGAGACAGCCTCAAATTTCCCTTTCATTTAAATTAATTGCAACTGCTTTAAACCATATAATATCCCTTCCTCAGCCACATCCTTTGTCACAAAATCAGCTGCTTTTTTTACTTCCTCTCTTGCATTTCCCATCGCTACGCCTGTCCCGACAAAACGCAGCATCTCAATATCATTGAGACCATCACCAAATGCATATACATCTTCTTTTTTAATCCCGAACTTTTCAATCATTCGTTTAATCCCTTCCGCTTTTGAACCGCCAAATGGAAGAACATCTGTTGATACAGCATGCCAGCGCACAAAATGAAATTCACTATATTCATGAATATATAAATGTTCCTCTTCCGGTTTACAAAATAAAAGCGCCTGGTAAATATCGCGATTTTCATAATAAAACGGGTCCAGCTCTGGATGAGTAAACTTCAAATTCTCCATGCTTACATGAATATGCGGATGATTATCCATGCTTGCTCTCATCGTCTCTGCATCCATAAAGACGAGCGGATGCCCGTTTTCGTGAGCATACTCTTTTAAATCGTGAAGTCTTTCCCTGTTCAACGGATTTTGATAAATGACTTCTCCCTCAAATACGACATATTGGCCGTTAAAGCTGACGTAAGAATCTATTCCTAAACGTTTCCGTAAATCAGCAAACATAAACGGCGCTCTGCCCGTAGCGATGGCGACATGAACACCGGCATCTTTTAAAGCTTGTACCGCTTGAACGGTCGAATCAGGCAATTTTTTATTTTCATCTAACAATGTTCCATCAATATCAAAAAATACGATTTTCTTTTTCATAATTCTCTACCCCACCTATACGTTGTTTCTCTCTTTTATTGTATGATGATAAATAAACGCCGCCAAATATGAAAAGTAATCCTAAAATCATATGTGCGGAAATCGTTTCGTCCAATAGCATCGCCCCCCAAAACGTGGCGCTGACTGGAACGATATACGTAACAAGCGAAGCAAATTCCGCACTTCCTTCTTTCACTAAATAATAATACAATAAATACGCAATTCCAGAACCGAGTGCACCTAATCCGATCAATGCCAAAATGATTTCGCTTGATTGAATGATATGAATCGGAGTTCGATTAAATAGCTGCATACAAACAAAGCTAATGACAGAAGCCATTGTTAATGTAGTAAAAGAAATTTGCGTGATAGTTAAATGCTGCAAATATTTTTTCGATAAATGGGCACCTAATCCATAGCAAATTGTCGCTGCCATCATCATCATAACACCGAAAATATTTTCTGATAAAATATTTTCGAGTTTGACATCTGCCAATACAAAGATTCCCACAAAACCTAAAAGTACACCAACCCATTGTCTTTTCGTTAATGTTGTCGAAAACCAAATCGAGCCTATCACCATTGTCCAAAGCGGTGTTGCAGCATTAATGAATGACGCCATGCTGCTGGAAATCAGCGTTTCACTTAACGCAATCAATCCCCAAGGCAGTGCGTTATTGAACAACCCAACGAGGAAAACAGGCCAAAATGGAATCTTACGCCACCGAACAAATTCCTTTTTAACAAGCATAACAAGTAAAAGCATGAATGCCCCAAAAAAACAGCGCCAGAAACTAACTCCCCAATTTCCAAGATCATCAACAAGAATTTTAATAAAGAAAAAGGACATGCCCCAAATAATGCTTAATCCGGCAAGCGCTCCGTAAAGTTTCCCCACTGTGTCAATCCCCTTTTATTCACTGTTTAATAACATTAAGCTAACGGAATAACATGGAAATGTCAAACAATTTACAACTCCGCTTACTCCACATTTATCCATGAAAAACAAAGCTTCTAGCACATATACTAATGACAAGAATACGAACACATTTACTTTCATTAAGAAATGGATAAAATATAAAGTAAGGAGTGATGGTGATGCTTAAAAAGCTCAAGAAGAAACTGCTCCGACAATGGAAAGATTTGCTTCGAAAAAAATCAATTGCTTAGAGGCTTTCCCATTAAGGGTCTGACCTCACGCAAAATTCACCATATATCGTGTAATGGCGAAAGATGTACGATATATTGTGGTTGTGGGGTCTGACCCTTTCCTTTTGTTTTTTAAAACAGCCTCTTCTTTGTCCAATTGTTCGGCCATGAATGAAAAGAGCAAATTCCGTCAAAGATGATACAGACCTTTTCTATGTCCTTATTTTTATAGAAAAAACATGAAAATCATTAACTTTTTATATATAATAAAAAAAGTTAAGCAATAATCGGTGAGTAAGGAGAGATAGTTATGATTTTCAAAGTGTTTTATCAAGAAAATCCAGATGAAGTGCCTGTGAGAGAAAAAACGAAAACATTGTATATTGAGGCAGAATCAGAGCGCGAAGTACGCCGAAAACTGCAAGACCGTGCAATAAATATTGAGTATATTCAGCCGCTTGAAGGTGCTCATTTAGAATACGAAAAACAAAACCCTGATTTTAAAGTATTGGAGATTTGAACATGAAGTTTCTTAAAGAAAACCAAGTAGGCGTTTTTGCCCTTGGCGGCTTGGGCGAAATCGGCAAAAATACATACGGTGTACAATTCCAAGATGAAATCATCATTATCGATGCCGGCATTAAATTTCCGGAGGACGAATTGCTTGGAATCGATTATGTCATCCCGGACTACACTTATTTAGTAAAAAACGCCGAAAAAATTAAAGGGCTATTTATTACTCATGGGCACGAAGATCATATTGGCGGCATTCCGTACCTGCTTCGCCAAGTTAATGTTCCAATTTACGGTGGAAAGCTCGCTTTAGGTCTTATTAGAAATAAACTGGAAGAGCACGGATTATTAAGCCAAACTAAATTGATTGAGATTAAAGAGGACGATGTGATCCGCTTTCAAAAAACTGCGGTCACATTTTTCCGGACAACTCACAGTATCCCTGACAGCTACGGCATCGTCGTGAAAACACCAGCTGGACAAATCGTGCACACGGGAGACTTTAAATTCGACTTTACTCCTGTCGGTGAACCAGCAAACTTAACAAAAATGGCGGAAATCGGAAAAGAAGGCGTGCTTTGCTTACTGTCTGACAGCACAAACAGCGAAATTCCTCATTTTACAATGTCAGAACGCCGCGTCGGTGAAAGCATTCATGATATTTTCCGCAAAGTGCAAGGAAGAATTATTTTTGCGACATTTGCTTCCAACATCCATCGCCTCCAGCAAGTAACAGAGGCAGCCGTTTTAAACAACCGGAAAATTGCTGTCTTTGGCCGCAGCATGGAAGCAGCTATCGAAATCGGCCAACAGCTCGGCTATATAAAATGTCCAAAGGATACGTTTGTTGATGCAGCCCAAATTAACCGCTTGCCGGCAAACCGTGTAACGATTTTATGTACAGGAAGCCAAGGAGAACCGATGGCAGCACTGTCGCGAATTGCCAGCGGCACACACCGGCAAATTCAAATTATGCCTGGCGATACCGTCGTCTTCTCTTCCTCTCCAATTCCGGGCAATACCGTAAGTGTCAACCGTACCATCAATATGCTTTACCGCGCCGGGGCTGACGTTATTCATGGTCCGTTGAACGATATTCATACATCCGGGCACGGCGGGCAAGAAGAGCAAAAGCTTATGATTCGCCTGATGAAACCAAAATATTTTATGCCAATTCACGGTGAATACCGGATGCAGAAAATGCATGCAAAACTTGCTGTTGATTGCGGTGTTCCTGAGGAAAATTGCTTTATTATGGATAATGGCGAAGTGCTGGGCTTGAGTGAAGATGAGGCTGGCATTGTTGGCAAGATTCCGTCAGGCTCCGTTTATATTGATGGAAGCGGTATTGGCGACATCGGCAACATTGTCCTGCGCGACCGCCGCATCCTTTCTGAAGAAGGGCTTGTCATTGTTGTCGTCAGCATCAATATGAAAGAATTCAAAATTGCTGCAGGTCCTGACATTATTTCACGCGGATTTGTTTACATGCGTGAATCCGGTGATTTAATTAATGATGCTCAAGCACTCATTGCCAAACATCTTGAGAAAGTATTGGAACGTAAAACAAACCAATGGTCGGAAATTAAAAACGAAATTACTGATACACTGGCACCATTCCTTTATGAAAAAACCAAACGGAGACCGATGATTTTGCCGATTATTATGGAGGTATAAGAAACGCCCCCCATGGAATCCCATGGGGGGCGTTATGTTAAACGATTCCCTATTCTTCACTCAATACTTTTGCTTCAAAGCGGTCAATATCTTTATCCGCACCGATAACAATTAAAATATCGTCTTTGCGGATCACTTCTGATGCCAGCGGCGAGACAATAATATCATTGCCCCGCTTAATCGCAACAATGTTTATTCCATAGCGCGCGCGAATATCCAATTCAAGGAGCGAATGCCCATCTAAACGCTCGCTCGCCACGATTTCGACAATGCTGTGTTCATCAGACAACTCTAAATAGTCTAATACATTATTTGAAATAATATTGTGAGCGATGCGTTCTCCCATATCCCGCTCTGGATGAACGACTTGATCAGCGCCTATTTTTTTCAATACTTTCTCATGATAATCGTTTGTTGCTTTTACAGTAATATGTTTGACCCCGAGCTCTTTTAAAATAATCGTCGTCAAAATGCTTGCTTGAATGTTATCACCAATTGCCACAATGACATGATCAAAGTTGCGGATTCCTAAACTTTTTAATACCGATTCATCTGTTGAATCGCCCACTACTGCGTGTGAGGCAATATTAGCAAACTCATTTACGCGATCTTCATCAATATCAATCGCCAGAACTTCCATCCCTTGCTCGCTTAATGTACGGCAAATGCTTCCGCCAAAGCGGCCAAGACCAATGACGGCAAATTCTTTTTTCTTCACAAAAATTCCCCCATTGAACATTTCGAGAAATCTTTTTATACTATATCCATTTTATCATAACCGATTATTTTTTTCCTTTGACATAATCCGCATCAAATAAAAACAGTTTCAGCAACAAAATAAGTGACGGTATGAGCAAAAACAAGCCGGCAATGAATACGACAACTAACGTAAGCCCCATCGTTTCGTTTGTATAAGCTGTGTAAATCGTTACATATGGATCTAAAATATAAGGCAAATGTGAAGCACCGTAACCGAAAAAGGCAAAGAAAAATTGCAGCATGACAAAGATAAACGCAGTTCCATAATGCTTTCTAAAATAGATTAACGCAGATGCCGCTAAAAAGCAAATGAGTGAAAAGCCAAACATCCACCAGTAATTAAGCATTTTTTCAAAGTGAGCGACATTATGCTTATATAAGGTAATAAATACAAGCAGGCTGGCGATAATCGTCGGTGAACTCCAAAATAATGCGAATTTCCGGACAATTTCCAGTGCCGCTTTATCATCGGCCCGGTCAGCATAATAGGTGAGAAACGCCGCACTTATAAACAATACGCTAACAATGGCTAAAAACACAACGCTCCAAGAGTAAGGGCTTGTCAGTAAGCGATCAGCTAAAAAAATAATCTCGTCACCACGTTTTTCGATAAAACCTCCTTCGGAAATGGTCAAGACCGTCGATAACGAAGCCGGAATTAACAGACCAGACGCCCCATATAAAAACAAATACACTTTGTTTTCCTTAGAACCATAGTTGCTAAACGCATAAAACGAGCCGCGAATCGTCAATAAAACGAGCGCAATGCTGCCAGGAATCAATAAAGCTGTTCCATAATAATAAGCCGTATCAGGAAAAAACCCGACTAAACCGACAAAGAAAAAGACGAAAAAGACGTTTGTTACTTCCCAAACGGGTGATAAATAGCGGCTTATCAAATGGTTAATTAAATGATCCTGCTTTGTCAATTTCCCGTAATAGGCAAAAAATCCTGCCCCGAAATCAATCGAGGCAACAATTAAATAGCCGTAAAGGAATAACCATAACACGGTAATGCCGACTAATTGGATTTCCACCTCTCATTCCCCTTCCTTTGTCCCCATCATTGGTTGAAACGATACTCAAGTTCTACTTCTGCTGGTTTATTTTTAAACATTTTAATCAGTACAGTCGAACATACAACCGCCAGTACGATATAAAGCACAATGAAAATCAAGAACATAAGGCCAACGTTATCGGCTGTTGTTGCGCCTTCCGCTACCTTCATGTATCCGCGCAAAATCCAAGGCTGACGGCCTACTTCCGCAAAAATCCAGCCTACTTCGATGGCAATAAGGGAAAGCGGACCGCCAAGCACAATTGACCAAAGCAGCCATTTGCTATGCGGGTTAAATCCCTTGATCTTGTCAAAAATGAGATATAAGAAGGAAACAATGACTGTATAAATCCCAATCGTTACCATAATATCAAACATATAATGAATCCAAACAGGAGGCCGCTCATCTTCTGGAAATTCGTTTAACCCTATTACTTCGGCATTGAAATCATTAAACGATAAGAAGCTGAGCATGTTTGGCAGACGAATCGCATATTTTACTTCATTGTTTTCATCTAAAATTCCATATAGTAACAAATCAGCCCCTTTTTCCGTTTCAAAATGCCATTCACCCGCTGCTAATTTTTCAGGCTGATGTTTCGCTAAAAATTTAGCAGAAATATCCCCAGCAACCGCTGTTAAAAATGCAAACACAAAGCCGCAAACCATTGTCAGCTTAAGCGCTTTTCTATAATACTCATCGGTTCTTCCCCGCAGCAGCTGGAAAGCAGCAATCATGCCTAGAATAAAAGCGGAAGCAAGATAAGCCGACGTTAACACATGAAAAACTTTTGACGGAGTGGCTGGATTAAACATCGCCTGAATCGGATCAATCGCTGTAATGACTCCGTTTTCTAATTGAAAGCCTTGCGGTGTATTCATAAACGCGTTTACCGTTGTAATAAAAAACGCGGAAGCGCTGGAACCGATAATAACAGGAATGGACAATAGCCAATGATAGAGCGGCTTTTTAAACCGATCCCACGTATATAAATAAATTCCTAAAAAGATGGCCTCAAAAAAGAAGGCGAACGTTTCCATAAAAAGCGGCAAGCTGATGACTTGTCCGGCAATTTTCATAAAACTCGGCCAAAGAAGAGATAACTGCAAACCAATACACGTTCCCGTTACGACACCGACAGCGACCGTCACAACAAACCCCCGCGTCCAGCGCCGTGCCAGTAATAAATAATGCGGATCTTTGCGCTTAATCCCAATATATTCGGCAATGGAAATCATTACTGGTACACCGACACCAATCGTTGCGAAAATAATATGAAAAGCGAGCGTTGTCGTCGTTAATAATCTCGCTAATATAACGTTATCAAGCTCCATCTATTATTCACTCCTCTCGAGTTTTCACTGTATTAATATTGTAAATCTAGAAAAAGCTTTTTAAATAAGGCGAACATGAACTTTTTGTGACAAACATCACAAAGATATTTATGTAAAAAAGCTGGCGATTTTTTCAAATGCCAGATTTTTACGATTATTCCGTTTTCTTTTTTACGATTCTTTTTCCCAAGAAAATCAATAAACCAATGAAAATAATGAATACAACGAAAACAGGTAAATTGCCAATGATGAACACAACTAGACCTGAAAACAATGAAAGCAGAAGATTAATGCTTGACATAAATTGTTTTTTCGTCTTTTCCCATGTATTTAATTCCTTGTTCTCTAAATCTGGAACAACTACTTTATTTTCAAAAAGGTGAATCGTAACCGTCGATAAAGCCGATTGGTTTTGTAAATACTTCATTCTTCCCTTAATTTGTTCGATTTCTTCCTGTACTCTTGCTAAATCGTTCGAAATGGCGAGCAAGTCTTTTGTATCTTTTGCCTCTTTCAAAAATTGATAAAGCCTTTCTTCAACCGCTTGTTTCGATTTTAATCTTGATTCTAAGTCAACAAATTCTTCCGTTACATCCTGACCTGTAACATGACGAGAATGAACTTTCATCGCGAGTTTTTCCAATTGCCCTAAAAACATTGGAAACTTCGCTTGAGGTATACGTGTCATCACTGTGCCCTCTAAACGATGATCTTCACTTTCATAAACATTCGCCTGCACAATGTAGCCGCCTTGATTTTGCACAAGCTGTTCAATCGTTTGCTGAACCTTTTGAAACTCTTTTACTTCCATCCGAATTTCTGCATGATAAATAACTACCCGATGTTCTGATTTGCTTACTTTTTGTTCCGGATTTTGTTCATCTGTTTCTGTCTCCATTTCTTGCTGTTCTGTGACGGCTATATCAGATTTTGACTCCTTACTGCCTTCTTCCCTTTTGCTTGATGAACAGCCAGCTATGCTCATGACAACAATCAAACCGACAAGCAGGATTTTGGCCCATTTCATATGACCCCCTCCTAATTTTACATATTTACCATAATTGACGTTTACAGATAAATAATGGTTACAAAAGCATAAAAAAAGCTGACCCTAATCTAAGGGTCAGACCTCGCAGCCACAATATGCAAGAGCACAGTGCAGGATGGATGGCGAGTGCGGTCAGACACTTTTGGGTCAAGCTTCTTTCGTGACTTCTATTCGGTTTTCTTATTTTCCTCAAGAATGCGGTTGACGCGTTTTTCCAGCATTTTCATACCGCTTCCGCCCGCCTGGAAATGACGGAGTTTTCCTTCAGCATCAAACACATAGTAAGCAGGAACATATTGATTTTCAAACGCATCTGTTATTTTATGTTCATTGTCAACAGCAATAGGCTGCGTAATTCCACGCTCCTCTGCCACTTTCTTTATTTGTTCGATGTCTAAATCCTTTTCTGAACGCGGCATATGAATCGCAACAACATTCAACTCATCCTTCCATAAAATATTGTTAATTGAGAAAACTATTAATAATTTCTCAATTAAACAACATCGTTCACTTAAAAATTATAATACAATGTTAAATGATAATTAATTTAAATAAATATATTTTTTATTCCCTGCCTGCTTCATTTCGCTATTCCTTTACATCTTGTCTTTAAACAAATTTTCTAAAACTTTAGTTTAAGTGCAAAACAATTCGCACTGTCACTTTTCATCGAAATATAAATATGCTGCAATTCATATTACCGCTAAAACAGAGAACATGGCTCAACGAACAAAGCTTTTTATCCTAAAAAACGAGGCTTTTCGCTCATCAATGCGGCAGCCTCGTTCTTTTGTTCATCTGGCTATATCATTGTTAGCGAAGTCTTGCCTCAACTGCTTGACAAACTTCCTCCGCTGTTAAACCGCTCGCTTCAATGACGGAACCAGAGGTTACTGTATTTTGGATGCCCATTACATTGGAGTCTTGACCCGTGACTACGCAGCAGTCACATCCTTTTGCATCGCTTTCTTGACGGAGAGGAACTACTTCATGTCCTCTTTCTTTCAATGCTTCCTGTACGTTTGTTAATGATTGTTCTACACCGATTTTCGCCATTGTCCATCCACCTCCTCACATAAGTTAATATGTCTCATGTAAGGAGAAAATATGCCATTTTACTGAGCAGCTTTCCATTCAAGATAAGAAATAAGCAGATGAATAGCTGTATCAATCGCACGCTCATCCGGATTAAGTTTGGAATGGTGAAGACCATATGGAGAGTCGACACCCAGCCAAAACATAAACCCAGGAATTTGCGCGAGCATATATCCAAAATCTTCGCCCGTCATCGCTTCTTTGCAACGAACGACTTCAACATTTGTATGCTCATTGACAAAGCTCATAAACTCGTTTGTCAACTGTTCATCATTATATACTTGGTAATACATAGAGCCGTAATCAATTGCCGCTTCACATTGGTACCCGATTTCAATTCCTTTGACAATCGCTTCAATTCGTTCTTTTACCTTTTTCATCGACTCGGCTGATAAGGTGCGAATCGTTCCTTCAAGGCGGGCGTGCTCCGCGATGACATTTTGCACTGTTCCCCCGGAAATTTTTCCAATTGTAATAACAGCGCTATCGAGCGGATCGACATTGCGCGATACGATTGACTGCAGCTGTGTCACAAGCGAACAGGCGGTAACAACCATATCGTTCGCTAAATGCGGAAATGCTGCATGTCCTCCTTTACCTTTTAAGTCGATAAATAACTCGGAAGTATTGGCAAACAACAGCCCTTCCTTTGTCGCAATGGTGCCGACAGGATATTCAGGAGCAATATGAAGCGCAATGATCATATCCGGCTTCCATTGTTGCATAATCTCGCTTTCTAACATCGGTAAAGCCCCGCCCGGCCCTTCTTCTGCAGGCTGGAATACAAACAATAAATCATCTTTCGCGGGATGATAGGCAAAATAAGTCAATACGCCAAGCGCGATGCTCATATGAAAATCATGGCCGCACGCATGCATTTTTCCTTCGTGCTCCGAAGCAAAAGGCAGGCCTGTTTCTTCGCTAACAGGCAGCCCATCGATATCCGCTCGATAGCCAATTATTTTCGTCGGCTCTGTCCCGCGTACTTTAACAAAAATTCCTGTTTTCCACGTTTTTACTTCTAACCGTTCCTGCGGCAATGTTTGAATATAATCCAGCAAATATTGCTGCGTTTTAAACTCTTGAAAACCTAACTCGGGAATTTTATGTAAATCGCGGCGAATCGATACAAAACGACTGAGCTGCTCCACATTCGTTTCCCCCTTGTAAAAAAGAGACTGTCCCAAAAGCTCCAGGGTCAGACCCCACAACACAATATATAGGACATCATGTTGGATAAATGAACTATATATTGTGAAATACGCGTGAGATCAGGCCCTTATGAGACAGCCTCTTCTCGCTTCCGCTTTTCTTTTTGTCTAGCTTCAGCGCCTAGCCTTCTTCTGCCAAATAACCTTCTCCCTTGAGGTGACAAGCACCTCTACGGGCGAAGAACATTTGGCTTCGAAGGCTAATCGCGGCGCTTCCGCTTTTCTTATAACTGACGAAGTTCTTGTTTAATCTCTGTTTTTGCCTTTGTTTTTTCGTCAATTTGTTTAATGACGCGCGCCGGCACACCGGCAACTACCGTATATGGCGGAACATCTTCAATAACGACGGCTCCTGCCGCAACAACGGCTCCTTTTCCAACGGTTACTCCCTCTAAAATAACAGCATTCGCACCGATTACAACATCATCTTCTACAATAACAGGCTTTGCAGAAGGTGGTTCGATCACACCTGCTAATACAGCTCCTGCACCTACGTGACAGTTTTTGCCAACGGTTGCACGGCCGCCAAGCACCGCATTCATATCAATCATTGTCCCTTCTCCAACAACAGCTCCAATGTTAATAACGGCTCCCATCATGATAACGGCATTATCACCGATTTCGACTTGATCGCGAATGATGGCACCCGGCTCAATGCGAGCTTTAATTCCTTTCAAGTCCAACAGCGGAATAGCGGAATTACGGCGGTCATTTTCAACAACATAATCCTCAATTTGATCTTTATTTGCCTCAAGAGCAGCCTGGATTTCTTGCCATTCGCCAAAAATAACTCCAGTATTGCCATTAATGAATGTTTTAGCGCTTGCTCCAAAATCGATTCCTTCCAGATTTCCTTTTATGTATACTTTAACTGGTGTCGCTTTTTTGCTATTTTGAATAAATGAAATAATCTCATTGGCATCCATCATTTTCATATATACTTCCTCCCTATGCTTTTCTTCTTTTTCACTTTAGCAAACTGCAATAAAGTTGACAAGCCAAAAATTAGGAAATGTGCTTATCAATGATACTGATAAATGCTTGCACCTGCGGCAGTTGAAACGACAATTCAGAACCGATTACCCATGTATCCCTTGTCATCGGTTGTCCTTTTTGATCCGTCAGCGGAATTTTGATCATATGATTGTCAATTTCTTTAATAGCAATTTCCGGCAAAATCGCATAGCCAATTCCAGCATATGCCAGCTGCTTGCAAGTCTCAATTTGATCTACAATAATCGTTCGCTGTGGAAAAGTGCGATACCGCTCATACCACCATTGTTGAATTTGTTGGTGATACGTTGAATCGCTTTTAAATTGAATAAACGGCCGTTCCGTTATGAAAACATCATCTAAGCATTGAATTTCCTTATCGACTAAAAACAGTTGCTCCGTGAATAAATGTCGGATTATTCCGTTCCATTCCGGCCGGCCGCGAACAATCGCAACGTGTACATTGCTTTCGTACATCGCTGCCATCATTTCGCTTGTCCAACCAGTAATAAGCGAAATTTTTACGTTCGGATATGTTGCCGTAAAGTCTTTCAACACATCGGGAAGCCAATGTTGAGCGATAATCGAAGCAGCTGCAAGCTTTAATGTCCCATATACCTTACCTTCAGACTGCTGCAGCTCATCTTTCACTCGATTCGTGCGTGTTACAATTTCTTTTGCCAAAGCGACAATTTTTTCACCAGCCGGCGTTAATATTAATCCACGCTGAGAACGCAAAAAAATTTTTACATTCCAATTCCGCTCAATCGTTTGCAATCGTTGCGATAAGGCCGGCTGCGATATAAACAGACGCTCAGCGGCTTTTCGCATATTGAGTTCTTCTGTCAAAACAACGAGAATCTCGTATTCAGAAAAGTTCACAATCTCACCTTATTAATAAGTTTTTCTTATAGTATATGTTAAATTTTTTTAAATTTCATTATCAAGGAAATTCACGTACGATGATCTTAAAACAAATCGAGAAAGGGAAAGAGAATAATGGAATTTTTATTACTTATTGTTATCGGATTTGCTACATCTTTCATCGGAACGCTTGCAGGAGGTGGCGGATTAATTGGAATGCCGGCACTGCTCATAACAGGAATCCCAATCCATCAAGCGATTGCCGCAGCGAAGTTTTCAAATATGTTCAGTTCCTTTTCAAGTTTTTTTGTTTTGCTTCGTCAAAAGAAAATTCAATGGCGAAAAGCAGTTTGGCTGATTCCAATTAGCCTCGGCGGCGGAATAACCGGGGGAATGATCGCTTCCGCTTTGCCTGAGAAAACAATGACAGCGATAGCGATCGGCTTGCTGAGTTTTGCGCTAGCTTTACAGCTGCTTAAAAAACAGAAAAATAGCTGCCAAACCGATGCCGCCATTTCTAAAAAGCTGTATCCTGTACTATATGGAATCGGGGTCTATGACGGAATGTTTGGTCCGGGGCAGGCTACACTGTTAATGTATGCATACTTACGCAATGGATTTGAATATTTATCTGCCGTTGCCTTTACAAGATTTCAAACTTTTCTTAGTTGCTGCGGCGCCTTTTTCACCTATTTATCTGCCGGTCATTTTAATTGGAAAGTTGCCGTTTTTTTAGCAACCGGATCGCTGCTCGGAGCACAAACTTCTATTCGTATTGCCAATAAATTACAAAAACACCACTTACAAATGATTTTAAATGCTGTAACACTGCTTTTGATTATTCAACTAGTTATAAAGCTTGCGAATTAAAACAGCTGTCTCATATAGGCTGGATTGCTGCTACCTTTGAGACAGCCTCCTCATCATTATTAAGAATAATGGTTTAAGCGCCTTACTTGTTTGTGCAGCCGCTTCAATATTTCCCGTCTTGTAAAAATACCTTCAAAGTAACCATCTTCATTTTCAACGCAGACAAACGGGTGATTGATAACAAGCTCCAATCCTTTCATTACATGGTCATGCAGCAAAAGCCGAGGAATATCTTTGTTCATCACTTCCTCTACTTTCATTTTTTCTAACCGTTCAAATTCAATTCTCTCCAAACCTAAAATGGCATCCATAATCATCGTCATACTGATAAGTCCATGCAATTTGTACGCTGAGTCTAATACTGGAATCGCTGAATAGCCTGTCTTCGTTAACACTAATAAAGCATGGTCAAGGTAATTGCCGATTTGTACATGAGCTACCTTGTCAGAAGAGATAAGAAATTCTGCAATTTTCTTATCTAAAAATTCCTTGCTGTCAAAACTAATCATGCTGCTTCCGCCTTTCTTCCGAACATCTTTCTATAAAACTTTTTCTCTTTTATAGTTTACCACACTTACAACATTACTTAATATATCGTATTCCAGCAAGAAAGAAAGCGTTTTCGTAATATTTAAAAAATTCCCCCGTCAGAAACGTTTCTCCCTTCCTTTTTGAAACGTATTTTGCTTTATTTTGTGTATCTATTGGCATAACTAAATGCCGCATACGCTTCTGGTTTTATAATTGGCTCAATTCCCATTGCTGCTATTTTTGCTGTCATTTCATGAATGAATTCCTTCGTCGCTCCTTTTCGTCCAATATCAAGATGAATTTGAAAAGTAAAATCAGCTCCATCGCGCTTATAAGGAACTAATAATTCAATCAGCTCTCCCAGACGCTCAGAAACAAACAAGTAAGCTACTTCTTGACTCAACATCGTCTCATATGAAATTTTTTCACGAACATTTTGAATGGCACGCGGAATAATATGCGAGTGTAGACAACCCCAGGCTCCTTTTCCAACTCGATGTAAATGAATCGCAGTAACGAAACGAGTTTCATTTTTGTGCACATGTGAATCTGTGCCAATGGATAAAACATAATGACGTTTTGGGTCTGTTTCGATAAATTGTGTTAACCGCTTCATCACCATTTCAAATGACATTTTACTTTCTATCGCATTAAAAAACGTATTAAAATCCATTTTGCTACTCCTTCGTTGTTCGTGAGTGTCTCACTTATATACATATGCTAAAAAACTAAAGATATATATATAAATAGAAGGCTGTCTCATAAAAGTCTGATCCCCCTCAAACGCTTACAAGCTTCGGTGTTATTATCCCGAAATATGGCGGTTGAGGGGGCTGACTCTTTGCTAAGACAGACTCTTTATCCTTTGCTTGTATGAATATTTCGCAGCATAAACTGACAAGCTGGACATGTATAAATGACATTTTGATTCGCCTGAGCGGTCAAAACCTCTTCTAAATACGCTTGCTTATGACAATTTGGACAAATAACTACCGGTTTGTTCACTTATTTTCGCCTCACATTTGTAATAATTCAAAAATTTCAATCGCAATCATGTCAATATTATCAAATTGATAATATTTCTGTTTACTGCCTTTTTCATATACTTCGAAAATAAATGTATCAGTCTTTTCCTGATACGTAACACTGCATCTTTTTTCACCATTCACTTCGAAATATAGCTGCGGTGGTTCGTTTCCACTTCCTTGTTGCTCCCACATATTCATTAATCACTTAATAATTCCTATTCCTAACAGTTGCGACATTGAATCTCTCCTTTCTTTTGCAAAACGACACCTTCTTTTATTTAGAATACACCCTCCTTAAAAAAGGATTCTTTCCATTTCCCACGCATTGTACCGCTAGCGCTGCCAACTTAACTGCTGACAGGACCGGACAAAAACTGACAAAGAACCACTAAATCGGCATATGTTTTTTCATTAAACCATTTGCGATGCTTCACGTATTCTTTATAAAAAAATACAGGCCTGCCAAAAGGGGGCAAGCCAATTTTTAGAGCGGTAACAAAAATAAGCCGCCAATTTATGATTCTCTCCTTCACTTTTTTCACGTGACATTATATACGATTTAACCTAAAATTTAAGATGATTGAAAAACGTTTATCATAAAATTGACATCTGTTGATGGAGGAAAACATATGAACGAAAAAAAAGTTACCGTATATACACAGCCAGACTGTCCGCCATGTAAAGTGGTGAAAGAATTTTTACGGCATCATCAAATTGACTTCGAGGAATTCGATGTTTCGAAAGACAAAGCAGCGCGCAATCGTTTAATCAATGTTTACCGCTCATATTCCACCCCTACAATTGTTGTAGGTGATGAGGTTGTGACCGGATTCGATTTGCAGGCATTAGAAAAACTTTTAGGCCTGTAGCCACAAATAAAAAGGCTGACCTCAAAGCAAAGGTCAGCTCACAGCACAATATATAGAATCGAATAAATGAATGATATATTGTGGAATGCACGTGAGCCCAGACGCTTACGGGTCAGCCCTTTACATTTTTATCGCATTACCAGCTATAATTCAGAGCAAAGTAAATAATGGAAACGAGCGCTGCTCCGCCGGCAATGATATAGGCCAAAAATACAGGATTACGCAAGTATGGATGCTCCTGTACTTTTTCATTGATCTCTGTATCATACTCTCCTTGTAATTTTTGATTTCTTCCAATCGAGTACGTGTAGATGAATCCCACCGCAGCAATTAAAAAAACAACAACTGACATGACTAATGCAAATTGTATCATCATCCATTCACCTCACGCTTACTTTCCCACATAGAGGCGAATTTATTCATAAATGGCCGTCATTTTCAAATAAATAATCATAAGTAAGGTCAATAAACAAATAATGTTTTTCATCGATTGGATAGGAGAAAGTCCGAATTGTTTCCCCTGTTTCAATATCGCTGTATAAGTCAGAAAGGATGCCGCTTTTTCGCAAACGCATTCGGAAAATATTTTCTAAAAAATACGGACGCCAGCTCCAATTTTTCATATAATACTGCGGTTGTAATTCCCATTTTTCCTTATGTTTAAAAATGTTCGCTGATCGCTGAAAACCATCTTCATCACAAATGTAAATTCGAAAGCAGCTGTCGCTTAACTCTTCGGCAAGAAAGCAGATTAATTCATTAAAATCGGTCACCTTTTTATATTTGTTTAATAAAACCGTCAGCCGTTGCTGAAATTGCTCGGAAATATTATATAGCGTTTGCAGCTTTTTCTTCTCATGCTGAATGAATTGATGAAACTCCTGACGCAATCGTTCTTTTAAATAATCTCGTTCCAATAAATGGGCAGCCGGTCTGGCTAAATAATACCCTTGATAATAACGGCCGCCATTTCGCCAAGCATATTGCAGCTGAAAAGCCGCTTCAATGTCTTCATACAATAAAGTTGCCCCGATTTTTCTTGCTAATAAAGAAATGGAATATAACACATCATGGTAAGAATGTTTGACAGATGTTTTGCGCAATTCCTCTAAGTCAATTTTTAAAATATCAGGCGACAACAAACCGATTCGGTCTAAATGACTGCTCTCTTTTCCGATATTATCGACCGCTATTTTTATTCCATATGTACGCATATACGTTAATAAATGACTTAATTGATGGATGTCTCCTTTAAAATGATGCTCCGTAATTTCCAGTACAATTCGTTCAAGCGACAACCCTTTTGCTTGATAATGCAGCAGCATTTGTAAAAAAGATTCGCCACGATCAAGCATTAACAAATTCGCATCGCGGTTAATAAAAATGAGTGCAGCCGGATCAGACGAAGCTAAAAAGCAGTCAAGCGCTTTTGCTGTGACAATCTGATCTACTTCCATGCGAAATTCTTCCGGAATCGTCTCATCTTGGAAAAATGGACCGAGACTGACAACATCTTCACCGGTGCGAAATCGCCCTAACACCTCATAGCCGATCACACAATGCTCATCCGCGCTAAATATTGCCTGATAATGCGGAATGACATCGTGAAGGTGGGTCATAATATCAAGCGGATCCATCATGTACTTCCCTCCTTTTGTCACTCTCGCTGTTTTTCGCATTATTATAACATATTCCATCCTTGATGAGCTGATTTTCTTGGCAATGATTATACTAACAAAAACGGCAATACGATTTTCAACCGCCGTTCTTGATAAAGATTCATTTATGGTTCACATAAAAAACAAATGGCTGACCCTTTTCGGTCAGCCATTTGTTTAAAATGGGTATTGATTTAGCCACTGTCCGCCGTCTATTGTAATGCACTCACCGTTAATGTACGCTGCTTCATCGGAAAGCAAAAATGAAGCAAGTGCAGCAATTTCCTCAGGCGTACCTAAACGGCCGAGCGGGACGCTATTCAATGTTCGCTGTGCAGCCTCTTCTGACTGCCAAAGCCGTTCTGCTCCCCCTGTCCGTTCAATAGGTCCTGGTGCAATGGCATTGACGCGGAAACCGTACTTTCTTCCCCATTCGACAGCAAGTGTTCTCGTCATTGCCAATACCCCAGCTTTGGCACATGCCGAATGGATCACGCCCGCTCCGGCGTTCCACGCATATGTCGCAACCATATTGATAATCGAGCCTTTCTGCCCCTTATTAATCCAGTAGTTTCCAACTTCTCTGCTGCAATAAAAAGTTCCGTTTAAAACAATATTAATAACGCTGTTCCAGCCGTTAATCGAAAGTTTTTCAGCTGGACAAATAAAATTCCCTGCTGCATTGTTAATAAGTGCATCAATTCGTCCAAATTCTTCATCCGTGCGTCTAACCATTTCAGCAACAAGTTCCGGATCACGTACATCCATCTGAATCGGCAGCACTTTCCCTGCCGGTGATTCGATTTCTTTTTTTGTTTCCTCTAAAGCCTCTAATCTTCTTCCCGTAATAACGACATGAGCCCCTTCTTGTACAAACCGCTTCGCCATATATTTGCCCATTCCGCTTGAACCACCCGTAACAATAATCACCTTTCCGTTCACAGTTCTCCCTCCGTTAAATGACTGATTATTCATTCATTTTCATCTTACTATAAATAGACGGAATTTTCTAATATTTATTTCATACCTTTGCCGCTTTTCACTTTGTCTATTTCCATATATAATGGATAAAGCGAATGCGAAAGGGCGTACGGAGTTGGAATTCATGAATCATAAACTAGGAACCGATCAGGATAAAAAAATATATACACGAAGGCAATTTTTAAAAAAAAGCCTTTCGTTGATGATGAGCGGCTTTGTATTTACATCCATTGGCTATTTATATGCGCGATTCATCGAACCGAAACAGCTTGTCACAACCAGCCATGTCATTTCCCATCCACTCATTCCGAAAAGCTTTGACGGTGTAAAAATCGTTCAATTTAGCGACATTCATCTCGGTCATTTTTATGACTTAAAACGATTAAAGCGCATTGTTCGCAAAATCAACGAACTCACCCCTGATCTTGTTGTCTTCACCGGGGATTTAATTGATGAACCGAATAAATATCCGGACACTGAGCAAATTATTCCGATTCTTAAAAAGATTGAAGCACGTCTCGGAAAATTCAGTATTTACGGAAATCATGACCATGGCGGTTACGGCACTGAGATTTATTTGGATATTATGAATAAGGCAAATTTTAAAACGCTCATTAATGAACATGTCATCATTGAGCTTTTAGATAAAAGTAAAATTGCGATTGCCGGCCTTGATGATATGATGCTTGGCAAGCCGAACTTCTCCGCCATGATAAAAGATATCCCGCCAAACACATATACGATTGCTTTGCTGCATGAACCAGATGGTGCTAATATGACGGCTTCTTTTCCGGTTCATCTACAGCTTTCAGGTCACAGCCATGGTGGGCAAATACAAATTCCGCTCTTAGGCCCGCTTGTTACGCCGCCGCTGGCCGTGCAATATTATGAGGGATTCTATAAAATTAATGATTTAACGTTATATGTAAACCGTGGTCTAGGAACAACGAGATTGCCGTTTCGCTTTCTCTCCCTCCCTGAATTAACCGTCTTTACGTTAAAACATCAAAAACAAAGCTGACCCGTGACGGGTCAGCTTTGTTTTATACCGAAATATGCAGCCGAAAACAAAGCGATACTTCCCGCTATTGAAAGAATAATATAAATGATAGCAACGCCATATTGTTTTTTTGTTAACAGCTGCACAGCTTCCAGACTAAACGTTGAAAAAGTAGTAAAAGCGCCCAAAAAACCAACCGTTAATGCTTTAGAGACAACTATTTCATATTTTGCAGATATGCCTGCCACCATTCCAAATGCCAATGAGCCTGACCAGTTAATCAGCAAGATAGCTAACGGCAATGATTTAAAGGTGATTTTCCCTAACCACATACTACATAAATAGCGACAGTATGCCCCAAATGCTCCTGCTAAAGAAATAGCGATCATCGTTTTCATTATTTTCACCCTTCATGTCTCTTTGTTCCGATTAAGAATCCAAGCAAGCAAAAAAGAAGACTGCCAACTAATGATGTGATGATATAAAGGAGCCCTTTCAGCCAATTCCCTCCTGCCAACCATTCAAATGCTTCCTTGCTGAACGTTGACATCGTTGTAAACCCACCGCAAAAACCGGTACCGATGCCCGTTTTTATCCAATCTTTCATTTTGTCTTTCATTGAATACGCTGTAACGATTCCAAGAAGAAATGAGCCTGCCACATTCGCCAGTAAAGTAGATAAAGGAAAGTATACTCCTAAAATATAACGGCATAACGCGCCAGCCGCTCCGCCAAAAGCAACAGCGAGGCTCGTTTTCCAAGTTAGTTTCATCATGTTCCTCCTTTTTGCCAAAGAGAAAGAAGCCCATACTGACCCCGAGCTTCCTTATTCCTCATCTTCACTTACATTATAGGCCATGTTAAACAACACTAGTTGACTGTCGATTTCTTCTTCTCCCTCACGGCGTTCCACATAATGATAATTGCCATGCTCATCTTGCTCCCGCGCTTTAACGTTATCAGAAAGCATAATCGATAATATTTTCATAATTCGCTTTTTCAAATGTTCCGCAAAAATTGGAAACAAAATTTCCACACGTTTCTCCATATTCCGCGTCATCATATCTGCAGATGATAAAAATACTTTATCTTCTCCGTTATGATGAAAATAATAAATCCGGCTATGTTCAAGAAACCTTCCGACAATACTGCGTACTCGTATATTTTCGCTTACCCCCGGAATGCGCGGACGAAGGCAGCAAATTCCGCGGACAATTAAATCAATTTTTACACCCGCTTGTGATGCTTCATACAATTTCATAATGAGCTCTTTATCTGTAAGCGAGTTCATTTTCGCAATAATTCTGCCATTTCCGTGCTGTTTATGGAAGCGAATTTCATCGTCAATCAGCTTAATAAAATCGCGGCGAATATCAAAAGGAGCAACGGATAAATAATGAAAATCAGGCTTTTCCATATAGCCGCTTAAATAATTAAAAAAGTTTGTCGCATCTTCACCGAATTTTTTATTGGCAGTAATAAGTCCTAAGTCTGTATACACTTTTGCTGTCGCATCATTGTAATTTCCTGTGCCTAAATGAACAAACCTTTCAATTTTTCCATTTTTCTGCCTTACAACAAGCGTAATCTTGCTATGTGTTTTTAAGTGGGTAATTCCATAAATAACGTGGCAGCCGGCTTTTTCCAGCTCTTTTGCCCACTGAACGTTTTTTTCCTCATCAAAACGCGCCTTTAGCTCCACGAGTACCGTGACCTGTTTTCCATTTTCCGCCGCCCGCTTTAGCGCTTCAATAATCGGCGAGTCGCCGCTGACACGATAAAGAGTTTGTTTAATCGCTAATACATCCGGATCATCTGCAGCATCGGAAACAAAATCTATAACAGGTTCAAACGATTCATATGGGTGATGCAGAAGAATATCGTGTTCTGCTGCTTTTTCAAAAATATCCTCATCAGAGCCTAAATCCTTTGGAGGTTGTGGAATTAATGCCTCATATACTAAATGTTCTTTAAACTTGGACAATTCCTTATAAAAGTTGAATAAAAACGTTAAATCCAGCGGTCCGTCGATTTCATAAATGTCTTTTTCATGAATTTCAAGCTCATCTAATAAATAATTCAAAATAAACGTATCATGATCGTTTTTGCTCATTTCCAAGCGGACAGCGGCTCCCCATTTTCGCTTCTTCAGTTCTTTTTCAATTTCTTTCAATAAATCACGGGCACCTTCTTCATGAATGGTTAAATCTGCATTCCTTGTAATGCGAAATTGCGTAACAGAAACCACTTTATACCCTTTGAACAACATATGTATATGAGCAGTAATAACATCCTCAAGCAAGACATAACATAAGCGTCCATCATCAGAAGGCAATGAAATGAAACGATTCAAAACGGAAGGAACTTGGACGATTGCCAGCTTCTTTTGCATTTCGTCATCTTGTTTCTTGTCTTCAAGTAAGATCGCTAAATTTAAACTTTTATTTAACAGCATCGGAAACGGGCGATAGGCATCTACAGCCATTGGAGTCAGCACTGGAAACACTTGTTCAACGAAGTAGTTCCGCAAATATTGTTTTTGCTCGCCTGTTAGTTCATTCGTTGAAAGCAAATATATATTTTCCTCATTTAACATTGGTACCAACACATCATTATAAATTTGATACTGCCACTCAACGAGTTCGTGCACCTTAAGCGAAATCTTCGCCAACTGTTGTTTCGGTGTCAAGCCCGCCTTATTTTCCGGTTTATTAAATCCCGCCTTTACTTGATCTTTCAAACCTGCCACACGAACCATAAAAAATTCATCTAAATTAGAGCTGAAAATAGCTAGAAATTTCAATCGTTCAAGCAATGGATTGCGTTTGTCAAACGCTTCCTGCAGCACACGTTCATTAAACGCTAACCAACTTAGTTCACGGTTGTTATAATAGCGCGGATTGCTTAATTCAACTCGTTCTTCTGCCATTATGACCTACTCCCCTCTTTTTCAGGTAAAATGCAGCCTGCCGCTTTTCGGTTTTTAAATAAACATATTTAGTCAATGGAGTGAAAATGCAATTCAATCGTCCGTTTCCATACTTTCTCTAAATGCTTTTTATTCTTTTCTGCCTGATATTCCTCCGCTTTCCAATTGCCATGACAAAAAACATGCATAATGATTGCGCTGCTTCTCTTTTCCAAATGAACAGCATGAACAATATTCCGCTTTGTTTCATTCAAACTGTAGGCAAACTTTAATAACGCTCCAAGAAACCGCAATTTCTTTTGTTCATCGCGTGTAAACCAGTTTTGAAACGGCTCGATATATTGTTTGAAAACGGTTTTATTTTTATAAGAAGCGATAAGCGCAAGTTTCAGCCGCTCTTTATGCATCAAACCATCAATCGTGCGATTTGCTAAAATATAAAATGTGTGTTGGCTGCTTGATTCTTCATCGATATATTGCCCTAAATAAAACACGTAAGCTGCCCGTTTTAAATCGCGTATATCTTCATTTGTAAGCGAATATAAATCTAGGTAGCGAATTTGTTCTACAAGCTGAATGAGCAATTTGTTGACATGGCGCACATTATCTAAATTAATATTATAGTCTTCCGCTAGCTCAAAAAAACTTTCTTCAAGAACGTTAGGGAAAATCGGTGTTCCAAAAAACTCTTCATAAAATATACCATCGCGCAATCCTTTGCGGCTTAATATAAAAGAGGAAGCGTTAACCGTTTGATACAATATTTTAAACACTTCAACGGCCGGAATAATGATATCGGCCCGGTCTTTCGACAATCCTTCGAGCTTTTGGATTTGTTCAAACGTCAATGATGTCAGCAACCTGCGTACTTCAACGATATCATTTAAACCCATTTCATACTGATGAACACCAGCAAGCGGATATTTTTTTAATACTTGATGAATTTGCACTAAATTTCGTGCGCTCCCGCCGATGGCAATAATCGGTACTTTTTTATTGCCCAGCCATGGCAGTGATTGAAGCTGTTCTGCTATGTAGAAAGAAAGTCGTCTTAATTCTTCTTGGGTAGGAATATTGCCAGCAATGAACTTTTGTTTTAACGATAACGCACCAAATGGAAAGCTGTAATATTCAATAAGCTGACGGTCTTTATAATAGGTCAGCTCTGTGCTTCCGCCACCGATATCGATTGTAATTCCTTCTGTAATGGGGGTTGAATTAACAACCGCAAGAAAGCCATAGTAAGCCTCCTCGTATTCTGATAAAACTCGAATTTGAAAATCAGTTGTTTCTTCTACTAATTTTATGATATCATCCTTGTTTTTTGCCTGGCGAATCGTTGCGGTTGCAACACATTTCACATCGTGAATTTGGTGATGGCGAGTAATATCTTGAAAACTTAACAGCGTCTCCAGCAGCACGCGGATACCTTCTTCTGTTAAAACATCCTCTTCTGTTAAGTAATTGCGAAGCCGTGCTGCAGACTTCACGTTTTCGACTTCTTTCAAGCGCCCGCTTTTGTTGCGTTTATATATCACTAATCTTATCGTATTTGAGCCGATGTCAATAATACCGTATTTCTCCTTCATTTTATTTCATCCCTTGCTTTATTAAAAAAATATTGTCAATTTTGTTTTATTATATCATACTCTTTACTAAACCGCTGTTCATGCTTCCAAAAGCCAAAAAAGAGGGGGAAACCCTATGTACAAACATATTGTAAAACAAGGAGAAACCATCTCTTCCATTGCGACGGATTATCGCACCTCCGTACATGCTTTGTTAAATGCCAATCATTTAGCTGCATCTTCGGCTCTCGTTCCCGGTCAAGCCATCATCATTCCTCATCTTCCTGCAAAAGGCTCTATTCCATATACCATCCATATTTCTGTCAGCCGCCGGAAGTTAACACTAAAAAAGAAGGGAATCATCGTTCATGCGTATCCGATTGGTGTTGGAAAAATAGTGACGGCAACACCTGTTGGCGACTTTGTTATTGTCAATCGCCAACCGAATCCCGGTGGGCCGTTTGGCGTTATGTGGTTAAGCTTATCAAAGCTTCATTATGGTATTCACGGCACAAACAATCCGTCTTCCATCGGAAAAGCTGTATCAAAAGGATGCATCCGAATGTACAACAAAGACGTGCTAGAACTAGCTTCGGCTGTGCCAAATGGAACAGAAGTTTTCATCCGTCCATAACATCAAGAAATTTTGCAAACAAATGTTTTTAAAGTGTATAATAATGTCATAAGACAAGCTATTTGAAAAGGAGATTGTATATGGAACATTTAGAACCTTCAGTTGAAAATCTCGCCAAGGCGATTTTTACCGTAAACCGCCATGCGAAAACGGCATTAAACCCATCCTTTCTCTATCTTTTAAAGAAAAAAGCGATCGAAAAATTAATCAGCGAAGGAAAGGCGAAAAAGGTTGGGCTTCATTTCTCACCAAACCCAAAATACAGCAAACAACAGTCCGATGTACTCGTCTCTGTCGGCAATTACTATTTTCATATTCCTCCCACAAAAGAAGACTTCACACAACTCCCACATCTCGGCACATTAAACGGGACATATCGAAACCCTGTAGCAAAAATGCCGCTTTCTCAGGCTAAATCTTTATTGCAAGCATATACAGGTATTAACGAAGGGCCAGCACGCAAGCAAAAAACGTACCAAAAACCCATTTTTAAACGTTTAGGCGAAAGCTATTAATAAAAAAGGAGGCTGATGGATCAGCCTCTCGATCTTCTTTTATAAAATATTCTCATCAATCTTTTTCACAAGCTCGCCAATTTCTGGTTTGCTTACTTGTGCGGTTGCTCCAACCATTTCTCCTTTATGACGCAAATCATCTGTGATTAGCGACGAGAAAATAATGATCGGAAGCTTGTTCAAGCGGTCGTCTTCGCGAATGCGTTTTGTTAAATGATGTCCATCCATTTGCGGCATTTCAATATCTGTTATGACAAGCTGAACATCGCTCTCAATGCTTCTCCCTGTTTCAACAATGGATTGCAAATAGCGGAGCGCGTCTTCCCCGTTTTCAAAAAATTCAATATTCTCATATCCGGCTTCGGCCAACGTATCATGCAGCAATTTTCTTAGTAATGGAGAATCTTCTGCTACAACAAGCTTTTTATTGGAGCGCTCGCGCTTCCCTAATTTTTTTACCTGATTGACATTAATTCCCGATTCCGGATTAATATCGACAATCATTTTTTCAAAGTCTAATAACAGAATCATTTGACCGTTTAATTTAACGACGCCGATAATTTGGCTCTCAAGACCTTGATACATTTGTGAAGGCTTTTCGATTTGCTTCCAAGAAATGCGATGAATTTGCGTCACAGCATGTACGTGAAACACGATTTTTTGTTTATTAAACTCCGCTACAATGAACTTATCACCCGCTGGATTGTCAGAAGGCGGGAAATTAAGAGCCTTAGCTACATCAACAACCGGAAGAATTTCACCGCGCAGCTCGATAATTCCCTCAATATAATGATGTGAATGCGGGACCTTCGTCACAGGAACCGGGTTAATAATTTCTTTTACTTTAATGACATTAATGCCGAATTTATTGTTGCCAATTCCAAATTCAACAATTTCCAATTCATTTGTGCCGCTTTCAAGCAAAATCCCTTTTTGTTGGTCCATAAACAAAATACGCCCTTCCCTCATAAAAGTAATCTACCTTTATTATATTGGTCAGTCTGTCAATTTGAAAGTCTAAAAATAACAATATGTAAAAGAGAGGCTATCCTCTAGCGATTTATCTTGATAGATGAGTCAGCCTCTTACCTCTTAATATAAAAATTCCAATAAGCGGCGGTCTGCAAGATTTGTATCAATCGGACAAGCCTCTGCATCGCGCCCATATTGCCATGCCCATACATTCGCTTTGCAGTTCGGTGCAGCCGGCTTATATTTCGGTGCCCGTTGTTCTTTTGTTGTACCAGGACGAGGAGCGGAACTCCAAATCACTGTTTGTACAGCGACTTGATTATTATTTTTTACAGCTTCACAATACGCTTGGGCAAAATCCCCTTTCGTCGGGTCAGCATAAATTCCAGGACGATAGCCAGTTGGGTAAAGCGTCTCCGTCCAAGCCCGAATCCATTCCTCATCGACCGGAAAATAATCTTCAATATTAGCAAATAGCACTTTATTTTTCGGAATCCCAAGGCGGCGTGCATGAAATACGGCATTGCGTGCCACCACCTGGCCATTGTTGTAACCGATCGCTTCACGAAACACATTATAAATCGGCAAGATTTTTACTCCGTAATTTCGAATTAACGTGATTTCCTCTTTCGTCAAACCATCAGAAACATTCGGAACATCTGTTAAATAACGCCCCCAAAACTTCGGATAACCAAGCTCATTTTTTACACAATAAAATAATTGTTCCGTTACCTTTGCTGCTGAGTCAACACCCCAAACCGTTCTTGCCATCTTCTCCCTTCCTTTCCTGCAATCATTCTTTTTCATGTATATGACAATACGGTTTGTCTCGTTTACATCCACAGTCGCTATTTCCTGTTTATTTACGCAGTTATACTTATTTTCTACAAATTTTACATGATGTAAAAAATTTTTCTCTTTTACATAAAAAACCATTATAATAGGAAATATAGTCTATTGACTTCGGGAGGTCTTGGATGAATAGGTGGAAACAAAAAGAAAAAATAAGGAAATTACTGCAGCAAAAAGCACTAGAATTATTTAAATCTCAAGGCTATCACCAAACAACCATTATGCAAATTACAGAAAGCGCCGGTTTGGCAAAAGGTACATTTTTTAATTACTTTCGTACAAAAGAAGAGATTTTATACGCGATTAACGATTGGCATATGCGCTTAATCGAGCCGGAAATTCAGAATCCTGCCAACACTAGCAGCTTAACCGAGCAGATTTATACATTGTTAAGGAAACTAGCAAGCATAACTGAAGAATTAGGTCAAGAATTCATGAAATCTTTTTTTTATGTTTCTAGCATTGGAAATGGAAAACAAAAAAATGAAAATAATTATATGCAAATGCTTATCAACACCTTTTCTCCTTTGTTTGCTCAAGGACAAGCATCAGGAGAATTTCGTGATGATTTGCCTACAGATGTCATCGCTTCTACCTTTTCGCACGTTTATTTCGGAACATTGTATTATTGGTGCACAAATACCGCCTCACCGCCGCTAAAAGAACTTCTCGAAAAGACGTTTATGCTCTTTTTAACCGGCATCCGGAAAACTTAGCTGAAAAAGAAAAAGGTCGGCTCTCTCGAAGGAAATAAGTTCATACAGAGAAAGCCAGACCCTTTTATTTTTTTAATCACGCTGTCTAAAGAAATCATTTCCCTCTCTTCTCCATGCTTTACATCCATTCAAAATTACAACGTCACATACAGCTCAACCCAAAAACAAAGTGTCCCCCGCCACACAATATAAGTACATGATGATGTATAGTGCGTGAGGTTAGACACTTATGATTTAGCCTCATTTTCTTTTAAGAAGTGAATATAATCTGTGGCAATTGAATTGTATCCTGCTTGATGTAACACTGCAGAAATATTCCCGCGGTAGTATGTTCCATCATTAACGATATGATAAATGATCTCCAATATCGTATTAGACCTTCTTTCTCCTTTATCGTTCGTGTATGAGACAACAGCACTCACATCTTCTACATCACTGACAAAGTTTCGTAAATCCTCGAAAAACCGGACATATGCTAATATAAATTGCTTAACAGGCCAACCGTATTTTCCTTCGACCTCGATGTGTTCGTTTCCTTTCATGCGCTCAAGCCAAAGTTCATCAACTGCCAACATATGAACAAGAACAGACTCAATATTAGGAAATACGCTGTTGATTGGCAATGTCAAAACACTGTGCGGTAACCTCTGCAAATAGTTCAATAATTTTTCCGTTGCCCAGCAATGATATTGAACAAGCTTCATCGCAATTTGTTTCATGGCACTCCTCCGCATTGTTTTTTAATATTATACGTTACCTAATGTATAGCTAGAAGCAACACGAAAAACACTCTTCACTTTTTAACAAAAATTACTATGTTCAGATTTATCTAAATATTCTTTACTTTTTCGTAAAAAACAACGATAATATAAAAAAGGGAACTTTCCCGAAAAGGAGGAATGACCAATGTATGAAAAACAATATCCTCATGAAGGCATGATCGTCTTTGTTAAAAAGGAAGAGCCTAACGGCTACGAACATGTAGCACAACTTATTATTGAGCAATCACTTTTTCAATACGAAAAGAAAAAACTAATGGAACAAATTGACGAGGCTTTAATAGCTGGAAATAAATCATTATTCCTTGAATTATCATCTCAATACAATAAATTGCTTGAAAAATATGGATACTGGAGGAATAAGCATGAAAACGCATAAAAAATGCTATAAGCTTATAAAAACCTCGAAAAAGCAGGTTGCAACCTTTGGTTTATCCCCTGAGCAATGGTTTACTCTTCAGCTAGAAGCGCAGCTGTTTTTAGATGAAATGTGCTACCGTTTTAACAAACAACGCCTTGAGATGTTGATGAATGATGCCATTGAAAAAAAAGACAAAAAACGCTTTATGGAAATAGCAGCAATATATTCACAATATATAGGGGCCGAGAATCAATGATCGAATGTGAAGCCTGTTGTCTCTGCCCTAACAAAACGATAAAGTGAGTGACTTCTTCAAATAAACTAAGAAGGAGACACTCACTTTTCATTTTCTTTTTCACTAGTGACGATGAACAAAACATTGTAAAATATACACTATAAATGACAATGGAAGGATGAACAATTAGTGGAACATCTCGTTAATTCACGTGTAAAAGACATTGAAATCTCTGGGATTCGTAAATTTTTCAATATGGTCGCTAACTCTCCTAACCTTATTTCCTTAACCATTGGCCAGCCTGATTTTCCAACGCCTGAACATGTGAAAGAAGCTGGCAGCCGGGCAATTGCTGACAATTTTACGACTTATACACATAACGCAGGATTCCTTGAATTGCGGAAAGCAGCATGTGAATTTGTCCAGCAAAAATACGGTCTTACATACGATTTCGAACAGGAAGTAATTGTGACCGTCGGGGCAAGTCAAGCGATTGATATTGCCTTCCGGACAATTTTAGAAGAAGATGTTGAAGTGATTTTACCTGGTCCCGTTTATCCTGGATACGAACCAATTATAAAGATGTGCGGGGCAAAACCCGTTTATGTCGATACTCGTGAAAACGGTTTTCGCCTCACAGCAGAACTGGTAGAGCCATTTATTAATGAGAATACTCGCTGCATCGTATTGCCATATCCGTCTAATCCAACAGGCGTGACACTATCTGAACAAGAGATTCTAGAGCTTGCCAATTTATTAAAAGACAAGCCGATTTGGATTTTATCTGACGAAATTTACAGCGAACTCGTTTATGCAGGTACGCACCAATCAATCGCCAAATGGCTGCGCGAGAAAACGATTGTGATTAACGGTTTAAGCAAATCGCACTCGATGACCGGATGGCGCATCGGCTTTTTGTTTGCTTCGGCATTTTTGACAGCACATATGTTAAAAGTGCATCAATATAGCGTTTCCTGCACATCGTCCATTTCCCAAAAAGCGGCCTTTGAAGCGTTGACAACAGGATTTAATGACGCCGACTATATGCGCAAGCAATATAAAAAACGGCGCGATTATGTATACAAACGTTTAACCGAAATGGGACTTGAGGTTGAAAAACCGACGGGCGCATTTTATATGTTCCCTTCCATCAAAAAATTCGGCAAAACTTCCTTTGATTTCGCTCTTGATTTAGTCAACCAGGCGGGAGTTGCCGTTGTTCCGGGAAGCGCCTTTTCCAAATACGGTGAAGGCTATGTGCGCCTTTCCTATGCCTACTCGCTGGAAACATTAGAAAAAGGATTAGATCGTCTCGAACGATATATTAAGACCATCTCTAAATAACAAAAAACGAGGCTGGCCCAAAAATCGATCACAATATAAGTGTATCATGTAAAATCTACTTAGGTCAGCCCTCTTTTACTGCATTATCCTTTATATTCTCCATCATTCTTCGACACTTTTTCTTTTTTCGCTTTATCTTTATGAATTTTATTTGCGGCTGCGCTGCCAAGTTCGTGGCTGAATTCAGAATCAATCACACTCGAATCAAAGTCTTTTTTATTTTTTTGCTGCGGATCATTTTTTTTCGTCCGTTTTGCCATGATAAAGTCACACTCCTTTAAACAAATGAAAAGCACATCTTTATGTTGTGATAAACCGATACGAATTATGCATTTAGCACAAGAATCCGTTTTCCCGATTAAAAATGATAAATTCCGATTCAGCCCATGCAATTCATTCAGTTGCCCTTCGTTTTCCGTTTAATAAAAAGCAAAAAAGCTGCCCTCTTTTAAACAGGCAGCTTGTCCGTTTAATTGACATACTTTTTGTATAACGCTTGTGTACCGCTATTTTCTTCACCTTTTGCCGCTAGTTCCTCGTACATGGATTTGGCAAGTTCAAGACCTGGCAGCTGAAGCCCAAGTCTTTCTGCTTCCTCTAACGCAATTTTCATATCTTTAATAAAATGCTTAATATAAAAGCCTGGTTCAAAATCCCCAGCCATCATCCGCGGTGCCAAGTTGCTTAACGACCAACTTCCTGCTGCTCCAGTGGAAATGCTCTCTAATACTTTCACAAGATCTAATCCTGCACGTTTTGCATAGGCTAACGCTTCACATACGCCAATCATATTGGTGGCAATCGCAATTTGATTGCACATTTTTGTATGCTGACCCGCTCCGGCTTTTCCTTGTAAAACAATATTTTTTCCTAAAACTTCAAAAATGGGTTTGCATTCATAAAAAGCTGCTTCGTCTCCCCCGACCATAATCGCCAGCCGCGCCTCTCTGGCGCCAATGTCACCACCTGAGACAGGAGCATCTAACGCATACATCTTCTTGACCTTAGCCGCTTCATAAATCCGCTCAGCAAGCGATGGTGTCGAAGTTGTCATATCAATCAAATATGTACCCTCTCTGGCATGTTCAATAATCCCATTGTCTCCAAAGTACACCTCTTCTACATCACGCGGCTCACCAACCATTGTAATAATCACGTCCGCTTCTTTGGCAAGAGCAGCAACCGTTTCTTTCCAGACAGCCCCTTCATTCAGTAAATCGGCTGCCTTTTCTTTCGTGCGTGTATAAACAATGAGCGGATAACCGGCTTTTAATAGATTGCGAGCCATACTTTTTCCCATTACCCCAAGACCGATAAAGCCTATTGTTTTCTTACTCATTTCCATCCCCTTCCAAATCGGATGATTTTAAGAATTTTCTTCTCCATTTTTTAACACGAAAATAAAGCCTTGCTTGTTACAAGACTCTACTCTCTCATATAATCATTGTACTTTCGATTGAATTCCTCATCAGATTGGACTAAATATAGAATTCCTTCAATCAAACCGATGATACTTGGTATCCCTGTCCAAGCAAATATTAAATAAAGAATTCCCTGTCCTAGTTTTCCTAAATAAAATTTATGAATTCCAAGACCTCCTAATAAAATGGCTAAAATCCCTGCCACCACTTTATTTTTCAAAGCTGTCGCTCCTTTCTCTTTGAGGGTGCATACTTCATTTTATTCCCTCAAAAGAGAAAGTAGCACATTCATTTCATCAAATCGCCTTCACCATTCCCCCATCAACAATAAACGACTGTCCCGTCATATAGGAATTCGCATCAGAAAGCAGGAACGTAACAACTTTGGCAAACTCTTCAGGTGTTCCATAACGCCCGAGTGGAATGGTGCTTTTCACACGCTGCTCCACTTCTTCTTTAGAGATTCCTAGTTTCTCAGCA
This sequence comes from Paranoxybacillus vitaminiphilus, assembly GCF_003259935.1. Lineage (GTDB taxonomy): Bacteria > Bacillota > Bacilli > Bacillales > Anoxybacillaceae > Paranoxybacillus > Paranoxybacillus vitaminiphilus. The sequence continues at coordinate 108,866 of NZ_QLMH01000001.1, read as the reverse complement.
TTGAGTTGGTCTAAAAAGGCAACGCGTTCTGTTGCGATTCTCCCTGGAGCAACCGTATTAATCAAAATATTGTATGGTGCAAACTCCTGAGCTAACGTCTTCGTTAAACCAACAATGCCTGTACGGAACGTATTGGAAAGAAGCAGCCCAGGAATCGGCTCTTTAATCGATGAGGAAGCAATGTTAACAATTTTCCCGCCGTTTTGCTTTAAGTAAGGAAGAGCTTGACGAATAATGCGAATATAGCTGAGTAAATTTAATTCAAATGCTTTATACCAGTCCTCATCACTGATTGTTTCAAAAGTTCCTGCCGGTGGTCCGCCTGCATTGTTAACAAGTAAATGAATGGAATGAAACGTTTCTGCTGTTTTTTGAATCAGATTTTCAATATCTTCTTTTCTAGTGATATCAGCTTTTACATAGGCAACTTTTCCTTTATTATATGATTGTAGTTGTTCGGCTACCTCTTTTAATTTCTCCTCGCTGCGGCTAGTAATCATTACATTCGCGCCTTCAAGAACAAGCTGTTCAGCAATCGCTTTGCCTAATCCCTGGCTGGAAGCAATAACGATCGCCGTTTTACCTGCCAAATTTAGCTCCATTTTCCCACTCCTATCCATGTATGTAATATAGCTTTATTATAAAGCATTTTTTGAAGAAAATGGAGCAAATGACAGAAGAAAAATTACGAATATTTCTAATAATAATTTACGTAAAAAAGGACTGACCCAAATGCAAAGTGTCAGACCCCGCAATAACGCTCGAATAAATGAACTTTATATCGGAAATGCACGTAAAGTCAAACACTTATGAGTCAGTCCACTTTATATTTTTATATTCTGAATCTTTCCACTAGCTCTTGAAGCTGTTTGCTCATTTGGTTCAGAGTTTCTATAGATTCAGTGACGGTGCTTAATGCGCGGAGCTGGTCTTCGGCAGAAGCAGCAACTTCCTCAGCAGCAGCTGCTGATTGCTCAGAAATAGCCGAAATACTCTGAATCGCTTCCATCACTTTGTTTTTATTTTCGTTCATACTTTTTACTTCATTTGTAATGTGAGAAATCGAGGCTGACAACTCTTCCATTACGGAAACAATTTTCATAAAGGAATCTGAGGTTGTCTGTACAGCTGCCTGCTGCTCATTATACATTGTTTTTGAACGGTCAACAGCTTTCATAGCTAAGTCCACCTGCTGCTGAATGGTCGCAATCGTTCCACGAATTAGTTCTGTTGCTTGTGCCGACTGCTCAGCTAAATTTCGAACCTCTTCAGCAACGACGGCAAACCCTTTTCCGTGCTCTCCTGCCCGCGCTGCCTCAATGCTGGCATTAAGTGCTAATAAATTCGTTTGCGCAGAAATAGCTGTAATGGTTTGAATCACTTCATCAATTTTCTTCATTTTTTCTACTAAATCACCCATTACCTTTTCAACGGCTTGTAACTCGCCTCTCGCCTCATTCGATTTCATTTGCAACTCATTCAGTTTTTCCAAACCATTATAGCTTGCTTCTTTCGTATTATCGGACAGCATGTGCATTTCCGTCGCAGATTGTGCTACCGTCTCTATCTGTTTGGATAATGCTGTTGTTTGATGATTCATTGCATCAAGGTCGCTTGCCTGCTCAGTTGCTCCTTTTGCAATATCATTAATCGCACCTGTTACTTGTTCACTCGTCGCCATCGTTTCTTCAGAAACAGCACTTAAATGATCGGACGATGCCGCCAGCTCATTAATCGAATCATTGACTTGATGAATAAGAGCGCGCATTTCACTTACCATATCATTAAAATGGGTAGAAAGCTGTCCAATTTCATCTTTTGCTTTACTTTGAACATGTACAGTTAAATCTCCTGCTGCCACCTTCTGAACTTGGTCTTTTAAATAAACAAGAGGTTTAACAATGGAGCGTGACAATAAATAAACAGCAGCAATAGCAACAATAACAGCAATGAGCGAAATGACAATCATTTTCGCGGTAATTGAACTGCTTACTGCAAGAAGGTTAGCTTCTTTATACACCGCCCCGACTTTCCAGCCTAATTTTGGAACAGTGGCAAAATGTACAATTCTCTTCTCATTATTTTCAGTCTCATATTCAATGACCCCAGAGTCTTTTGTAAACATTTTCTTTACTACTTCATTTCCAGACATATCTTTTCCTTTGTATTCTGGATGCACAACAGCGAAGCCATTTTGATCAAATAAAAATGGGTAACCTTTATACCCGACCTCTAAGTCGCTTACTACTTTTGCTAATGTATCTAACGACATATCAATGCCGATAACACCTAAAATGCGGTTTCCTTCTCTCACTGCTTTGGCAAGTGTAACGATATGTTTATTTGTCACTGCATCAACATACGGCTCTGTCCACGCCACTTCCCCAGTATTTTCCACCGCTTTTTTATACCATGGACGCGATGTTGGGTCATAATCATCAGGAAATTGAACGGCAGGTGTTGCATATATTTTTTTACTTTCAGTTCCAACATAAATTAATTGAACATCTTTATGATTTTTTGTAAACGTACGAAATTCTTGATTGACAGACGGCCATTCTTTATGCTCAGGATTTTTTAACATTTGCAGCATAAGCGACGATTCACTAAATTGCCGTAATCCGTTTTCTTCACTTTTAAAAACGTTTTCAATATCGGCTACTAACCCGTCAACAAGGGATGCTGCACGTTTATTTGCGTCCTCTTTTATAATCTCTGTCGTTTCTACTACTCCTACTATTTGTGTGATTGCCAGCGAAACGACAAGTAGCGCTGTCATTAACACAATCAACTTCGTTTGCAACGTCTTAAACACTTTCTGTCTTCCCCTTTCGAGCCTTCTACACTTATTTGATTGTTTTCTTAATATAGTCAAATTTTGTTTTTATTATAATGTATTGCCATAATCATCGTCTATAGGAGTGTTTTCTCATTCGTAATTAAGAGCTTACTATTTTTTACAACGGAGACTAATATCAAAAGAGGGGAACAACATGGGAGCCAGCAAGAGAAACCGGAAAATACAAAGCTGTTTGTTTGTTGAAGAAATCCTTTTTACATTTAGCGGAACAAAACGAATCGTTCATTGATAATTATTTGCGAAATTTAAGATGAGGAAGCAATAAACAGGTGTAAATTCCTTGGACAACGGTTGTTACCAATAAAATTTTCTTTATTTTCAAAATATTAATATTATACAAATAAATAAAATATATAGTTAAAATTACCTAAATTGAATATTTTTAGATTCATCACAACAAAATGCACTTGGCAAACAATGATTTTGTGAAATGTGTGTTACCACCTGTTATTTATTTCACTTTTATTTAGATATAAATGATTCTTAATCACACTTCTGTTAAAAAATCAAGTATATCTTTAAGTGAAAAAACTATTTTTAATAGATTTATTAACACATAATCATACATCCCATTTATAGTGAGGTGGGTGAAACATTGTACAAAAATATATGTTTTCGATGAAGATGTGCTTAAAAAAACGATTATTCACAACTATACAAAAAAAAGATTTTCATGACTTAATCCGTATTCAGCAGGGGAGCATTCCTGTCCAAATCGTAGAAAACTATTTAGAAGATGAAAAGTCATTAAATCACAATGGCGCAATCCATTTAAGAAAAGCGGAGACGATCCGATCGCCTAACACCATAGGAAATAGTAGAAAATATATAGTAAGAGGCTGTCTCAAGCGAAGGGTCAAACCCTTATGAGACAGCCTCTTATTGTTTATTCAATATGAAACGTTTCCTTGACAAACGCAACTACTTCTTCAGCTGTACGCATACTTAAAATGGTTTCCTTAAATCTTGCTGCCTCTTCTTTTGATAGCTTCTTCATCTGCGAACGCGCCCGCAATATCGAGGTTGCGCTCATGCTGAACTCGTCCAATCCTAAGCCGAGCAAAATTGGGATAGCTATTGCGTCCCCAGCCATTTCACCGCACATTCCCGCCCACTTTCCTTCTTTATGAGCGGCATCAATCACACTGCTAATAAGGCGCAAAATCGCCGGGTTATACGGCTGATACAAATACGAAATTCTTTCATTCATGCGGTCGGCTGCCATTGTATATTGGATTAAATCGTTTGTTCCAATACTAAAGAAATCGACTTCTTTTGCAAATTGATCAGCTAAAATAGCAGCAGCTGGAATTTCAACCATCATACCAACTTCGATATTGTCAGACACTTGCACTCCTTCTGCTTGAAGCTTTGCTTTTTCCTCTAACAGAATCGCTTTCGCTTGACGGAATTCATCAAGTGTCGCAATCATCGGAAACATGATTTTCAAGTTGCCATACACGCTCGCGCGCAACAAAGCACGAAGCTGCGTGCGGAACATATCTTGCATTTCTAAGCAAAGACGAATCGCCCGGAATCCTAAGAACGGATTCATTTCTTTTGGAAGATCAAGATATGGAAGCTCTTTATCTCCGCCGATATCAAGTGTTCGGACGACAACAGGCTTTCCGTCCATGCGCTCTAATACGGTTTTGTATGCTTCAAATTGCTCTTCTTCTGTCGGTAATTGATCTCGTCCCATATAAAGGAATTCAGTACGATATAAACCGATTCCTTCGGCACCGTTTTCCAGTACACCTTTGACATCATCCGGAGTTCCAATGTTTGCTGCGAGTTCGACATGATGGCCATCTTTTGTTATTGTACGTTCATTCACAAGTTTTGCCCATTCAGCCTTTTGCGCCGCAAAATGAGCACGCTTTTTCTCATATTCAGCAACAACTTCAACAGACGGATTCACAATCACTTTTCCGTGCAAACCGTCTACAATCACAATGTCACCATTTTGAATTTCCGCCGTAACTGACTTTGTTCCGACTACGGCTGGGATTTCCATCGAGCGAGCCATAATCGCTGAATGAGATGTACGCCCCCCGATGTCAGTTGTGAACCCCTTCACATATTTACGATTCAATTGCGCTGTATCAGAAGGTGTTAAATCCTCAGCAATAATAATCACTTCTTCCGAAATCATGCTCGGATTAGAAACGCTGACTCCAAGCAAATGGGCAAGCACCCGTGTCGTTACGTCGCGAATGTCAGCAGCACGTTCCTTCATATATTCATTATCCATTGATTCAAACATTGTAATAAACATGCTGGCTGTTTCACGCAATGCATATTCTGCATTTACGCTTTCTGTTTCAATTTTTTCTTTAACAGGATTCAACAACTCAGGATCACTTAAAACGAGAAGGTGCGCAGAAAAAATCGCAGCTTTATCTTCCCCTAATTCCTCAAGTGCACGAGCTCTAATCGTTTCAAGCTCTTCTTTTGCTTTGGCGATTGCCGCTTCAAATCGGGCAACCTCCTCCGCAACATTTGAAATAGCTTTCTTCTCAACTGTTAAATCGGGATTTTCTAAGCGGTACGCCTTGGCGATGGCGATACCGCTTGATGCAGCAATCCCTTCAAGTACTTTCATCATTATTGTGCTAAACCTTCTTTTGCTAAAGTTTCTGTTAAAAAGGCAATAGCTTCTGCTGCATCGCTTCCTTCAGCTACGATTTTAATTTCCGCACCTTGAGGGATTCCTAAAGACATAACACCCATAATGGATTTTAAGTTTACTGTCTTACCGTTATATTCTAAATTAATGTCACTGTCAAATTTGCTTGCCGCCTGTACAAGCATTGTCGCTGGACGAGCATGGATACCAGATTCAGAAGTTACTTTAAAGATTTTTTCTGCCATGGCGATCATTCTCCTTTATTCAATAATTTTTTATTATCATGATACCAAACAGGTATCTCATAAAACAATTGAACCAACTTAGACTGCTGACTAAATTTTACGCAATGTTATTGTTTCTCAATTGTCACAATACGCTCTTCAGACTTAGACACTTTTCCTTGTTTTTCAATCTTTACATACTCATTCGGCTGTAAATTTGTAAAGATAACAGGAGTAATAATAGAAGGTGCATGATTTTTTACATACTCGAGATCGACTTTTAATAATTCCTGACCTTTCTTCACTTCATCGCCTTGCGCGACAAGAGCTTCAAACCCCTCACCGTTTAGTTTCACTGTATCAATACCGAAGTGAATTAAAATTTCACGGCCATTCGCAGATTCAATGCCGATTGCATGTTTTGTCGGGAACACATTGACGATTTTTCCATCAACTGGAGATACGACAATTCCCTCTGTCGGCATAATCGCAAATCCGTCACCCATCATTTTTTGCGAAAATACTTGATCTGGCACTTCAGAAAGCGGGAGTACTTCACCGCTTAACGGTGCTGCGATTACTTCTCTTTCTTCATTCGTTACAGGAGCTGATTTTTTCGGCTCATCCTTCACTTTTACCGGAGTGCGCCCTTCCATAATATCTTTCATTTGGGTTTTCAGAATATCTGACTTAGGACCAAAAATGGCTTGAATATTATTGCCTACTTCAAGAACTCCTGCCGCACCTAATGCTTTTAGGCGGTCTTTATCAACATTCTTAATATCGTTAACAGAGACGCGCAAACGTGTAATGCAAGCATCTAAGTGAGCGATGTTCTCTTTTCCGCCCAATGCCGCTAATACTTCATGCGGAAGATCTCCTGCACTAGCTGCTGTCTCTGTCACTTCCTCTGTCACAACTTCACGTCCAGGAGTTGCTAAGTTCCATTTGCGAATCGCAAAGCGGAAGCCAAAGTAATAAATGACAGCAAATACTAATCCAACCGGAATAACAAGCCACCAATCAGTGCGGTTTGGCAATACACCGAATAGTAAGAAATCGATGACGCCGCCTGAGAATGTCATTCCGATTTTAACATTTAGCATGTGCATAAGCATAAATGAAAGCCCTGCAAAAATTGTATGAATTGCAAACAAAACTGGAGCAACGAATAAGAATGAAAACTCAATTGGTTCGGTAATACCTGTCAAAAACGATGTTAATGCTGCTGAACCCATAATACCGGCAACTACTTTTTTGTTTTCTGGACGTGCTTCATGATAAATCGCTAAAGCCGCTGCCGGAAGGCCAAACATCATAAACGGGAATTTCCCTGTCATAAATGTACCAGCTGTTAATTCTACTCCATCTTTCAATTGCTCAAAGAAGATTTTTTGGTCGCCTCGTACCACTTCGCCGGCTTTATTAATATACTCACCGAATTCAAACCAGAATGGCGAATAAAAAATGTGGTGGAGACCAAATGGAATTAAAGCGCGTTCAATGACGCCGAAAATAAAAGCTGCCGCTGTTTTATTGGCATCAATCATATTATGCGAAAACGCGTTTAAGCCATGTTGAATTGGCGGCCAAATGAAAATCATCACAATTCCTAAAACAAGTGCTGATACCGCTGTAATAATTGGAACAAATCGTTTACCTGCAAAGAATCCAAGATATTGCGGCAATTCAATGTTAAAATATTTGTTATACATATATGCCGCTAAAATACCAACAATAATCCCACCAAAAACGCCTGTTTGTAATGTCGGAATACCTAATACATTCGCATACGATGGGTCTGTTCCAATCATTTCAGGAGTTACTCCTAAAATGACGCTCATTGTAACATTCATGACAAGATATCCGATAATCGCTGCCAGTCCGGCAACACCATCCCCACCTGCTAAACCGACAGCAACCCCGACTGCAAATAGCAAGGAAAGATTCGAAAACACGATGCCGCCAGATTGCTCCATCACCTGAGCAACCATCGCAATCCACTCAGCTTTTAATGCTGGAACTTTGTCCGTCAACGCCGGGTTCTGCAAAGCATTTCCTAAAGCCAGCAGAATACCGGCAGCCGGTAAAATCGCCACAGGCAGCATAAGCGCTTTACCGACTTTTTGCAATGTGCCAAACGCTTTTTTCATCAAAATTCCCTCCTTATATTACTTACTGTTATTCTGTGCAACAAACTTCATTTATTTTCATACAACCTTTGTGAATGAAGCAACACAGCATCCTTTCCAGTTATTCACTATAAGTCAGACATCTGACGAATGTAAGCATTTGCATTTTTAAAAAATAAAAGGCATGAGTAAAAAAGAGCAAAACAGCGCCACCAAAAGCTCAGCAAAGAGCTTTCGGTTATTTGCCTATTTTGTCTTCTTTACTCATGCCTGATCGAATCAGTAACACGTAAAGACGTGACAAACTTATTCACTTTTTGTTGCAAGCCTTTGCAAATGTAACGTCAAATAAATGACTTCAGCTTCATCCACCGGCATTTGCAATGTTTGTTGCATAACCTTTACTAGTTTCCAAGAGACATTATAGCAGAGTGGATACTCTTTTTTCAAGATTTTTGACAATGTTTTTGGCTCTTCTACCCTCTCTCCCTTTTTTACCCGTTCAATCGCATAACGAAGGTGACGAATAAATCTTAAGTAATGTACGCTCTCACGGTCGATAACGATATTTAGCTGATTTTCCGCGATTTCGATTAGTTTTGCGATTAATTGCGAATGTTGATTTACTTCAGAAAGACTATGTTCAGAAATACCGCTATGAATATGTAAAGCAATAAAACCAACTTCTCCTTCCGGCAGTTCGACACCCAGCTTTTCGTTTAACATCGCAACTACTTCTTTGGCGATCTCATATTCAAGCGGGTATAAACTTTTTGTTTCTATTAAAAACGGATTTTTCAAGTCAAGCCCTTGTTGAATCCGTTTAATCGTAAAGGAAATATGGTCTGTTAAAGCGACATGTATATGCTCGTTCAGCGGCGCGTTCACACGGTTTTTAATATGCTGCATAACATCATTCATTACGCCGATAAATTCTTCATCAAGTTCCGGAAGCATTCTTTTATATTGCTCTTGTTCCCTTTCATTTTTCAAGATAAACCATTTTTCAACAGCCGCTTGTTCGATAATATCCCCTTTTTTCTTGCCAAAACCAATTCCTTTTCCGATCAATACAACTTCGTCATAATCTGGATGAGAGGCGATAAGAACATTATTATTCAATACTTTCTTTATTTGAAAGGACTCCCGCACAAAAGCCCATCTCCTTTAATTTAAACGTTTACAATACTATCATCTTACGCAATGAACAATCAATCGTCAATGGAAGAAAAAGAAATATATCTATTCATCAAAGAGATCTCATCCTTTTTTAAATATACATAAAAATTGAAAAAGAACATGAATACTATAACTATCATTGCAATGGAGGTAAAAAGATGCCTTACATATTTGTTGAAGATTTTGTCCGTCTATATTACGAGGATGAAGGTTCAGGAAGACCGCTTATATTTGTTCATCCTCCCGGTATGGGCAGCATTACGTTTTCCAATCAAAAAAAGCTGGCTGAGCATCTTCGCGTCATCACTTACGATATGCGCGGCAACGGAAAAAGCAGTCCATCTAATAAAGCAATTACCATTCATTTACTTGCCGATGACTTAAAAATACTGCTTGATCATCTTGACATTGACAAAGCGGTTATTTGCGGCTATTCAAACGGTGGAGCGATTGCACTGGAATTTGCACTTTCTTATCCAAAACGCATTGAAAAATTAATGCTAATTGGCGGGTTTTCCGAAGTTTGTACAACATTATTACATTTGGAATTTTTATTGGGGATTTACACAGTAAAAAACCGTGGCATTCCCCTTTTAGCTAAAGTGCTAGGTCTAGCTCACGGGAAACACTATGCGGAAAAAAAAGCAATTGAGCAATACGCGCGTCTAACGAATGAAGGAGATTTGTACCAAATGTATACCGAAGGATTGCGCTATAATTGCACAGAACGTTTATCTCAGTTAAACATTCCGCTTCTTCTTATATACGGTGCCCGCGATTATTATGTTCACTATTATGAGAATATCTTTAAAAAATACGTTCCACATACGGATACTATTTATATTTCAAAAGCAAGACATCAAATCCCGACGAAACATTACAATGAACTAAATGCGATTATTAAAGCATACTGTTTAACGTAACTTTCATTTAATTAAGAAGCAGTGATATGAATGAAAAAAAGGAGACAAAACAAAGTAAGCGAGGAAGCAGCTAACTTGACTGTATCTAGAGATAAAAGAACAGAAGCGGAAAGAGAGATCCTCCAAACAGCTTAACAAGCAAGAAAAAATCAATGATAGTCTTAACTGATATGATCCCCTTATATTATAAAGTAGAAAGAAAAAACAAAGGCTGATACATTCACATCAGCCTTCGTTTCTTTTATGTTTCAGGTCATCGCGCACCGTTTTCTCCCATAACTCAACACGGGAGTAGTACGCAGCACGGCTGATTAAATGGGAGGCAACAGGAGACGTCATGAAAACAAAAGCAATGCTGAGCAGCAAAGGAGCTTCAAAATGATTGTCGTTGATAAAAAAGTACAAAAATGTTCCAAGCAAAATCGACATAATCCCAAGCGTCGTGCTTTTCCCAATCGCATGGCTTCTTGTATACACATCCGGCAAACGGATTACTCCAATAGCTGACAACAACGTTAAAAGTGAACCGGACAAAATGAAAATCATGACGAGGATGTTAGCGATTTCTTTCACGCTCTATAACGACCCCTCTCTCTAAAAACTTGGCGAAAGCAACGGTTCCTACAAACGCTAAAATACCGATGAGCAAAATGACATCAAGAAATGCGCTCGTTTTCAGCAAAACGGACACAACCGCAACCATCCCGGCAAGCGTAATTCCCATCGCATCAAGAGCCATGACGCGGTCAGCGACACTTGGACCTTTGATCACCCGATACAGAAAACCAAGCATTGCCAAAGAAAGAATGACAAGGGAAATGGTTAAAACCATTTTATTGGCTCACCTCCATAATCGTCTTCTCAAACGATTCTTTTATGGATTTAATTGTTTCTTTCACATCTGGGACGTCGAGGGCATGAATATATAACGTTCTTCCATCTTCTGATACATCTAAAACGAGCGTCCCCGGTGTTAATGTAATTAAAAGAGATAAAACCGTCACTTCCCAATCTTTTTCCAACTCAGTCGGCAAAGCAAAAATACCCGGGCGAATATCCAATGAACGATTTAACACAACTTTCACCACGGCAATATTTGATAAAAGAAGCTCCTTTAAGAAAATAAATACGAGCTTCACGATGACGAACAATGGAATTAAATAAAAACGCGAATGAAAAAAGCGGCGCAAAATAAAAATGATTAACAAACCAATTAAATAACCGATCAAAAATGAAGCACCATTAAATGAAACAGTTAAAAACATCCAAACAAATGCTAAAAAGACATTTAATAAAATTTGAAAAGCCATCGTTCTCTACTCCTTTAACACCGCTTGTATATAAATCATTGGATCAACGAGCACTGAGGTCGCCTCAACAATGAACGGGCGAATGAATTCAATGCCGACTCCATACAGAACAGATAACAAAATTAAAAACACAACGGGAACATAAAGTGCCCCAATCGGTTTCGGCTCATATCCTTTTTTCTCGCCCCAAAAGCCGTTCATAAAAATTTTCATAACGGAGTAAAGGACAAGAAGGCTGGACAGTAATACAATAATTGCTTCAAAAAGCAGTCCTTCTGTTAGGCTCGCTTTCACAATCAATAGTTTACCAATAAATCCGCTAAACGGCGGCACGCCTGCCAGCGACAAAGCAACAATAAAAAACAACCAGCCGAGCAGAGGATAAGACTGAATTAAACCGCTAAACTTGTTTAAATCGTTTGTTCCAGTCACGTACACAACGATTCCAACAAGGAGGAACAATACCGATTTCATTACCATATCTTGAAGCAAGTAAAAGATAGATCCTTCTAAACTTTCCGGTGACATCAGCGAAATTCCAAATGTAATCACCCCAACGGCGACAATAATGTTATAAATGACGATTTGCCGCAAATTTCGGTAGGCGATCGCCCCAATCACCCCAACAACAATTGTAGCCATTGACAGCCATCCTAATAAAGCATGCGTGTAGCTAGTGTCGTGATAAAACAAAAGCGTAAACGTACGTAAAATGGAATAAACGCCAACCTTTGTCAACAAGCCGCCGAACAAAGCAAGGACAGGTGTCGGCGGTGCATAGTATGAGCCAGGCAGCCAAAAATAAAGCGGAAAAATAGCTCCTTTTAAGCCAAATACAATTAAAAACAACACAGCGATAATCGTTAAAACCGAAGACTGTCCAAGTTCAGCAATACGGATGGACAAATGCGCCATATTCAATGTTCCGGTTACAGCATATAAATAACCAACTGCAATGACAAACAATGCCGATGAAATCACGTTCACAAGAGTATATTTAATTGTTTCCCGCAATTGCATTTTCGTTCCCCCAAGAACGAGCAACACATACGAGGACATTAACATGACTTCAAAAAAAACGAATAAGTTAAAAATATCTCCTGTTGTAAACGCCCCGTTTACACCGACAAGCAAAAATTGAAAAAAGGAGTAATAGTAAAACTTCTCCCGTTCTTTCCCGATTGCATAAAATGAATAAATTAAACACGCAAGTGCTACAATGCTTGTTGTCAACACAAGAAGGGCAGACAGCATATCAGAGACAAGCGTTATACCGAATGGAGCCGGCCAGCTTCCGATGTTCAACGTTTGGATGCCTTCTAGGTAAACACGGCGGACTAAAAGAACGCTGGCAGCTAGCTGAAAAAGTATTGCCACTAATGACAAAGCTTTTTGCCAAACCACACGATCTTTAAAGAAAATAAGTAAAATCGCAGTTACTAACGGAATAAGTATTGGCAACAGTAATAAGTTAATCATCTTCTTCCTTTCCCCTCATCTGTTCCATATTATCTGTTCCAAGCTCTTGATAAGAACGATAAGCAAGGACTAAGAAAAAGGCAGTCACCCCGAAACTAATAACAATCGCAGTTAAAATAAGCGCTTGCGGAAGCGGATCGACATACCGTTCCGCATGTTCTCCAAGCAGCGGAGGAGCGCCTTCTTTTAATCCCCCCATCGTCAATAAAAGCAGATGAGCCCCGTGACTAAGCAAGCCTGTGCCGATAATGATGCGCAGCAAACTTTTGCTCAACATTAAGTACGTAGCGGCAGCGAATAAAAAACCGATAACAATGATCATGACTAATTCCATTAATCGCTCTCTCCTATCGTCTCAATAATCACTAGCGTAATGCCAACAACAACAAGATACACACCTGTATCGAAAAGAACGGCTGTATGCAGCGATGTTTTCCCTAACAACGGCAAGTGTACGTAGCGATAAGCATGCGTTAAAAAAGGGACGTTAAACAACAAAGAACCGGCGCTAGTTCCAACTGCAAATAACAAACCTGTCCCGATCAACCATTGATAATTAATTGGAATCATCTTCCGAACCGTGCGTATATCGAATACGATTAATAGCAAGACGATCGCTCCGGCTGCCATTAATCCGCCGATAAATCCCCCGCCCGGATAATAATGACCGGCGAAGAAAAGCTGGATCGAAAATAGTGCAATAATTGGCACGACAACCGCCGTAATCGTTCGCAAAATCACATTATTCATTTTTCCAGCTTCTCCTCCTTTGTCATTCTTAACTTAATCATTCCATAAATCCCTAACGCAGCAATCGCTAATACACATATTTCAAACAGTGTATCAAAACCGCGAAAATCAACTAAAATAACATTTACCATATTTTTCCCCGCTGCTTTTTCATACGTATTTTCTACATAATATTGTGAAATCGATTCGAAAGGTTTGTAAGCGTGGGAAAGAAAAGCAATTGTGCTTACGACAACCCCTACAGCAATAGAAATAATTGCATTCGTCAACTTAAAGCTGTATCCTTTTCCGTGGTCTCTGAGTTTCGGCAAATGATAAAAGCAAAGCAAAAACAAAGCGACAGAAATGGTTTCAATAACAAGCTGAGTCAACGCCAAATCGGGCGCCCGGAAAAGAACGAAAAACAAAGCAACCGTATAACCGACAGAACCAAGGGCAATGATCGATGTTAAACGCGATTTGGAAACGAGCGTTGTCAATGCGCCAGCAACGATGACCACAGCTAATACAATTTCATATATACCGACAGGAGCGAATCGGCTTATTTCGATATTCCATTGCCCCTTTAAAACAATGGAAACGGAAAGTAAAGCAATAATCGCTGTAAATATATAAATGAGATAGGTGCGAACCGAGCCGGTCATATATCGTTCATTAAGTGCGAAAGAACCTTTTTCCATCCATTCTAATAAGCGGTTATATAGATGGTTCAATGAAAGACGTTCTGGAAGGCGGCGATACACACCGTTCCATTTCGGAAACGTCTTATACACGACGGTTCCAACGGCAATGACCCCGAGCGTCATAAATACTTCAGGTGTCCAGCCATGCCAGTGCGCAATGTGCACATCAACGCCTTCTCCCGGCTTAAAAAGTCCGTTTAAAACCGCATACACAGCAGGGGCAAGCACTGTATCGGATAATATGTTCGGAACAAAGCCGATTACAATAACGAGTAAGGCAAGCAACATCGGTGCAAGCAGCATGCCAACAGGTGCTTCGTGTGCCTCTTTCTCCAGCCGTTCCGGGCGATATTCGCCTAAAAATGTCTTACTTATAAGCAAAAAGCTGTATAAAAACGTGAATACGCTCCCACACCAAGCGAGGACCGGAAACAAAATTCCCCATGTTTCCAATGAAAAAATGTCCGCTTCTAAGACGCGAAGCATGGCTGTAAAAAACATTTCCTTGCTCAAAAAGCCGTTAAATGGCGGTAGGCCGGCCATCGATAACGAACCGATGAGCGCGATCGTAAATGTCATCGGCATCACTGTCATTAGCCCGCCGAGACGCCGAATATCCCGCGTTCCCGTCTCATGATCGACGATGCCAACGACCATAAATAAGCTTCCTTTGAATGTAGCATGATTAAACAAATGAAACACAGCTGCTAACGTTGCCACTATAAAAATGTTTTCTGCAAAATTATAATGAAACGCAAGCGCACCGATACCAAGCAGCGACATAATTAAGCCGAGTTGACTCACAGTCGAGTATGCCAATATTCCCTTTAAATCGGTTTGACGAGAGGCGAGAAACGAAGCCCAAAACAACGTGACAATCCCCGTTCCGCCGACAAGCCAAATCCAAAGCGGTGAGAGCGCAAAGATCGGTGTTAACCGCGCAACAAGGTAAATACCTGCTTTAACCATCGTTGCCGAGTGCAAATACGCACTCACAGGCGTTGGTGCCTCCATCGCGTCCGGGAGCCAAATGTAAAATGGAAACTGAGCTGATTTTGTAAACGCTCCTAATAAAATGAGCAACAAGGCAACAGAAAACAGCGGTTCGTTTACAAAGGTAGACGAGTGCGCCAACAATTCGCGAATGCTATACGTATCTCCCATCACCGATAACGCTAAAAAACCGCCGAGCATTAACAGTCCGCCGAACATCGTAATTAACATTGATTTTTTCGCCCCGTAGCGGGAGCGTTCCCGCTTATACCAGTAAGCGATGAGCAAAAACGAAGAAATGGACGTTAATTCCCAAAATAAGTACAAAGTAATGAGATGATCCGATAGGACAACGCCGAGCATGGCCCCCATAAATAAAAGCAAATATACGTAAAAATGATGCAGCTTTTCTTTCTCTTTTTCTAAGTAATAAATGGAATACAGCACAACAAGAGAACCAATTCCTGTAATTAAAAGAGAAAATAATAAGCTTAGCCCATCTACGTAAGCAGTAAAGTGAATATTGAGTGAAGGAATCCATGGAACGGTCTCAGTTACCGTTTCATACTGCTGAACAATGTCCATATAACGAATAAAATAAAAAAATAATGCTACAGGTAAAGGAAGGATAAACCATCCTGTATGTATAGAGCGGACATGTTTATACAAAAACGGAACGAATAAAGCAAGCATAAACGGTGCGACCATCGCCCAATGTAATGTAGACATTTGATCAACCTCCTATTTACGTAGTTGTTCCCCCGATCGATACATCTATCCTGTTTTTTTACGGAATAAACGTATAAAAAGTTTCATTTTTTTCAAACTTAATAATGAACGATTATTTACGAACGGAGGCTACATAAATGAAACAAATTCTTCTGGTATTTATGATTTGGGTTCTGCCACCACTCACTACTCATACGACGCCACTCTTAAAAAAAAGCGAGCCTCTCGTCTGGACAGAAGAGAGACTCGCAAACAACAATGACAGAGATAACAGTGAACCGTTTAAACCAAGAGAATACATCCGCAAAAAATTATATCAGCAAGAGCCGCAAGAGAAGTAAAGCGGGTAATTACCTTCATTACAATCGTCCATTTTATTTTGCAAAGAGATTTGTTTTCTTCTTCATAATTACTACCTGGGTACAAGCTGTTGTTCAACATTTTTTCCTTGTTTATGTCACTTATAAGAGTTGTTATCATCTCAATGCTTTGTTCTCAATTGTATAACAACTGATGAACCTCTCCCCCCTGTACTCTGTTTAGAAGGGAACCTTCTCGGAAAAAGTGTTAAAACAACGTTCTTTGTATATGTAAGCAATTTTCCAAAATCCCAATTATTTATTTATCATGTTAAAAAGCCGAGTTAACACATTGGACAATTCATTAAACGGAACCGGTTTGCTGAAATAATAGCCCTGCATTTCGTCACAACCTTTTTCTAACAAATAACGAACTTGTTCTTCGGTTTCTACCCCTTCTGCCGTTACCCGCAAATTCAACTTATGGGCAAGCAAAATCATCATTTCAACAATTTCCGTTCCTTTACGGTTTTCACTTAAATCACGAATAAACGAACGATCAATTTTAACCGCATCAATTGGAAAACGGTTTAAATAATTTAATGAAGAGTAGCTAACCCCAAAATCATCAATGGCAATGGTAATATTTTTTTGTTTTAATTTTTGCAATATCTCAATCGTCTCTGTTGGATCTTTCATAATCGTTGTTTCTGTAATCTCCAGTTCAAAACAACTCGCATCGGCATTAAATTTCTTAAAAATCTCAGAAACAACCTTCTCCAAATTGCCTTCATTAAACTGTTTTGCGGATAGATTCACAGCCATTTTTATATTGGAAAATCCCATTTGTTCTAATTTCTTTACATCTCTGCATGCTTGCTCGAGTACCCATTTGCCAATATCAACAATTAAGTTCGTTTCTTCAGCAATCGGAATAAATTCTGCAGGACTGACCATGCCTAATTGGGAATGTTCCCATCTCAACAGAGCTTCTAAACTAATTGAGTTCGAGCGAAAATTAATTTTTGGCTGATAGAAAAGAGAAAATTCGTTTTTCTCTAATGCCGTTTGCAAATCAGTTTCAAGACGAAGTTTTTTGGCAAAAATATCGTGAATTTGTGAATTATACTCAACAGCAAGGTTCGTTCCATTCATTTTCGCATAATAAACCGCTTTATCTGCATTGCTTAATAACGTCTCAACTGACAAATTTGCATCCGAAGAGCGGCTGATGGCAATACTCGTTGTAATATTCAACTTTTCTCCGGCAATAAAATAAGGTTCATTTAAAACATCGCTGACACAATTTAGCAGATTTTTGAGCTCTTCTTCATTTACATAAGTATATGCTACGACAAATTCGTCACTGCCAATGCGTGATAAAAATACATCTTCCGAATCGAGCGTTCTTAACCGTTCAGCTACTTCACGCAAAACTAAATCTCCATTAGAATGACCGAGCAAATCGTTAATAAACTTAAACCGATCAATATCAATTAATAAAATCGCTAGCTGTTTTCCGTTGTGAGAAAACAGCTGCTCATTTAATTTTTCTTTTAAAAAGGTACGGTTAGGAAGCCCTGTTAATGCATCATATTGCGCCATAAATTTGATTTTTTGGTCTTTCGTTTTTTGTTCCGTGAGATCACGAATCACAAGAATTTCTGCCTGTTCATCATTATATTGAATCTTTGTTCCTTTTACTTGAACCTCTTTAAACTCTCCTTCTAATGTCTTTAATAGCCATTCATCATCGGCACCATCAACTTTTTTAATAAATTCGTTTAGGTGCCGTCCTTGAACGACATTTTGGTTGGCGGCTCTAATCATATCGATCCCTGCTGGATTCATATACAAAATGGTACCATTCATATGAATGACAACCATTTCGGGAAAAAAATCAATAACTTTTCGATATAACTCTTCGCTTCGCCGCAATTGTTCGTGTACTTTCATAAAATCAGTTAAATCCCGAAGCAGAGAAAGTCCGGCAACTGCATTTCCGTTTTTATCAAAGATCGGAGTAATATTTGCTGATACATAAATAATGCTTCCATCTTTACAAATTTGCGGCATGCGAATCGATGTCACACTCTCGCCATTGGCTATTTTCTTTATACTATTTTTAAATTTTGAACGATACTCTGCTGGAAGAAAAGGGATTTCTTTTCCAACCAACTCTTCCTCCTTCCACCCTAAAAGACGCTCCCACTCGCGATTGACACAAAGAATTCGTCCGTTTAAATCAAACAAAACGAAAGCATCATGAGAATGTTCCATAAATGAATAAAACAGCTGGTTAATTTCCTGCAGACGTTCCTCTTGCTGTACAATTTCTGTCACATCTCTCGTAAAGCAAAGGATGTAGCTAACATTCCCATTCTCATCAGCAATCGGAACAAGAGTCGATTCAGCGATGCGGAAAGAATCAGCTGTATTCATTCGATCTCTGGAAACAACAACACTTTTTGTTTCAAGCACTTTGCGATATTGTTCATTTAAATGAGCAGCGATTTCAGGGGAATAAATATCTTCAATGCACTTTCCCATATCCTCTTCAACTAAATTGGCTAAATGAAGAGCGCTATTGCTTACACGAACATAGCGAAATCTCGGTCCATCTTCCACTTTCATTAAAAATACAATATCAAATAACTTATTCATAATCATAAATAATAGATGTTCATCAATAGTAAACTCACTTGTAAACCCGGTCCACCTCATACTATCAATTCCTTTGTAAGTAAAGATCCGATAGTGGGGTTCTATAACAACTTCCCAATTTCAATATATTTCAAGATAATAATAGATTTGTTTTTTATCACTATATTTAACATATTTAACAAAATTGAATGCTTAAAACTATATTACTAACATTTGAATAAAAACTTCAATAAGCTGATTTACCTAACGAAAACCCATAAAATAGAACAAATGGATTATATATTTCGTTTCTTCTATAATTATTTACTATTTATGTAAAAATTATCATCAACAAACGTAATTAAATCATTAGCAATTTTTCTTTAATAAAAATAACGAACCAATGACAAAAGCATGATAACTGCCACAATTGCCATTACAATAGCAAGCCTTTTCTCTAGTTTATCAAACAATATGAATCCCTCACTTTCAGCCAGTTTATTTACTTGGATGACGCGCGAAAGAATAGGAAAGAAGCATATACTCCTTTTTTTCGACAAATATAGATATGATTCATATTAAATATAACATGCTTTTAATAAAAAAATCCTTTCCTAAAAATGGAGGAAAGGACCTTTAATTGATTGGCGGAACTCATTCATTTCTGCTATACAGCATCGATATTCCTTTTTCCATCTACTTATCATTTTTCCCTTGTAGCTCTCTCCTTCATGCTATTTTTGCACATTCGCCACTATTGCCTTTATTGTGATACATTTCCTTTATGTTCGGCTAATTGATGCGGTAAATTTTGAATGGATTCAATAACACAATCTAATTTTGCTTCAATTCGATGCAAGAGATAAAACGTAACAACAATTGGAAATCCAACATCTGATATCAAAGAGACATACGGTTCCAATTTTTTCTCTCCTTTAACATAAACACTACAAACATAAGTGTTATAAGAAAATATTTCTTCAATACCGAAAAGAATTTGAGAATATTATATTAAGAAGGTCAGCTCGTGGATTTGAGCTAACCTTCTTTTTCGCTTAAGCTAATACCAATTCTGTTACTTCACTTGCGAGCAATCTTGCGCCTTTTTTGGCAACTAAATCACCGCCGCTTGATGTAAAGACATTTGCTGTAATAATTGCATCCATGGCTGCCGAAATAGCTGCTTCATTAATTGGTTCAATCGGATTTTCAATGAAAAGGCGAACAATTTTTCCTTCCTGATTAAAAAACTGAAGTTCTAGAGTTTTCTCCATCATCCCACCATCTTACCTCCTTTTTAGTTCGTTAATAAATGTTTGTCGTTTCGCTCAACTTGTGTTAATGGGTAGATTTGTAATGATGCAATAGCTTGAGCTACAGAGAGAAGCTGTTCAGCTGTTGCGCTCGTTTTAATGTTGTTGAAATTTTTATTCTTATATTTCATTTTGCCGTTCTCATCTGTGCCAAGCTCAAATATTAAACGAAGCTGTGAATTTTGAATCAATGTTTGTGCCATTTTCTCTTCACCTCCTCTCACCTTAACTATCGCTGTGAAATGTAAAAAAGATACCCACAACTTTTTTTCTCGTATGTTCTTCCCATACAAAGTCATATCGATGAACTTCTCCCACCTATACTTCGCTTAGAGGTGGGAGACTTCTCGGTGAACATGTTAAAGAAATAAAAAAGAGCTGACCAAAAGAAAAGTGTCAGACCCAGCAACGCAATATATAGGACATAACGTTAGACAAACGAACGATATATCGCGAAATGCATGTATGGTGAGACACTTATCGGTCAGCCCTTTTATTTAAGTTGTATCCTTATAAATCGGCAGTGTAACATACACCGTCGTACCTTTACCAACCTCGCTATCAATTTTTAAAGTTCCTTTATGTTCCTGAACAATTTTTATACTTGTTGTCAGACCCAGTCCCATTCCTTTCTCCTTTAGCGTAAAAAACGGTTCGCCAATTTTGGCAAGACGCTCTTTTGAAATGCCAACACCCGTATCCTTTATACAAATTTTTCCGAAATTCTCTTCTTCAGTAATTGTTATATCAACAAAGCCCCCATTTGGCATCGCTTCAATTGAGTTTTTAATAATATTAATAAATACTTGGATAAGTTGATTTTTATCCCCATAGATCATTGAATTTAAACCATTATTATTTAATCGAATGGTTACATTATTAAGCATTGCCTCATGCCCAATTAAATTGATAACGTACGCCATTGCCTCGTTCAGCGGGAATGGTTTATAACAAGAGATTTGCGGTTTTCCTAATACTAACAGTTCACTAATAATTTGATTAATCCGTTCGAGCTCGTCCAAAACAATTTCAATATACGGCTCTTCCACCCGTTTTGTCTCTCTCATCATTTGGATAAATCCTTTGATAGAAGTGAGCGGATTACGTACTTCATGAGCAATGCCAGCTGCTAATTCCCCTAAAACAGAAAGTTTTTCTTTTTTTAAGAGGAGGGATTCCGCAAGCTTTTGCTGCGTAATATCCCGGCCAATCGTTAAAATCCCTTTCCGTTCACCATTTTCATAAAAAAGCGGCACTTTAATTACATCGAATGTTTTCGTTTCTCCTTCTAGTGTCACAAACGATTCTTCAAATCTTGATAATTCCCCAGCTTTCCATGCCTCTTCGTCTGTTATCATGCAGTAATTGAAAACTTCTCTAAAAAATGGTACGATTTCTCCAAGTTCTTTATCGGTTTTTCCGAAGTAATCAATGTTCTCCAATTTATAAAGCTTTTGACCAAAGTCGTTCACTTTCAGCCAACGGCCTTGACTATCCTTAAAACAAACAAAATCAGGCATTGAATTGATTAACGTAGACATCAACTCTTCTTCCTCTGCAATTTTCTGCAGCTGTTCTCTTTTTTTTAACATCATATAAAGAAAAAACGCTGAAACAGCAATAAATATACTTCCTTTTCCTATTTCGATGATTAATTTCCCGAAGCCATCGACATTCAAAAAATAAACAAGTGTATCTGTTAAGGTAATCCAAACAACACTAAAAATAATATATATCCGCACAATATTGCGCTTTGTAAACAATTCATCATCGAGCTCCTAACGTGTTTAATATGATTTGTTTCTAAGTAATGAGAAAAGAGCTGACCCAATGCCAAGTGTCGAACCCCACAACACAATATATAGGACATTACATTGGAACAATGAACTATATATTGTGAAATGCACGTGAGGTCAGACGCTTATAGGTCAGCCCCCTTTTCATCTACGTCAGACACCATTACATTTCACGGACCCAATACAAAATTTTCCTAGATAGCTGTTCTGCCTTTTCCTTCGATAATATTCTATCCAATGAAAGAAGAAGGCGTTTTTCCAATTCTTCTGTCTCTTCTTCATAACGGATTAGCTGCGACCACTCTATATCTGGAATCGCGACTACTCTATATTCCTCTTTCTTATTTTCATAAATATAAACATTTGTAACTACTTTCTCGTCTAAAATATTGGCCTTCCGTATCTTCATGCTTATTCTCCCTCTTAAAACTCAATGCAATAAAGCAAAGTTACATATTTCATTTTAGCAACTTTCAATAAAACGTTCAATTTTCAAAATGATGGAAACAGTCATTTTATCAATTGGTTATAAAGTCTAATAAAAATAAATATTTTTTGAAAATTCTGTTGATTTATAGCGATGAAAGTGCGAAAATATAATAAAAAGGAAGTGAGTACGATGAAAATCATAAAAAACATGCTTATGTCTTATTTAACCGTCATTATGATTCTTGCGCTGCTTCCTGCTTTTTTAATTACAAATGATATCAGCTTAATCGAAGAAATGATCTCCTCAATGAATCGATAAAATAAAATACTATCTCATTATACAAAAGCAGCCGTTTTACAAAGGCTGCTTTTGTATGAATCAAACAATAGCTTGTGAAAAATCCGATTTTTATTCGAATTGAATAAGCTATGCTATCATTAAAACAGCATATTTCCAAAAAATAAACGTATACAAGATCGATTAAGTTGACTCCAGCTGCAACCATACAAATTTCACGCTTATATTTCCTTATTTAACATTTTAAAGAATCGTTCTTCATAATAATTCGGAAGTTCATCTGAATCGAATACACCGCTTTTCGCAATCGTCCTCGTCAAGCTTCCAGGTTTCTTGATTCCACGCATCGTCATACACATATGCTCCGCTTCAACTACACAAATGACGCCAAGAGGGTTAACGACTTTTTGAATGGTATTGACTATTTCGTTCGTGATGCGCTCTTGAACTTGCGGCCGGCGTGCAAATACATCGACTAATCGTGCAAATTTACTTAACCCGACAATTCGTTCATTCGGAATATATCCAATATGCACCTTCCCAAAAAATGGAACAAAATGATGCTCACAAACACTGTAAAAAGGAATATCTTGAACAATCACAATATCTTTCGTTCCTTCTGCTGGAAAGGTTTTTTGCAGAATTTCTTCTGGATTTTCATGTAAGCCGCTAAAAATTTCCCGATACATTTTTGCAATACGCTTCGGCGTTTCAATCAACCCCTCACGCTCAGGATCTTCCCCGATTAGTTGAATAATTTCGTAAAAATGACGTTCTATCGGATCATCAGCTACGGACTGGTGTTTTAATTTTGTATTCATAAATTTTTTCTCTCCTATTCTAATGTTTCAATTTTGTACAAACATGTTATCATAATGTATCATTTTTCGCCAAGTATTAAGATATTCGGAAATAAAAATACTTAATATGCAGCATAATAAGAAAGAGGCCGACCTAAAAAGAAAAGTGTCAGCCTCGCAAGTATATAGGTACATCTTTAGTGAGTATGTGGTTATTGTACGTGAGCTTCAGACATTGATGAGTCATGAGTCCCTTACTTGGCAAATACGTGATTTCCAATAACAACCGTTACTTGTTTGGAGCGCAGCCACTGGCTTTTCGCCGTTTTTGGATTATAAAAATATAGCGAACCGTTTCCTAAACCGCGAAAAGCAAGAGCTTCTTCAACGGCACGATATGCTTCACGGTCTGCTGGTTTGTTAATCTCCCCGTTTTGCACTGGAGTGAAAGCATAATAACCGCCAGAGCGCTCATAAATCACTTCTTTAATCGTATTTGGAAAATCAGGGTGATCAACTCGGTTTAATACAACTGTTGCTACCGCCACTTTTCCGGCAAACGGCTCCCCTTTTGCCTCAGCATGGACAAGTCGTGCAAGCAAATCTTTTTCCGCAGCTGAAATGGTGCCAGGTATACGCAAAGTTTCTCCAACGAATAACAAGTCGCTCTGTTTATTATTTGTTCTCTTTAATTCTATTAAAGAAACTCCGTAATCTTTTGAAATCGTCCAAAGCGTTTCTCCTTGTTGCACTTTATGAACGGTTGTTTTCGCCTCAGCCTCTTGTTGGGTAAACATCACGGCGGTGAAACATACCGAAGCTAATGCTAGTGCTTTTAACTTTTTCATAAAATTCCCTCCTAGTCATTCGCTCGTTACTAGACTAGCAAGGATTTTTCATTCTATCATTATCTAAATAATGGAAAATCGCTATATCCCTTGATATTGCAAGTTTTATAGACCGGCTGGAAATTTTTCCGGAGCATCTAAAATGATGAAAAATTCCATTTTTTACATTTTAAAAACAAGTAAATAAGCTATTTTCCGTTTGCTGTTTTCCTATTTTTGCAAAATCAAACCCTCATTTTTCTAATTTCTTTATTTGCTCTGTTTATTTTTCTTCTTTATGTTAATAGTACCGCGGAATACGCAAAAGCGCGCTTTTGGAAAGGAATTTGGAAGTGAAGCAAGCTTTTGAAGAGCTGGTTACTGCCTATCATCCGATGATTATCAGCATTATGAAAAGACTTCATATTACGAAGGAATTTGATGAATATTATCAAATAGGGCTCATCGCCTTATGGGAAGCTTATGAGCAATTTCAAAAGGAAAAAGGAAATTTGTCATCATTTATTTATAAAAAAATATATTGGAAAATCGTTTCCCATTTACGGAAACAGCTAAATACCAAGGTAAATGAATGCACATTTACAGATGAGATGACCGAAATTTTAGCCGCTTCTCCTATTCAGCGGGAATTTAGCGAAAAACAACTAGAAACGATGTTCAAAGATTTAAGTCCGTATCAACGAAAATGGTTAATTGCTTATATATTTCAAGGAAAAAATTTAAAACAAATCGCCTTTGAAGAAGGAGTGTCGATCGGTGCGGTCAAACAATGGCGCGTTAAAGCATTACGAAAACTTCGGCGAAGATGGCATTTGTATGAAGATTTATTTATAACTCCATAACATACATGCAGAAGCTTCAATCCATGTTTAAAAAACCGACTCTATTTCAACGAATAGAGTCGGTTTTTTATCAGCTAGCTGCGCGGCTCTTTTAAGTATTGATAAATGATATCTCCGCCTCGCTGGGCAATGCCGCGGAAATGTTTAAAATCCTCCCGCTTTACAAGAGCGGGGCGAAACGCCAGAAAATCCTCTTTTTTGATTCGCAGCTCAGAAATTTCACCATCGCGCAGCTTGTTCAACAGCTCAGTTGCCAGTTTTTCATCCATCGTTACTCCACCTCATCACTTTGCCGTATAATGTGATTCATCAAATAAAGGAAGAGTAATCGTAAAGGTTGTTCCTACATTTACCTGGCTGGAAACAGAAATGGTGCCGTGATGATTCTGGACGATGTTATACGTAATCATTAAGCCAAGTCCTGTTCCTTCCTTCTTTGTACTAAAGAAAGGCTGTCCGATTTTTTCCAGATGTTCCTCCGGTATGCCGCATCCTTGATCAATAACAGAAATATCGACAAATTTTTCATCTTTTTCTATATTAATAAAAATATGTCCGCCATTTGGCATCACTTCAATGGCATTTTTAATTAAATTAACAAACACTTGTTTTATTTGTACTTCATTACCGTAAATAACAATTTCCTCGTCCGGAAAATGCTTGTCGATAATAATATTATGCATAATTGCCTGTGTTTCAAGCAATAAAGATACTTCCTGAATCAATTTTTTCAATGAAATCAGCTTTAATTCTGTCGAACGAGGTTTAGCAAGAAATAACAATTCATTTGAAATAGTTTCAATCCGCTCAAGCTCAGATTCCATAATATCCCAATAATCATTTTTCGTTTTTAAATCTAATTTCATTAGCTGCAAAAATCCTTTTAACGCAGTCAGCGGATTGCGGATTTCATGAGCAATTCCTGCTGCCAACTGTCCCGCCATTGACAGCTTCTCGGCTTCAATTAATGTTCTTTCCGTGTTTTTTCGTTCTGTAACATCTCTTATGAGCAATTGAAACGCTTGCTTTCCCTTAAAATTCGTAGGAATGATAATCACTTCTGATTGGAATGAATTTCCACATACTGTTTTCCATACGAAATCAACCGGACCAACAGCTTGTGCACTTTTCATATATTCACTTTTCCATATTTCATAATGAACGGGGTGTAAAAAATCATAAATGGATTTTCCGATAATTTCTTTTAAATGATCGGCCTTAAATAAACGCGTGCTTGCTTGATTGGCAAACACAATTTGGTCTCCACATACAATAACTACCGCTTCTAATAAATGATTGACCAACGTTTCATATTGAGCTAATTTCTCATTATACAACACCTCTAAGTCACTTTCTTGAGCAGTTGTTTCCCGCATGACAAGGAGTAATCCTTCTGTCTTATGATGAAACGCGTTTCGCAAGACAGTAGCAGCTACTTGCACATTTTGAAACTTACCAATCTTATTACGAATTCTCAGCTCCAATTCAAAATAATCTTCATTTGCTGCTATAACACTTTCTAATTTCTGCATAAAATGATTATAATCACCAAAATAACAATAATCTTTAAAACAAGTCTGCACTACTTCATTTTGACGATAACCGAGGAGTTCATGAATATGTATAGAAGCATATGTAATATAGCAATCATTTGTTAGACGAAGTAAGTATGGGAGATTAGCTGTCAGTGGAAATGATTGTCTGTTATTGTGTACAAACGTTGTAAACCTGTCTTGCATATGGTTCCCTTCTTTAATTAGATGCTCATTTTTCACATTTGTATTGTAACTTACATAAAAAAAATGCGCTAGTATTTTTCTGACAATTTTTTCTTTATCTTTATTAAATACGCTGTTTCCTTTTGTCCACAAGTGGATAAATACCCAATTTTTCTATGTTAAAACACCATTTTCATTCGTAAACATACAATATGGATGGGTATGTGCCATAGGCCGTATTCACTAAAAAGTAGAAAAGAAAGGAAGATAAACATGAATAGTTGGAATCCTTATATGCACCATCAAATGCCTTATAACGAAAACTTTCATATCGATGAAGATTGGGATGTGCCTCGCAATGTTAACGAATCAGCACAAAATATCGAGCTGTCGACAATGATGGAGAACGTTCCAATACCGACAATGCCATCAGCTTATCCCCAAATGGCACCAATGATAACAATGCCAACAGCTTACCCGCACACGGCTCCAATGATGCCAATGGATTGCGGCTGTTATTATCCATCTGGACATCACTATCCAATGTTCACATGTCCAGAAAGTGGCGTGCCGTGGACCACTCCGATGTTTCCAATGCCGAGTATGGCTGGAACGATGCCAAGTATGACATCTCCGGTGGGCGAAACAGCAATGCCTATGATGGGACCAAACATGCCAGCACCGACAACAAGTTATCCTGCAGCCCCTTCCATGCACGGTCATTTTACTCCAAGTCCTTCTCCGATGATGGAAAGCGGATACACTCCTTACTATCCGTATCGATAAAATCAAGTTACATTAGTGGGGGCTCCCCCACTAATGTTCGTTAATTTAATCATTATTAGAAAAATCAACCATATTTTATGTTCATCACATGAAACTCTAACCTACATAAATAGAGGGATTCAGTAAAAAATGTCCAAAAATTTTTTGAAAATAGGAATAATCCCTCTTTACGAATACAGAAAAATCATGCAGACTATAAAAAAGAGTTTTTTTATAAAAAATGAAGGAGAGAACCAATGAAAAAAGCAGAAGTAGGAAACATTATTGAATTTAAAAACGGATTGCGCGGAATCGTTGAAAAAGTAAATGAAAACTCTGTCATCGTTGATTTAACGTATATGGAAAACTACCGAGAACTAGATTTACAAGAACGCACCGTAGTAAATCACAAAAATTATAAAATTATTGAGTAAATAAAAGAGACTGACCTAAAATGTCAAACCTCACAACACATATATCAAGAATAACACTGGATAAAATAAACGATATATTGTGGAATGTGCGTGAAGTCAGACATTTATGGGTCAGCCTTTTTTCTAGTTCGCTCAATACAATGGCGCAAACAAACGAACTCAGTCAATACCCACTAGTCTTATGGACTCTTATCTATTATCTACTTTTTCTGGATATAAATCATGGTTCAGCAGACGATATTCCGCCATCTTTTCATATTTTGTTCCAGGACGCCCCCAATTGCAATAAGGATCGATAGAAATACCACCGCGCGGCGTAAATTTGCCCCACACTTCAATGTAGCGTGGTTCCATTACTTTAATTAAATCGTTCATAATAATGTTGACACAATCTTCATGGAAATCACCGTGATTGCGGAAACTGAACAAATACAGTTTTAATGATTTGCTTTCCACGCATTTTTTATCAGGGATATAGCTGATATAAATCGTCGCGAAGTCCGGTTGTCCGGTTTTTGGCATCTGTTTCGAAAAACAGGTGGACTATATCATATTCTTATTCAACTGCGATATTGAATAAGAACCCTCGCGCTTCCATCATAACGATGTACTCTACTCTCTTCCTCCAACACTACTTTTACTCGCTTCATGTTGGAGTGATTTCGATAGTCTCTGCACCTTCCTCAAATTTGAGTCATGTTGGAGTGCTCGATCGTTCTGCACCCTCACCAAATTCGAGGCTTGGCTCAGGGTTGGGGAAATATGGTTTCAAGAGATAAAGAAGCTGGTTTTCCTCCTGAATTCTAATCGCATAGCTATCTTGTTTATGAATATTTTGATGACAAGAGGGACATAAGCATTTATAAATTTTTTCGTATCGTTTATTTTTATACATAATCTCCGCTTTCTTCTTATTCGAAACCGAATATCTTTGTTTTTTTCTTGCTACAATGTTATTCCAAACTTCTAAACCAAAGATTTGAATAATTTTTTCTTTTTCAGAATGTTTAGGAAATCCATGAATTTTGCGCCATCTTTCAAGGCTGGACCAATCAATATTTCAATTCTTTGCATAGTTCATTAATGCTTTTTCCCTCATAAATAAACTGACTGGCAAACCAACTTTTATCTCGCCATGGGAATTCTAACAATACAAGTACACCCCTAACAAACATCTGTTCTTTATACTTGTATGATACATGAATCCCCTAATATATTCCATAATTCCCTTTCCCTGAATTCACGAGGTTTAATCGACAGTGTCACCACTGAAGTGTGCCCTTATTGACACAAACTTGTAAACTCCGGACAATTGAACTTCACGAAATAATCACGATCGGGGTGCTTGTTATCAAATACTTCTAAAACTTCTGGACTGTATTCAAACAAATATTTTGTTCCTTGATTGCCTAATAAAGTAATCCCTTGTAGTTCTTCATCTTTTCTTCCTGCCATGTCCCTCTTCCTTTCTTTAGATTCATTTATTTTCATTTATTTAAACGCCGCGTTTGTTGCCCCACACAAGCGCGTGCAGCTGCGGTAAAACGCGTGCGTCGTTCATTTCCTTTGTTTGTACTGTTTTTTCAATAAGCCATTCTAACTTCTCGAGTAACTTTGTTCTTAATGTAAGATCATCTAATTCGGTAACATCATCATTTCCTACTTGCAAATAAAACGGGATATTCGGATAACGAGCATGAACAAATTTCGCATAAGCAAAATCTTTTTCGTCAAATACGACGACCTTTAAGCTGACATTTGCCACACGTCCCCTTTTGTTTAAGCGCTCAATAATATCATCGAGAACAGCAAAGTCCGTATTCATCTCTGAGCTTGGCGGCTTTGGGGAAATCGTTAAATCATCAATATCGTAAAACCAGTCTTGCCAGCGGCTTCCCTGCGTCTCTAAAGCAACGCGAATCTTATTTTCCTTTAAAAGAGAAATCAACTCATCCAACGCTTTAATTAATGCGGGGTTGCCGCCGGAAATGGTCACATGGCTAAAACGGTCTCCGCCAAGCTCGACAAGGCGGTGCCAAACTTCTTCCGCTGTCATCTGGCGAATTTCCTCTTTTGCCGAGCCGTCCCATGTAAAAGCGGAATCGCACCAGCGGCACGAATAGTCGCATCCAGCTGTGCGCACAAACATTGTTTTTTGTCCGATGACCATTCCTTCTCCTTGAATCGTCGGACCAAAAATTTCAAGAACCGGGATTGTTTTTGCCATTATTGTTTCCCCGCTTTCGGACGATACACGACATAGCTTGTCGGTGTTTCCCGGACAAACACTTGCAAGCACTTCGGTTGATTCGGCAGCGTATCAAGATAATTTTGTACAATTTCCCAAATTTTCCGCGCAACGACCTCTGTCGTCGGAAAATCACTGCTGTTTTGATGATTAAATAGTTCCTTATGATCATTCATTAACGTATGATCAAACTTATCATGCACCAGCTTTTTTAAGTGCTGAAAATTGACGAGGAAGCCTGAATCATCTAATTCATCACCGGCAACCGTAATATTAACAAAATACGTATGCCCATGAATGTTTGCACATTTTCCTGCCGCTTCATGCGGAATAAAGTGAGCTGCGGCAATTTGCATATCTTTATTTAGCTCATATTGAAAATGGTGAGACACTTGCGGATAAATTTGCTGAAGCATTATGCATTCCCCCTTTCCTTTTCAGCTAAATATTGTTCTAGGCCGCGTTTGCGCAAAATACATGCCGGACATTCACCGCAACCGTCAGCAATAATGCCGTTATAGCATGTTAACGTTCGATTTCTTACAAACTCAAAAGCTCCGAGCTCGTCTGCTAATTTCCACGTTTCCGCTTTATTGAGCCACATTAATGGCGTATGAATGACAAACTGATAGTCCATTGCTAAATTAAGCGTCACGTTTAACGATTTTATAAACACATCGCGGCAGTCAGGGTAACCGCTGAAATCTGTCTCACACACACCTGTAACTAGATGACGCGCACCGCTTTGTTTAGCTAACACGGCAGCAAATGATAAGAACAATAAATTTCGCCCGTCGACAAATGTCGATGGAAGCTCTCCTTCTTTATGTTTAATCTGTATATCACTTCTCGTTAATGCGTTTGGAGCTAATTGATTTAACAATGACATATCAAGAACAGTATGCTTAATTCCTAAATCTTTGGCAATGGAAGCAGCAACTTCAATTTCCAGTTTATGTCGTTGGTTATAATTAAATGTGACTGCTTCCACTTCTTTAAAAGTTTTTAACGCCCAAAACAAGCAGGTTGTACTGTCTTGACCGCCGCTGAAGACAACAACAGCTTTTTCATTTTTCATCAACAATCGCTCTCCTTTCTTTTTGATAAAAGAAGAAAGAGCGTTCTAAAACAAAAAAACTATACCCTCTAAGGATATAGCGTTCCCTAGTTTTTTATAGAGGGTTGTTCTAGAACCTCTCCCGCACAAAGCTGTACGGATTTCTTCTTCCATTTTTCCTTAGCTAATATATCATACTTCTTATGTATGTACTAGTAAAAAGTGATTCTTATAAAAATTCCTCGAAAACATTTTTCAGTCTGTTTATAAGAAAAACAGCATAAACTTACTTTCCCGCTGTGAGAACTTCAAGTATAAAAAATGTAAACAAATTTAATCAAAACTATAAACATTCTTTATACGTTTAACAAATTGTTTATTTATAATGACGATAATAATTGCATATCCTTTTACATATCCTTTTACATATCCTTTTAGACGAAAAAACAATCGTAACAAGCTACATCCAACAAGGAGGGATGGCGGATGAATACTCGCCCAAGTTTCGATGCTGCTTTACAAACTTTAAAGAAAAAGTTAATGCAAATGGTTGCATTATCACAAGAAGCGCTCAATGCGGCAATGGAAGCATTACAGCAGCAAAATCTGGAAAAAGCAGATGAAATTATTGCAAATGATAAAAGAATTAATCAAATGGAAAAAGAGATTAATGAGCTTGCTATTACGATGATTTTACGTCAACAGCCTGTTGCTTCTGATTTGCGCCGCTTAATTGTTGCGTTAAAAATTTCATCGGATATTGAACGTATTGGCGACATCGCCGTCAATATCGCGAAATCGGTTAAATTTATCGGCAGGACGCCTCATGTTAAGCCAATTGTCCATATTCCAAAGATGGCAAGCATCGTTCAGCAAATGCTTCACGATGCACTTCATGCCTTTCATGATGAAGATATTCAAGAAGCCCGGCGAATCGCGCAAATAGATGATCGCGTTGATGAACTACAAGGACAAATCATTCAAGAACTAGTCGAGTTAATGAGTCAAAAGCCTGAAGCCACCCAGCAAATTACACAGCTATCATTTATTACACGAAATTTAGAAAGAGCGGGAGACCATATAACAAACATTGCCGAAAATATTTTTTATATTGTTAAAGGAGAACGCGTCGATTTAAATTACTAACCGCCAAAAAGCTGACCCTAAAATAAAATGTCAGACTCCACCACCATATATAATGCACTCGAAGTCAGACACTCATGGGTCAGCTCCTTTTTCATCGCAGTTCGCTAAGTAAAAAACTAAAGCGCAACGCATGTTCAATCTCATCTGTCATGGCCAGAAAAAACACATCGCGAATGACTTGATCCTGCGTTGCTAAATATGCATCCCGGTAATCTTCATATGCTTCCAATTCATCTTTCCGCGCAATATTAAGCCCTTCTTTAAATGTGTTAAAAGAAACCGCTTTTGTTTTATATACGGGACGTTTTCCTGTAAGCATCACATATAAATCTGTAAACTGTTTTAAATGCTTTCTCTCATCTTCCAAGGCATGCTGCACATCTTCCCTCGCCTTCTCATTCGGAGCAGCGTTCATGAGCTGTTGATAAAACTGCACAGCCGATGCTTCCCCCTTAATTGCCTCGAGAAGCGTATCCGTAATTTTTTTGTATTGTCCATTATCCCGGACTAATACTGGATAAAAAGGAATGACATACTGATGTTGGTGCGGATAATGGCCAGTGGATGGATAGACGTAGTACATAAAAAACACCTCACCTATGTTTAGTCGTTGATATTATATGCCACAACTAAACAATAGGTGTTTCACTCATACAAAGAGTTTGGTTTGCTTTATTGATCTAATGTCCCCGCTATAACTCGTTTCTTATAATAAAGCAACAAACAGCAAACACCGATGAAAAAAAACGGCGACAAATAAATGTAAGAAAAACCGCCAGAAAACATAATAATAAATGAAAGAACAGCGGTTAGCACAATCGGAGCGGAAAAATCTTCTTCTCCAAATATTTGCCATTCAAATAATCCGAATGCCATTCCAAGAAAATAAAGAGAGCAAACAAAATGGTCTTTTCCATCGCCTAATAATAAATTTCCTAACGAAAGAGACAATCCACCTGGTAACAAAAGAAAAGCCATATCCTTTGGAGAACCGCTCAAAAAATAAAACACATGAATGGAAACTCCTAATAAAAACATGAGCAACGGCCATAAATTTGCCCAATACACATCCACTATACGGAACGTTTCTAAAGCGAAGAACACTCCTATTGCGAGCAAAATGAAATATTTCCAAAAGTTCCCCACAAACATTTAACCTCCAGCACCAAAAAATTTCAATCTTTTCAACATAACAAATTCTTTTTATGTAAATGGTTGAAATATAAGGAGTGTTCACCACACGATAAAAGGATTTCCGATAAAATCTCCCTTCACCTTTGATTATGTGAGGAATTTTCGATAAGGTCAATATACTTTATTACGGAATTTTACAGCATACTAAAAAAATAAGAAACAAAATGCTTATATAACCGAAAAGCGGATATAAAAATGACAATAACGAACTGTAATCGACAAGGCTAATTACATACACAATCAGCAAAAGAACAAAAAGCAGAACGATATTCGAAATGGAAAAGTAACTGTGCAGCTGTCTTTGCAATCCAAATATTCCGCCAATCAATGACGTAAAAATTTCTCCGTAAATAACAACAATGTATAGCCAATAAAAAGAAATGAAAAACGTTTTTACCACTTCTGCCATTGGAATGTCATATTTTAACACATCAGGCAGAACTGATAAAGAAATATGGCTGCTCACCAATACAATAAATAATAATATTCCTCCTAAAACAGAGCCTCTTTTAACGATTTGTTCATCTTGAATTTCGCTGGCAAGCGGAACAAGGACCATTTGTGCCATCGCTAGGTTGAAAGCAACATAGGCAAACGGCGACAAGACCCATTTAAAAGAAGAAGGATAAACAATCGCATCCGTTATTTCTAAATCAAATAAAGCGATTGCTGAAGTGGAAAGGCTAAATAGAAGCAGCATTGGAACAATCACGACATTGACGCTGAACAATCCTTTCAAACCAAAAAGCATGACAACAAATGTCAACAAAATTGTCGCAAAGACGCCAAGCTGCTTCGAAATTCCGAGCTGCTCCTCAAAAACCGCTCCAGCCCCTGACAACATCACTGATGCCGTTCCTAATGCAATGAGCATCATCACAAATGTCACAACTGAACTGATTGTTTTCCCAAACAAATAGTCGTTCAATTCTTTATAAGAAGACGCTTTTATCCTGCTGGCAATCAGCATCATCCGCATGCCGAGCCAAATAAATAAAAAACCGCTAATCAATATGCCAAGCAGCCCAAACGGTCCGTATTGCGTGAAAAATTCGACAATTTCCTTTCCTGTCGCAAACCCCGCTCCCACGACCGTCCCTACATAAACCGCCGCTACTTGTATAGCTCCCGACCATTTTGTTATTGCCAATTTGCTCACTCCATTCCTTGTCCTGCATATAGCCATATATATGAAGAAAAGGAGACGGAAAGACGAGCATAACGAAAAAACTGCCTCAAAAACAAAAAGACTGACACCTCAACGACCATATTTATGGACCAATAAGCCATAAATATTGGAAACATTCGAGGGAGTCAGTCCCTGACAAAATCATTATTGTACAACGATTTTTTCAACTTGATGTTCGTGAATATCTCCTTTTTGCACATGAATTTTTACAAAATAAATTCCCGCCTCAGTGAACTTTTTTACTGCCTTATACTCTCCATTTCCTTCCTCTTTCGCATCAATAAATTCATGTTTTTCCGCATTTTCCTTCCAAACTTCAAATTTTACTTGTGCTTCCGATAAAGGTTGACCGTTAAGCTGAATGTTGGCAATCAGAGCTGTATCGGTATTGAGTTGATAAGTTTGTTCGTTTTGAAGTGCAATCATAACATTCGAATGATGGTGGCCATGGTGTTCCCCTTGATGCTCATTTTTATCGTTTGAACTATTTTCAGAATGAGCTGTTTCGTTTCCGTCTACCGTAATTTCTTTCTTTGGCATATTATGCATGCTTCTGGCAGTAACATGCGCAACGATTGAATAAGTTCCAGGTTCAGTAAATGTTTTCTTAACGGAATATTTCCCTTCTCCGCGATGCTCGCCTAGCAACATTTCATGGTCTTCTTCTCCGTTTTTCCAAATTTCAAATTTCACTTCATCAGCATCGGTTACTTTCTCTTTTCCATATGTAACAAGGCAGGCGATTTCTGTTTCTTTATTTAGTTCAATTTTCTCTTCTGTTTGTATTTTTACATCAAGAAACGCCAATTGCTCCGCTTTTTCATTTTCTTCATTCTTTTGAGCGCAGGAAGATAAAATCCCAATGACAATCATCAGAACAAATGCTATAAGATAACTCTTTCTGTTCATGACTTTCTCTCCTTCTATATTTTTCTATCCTTCACTATATCATATTGTCCTTCTTTCCATTTCCACTTTCACAAATCGTTCAAAAGAATTTCTCATCTTTTTCACAAAAAAATTTTTATAAAGTACTTGAAAGTCAAAAAAGGTCAAAGTATAATAAAGTCAGAAAGGTCAAAGATAGTCAAGGTCAAACAGAGGAGGTTGAGACTTATGCTTTGCCAATCTTGTCAACAAAACCAAGCTACAGTGTTTGTAAATCTACAATTTAACAACGAGAAAAAACAAATGCACCTTTGCCGTGCATGTTATGAGAAACAAAATATTGAAATTCCATCCGGCTTTGGTTTCAGCGGCTTTTCACATTTTCCATTTGACGAATTGTTGAACGGGTTTGCTGAACCAAGCTTATTCGAAGTAAAACAGCCAACTTCTCCACAAATGCAGCATGGAAAAGGCGGCGGCTTTTTAGATAAATTCGGCCGCAACTTAACACAGCTTGCTAAAGCCGGTCTCATCGACCCTGTTATCGGCCGTGATAAAGAAATTGAACGTGTCATTGAAATTTTAAACCGGAGAAATAAAAATAACCCTGTATTAATCGGCGAGCCAGGTGTTGGTAAAACCGCGATTGTTGAAGGGCTTGCATTAAGAATTGCTGAAGGAAACGTGCCGGCGAAACTTTTAAACAAAGAAGTATATTTGCTCGATGTGGCTTCCCTTGTCGCCAATACCGGCATCCGCGGGCAATTCGAAGAACGCATGAAACAATTAATTGCGGAGCTGCAACATCGTAAAAATATTATCTTGTTTATCGATGAAATTCATCTGCTTGTCGGTGCCGGTTCAGCGGAAGGCTCTATGGACGCGGGCAATATTTTAAAACCTGCGTTAGCGCGCGGCGAGCTTCAAGTAGTCGGCGCAACGACATTAAAAGAATATCGCCAAATCGAGAAAGACGCTGCGCTTGAACGACGCTTCCAGCCAGTGATGGTACACGAGCCAACAATCGAACAGGCAATTGAAATTTTAAAAGGTATTCAAGAAAAATATGAACAATTCCATCAAGTAAAATATACAGATGAAGCGATTAAAGCGTGCGTCACATTATCACATCGCTATATTCAAGACCGCTTCCTGCCTGACAAAGCGATCGATTTATTAGATGAAGCAGGTTCTAAAGTGAACTTGCGCACCGGTCCAACGGATGAAAAACAAATTCAAGAGCGCCTTGCTCAGCTGGCGAAAGAAAAGGAAAAAGCTGCGAAAGAAGAAAACTACGAATTGGCAGCAAAACTCCGTGATGAAGAATTGAAGCTGGAAAAACAATTAGAAAATAAAGCAGAAGCAGAAAAAGCCATCGTAGACGTAGCCGACATTCAAAAAATCATTGAAGAAAAAACAGGCATTCCTGTTGGTAAACTTCAAGCAAGTGAACAAGAAAAAATGAAAAACTTAGAAGAAAACCTCGCCAAGAAAGTAATCGGACAAAAAGAAGCGGTGAAAAAAGTGGCAAAAGCGATTCGCCGCAGCCGCGCCGGACTGAAAGCAAAAAATCGCCCAATCGCTTCATTCTTATTCGTTGGACCAACTGGTGTCGGTAAAACAGAATTAACGAAAACACTTGCCGAAGAATTATTCGGTTCTAAAGACGCAATGATCCGCCTAGATATGAGCGAATATATGGAAAAGCACTCCGTATCTAAATTAATCGGTTCACCTCCAGGCTATGTCGGCCATGAGGAAGCTGGTCAATTAACAGAAAAAGTGCGCCGCAATCCTTACAGCATTATCTTGTTAGACGAAATTGAAAAAGCGCATCCTGATGTGCAGCACATGTACTTGCAAATTTTAGAGGACGGCCGCTTAACAGACAGCCAAGGGCGCACCGTAAGCTTTAAAGATACCGTCATTATTATGACAAGCAACGCAGGGGTAACAGACAAAAAGATTACCGTTGGTTTCGGCAAAGAAAACGAAAGCAGCCGGACAAGCCTTCTTGATTCATTAAGCTCTTACTTCAAACCTGAATTTTTAAACCGCTTTGATGCGAT
This sequence comes from Paranoxybacillus vitaminiphilus, assembly GCF_003259935.1. Lineage (GTDB taxonomy): Bacteria > Bacillota > Bacilli > Bacillales > Anoxybacillaceae > Paranoxybacillus > Paranoxybacillus vitaminiphilus. The sequence continues at coordinate 70,999 of NZ_QLMH01000001.1, read as the reverse complement.
TATCGAATTTAAACCGCTTGAAAAAGAACATATGTTGCAAATTGTAGAGCTTATGCTTGACGAACTAAAAGCAACATTAAAAGAAGAAGGCATTGAAGTTGATATTTCTCAAGAAGCGAAGGAAAAACTTGCAGAAATCGGCTATCATCCTGCATTCGGCGCTCGTCCGCTTCGCCGTGCGATCCAGGAACATGTCGAGGATCAAATTGCTGATTTGCTTCTTGAACAAGAAGAAGTCAAACATATTCACATTGCCGTTGAAAACGACCGCATTGTTGCAAAAAAGCAGAGATGAACTAACAAAAGAGGCTGTCTCAAATTCCAGGGTCAGATCCCACAACACAATATATAGATCATATATTGGAATAAATGAACTATATATTGTGAAACAAGTATGAGGTCAGACCCTTATGAGACAGCCTCTTACTTTTTCGTTAATCCATGCATAAGAAATTGAATCGTCCGCTCCATTTCACTCTCATCGTCCCATTCCTTTTTAGGCAGAAATAAAACCCGGCAATCGCCGTAATGGTCATGCGACTGAATATGTTCTCCTTTAATTTGCATGAATCCATCAAGTTAATCATCAACAATCGTTTTTTGACGCTATAACTTTTATATCTTTTAATCGCTTCATTAAGGCGTCATCAGTATTGACAATATCTAATTACGGATTCTCGGCTGCTTTTTCATCATAAACTAAAAATATTATTGTATAAAAATACCGTTGACGAAGCTTTCTAAAACATGTATGATTATGACGGCAATTGAATAGTTTTTCTTTCTCTTCAACTAAGATGAGATAGAGGCTGCAATGAGTAAGAGTAATTTGAAGGAGATTCAGAGAAATCGATGATCTCAAATGAAAGGATTCATTGCCGAAGTTTGCAATGGACTCTGACGTTGCAAACTGGGACTGTCTCCGAATAGGAACAGGACTGTCATCGTTTTGATTAAACGATGGAGAACTATCAGTCTTAAGTTTGATGCGGATGTTTATGCACCCGTAGAAAACTTAGGGTGTATTTTTTTATGCAAAATCGTGCATTGAATCGCAAGAAAGGAGATTGAACGTTGCAACAAAATAAACTAGGAATTTGGCTTCTAACAGCATTAGTCGTTGGCAACATGGTAGGTTCTGGAATTTTTATGCTTCCCCGCACACTAGCTGAAGCAGCAAATCCTGCCGGCGTAGTTTTAGCATGGCTGCTAACGGGAGCAGGAGTGCTTATGACGGCTCTCGTGTTTGGAAGTTTAGCGATTCGCAAACCGGAGTTAAACGGCGGGCCGCAAATTTATGCGAAAGAGTTATTCCCAAGAGGTTCAAATACCTCCACATTGTCTGGTTTTATGTCTTCATGGGGATATTGGATTGGCAATTTTGCCGGTAACGTAGCCATCATTACGACATTTACGAGCTATTTGTCAACATTCTTTCCGGTTTTAACGAGCAAACAGTCGTTATTTATGATTGGTTCTCTAGATTTGAAGCTTGGAAATTTCTTGACATTTATTGTATGTACTCTTTTGCTATGGGGAATGCACTTTATTATTTTGCGCGGCATTGAAGACGCCGGAAAATTAAACTTTGTTGCCACAGCGGCAAAAGTGCTAGGATTTTTCTTATTTATTGTCATCAGTTTGTTCGCTTTTGAAAAAAGCAATATCGGTCCGTTTACTGCGCCGCGGTATGACGAAACAGGCCAAGCAATCGGACTTTTAAGCCAAGTAAACAATGCAGCTGTAACGACATTGTGGGCATTTGTTGGTATTGAGTCGGCCATCGTATTTGCTTCACGCGCTCGAAAACAATCAGATGTAAAGCGGGCAACGATTCTTGGACTTTTCATTGCCCTTGCCATTTATATTAGCATCAGCATACTTGTTATGGGCTTGCTGCCGCAAGAAAAGCTGATTCAGTCAGAAAAACCGCTTGTTGATGCGATTGAAACAATTTTGGGCCCTAGTGGAGCTTACATTCTTGCCGGACTTGGTTTAATCAGCCTTTTAGGTTCAACGTTAGGCTGGGTATTGTTGAGTGCCGAAGTTCCTTATCAGGCGGCAAAGCAAGGACTCTTTATGCCAGCCTTTTTAAAAGAAAACAAAAAAGGAATGCCGAAGTTTTCATTGATTGTTTCCAATGTCCTGGCACAAATCTTTATTTTTTCAACGATCTCTAATTCCATGTCAGCAGCATTTGATTTTGTTATTTATATCGCGACATTGGCATATCTTGTTCCGTATTTAATTTCCTCTTTGTTCCAGTTAAAACTTACGATTACTGGAGAAACGTATGAGTTGTCCAATAAAGGCAGAGTTACTGACGGCATTATTGCTGCTTTGGCAACCATTTATTCCATTTGGGTCATCATCGCTGGAACAGCTGATTTAAAAACGTTTATGCTTGGCGTTGGTTTGCTCGCAAGCGGAATTTTCTTCTATCCACAAGTAAAAAGAGCCAGCCAAGAAGAAACGAATACAAAAAAGCTGTCAGCATAACGGCAAAAGAGAAAACTGCCTCATAATTTTGCCAAAAAATAAGCGGCCGCTTATGAAAGCACCGCTTATTTTTTGGCACTATATCCTAATTTTTTAAGCAATTCGATCAGCTGGTCTTTCTCCTGAACCGTAAGTCCTGAGACAATTTCATGAATCGTTTGTTCATGCTCAGGAAATACCTTTTCAATAAATTGCTTCCCTTTCTCCGTAATCGAAGCGTAAGTAACCCGTCTATCCTTTTCACAGGCTTTGCGGACAATCAGCCCTTTTTGTTCGAGCTTATCGATTACATATGTAATGCTGCCGCTGGCAAGCAAAATTTTTTCGCCGATTTGCTGAAGCGGCTGATCGCCTTTATGATAAAGCAGCTCTAGTACAGCAAACTCTGTCGGATTGACACCAAAACTATGAATGGATTTATTTACTTGATCGTTTACCGCCCGATATGCCCGCGATAAAACAATAAACAATTTTAGCGATTGATCCAAGTCTTCTCTTCTTGTCATTCGTATCAAATCCTTTAATCTCGAATTCAAAATAATTCTACTGAAAACATCATATTTTGTCAATAAAGCTCATTTATGATGAGAGATTTTGTAATTAAACCTATATCTATTAATGACTGATTCATTTTTATTATATTATAATGTATAGTATGAGCAATGATTGTTCTAAGGAGAAATAGCTAATGAAACAAAATAGGTTCAAAAATCTCACATTATATATCGTAGTTGTTATCATTCCTTCTATCATAGGAATTTTTTATTTTACGCATGCAAAATATAATGACTTAGTTCATGAGAACATAAATGAAACGAAAAAAATGGTTGACCTTCATAAAAATCATATTGAACAGTTTATTGGAGAAACCGTTACAAGCTTAGAGATGCTTTCTCTTGTACTTAGCAGCGAAAATCAGCTGCTTTCAAATAATCAGTACATAAAAGATATATTAGTAAAAACATATTATAAAGACCCGCGTTTTTTTAGTATTTATTTAGCAAGCTCCAACGGTGAAATCATAACGGGAACGAGGGATGCTCAAGAAGGAACGGCAATTTTTTCCCGTAGTTATTTCCAAACAGCGCTGCAAACGCGGAAAACTTCCATCTCTGAAGCATATTATAATGAGAAAAACGATCAATATATCGTAACAATTGCCAGCCCTGTTTTTAATCAGGCTGATGAAATTCAAGCATTTTTAGTCGCTGATTTACGTCTTGATTATATTGAAAATATCATTAAACTTGTAAATCCAGATTTATCTTTAAAAATTTACGATATGAACCATGTTGTGATCGCTAAAACGAAACAGCAAGAAAATGATGATGATAAAAAGTTTTCTGTTACAAGCTACCTTAACAATGTACCTTGGATGATTGCCGCAAAACCACTGCCGCTCGACTATCAAAAATTGCTGTCACTATCGATTGTATATATTTTGCTTATTCTAGTAATCACTCATATCATCTTTTTATTCATTAAGTATATATTACTTAAACGCAAAACAACGTATGAACGCATACAAAACGAAGCACAAAAATTAGAGTTAGTCGGCACATTAGCAGCGAGCACAGCTCACGAAATTCGTAATCCGCTTACAGGGATTAAAGGTTTTATTCAGCTGCTAAGTGAAAAATACAAAGATGAAGAATCTCAACTTTATTTTTCCGTTATTAAGAAAGAAATAAATCGAATCAATCAAATTGTCAGCGAGTTTTTAATGCTAGGAAAACCGACGGTACAAAAATTTGAGCGTCACGATTTGCGGGAAATTATTGAAGAGCTATCACCGATTATCGATTCGCAGGCTCATTTGCATAACGTCGTTTATCAAACGTTCATCGAGCCTGCTCCATTAATCGTTCTTTGCTCGAAAGACCACATTAAGCAAGTGATTTTAAATTTAACAAAAAATGCTCTTGAAGCGATGCCTTTAGGAGGCGTATTAACGATTTCGTTAAGCAGGGAAAACGATAGTTGTAAATTAGAAATCTCTGATACTGGTGAAGGAATACCGGAAGAAGCTCTTTCCAAAATTTTTACACCATTTTTTACAATGAAAGATACAGGAACAGGGCTAGGTCTTGTCGTATGCCAACGAATTGTTCATATGCACAAAGGAAAAATTGAAATTAAAAGCAAAGTAAATGAAGGAACCGTTGTATCTATTTGCTTGCCGATTAGTAAAGAATAAATCAAAAAATTGATTTTAGAGGGAGCGATATGGAACAAGTATTAGCTGGAAGCGTATTGTCTGCTCTTTCCACCGGTTTAGGAGCCATTCCAATTTTATTTTTTTCGCGCTCTATTACCCATCATGGGCGCGACCTTTTATTAGCATTCACAGCTGGGATCATGATGGCAGCTTCCATGATGGGATTGATACCGGAAGCATTGCATGCAGGCGGCTTTTTTTCTGTTGCCATTGGGCTTTTTTTCGGTGTGTTAACATTAACAACTCTTGAAAAAACAATTCCTCACATTGACTTACAACACTCAAAAGAAGGAATTCAGTTTGATGAAAAAGCGATGTTGATTATTGCCGCCATCACTTTACATAACATTCCAGAAGGATTGTCTGTCGGTGTTAGCTACGCTTCCAATGTTTCTGACACCGGCAATCTCATCGCTCTTGCGATTGGATTTCAAAACGCTCCGGAAGGCTTTTTAGTTGCATTATTTTTGATTAAACAAAACATCGGAAAATGGAAATCGTTCATCATTGCAACATTAACTGGAGCGATTGAAATTGTTGGATCACTCTTCGGCTTTTATTTAACAGCCATTTTTGAACGTCTCATTCCTTATGGCCTCGCATTCGCTGCCGGGGCGATGTTATTTATCATTTATAAAGAATTAATTCCAGAAAGCCATGGCGACGGCAACGAACGAACAGCCACCTATGCCTTTATTCTCGGATTGTTGACCATGATTTTTTTGATGGAAACTTTTTAAGCAGAGTGCCCAGAAGCAAAGTATCAGACCTCGCAACACAATATATAGTATGCCTGAGAGCAATTAAATGGGTCGGCCTCTTTTTTATCTCAATGAACATTTGCAAACAGAATTATTTTTGTTTTACTTGAACATATTAATGTCGATTTTTTAATCTAAACTTATAATTCGATAAAATGATAGATTGGGATGAAACATATGGAACAGCAGGAAGAATGGAAATATTACTTTCTATTATTATTTACGAGCTTTTTATGGGGCGGCAATTTTGTTGCCGGAAAATTTCTTGTTGGGTATGCCTCTCCTCTTGTTTTAACAGAAATGCGCTGGCTTTTGGCGATCGCTTGTCTTCTTCCATTTGTTTGGTGGAAAGAAAGACGCCTTTCTTTTCCGAAAATTGCGCTATTGCCGCTTATTTTTATGGGACTGACGGGTGTGCTTTTATTTAATTTGTTCCTGTTTAAAGCTTTGGAATATACAACCGCTGATAATGTCGGGCTTTTATCGACGCTTAATCCGATTTCCATTGCGATTGTTTCTTACTTCGTTTACAAAGAAAAATTAACAATTCGCCAGTGCATCGCAATGGCTATTTCTTTTATTGGGATTTTAATCGTCATGATTCACGGTGATTGGCGAAAGCTTGTTCATCTTCATTTTAACATCGGAGATTTATATATGTTAGGAGCTGTCGCGATTTGGGGATTATATTCTGTCTTTGCAAAAGAGGCAATGAAATTTGTCTCTGCTTTTAAGGCGACACTTTGGTCGGGAATTTTCGGTGCCATCATGATTATTCCGTTCATCTCCTCCTATACAATAACAGAACCTAATCTTTCATTTTGGAGTGCGCTCATATATACAGGTGTAGGAGCAACCGTATTGGCGATGATTTTTTGGAACATCGGCATTCAAAAAGTGGGCAGCACGAAGTCCGGGATGTTTTTGAATTTCAATCCGATTTTTACCGCGCTGCTCGCTTATATATTGTTAGGGGAAAAAATGTATACTTCACAATTGCTCGGCAGCATCATTGTCATCAGCGGACTTCTCCTTTTCACATCAAAACCAAAACAGAGAGAAAATAAACGATTCAAACAAAAGATTAGTTAGAATACGAACGTTTTATAATTCATGTCTTAATACTCTTTTGCACGACTTCTTCAACCGACCTGCACTATTAGTTGAAAAAGAAAACCAACAACGTTATTATATCTTTAAACGAAAATAAAGAAAGAAATGAAAAGCGTAGAAATCAACGAATGACCTCTACGCTTTTTCATTGTTTTACTTATTTAATGACTTCTTCTTTTTCTTCATAAGGATGTGCAACCCAGCCTGATGGATCAATGAACAAACGAACGGCTACTACTTGGCGGTCTTCCATCAATGTGAAGAAATGCGGATTGCCTTCTGGTACAGAAATAACATCACCCGCTTCTAGCTCGACATCAAAATAACCTGTTTGCTCATCTCCCTTGATAATAAAAATACCGTGACCTGCTATGATCGCGCGGACTTCGTCTTCCGTATGAATGTGTACTTGTTCGAACTTCTTCAGTAACTCATCCAGATTCGGAGTAGCATCTGATAAAGCTACCACATCCCAAGCTTTATAGCCTCTTCTTGCCGCTAAATTTTCAATCTCTTCTTTGAAGGTTGCTAAAATCTCTTCCTTTTCTCCATCAGTAAGTACAAACTTTTCTTTCAAACGATCCGGCAATTTATTAATATCCCAATGCTCATAAAGAACTCCCTGCTTTTCTAAGAAACGTAATACATTCTCTTCACCTTTAATGATTTCCCCTGTCTTTCTGATTTTAATGACTGCCATTTTGACTTCTCCTCCTTATATTGATTTGTTTGATAATCTAAATCTTTTACGTAGAAGCAGTTTTTATTCTGCCAGCCTGACCGGTTAGTTGAAGAAGAATACGAATGTCAACAGAAGCATCGTTTCAAGCATCTAAACTGACATGATGGCACGCTTAAAAGCTAACAATTTCACATGATAGCTGAATAAAAATTCCCACGCTTCTAAAAACTTCTTCGCTTCAAATGCGTCGCGTCCCCATACGGTAATTCCGTGATTGCGGATGAGAACCGCTCCTGCATCGTCTTTTACATGCTTCGAAAATTCGTCAGCCAACGTTGGAATATGGGCGTAATTTTTAATAATCGGAATGCGAACAACAGCATCTTCTTCCCATAAACCAAATGCTTTAATAATCTCCTGCCCGGTAAATGTCACTTCCTTCGCATCACCGTAAAGCTCGGAAATCACATTATTGTCAATCGTATGAACATGAAGAACACAACCAGCGTTTGTTTTGTTATAGATCTCCACATGCAAAAGCGTTTCCGCAGAAGGTTTCAAATGTGTTGGTTCTGCCGGTTTTCCGGACGCATCAACAAGAAGAAAATCTTCCGCTGTCCGCTTTCGCTTATCCTTGCCGCTTGCCGTGACAAGAAATGTCAACGGTTCATCGGTTACTTTAATGGAAAGATTGCCGCTTGTCGCAAAAAACCAATCTCGTTTAGCCAGTTCATCTTTAACATCCGCTAACTCTTCCCATTTTTTTACTAGCAAGCTCATACATTCACCTCCATCCCCTCTAACAAATCAATAACATCAAAAAATGTAGAAAATGGCGTATGGGAAAGACCTAGTTCCTTGCATTTTTCAAGAAGAAAATCGCGGGCAATCACATGATCAGCCAGCTTTGCCGCCTGCAAATCGGTAATCGAATCGCCAATGACAATCGTGAATGGTTCATTTTTTGCCAGCTTTCTTAAGAGCGACGGCTTGCAGCAGCCGCATTCGTTGTGACAGTGCTCATCGCAAGAGTACGGCCATAAAATTTTAATCGTCTCCCCGCTAAAATCAGAACCGTTGCAAAAAATTTTCTCTTTTTCTACCAATCCTTCAAGGAGCGGATAGACAAAAAAATCGATTCCGCCGCTGACAATATAAAGCGGGATATCGTTTTGTTTTGTATAGGCAACAAATTCAGAAAACCCATCACGAATAACAGCATTTTTTAAGATAAATTCCGTAATCTCATCTTTCCGGTGTGACGGAAGCAGGGAAAACATCCTGCCTACTCCCTCTTGAATGGATATGCGCTGCGCCAGCACATCATCCTTAATCGCTTCCCATTCGGGAGGAGCAAATTGTTTCATAATGGCAATAATGTTATCGCTGTTTGTAATCGTTCCGTCAAAATCGCAAAAAATGATTGGCTTGCTCATACGTTCACCTCATGTGCTCCCCATAAAGCAATCGCTTTTTTAAGAGCCTCATTTTCCTTTGCCGCTTCCTGCAGTGACCGTCCTGATAAAACGGCAGCAACTGCAGCACGGAACGCTTTTCCGCCGCCAACTGCCCCATCCGGATGACCGTGTACGCCGCCTCCCGCGTTAATGACACAATCATTGCCAAAATCACGGACTAACAACGGTACTAATCCTGGATGAATGCCAGCTGATGGTACTGGGAACGTTCTTTTCAGCTGCTCATCTTCTTTCGTCAGTTCGTCAGCAATGCTCTGCGCCTCATTCTTATCAAGGGCAACGCTGCCGTATGGCGACGGGAATAATGAAAAATCAGCCCCTGCCAAACGGAGCAGTTTTCCCAGCAGAAGCGGACTGGCAATGCCGTAAAATTCAGAAGGTGTAAGTGCACCGCTAACAGCCGGATGAGCCATAATCGGAATCTCAATTTCTTTATCTTCGCGTAAACCTTGCAATACATCCAGACCATAAGCAAAAACGTTGAATAACAATATGTCAGCGCCAAGTTCCACCGCTCGCTTCGCCTTTTCCTTCAACTCGAATGTTTTACCGGATAAGTTAACAGCATATAACGTTTTCTGCCCCGTCTTCTCATAAACTTCCTGCAGTACTTTTTTTCCTACGGCGATCCGCTTTTCAAACGGCGTTCGTTCATTTTCAAATAAAATCTCATCGTCTTTAATCAAATCCACCCCGCCAAGCGCCTGCTCTTTTAACTGTTCAGATAAATACTGTAAATTGCGGCCGATGACACCTTTAAAAATACTCATCACAAGCGGGCGATCGTAAACTCCTAATTTTTCCCGAATTCCTTCAATGCCATAGCGCGGACCTGGAAACGCTTGTTTCAGTTCAGCAGAAAACTGTAAATCTATTAATTTCACTTCCCCATCAAGCGAAAGTTTTCCAAACACCGTCGTTAAAATCGCCGGCAAATCAGCGCTGAAATTAACGCTCGGATAAGCAATTTTTACAAGCGCACGATGGACTTTTTTACCGAGATATTGATTGACTCGTTCATTCTCCTCAAGCGGTATAATGCTGACAACAGTCCCTTTATGCTTGCGAAGCTGCTCTTGCTCTAACAGCGGCAAATCAGTCCAGGAACCGACTGTTAAACCAAGAGCAATCCCTTCCGCTTTTTTCGCTAAATCTTTCACATCATGAATGAGATAGGTAGCAATTACTTGACTCATTGTTGAACCCTCTTTCCACGCTTTTCAATAAAAAAACCTCTTCATAAGAAGAGGCTAGTCGTTCGCTCTTCTTATCTCTCAGCGTATCGCTGCAAGAATTAGCACCGTGCTTAAAGCTAGTTAAGCCGGTTGCCGGGCTTCATCGGGCTCGTCCCTCCGCCTACTCTTGATAAGAATGCTATCTTAAATATTCAATTTTTCAGAATTTTTATTTTCGCAAATTTAATTCGAATTATGACAGGAATTTTTTGTTGTGTCAATTATTTTTTATACTTTATCATGAAAAAGATTGAGCTTGGCGATTCGCTCAGCTGCTTCCTCTAAACGCTCTTGGCTTGTCAGCAAACCTGCACGCACATATCCTTCCCCATATTCGCCAAAACCAATTCCTGGCGCAACAACTACATGCGCTTTTTCAAGAAGCAAATCAGCAAACGTTTCTGACGTGAATCCTTTTGGAACAGGAAGCCACGCAAAAAACGATCCTGCCGGAGCAGTGACGTCCCAGCCAATGTCTTTTAAAGCACGAATAAAAACATTGCGCCGCGATTCGTATAACTCAACAAGTTCATTCACACAATCCTGCGGTGCTAAAAGCGCATGTGCTGCCGCTTCTTGTATCGCACCAAAAATGCTCACGTAAAGATGATCCTGCAATAGATTGAGCGCCTCGATGACGTTTTCATTTCCAACAGCAAAGCCGACGCGCCAACCAGCCATATTGTATGTTTTTGAAAATGTATAAATTTCAATTCCAACTTCTTTTGCTCCATCTGTTTGCAAAAAGCTCAGCGGTTTTTGACCGTCAAAACCGATTGCACCGTAAGCGAAATCATGAACGACACATATATCATTTTTGGCCGCAAAAGAGACGGTTTCCGCAAAAAACTCCTTTGTGGCAATCGCTCCCGTCGGATTGTTCGGATAGTTCAAAAACATTAATTTCGCGTTTTCTGCTACGTTTAAAGGCAGCTCCTTATAGTCAGGCAAAAAGCCGTTTTCCGCCCTTAAAGGCATCATTTCCATTTTCGCTCTCGCAAGCGCAATACCAGACCAATAATCAGGATAGCCCGGGTCAGGAACGAGAACAACATCTCCCGGATTGACTAAACATTGGGGAATTTCAACAAGTCCGGCTTTTCCGCCAAATAAAATCGCCACTTCCTTTTCCGGATCAAGCTTCACGTTATATTCCCGCTCATAAAAGGCTGCCACCGCCTCTTTTAAAAAATGATAGCCGCGAAATGGCGAATATTTATGATAACGCGGATTAGCTGCCGCTTTTTGCAGCGCTTCGACAATATGCCCGGGAGTCGGCTGGTCCGGATTCCCCTGTCCGAGATTAATGACATCGTGCCCTTGGGCAATCACTCTTCCGACTTTTTCAACGAGCGAAGCAAAAAACTGCTTCGGCAAGCTTTGTAATAAATCTGATTGCACAAAATTTTTCATCGCTTACACCTACTCAAAAATTTCTTGAAATTCTAGTCACAAATCATATATCGTAAAAATCAAATTGTAAAGTTAAATTTTTCGAGGTGAAAAAATAATGTCTTTAAAAATTGCTTGTATTCAGCTTGATATTGCGTTTGGCCATCCTGAAGAAAACAAAAAAAGGGTTCGCACTGAAATTGAAAAAGTGATGCTGCAGCAGCCGGATATTATTGTTCTTCCTGAATTATGGTCAACAGGATACGATTTAACACGGCTTGATGCCATTGCTGATGAAGATGGTTCCGATACAAAAGCATTTATTAGCGAACTTTCCCGTCTGTACAATGTCCATATTGTCGCAGGTTCCATTGCCAAAAAAACGGATACAGGCGTTACGAACACGATGTATGTCGTGAACCGTCACGGAGAAATTGTCTCGGAATATAGCAAACTTCATCTTTTCAAACTAATGGATGAGCATTTATATTTGCAGCCTGGAGAAACAGAAGGACTGTTCACTCTTGAAAACACATTATGCGCGGGAGTAATTTGTTATGATATTCGCTTTCCGGAATGGCTTCGCGTTCATACAACAAAAGGCGCAGAAATTGTTTTTGTTGTTGCCGAATGGCCTCTGCCCCGCCTTAACCATTGGCGTGTGCTGCTGCAGGCGCGGGCGATTGAAAATCAATGCTACGTCATCGCCTGCAATCGCGCTGGAAAAGATCCGAACAACATCTTTGCCGGACATTCGATGGTGATTGATCCATGGGGAGAGATTATTACCGAAGCGGATGAAAATCCTTGTTCCATCGTGGCACAAATTGATTTAGATAAAGTGAAACAAGTGCGTAAGCAAATTCCGATTTTCGCTGATCGCCGCCCTGAACGATATACGAATTAAAAAATTTTTTTCAAAAAAGGTATTGACAAAAATTCTACTTTCCATGTATGATTCGAATCAAGTGAAAAACGAAATAATTTTCGTTTGATTCAAAAAATTAAGAACAATCAAATATACTGGTTCAAAACTCTTATCAAGAGTTGGCTGAGGGAATTGGCCCAATGAAGCCCAGCAACCGGCCGTAATACTATCGTGAGATAGGGCGCATCATTCGCGCCGGAAAAAAATTCCGCAAGGTACGGTGCTAAGTCCAACAGAAAGAGAAACTCTTTCTGAAAGATAAGAGGTGAGAAGGGAAATCTTCAAGCCTCTTTCCATATGCGAAAGAGGCTTTTATTTATGTGTATGTGTGAACTACCCGCTGCTTCACCTCGTATGAAGTGAGTTATATGTAAAAAATATTAAGGAGGCGTTATCACATGGCGATTTCTAAACAGTCCGTATATGAACCGTTAACAGAAAGCACAGCTATTTCTCTTGCCCTTCGTCTAGGGTTGTTTCCTGAAGGTACACCGCTTACATGCCGTGAAATCGGAGACGGCAACTTAAATCTTGTCTTTCACATCGTTGACCAAAATACGAACAAAGGAATTATTATCAAACAAGCATTGCCTTACGCGAAAGTTGTCGGGGAAAGCTGGCCGTTGACGTTAAAACGAGCCGTCATTGAAAGCAACGCCTTGCGTACATTTGCCAGCTATGTCCCGGAGTATGTCCCGAAAGTTTACTATTCCGATGAATCTTTAGCGGTTACGGTGATGGAAGATTTATCTCATTTGCAAATCGCCCGCAAAGGACTTATCGAAGGAAAAACATATCCGCTTCTTTCACAACATATTGGCGAATTTTTAGCGAAAACATTGTTTTATACGTCTGATTTCGGGCTTAACCAGCAGCAGAAAAAGCAGCTGGCACAAAGCTTTGTAAATCCGGAATTATGTAAAATTACTGAAGATCTCGTGTTCACTGATCCATTCTTTGACCATGACACAAATAATTTTGAAGAAGAGTTGCGCGATGATGTGGAAGCACTTTGGAACGATTCAGCATTAAAGCTTGAAACAGCAAAACTGAAAAGAAAGTTTTTAACGGAAGGCGATGCGCTTTTACATGGTGATTTACATACAGGAAGCATTTTTGCAAGCGATGAAGAAACGAAAGTCATCGATCCGGAGTTTGCCTTTTATGGTCCGATTGGCTTTGACCTCGGACAGTTTTTTGCAAACTTGCTCTTAAATGCGTTGTCCCGAAATGAAGAAGAAAGAGAACCTTTATTTGTTCATGTTGAGAAAACGTGGAAAGTGTTTCGAGAAACGTTTTCCGAGCTTTGGGAAAATCACAATGTAGAAACTTATGCAAAAGTTCCGGGATTTTTGCAGGAAGTATTAGACAAAGCGTTTACGGACGCCATCGGGTTTGCCGGTTGCGAAATCATTCGCCGCACGATCGGGTTAGCACACGTCGCTGATCTTGACGGCATTGAAGAAAAGGAAAAACGCCTAAACGCCAAACGCCATGCACTTCGACTCGGAAAAACGCTAATTTTAAAGCGCGAATCAATTAGCGAAATCCAAGAAATTCGCGAACTTTTCGCACAAACAGCTGAATAAGGAGAGAGCTTCAATGAATGAAACCGTAACAATTCCACGCTCAGTGGAATGGAATGAGACTCATATTACAATTTTAAATCAACAAAAGCTGCCATTAGAGACTGAATATTTAGAATTAAAAGAGATTAAGGATGTATGGGAAGCGATTTTCTCACTAAAAGTACGTGGTGCTCCTGCCATCGGCATTACAGCAGCATACGGACTTGCTCTGGCAGCACAAAGTTATCAAACTGAATCCATCATCAAGTTTAAACAGCTTTTACAAAAAGACCGGGACTATTTAGCAAGCTCGCGGCCCACGGCTGTTAATCTTTTTTGGGCCCTTGATCGCTTGCTTTCCAGCGTCGAAAACGTCTCTTCCGTCAATGAAGCAAAAACAACGCTCATTCATGAAGCGATTTGCATTCAAATTGAAGATGAGGAAGTTTGCCGGCAAATCGGCGAACACGCTTTATCACTTTTTAAAGATGGTGACAAAATATTAACGATTTGTAACGCCGGCTCCATCGCTACCGCCAAATATGGCACTGCGCTTGCCCCTTTCTATTTGGCGAAAGAAAAAGGCATTGAGTTAAAAGTATTCGCTTCTGAAACGAGACCTGTATTGCAAGGAGCAAGATTAACAACATGGGAGCTTATGAAAGCCGGAGTGGATGTAACACTTATTACAGATAATATGGCAGCCCAAACGATTCTCACAAAAGGAATTAACGCTGTCATCGTCGGGGCGGATCGCATCGCCGCTAACGGTGATACAGCAAATAAAATCGGCACATTCGGGCTCGCCTTGCTCGCTAAAGCATTTAACATTCCGTTTTATGTCGCTGCTCCCCTGTCAACGATCGATTTAAAAACAAATACGGGAGCCGACATTCCAATTGAAGAGCGAAACGCAGATGAAGTTACCCATATTTCCGGAACTCGTATCGCTCCAGAGGGAGTAAAAGTATACAACCCTGCCTTTGATGTAACACCAAACGAACTGATTACTGCCATTATTACAGAGAAAGGAATTATTCGCGGAAATTATACAGAAGCTCTTGCAAATTTATTTTAAGGAGGAACAATCGTGAAATTGTTAAAAAAGTTGTTCATTTCAGCTGCTTTATTCAGCTTGATTCTTGGCGGCTGCACAAATGAGCAGGATGCCGTCAGTCAGCCAAAACAAGAGCAAGCTACCTCACAAAAAACAGAAGCAAAATCGGCAACAACCGAAAACGCAGAAATTCCGGAAAAATTGAAAAAACCAATAAAAATTGCTGCGATTATGCAAATGTCCATCGGTACATTCTCCTCGCAATATATTGCAGGAGTAAAAGAACAAGTTGAAAAGTTTGGCGGTGAAGTGCAAATTTACAACGCTGACAACGACTTATCAAAAATGGCTTCCTATGTGGAAACCGCGATTACACAAAATGTTGATGCCATTCTCTTAGACCATGGCCGTGCCGATGCGTTGCAAGCTCCTGTGGAAAAAGCCGTCGCTAAAGGAATTGCTGTCGTTGCATTTGATAACGATTTAAACGTGCCGGGCGTTACCGTCATTGATCAAGATGATTACAGCTTAGCATGGAAGACATTAAAAACACTTGCGGAAGATTTAAACGGTGAAGGTGAAATTGTGACAATTTGGGTTGGCGGATTCACGCCAATGGAGCGCCGTCACATCATTTACGACGCATTTAAAAAGCGCTATCCAAATATTAAAGAAGTAGCAAAGTTCGGTACAGCAAGCGCCAATACCGCACTCGATACACAAGCGCAAATGGAAGCCATTTTGAAAAAGTATCCAAACAAAGGGGATATTGATGCTGTTTTCGCGACTTGGGATGAATTTGCCAAAGGCGCTGTCCGCGCGATTCAACAAGCCGGACGAAATGAAATTAAAGTGTATGGTATCGATTTAAGCGATGAAGACTTGCAAATGATTCAACAAAACAACAGTCCTTGGGTAGCGACAACAGCTACCGATCCTGCGGAAGTCGGAAGAGTGCAAGTCCGCTTTGCATATCAAAAAATGGCCGGAGAAAAAACGCCAAATATTTATTCGCTTGAGCCTCATTTAGTGAAAAAAGCTGACTTGCCAAACGAACAAATTTCAATGAAACAGCTTGGCGAATATATCGAAGGCTGGGGCAAATCAAATGTTGCCGTCTCTCCATGGATGAAAGCATTGGAAGAACAGGTGAAAAAATAATGAATGAGTTGCAAATGTTGAACATCTCTAAATCATTCGACAAAGTAACCGTACTAAACGGCGTGAATTTCCATGTAAAGCAAGGGGAAGTTCACGCCCTCTTAGGAATGAACGGGGCTGGAAAAAGTACATTAATGAAAATTCTTGCAGGCGATTTTCCTCCTGATGACGGAACAATTATGATTGATGGGAAACAATATACGTTTTCCTCCCCTCTCGATGCAAAAAAAGCAGGAATCGGCCTTGTTGCCCAGGAGGTAGATACCGTCCTTTTTCCCGCCCTATCCGTCTGTGAAAATATTATCGCCAATGAAATCATCGACACAAAGACATCTCCGTTTCTCTCATGGAACAACCAAAAGCAGCGGGCAAAGGAATTATTGCGCCAAGTCGGTTTGGAAATGGACGTCAATAAGCTTGTCTATGAGTGCAGTCTCCATGAAAAACAGCTGATTTTACTGGCGAAAGTTCTGTCTTCTTCCGCCAAATATATTATTTTAGATGAGCCGACAGCTCCTTTAAGCACCGCAGAAACAAAGACATTATTTCAAATTATCCGGAAGCTAAAAGCAAAAGGTGTTTCGTTTATTTATATTTCTCATAAACTGGGAGAAATCAAAGAGATTTGCGACTGTGTTACGATTTTACGCGATGGTAAAGTAGTTCACAGTTCACCTATATCAGACATTACAATCGAGCAAATGGTTGAACACATGATCGGCCGTACTTATAAATCCGCCAAAAAAGAAAAAAGAACATTGGACGAAACAATCGCTTTCGAAGTAAAAAATTTATTCATTCCAAAAACAAAAACAACCGTAAATCTACAAATTCGCAAAGGCGAAATCGTCGGAATTGCCGGTCTTGTAGGGGCCGGAAAAACAGAACTGGCTCATAGTTTGTTTGGATTAGAAAAAACAAGCGGACAATGGCGGATTAACGGAAAAGAATATACCATTTCTTCCCCCATCGAAGCGATTGAGGCAGGGATTTCCTACATCCCTGAGGAACGGCGCAAACAAGGATTATTTATGAACGAGAGCGTCCAAAAAAATTTAACCGTTCGTCTCCTATCTTCACTGACAAACTTTCAGTGGATTCATAGACAGAGAGAAGAAAAGCTTGCATTAAATTTAATTGAGTCTTTAAAAATCCATCCTTCTTTTCCAAAAATAACGGTGAGACATTTAAGCGGCGGCAATCAGCAGAAAGTAGTCATTGGTAAATGGTTGAGCACAAATAGTGAAGTGTTCATTTTCGATGAACCGACGAAAGGAATCGATGTAAACGCTAAAGCAGAAATTTTCTCCATCATTCAATCACTTGCAAAACAAGGGAAAGCAATTCTGTACTTGACGAATGAGTTTCAAGAATTGCTCGATATCGCAGATACGATTCATGTCATGGTAGATGGAAAGTTTGTTAAGACGTTTTCCGCTGAGGAAGCAACGCATGAAAAACTGGTTTATTACAGTAGCGGAGGTGAAACTTCGTGGCACAAACTGCCGTCGTAACAAAAGAGAAACAACGAAAAACTTCTCTTCTGCAAATTTTATATAAACACGGGACATTGCTCGCTATTTTGGCAGTGATTACTTACTTCAGCATGACAATTGAGCAATTTTTTACGTATGAAAATTTCAGCGATATTTTGCGCTCGATTTCCATTGTGACGCTTGTTGCGATTGGCATCACCTTTTCCTTAATTGTTGACGGATTTGATTTATCGGTTGGCTCTACGGTCAGCTTATCAACGATTGCCAGTGCAGCTGCGCTTGTATTATATCGCCAAGAAATTCTTGTTACATTGCTTGTACCTATTTTATTAGGCATCGCAGTCGGACTTTTAAATTCGTTGCTGATTGTAAAATTAAAACTTCCTGATTTACTCGCCACATTAGCAGTGATGTACATCATTAACGGCATACAGCTTACTTACACAAAAGGTTTTTCGATTTATAATGATATGCCGCTTCCTGAGGGCGGAACAGCGCCGGGAAAATTTATTCCTTCCTTTTTATTTATCGGACAAGGCGAGTGGCTTGGCATTCCATTTTCTGTATTGTTAATGCTCTTTTTAGTTTTTGTTTCTCATCTATTTTTGACGTACACAAAACCGGGACGTCTCTTTTATATGACAGGCGAAAATCGCGAAGCTGCCCGGCTTTCTGGAATTCCTGTTAACCGCTATCGCACATATGCTTACGTTATCAGCGGCTTGTTTGCCGCCATCGCTGGAATCGTTCTTGCCTCCCGAATCGGTACAGGACAAGTTTCAGCAGGCGCACCGTTATTAATGGATGGGGTTGCTGCGGCTTTTATTGGTATTTCCGTTTTCGGCATCGGAAAGCCAAATGTCATCGGAACGATGTTCGGCTCCATTTTAATCGGTGTGTTGCTGAACGGATTAACAATGATGAACGTGCCATATTACGCTCAAGATATTATAAAAGGCGGAATTTTAGTCGGCGCCTTGGCGTTATCCCACATACAGAAGAAATGAGAACAAATCCAAGCTGTCTCAAAAAAGGGTCAGACCCCCTCTAAACCGCAGGTCAGACCCTTATGAGGCAGCTTTTACTATTTTCTTTTTCAAGTTCAAGCAGTTTTTCTTTTACATCGATTCGATTCCCTGCATATCCAACTAATTTTTGATTTTTTCCAATCACCCGATGGCATGGCACGATAATCGCAAGGTTGTTTGCGCGATTCGCCTGCCCGATGGCCCTTACTGCTTTCGGATGACCGATCTTTTCTGCAATATCCGCGTAACTGACCGTTTCCCCGTACGGAATTTCACACAATGCCTTCCACACTTTCTCTTGAAAAGCGGTTCCTTTCCATTTAATCGGCAAATCAAATGCTTTTCTTTTGCCGGCAAAATATTCCTCCAATTGCTTTACAGCACTGTGTAACAACGGGGAATCACTTTTTATCATTCGGTGTTTTTGGAACAATTGCTGCCAATTCTCTTCAAAAAGCTCAATACGGACAATTGCTTCTCCATCGGAAACAACATAAATTGGTCCAAACTGCTTTGACATATAAACGCTATATTCCAAGTTCATCGTACTCCTCTTTCTCCCGCTCTGTCGGCAATGTAATATAAAACGTCGTGCCAACTCCTACTTGGCTTTTCACTTCTATTTTTCCTTGATGCTCTTCAATAATTTTATAACTTACCATTAAGCCAAGTCCAGTTCCTCTTTCCTTCGTTGTGTAAAACGGTTCCCCAAGCTTTTTAATTTTATCTTCAGGAATTCCGCATCCTTGATCCGTAATGGAAATTTGAATATGCTGCTCATCGAGCGGTTTAATTGCCACTGTAATCGTACCGCCTTTTGGCATGACTTCAATGGCATTTTTCAGCATATTAATAAACACTTGTTTTAATTGGTTAGGCTCACAATAAATGAAAGGCAGCTGTTCGCTGTATTTGGCGATAATTTGCACATTATGCATCATTGCCTGCGCACCTAACAAATCAATCGTATCCTGCATAATTTTTCTTACGTCATTTTGTTTATACTGAACAGCCTGCGGTTTTGCCAAAACGAGAAATTCGGTAATAATCGACTCGATGCGCTGCAATTCTGATGTGATCACATTGAAATACATCGAATAATCTTCTTTAATACTGTTTTGCAACAGTTGGATAAACCCCTTTAAAGCTGTCATCGGATTGCGAATTTCATGGGCAATTCCCGCCGCAAGTTCACCTACAACATTTAATGTATCAGATTTTCGCAATCGTTCCTCTAATTCTTTTCGTTCCGTCACATCACGAAGCATCATCATGCTGACACCGGGAATAATTTCCCGCTTTAACGAAAATTCAACGATTTTTTGCTTTTTGCCATCAGAACTTAAGCTCATTTCTGCATAAGCTTCCCCGGTGCGTTCACACTGTTTAAGCAATTTGTAAAAGTTTTTCCTTTCTTTCTCCGAGATAAATTCACAGACGGGTTGATAAAGCAACTGTTTCTTTGAGGCATTGAAAATTTCGCATGCAATCGGATTCACATCAATAATTCGATATTGATGGTCCCATAAAAGGATGCCATTCATTGCATGATCAAAAATACTGCGGAATTTTTGTTCGCTCTCCCGCAATACTTTTTCCATTTTTCTCCTTTCGCTGACATTGCGGAAAATCGTCAAATGGTGCCCGTCAACAACTCCACGCTTTGATGTAAATTCAAGCTGCTTGTCTTCTCCATTCGGCATATGGAAAGTAAGTTCATCGCGAATTTCTCCAGTCTTAAGAAAATCCCTGATCATCTTTTTGACTTTTTTATCTTTATAGTCAAAAAAGTTTTTTAAATTGCATTTTACAAGCTGTTTCAGCGGCAGCTCAAACGTCCGGCTCGCTGCCGGGTTTGCGTTTAAAATATTTCCTTGATTATCACAAATAATAATCGCTTCATGCGCCTGTTCAAAAATAGCACGAAACCTTTCTTCGCTTTTTTGCAGCTTAACCTCCATATTTTTCTTATCTGTTACATCGCGCATAATCGCCATATAAAAACCGCTGTATACATTTGAAGTTGTCGTCAGCTCAAACATTTTAACGGTTCCATCCAAAAGAACTAGAGAAAGCTCTCCTTTTGCCGTTCCCTTTTCCTTTAATTCACGCAAAAGTTTTTCGAAATCTTCTTTATATTCGCTGGCAATAAACTGTTGAAATGACAAGCAGAGCAGTGTCGCTTTGTCAAAGTTTAAACTCATACAAAAAGCCGGATTTACATCGATAAAGCGTCCGGATTCGTCAAAAATAACAATCCCGTCTACGGCACGATTAAACACATCTCTGAACAAAAACTCATTAATGGTTCGTTCTCGTTCCAGTGCTTTTCTTGAGGAAATGTCCCTCATAATCGCTAAATCAAAATTATTGAATGCATCTTTCTTAATCGAAAACTCAATATGTTTGATTTTTCCATTTTTCAGTTTAATAATGAGTTCATCGCTAAATGAACCGAATTTATGTAACATAGAACGTTGAAATTGCAATATATCAGGCGGAACAAGATCGAGGAATGTTTTAAAGTTTTGACCGATAAGCTCTTCTTTTTCCATTTCGAACAATTTACATGCTGCCTCATTTATTTCAACAAATTCACCGTTTTGATTAAAAATCATAATCGCATCTAAAGACCGTTCAAAAATAATAGAATAGCTGTTTAACTGTTCCTTCAGCCACTTATTTTCTTCCTCTAGCGCTTTCACATCGATTTGCTGTTTTTGCTCTTCGCGAGGAGAAAGGCTGCTATTCATTAGTTCCCCTCCTCCTTTTCTTAGAGGATTTCCGAAGTTTATCATTTTTATATTCTCTATAAAGTTTTCTTAATCCTTCCTGAATTTTTTAAAAAATTTAAATTTTTAT
This sequence comes from Paranoxybacillus vitaminiphilus, assembly GCF_003259935.1. Lineage (GTDB taxonomy): Bacteria > Bacillota > Bacilli > Bacillales > Anoxybacillaceae > Paranoxybacillus > Paranoxybacillus vitaminiphilus. The sequence goes on along the minus strand of NZ_QLMH01000001.1, from coordinate 49,521 downwards.
GTTAAATTACGAATTTTACCGTAATATACCATAAATACAATGAAGTTTCCAGTTTATTATTTGAGATGGATAACAGAACTTTTATTTTTTAACGGCTTTTTGTCCAAAATGTGTTATAATAAAATGTTGTTTTCAAACAAATACACTCTTTAGGAAATAAAGGAGTTTTGTATAAATGAACATTATTTGTACCACGTTAAACGCGAAATATATTCATACAAATTTAGCGATTCGCTATTTAAAAGCATATGCTCAACCTGAGTTTGATATACAACTTGTCGAGTACACCATTAAGGACCCGGCGATGAACATTGTCATTGATCTTTATCGAAAAAAACCTCATGTTATCGGGTTTAGCTGTTATATTTGGAACATTGAAGAAACGATTAAAGTCGTTAAAATGCTAAAAAAAATCGATCCTTCCATCATTATTGTCGCCGGCGGCCCGGAAGTTTCCTATGATGTGCGTGAGTGGATGGAAAAAGTGACGGAATTTGATTTTATTGTTATTGGCGAAGGCGAGGAAACGTTTAAACAATTTTTATTCCAACTGCACGATAAGAAAGATTTTGAAAACGTACACGGCCTTGCGTTTCGTAAAAATGGAGAAATCATCATTAATCCGCAGCGCAATAAAATCAATTTGGCAGAGATGCCGTCGCCGTTTCGCTTTCCGGAAGATCTTCCGCATTTATCAAAGCGCGTCACATATATTGAGACAAGCCGCGGCTGCCCATTTAGCTGTCAATTTTGTCTGTCTTCCATTGAAGTAGGGGTACGCTATTTTGACCGCGAAAAGATTAAGGACGATATTCGCTATTTGATGAAGCATGGAGCAAAAACGATTAAATTTGTCGACAGAACGTTTAATATAAGCCGCAGCTATGCGATGGATATGTTTCAATTCCTTATCGAGGAACATGTTCCAGGCACGGTATTTCAGTTTGAAATCACAGCCGACATTATGCGCCCTGAAGTCATTGAATTTTTAAATAAGGAAGCGCCGCCTGGTCTTTTCCGCTTTGAAATTGGCGTCCAATCAACAAATGACGAAGTAAATAAGCTGGTGATGCGCAAGCAAAATTTCGAAAAGTTAACCCGCACCGTCACAATGGTAAAAGAGGGCGGAAAAATCGCCCAACATTTAGATTTAATCGCCGGACTGCCGGAAGAAGATTATACTTCATTTAGAAAGACGTTCAATGATGTGTTCGCACTCCGCCCGGAAGAATTGCAGTTAGGCTTTTTAAAAATGCTGCGCGGCACCGGCCTTCGCCTTCGTGCCAAAGAACACGATTACGTCTTTATGGACCATGCACCTTATGAAATTTTAAGCAACAACGTTCTTTCGTTTGAAGAGATTATTCGCATCAAACAAGTTGAAGATGTGCTTGAAAAATATTGGAATGCCCACCGAATGGATGAGACGATTGAATATTTAGTATCTCATATATTCCCGACCCCGTTTGATTTCTTCCAAGAATTCGGAACGTATTGGGATGAACAAGGTTGGGCGCGCATCGGCCATCAACTGGAAGATTTATTCCGGCGCCTTTATCAATTTTTACAGAAAAAAAATATTGCGGATCTCCCAATCATTGAAGGATTGATGAAATACGACTATTTACGCAATCAAAAACATAAGCCGCGCAAACCGTGGTGGGAGGAAAAAACAGATAAAAACTTACGCTCAAGCATTTACCAGCAGTTATTAGAAAAACCAAGTCTGCTCGGTGAGGAATTTGCATCGCTGCAGTTGAATGAGAAAGAACTTTTTAAACATACAGTAATGGAAATTGTGCCGTTTGACTTGCAGCAATACATCAAAACAAAAGAAGTACAGCCAACTTCAACCGTCATGATTATTTATTTTGACCCGGTTCATTTAATCGCCAAAACGTATTTTGCTCCATTATCCTTTTTTCAAGTCCGTAATAATAACATGAAGCTCGCTTAACAAGTAAAGAGGCTGTCTCATAAGAGTCTGACCTCAACGTGCGTTTCACAAAAATATATATTATGTTCTATATATTTATGTTGCGGGATCTGACTTTGGCTTTGAGACAGCCTCTTAATAAGTTAATCTTTTTTTTGTCTTCTCTTTGCTTCTTCCATTAATTCCATCATCTTATATGAATTGAAATCGCCTGTTTCTGTTCCAAATTCTTCGCGTAGAATATCGCCTGAAATTGGGATAGTATGCCCAATTTCTTTATTTTTCGCCGTTTTCTTTGTCATTGTTATTCCCCTTGTCTGCCTTGCTTTGAGTTTCGATTTGCACCGCGAATCATATCTTCTCCACCTGCATATTGTGCAGTAACTTCATCATGCGGTAAACTTTCTGTTGGTGTTTGATTGTTTGTTTTGGCTGCATCGAAACCCGCTTTTCGTTTCATAAAAAAGCCCTCCTTCATTTTTATCACGTTATTAATCTGTTCCAACAACTACTTAATCATGAAAGGAATTTTGTTCATTTGTCATTTGTTTCTTTACGTTGATATACAATCAATACAAATTCCTCGCCTGTTTCTTCACGCAATGTTTTCTCAAATTCCTGCACTTTCAGAAGCGTATCTCCTTCTAAATTCGCAACTGGAAATAATGGATTTTTCAACTTTCCCCCTCCTCTTTTTTCTTAATGTCATTCAAAATGAATTTTTTTATTCATAACAACCACCGCCACGGACAAACTAAAATCGAGGTGATAACAATGGAAAAGAAAAAAGAAGTGATACAGTCACCCATCTTAGATGAAACACAGCCGCACCAAATTGCTGCTCCTTCCTTTAAAAGGACAGGCATAAAAATGCAGCCACCATTTGTTAATAAATATGGAGTGGTTATCGGTGATAGTAAATACAATTCCCCGAACTCCCCGCTCAATCAATGGAGCGAAGATACTGACCCAAGCGTTATGTCTGGAGACGAATGGGTGCATCCGACAAACGATATTGGTTGGAATACGGAGGAAAACCGTAAACTTATTGAAGAGAAAAAACGTCCAAAAGGGGCTCCGTTCATGCATCCAAGCAAAGATGTAAGCTATGGTCAAGATTAAAAAGATAAGGCTGTCTCACTAGGCACGTACTTTTGTAAATAACGCCCATTTCTTTGAATAGCGGCATTGCAGAGGGCGAACTGTTTAGAGACAGCCTTTTCTTCCATCAAACATATTCACTTTCTTTGTATTTCTTCTAAATGTACCCTGCCTCTCACATTATGAATATAATTTTGTATTTTTAATAAGATGTATGGATAAGTTTTATCATCAAGATGCAGCCGCCGCTCTTGTTTCTCTTCTTTTGTCACTGAATAATAAAGAGTCACTCCATAGAAAATGCTTGCTTTTATGTCGACAATTTCAATGAATTGGCTATCGGTTACAACAAGAACAAACAACGCCCCTTCATATGTATAGGAGACAATTTTCATCTCTGTGCGAGATACAAAAGGTAAATTTCGCAACGGCTTCAATAAAAATAACAACCGTTTACGGAGTTTCTCATCGATTTCCTCTAATATTTAACGGAACAAAACTTGGCTTGCTTACTCTGTATTCCCGATGCATTGAAAAAGAAATCGCAATAATCGGAAAAAGAATTAACAGCAACACAAATATTCCTATAATGTTTTCCAGCATTTCATTCCTCTCCCTCATTTTCACTAAAAAAGGGCTGACCGAAAAGTGTCTGACCTCACGCAAAACCCATCATATATAGTGTTTTCATTCGACGTTATGTCCTATATATGGTGGAGGGGTCTGACACTTTGTTTTAGGGTCAGCCTCTTCCGCTTCTCATTTTACTATGGCTTCAGCACAACTTTAATGCAATTGTCTTTCTTTTCATCAAAAATTTCGTAGGCGTGCGGTGCCTCTTCTAAAGGCAAGCGATGCGTAATAATATCGGTCGGATCAAATTTTCCTTCAACAATCCACTCGTACAGCTTTGGAATGTAATGAATGACAGGAGCTTGTCCCATTTTCAGCGTAATATTACGAGCAAAAAAATCGCCGAGCGGAAATTGATTATATCTTGTGCCGTACACGCCGACTAGCTGGACGGTTCCGCCTTTTCTCACCGCCTGTGAAGCTATAACGATAGCTCCCATTGCCCCACCGTGTATTTTTAACGCTGAACCAATCATTTCAAGTGCGGTCATTTTCCCATCTAAACCGACACAATCAATGACGACATCTGCCCCGCCACCTGTTATTTCCTTTATATATTCACCGACATTTTTGTATTGTGTAAAATCAATGATTTCTACATTGTTCACTTTCTTGGCATGCTCGAGCCTATATCCAATGTAATCGACAGCTATAACGCGTTTAGCTCCTTTTAACCAAGCAAATTTTTGCGTTAACAGCCCGACCGGACCGCATCCTAAAACAACAACAGTATCGCCGTCCTTAACACCGCTACTGTCTACTCCCCAAAAAGCGGTTGGAATAATATCAGATAGAAACAGTAATTGTTCGTCTTCCAGTTCACAATCCTCCGGAACGACAAATGGCATAAAATTAGCAAACGGAACACGTAAATATTCTGCCTGACCGCCTGGATACCCGCCGAACGTCTCCGAATAACCAAAATATGCACCGCTTTCTCCATAAGGATTAGAAGTGTCACATTGGCTTTCTAAATCATTTTGACAGTACCAACATTGCCCGCATGCAATCGTAAACGGCACAATGACACGATCGCCTTTTTTCACTTTCGTTACACCTCGCCCTACTTCTTCGACAATCCCCATCGGTTCGTGACCGATAATAAAATCGTGCGGCATATTTGGAATCATTCCATGAATAAGATGCAGATCGGAGCCGCAAATAGCCGTACTCGTAATTTTTACAATAATGTCATCATCCTTTAAAATCGAAGGGGCGGGCACATTTTTTATCTTTACATCTTTCATTCCTTGATATGTCACAGCTTTCATGCTGAATCACTTCCTTCCTGCGATGGTTTTATCGCTGTTAAAATCACAATGCTGGCTAACAAACATAAGCCGGTTAATAAATAAAACATAATATTTGTTGATTGCTTCATTAATAAAGCGATTATTGGCGGTCCTAAAGCAACACCGATAAAGCGCATGGAACTGTAAATAGAAGTAATCGTACCTCTTTCTTTCTTCTCAGTCCCTTCTGTAATGAGCGCATCTAAACATGGTAAAGCAACGCCAATACCGATACAAACGTTCTGTCCATTCCATATCACATTCCTACCTTGATTTATTAATGTAAGTTTTCTCGTACCGGTACACATGCTTTTGTTGTCTCACTTCCTGAAAAATGAATGCGCGGAATAAGCAATTAAAAAGCCATTTTTTACAATTACCACTCATAACAGTCTCGGTAATTTTATTCGTAATTTATCATTTCCTTAAGCTTTATTGTCATTCTGTAAAATAATAACAAAAAGAGGCTATCTCAACAGTCAGGGTCATCCCCTTATGAGGCAGCCTCTTCGTTTATTTTCCTCCAGCAAATGAAATTCCTTTACTTGAACTACTCCCACTTAGCACCCTTACATGTCGTTTGAAGCGGGAGTCTTCTCTGCTGTTTATGATAAATATAAAGTGTTTTCTTTCGACTTCTACAGATTCTCGCCATAAAATATAGGAGGATGCTTTAAAAACATCCCCCTGATTTATTTAATTTGACCGTTGTTCAAGCCAGTTCCCAATCGTTGGATAAGTGATTTTCACCGCTTTTGGTCCAAACACGACAGAGACATGACCAGTTTCCATTAAAACATATTCTTTATCTTCACTTGAAATAGCATCCATTAAAGCTTCAACCTGATGCGGCATGGCGATATGATCACGGCTGGCAGCAATATTTAACACATTCGCCTTAATATTTTTTAAATCAACGCGGCGCCCGCGAATGAATAATTCCCCTTTTATCAGCTTATTTTGTTGATAAAACTCGCGAATCCATTGGCGGTATGCTTCTCCAGGGAACGGAATTCCGTCAGTCACCCACTTTTGCATTAACTTCCAGCTTTCCACAAATTTTTGGTTTTCTGAACGATCGAGCAGCGTGACATACGGTCCGTAAAAGTTTGTCAACGGCTTAAGCATCTTATTGCCAAAATCAATCATCTCACCAGGAATAATGCCAAATGTGTCTACTGCTTTATCTAAGTTAAAGTAACGTTCATCAAGGAATACACCATATAACCCTGTATCGGAAAAATCAAATGGACTTGTTAAAAAGATGAGGTTGCGAATCGGCAAGTCTGGATGCAGTGCTGCAAAAATAGAAGTCATCGTTCCGCCCATGCAATAGCCTAAGATTGAAATTTCTTCCGCCTTAGCAGTCTTCAGCACTTTTTTCACGGCACGAGGGATATAATCCAAAATGTAGTCATCTAATTTCATCTTTCGATCTTCTAATCCCGGTGTTCCCCAATCAAGCAGATATACATCAAAACCGCGATTCACTAAATATTCAACTAAGCTGTTTCCAGGTGTTAAATCGAGAATATATGGCTTATTAATTAAAGCATAAACAAGCAAAATTGGCACTTTATGAAGTTTTGTCTGTGTCGGAACGTAACGATATAACTTTGTTTTGTTTTTTTTCCAGATAATCTCTTTAGGTGTAAGTCCGACTTCTGGTTCCGCTTCAATCATAACAATTTCTGCTGCTCGTTTAAAACGATTATAGGAGCCTTTCAAATTGTCGGGCATGGCATCTAAAAGTTTCTCCCACTCTTTCATCAATGAAGAAGTTGAAAACATCCGCTTTCACTCCCTTTCTTTGCATGACATCTATTACCTACACCTAAACGATTACATATATAAACCGCCGTTAATATTTAATTGTTGGCCTGTAATATACTCGCCGTCCCGGCATAAATATAGAACACCGCGCGCAATTTCATCGGCATGTCCAAAACGGCGCGCCGGAATTTTTGCTTTAATTTGTTCCCGAATATTTTCCGGCACTTCTGCCAGCATATCTGTCTCAATAAAACCTGGACAAATCGCGTTAACAGTTACCCCTGTTTTCGCTAGTTCTAACGCTAATGATTTCGTAAAGCCGATCATTCCTGCTTTAGCTGCTGCATAATTCGTTTGTCCAAATCCACCGGCTTGACCGATAATCGATGAAATATTAATAATTCGTCCGGCATCTGATTCCATAATATAAGGAAGCGCTGCAGCCGTTGTATGATACACGCTATTCAAATTAACGTTAATGACTTCATACCATTCTTCGCTTGAAAGCTTTTTAAATGTACGGTCGCGTGTAATTCCTGCATTGTTCACTAAAATATCGAGTCTGCCGTATTGCTCAACAGCAGCATGAATCAGCTTATTTGCGTCCTCCTGTGAAGACACATCAGCCTGAACAGCGATTCCCTCACCGCCGTTCTCTGTAATTTCCGCGATGAGCTGTTCAGCTGCTTCGCGGCTTTTGTTATAGTTCACAACAACTTTGACGCCGTTGCGCGCCAATTCTCTTGTGATTGCCGCTCCGATTCCTTTGCCGCCTCCTGTAATGACTGCTACTTTCCCCTCTAATTGAACCATCAAACATGCCCCCTAATTTCACTATTTTTTACGCAAAACTATTTGTATGCTTATAACCGTAAAAATATTTCTGTTTTCTATTGTTCACTGTTTGGCATGCGTTCTTCCTTTTCCAAGAGAGCCAACAGCTTGTCTATTTTTCCTTCTAAACGTTTTATGTCGCTCTTTAATTTTGTTATTTCTTTTTTCATTCCATTTGCATGATCTTGCTGTTCTTCAAGCAAATCCCCCATATCTTCAACTTTTTCTTCAACATTGATAACGAGCGAAGCAACGTTTGCTACATCCTCTTTCGATGGCATATTTGCCTGCCAAAGAGTGCGTTCGGCTGTTTCTTTAATGATTTTTTGAAGCTGAAGATTAAAATTGAGCACACTCCCCATCCATTTGGAAAAATCTTCACTGCTCATTGTTTCCCCGAGCATTTTCCCCATGTAGCTTTCCGCTTTGTCGTACATTTCCTTCCATGCTAAAAATGGATCAAACACTTTTTGCTCATTCATCAAGCTATCCCCTCCATAAAATTCGTTAATTAGTAAAAATTACATCTAATTATTATTATAATGAAACAAAATATTATTCAACAATTCTTAATTTTCGATCTATTCATACATATGTTTTAAATGAATGTCATATTTTGTTGAATACCATCTATTGACACAATCGATATATAAGTGTAAACTACATATATATAAAAAATGCATATCAATGAGGTGAGCACGTGACAAACAAAGAAAATAAACAGCCATTGCACGAAAAATATCCTGCCGGTGCTCCAAAAAACTTTATTGTCCCATTTTTACTGCTCAGTCTGCGCGACTTCAGTCTTCACGGCTATAAGCTGATTGAACGTCTCAGCCAATTCGGATTCCAATCGATAGACCCCGGCAACATTTACCGAACGTTGCGGCAATTAGAAAAGGAGCAATTAATTACTTCCGTATGGGATACGTCTTCAGGAGGACCTGCAAAGCGGATTTACTCACTTACAAAAACGGGAGAAAAGTATCTCGAAGTATGGGCAGCCTCGCTTGAACAATACCAGCAAATGATTGACACTTTTTTTTCGATGTACACAAAAATGTTATTCCCTTTTAACGAGAGAAGCAACTCCGAAAAAACAACACCAAATAAGCCGGAAGAAGGAAGCTAGACTGAGTAAATAACAATATTTTTAAGGAGGAAGAGCAATGAAAGAAAATGTTACACAAGTAATCGATACTGTATGGGATGGCTGGTTTAAAGGAGTAGATTTGTTTTTTCATTCCGGAAAACAAGTGGAACAAGCAGTTATGGAGCATTTAGAGCGTCAACAACAGTGGATCGCTCAAGCGTCAGAAAATCTTGGAAAAGCAAGAAGTGAAATGAAGCAACAACTTGAACAATTCCGCAAACAAACAGAAACAGAACTGCGAAATACATTGGGAGACGAGGCAAGTCAAACAATCGCTAAATGGATGACACAGCTGGACGAAATTGCCGAGCGGTTCATGCAAATCGCTCTTACCCCAAGCAAAGAGTTTTTTAATGTTTCTCAAGCTTTTTATCAGCAGACTGCCAATTTATTCAAACAATTTTTTTCACAACAACAATCGAACCGAGAAGAAGCGGAAAAATTTTTAAAATCCTATTTCGAACAAATAAAAGAATCACAAAAAGCCTTCATCGAGAAAGCAGTTGATTCTCCTTTTTTCAAATAAAAACGGCTAAGGAGAGTGATTTGCAGCTCTTATCCAAATTAGTTCCTTCTGTTCCATATCAAGAGATTCAAATCGGTGATTGTCGTTCAATTACGAAAACAATTACGAATGAAGACATTATCGCCTTTGCAAAATTAACCGGCGATGTCAATCCGATTCATCTCGATGAAGAATATGCGCAACAAACACGCTTTAAAGAACGAATCGCTCATGGGCTTCTGACAACGAGTTATATTTCTACTGTTATCGGAACGAAGCTGCCAGGGAAAGGCACGATTTATTTATCACAGTATGTGCGGTTTAAGGCGCCGGTTAAAATCGGCGATACACTTACGATCACCGCTAAAGTTATTGATAAGCAAGACGATAAAAAAATCGTTACTTTAGAAACAAACGTTATCAATCAACATCATCAGTTAGTTGTTGAAGGTCAAGCTGTTATTATGAAAATGGATTAGCGATATGGCTGCGGCTGCCAGAAAATTGCGGTATCCTCTGTAATTACCATTATAGATGAACGATTGAAATAACATAATAAACTTACAGGCTGTTATTTCAATAAAGGAGGAAGTCAAAAATGGCTAGAAGCAGCAATAAATTGCTTGTACCAGGTATTGAACAAGCGCTTGACCAAATCAAATACGAAATCGCCCAAGAATTTGGCGTACAACTAGGTTCCGATACAGCGTCCCGCGCAAATGGCTCTGTCGGCGGAGAAATCACAAAACGTCTAGTTGCCCAAGCGCAAAGCCAACTTGTCGGAACAAACAGAACTCAAGCATAATAAATCGAGAGGCTGATCGATAAGTGTCTGATTTCACCTTCCCACAATATATCACTCATGTACGATATATTGCGGGAGCCTTGACACTTTGCTTCGGTCAGCCTCTTTCCTAATTATTATTTCTCCTCTGGTGTAAATGTTCGTTTCGCGAATTCATTATCAAGCATAAATAAAGCATTATTATCATTTTGAATTCGCTTTAGCTTTTGAATAATGCTATCGAACATATCTTCTTCCTCAACTTGCTCATCAATAAACCATTTCAGAAAGTTAATCGTTGCATGTTCCCGCTCATCCCACGCGATGTCAGATAGCTTATAAATTCGTTTTGTTACTTCTTTTTCTTGAGCAAGCGCCTTCTCAAAACAATCGAGCACGGAAGCAAATTCATTATTCGGTGACTGAAATCCGGTAATAATCGCCCGTTCACCGAGCGCATTGATAAAATGATAAAATTTCATCGCATGAAATCTTTCTTCTTCCGCTTGCACTAAAAAGAAGTTGGCAAAGCCGTCCAACCCCTCTGATGAGCAGTAGGCAGCCATTGCCATATAAGAGTGCGCCGAAAAAAATTCAAAATTCATCTGCTCATTTAAACTTTGCAATAACTTCTCACTTAACAATTTCGTCACCTCTTTTTTATATACTCTTCCCTATTATAACAAGAAAATCCAGCGCACCATAGCACTGGATTTAATCTTCCTCTTCATCTTTATGGCCATGCTTTTTGCCATCATCATCATCTTCATCTTCATCTTTATATTCATGCTCTTTGTCATCATCTTCCCTTCGCTTCTTTTTTTCCTTTTCCTGTCTTCGTTCAAGCTTCTTCTCTTTCTTTTCTTGCTTTTGCTCAAACTTCTTCTTTTGCTTTTCTTGACTTTTCTGTTCTTTTTCTTCATATTTTTCCTGAAATTTATCTGGATGATGGGAAGAAGACGCTGGAACTTTTGGAAGCTGCTCCTCTTTTTCTTCTATATGAGGAGGCGCTTGCTGGCTTGGATTCCATTGTTCCTTTTGTTCCTTCGTATCATGAGATGAAACTGTATCTTTTGTTTGCTCTGTTTCATCACCGATTGGCACAGCCGGTGCTTCTTTCTGCACTTCGTCCCCCGATGGTAATGGCTCTTGATTTGACCCGCTCTTTTCTTTTGCTTTTTCTGTTAAACGCAAATATTTTCCCGTAGTAAATCCCTTTTCAACTGCCTCTTTTCTTACCTCTAATGTGCTTGTTTGTGTTGTGACAATAATATCTTTTGCTTCATAAGATTGTTTTACTTCATTTAACTGTTGCACTAATTGCTGCGAAGAAGAACGGCTTGTTTCCTTTTTGACGGTGGTAATGAGAACTTCTTCTCCCTCCTGCAAATAACCGTTTTTTATACTTAGCTCAATAATTTTCTTAGCAATGTCAATAAATGGTTCCCCCTGCCAATCAGATAGACGGGTAACAATCATTTTTCCATCTTGGTTATACCCCTTTATTTTGACAACTTTTAAATCCTTATTTACAGCAATTTCAATGCTCGGGTTAATATCAATTGACAAATAAGCATACACCTTATTAGATGTTGAACTAGAAAACATCGCAAAAATAAGGAGACAAACGGCAACCATGCTTGTTAACGCGATTTTAAATGAAGAAAAACGAAAAAACGTTTTTTTCATTCTTTGCCGCTGCATCGGTAATTTCCCGATTTCTTCGCCGATTTGATAAGCTCCTTCTTTCTTGACTTGAATAAATTCTCCTTCAGGGGTCAATAGTGTGACGAAATCCTCATCAACCTCTAATACAATCCCTTTTCTCATTATTGAAGCACCCCTTTAATATAGTCTTTCAAATATACATAATCACCTGTTAAAACAATCGTAATCGCAATAATATACTTGCGGTTTCTTTCTAATGTTTTGCGGCTTAAATGAACCATGCTCTGCAGCTGTTTAATCGGCAATTGCTTTTTCTCGAACAGCTTTGTGCAAAGTTCACGATTCTCCGCCAGCAGCTTTGCTACTTTAATGGCATTCAGACGGGCATCAAAATGCTTTGGAGACTGTTCCACTAATTCTTGAAAGCTAATTCCGAACTCCTTTAATACTTTTTGGTAATGGATAATCTCTTCACGGCGCTGTTCTTGCTCTATTTTTTTATAAAATTCTTCCATTGACAACTTCGTATCTAAATAGGTCTGAGCCGTATCTTTTTCCTCTTCCTCTTCGATATGAACCGTTCTTAATTTTGCCTCTTTTCGAATGTAATCGATCACTCTTCTTTTAATTAACAACTCAGCAAAAGCAATAAACGAACTTCCTTTATCAATCGAGTATTTTTCAATCGCTTCATTAAAAGCAATTAATCCGATGCTAAATTCATCATCACCTTCATTAATAAATCGTTTACATACACTGGAAACGGTTTTCGCAATAAACGGCTTATAATCATGAATGATTCGATTTTGCAGATCCGTATTTCCTTGCTGAATTTCGGAAATCTCCTGTTCAATCGTTCTCTCTTTTTTAAATTTCAATAATATGCTAAGCATCAACTTCACCTCGTTGTAAAAGAGACCGAAACTTAATTTTCTCAAAATATTATTCGTACATCATAAAAAACTTTTGTCGGTAGCTCAAGCGGTAATTTTATACATGTGTAATCATACTAAACAAAAATATCCGTTGAGATGAAGGAGATGGCTTACTATATTTGTACGTATATAAAGAAATGCATTTAACCGTCAATATCAAAATAAAAAAGAGCTATCCCAAAAAAGAAGGGTCAGACCCCCCTCCCCCATGATACATCGTTAACATATCATGGATGGTGCATGTGGTCAGACCCTTATGAGACAGCGTTTTGTGAAGTTTAGTTTAGCTAACCTTCTCTTCTACATCTTTCATATTGTTAAGTGTACTATTCTTGCGCCCATATAAGAAATAAATGACTAAGCCAATTAATAACCATGCCGCAAAGCTAAGCCATGTTGTTGCCGGCAATTGAAGAACTAAATAACCGCAAAATGCAACAGCCAACAAAGGAATGAGCGGAACCATCGGAACTTTAAATGCGCGTTTTAAGTTTGGTTGTGTTTTCCGTAAAATTAATACGCCAATGGATACAGTGATAAAGGCGAATAATGTTCCGATGTTCGTTAATTCCGCAAGTTTGTTTAAAGGAATGACTCCTGCAAAAAACGCAACGAGCAACCCCGTTAACCATGTGTTTACAAATGGAACTTGTTTTTCTTTGCTTACTCTAGAAAATACTTTTGGTAATAACCCGTCACGGCTGATGGCATAAAACAAGCGAGTTTGTCCATACATCATTACAAGCAGTACGGTTGTAATACCTGTAATTGCACCCAATGAAATAAATCCGGCTACCCAGTCTTGATGAATGTAGCTCAATGCGAAGGCAACAGGATTTTTTACGCCTAATTGATCATACGGAACAATCCCTGTTAGCACTAAAGATACGGCAATGTATAAAAG
>NZ_QLMH01000001.1:0-35371 GCF_003259935.1 Paranoxybacillus vitaminiphilus | reverse complement strand
CCGAAGCCGCAACTCCTGTTAAGACGAAGATTCCTGTACCGATGATCGCGCCAATCCCGAGCATCGTTAAGTCAAATGCTCCTAACTCTTTTTTCAATGCTATTCCTTTGTTTCCTGCTTCGTTCAACAGTGCGTCAACTGATTTTTTCCTGAATAAATTCATACAGATGGTCTCTCCTTGTTGCTTTTCTGTTTTATCTCTTACAAATTGGTAAAGTATCTTTTACTTCCTCTCTCCTTAAATACTTTTATACTTTTATGCGTTTACCGTTTTAAACTTTAACGCACAAAACGACAAAAATCAACACATTTTTTAAAAATTTTCTTAACAATAATGAATCGTAAAAAATACCTTAATATGAGTCCGTTACTCGTGCAAACAAATCTTACAGCTATGAAAAACGCATACGTTTAATCGTTCCACATGTCATAAAAAGAGAAAAGATTAAATCTTGTTTTTCAAATCGCAAAATAGAAAAACTCGTTTTCAACATGTTTATGATGAAAATAAATTTTGTAATTTACAAATTTTTCTGATAAATATATAATGGAGTTGTGACAAAATTGTGAACTGAAAAAAGGGAGGGGGTTTTTCGAAAGCGCTTTCTAAAATATAAACATTATAAAGGAGGTTACATGTATGGGAATGCAAGAAAGATCATTGCAACAAACTACTCGTCAACAACAAACATCGCTGGACTACACAAAAATTGTTCAGTCGGCATCTTTTCAACATTTAATGAAGGCAAAAAGAAATTTTATTTTCCCTTTTACCTTATTCTTTTTGGCATTTTATTTTACTCTTCCGATTTTGACTTCTTATTCTAAAGTGTTAAACAATCCAGCAATCGGTTCGATTAGCTGGGCTTGGATCTTTGCGTTTGCTCAATTTATCATGACTTGGACCCTTTGCAGCCTTTACTCAAAACGTGCCGCTAAATTTGATGAATTAGTGGAAAAAATTAAACAAGAAGTTAGTAAAGGAGGCGAAGGATGATGAACGTATTAGCATTCTTATTGTTTCTTGCCATTGTCGCGCTGACGCTTATTATTACTTACTTCGCTTCTAAAAAGACAAAAACAACGAGCGAGTTTTATACAGCGGGCGGCGGGTTAACAGGCTGGCAAAACGGCTTAGCCATTGCCGGTGACTATATGTCAGCCGCATCATTTCTGGGAATTGCCGGAATGATTGCCTTATCCGGGTTTGACGGCTTCTTCTACAGCATTGGTTTCCTCGTTGCTTATCTAGTCGTTTTATATATTGTCGCGGAACCTCTTCGCAATCTTGGCAAATATACAATGGCTGATATGATTGCCGCTCGTTTTGATGATAAAAAAGTACGCGGGGTTGCAGCTTTAAACACGATTTCCATTTCCATTTTCTATATGATCGCGCAGCTTGTCGGCGCAGGCGGCCTCATCAAACTTTTACTGGGCATTGATTATGTGTATTCCGTTCTCATTGTAGGTACATTAATGACAATCTATGTTGTATTTGGCGGAATGACAGCTACAAGCTGGGTGCAAATTATTAAAGCCGTGCTACTAATGGTAGGCACATTCATTATCTCTGCCATAGTGTTTGCTAAATTCGACTTTAACGTTGTTAAAATGTTCAATGAAGTAAAAACAGCAACTCCATTAGGTGAAGCGTTCCTCAATCCAGGCAACAAGTTTAAAGATCCGCTCGATACAATATCGCTTAATTTAGCTCTCGTCTTAGGTACAGCAGGACTTCCTCATATTTTAATTCGTTTCTTCACAGTAAAAGATGCACCAACTGCACGCAAATCTGTCGTATATGCTACATGGATCATCGGTTTATTTTATGTTATGACCATTTTCTTAGGATTCGGGGCTGCAGCGTTTGTCGGTTATGACAAAATTGTTGAAGCCAATCCTGCCGGAAATATGGCTGCACCTTTATTAGCCGAAGTATTAGGCGGAGATTTCTTATTCGCATTCGTTTCAGCGGTTGCGTTCGCGACTATTTTAGCGGTTGTTGCCGGTCTCGTATTATCCGCTGCGTCTGCATTTGCTCATGATTTCTATAGCCATATTGTCCGCCGCGGCCAGGCGACCGAAAAAGAACAGATGCTTGCCGCTCGCTGGGCTTCTATAGGAGTTGCTGTATTATCGATTCTTTTAGCGCTGTTTGCCCAAAAAATGAACGTTGCTTTCCTTGTAGCTTTAGCATTTGCAGTGGCTGCAAGCGCGAACCTGCCAATTATCCTTTTAACTATTTTCTGGAGACGTTTTAACACCACAGGCGCCGTAACAGGTATGCTTGTCGGATTATTAAGCTCCTTACTTCTAGTAGCACTGAGTCCAAATGTATGGTCACCACAAGCTGGTGCTGCGATTCTTGTCGGGGAACCGCTTTTCAAGCTCGCAAACCCTGGTATTGTCTCCATACCATTAGGCTTCATCGGTGCGATTGTTGGTACGCTCGTTTCTTCTAAGAGAGAAGATGACAAAAAGTTTGACGAAATTCTTGTCAAAGCTAATACAGCGATTAAAGAAGCTGCGAACTAATCAAATGAAAAGAGGCTGGCCCAAAAGAAAGTGTCAGACTCCGCAACACAATATATAGAATGAACTATATATTGTGAAATGCATGTGAGGTCAGACACTTGGGTCAGCCCTTTTTCTTATTCATTAAAAGAAATCAGTAAACGCATCGCTAACATTTTTTAAGTTTTTCTCCGTCTAAATAAAGTGTAAGTAAGACAGGTTCCTTTTCATTCCCCCAAATCATAAAAAATTTCTATCGCTTTCGGACAAAACGAAAGAAACGATAGCGAATACATATTAGTGAAGCAACAAAAACGATATAGGGGGATAACAAATATGAAGTTTGACAAAAACATTCGCAATGTCCTGGCAACTGGGATCATCACAGCAGCATTCTCTCTAACACTTGGAACAGATAATGTATACGCAAATGAGAATGAATCAGTGACACAAACTAACAGCACAACCATTGTCGAAGAAAACACAACAACAGGCACTACAGAAGCCGTTGAAACATCTCCAAAAATCACGACAACTGAGGTTGCCCCAGAAGATTCAACAACTGATAATGAAAAAGCAGAATCTTCTTCAGACGAAACATTAGGAGCAGAACAGCAAACGAAAACAAGTATCAATGATAATAGTAAAGAAACGTCTCCTCTTCTTCCGGGTGATTTCTTTTACTTCTTAAAAACGATGACAGAAAAAATTCGGTTAGCGTTAACATTTGATGATGTTGAAAAAGCAGAGTTGCTTGCAAAATTTGCTCAAGAGCGCATCACTGAGGCAGAAGCACTACTTACTCAAGGCGAGGAGGAATTAGCTAAAGAGGTTCTTGAAAAAGCGTTAGAGCAACAAGAATTCGCTATGGATAAGTATGAAGAAATGCCGCAAGAGGAAACTGCGAAAGAACAAAATCCTGTAAATGATGAAGCCGCGGAAAAAGAAACAAATACAGCAACAAATGAACAAACAGATCATTCAACTGCTGAAATGGATTCAATCCATCAACAGTTAGAGGAAAAGCTCTCGCAAAACATTTTAGCCTTGCAAGCGGCTTTAGAAAAAATTGAAAACCCTAGGGCAAAAGAAGCTCTCGCAGAAAACATTGCGAAAGCGCAAGAAAAGCTAGAAAAGAAAATGAATAAAAAACTGGCAAAACTTCAACAGAAAGAGTTAAAAACGGCGAAAAAAATCGATGAGCTAGAAAAAAAACTAGCATCTGGCGAACTTAGCCAAGAAGAGTATGAAAAAGAATTGGCAAACATTCAAGATCATCTAGCTGATGAGCAAGAAAAAACGATGGAAGAAACAACTGAAAAAATCGATAAAGTAACAAAACAGATACATAAAAAAATTTCTAGTAAACAAGAAAACGACGAAACAAAGCAGTTAGGTAACGATAATAATAACAGCTATACAAAAGAAGCAGAAGAACAAAAGCGTGAAGAACGGAAAGAGCAACATGAAATACAGCGTGAAGAAATGAAAAAAGCCGAAGAACAGAAACATGAAGAATGGAAAAAGCAACACGAAAAACAGCGTGAAGAAGCGAAAAAAGCCGAAGAACAGAAACGTGAAGAACGGAAAAAACAGCATGAAATACAGCGTGAAGAAATAAAAAAAGCGAAAGAACAACAACGTGAAGAAGTGAGAAAACAACACGAAGAAACAAAAAAAGCGGAAGAACAGAAGCATGAAGATGAAAAAGAGGAGAATTAATCTCCTCTTTTTTACTGCATTCATAGCTCACTTAATGAATGAACAAATAGCCTATAAAATAAAGAACAACTTCCTCTCCCTGCTTCAAAAAACAAAAACGATAATTCTATATGCCAATAAAAAGCAAGTAACACAAAAACATCGCTTGGAACTCGTTGACTAAGGAGATTATCGAACTATTTGTGAGTTCCGGATAGGACGATGCACTTTTTTAATAAACTTTTCGATTAACATCGGCAATACTTGTTCTCGTCTGTAAATAAGCACTTTGATGATTTCCTCTTGTTCTTCAAGAGATAAATGCCAGTCACAAGGAATCAGTAAAAGAATTTCTTCTAATAGTTGTATGGGGATGGTTTGAATAAGTTTAACTTGCTTTTTAAAGTCTTCTTCATCTGTAATAAATTGCGCCATCATTTCATGGGTAGCACTTTTCATGATTTTTTGCGGAAGGTGATGAAGATCGTTCGTTATCCAAGAAAATGAACCGAATATTTCAGCATGATCAATGATCCATAAAAAATAACTGCCTTCTTCCCGCTCTTGCAATAACACATTTTTTCGTGTCCGATCGGTATTACATAACCAATAGTCAAACACGATAATTCCGGCAAGGTCATTATGATTGATGATGTTTTTAATGGTTGCTTCATGTGCATTTATACTATTTTCTATATATTTACTCGCAAATTGTTTCACCGTATATTGAAATTGATCACTATTTGGAATCGTATCAATAAACTCTTTAGGCATCTCTACTAAACACGATGGGGCAACCGGCAATTCCATATACCGGGCTAAGCAATAGGCAAGCCATTCATTAATTAATGCTTTCTCTTCTGTTCCTTTAAACAATTTTACAACGTAATTTTCATTATTATCGAATGTAATGAAATGCGCGTTATTCGTTTTGCTTTCAAAAAGTTTGTGATACTGTTTAGGATTCATCCTCCGTCCCCTTCCTTGTTACTTCTTGCAAAACTTCAATATATCTATTCGCACAATGGGAAATGGAAAACATTTGTTCAACACGCTCTCGAGCTGATTTTGAAAGTTTTTCATATCGCTCTTGATGATCGACAATCCGATAAATTTGTTCCGCTGCTCCTCTAATATGCTCTTCTCGGAATAAGTATCCTGTTTTTTTATCTGTTACAATTTCTGGAATAGAAGAAACATTAGGTGCCACCACTGGAACGCCGCATGCCATCGATTCGATAAACGTATTACCGAAAGATTCTGCCCTCGTGGTTGCGACGGTACATCCGCCGGACTGTCTAATTTTTGCATAAACATGCGGCATCTCATGGTAAGGAACAACGGGAAACCATCGGATGATGTCAGTTAAGTTCTGTTTTTTCCTTTCATCTTCAAATTGTTGGCGTTCGACACTTTTAGCTCCGCCAATCACCCAAAATTCAATATCCTCTCTCTCTTTTTTTACTAGTTCAGCTATTTTTAATAGAAGACGCCAATTTTTCCGTACATCTAATCTGCCAATATACGCGACTACTTTTTTATTAGAAGGAGCAATCGGTTCTTTTTGAACATGGACTTCTTCGTTTTCTAGCGGTCGGAAAAATGATGTATCTAAACCGTTGTAGATCACTTCAATCGGTGCAGATTCATTGACTAGGATGGATAACACCCGTTTTTGGTGTTGGGAGGGGACAATAAATTTTTGCGGTTGAATTTGATGGCAGCCTTCCAAATTACGCTTTAATTTCATAATTTCAGGAGTGCGCGCTTCAATGATAACGGGACCTTTGTAATCCGCTTTCGCCAGCCAATCATAAGCTTTACTCGTATCAACAACAATAATCGCATCATAATCATTTTTCGTTAAAATTTCATGAATCACTTGTTCATCCGTTGTTAAATATACAGGAGCGATATCTTTCATCATATGCATCCCGCCAAGGTCTTTACAATAAAGAAATTCAGCCGTAATTCCATGCTTTTTAAAATAAATAGCTCGATTGCGCCATCCCGCATTCACTCCTCCGACCGTTAATAAACGCCAAATGACTAAAATTTTCAACTACATCTCCTCCCCGATACTTTGTTTTTCTTCTTTTCCTTATCGCTTTTACTACCTTTATATACAAGATTATTCAAGTGCTTATAATGTTCAACGTCAACAGCTTATTTGCTTCTTCACTTAAGGAATTCCAATCATAATCCTTCGCTTATACATTTGTTCGGCTTTATCAATATGAATATAATATTGCCATTCCTTATACAATTTTTGGGCTAACTCTTGGACATGTTGCAAAAAACAGCCTCATACTCTTTTCCTAAACCGCGCAATCATTTTCGCGGATACGGATATAGTCCTTCCTACATCTATCACTTTTAATGAGCCGTCCTCTTGAAGGGAAATCCGTATCCAAATTCTTTAAACATTAATAACAGTTAAATAAGACGATAAGCGAGTTCTTTTTTGCAAATATTCACGCAAATCAATTCCATATACCATTTTCATTACAGTAAAGTTTTTACCTTTACAGTATATTTTCGGAATCAGTGATGTGTGTAAGCGCAACGATACAGAAAAGGAATTTGGATACGTCAGCATTCTTTATAGTGATATTCAAAACGTTTCATATAGCAACATCCAAATCCCAATTGTTGCCCATCTTGTATATTTATTTGTCTATCGAAGACAACAAATGATCTTTATAACAATCAACGTATAATTGTCCATTGGTACCAACAACTGCGTATTGTACTTCATTAATAGTTAAGTTCCGCTTCTTCAATTCTTGTTTAATCCAACTCATATTATGTTTTGCTGTTACATTTTCGGAAATTATTTTGCCGTCTACGATTATTTCAGCTGGTAAACGTGGTGTCCCGTTTGTTTTCAAAGCTAAATCACTCTTTGTTATATTTTGATATTTTTCTTTTTTTTAAAACCGATAATTTTCCACTAACTGGAATTAAATTAGCATTGTTAAAAGACTAGTATGATTTATTTTCTAAAAGAATGTTGCTTTTTTTCCGTGTTTTTCAATCGTCAGTAATCGAACAAAGTTTACGAAAACAGCCTTAGCATATAAAAAATGCCGTTGAATAACTACATAACGTAGCAATTCGCCGGCATTATATCTCATTTTTTATTTCTTAACTGTCCTTTGCTCACGCTTTGTATGTTTTTGCAAAAACGGTATACAAGTCTACTTGACGGCGATCGACCTCATAACCGATACCTGGTCCTTCTGGAACAACAATCATTCCATTATGGACGGTTATTTCTGGTATAATGATGTCTCTTTCCCAATAATGTGAGGAAGCGGCTGTGTCACCCGGCATTGTAAAGTTCTCTAATGTCGTAATCGCAATATTATGCGCTCTTCCGACTCCCGCTTCAAGCATGCCGCCGCACCAAACCGGAATGTTGTTTTTTTGGCATAAGTCATGAATTTTCTTTGCTTCTGTCAAACCACCGACACGGCCAATCTTAATATTAATAATTTTACAGCTTCCAAGTTGAATCGCTTTTCTCGCATCTTCATACGAATGAATACTTTCATCTAAACAAATTGGCGTTTGCAATTGCGCTTGCAATGTCGCATGATCGACAATGTCATCTGATGCAAGTGGCTGTTCAATCATCATGAGATTAAATTCATCCAGCGCCTTCAAACGCTCAATATCTTGCAACGTATAAGCGGAATTGGCATCCCCCATGAGCAGAATATCTGAAAAATGTTTACGAATTTCTCGTATAACCTCGATATCCCATCCTGGTTTAATTTTTACTTTTATTCTCCGATAACCTTCTGTTACATACTTCTCAATGATTCTCAATAAATCATCGATACTTTTTTGAATTCCAATGCTAATTCCGACTCCAATTTCCTTCTTTTCCCCGCCAAGCGCTTTGCTTAACGGTATGTTTTGTTTCTTGGCAAATAAATCCCAAATCGCTCCTTCAATCGCCGACTTTGCCATATTGTTTTTGCGGATAAAAGAAAATCGTTCATTCAACTCATCTGGATGCTCAATCGGGGCCTTAAATATAAGCGGCAGTAAAAAATCCTCCAACATGTGCCAGTTCGTCTTGACTGTTTCTTCATTGTACCACGGAGAATGAAATGCAACAGATTCCCCCCATCCTGACACTCCATCTTCATCGATCGCTTCCACTAAAATAAAATCTTTTGTGCTAAATGAGCCAAAGCTCGTTGTAAAAGGAGATTTCAACTCCATTTGCAAATGCCGTAAAATAACCTGTTTTAGTTTCATGAAATACTGCCTCCTTGCAAAGGTAGCTGATTACGTTTGATTAAAACATAGTATTGAACAGGCTCATTCGCTTGTCTATAAACATGCGCTACTGCCCATCCTTCAGCAAACAATCCGACAAACACTTCCCTCGTCTTGTATCTCCAATCTAAGGCAAGCCCATAATCCTTTTCTTTTAATTCCTGAAAATTGATTGGAACAGGTACGAACAATAACGGCTGATTCCTAAACATTTCCCAGCGATATGATTTCCAAACTGCTTCCGGATCACCATTTTCCCTTTCCTTCCAATCGAGCAACACACTCTCTGGCACTAGCTTCAAGTTCGCAAACAGGCGGTGCCGGTAATCTAGATAAGGGCTGCCAACTAACCATTCGACATTAAAACGATCCGAAGGCAAATGTTTGTTTAGCTCATCATCCATTTCTCCATAGCAATTTTCAATATACTCAGAACAAATAGCACCTAGTTTGGCAATGTTTAAATTTCCATTTCGGCTTTCCAATGGATCATACGTCCAGCGAATTTTTCGGTACCCTAACTTCAATGCTTCTTCCGCTTGCTTCATCTTTAACCGATAACCAATCCCATGATTGCGAAACTCTTGGTCAATTCCAAGCATATGTGAACAGAGATAGACTTCTCCGTTTTTATAGCCCGGAAAGCTATAAACAAATCCTATTAGGCGTTCTCCTGCATAAGCGCCAATGACAATTCCGCCGTTTTTCGCCGCTGTAATTGTTTGATGAATAGGGACAGGACTTGTCCCCCACACTTTTTGTTCCAATTGAGACATTTTTATAAGTTCTTCAATCGTATCAATGTTGTGTAATGAAATCTCCAAGTTGTCCACTCCTTCTACGAATAGTTTTCAAACGTCTCCATAACAGCCCTAGCCAATATTTCAATTCCTGCAAGTAAATCTTCGCGGCGGAATGTCATTTGCGGATGATGTAATCCTGGTTGCAAATCGCATCCAAGTCCTAACATGGTTGTTTTGAGCATAGGCTTCATAAGTGAATAAAAATGAAAATCTTCTCCTCCTGACGTTATAATAGGCGGCGTGCATTTTTGTTCACCTAGAGCCGCAACAATGGCCCTCTCCATTATACGTTGTGCCTCCGGATTTACTTCCGCTGCGACAATACGCACCCCGGAACGCAGATGAATATCAGCACCGTAGATGACAGAAACCCCTTTTACCACATTGTGTAATTTTTCTAATAATTGCTCCATCATCTGATTGGTTTGTGCCCTTAAATCGAGAGTAAATTCAGCGCGATCAGGAATCACATTTCCGTTTTTTTCACCGGCACGAAACCTTGTCATCTTGATCGAAGCAGGCACTTGCGGGTCAACATGAATTTTGCTTAACTCTTGCACGAGGGCACTGCCTACTTCAATGACGTTCACTCCTAAATGCGGCCTTGCAGCGTGAGCAGCTACTCCTTTAATCTCCCCTTCGATAAACTGCGCTGCCCCGTGACAAATCGCCGGCGAAGCATAGCCGCTTTCGAGTTCCTGAATCGGCCGCAAATGGACACCGTATAAAAAATTCACATCATCTACAACACCTTTTTCCAGCATTTTAAGCGCACCCGTCCCTTTTTCTTCCGCCGGCTGAAAAAGAATTTTCAGCTTTCCGCAAGGCCTATAACCGATGCGATTAAGCAGTTTTGCTACTCCTAAAACCATTGTCATATGGGCATCATGTCCGCAAGCATGATTCGCCTGCCATTTTCCGTTTACTTCCTGCCAAAGCGCATCCATATCCGCTCGCAACCCGACTGTAAGTTGTCCTTCTCCAATTTCGCCGACTACACCTGTACAATCATTGAATGTTTGAACACGATACCCCTCTTGTAACAACTGTTTTTTCAAAAACTCCGTTGTTTTAAATTCTTCCCAGCTAATTTCCGGGTTTTGATGAAGATGCTCAAAAACTGCAAATATTTCTGTCTGCATTTCTTTGACCGCTTGTTTCATTTTGCTTCTTATCTCTCCCATTTTTTCTTGTTGATATGTAGCTAATGTTAGATTTTTGTTTGCTGCAACAGTGCTATGCAAAGCAAATATCGCTTATGATTTCTTTATTACTTGATTAATGACCTCAGAGAATACGAGTCCAATCGCAATCGCACCGGATATCATAAATGCTTTCGCTGCTAATTGAATCGCCATGCTGTAGTCGTTCATGACAACATGGCGCATGGCTTCATATGCTAATCCCCCGGGAACTAACGGAATAATTCCGGAAACGCTAAAAATCGTCATTGGTGTTTTATACATTCTCGCAAACAGCTGGCTTATAATCGCCACGAAAAAAGCAGCGACAAATGTAGCGAGAACAGAATCAAAATTGGATTGCACAAACAAAAAGTAAATCAACCACCCTAACATTCCGACAAGCCCGCCGTTTAACAGCAATTTTTTCGGAACGTTAAAAATAATGCCGAACGCAGCGGAAGAAATAAAGCTCGTAACTAGCTGTTCAATCATCATACAAAGTTCTCCCCACCTGCTAATAGATTGCAAAAATAATCGCAATGCCAGAACCGATGGCAAAGGCCGTTAAGAACGCTTCTGCCCCTTTTGACAACCCTGCAACTAAATGCCCTGCCATTAAATCTCTGACTGCATTCGTAATGAGAAGTCCCGGCACTAACGGCATCACCGAGCCAATGACAATTTTATCAAGTTCATGTCCAAATCCAATCATAACAAACAAAATCGACATAATCCCGATAATGAACGAGGCTAAAAATTCAGCGAAAAACTTAATTTTGACTAACCGATGGACATAAACGAGACAATAAAAACCTAACCCTCCGGATATAAACGCCGGCAAAAAATCTCCCCATCCGCCTTGAAACATAATGACAAAGCATCCGCTTGCAATCGCCGCTGCAGCAACTTGCAGCCAAAGCGGATAAGCAAGGTTTTTTGTATCCAGCTCTTTTAGCTGACGATGAGCTTCTTCTAATGATAGTTCCCCGCTGCTAATTTTACGGGAAATGCTGTTGACGATTGTGACCTTTTGCAAATCCGTTGAGCGCTCGACAATCCGGATTAGTTTCGTTGGCCCTGTTCCGTCAATCGAAAAAATAATCCCCGTTGGTGTCACATAGCTATGAGACGCTTGAATGCCAAATGAAGCGGCAATCCGCATCATCGTATCCTCAACACGATACGTCTCCGCTCCATTTTGCAGCATAATTTTTCCAGCTAACAAACAAATTTCGACGATTTCATTTGTTTGATCCAGCATTTTTTTCATTCTTATCTCTCCATACACTATCCATATTTTATTAATTGATGTTACAGGAAACGGAAGTGTTAGACAATAGAAAAAGGGAAAGTCAGAAATATTAGTTTTACAGTGCTTATTTTAATCATCGGAAGGTATGGCTCGCGAAAAAAAGTTACCTCACGGCTTCGTTTAAAAGAAATCGATAAAAAACGTCGTTCTTTGCGGAATTATTTTCTCAAGCTGTTCGACTTCTCAGACATCAATCATCTCCCTTTTGGCAAAATTTTTTTTTCGATTTCGCTTTTTTATCTGTAAAATCCTTGTTTTTGACATGAAAACTGTATATGATTAAGAAAAAAGATACAGAACAGTTAGACTGTGCAATTGGCTTAACAAGTAAGAATGGCTTTATCCTAATAAGTGACACAATATATATTAATAAAAAAAGCCTATAGGTCTTCCTACAGGCTCTAAACTGTCGCAAGATATTTTTGTTCAAACCTTTCTTTTGAAAGAGGTTTACTAAAAAAATATCCCTGTGCGAATTCATAACCATACTTTTTCAAAAATACTGCTTGCTCTTCTGTTTCCACCCCTTCACAAAGAGTTTCAATGCCTAGTTGCTTTGACAACCTGGCAATATTTTCTATAATGATAGAATTACGTTCTTTATTTGGAATCCCTTGAACAAATGATTTATCAATTTTAATTTTATCAATCGGAAAATCCGTAAAATAAACAAGTGAGGAATAACCGGAACCAAAATCATCCAACACAATACTGATTTTAGCTTCCTTTAATTCTTGTAATATCCGGATCGTCTCTTCCAAATGGCTAGACAACGATGTTTCCGTCAATTCTAATTCAAAATATTGAGGGTCACAATGTTCCTCAGTAAATAATTTCTTCAATTGCTCACTAAAACGCTGATTAGAAAGATTTAATGGCGAGACGTTTACTGCCATTTTGACAACCATTCCCTTTTCTTTCCACTCTTTATGCTGCTTGCAAGCCTCTCTTAATACCCATTCTGTAATATCGTCCATAATATGTAATTTCTCACATAGTGGAATAAACTCAAATGGTGAAACAGGGCCTAGCACGGGATGTGTATAACGAAGCAACACTTCAACCCCAGCCAATTCCCCGGTCGAAAGTGACACTTGGGGTTGATACACAAGATGAAAAGCATGTTCTCTCAGCGCTTTCTTTAAGCCGTTTTCAAGCAGCATAATTCTTTTAATATTTTCTTTAATGTCTTTCGTAAAAAACTGATAGTTATTTCTTCCATTGTGTTTCGCTTGATATAATGCTTGATCCGCATTCGATAATAATTCATCAACTGTTTGTCCGTCGTTTGGGAACATGGAAATTCCAATAGAAGATGTCGTTAAAAATTCATTGCCCTTGATTTGCCAAGGCTCTTGAAGAGAGTGGACAATTCGTTCGGCAATTTTCTGAACGGTTTCTTTCGACTGGATATTTGGCAAAAGAATCGCAAATTCATCACCGCCCCATCTGCTCATAATATCCTTTTTTCGCAAACAAGAAGACACTCGTTCGACAAATCCTTTTAACAGTTCGTCTCCCGCTTCATGTCCTAATGTATCATTCACCCATTTGAAACGATCACAGTCTAAATACATGAGAGCAAAAGATTCCTTTTTTCTTTTTGCTTCCTCAATGTGACGCACTAATTGTTCCTGGAAATATCTGCGGTTTGAAATCCCTGTTAGCACATCGTGATAGGCCATTTGTTTCAATCTTTCTTCATACGCTTTCCTGTCCGATATCTCTCTTGTAACGGTTAAATAATGCAGGAAGTCTCCGTTTTTATCATACACAGGCGTAACATGGGATTCACTCCAAATATAATCCCCGCTTTTTGTTTTCAAGCGATATTCCACGATAACCGGTTTTTGATCTTTATCTTCCCACATTTTATGAATTCTGTCATAAATAACAGATAAATCGTTTGGATGTATAAAAATGTCGTAATGTTTTCCTTCCATTTCTTCTGTTTCATATCCTAATAAACTTTTATGAGATGGTGATACAAAATGGATGATTCCTTGTAAATCGAGTACGCTCACTAAATCGGACATGTTTTCTGTAATGAGACGGTACACATTCTCCTTCTCACGCAACATGTTGTTTATTTGAATTTTTTCAGTCATATCATTGATCATTGCATATACCCCGATAACCTTTTCATTTTGAATGATGGGAACGTTCTTCACCTTAATATAGACAGTGGTGCCCCGCTTATGAAAAGCTTTTGCCGTTGTTTCTGTATTCATTCTTTTTTTTAGCGAACATTCAAAATGTTCACGAAGGATATTGGCATCTTCAGGAGGAAAACAAATATTGAGTACATTTTTTCCTATTAAATCTTCTGAAGAAAATCCGAAAATTTCTTCTGCTTTCCGATTCAAATGAACTAATTTCCCATTCTTATCAAACATAAGAATCCCATCAGGATTGTGATCCAATAACGCTCTGAACTGTATAAGCTGAACGGCTGATGATTTCATCCCTTCGCTTTGATGAATAAACGAACTTATCATTCCTATTAATAATAACAATAAGGCGCTTGCTGTAATCCATGCTAATAAGGAGTACTCATTTATCGTTTCTACTTCAGGAAAAGAAGATTTTTTATATATAGTTGTTGAAAGCATAAGACTATAATGCATGGCTGACACAACAACGCCTAAAGCAGAAGCGCTCAAGATTTTGCGATAAATAGTTGGTCGTTTCTGAAAAAAATGATAGGCATACATTGAACATGAAGATAAAATCATAAAAATAATCATAGACAGAAGAAAGTCTTTTACATCATATACAAAATAATAATGAGTACTATTCAATACTATCATATCGATAAAATGGGTAAACAAAATTCCCAGTCCCATCAATAAACCGCTGACAATGATTTTTTTCACTTTATTGGCGGAAGACAAGATGTAAAGAAAGGTGAGGAAGGAAACAAGTATTGCTAAAAAAAGAGAGCCACCGATTTGCAGGGAATTATACCATTGAATCTCATATCTACTAGGCATTCCGACCATTTTTACAAAATGTGCGGACCAAATCCCTAATCCCATTGAAATAGAACTTCCCAGTAGCCACCATTTTTGATGTTGTTTTTCGACATAACTAATCCGGCCGATAAGTTCAAGTGCCGTGTAAGCACCAAGAATAGCTAAACTAACCGGGATAAGGACTATAGAAGGATGATGTTGAAACAATTCTGGTACCATTGTATTATACCATCCTTTTTTTATTATGAGTTTTTACCTATATTATTGAATAACTACACTATACTATCCTCCTTCTTTATCGTCAATATTTGTTGAAAAATCAATTTTTTGTCGAATGTCATATTTTCAATTCATCTTCTATTACTTGCTCATAATAAATAAAAGAAAACAACTGAGCATTCAACTATTTGCTGTGATCATAAATGGAACAAACCCGATAAATATATCCAAAATTAAGCTTGACAAAAGAAAACCCTTTGGCATCATGTGCAAATGCTCTGCACATAATGCCAAAGGGTACAATTTGTTCAGAATGTGCCTTGGTGAAAGATCATTATGAAAATGGATATTGACGAGGTTGTTTTTGAACAGACAACCATTTAACGGTTGTAAATTCATCAATAGCCCATTCGCCGCAGTAACGTCCTAAACCTGAATATTTTTCTCCACCAAACGGAACATTTGGTTCTACATTGATCGATTGATCGTTTACGTGAATCATACCCGTTTTAATTTTTCGCGCTACATGAATGCCTCGTTCCAATGAACGAGAGAATACAGCCCCGCTTAATCCAAATGGAGTTCCATTTGCTACTTCAATCGCTTCTTCTTCACTATCCACAGGGATGATGACCGCAATCGGAGCGAACACTTCATTTTGGGCAGCTGCCATATCATTTGTCACATCACCTAGAATATATGGATAAATTAAGTTTCCTTCCACTTTGCCTTCGTGAATTAATGTTGCACCTTCTTTAAGTGTTTGTTCTACTAACTGAATTGCGCGATCGACTTGTTTTTTATTAATTAATGGACCAATAACTGTGTCATCTTCGGACGGATCCCCAACTTTTATAGCCTTAGTAGCTTCTTTGAATTTTTCAACAAACGGTTCATAAAGTTTCCGATCAATGATAATCCGGTTAATGGCAATACATATTTGACCTGAATGCATATATTTGCCAAATGCTGCTGCAGATACCGCTTGATCGACATCGGCATCGTCAAGTACGATAAAGGCGTTATTTCCGCCTAATTCAAGCGCAGGTTTTTTAAGATGTTTAACAGCTAAAGCCCCAACATGCTGCCCTGCTTTTGTTGATCCTGTGAAAGAAATCACTTCAGGAATTGGGTGCTCGACAAAGTAATCACCGATTTCTTCAAGATCAGCCACTGTTACATTTAACACACCTTGCGGAAGCCCGGCTTCTTCAAAAATTTTCGCGACAATGAGTCCACCGGAAATCGGTGTTTGAAAATCCGGCTTCAGCACAACACCATTTCCTGTTGCAATAGCCGGAGCGACGACACGAATCGTTAAATAGAATGGCCAGTTCCAAGGCGTGATCGCTCCTACGACTCCAATTGGCTCACGATAAACGCGGTTTTCTTTTCCAGGAATGAGAGATTCACGAATCGAACCTTCCATTTGTAATGGATATTTTGCCGCTTCTTTTACATCGGCAATGGCACAATCGACCTCAACATTTGCTTTTAATTTTGTACTTCCAGATTCTTTCACGAGAATTTCCACAATCTCTTCTCTTTTTTCCCCGATGAGCTGCGCAACTTTTTCTAAAACACGAATACGTTCATACGCGGAAGTTTGTCCCCAACTCTTTTGCGCTTTTTGTGCTGTTTCATACGCTTCATTGATATCTTCTTTGCTTGCATAGTTAAAGGTGACAAGCACTTCGTTATTGTATGGATTTGTCACAACACATTCTCGATTGCTGGAGCCATATTTCCACACACCGCCAATAGGCATTTTCTTCCACGCAGAAAATTTTTCAACCGCTTTTACTTCAGACATGAACTATTCCTCCTTTTTAAATATTTTGAATATTTCAAACAAAAAGTTCAGCATTATGAAACTTTTAATACCGGTTTAATCGTTATTCCTTTTTCAGAATCTTCACTAGCCTGATTAATTTCTTCCAACGTATAAAATTTTATCAATTTATCAAAAGGAAACTTACCTTTCTTATATAGGTCAATAAGTTTTGGAATAAAAAGCTGCGGAACGCCTGAACCTAATAATACTCCCGTAAGCGAACGTTCGAATAAAATCGTATTCACATCTAAACTTACCTCTGTTCCAACTGGAGGAGCTCCGATGACTGCTGCTTTTCCTAATGTGGCCAAACAATCTACCGCTTGACGTAATACTGCAGGGATGCTCGTTGTTTCGACAGAATAGTTAACGCCTTCTCCACCTGTAATGGCTTTAATTTCTTCCACCACATTAGAGTTTTTAGGATTGATCGTATGAGTTGCACCTAATTCTTTCGCCAACTGTAACCGATTATCTTGAAGATCAACCGCAATGATGGTTGTACAATTCGCCACTTTTGCAGCCATAAGCGCACTCAAACCAACAGATCCACAACCGAAAATAACGATGCTTGAACCTTCTTCTGGTTTCAATTTATTTAAAACCGCTCCACTTCCTGTTTGAATGCCGCATCCTAATGGTCCTAAAATTTCAAGCGGTACATCTTTTGGAACTTTTACAACATTTCTTTCTGAAGCAACCGCATATTGAGAAAAGCTGGATTGTCCAAAAAAGTTAGCGATATCTTGATGGTCTTTATGCAAGCGACATGTTCCGTCTTTCATTTTTCCTGAAAAGTTTAACTCAAAAAACTTTTGACAAGCATACGGATTGCCTGATAAACATTGCGTACATTCTCCACATGAACTAAACGATAAAACAACATGGTCACCAGGTTTGACACTTGTTACACCATTCCCGACTTTCTCAACAACTCCAGCCCCTTCATGCCCTAATACGGCCGGGAGCGGAACAGGATAGTATTGATCGCGAACGATTAAATCCGTATGACAAATCCCCACAGCTTTAATACGGACTAAAACTTCGCCATCTTTCGGATCATCAATCGTGATCGTGTCAATTTTGAAAGGCTCTCCTTTTCCATAAGTAACAGCGGCTTTTGTTAACAACGGCATTCCCTCCTAATAAAATATTTTGTAAACGCTTTCTTTAAATTTAATATAAATTCGAGATATTTGTTTTAAAAATTTTATTATTTTATCTTTAAATTTTTATTATTCATTTATTTTCCTTTTAAAGTAAAATGAAGGGTAAGAATAAGGACGATGAAAGAGGTGGGAAACACGTGTCTCTGAGAACAATCATATGGTTAGGTCCTTTTATCTTTTTGATACATGATTTGGAGGAAGTATTTTTGACACAGCAATGGATAAAAAAACACAGTTACTTATTTAAAGGAACTGTTGTTGAAAGACTTGTCAATACCTTTGGATATTCTCCTGGAGAATTTGGGCTTGTGGTCGGAATAATCACAATTTTATACGGTATTATTTGTTATTTTGCTGCCAAACAAATCAAAGCGGGAATGAGTATGAACCTGTATGCAGCAACGTTACTCATACTATTTATCAATGTTTTTACGCATCTAGGTCAAAGCATTTTATTAAAAATGTACACACCGGGAGTGATAACATCCTTATTGATCGTACTCCCCTATACTCTATATGCATTTCGAAAATTGAAAGCGGCAAATATGATAACGAAGACGACATGGATAACGAGCTTATTTATGTCAATTGGAATGGTTTTTATTATTTTTGGCTTGATGTTCTTAGTTGGCCGGTGTTTTTCCTAAATAATGATGAAGGTTAACGCTTCATTAACTGGTTTTGAAATTGCCTTTACTATCGTATTAATAGCATAAGCTGGAGCTATCTTTATATAGTAGCCTTTATTTTTTGGATTAAGTGCCTTCTCGCAAAGAAAAACAAGTATATCACAACAAGGAGGATTTTATGAACAAAAAAACAAAAATTGGTATCGGTGTATTCGGCATATTAGC
Source organism: Paranoxybacillus vitaminiphilus (assembly GCF_003259935.1). Lineage (GTDB taxonomy): Bacteria > Bacillota > Bacilli > Bacillales > Anoxybacillaceae > Paranoxybacillus > Paranoxybacillus vitaminiphilus. The sequence goes on along the minus strand of NZ_QLMH01000001.1, from coordinate 16,510 downwards.
ATTATGTATAGGGCTTTTTTGTTTCTCATTTATACAAGACATGAAGGAAGATGAAGATGAAGCTAGAAAAGTAAAAATACAAGCACAGGAATATATAAAAAATACTTTTAAAGATGAAACGGCTATTTATGACACACTATTTGATAATATGGGGAACTTCCCAACGTTTGAATACGCTGCTAAAGCAGAGAACAAAAAGGATCATACGCAGTTTTTAGTCTACTACAATAACGAAACAAAACAGATGGAAGATACCTATATTGCGGAGAAGTGGGAAAAGGAATTAGAAAACCGGATACGTCCTTCTATTGAACAAAAGCTTGGAGCATTGGATGAATTTTGGATAGAATATGATAAAAGAACCGGAATAACATATAACGTTAATCCAAATAAGCCAAGTAGTTATAAAGAATACGATGCAGCACCTTTTATTCAAATATCTATACCTAGAGAGCCGGATAAAAAGGACGAAGAAATTTTTAACGAGATCGTGTCATTTATTCAAAAGGATGCCGGATTAAAGCATGGAACGGTTTCCATGAATTATGTTAAAAAAGGTGTGCCAATAGATGATAAAGAATGGCGCAAAACCTTTTAATAAGTTCTAAAGAGTATAATTGAGTATACATTATAAAAAGGAAATTAGAAATAACTTCCATGCTCTTTTTCAAACATTAATTATTGGCGTCGATATGGCGAAACACAAACATATAGGAAGAGCTTTATTTTTATAAATTTCTTCTACACCAACATTTAGTATAGCCGCAAAGAAAAAAGCCGATTAATAGAGGGAGTTCATTCTTCTATCAATCGGCCATCATTCTAACTGTAGTTCCTTCGTTTTCATAAAATCAACTTCATTTGGAATTTCGTTTTCTTTCATCTGATGCTATTATTCAATCTTGTTATTTTAGTGAGATCCCATGAAGTAATCATTCCTAATGGTTTTTCATTTTGATTTCCGTTTTGCGTGATAATAATCGATTCGAGTTTACGCCCTTTTTCTTGGTAATCACTGTAGATCTCCTCAATCTCATAAATATCTGTCTCAGCTGAAACATACACAATGATATGCTCTTTCTCAAACGGTAAAATATGTGAAGTTTTAACACCAGAAAAGTCAAATTTTCCCTTGTCCATATGTTTGTGTATATATTTGAGAATGCCGCCCTCTGTTACTAAACCTACACATTGTCCGTTGGTTTTATAAATTGGAAATTGCGAAAATCCGTATCGTGAAATGGCTTGCAAAACATCTTGAACATCATCTTGTTCATAAAAATAAACAACAGGCTTTGATGCTACTGTAAGCGCTAGTTTCGGCTGTTCAAGTTCCTCACATACACGTTCGATTCTTTGAACTACATGAAGGTGCGGTTCAGCAATATATTGTCCGGGGTAATATTTTTCGTGCACAATGGCATTCCGTAATTTAGCATACTGCAATAATTCTTCTTTCACGGAACGGATTAACGCATGTTTTTTACTGGTGATGTGCACAAGGCTAGTAAAGGCATCTGTGTGTGTAACATTAGCGATTTTTTTTAGTTGGGCATGAATACGGTTAAACGCTGCTTCAAATCGTTCTGAAAGCTTTGTTTCTTGAAGAAATTCCATCTATGCTCCCCTTCATCCCTTTTTCTTCGTTACTAATGCGGTCACCCACTCATTGGAGTGTGAAATTTGTTCAACGTGATACCCTTTTTCTGCATATACATCTAACGCCTCTTTGTAATTCCATTCCACCATGCCCGATAATAGCAGCTTGCCATTTGAAACAAGATGGGAATCCAGAAAAGCGTATAATTTCTTGATTTCGTTTGCTGCGATATTCACTAAAATCCAATCAAATAACCCATCTACTCGAAAGGTTGGATGTAATACATCACCCTGTATGACAGAAATACGCTTTTCCACTTTATTCAACCGGGCATTGTATAATACTTCGTCTTCTACATCCTCAATGTCAACGGCCACCACTTGTTCAGCGCCAACAAGGGCTGCCGCAATACTTAACAAACCGGCCCCTGTTCCAAGGTCCAATATCTTTTTTCCACGCAAATCTTCTCGTAAAATAAAACGAAGGCAATCTTGAGTCGTTTCGTGTAAACCTGAGCCAAATGCTCTTGGCGGTTCAAAATGGATCACACGACCTTCTACTTCTTCCTCCGCATGGGTTGGTTTGATGTACCATCCGTTTTGAAGATTGATAATCGGGAAAGGCTGCTGCCAATCTTGTGCTTCGACGAATTGATAATGTATGGCTTCCTTCTTCATCTCCAAAATGGAAGCAATCTCTTCTCTTACTTTTTCTACATCGACAGGAGCTTCGTCGGTTTCTTCTAAAAAAATTTTTAAGTCAACATCGGCATCCATGAGTTCACGAAATCCGTACCCATTATCCTCAGTAAATTGTTCAATTGGTTGATTGTAATACAAGTTGTAATATCCATGAAAGTTTAGCTTTTCAATCGCTTCATCAACTTTCTTAAGAGACATTGAGATCGTAAATTCATGTAACATGTCCGTCATCCTAACTTTTCAAGACTTTTTCTTTAAATAGTCGTTGTATAAAATCTCTTGTTTTAAAATTTTGTACCATTCTAATCCGCTTTTCGTATCGTTTCCACAAGGAAGATATTTTATATACCCTGGGTACGTTTCGTCAACATAATAATCATCCGGTTCATTTTGTTTTGGCGGGGCTTTTATTTCACCATTCACTCCTTTTCTAATCGGAAACATCCAGCAAGTTTTAGGCTTCACCTTCCATGGGTGGTAATCTAAATCAGTGGCGACCCTTTGCAAAGAACATTCGTTATTAGGAAGAACAAAAACACACCTCGTCTGTTCAAAATGAGCAGGATACCCTTCCTTTCGGTAAGTGTGTGGTTTGGTTGCCGTTTTTCTTCCTGATATAAGGTTTCGCCAATTTCCATCTACAATAAACTCTTCTGGAAGATGCGGAAACTTATCTTGGTGTTCACGAACAAACGCTTTGATTTGCTTTTCTTCCTCTTCGCTAATATAAGCCCCATCATAACAACAAAACGCTTCACATGAAGAACAATCAAAGGATAGCTTTGGTTCAGAAGGAAATGACTGAACAAATTCTCCGTGTACCCTCTCTTTATAAATCTTCACAGGTGTCACGTACTGTTCAATCCACTGTTGAATGGATTGTGATTTATGTTGAAGCTCATGAATCCTTGCTATATAGGCTTCATAAAATAATTCCACGATTTCTGGCTTTCCATGAACGCCTTCACATAATAAACAAAATTGAATAAAATCGCTTACCTGTTTATCTGTAAGACCCTTATCAACTAAAAGTCCGCTTGCCGCTAATGCCTGAACGGCTAATCCAGGAACGGCTGCATCCACATACTGCAATAGCTCGAAAACGTCTTTTTCTGGGATTGTAAGCTTATTCTTTAATATCACACCAGAAAGTAAGGCAAAGCACGAAGCCAATGAAACTAAATAATCATAGCCTCGATTTTGACTTTCCGCCTTGTATTGTAAAAGTTTCGTATACGCAGTCGCATCACCAAATTCAGCTAATGCTAATGCACGCCAAATTTGTCCGTACAGTCCGTCCCATTGATGACCAATTTGTTTAGAAAGGAAAATTCCTTCTTCATAATAGACAAAGGCTTCTGATAATCGACCCATTCGAGCTAACACGTTAGCATAACAAATGGCCGCAATATTATGAGCATGCTTCCATTTTGATCCTTTTGATGATTCATAAGCGAATTTCGCTTCTTCTTCAGCTTTCTCTAACTCGCCAACCGCTAAGTAAGCATCTGAAAGATTGACACACGATAGTAAATAGTTAAAATGGTCTTTTAATTGGCAATACCCTTCCTTCGTTGCCTGACAACGCTCAATGGACTGTTTGTTCATGTCCAAGTTATGAAACAAAAGGTAAACGGTATGGTCAAAATACGTTTTATGTTTAATATTCTCTTGTAAAAATTTCTTGTATTTTTCTTCGGTTTGACGGATTAAGTCTAATCCTTTCCTTTGTTCACCTGCATAGAAACTTGCAGTTACTTCTTGAACATGACACTTAAAAGCAAAGAAAGTATCTTCATTTTCTAACAATTGAACGGCCTTTGTCGCTAACTCAAAAGCAAGTTTCGCATTTTCAGTTCGCAAATGATATTTGGACTGATAATATAGTAAATGCGACTCGTTTTGTTGTTCAACAGGAAGGTATTGGATTAACTGGCTGATGTATTGCGCTTCTTTTTCGATATCCCCTTCCCCGTATGCTGCTTCAATTAACATGCCTAAAACTTCTTCAAGCTGTTCTTCCGTCAGCGCATGTTTTTCTTGAATAAGCCGATCTCCCATTGAATAACATTGCTCAAACAGTCCTTCTAGTAAATACAGCTCTAGCAGCTGGATCTGAATCGTATACTTCTCCTTTGAAAACAATTGATGGTGGCTAAAGTGTTCAGAAATAAGGTACAAGTACTCTTCTAAAATCCATATTTTTTCACTTTGTTCGAGTCGTTCAAAATCATTCGATTGAATGATCTCTTGATAAAAACATGCTAATAGCTGTAAGACATCATCCTTCCAAGGAAAATCATCTAGCATCTCCCGGGCTACCTCATAATAAAGCCTGCGGCGAAATTCAGCTACTTGTTCTAAAACATCATGCCGCTCAATTTGCGTTAAGTTAAACGGATTGTCCGACTTTTCAAAGTCTTCCACCGGAATATGATACTCTTTAAAAAAGTCAAAGCATTTATCAATAAAACGCTTAGAAAAGCGAATTCCTTGGGCACTTCCCCATAAAACTAAACAGCTAATTCCATGTCCAAGCTGTTGAATACGCTCTCGAGCAAGTTCCTTCTTTTTATTGGAACGGAATTGTAACGCTTTAACCGGTACCATCAATTCTTGATTCGCGTTTAAAAATCCCGGCGTTTTTAAAATGCGTTGAATATAATCCCATAAAAGCTCTAAATCCCCGCTGCAATTTTGGGCTAATAATGCTTTGGCTTCTGCCGGCAATTTCGGAAGGACGGAATCAATAATTTCATAAATGCTTCGTTCATCTAACTTTTCTAATGGGAAAATAATCGGTACTTCCACTACTTCATCGGATTGGAATTGAGCAACCAATTGCCCAAGGTCTTTTTGTATATGCCCCCCTGTACGTGATAAATGCATTTGTTCTTTTAAACTGGATTCCCAGCACGTTGCTATAATCATTAATGGCCACTCTAGCTCATTCGCTCGAACATAAACCTTTTCTAAAAAGTCAAAGGTTAATTCGTCAAGCCATTGGGCATCATCAATAATGAACAGTAATGGCACAGAAGGAAGCCGCTTATCATTTGTGTCAAAAATGGATTCAAATACCTCCAGCGTTTGGTCGACAAGCGAAACATATTCTTGTTTAGCCACTTCGATGATTTGATTTTCAGTTCCTTTCTTCCGTCCCTTCCATTTTTCCAAGAAACTAGTGATGGAATCGAATGTACTGATTGTCTGATCGATATTTTCGACCACATTTCCAATTAGGTCGACGAGAAACGGTCCTCCACCTGGAAAGGCGTAATTAGCCAACATACTAACAACGCTTTTGGCCACTTGTTTGTTTGTAAAGCTTCGTTTCTTTGCTTCGAATAACCCGTGTAAATGGAGCCTGATTTGATGACGTGCTTGACTCAATGCACAATCTGCTCTCATATCACTATTACGTTCATCGCGATTTTGACAACGCAAAGCAAGCCACATCCAAGGCATGAGGCTTGCTTGATTGACATATAATTCATCAAACTTTGGAACGAGAGACATGGTATGCTTCGTATCATTTAATATATCCGGCCAATACCCATTCGGGTCTTCATTCTTACTTAAAAAATGATAAAACTCTTGTATTAACCTCGTTTTTCCAATACCGGTATCAGCACTGATCACGACAAATTGCGGCTGACCTTGTTTCACTTTTTGAAAAATGGAAGTCAAATATTCTATTTCTTGTTTCCGTCCAAAAAAGTCGCTCATGCCTCTTCCCTCGATTTGTCAAATTCACTAATTATAACAAAATTATAGTGGTTCTTGTGCAAAAAGTTCAAGTAATCTCTAAATCTTGGACATGCTGATGCTGTTAAACTAAAAAGACTTATAAGTATTACACGGAAAAAGATGGAAGCATTTAAATGAAGCGCAATGTATACTAAACCGCTCTTTTGATGTAAGCCCATTTTTCACTGTCATGGAAGAATATCAAACCAATTTTTAGCTAAAACCGTTTAACAATACAACAAACTTTTCTGCAGTTTCTTCCATACACATTGGACCAGTGTCTAGACAAACGTGTTGTGATGGTCTTGGATAACGCAAAAATTCATTTTTTCAGTCTTTTTTACATAATCACGAAGAACGGTTATTGGCCGAATTTAAAATTGGTTAAACAGATTTTGGGATGTCTGAAAGAGAGCGCCATTGCCAATTTTTCACGCCAATCGAAAAAAATTGCAAGAATCGATTGTTTCGTTCTTGGAGTACCTCGCTCTATTTCCTGAAAAAGTGCTTCAACGCATTAGACAGATAGTTGTGTCGGAATATTAATCTGAATCTATATAAAACTGACCCGTTGAAGAATAAAGGGTTCAGATCCTGCGTCTGAGCCCTATTTTATCTACAATCTGAATAGAAAAGGTTCCTCTAAAGATGGATTCCCCCCTTTTTACTGTATTTGCTTATCTACATATTCAATAAAATCCCTTGCTTTCAGAAATTCTTCTTGAAGATTTGGAGGTATCATTCCCACATCTATGGGTCCTGAACTCGGGTTTATTCCGCTCTGTACCAACACTTTCTCATATGTCATAAGGACTTCAATATAATATTGGTAAGATATAAAAATTTCGTTCGATTTTTTGGGAAAGTTTTTAAAAAACAGAGCCTTCATCTTGAAGGACTCTGCTTTCCGAGTTTTCGCTTTTCTGAACATAAAAAGAGATAGCAACTATATTGCTTATACGAAGAAGTTGCTAGATTATTTAACTATTTCCCATCAAAGCGGGGAATTTTATGTTACAATTTGTTAAACTATACATACAAAATGATTTGTATGCATAGGTGTGAGTCATATGTGCCAAAAGGAGGAGGAGAAAGAGATGAATTCGACTTTGGACAGGAAAAGAACGAAACAAAAATTGAATATTGATTCTGAATAATTCAGGGGAAGACGCATGGTAGTTTCTTAATGCATTTAGAAACCGTACACAAATACAACACCCAGGTACATAAAAAGGATATTGTTCATAAATCTGCTTTTTTTAAATGACAACTGTTTCCTCTGAGTTTTCCTGATATTCGCACTCCCCATACCACCCTTTTGCCGTTTCTCTTGCGAAGTTGAGTATAATCACTTACTTTATTGATGGCAATCGTTTTCACTTTTGATGTGCGTCAAGTTTTATAAGAGATTTTTATGAATGGAACAAGTACAAAAAATAAAACCCGAACTTTCCATCTTGAGTTCGGGTTTACTTGATGATTCCGAATGGGTGAAGTGAGCGACCTCTCCCCTGTCAGAACAAGCTAATAAAATCCGGTAATTTTTCAAATGTCCGTGGAAACATGCAGCAACCGTTCATTCTTCCAAATCTTTCACTTTATCGTCATTAAATTTATCGAGCATCGATATAGCATCAATAAGGTGATTGTTAAATATTTGGCGAGCAATGTTTAACAAATCAATAATCATCGGGTCACGAAGAGAATACAACACCCGATTGCCATCTTTTGTTCCGTATACAATATTTTTAGACCGTAACACACTCAATTGTTGAGAAACAGCAGAACCCTCCGCACCAATGAGTGTTTGAAGCTCGTTAACGTTCTTATCTCCTTCGGCTAGCAATTCTAAAATCCTTATCCGTAAAGGATGGGCAAGTGCTTTGAAAAAATCCGCTTTAAACTGCTGCAACTCTAAATTCATTGAGTTCCCTCCTTATTTACGGTTTATGAGCATAAACCATACTTTGTAATTCCCCGTCCTTTTCAGGCTCACTTATCGGGTCGGACAATCGGATGCATTCTTGAAAAGCATAATGCTTACAGCCAAGACATTTGTTTTGTTCTAAATTAGCTAACGCAAAACTGATTGCATCTCCAGTATGTTCAAAAAAATGTTCTTCTCCAATCTCTTCATATAATCCTGTTCTTTTCAGAACTTCTTTCGGTTGAGTTTGCAGACCTGAAATGAGAATTGTTCCACCTTGCTTTTTAAAATGGCGAACAATGCTAGATAAATTGGATTCTCCCGTAGTGTCGATATATGGAACCTTCCCCATTCGCAAAATCAACACTTTAGGGCGATGATTGATTGTTCCCATAATTGATTTTTCAAACATTTGTGCCGCTCCAAAAAAAAGAGGGCCTTCAATCGTATAGATGCTAATCTGAGGGCAATCACGTCCCGCATTCACTATATGCGGCTTTACTTTATTCTTCTTGTCTGCCGGGTCTGGAAGCACTTTGGCAACTGTAAGTATTTCGCTCATTCGCTTTACAAAGAGGATGATCGCCAAAATGAGACCAACCTCAATCGCAATAGTAAGGTTAGTGAATACGGTAAGAAGGAATGTAATAACTAAAATAATGGAATCGCCCGTTTTTGTCATAAGTATGTGAACAAATTCTTTTCGTTCGCTCATATTCCATGCAACAACCATCAGAATAGGCGCCATGCTTGCTAATGGAATGGCAGAGGCATAAGGCGCAAAAAGCAATAATACCGCCAAAACAACGAGCCCGTGAATAACACCTGCCATGGGCGAAGCGGCACCGTTTTTAATATTTGTTGCTGTTCTCGCTATGGCTCCTGTTGCCGGAATCCCGCCAAATAAAGGTGTGATCATATTCGCAATCCCTTGTCCCGTTAACTCGCGATTGCTGTTGTGTTTGCTTCCGGTCATTCCATCGGCAACAACAGCAGAGAGCAAGGATTCGATAGCCCCCAGCATGGCGATAGCAAATGCAGGACGAAGCAGGTGCTGAATTTTTTCTAAAGTGATTTCCGGAAAGTGAAAACTCGGCAGCGTACTTGGAATTTCACCGAATGTTGAGCCAATGGTTGCCACTTTATCCGGATAGAATAAATTTGCAACTATACTGGAAACGATTAATCCGATTAGTGGACCCGGCACTTTCGGAAAATATTTTGGAGTAAGCAAAATCAAGACCAAACTGATCATTGCCGTGAAGACACTGAAAAGATTCATCGTATCCAAGTGAATGAAGATTTCTTTCATATTGGATAAGAAATCTTCGTGCTTTTCAATACCTGTCAGCCCTAAAAAGCTGGCGATTTGCCCTGAAAAGATAATAACTGCAATCCCTGAAGTAAAACCGATTGTAACAGGACGCGGGATGTATTTAATCAATGAGCCTAACTTAAATACCCCCATTAGAAATAACATAACACCAGCTAAAAATCCAGCAATTAGCAAGTTTTCGTAACCATACGTCATCACAATTCCCAAAAGAATGGGAATAAAGGCGCCAGTCGGACCGCCAATTTGAAATTTCGATCCGCCAAAAAGCGAGATGAATATTCCTGCGATGATGGTCGTGTAAATCCCGTACTCCGGTTTAACACCCGAAGCAATGGCAAACGCCATCCCAAGAGGAATGGCAATCACACCAACAATGATACCTGAAAGAAGATCTTTTCGAAAGTGCTGGAATGAATAACCGCTAAATCTGTCTGAAAAAAAATATCCCACAAAAATCCCTTCTTTTTATTATTTGTATATTTGAATTTTTGAATATACATAATATATAACATTTCGATTCGGAGCTGTCAAAGCTCATTCTAATCAAAAGCATTAATTGTACCCAGGGCATTATGCATACGTCCATTTGCTCGTTATAAAAGAAAAAGACCGATTGATAGAGGATTTGCTTTTTCCTCTCAATCAGTCAATTTAATATACTATCTCTCATTTCAACCACTTTTCTCATTGGTTGGACATATAGGGAAATTGGCCATCAAAAGCAGAAATCACTTTATCAAAATACAAAATAAACTCAATAATACTCCGTAATGTTTGATGTTCGAAATTCTCCAGCCGGTACATGCTATGTAAAGTTTCCGAATCAGGAAGATGAACATAGAACGGTTCGGTCGATGTTTGGTGTCGTTTGTCGTTGTCGTGACTTTCAGAATGCCACTTTAAGATCGTTTCTTCGTTAGGCGTAACCCAATCATAATAATAAAAGGAGATATATCCATTTTCTATATGTTCAGTGACATATAATTTCGTTTTGTTATGGAACACAATCGTTTTTCTTGCCCACTCTTTTGTGGAAGGACGCACTTGCATCTCCATCGCGAATATCGAGAATAATCGATGCAAAATCCTGCTGCAAAACAGAAAAAACGTTGGCACGTTGCTGAATCCGGTTCGAGTTGTGGTGTTTGCATGAGGCGGAGCGTTTTTTTGTATTTTGGCGAATCTTGTATTTTTTACGATCACTCATGAAAAAGATCGAGCCTTTTTAGAATATATATCCATTCCGCAGCATCACGCTGTTCTTCTGGTGTTAACCTTTTTTTCTTTGCCAACGTTTCAAACTTGAACATGCAGGCTATGGTCATGATCCTGTTTACTACTACCGTCAATGATAAAAGGAGTATTCAATGCCTGCGAAATTTTGAAAAGTGTCTCTACTCTAGGACTTGTAAGCCCTGCTTCAATTCTTCCAATCGTGGATTTTGGAACTCCGATACGGTCTGCAAGTTCCTGTTGAGACATATTTAGTTGCTTCCGTCTTGTTTTGATCTGAGCAGCTATCGTTCCTTCTAATTGAAGTTTTTGAACATGCTGCTCGCCTCGAATAGCTGCATATTTCTTAAAAAAATCACTCATTCTTTTTTCCCTCCCCGTTGATTAATAAAGGCAAGGATCAAAAGCGCAATAACTTTCATATGCTGATTCAGCAGGCACAATATCCTCTCGTCTTATCGCTCCATTATACTGCTTGTCGAAATAATGAAGCAGTATGACTTTTGAAAAATTGTGGATCGCAAATATAATCCTGTGATTTCCAGTTCTTCCACCCCTTATTACCCCATCTGTAAAAATTATCATAACGTGTGTTCATGCTAAGATGTTTCAATGACGGAGGGGTTATATCATCCGGAAGGCTGTTGTCCCCCGAATCAGAAGGATATGGATTATGTTGAATAATTGTAAGTTGCCTTGCATATACATCAGCAACATGACACCATATACCCGGACGACCTTTTTGTCTAAGTTCTTGCTCTGCCTTATTCAATAGGTAATTTTCAAATTCCTTAACATTTCCTGTGTATATTACCTCAAACAATATCCTCTACCCTTTACTAATTATTATTACACATATGATAGCATTTATGCTACTGAAACACAATTATTTATCATTACATTTTCCTTAATGCTTCCACCTGTTCTTCTTTGGATGCGTCTACATAAACAGCCGTTGTTTGAATGCTTTCATGCCGAGCAAGCCGTCTAATTCGATGGACGTTCCAGCATTGGCCAAGTTCTTGGAAAAGCTATGACGGAAGCGGTGCGGGGTAATGTTCTCCCTGTTGGCTAAATCCGCGTATTTCGTTAGCATTTTTTGATGACCCTCTCTGTTAGAAATTTGGATCTTTCCGATATAAATAAGCAAGTAGATTTGCAAATACTAATTAAGAATTAATTTGATATTACGTTTTTAGGAGGAATATAAATGTAACATGGCCAATTAGTATGTTGTTTGTATAAATTTGATATAGTATATATAAATATATAAATAATAATGATATACTATTAATTAAATAATGATATACTTATAATTAAATAGTGATATACTATTAATGATATACTATAATTAAGATATAATTTATAATTGCTGTAGAAAAGGTGTGTGGCGAGGACCCTGGATAGCTTTGACTTAGGAAGGTGCGCCTGCATCCTTTCTGCAAATATCGGGGGATAAGGATGGGAAAAATGAGTAACAGACAAACTGGAACAGACGTTATCTTAATTGGTGCCGGAATCATGAGTGCGACTTTAGGGACACTGTTGAAAGAATTAGCACCGGAATGGGAAATGAAAGTGTTTGAGAAACTCGGCAAACCGGGAGAAGAAAGCTCTAACGAATGGAATAATGCGGGAACGGGGCATGCTGCACTATGCGAGCTTAACTACACACCCGAGAAACCGGATGGATCTATTGATATTAACAAAGCGATAAAAATTAATGAACAGTTCCAAATTTCCAGACAGTTTTGGGCTTACCTTGTAAAAAACAATCTGTTACAAAATCCGCAGGAATTCATCAGACCGTTGCCCCACATAAGCTTAGTCCAAGGGGAAAATAATGTGAGATTTTTAAAGAAACGTTTTGAAGCGCTATCAAACAATCCGTTATTCCAGGGAATGGAATTTTCTGATGACCCGGAAAAACTGAAAGAATGGATTCCGCTTATAATGGAAGGCCGTACATCGAATGAACCGATCGCGGCAACCAAAATCGACTCAGGTACGGATGTTAACTTTGGCGCTTTAACGCGCATGTTGTTTGACCACTTAAAGAGGAAAGATGTCCAAATATACTACAAGCATAGTGTTAAGGATATTAAACGTGCCAGCGACGGCCTGTGGGAATTGAAAGTGAAGGATCTCAATAGCGGTTCTGTTGAAATCCATAAGGCTAAATTCGTATTTATTGGAGCCGGCGGGGGAAGTCTGCACTTGCTTCAAAAATCTGGTATTCCAGAAAGCAAACAAATTGGCGGATTCCCTGTAAGCGGATTATTTATGGTATGTAATAATCCAAAAGTTGTAGAGCAACATCATGCAAAAGTTTACGGTAAAGCTAAAATTGGTGCGCCTCCAATGTCTGTTCCGCACCTTGATACACGGTATATCGACAACAAAAAAATGTTGCTCTTTGGACCGTTTGCAGGCTTCTCGCCTAAATTCTTAAAAACTGGTTCAAATATGGATTTGTTTGCTTCCGTAAAACTGCACAATCTCGCAACTTTGTTGGCGTCAGCTTTTAAAAACTTTTCTTTGGTAAAATACTTGGTCCAGCAGCTTATGTTAACGAAAGAAAAGCGCATGGAAGAGTTGCGCGAGTTTATCCCGACGGCTAAATCAGAGGATTGGGATATAGTCGTCGCGGGCCAACGTGTGCAAATTATTAAAGATACTGAAGCTGGCGGTAAAGGAACGATTCAATTTGGTACGGAAGTTATTAGTGCTTCCGATGGTTCGATCGCTGCATTGCTCGGCGCTTCTCCTGGTGCTTCTACTGCCGTACACGTAATGCTTGAGGTGATTAAAAAATGCTTCCCTCAACATATGCATGAATGGGAACCGAAAATTAAAGAAATGATTCCTTCTTACGGCGTGTCACTAGTGGAAAACCCAGAGCTTTTCCAAGAAATTCATACTTCAACAGCAGAGACGCTCGGTCTAAACGGAAAAGAACCGGTCTCTAGTGTAAGCAAAAAAGAACCGGTTTATAGTTAATTCTTTGGATGCAGAAACAAAGGTATTGAATAAAAAAGTGTAAACAACACTTTTCATCAATGGACCATTGTTTCTATGATTAAGAGATTGATAAGTCAATAATTATAAAGCAGAGATAATATATAAAAATTACAGAATAATCGAATATGATTGAAAATAAAACATAGAACCTTTGATCTACCTTTAGATTAAAGGTTCTTTTTTCAAATTCGCAGTTAGAGAGTCTGCGGTGAACCATATCATAAGTAACGATAAACTCTTTCTAGCTTAAATAAATAATAATCAATGTATTTATGGTAAATTTTATTATGCGGAGTTTATAATGAAATTATATTTTATAGTTGAAACCAAAAATGCAGATAACGACAGTTTGAGAGACGAAGAAAGACAAAAAATAAAACATGCCGAGAAGTTTTTTAATGATGCGATAAAAATAAAATTTGTTACACAATATAGCGGCCAAAAGATCATCGATTTAATAAATGAAGTATACAATAAAAGCTAAAAATGCATATCATGGAGGTAATTTATCCGTTGATTTTCGAACATTTTGTTCAGTCCCTGCTTCTTTCAGAGCCACAAAGATTTTCGATGTCGATGCAAACGTTCTAATTCGAGCGGTGATGGAATCAGACAGGAGAAGAAAGCTTAATGAAAGGGAAAATAATGTTGAAAAACGCTAGGAGCAAGGTTTTCCTAGCGTTTTTTTATGTCAATCAAAAAGTTTATCAATCAAATGAGAAGGATCGTGTTTTTGATCGGCAGACAAATCATCGTCTACTTCTTTTGCATAGTTAGGCTCAAGAGAATGCGAACTTTTCGTGATTTTTTGAAGAATCTCCCGCACTTTTTCTTCTAAATCATCATTTTTCCCGCTCATTTTGTTCATATCGTGCTCAATAAGGTGACATATATAGTCACTGACATTTTCTCCATTGTTCTTTTTCTCAAGAAGAAATGCATATACGTGCTCGAACTTTTTGCGAAAACTAATGCTGAAGCTTTTTCTTTGCATTCCACTTCACCTCGAGAATGTATAAAAATGTTTTTACCGTTTCCCATATAGGATCATTACTGAGCAACGCATGCGGTAAAAAATGTGCAATGGTAGCCCGAAGCAACAAACTTCCTCCACCGACAACGATGACTTTCTCGCTTTCCAGAGAGATTTTTCGGCTTCGCGCAAAGTTAATAATTGCTTTCACGTGAGCCGTCATTTCTCTTTTGATGAGTTCGTGGCTTTCCTCTTTTTTCTCCCCATACATATACAAATATTGATTTCGTAAAGCTTGTTCACTTGCACTGTCAGAAATGATTGTGCCGTATTTTGTGCCAAGAACCTCAGCGACTTTTGCTCTTAGAAAGCTAATTCCTAATTCACTTGATGTCGTTTTGTTGTATTGAGGAATGAGGTGATCAAAGGCAATGAAAGTTGTATTTAAGCTACCGATATCCATTACGATACAACGTTCATTGCTAAATTCACTTGTTTGTCGATACACAGGTGTATTTGCTAATTGAATTTTGAACCACTCCGATTACCCCCGACGTTTAAAGATTCTTAATAGTAAATATGGGTATTTATATGTAGCTTCTAGAGGCCTGGTCTTGATCGAAAGGCGGCACATTAAGGTGTTTCGATTGGCAACAAGCATGCCATGCCTCTCATTTCATATAAAGACGGTGCTTTGGATGGAAATGGAGTGGCTCACGTTTTCATGAGCGAAGTGGCTCAATTTTAGTGTAAGTGAAGGAAAAAATTAAGAACTAAAAGAAAACCATAAATTTGAGTTTTTATTAAACCACTTCAAAAGTCTTTTAGCCGCGTCTTGTGCTTTATGAACATCATCTTGTAAATCTTCATAAAATCTGTGAGGGTTGATTTTAGGTACTTCAATACGAACGACAACGGCAGATTTACCCGCTCTTTGAATGGTCATTCCTTCCTCCAAGTAATCCTTGAATAAAGATATAAATTCCTCAGCTTTTTCTCCTAGTTTTTCAAACTGAAGATCGACGAATCCGTGTACAAACTTATGGTAAATAATTACATTAGGAGGCAATACTTTTTTTCCTAATCCAATGAATGTTGCTGCTGGTCCTTTATCTTTAGGTTCGGGCATCGGCAAGTCAGGGTGCCGCACCAATAAATCTTCCCAATACCTCTTCCAGAACAGGGTAATAGCTGAATTCACTTCACTTGGTTGATATACAGAAGAGGAGGCAGGTGATTTGGAAGAGCGCGCTTTTTCAATTGCTTTTCTTAAGACACTTATTTTGTAGTTTGCTCGTTGCCCCATTTGAACTTGAGTTTCAAAAAATGCTATCACCGTTTCAAATGGAAGATAGAAATCGAATTTATGACTTGGTTTAATCATTTTGATATAATCTTCTGGCGCAAAGAGAACCGTATAAAACTTAACACATTTTCCACGCCTTACGTATTCGATTCCGCGATTTTTATAATCTTCAGCTTGGTTAGGTTGAAACTGGGCGTTTATTTTGTTTTCAATTAAAAAGAGAACTTCACCTTTTGGACTTTCAAAGGTGATTTCAAGATCAGATTCTCTCTCTAATTCAAACACTGAATGTTCAACACGGACTAAAGCGCCGATATCGCCATTTAGGCCTGTAGTATTTGTTATAAACCATGTTCGGAATGGCTCAGATGAATAAAATTCTTCTAAGAATAGAAGGTCAATGTGAAGTTCTCTAACTGAATACATCAAAATAGGATTAGGATCCAAAGTTGATCTTCCTTTCCGTAATATTCAGTATATTTATTCTTTTTATTTTATGATAGAAAAAGGATAACGTAAACGGTTTTTAGATGATGTATAAAATTTTGTGTAAAGCATTTTGCTAGACCAAAAGAAAAAAGGTAGGGTATTCTCTGATTGGACCAAAAATCTTAGAGAAAGGAGAACCCTACCTATGTCTAAAAGTATACCGAATGTAGACTG